>NZ_JADJJX010000001.1:0-1200000 GCF_016706325.1 Methanothrix sp. | reverse complement strand
AGCGACAGATGCCCCCCAGGCAGAGGGAAGTGAGGAGGAGAGCAAAAGAGAGAGGGCTGAGGAGGAGAAGAGCGGGGAAGAGAAGAGCACTTAAGGGCGCAGAGCATATCTGCGCAGAGCATATCTGCGCATCCCTCTGGCCATCTCTTTTCTTTACCCAACAAAATATATCAATCAGGAGAGCAGATAATATCTTATGAGAGCCCTAATTGGCAAGAGCGTGTACAATCTTATCGAGCTTGTGGGAACCTCAAATGAGAGCTGGGAAGATGCCGTCCAGTCAGTTATCAAGACTGCAAACCGAAAGCTGACCAATATGAGGATCGCCGAGGTATCGAGGATGGACAGCAGGCTTTCAGAGGGAGGGGTCGTGGAGTACAGAGCAAGGGTGACCCTCTCCTTCAAGCATGAGGTCGAGCCCGAGACGCTCTGAGATCAACCGACTGAGGCTGGGTGAGAGGGGTCAGCATATCTGCAAAAGGAAAGGCTTAACAGCTAAACCAAAGTAAGGGAAGATGTGCCCCAGATAAGCCTGATCATCCCCACCAGAAACGAGTCCCAGACCATATGCCAGTGTATCCAGAGAGCCCAGGAGGCCTTCAAGAGGGCTGGCCTCTCCGCAGAGATAATAGTCTCCGACAGCTCCACCGACCAGACGGCGGATATCGCTGCCTCCTGTGGGGGCAGGGTGGTATTCCCCCAGAGGCTGGGATATGGCAATGCATATCTTTTGGGCTTCCAGGAGGCTCGCGGGGATTATATCTTTCTCATGGACGGGGACCTGACCTACGATCCCGAGGCCATACTGGATATGCTGCCCCTGCTGGAGAGCGGCCAGTATGACCTGGTCATGGGCTCAAGGCTGAAGGGCAGGATCCTGCCCGGGGCGATGCCCGCCCTTCATCAGTATCTCGGAAACCCTCTCCTGACCTGGATCTTGAACCGGCTCTTCTCCGCTGGGATCTCCGACGCCCATTGCGGTCTGCGCGGCATGACCCGCGATGCCCTGAATAGACTGGACCTCAGGTCAGGAGGGATGGAGTTCGCCTCGGAGATGGTGATCGAGGCCGCCTCCCGCGGCCTGAGGATCGCTGAGGTTCCCATCACCTACCATCCCCGCCAGGGGAGCTCCAAGCTCAATTCGTTCACCGATGGCTGGAGACATCTACGTTTCATGATGCTTTACCGGCCAGGGCCCTTTCTCCTCCTCCCCGGACTGCTCGCCCTCCTCTTAGGCCTGATCCTGGCGGTGGCGGTCTATATGCAGGGCGGCTCGAGGATGCATTCACTGATACTGGGGGGGCTCCTGCTGATCATCGGCTATCAGATGCTCTTGGCCGGGCTTCATTTCAGGGCTTTTAGCGCTGCCTGGGGCCTGTCCAGGTCGGGCGGAATGGAGAGGCTGATCAGCTACCATTCATTGGAAAAGGAGCTGCTTATAGGGCTGGCTCTCCTGGCAGGAGGAATTATCATCGGCCTGGATCTCCTCATGAGCTGGCGAGGGACAGGTTTCGGTGCGCTGGATGCCGCCCAGAATGCCATGCTGGCCATGATACTCACCATCCTTGGAATTCAGACCATATTCTCAGGGATGTTCATCAGCCTGCTGTTGCTTTACAGGAGCCACCAGGACGGGGATTGAGAGGTGGAGATCGCCTACGTCTATGATGCCATCTATCCCTGGATCAAGGGCGGGGCGGAGAAGAGGATCTATGAGCTCTCCACAAGGCTGGCCTCTCGCGGGCACACCGTCCACTGCTATGGTATCAAATGGTGGCCGGGGGAGGATGAGATCCTGAGAGATGGTGTCCGCCTGCACGGCATATGCAAGCCCAGGCCTCTTTATGTCAATGGAAGGAGATCGATCAGGGAGGCTGCGGCCTTCGCTGCTGATCTGCTCGCCCGCCCCCCCCGGGAGGCAGTGGTGGACTGCCAGAACTTTCCTTACCTGTCCTGCTTCTCCACCTGCCTCTCCTCTCGCCTCTCCCCTCACCTCCCCCCTCGCTTCCTCTCTCGCCTCTCCCGTTGGGAAAAGGGAAACGGCCAGGCCCCCCAGAGGCTCTTCATCACCTGGCATGAGGTCTGGGGGGAGTACTGGTATGATTACCTGGGAAGGAGGGGGGCGGCGGGCAGGATCATAGAAAGGGCTGCTGCCCGGCTGACAGATTGCAATATAGCAGTATCGAGGAGAACGAAGAGGGATTTAGAGGGGCTGGGGGCAAAGGGGGTGCAGCTGCTTCCCAACGGCATCGACTGGCAGAGGATCGATGAGATCTCCCCCTCTCCGGAGGGATCGGATATAATCTTTGCTGGAAGGCTGGCCGCCCATAAGAACATCGATCAGCTCATCTTGGCAGTGGGCATGATCAGGTCAGAGCTGCCGGATGTGCAGGTGGCGATCATTGGCGACGGCCCGGAGAGGGAGAGGCTGAGATCTCTGACCGGGAGGATGAATCTGGATGAGAATATCAGGTTTTATGGATTCATGGAGAGCTACAATGATGCTCTGGCCCTGATGAAGTCCTCCCGGGCCTTCGCCTCCCCCTCCACCAGAGAGGGATTCGGCATGGCCGCCCTGGATGCCAATGCCTGCGGCCTGCCGGTGGTGACAGTCGAGCACCGGATGAATGCAGTGATGGACCTGGTCAGAGGGGACACGGGATTCATCTGCCCGCTCCGGCCCCAGGCGCTGGCAGAGGCCCTCCTCTCAGCCCTGCGAGAGAGCGACAGGATGCGCATCCCCTGCCAAGAGCTGGCGCGAAGCTACGACTGGGAGAGGATCTGCGATAGGGCGGAGAGGATCTATGAAGAGGGGCAGATCCGGGGAGAGGATTGGATCTGAGGGCAAGATGCATATTCACAGAAGGAGCATAAGATCAGAAAAAGGCGATTTGGTCATTTGCCTATGGGAGGTGGCTTGCTATGCCGGAGAGAGAAGGAAAGAGAAGGATAATGAGAGACTCGGATAACCCCATCCTGGAGGAGTATAAGGAGGATCTTCTGACCAGGCCCATTCCGGTTCCCCGGGACGAGGAGAGGATCGTCCGCCTGGAGGGGCTCCTGAATGAATTGATGGAGAAGATCAGATCCCTGGAGAGGAGGGTGGAGATCCTGGAAAAAAGAGGCTAAAGAGAGGCTATTCGCTGCTTGCTCTGAGGGAACCTGAGGCCACAATCTCTCTCTTGCTTTTGTGCCTGTGAAGCTCTTCCTCAGCGGCTTTTCGCCTCAGTGGCTTTGTGGCGAGATCTGGATTCGCAGGCCTTACAACAAAGACCCCGGGGCCCCCCGGCCGTCCCCCCCCCACCTAACCCCCAGGGGCCCCTCCCCCCCCCCCCCCCCCAGGGGCCGGGATGGCTTTATGAATATATGCCGCCCAGAGCAGCATTGCCATGAACGATAAGAGAGCAGTGCTGCTTGCAGCCTGCATGTCCTCCTTTATCACCCCCTTTCTCAGCTCATCTGTGACCGTTGCCCTTCCCGCCATCAATAGCGACTTTTCCATCCCCGACCAATCCCTCTTGGGGTGGATAATGACGGGATATCTGCTCGCAGCTGCTATTTTCATCGTTCCATTCGGCAGAGTGGCTGATATCCACGGAAGGAGGAGGGTATTTCTGGCAGGGCTCTTGATGGTCGTTGTATCCTCTCTTCTCTGCAGCATCTCCTCTGGGGTTTACATGCTCATCGCCTCCCGGATGATGGAGGGATTGGGCAGCGCCATGATCTTCGGCACCTCCATTGCCATTCTCGCCTCTGTCTTCCCCCAACAGAAGAGGGGAAGGGTGCTGGGGATCAATGTGGCGGCAGCATACCTGGGCCTCTCCACCGGACCCCTTCTGGGCGGGATCATAACCTCATATGCCGGCTGGAGGTTCATCTATCTTGGCGTTGCCGTCTATTCGCTGCTGGCCCTGGCCATTGCCCGGTGGAAGATCAAAGAGGAGTGGCGCTGCGCACAGGAGGGGGAATTCGATGCCACAGGATCTATCCTCTATGCAGCCATGCTCCTCGCCCTGATATACGGCCTGACCATCATCCCTGATCGAATGGGAGCTCTGCTGCTGCTTGTTGCATTGGTGGTCCTGATCATCTTCCTTCGCTGGGAGAATGAAAACGCCAATCCCGTTCTGAAGGTGAACCTACTCCGCAATAATGTGGTCTTCCTCTTCTCGAACCTGGCCGCCCTGATCAATTACAGCGCCACGGCAGCAGTGGCATTTCTGCTCAGCCTCTACCTGCAGTATATGAAGGGCTTCGGACCGGAGGCGGCCGGCCTGATCCTGGTCGCCCAACCGGTGGTGCAGGCCATCCTCTCCCCCCTGGCGGGAAGGCTCTCGGACCGGATCGAGCCCAGGATTGTGGCCTCCGCCGGCATGGGTCTGTGTGTCCTCGGCCTGGCTCTGTTCTCTTTTCTTGAGCCCATTACCCCTCTGGAGAGAATCCTTTTCGGTCTGGTTCTCATGGGACTGGGATTTGCCCTTTTTGCCTCGCCCAACACCAACGCTATTATGAGCTCGGTGAATCCTTGCGACTATGGAGTAGCATCGGGGATGGTGAGCACCATGCGGCTGGTCGGCCAGTCGCTCAGCCTGGGTATTGTCATGCTCATATTCTCTATTATCATGGGCCATGTCCAGATCGGTCAGGAGAGCGCAGATATGCTCATGGAGAGCATCCGGCTGGCCTTCATCGTCTTTGCCGGGCTGTGCCTGGTGGGCACCGTATTCTCATTGGCCAGAGGGAGCTTGAGGGGGTGATATTTCGCCTCGGGCCCCACAGGAGGTAGAGGTGAAATGAGAGAGAGCAAGATCTTGTCCGAATAGTTGAAAATGTGTTTTTCGATTGCTTCTTCCGCCAGCCCCTTGATCCGCCAGATATTGGAAAGAATCTTGCCGATCTCCTTGGTTATGTAATTGCGATTCTGCTCAGTAATGAGTCCACAGCTTTATCATTGGCCTGTATTGGAAGAGCTTAATTTATGATACAGCCTTTGCCGATACTCATTCGCCAGTTGCTAAATCCCATCCGCAATGGGCACCTTCATACTGAATTCCTCTTCCTGCCTGCCTATGCCCTCTTCGATATAGGTTATCCAGATCTTTTGCTCCAGCTCGCCGGACTTGCGGTACTGTCTTTCTATTTCCTCATAAACGGCATAGAAATCGAGGCCCCCTCCCATCAGAGCGGCGCAATCGTCGGCATCACCTTCCCGGTTGGCAATCAACTTCATGACCAGGATGTCTTCTCTTGAGGCGTTCCTCACTATCAGATCCCCAAAGGTTCTGGTCACGATAGACCGCTGCCACATGGGCACACCCAACTCGAAGTCATAGCAGAGCCTACCGGCGAAGACGTCCAGATTTCGCATGCGCTTCACAGCCAGCCTTTTGGCACCCAACCGAGCATGTCTCTTCTCCGGGCCAACCAGTTCGAAACCCAGTCTCCTGGCGGAAAGGAGAAGGGTATCCTTGTCAAACTCATTTCTGCAGACCACATCGATGTCCTTGGTGGAGTCTTTAAGTCCCAGCTCCAGCAATACGGCTCCGCCTATGAGCATGACCTGAATCCTCCGATCAAGAACCTGGCCGAGCTGCTCGAAGAGTTCATCGACCTCCTCTCTTCGGGTTATCCTATCATAGCTCAATGCCATACATCTCCGCCCTATCCTCGATATCTTCCATCGAAGGATAGCCTTTGACCTTTTCTCCCTGCAAAACCGCCCTTATTTCCTTTACCATTGGATGTAGGACGCTCTGCAATTTATCCCTGTTCCTCAAATAGAACAATATGCAAAAGAGCCTTTGAGAACGGCCCTCTGCCGAGTCCAGGGAGTGGATGAAAACGTCCTCAATAGACAGCTCTCTTTTGGGCAATGTGTAGTAGTTGTCCCGCAGGCCCAGCTCAATCCCGTAGTCTATGTAGGCACTGAAGGATGTAGGGGTGGCATCCTGCACTCGCAGGCTCTTGAAGAGCACGCTGTCTTTGTAGATCTTTATGATCAAGGCCTCTCTGGGAACAAGGCGAGACTTGTCGTACTCCTGCAGGGCAGAGACGAAGTCCTTCAGAGCGCCCCAGTAGACATAGTTGAATGAGTATAGCGAGTGTTTTCCCTTCCTGGTCGTAACAACCACGCCCAAACGGGCCAGGTCGTGCAGATAGTAGTATACGGTCTTGAGGGGAATGCCGGTTTCTTCATGAAGCTCTTTCGCGCTCTTAGTGCTCTGGTCCAACCGGGAGAGGAGCTCTATCCGTCCGTCAGCGAGAAGAAGCTGGAAGGGAGAGGCCCGGTGGGCATAATAGAGCCTTTTGAAGCTATCTGCTGGAGGGGCCCTGGCCAGGACAATCTCCGAATCCTCCCGGTCTACCAGTCCTTTGTCCCTGAGCTGAGTGATTATTCGAGACACCGACCCGCGCCGCAGGCCAAGGTGGGCGTTGATATCCAGAGGACGGAGAGCGCTCTGGGAGCTGGTTATCAGGAGCAGAGCGTTGATCTCATTTCGGTTCAAACGCATTTAGTCTAATCCTGCGTGGATAGTATATATACATTTCACTTTTTATTAGAAAATGCGAGTAAAACCGCCACGGTCACACCAGACACGTTTCTGGATGTGGAAGAAAAGTGGATCTCCGATCGATCTGTTGTAGAAATCCAGGAACAATAAGCACTGCTTATCACACACAAAGAAAAAAAATACCGTGGGTCAGAAAAAGAGCCGATCATCACGCCCGCATGTTACGAGGCATGTTGCTTCGTTGACAATCACACCGAAGTAACAATCTCGGGAGAGCTGTCCGACTGGTCTTTCAATGAGTTTCGATCTATGCTAAACAGCCTGCGGATCACTCCTCCGAGCGGATATTATTAGTAGCATACAACCGCCTAGCTAATCGTCTTAAGAAAAAGCTCAAAGAGATGGAAGAACGCCTCCCGGCTATGGCAGATATTCATAATGAATCAGAGATCCAAGGGAAATATCTGGAGCATAACGACCAACTTCAGGGAAAGAAGAGCCCTGATATCATCCTCGACTCCAATTCTCTCAAAGAACGCACTGGCAGCAGTCTTGGCTCTTGCACTCGATGTTCTTTATCTTCCAGCGCAGTGCCCACAGCTTCATGCCCTTGATGACATCGATCATCTCCAGGCCGCTCTCAGTGAGTGTATACTCGCTCTTCAGGGGAAAGGCTGTGCCCTCCATCCTCTTCTCCACCAGCCCCTCCCGCTCCAGCTCCTTGAGCCGGGCGGAGAGAACCTTCTGGGTGATCCCCGCCAGGCAGCCCTTCAGCTCTGAGAACCGCCGGGTGTGCCCCTCGCCCTTATAGAGCTCCAGCAGTATGAGCATGGTCCATTTCCTGGCGATATACTTCACCGTCTGGTTTACTGTGCATCCTTCCTGCATGGTATACTCGGGGAAACTTTCCAGGTTATATACTTTGGTATCATTAGTATACTTGATAGTGAGGCAATAGAAAATGGCAGCTACTGAGAAACTGGATATGTTCTGCTACCAGTGCTCCCAGACCGCCCGGGGCACCGGCTGCACAGTGAAGGGAGTATGCGGAAAGGAAGCGACCGTCGCCCGGCTGCAGGATAACCTGCTCTTCGCCATCAAGGGCATCAGCGCTTATCTCTATCATGCCCGGGAGCTGGGTTACACCGATCCGGAGGTGGATGCATTCATCGAGAGGGGCTTCTTCTCCACCCTGACCAATGTCAACTTCGATCCGGAGGAGTTCTTGAACCTGGCAGTGAAAGCGGGAGAGATGAATATCAGGACCATGAAGCTCCTCAAGCGGGCGCACATCGAGAGCTTCGGCGAGCCTGAGCCGACCAAGGTGAGTACGGGGACGGTGAAAGGGCATGGCATCCTCATCACCGGCCATGATATGAATGCTCTGGATAAGCTCCTGCAGCAGGTGGAGGGCACAGACGTCTTCGTCTACACCCACTCGGAGATGCTTCCCGCTCACGGCTATCCGGGTCTGCGCAAGTACAAGAACCTGGCTGGCAACCTGGGCAAGGCCTGGTTTGATCAAAAGAAGCTCTTCGCCCAGTATCCCATGGCACTCTTCGGCACCTCCAACTGCTTCCTTCCTCCCCGGGAGGAGTATATAGACCGCATGTTCTCCACCGGCCCGGTCTATCTCCCCGGGGTAAAGCACATCGACGGCTATGACTACTCAGAGCTGATAGCCAGGGCGCGGGAGCTGCCCGAGCTGCCCGAGGCTCCAGGAGAGTATGTCCTTACCACTGGCTTTTCCACCTCCGCCCTCCTCTCGCATGCCGCCAAGATCAAGGAGCTGGTGGAGAAGGGCAAGATAAAGAGGTTCTTCCTGGTGGGAGGCTGTGACGCCCCCCTGAAGAAGTCCGACTACTACCGGGAGTTTGTGCAAAAGCTGCCTGGAGATACTGTGGTCCTCACCCTCGCCTGCGGCAAGTTCCGCTTCAATGACCTGGATTTAGGGGATATCGAGGGCATCCCCCGCCTGATCGACCTGGGGCAGTGCAATGATGCCATCGTCGCCCTGGAGGTGGCCGATGCCCTGGCCGATCTCTTCGGAGTGAGCGTAAACGAGCTTCCCCTGACACTGGTGATAAGCTGGATGGAGCAGAAGGCAGTGGCCGTCCTGTGGTCGCTCCTGGCATTGGGAATGAAGGGGATATGGCTGGGGCCCATAGTCCCCGGATGGATCAATGACGAGATGCTCAAGATCCTGGTGGACCGCTATGACATCCGGCTGATCAGCACCCCGGACGAGGACATCAAGAGGATGATGGCGGAATAGAATGGTCAAAAGAAATATCATCAAGATCGATGAGTCCCTCTGCGATGGCTGTGGCAGTTGTGTTATCGCCTGCTCAGAGGGAGCAATCGAGATAGTGGATGGAAAGGCCAAAGTGGTGAGGGAGTCGTTTTGCGACGGCCTGGGGGCCTGCATTGGCGAGTGTCCCAAAGGAGCCCTGACCATAGAGATGAGAGAGGTAGAGGCATTCGATGAGAAGGCGGCGGCAGAGCATTCCCGGCAATCCAGGGCCCTTCAAAGCGCCAATGCTGAGAGGGCAGAAGGGCATGAGGGAGAATCGGAGCCAAAGTCCCCCTGCGATCTTCCCATTCATAGAATGCCGGGCTCGCAGATGGAGAGGGGAGAGGGGCAGGGAGAGGGGCCGGGAAAGCATCTGAAGAGGCTCGGCCCCGGCTCCCAGCTCTCCAGCTGGCCGGTGCAGATGCGCCTCGCCCATACCGATGCCCCCTACTTCAAGGAGGCCAGCCTGCTGATAGCCGCAGACTGCTCGGCATTTGCCTGCCCCATGATCTCTGAGTTCATCCGGAGGAGGGTGGTCCTGATAGGCTGTCCCAAGCTCGACCCAGGCGAGCCCTTCGTCTCCAAACTGACAGAGATACTGAGCTCAAATGATATCCGGGATATAACCGTCCTCAGGATGGAGGTTCCCTGCTGCTCCCATCTCATCGGCCTGGTTGAGCAGGCAATAGAAAGATCAGGAAAGAAGATCCCCCTCGATCAGTTCATATGCATGATCGACGGAAAGGTGGTAAAGGATAATGAGATGGTGAGAAGATGAAGCTGGCGGTATTCTACAGTGGCGACTTCGGCAGCAGAGTAGTGGGCAATCTGGTTAATTACTCAGGGTTCTGCATCTCCTGCGCAGATGCCTGCACTGAATGCCGGAATGTCGCCCCGGACCTGGCTAAGGATATTGTGGCCCTGGTGGAGATGCCCGATCCCTCGACATACGGGGATTTCATAGATGATGTGGAGCCCCTGCTGCCCAAGGATATACCAAAAGCGGATATCATCATAGTGATCAATATCCATCCCGATATCCTCTACGGCCTGCTTCCCAAGTTCAAGGAGGCGGGGATCAAAGCGATCATCGGCGGATCGGAGTCCCCCAAGGAGATGCCTCTGGGGCAGAGAAGGCAGGTGGAGGAGAAGGCAGCTGAGCTGGGCATGGAGGCGGCCTTCGCCAAGCCCTTCTGCGCCCTGCGGCCGGACCCGAATAAGCCCATCATCGCCCAGTTCCTGAAGGAGGCCAGAATTGGCGACCCGGTGATCGAGTTCACCGTTCAGGGGAGCAGAGAGGGCAAGGATGTGATAATGGGGGCCAATGTCGTCCGCAGCGCCCCCTGTGGCTCCACCTGGTTTGTGGCCAAGAGGATGCTGGGGCTGGAGCCGGATCAGCCCGACCTGAGGGAGAGGATATCGGAGGCCCACCATGCCTATCCCTGCACCGGCTCCATGGAGAGGGATGCAGAGCTGGGAGATACTGTGCTGCATGTGGGCGGCTATATCATCCGCGATGCCGTGGAGGACGGCCTGAAGAAGGCAGAAAGGCTGCCCAGATCCAGGCTGCCCAAGCCAGGAAGTCTAATTGTAATCTGAAGACGGATCAGCCCGGAGAGCCAGCCCACATCCCCTGCGGGGAGGGGTTGCAGCTCTTGGGTTGCAGCTCTCCAGTTGATCTGTTCAGGGTATGGCCTGAAGGCAGGCCGCCCCCCCACCCACTCCAGAATCCTCTTGTGTCTCTCTTTTGCTCTTACAGCATCATAGAAGCCCTCATCCAGTATACAACGGGCAGCATCTGGCCCTTCAGAGAGCAGATGCGCCATCCATCTTCAGGCAAAGCCCACTACCCCAAGTCCCCCACCAAGACCTGATCTTGCATTCAGGGCAGATCACTCCGCCCGCAATGCCTCTATAGGGTCAAGCCTTGCTGCTCTGTTCGCCGGATAAAAGCCGGCAATGGTGGTGGTGAGAACGCCGAACAGAATGCCCAGGATCATAGACTCCGGGGTTATGGAGAAGGGCAGCCCGGCCAATGAGCCGATAGCAGAGGAGGCCCCGGCCCCCAGGATAATGCCGATGATGCTTGAGACCATCCCCAGGACGCCAGCCTCCAGCAGATACTGCCTGCGAATGTCCTCCACCGTCGCCCCCAGGGCGAGCAGAGTGCCGATCTCCCTGACCCTCTCCCTTACAGTAAGCATCATCACATTGGCGATGCCGATTCCCCCCACCAGCAGGGATATGGCCCCAATCCCCGCCAGAGCGTACTTGATCATGGAAAGGGTGCTCATCAGTGTGCTGAGGATTTCCCGGGGGGTGATGGCATCGTAGGCCTCATCCCTGTGGTGGCGGCGCAGGTCGTTCATGATCCTGTCGATTATTGAATCCAGCTGATTGGGATTGTAGACTGTCACCTGAAAGACATCGTAATAATAGCTCTCCCCGCCCAGGAGCTCATCCATGGCCTTGTGGGTGATGTATAGGATATTGCCAGCGCTGTCCCCCATACCACCGCCGAAGCCCGTCTCCTTCTCCTCCTTCAGCACACCCACCACAGTGAAGTCCATGGGCCGATCTTTGTAGTACAGCCGGATCTTGTTTCCCGGGGCCACCTTCATGCGAAACATCCCCTGGGATATGCCGTTGCCGATCACTATCGACCGGTGATCAGATCCCGAGAGCCACCGGCCCAAGACCACCTCCTCCCTCAGGCCCTGCTCCTTCTCCGGGTCAACGCCAGTGATGCTGCTTGAGCTGTTGGTGTTCCGGAAGGAGATCACCACGCCGGCCAAGCTCCGGGGGGCGACATTCTTCACCCCCGGCACGTTCTCCAGGACCTTGGTGTCCTTATCGGTGAACTTGGCGGGCTCAGCTGCATTTCTGCTACCCGGACCCCCGCCCGGCCCGCCGAAGTGAGCGCTGCCCGGAATCACATGGATCACATCCAGGTCCAGGGTGGAGAACTGGTCAGAGACGCCTGTGTACAGCCCCTCGCCCACAGAGAGCATCACCACTATCGCCAGAACGCCGATTATGATGCCCAAAGATGACATGAGCGTCTTGAAGCGATCGCTCTTGAACCCCAGGGAGATGAACTCCAGCATATCCTGCAACCTCATCTCTGCAACCTCGTCTCTGCCACCACCAGCTCTCAGGCCGGCCCCTTTCCCGCTCCGCCGCCCTTCGAGAGCCGCTTGCGATAGAGGAAGCCGCCAGCAGCCAACAGAGCCAGAAGGCCGATGGCCAGCAGCAGGAGATAATTATTCGAACCGGCATCATGCACAGGCGGGCTGTAGGTGGTGATGTAAGGCTCTGACTGGTGCCAGGTGTCACCGTTCTTGAACTCAGCCACAAAGCTGATATTGCTCGCCCCCCGGATGGAGCTTTGGAGGGGATCAGTGGACTGCACAACGAAGCTGATGGTGAAGATCTCATCCGCATCCATGGTGCCGATATAATACCTCTCGGGAGAGAATCTCAGCCCCTGAGCTGAGGGAACTATAGTTACTGCATTTAGGGTGTTCTCCCGGGGATTGGCCACATTCAGGTTTAATGTGGCAGCAGTCGCGGGGGTAGCGGAGGGGTTGGCGGAGGGAGCAGATTCTATGATCGCCATGCTCACCGTCGAGGAGTCCACCTTGACTGGAATCTCCCTTTTGATGGTGATCATGTCATAGCCTCCCTGGACCTCAAAGCCGAGCAGATAGGTGCCACTGCTCACGTTATCCGATGCCTGCAGCTTATAATAGATGGGAAATGAATCATTGGGCCCGATCATCCCCAGATCATAGCAATCGGGATCGATGACCTCCAGCTCAGAAGTGCCATGCAGAGTGGTGTGGTTTATGGGAGTGGATAAAACGATATTTGAGGAGGAGGAGGCTCCCGCATCCCTTCCCACACCATATGCCGCAGCACCATTCTGCATCTGGATGGTAAGGATCGCCTCGTCCCCGGGCATCAACACCGCAGGAGCAGTACTGCTCTGGATGTTCACAGGCATACGATACTCATATCCTGCTGCCTGGCCCCCAACCAGCAGCATCAGAATCACTATAAAAATCCTATTCATTCAGGCATTCTCCATTAGTCGTCCGTCTCTGAGCCGGATGACCCGGCTGCAGTTCCCGGTTATCTCCGGGTTGTGGGTGACCATGATGATGGTTCTGCCCTCCTCATGCAACCGGTTTAGGATTTTCATGACCTCGGAGCTGTTTTTGAGGTCCAGGTTGCCGGTGGGCTCATCGGCGATGATGATCCTGGGATCGTTGGCAAGGGCCCTGGCTATCGCCACTCTCTGCCGCTCTCCGCCAGAGATGTTCTGCGGGCCGAACTCCGCCCGATGGGCCACATTCAAGCTCTCCAGGAGCTTTGTGGCCCTCTCCCTTCTCTCCCTGCGGGAGATGCCGCGCAGCATCAGGGGAATCTCCACATTCTGCTGGACGGATATCCGGGCGATGAGGTTGAAGGTCTGGAAGATGAAGCCCAGCTCCTCCCGGCGGATACGGGCCAGCTCCTGGTCAGAGGTCCGGCTGATATCCTTGCCCTGCAGGACAAAGCGCCCACTGGTGGGCCGGTCCAGGCAGCCGATGATGTTCAGCAGTGTGGACTTGCCGCTGCCTGAGGGCCCCATCAGGGCCACGAACTCGCCCTCCTCTATCTCCAGGTCTATGCCCTTCAGCACCGGATACTCGCTCCTTCCGACCAGGTAGGTCTTCTTGATATCCTTCAGCTCTATCAATGCAGGAATTGAACTCAACCTCAATTACTTTTCTAATTTATTCTAATGCTTTTTTAATGCGGGCAGCAGCCTCCATCACAGGTTCTTTTGGCCTTCGGCCTGACTGCCTTGCACTCCGACCGATCGGCTTTAGGCAGCGTCCGGATGGGCAGGCCGTAGCTGTTCTTGCTCAGCCCATAGCCCAGCCTTCTGAGCTCGCCCCTGGCCTTCTGGGGGCTCAATCCGCAGGCCCGAGCCAGCCGCTTAAGCTCGCCCCGATCCAGGGTCTGACCTCTCAGACACGGTTTATGCTTTAAGTACTCTCTGATTGTTCTCATGATCCTGCTCCTTTATCAATAAGGTGCTCTGCCTGGGCATGGGATCAATCCAGAATAGAACAATATACAAAAATCAAGGAGAACGAGCGGGATCATCCGGGGAGATCAGTGGTGCAGACCCCGGGGAGAATTTTCCATTTGGAGAATAGAGGAGCAGGGTGGTTCAGTCTCCATTGAGGGCTGGATAGCCTTCGCCCAGAGTTGAGTGGTGATCCCTCGGATCGAGAGAGCCTCAAACGCGCCCAATTCCCATTGCACTCCGGGGCAAAGACCGGGTAAGGAAGGTGCTAAGATGGATCTGAGAGCCCGATTATGATTCTTCTCATCGGTATCCAAGTTCTTCAGCTTTGGAGAATGCATCCTTGGCCTTAGAGTCCAGATCAAGCTTTTTGAGGGCAAACCCCTTGCGTTTCCAAGCATTTGCGTTTTTCGGCTCAATCCTGATGGCCTGATCATAAGCCTCGATGGCGTCCTGGTACATGCCAAGCTCGTGGAGGGCCGAGCCCTTATTCATCCAGGCATCGACATAATTCCCGTCCATATTCAGGGCATTGTCGAAGGCCTTTATGGCTTCGCCATACTCTTGGAAGCGGAAGTTTTCAACGCCTCTCTTGAGCCAGTCATCCCGGGTCGCCAGCCCCGAGGAGGCTTTTTCAATGAAAGCATTCTTCTCCCGGGAACGCTTTTCATCCACCAGGCCGCTGACGATTGTTGTCAGGCCGATGAAGATCGGACCCAGGGATATGATCAATCTATCCCCTTCAATTGATGTGGCGAAACTGAGCACCACACCAATAAGAAAGATCACAATTCCATAAATAACTCTCTTATTCATCGCTATGAGGTGTTATGACAGGTAGGTAATAAAATTTTTTATCTCATCTGTGATGTGCTCATATCTGTGATGTGCTCATATCTGTGATGTGCTCATTCTTTGCTGTCCAGGACTGAGGAGTAGAACTTATTATAAATATGAGGAATGGGAACCGAACACCGGCCAGATCACAACAGTCTGAGCAGCTCAGAGAGGCTATGCACGCACTCACCATCCTCCGGTCTGCACTCCCCCCAGTTTCGCTTCAGTATCGCCCTCCAGCCATAGCAGCGGGCGGCCAGGATGTGATCATGCTCCTCGGTGACGAAGATGGGGCTGCCTGCTGCCCCAGCCAGTTTGCCCTTTTCCAGAGCCAGGTCGAAGATCCTTTTATCGGGCTTCTTGATGCTCTCTGGATGCTCAGAGGAGAAGATGATGAGATCGGATTCAATGAACGAGGCGATGCTGCACTCCTCCAGGAATGCATGCACCTCATCCTCTGTCACATCTAAAGAGAGGTTGGAGATCACTCCCAGCCGGTAGCCACGCTCACGCAGTGCCTTCAGCGTATCCAGTGTATCACTGTAGAGATGGTATTCGCCATCTGTCTTCCCGAGCAGGGTATGGGTAAGGTCGAAGAAGATCGCCGGGGCCAAGGAATCACCAGTTATGATATCAATATCAACCAAAGAGAGCATTTTGCTGGGCTGTATATGAAGGTTTTCAGGGCGGGATAGTCTCGCAAAGCAGGCTGCATAATCGATATGTCTGGAGCTTCGGACGAAGCGATGAGGTGCGAGATGCGAAATGGTTTGATCTTGATTAAATGGCGGGCACGCCGGCGGTTGCCCACAGGCTTATGCGCCAGTTTTTCCCGCTGCCTTCTCCTCCCCTTATACCTATAAGCGATAGTTACCCGCAGTGGGTCTGCTCCCTTCCGGGCCTGAACCGGTTCCTGCAATCATGGTACATGGATCATTCCTCAGAAGGACCCATGGACCGGTGCCATCCCTACAGGACGGAGAATCATAGTTGGCAACTGGACTGAACGCACAGCGCCCGCGGTCTTCCGTCAGCTTCGCCCCCCGCGTATCGGCGATTTCGGGTTACAGGTGACGCCGAGCCACCCAGACTGCCCGCCACTTTTAACATTGAGATGTACAGCTAATAAAGCTAACGCAAAAAGGAGGGAGAGATATGGCAGATGACCTGGCAGCAAATATGGGATTCATCACGGGAAACAAGCAGCGCGAAAGGGTTGTCCAGATACTGGGAACCAAGGGGAAGATAGCGGCGGACAAGGTCTCCAAGTTCGGGCACATACCGGCACCAATAGTGGGCAAGATCCTGGCGGAGATGGCAGAACGAGGTCTGGTCTCAGAAGAGAACGGCATATGGGGCCTGACCGAGGCGGGGGCGGAGATAGAAAAGGAGATCAAGAAGAGAGGCTGAGGTTTGCGCCATCGGACGGAGGGGGAGGATGCGATCCGGGCAGCTGGATGCCCGCCCCCTGATCGACCGGGGATCAACCCCGCCTTCCGGGCATTTACGGCCGAAGAGCGGCCCCTACGCCCTCTCGATCATTCTCTTCGTTAAATCATATGGGCGATGTACTGCAGAGAATTTTCCACTGTGCTTTGCTCATGGAAATGATCCTATAACCGCATCTTGCGAACATCTTCATCCTCCGGGTGCGACCATCTATCATCCGCGCCAAGACCACGTGAAGAGATGGAAAAAGATAGCAGTTGAGGTCCATGTGCCGCTTTCCAAGGCTCCTCGCTGTTTCGTGCGGGTGGATTTAAGGGATCTCTAATCCTATAGCTTGGTCCTTATAGCGTCATGACGGCCGGGATTTGGGATCATCATGAGATGTGTCGCTACCTACCGACTCTACGCCGGGATTCATGCCTGATATTATCATGATTGAGTCCGCCTGCCGCTATCCTGAAGTTGCCCAAATGCAGCGGCGCGCATTGGCCTGCACAAATCCGAATCGGAGAGGATGAAAGAGCACCTCTATCCGCACTGTTGCAGGCACTGGTTTACAACTCACCTAAGACAGGCTGGGGATGAGGCGCGAATTCATCTAGGAGCTCAGGGGCGATTCCAGGCGGGAAGCGATCGATATCTATGGCCATATCGACCTGAAGGAGCTGACGGAAGCCTATTTAGCTTGTGTTTCTCAGTTAGGGATTTAATAGCAAGATAAGATTATGTTATTAATTTAATACATATATGTTACAGAAAAGCTATCCCTAACATAAACTGAGGTGGCATCATAGACTAAGTCTCCAATAATTTTTTCTTTTTTATTGAGTCTTATAACCCATAAAAATCTTGGTAAAGATCTTGTCAAAAGATCTATTTTGTTCTCAATAGAATTTCTCATTAAGTTTTCTTTGTAATCTGAGGAAGTAGTAAGAAATAGCTCCAATTCTCTGCTTATATCGTTCCCAAGCTGTTTCTCCAGCTCATCCCTTATTTTTGAATATTCAATATACATCTTGAAAAAAGACAACCTAATTTTTGGATAAATTGGAACCAATAAATGCTGTAGATTTACTTCATATCCTGTTTCGTTCCACTCATTTTCCCATATACTGAAGTTACCTTTTGGTTTTACCCTACTATATGGCCCTATTCCATCATCATGAATGAATAATTCTACTAGCTTATTATTTTTGTCTAACTTGAAACCGCTTATTACTACGGCATGCCTTCCGGGATTAATTTTATGATCTAAATATAAATCAGCTATAATAGGTAATTCAGCTGATAAATATGCCCTTACTACTGTTTCAATAACATCATCATTTATGGCCTCTATGTACTCTACATCTAGACCAACTAATTTGATATAATTTACCATTTGTTCCAAAGTTAGTCCACTTGATGGAAACTTTCGAAATGGAGAGGGCAGTGAAGTTGATATTTCTGTTATTTCTGCAGGAGAGTGGCCTGGTATTCCGAAAACAGTTCTTAGCGGATGCAGTGCAGCCCATAAAGCTATCGTTGCACAAGCACTTACGCCCTGATCTTGAGCTTGAAATGGTAGAGTATTTATTTCTAGGCGAAATCCGAAAAGATTTGCGTAATATATTTTTCCAAGGAATCTTCGCCGATTCAAGTTATTCGAATGATACGGATCTAGCAGCGTCCTACCTATGAATTTTTGATCGTTTTCATCTTTAATAGGCTTTATAACGACAAATCCCAAATATGATTCTTTGAAAGATCCATCGTCATTCAGTAATGAGTATTTAAATTTTGTCGATGAGATAATGTCCTTGAAAAAGTGGAGCCTTTGTGTGAATTTGCCTGTATGATCGAAAGATCTGCAATAGAATTTTTGAAAATCTATTAAAAAATCTTTATCGACATATTCTTCTTCAAGGATACACGTTTTAGCCCCTAAATCTCTGAGGTATCTCTTTAAGTATTTGCCTTGCGGACTTTCTCCTAAACGCGATTCTACTTCATCAGAACAAAACGGCACTACTAGATAAGAAGATTTATCGGACATATTATATTAAAATGATTAAATTGAATAAATCTTCCTAAGGTCGTCCTCGCCAATGGCCCCATATTTCAATTGATATTCCTCGGCCTTTTTCCTTGTTTCAGGATCGCTGCGAACATCCTTAGCAATCCTTGTTAGAGTTGACATCAAGTCCCCGACCAATCACAGACCTCCTTTAATTAAAGTACTTTCATTTTATTTAATGCTTTGGTTTGATTCTCTCGGCGGCAATAGTGTAAGTAACTTTGATTCCTAATGCTCTTTTGGCTCACTTAGTATCTATATGCGCCGATCGGGATTCGAACCCGAGTTTAGGCGTTGGCAACGCCTAGTGATAACCGCTACACTATCGGCGCGGCGTTTGCGGAAAGCACCCCCATCAACAACCTTCTAGTCTAAAAACATTGCGGGCAGAACAGATCTCTGCAGTGTTCCCGCAGACTCACTCACAGGAGCTGCATACACTTTATCTACCTTGAAGAGGAAGTTGGTTTACGGTGAATTCGTTTGTATGATGTGGTCATAGTAGGAGCAGGCCCGGCTGGGCTGACCGCAGCCATGTACTGCGCAAGAGGTGGGAAGAAGACGCTGGTCTTGGGCAGCATCTATGGCTCCCAGACTGCCATGGGTGGCCTTTATGAGAACTATCCCGGTTTTCCAGATGGCATCCACGGCATTGAGCTATCGGAGAGGATTCTGGCCCAGGCGCAGAGGTTCGGAGTGGAGAACCAGGTCGAGCAGGTGGAGAAGATAGTCAACCTAGGCGACTTCTTCCGCCTGAAGACCGAGAACTGGCAGTATGAGGCCAGGGCGATCATCCTGGCCATGGGAGCCAGCCACCGCCAGATCGGAGTTCCGGGAGAGGAGGAGCTGACCGCCAGGGGGGTCTCCTATTGCGTCCATTGCGATGGCGCCTTATTCCGGAACAAGAACGTGGCGGTGATAGGCTATGGCAATGGCGCAGCCAGGGCAATTCTATATCTGGCCAATATCGCAAGCAAAGTCCACCTCCTCTCCCCCAAAGAGAGGTTGGTGGCAGAGCCGATCTATCTGGAAAGGCTGAAGTCCCTCACCAACTTCGCCGCCACCTTCGGCGCCCGTATCACTGAGATCCAGGGGAAGGAGTTTGTGGAGGGCGTGCAGTTCGATGTGGGAAAAACCCCCCGCTCCCTGAGGGTGGACGGAGTGTTCGTAGAGATGGGCATGAAGCCCAACATAGAGCTGGCAGAGGGCCTGGGGCTGGATATAACCACTGGAGGCTACATCAAGGTCAAACGCCTCAATCAGGAGACGAGCATGCCCGGGGTGTTCGCCGCCGGGGACCTGACCGGCGGGCGGATGCAGGCAGCGACTGCTGTGGGCGAGGGCGCCTCAGCCGGCATCAGTGCTCTGCGATATCTGGGGTAAAGGACGAAAGGCAGAGGATGAAAGGCAAGAAGATGAAAGGATCAGGGGATAGGCTGGACCCAAGAAGGCCGGTCAGCGTATGGCGCTCCCAGGACCTGGTGGATGGGCGCCCTGCCCAGGCCCTCACCATGATCCTGCGCACTAGGGGATGCCGCTGGAACCGCTGCACCATGTGCGGCTATGCCAGCGAGGGCGCGCCCACCTCGGCAGACGACCTCATCGCCCAGTTCGAGAGGGGCATGGAAAGATGCTCTCCTGAGGTGAGCGTGGTCAAGATCTATACCAGCGGCAGCTTCCTGGACCCGGAGGAGATGCCTGCGAAGGCCAGGGGCCAGATCCTGCGCCGCCTGCAGGCCGCCGGGATCGAGAAGCTGATCATCGAGACCCGGCCAGAGTACGTGAACTCCAGTGCAGTGGAAGAGTGCCTCTCTCGCCTGCAGACCGAGTTTGCCATGGGCCTTGAGACGGCAAACGATCTGATCAGAGAGCAGCTCATCCGCAAGGGCTTTCTCTTCCAGGACTTCGTTCGCGCCTCGGAGAAGATACACCGCCTGGGAGGAGGAGTCAAGGCCTACCTTCTGCTGAAGCCCCCCCTGCTGACTGAGGGTCAGGCCCTGAGGGATGCCATAGCCTCTGCCCGGGCGGTTCGCCCTTATGCAGATATGATCTCCCTCAATCTCTGCAATGTGCAGCGCAATACCCCCGTGGAGAGGCTGTGGGAGCGCGGGGAGTTCAGACCCCCCTGGCTGTGGTCCGCTCTTGAGGTTCTGAAGGCCGCCCCCCCTCCGGTCATCTGCGATCCAGTGGGCGCTGGCACCAGGCGGGGGCCCCATAACTGCGGCCTGTGCGATGCCTCCCTGGCGGAGGCGATCAGAAAACATGACCTCACCCAGGATATCGGTATCTTCAATGATCTTAACTGTCAGTGCAAAAAAGCATGGCAAAAGCTCTTGGAGCTGGAGGAGGAGTCCTTCGGCTGCCCGCTCTGCTGAAATAGATTGAAATATAAGGAAATGGAAATAGAGTTGTAAGGTGAGCTAGAAATGTTTGAGAAGGTGTTGATTGCTACAGATTTCTCCGCACATGCCAAGAAAGTGATCGAATGCATCGGCGAAATGCCAGGATTGAAAGAAGTAATTCTCCTTAATGTCATTTCTAGGGATCCTCTCGCCAGGGTCTGGGACCCGGTATCGGATATGAAGGATGTCGAGAAGAAGCTGGAGGAGGAGGCAAAGACCATCAGAGCCCCAGGGATTGCCGTCAAGGTGAAGGTGGTATCTGTTCTGGAAGGTGAGGTGGCGAGCGCCATCAATAAGGTGGCAATGGATGAGGATGTCTCCCTGGTGGCCATGGGGGCGAGGGGAAGAAGCCTGATAATGAGCGCTCTGCTGGGTAGCGCCTCCCGAAATGTCCTCCGCTTCGGCAAGACCCACCTCCTGATCATGCGCTACAAGACCCTGGAGGACAGCACCATGGAGAAGTATTGCGCCCGGGTCTTCGCCAAGGTGCTCTTCCCCACTGATCTCTCCCAGCAATCCGAGGTCGCCCTCTCCTTCCTGAAGAGCCTGAAGGGAATTGGCGAGATAGTTCTTCTCAATGTCGTATCCAAGGGGGAGACCGATGAGGAGATCGACGCCAACGTCGCCCTAGCCAAGGATAAGGTTGCAGAGATATCTCAGAGCCTGAAGGCCATCGGCATACAGGTGACTTCCAAGGTGGTTGTGGGCCAATCAACAGAGGTGATCAAATCAGAGGCAGAGAAAGAGGATGTCTCCCTGATCGCCATCAGCTCTCAGGGAGCCTCAGCCATAAAGAAGGGCAGAATAGGAAGCACAGCCTATGATGTGGCCAACTCTGCATCCAGGCCAGTTCTGATATTAAGACAGGAGAAGATGGCTGCTTATTAGCTGTTTTTCCTT
Organism: Methanothrix sp.; assembly: GCF_016706325.1. Taxonomy (NCBI): domain Archaea; kingdom Methanobacteriati; phylum Methanobacteriota; class Methanomicrobia; order Methanotrichales; family Methanotrichaceae; genus Methanothrix; species Methanothrix sp. The sequence goes on along the minus strand of NZ_JADJJX010000001.1, from coordinate 1,178,471 downwards.
TTTAATCTTGATTATTTTTTATATTAATATGCAACTGACCAATTCATCATGGTTTGCTCCTCAGAGGCTGACCTAATCATAAAAACTGTTTTGGGAACGGTATAATATGTATTATCACAGTAATCGCAAATATATCGCTTTATATAAGTTGTTTCTACCTAATGTTCCTTTTTTTAATGATTCAATCTGATTTGATCCTCTACTTTGTGATCAAGCCGGTTTGAGTCCCTAAAACGAAAACCAAAAGCATTTAATATTGGGTTGAGCATCTCAGTAAGAGACTCTCCAGATAGGGAGAGGATCTGTCGATACAGGAATGAGAGGAGCGGTCATATGGTTTCGACTTGTAGAGAGCTTGAGCAGAATTGGGGAGAGATGGAATTACCTGACCGTATGATCGGAGCCATGAGCTCCAATGGCAGCCTCTGGCCTGCAGAGATAAAGATCGTTGATGATGAAGATCTTATAGATATTGGAGGGAATATTTGTGCTATTTGACCCACTGGACATTGGCTTATTTGTCATTGTACTAATTGTTCTTGTCGGACCATTCGTGGTCAAGAAGATCGAACGCAACCTGGAGGCCTTTCTGTTCGTCATGGGCGTTCTGGCAGTGACGGTATCGAACTTCTACAACAAGGCCAATCTCGTTGAGACTTTGGGCTATACAGAGCAACAGCTGGAACTCATCGGCTGGAATATGCATATCGTAATGGAGGCAGTCCAAGAGCCGGTGGTAAAGGGAATAGTCCCTGCAGTGCTTTTTGCCGGCCTGATCTTCCACTATGGGCGTTCCTATGCTCAGAGAGGGATAAACGGGATCCTCAAGCTTATCCCCCTTAAGATCGTGGTATTTTTGATTGTGGTCATCCTGGGACTCTCTTCCAGCATAATCACCGCCATCATCGCCTCGCTCCTCCTGGTGGAGCTATTCAACTGCATGCCCTTCGACCGCCAGACTAAGATCAATCTGGTCATAATCGCCTGCTTTTCCATTGGCCTGGGAGCAGTTCTCACCCCAGTGGGCGAGCCCCTCTCCACCATCGCTGTCACCAAGCTGCAGGGAGAGCCTTATCATGCCGGATTCTTCTTCCTCTTCAATCAGTTGGCAATATACATCATACCCGGCTGTATAGCCTTCGGCCTTCTGGCCATGCTCTTCACCGGCAAGGCCAAGATGGCAGAGTGCGTGGTCGCTGAGGAGGAGGACGGCGGCTTAAGAGAGGTTGTGATAAGGGCAGCCAAGGTCTACCTCTTCGTCATGGCCCTCCTGCTCCTCGGCTCGGGGATGAAGGTGGTAATAGACAAGTACATCCTGGGGATAGCGCCTCAGATCCTCTACTGGGTGAATATGATATCCGCCATCCTGGATAATGCCACCCTCACCGCCGCTGAGATCAGCCCATCCATGGGATTGGATCAGATCCAGGCGGTTCTGATGGGCCTTCTCATATCCGGCGGCATGCTGATTCCCGGCAACATCCCCAACATCATCTCCGCAGGCAAGCTGGGAATCACCAGCAAGGAATGGGCAAGGCTCGGCGTGCCCCTGGGCTTAATCGCCATGGTGATCTACTTCGTATGGATCTTCTACGTGCCCTTCCATATCGAGTTCCATTTCTAAGGGCGATGATCCATTCATCGCACCTTTTTTTCTTTGATCAAGAGAGTATGATGATAATAGCAATGATATAATTGATAAATTATATCGATGATGATAACAATGATATAAATCGATAAATTGTATGCTTGATCAAAAAATAGCCGCCGCGATCATCCTCACCACTCATCAACGGTGCATATCATCCCTTTCCAGTCCACCTCCTTCCAGTCTTCGCAGGCCAGGGGTGGCGATATACCAGCGCCCATTCTTTCCCCGGAGAAACTGCATCGCCTCCGGGTAGTCGGGGAAGTAGTGGCACTCCCTGCTCTCCAGGTTTATCACCGCCACCCGCTCCTCCCATACCAGCCCCCTCTTCTGCAGCAGCTCTTCGATCTCCTGGCGCAACCTGCTCTTCTTTTTGATCAGGAGAAACTCCTCTTCCTGGCGGGAGTCCGGCATCGGCCTCAGCCCTCAGATTCGAGCGGGACGGGCTTTATCCAGGGCCCACCTTATGTACTTTGCCGCTGGAAACTCATGCACAGAGGTGGCCACAATGAGCCCCTGGCCGTATCGGGCTATGACCAGAATGGCCCTGCCCTTATCATCCTTAACCACTGTCTCGAAGCCCTCTCCCGGGATCAGGTAGCCATCACACTCCGGCGTGGGGGTGCAGAGCAGGCAGGAGCAGTCCTCCCCTACAGGGGTGACGCTCTGAGTGCTCATCTCGCAGATGTATTTCAGGGGTAAAGGCAGCCAATCGAAGTCATGCTCCGGGATCAGGGGGCCGAATACCGTCAGCACCCCCCCATCCTTCACAAAGCTCTCTATGCTCGATCTCGCTCTCACCAGGCCGGGAAGGGTCTGGGAGTATTCCGGATTGGCAAAGCCGGAGGGGATCATCACCATCCGGTAATGGGGGAGAAAGGGGCTCCCCAAAATAAGAGGCGAGAGGAACTGATAGCTTGCTCCTACATCCTGGAAGAGCTTCTCAAAGAGCAGAGTCCTCTGGCCGATGAGTGCAATATCTGGCATGGATATCATCCTGGCCTGAGCAGGGAAAGACTTTGTGGTTCCTCCACTCTGTCAATTATGATTTTCTGATTTTCGTCCATAAAGCTTATTACTAAATATCAACTGTATTTTAACCGCGATTATAAATGGAACAGGAATTGATGAGGATAGGTGTCTCGTTACCGGAGAAGCTTCTCTCCCGGTTCGACGAGATAATATTGAAGCGCGGCTACTCCTCGCGCTCCGAGGGTATAAGGGATGCAATCAGAAATTACATCGTCCATTATGAATGGATGAGCGATGTGCAGGGTGAGCGAGTTGGGGTCATCACCCTGGTCTACTCCCACTCCCAAAGGGGGCTGGTGGAGAATCTTACAGAGATTCAGCATGACTCAGGCGACATCATCCAGTCCACCCTTCATGTTCATCTGGACCATGACAACTGCTTGGAGGTGATCGTCCTGCGGGGAGAGGGAAAGGATGTGAGAATAGCAACTGAGAAGATGATGGCCCTGAAGGGCGTAAAACATGTCAAGCTGACCACCACCTCCCTGGGAAAGGAGCTGTAGTTCTGCGCCAAAAAAAGGAAGGCAGCCTCTCGATGTCCCCGGAAGAGATCGCTCCAGGCATCTTCATACTCCAGGAGAGGGATGCTGCGCGGCTGGCGACGAGATCGCCAGATGCAGTGCCGGTATATGGAGAGCGCATTCAGAACGGCTACCGCCTCTGGGACCCATACCGCTCCAAGCTCGCCGCCCTCATCCTGAAAGGGAAGGGGCAGGCCATCTCCTTGAGGGTGGACTCCAAGATACTGTATCTGGGGGCTGCCACCGGCACCACTGTCAGCCACCTGGCAGATATAGTCTCCGAAGGACTGGTTTATGCTGTGGAGTTCTCCGCCCGCTCCATGCGCGACCTGATCGGGCTGTGCGAGAGGCGCAATAACATCATTCCCATCCTTGCCGATGCAGCAAAGCCGGAGGATTATGCCCCGCTCTTAGAGCCGGTGGACCTGATCTATCAGGATGTAGCTCAGAGGAATCAGGCCCAGATCGCCTCCCTCAACTGCGCCCGGTATCTTCGTCCCGGAGGAGGGCTGTGTCTGTTGCTCAAGAGCCGTTCAGTGGATACCACGGCAAGCCCTCGGGCTGTTCTGCAGTCAGAGCTGAAAAAGCTGATCGGGCTTGAGCTCATGGGGATCAATGATCTGGAGCCCTATCACCTGGACCACTGGGCGGTGCTGGGAAGGTGGAATCCGGGCCCAAGAGAAGAGACGAGCTGATCCACCGGCCGCACCAAATCACTGCGATCCATTTTATCCGGCATTTGGCTATCTGATGATCCTGTGAATCCTATCGGAGATTATATTGGGCAGCAGCCTGATGTAGCCCACCATAGGGATCTTCACCCTGGCCACTCCAATCACCCACTCCTCCTTGACTGGGGTCAAGTAGCTGATGCCGTCGCCCACATATGTCCCGTTCTCGGTCTGGTAAAGGAGCAGGCCGGTGTTCTTGTCCAGATATACATCGCGGCCCACGCGCATGACCTCATCGCGATGCTGATCGAAGTACGAGATATTGGCCATTCCCAGGGTCTGGCCTGCCATCTGGTCGATGACAGCATTGTGGTCCCCTTTGGTGATGTATCCGGCGAAGGGTGCCTTTGGCCCCCCCTCCCACATCGGCTCATTCTCCTCTACATAATACAGAGCACGATGGATTATGGGTATGGCCTTGCCCTGGCCGGGCGGCATCCCCAGGAGCATCTTCAACTGGTCGAGGAGGGTCAGGCTCTCCTTGCCATAGGGCCGGTAGAGGATGACATCTCCGGGATTGTTGAATGCAGTATAGTTCTTCTTCTCTGCCTCATCCCAGGGGATCACCTCGGTGCGGCTCGCTCCCTGGACGAGGACGATATCCCCCACATTCAGATTGGGCACCATGCTTCCCGACTCCACCGCCACCATGGGGGTCCACAGACCCAGCGCCAGCTGGGAGAGGAGGGAGATAGCTCCTACCACCACCGCCACGAAGATTATGTCCTTGGCCAGCTCCGGAACAGGCAGATTGTTAAACCATTCTCCGATCTTCATCAGCCACATTTATCAGTTGGTACATTCTTATACTCCTTTCGATGCTGCAGATATCCCCCAAGTCCATCCAGAGCACTCCAGCCCAAGGCCGGGAGATTGTGCAGAGGTTTGCCGATCAGGGCTACCAGCTGGAGCCAGAGGCCCTGGAGGCCATATGCCGCTACCAGGGAAGCAGCGAGGATCTCCTCCGCCGCATCATCGGCTGTGTGGATCGATCGGTTGCAGTGATTGGGATTCAGCATATAAATGGCCTCATCCAGCCATCCTCAGATGACAGAGCCGGCAATGCCACTTCCCCCTCCCCCACCCAAAGAAGCCCTCCCGCGCAGGCTGCCCCGCCTGCTTCACCCAGAGCTGCTCTATCCTCCCCCGCCCCCCGGACCCAACTGGCAGCCCCGGTAAGCCCAACCGTCGCCAGGCCTCTCCCAGACTCCATTGCAGATGGCGCTCACCTTCCAGAGCACTCTGCCCAGTTGCACTGTGACATAACCGGGCGTTCCACCTGTGTGGGCGAGTATGATGACTTTGTCTGCTACTTCCGGGATAGATATGCAAAGATCAGAGAGATCCTCTCCCGGCGGATAAACTCCCGGCCGATAGAGTCCTTGGGAAAGAGCACATCGGGCCGGGAGGTCTCTCTCATCGGCATGGTCCTGGATATCAGAAATACCACCAAGGGCAACCGGGTGATAGAGCTGGAGGACCCCACCGGGGTGGTTGTGGCTGTCATCCAGAAGGATGGAGAGGCATATGAGGAGTCTGGGCAGATAATTCCCGATGAGGTGATAGGGGTTACAGGCATATCGGACGGAAATGGAAGAATCTTTGTCAGGTCAATCCTCTGGCCGGATATGCCCAACCACACCGCCCCCCTGGCGAGGGGAAGCGGCCATGCCATATTCATATCCGATCTTCATGTGGGGAGCAGGTACTTTATGAGCGATGCCTGGCAGAGGTTCTCTGACTGGCTGAATGGAAAGGCGGATGATCCCTCAGGCCTTGCCACCCAGGTGGAGTACCTGGTGATTGCCGGGGACCTGGTGGATGGCATCGGTGTCTATCCCGGCCAGGAGAAAGACCTGGCGATATTGGATATATACTCTCAATATGAGGCGGCTGCAGGACTGCTGAATGCCATTAGAAGCGACATCAAGATCATCATCTCTCCGGGCAACCACGATATCGTGCGCCAGGCAGAGCCCCAGCCCGCTCTGCCCCAGGAGGTGCAGAGGTACTTCCGCCCGGATATGCTCTTCGTGGGAAACCCGGCCACTGTTACATTGAGCGGCATTTCAGTGCTGATCTACCACGGCCGGAGTATAGACGATCTGGTCTTGCGCCTGCCTGGCATTGCTTATGCCAATCCGGAGAGAGCGATGATCGAGATGCTGAAGAGAAGGCATCTCTCACCCATCTACGGCAGTCGGGTCTCCATTGCACCGGAGCACGAGGATCATTATGTCATCTCCCGCCCCCCGGCGATACTCCATTGCGGGCATGTCCACACTGTGGGAATCGCCCGCTACAAGGGGGTGGCAGTGATAAACAGTGGCACCTGGCAGTCTCAGACCGATTTCCAGAAGAAGATGAACATTCAACCGATCTGTGCTGTAGCGCCGATTGTCGACCTGGCCACGATGAAGGTCCGCAAGCTCATATTTGATTAATCCGAAGTGGCATAACCCGGCCTTTACAGTCCTCTGCTTTCTGTGAGCGAACCTGGGGCCATTCTCTGCCCCTCTCTGTACCTCCACCCCCCTCTGTGCCTCCACCTCACCATGGTGAAATCGGGATGCTGGGCCTCACTACAAAGAAGCAAGGGCAAAAAGAGTGATCCTCCGCCACAGACTATCCACATAATTTGATAAATTTATTGAAATTTATATAAAATCCAGGCGGCAGGGATTATACAGAATCTGCATCTTTCACCAAAAAAGATAAATATTATAGATACATACTATATTGATATCAAACAACAAAAGGGGTGAGATTATCAGACAGAAGGGAGTAATTTTGGTGCTGGCTGTAGCTTTGCTTTCAATTCCTGTGTTTGCACAGGATATGGGCGGCATGGGCAGCATAGATATTCTCGGAAAGAACGGCGGAATATTCGAGACAGAGGGATCGGCATTCAGTTTCCCTGGGTTTCAGGATACTAATGTAGACACCATGACCATAGGAAATGACAGGGCTTTGGCCTTTGGTGTTCCCTGGCATAAGGCACCGGTGACCCTGGCCACCAATAATCTGGAGATCCTCAAGAACCAGGATACTGGAGAGTGCAATTGCTGCAATAGTGGATCCATCTGTCAGGATTGCTGCATCAAGGTCAATATAGACCAGATCAAGGTCGGCAATAGAGACGCTCTGGCATTCGGATTCGCCTCCGCCACTAACAACGTCAAGGTGGTGGCCAACCAGCAGTGATAGCAGGCCAATCGATCCGGAAAGGATAGATATGAAGATTTCACGGAGACCCGCGAATGCAATAATGGCGGGCCTTCTATTAATTTTTCTCTTATCGGGCCCAGTATTAGCCGGACCGCCTCCAGGCCATCCGGCCGGGCCCATCACCTCCAGTGAGATCGCAGATGCCCTCCATAAGCCATCCAGATGCCTGCCCTTCAGTGCATCTCCCCGGGATAGCATCTCCTGCCAAAGGGAGAGGGCTCTTATGGATGAGGCCAATCTGAGGGCGAAGCTGGAGAATTTATCTGCTGCATATTCACAGGAGAGCAGACAGACTGCCTGCCACCCCCCGGAGGGCAGAGAGAACAGCAGTGAGCAGAATCTGCCGGGAGGGGCAGGCCCTGGCAGCAGCCTTGAGAACCGCCTGGATATAAAAGTCATAGGGATATCCGTCCGGGCGATCAATACTGTGGAGGGGGGAAAGGCCGCTGCCATCTCCAACATAATCATCGAGCCGGTACAGATAATCAATCTCGCCCCCCAGGGGGCGGATAAGCTGAGATGATCCAGGCCCTCAAAATCCCAAATTTATCAGAGCTGAACCGGGATCAGGCCCGTTCCTGATCCTTATTCCTCCCCTTCTCCATCGCCTCCCTGGTCAGGCGGATGGCACACAGCTCTGAGCACATGGTGCAGGTGTCAGTCTCCAGCCCCCGCCTGTGCCTGATCCGCCTTGCCAGAGAGGGGTTTATCGCTGCCCGAAACTGGCCGTCCCAATCCAGAGCTGCCCTCGCCTGGGCCATCTGCAGATCCCAGGACCGGGCTCTTTCCCTCACCCCCGGTCGGGTGAGGTCGGCAGCATGGGCGGCGATGCGAGTGACATATGCCCCCTCGACTACATCCTCTCTGGTGGGAAGATCGAGATGCTCCGAGGGGGTGGTGGCACAGAGGAAGTCCGCCCCCGCCATGCCCGCAATCACCCCCCCCATGGCAGCAGTGATATGATCGTAGCCGGGGGCAACATCCGTCACCAGGGGGCCGAGAAGATAGAGGGGCGCTCCATCGGTCAGGTGCTTCATCGCCCGGACACTGGTCTTGATCTCATCTGCAGGCACATGCCCCGGCCCCTCCACCATGGCCTGCACCCCAGCGGCCCGCGCCCTTCTCACCAGCTCTCCCAGCATAATGAACTCAGTGTACTTGGCCCGGTCCGAGGCGTCCTCAATGCAGCCCGGCCGCAGGCCGTCGCCCAGGGAGAGGGTCAGATCATACTCCCTGGCCATCTCCAGCAGATAGTCGAACTCCTGGTAGTAGGGGTTCTCCTCACCTGTATCAGCGATGTATTTCATAGTCAGGGACCCGCCCCGGCTCACCACCCCCATCAGGCGGGGGTCCTGCCTCAGCCTCTCCAGTGATATCTTGTTCACACCGGCATGAACAGTGACAAAGTCCACCCCATCCCGCGCCTGCCGCTCCAGGGCATCGAACATCCCCTGACAGGTCAGCTCCTTTTGCACAGCAGCCTGATAGATGGGAACTGTGCCCAATGGAACCTTCACCGAGGCCAGTATTCTCCTGCGAACCAGGTCCAGGTCCCCTCCAGTGGACAGATCCATCAGGGCGTCCGTCCCCGCCTCCACTGCCGCCAGAGCCTTTTCCACCTCTGCCTCGGGGGAGTCGAGGTTTTGGGATGTTCCCAGGTTGATATTCACCTTGACTGTCAGCATCTCCCCTATGCCTACGGGATCCAGTTCAGCCCGGCAGATGTTTGCCGGGATGACCACCCTGCCCGCCGCCACCAGCCGGGCCAGCTTTTCCGGATCTATTCCCTCTCTCCCCGCCACCTGGGCGATGCTCGGGGGCACACGCCCTCTAATTGCCTCTTCCATCAGGGTCATTGTTACCAACTAATATATTGTAGGAGCAACTTTCTCGCTGCAGGTGTTTATCAATGGTTGAAGTGCATAAGGTTAGCGGTGCCGCCTTCGATGGCAATGTCTACCTGGTCTTGGACAGAAGGCCCATACTGGTGGACGCTGGAATGATGGCCGGGCCGACCTTAAAGAATATCAAGAGATTCATCGATCCCACCAAGATCGAGCTGATCGTCCTCACCCACTGCCATCATGACCATGCCGGAGCCGCTCCCGCCCTGAAGGAGGCGACAGGAGCGCGCTTGATGCTCAGCGAGAAGGAGGTGGGCTGCATTGGTGACGAGCTGGCGTCGGTTGCATACCTATTCGGCCAGCAGGCCCCGGAGTATAAGGTGGATGAGACGCTGAAAGAGGGAATGGTCCTGGATACCGGAGAATGGAAGCTGGAGGTCTTGGAGACCCCGGGCCACTCCCAGGGAAGCATATGCCTATATGAGAGAAAGCAGAGGGTTCTCTTCTCCGGGGATACTGTATTCCCAGACGGGAACATAGGCCGGACAGATATGTTCGGCGGCAGCACTGAGGATCTGGTCCGCTCCATCCAGAGGCTGACGGAGCTGGATGTGGAGATTATGTATCCAGGCCATATGGATATAACCAGCCGGGATGTTAATCGCCAGATTCAAATGAGCCTGAGGTTTGCAAAGAGCATCTAGAGGAAAGGGAATCGATCTTATGATGGACAAGAGAGATCTGATGAAAAGGGAATCCGAATCCATATTCCAGACCTACGGCCGCCAGGATGTTCTCCTGGTCAGGGGAAGGGGTGCCAGGGTCTGGGATAGCGATGGAAAGGAGTATCTGGACTTCGTCGCCGGAATAGCAGTGAACAGCATAGGCCACTGCCATCCAAAGCTGGTGGAGGCGGTCAGCCGTCAGGCTGCAGCCCTCATCCACACCTCCAACCTCTACTACACAGAAAACCAGGTTCTGCTGGCGGAAGAGCTGAATGGCCTCACCGGCATGGAGCGGGCATACTTCTGCAACTCCGGGGCGGAGAGCATAGAGGCGGCGCTCAAGCTGGTCCGCCGGGGAACGGGAAAGGAGAGGATAGTGGCTGCAGAGAGGGCATTTCATGGCCGCACCCTGGGAGCCTTAGCACTCACCTACAAGAGTGCTTACAGAGAGCCCTTTCGCCCTCTGCGGGAGGCCCAGTTCGTGCCCTATAACAATGGCGAGGCCCTGAAGGAGGCGGTCACCGCCAAGACGGGTGCAGTGATCCTGGAGCCGGTGCAGGGAGAGGCAGGGGTCTATGTGCCGGAGGAGGATTATCTCCGGACAGCAAGGGATGTATGCGATGACCGGGGGGCCCTTCTCATTCTGGATGAGGTGCAGACTGGATTTGGCCGGACTGGCAGGTGGTTTGCCAAGGAGCACTCCGGAGTACAGCCGGATATCATCTGTCTGGCCAAGGCATTGGCCGGAGGCCTGCCCATGGGAGCGATGCTCGCCCGCGGCGATATCGCCGGGGCCTTCCAGAAGGGAGATCACGGCTCCACCTTCGCCGGAGGTCCTCTGATCTGCGCCGCTGCCCTGGCAGTGATCGAGGTTATAAAGGAGGAGGGGCTGGTCGAGCGCTCCCGCGAGATGGGGGCTCGTCTGAAGTCGGAGCTGGAGAAGCTCAAGCCCCGGGAGGTTCGCGGAATGGGGCTGATGGTCGGAGTGGATCTGGACTGCGACTGCAAAGAGATGGTGGAGAAGGCCCTGAGAAGAGGGGTCCTGATCAACAATACAGGAGAGCATACCCTCCGCTTCATCCCTCCCCTGGTGGTGACAGAGGAGGAGATAGATAGAGTGGTGGCGGTCATAGGTGAGCTCATCTAGGCAGAAGGTGAGGGAGAGCATCAAGCAGCTCCGGCCTTATGTGGCGGGCAAGGGCTTCACAGAGATCTCCCGCCGCTATGGACTGGACCCAAAGGAGATTGTGAAGCTGGGCAGCAATGAGAACCCCTACGGCCCCAGCCCCCAGGTGAAAGAAGCCCTGCAGAGGATCTCCCCAGAGAGATACCCAGAGCCTGAGGAGCTCTCAGAGGCATTGGCCCGCTATACCGGTCTTCCGGAGGAGATGATAGTCATAGGTGCGGGCATGGACGGGGTGATGGAGACCTTGACCCGCATCTTTCTGGAGGCGGGCGATCTGACATTCATCCCCACCCCCACCTTCAGCTACTATGAGATCCTGACCATCCTGGCAGGGGCCAGGCCCCTCTTCTCCCCCCGTGGTCTGGACTTCCAGATCCAGGATACAATTCCAAAGGATGTTAAGATGGCCTTCCTCTGCTCGCCCAACAACCCCACGGGAAACGTCCTGAAAGAGGATGAGCTCTGCCAACTTCTGGAGACAACTGATGCCATCGTCTTTTTAGATGAGGCCTATGTGGAGTTTGCAGAGCAGAGCCTGGCGGAGCTGGTCGGCAGATATGATAACCTGGTGGTGGGACGGACTTTATCCAAGGCCTTCGGCCTGGCGGGCATGCGCCTGGGCTATGCCCTGATGCCCCAGTGGATGGCCCAGGAGTACCGGCGAGCGGCGCCGCCCTTCTTTGCCATATCCTGTGCCTCTGCGGCCGCCGGCGTGGCAGCTCTTGCGGACCTTGATTATATGCACAAGTCAGTGGACAAGATCAGAATGGAACGCGAGCGCCTGCGAAAAGAGATCAAGTCTCATCCCTCTCAGGCCAACTTCCTCTACCTGAAAACCGAGGAGGCCTCGGAGACATTTGTCGAGAGATTCCTGCAAAGGGGGATCATCATCCGTGACTGCCGCCCATTCCGGGGGGCGGGAGAGCATCATGTCCGGGTGACAGTGGGAACCCCGGCAGAGAACGAGCAGTTCCTGGCCGCCTACAGGGAGATTCAGCGCTGATATGCATATCGCCCTGACCGGCACCCCGGGGACGGGGAAGACCACCGTCGCTCATCTCCTGCCCTACCGGGTGATAGACATAAACGCCCTGGTCCGGAGCGGCCTGAATCTGGGCACCGACCCGGTGAGAGGCTGCCTGGAGGCGGATATGGATGGACTGGCAGAGCATCTGGCGGAGATGGACTCCGGGGAGATCTCCATCCTTGAAGGCCACTATTCCCATCACTTCGCCCCCTGGTCGATAGTCCTCCGGCTCTCACCCCGGGAGCTTGAGCCCCGGCTGGAGAATAGGGGTTACCTGCCGGAGAAGATCAGGGAGAATCTGGAGGCTGAGGCACTGGATGTGATACTGGTGGAGGCGGTGGAGCTCTCAGATCGGGTGGATGAGATCGATACCACTGGACGTAGCCCCCAGGAGGTAGCCGATCTGGTGGTGGAGATCATCCAGGGGAAGCGGGCCATGCCCCCCGGCCAGGTGGAATGGCTTACAGATTTTCTTGGCAGAAGCATGCTCCCTCAAAGCAGAGGGCTGAAAAGATAATAGATGCAGAATGGATGCAGAATGGATGCAGAGAGGCAGAAAAGATATTTGCCCGGGGCTGCAGATGCTCTGATTGAGCGATCAAGCCGAGGCTCCTGCAAGGCTGACTCTGACTCCAACTTCAAGGCAGACACAGTTCAAGACAGGCACAGGGCGGACGGCGCTGCCAGAGGATCGCCTGCTATCCCAGAGCAGGCAGCGTTAGGGCGATCTTCTGGCGCCCCCAGTTCAATAATAAACTGAATACGTCCAGGGCCAACCATACCAATAAGCAGGGCGGTAGTAGCTTACTGGATAGCTTCGATAATACCAAGACGGCCAGTACCAGCTATTGAGGTATGGTCCTGCCACATATCTATACCACGGGTCGGATGCGGCATAGTCGAAGTATCCATAATAGTAGGTTGTGGGGCCCCATACGGCTGCGGGGTAATAGCCGGTGACCACATAACCACTGGATAACCAGTCTCTTGCCCCATCTGCTACGCTTGATCCAATGAATGCCAGAATTATACAGGCAAAGACAACAGCTAATTTTTTTCTCATTTCTTATCCCTCATTCTCCTTGATCTTTTCTCTCCTTTTTCCGTCATTTATTCTCCTGGTTCTAGATCCACCTTTCTTGATTTCCAATGCCTCCGCTCTTCGATGGAAGTATGGTCTCCTGCCAGAAATAAATGAGTAACCATTATATGAACTTCATATGACTGCCATCCATTGCTTGCTGGCTGAAGATGTACGACTGCGGCAGGCAATGCTGATTTATTCGGGAGGGCAACGCACAGGCTGGGGCCGGATCTGCCCAGGAGGGGGGATGGCTTTGAGCGGGCCCGGCGGCAGGGCTCATAGAGGGAGAGGAAGGCTCTGCCTGGCAGGCCCGCTGGGAGGAGGGCAGAGGTGAGCGCCAAAAGCTCATACATATTCATCTGCATTTTGAAGTACAAAAATTGAGGGATTGGGGGATTGGGGAATCGAGGAATTGTGCCATCGGAGCACTGGAGCATACAACTGGATAGCTATCCTAGGCCGCTGGTCCAGGCCCAGTTGAGGGGGCCGCCGTGACAGATGAAGGGATGGCCGGTCATATTCGCTGTGGGACGAGAGCTTGAGCCTCTCCAGCCGCCGGCAGAGGGGGATCTGTACATCGGCTGGAAGGGGGGGTTCAATCCGCCGCTGGAGAAGGCATCCGGAAGGGTGAGGGGCCTGGTAGCGGCCAAGCTCCGGGGGGAGGTGACCTCCACCGGATAAATGTACCTGGAGATCATGCGGCCGGTGGCATCCGTCAATGTGGCGGCGCCGATCTCGCCCCAAAGCAAGCTGCTGTTGAATAGATCTGAGGGCGTGTTAATGCCATCCCGGGAGTGAACTGTGATCGTTGAGCCGGCCTTAAGGGTGACATTTGCCGGGAATGTATATGTTCGGTTCTCCTGATCGATGAGCGTCCAGCCTTCAAGGTCGATCCTGCCGGTTCCCTGATTGGCTATCTCAATCCATTGCTCCTGGGGGCTTATGCTTATGATTCTGATGGCATCAGCGCCCACAATCGGCTGAGCATTTGCAGCCGTTCCTCCCATTATGAGGGAGAGGATGATCAATGATACTCTCAGTCCAGTTGAGCTTACATCCAAGAATCTCATCAATATGCCTCCAATTGCAGGCCGAGAACTATTCGACAGGCAACGTATATAAGAGTTGGGAGATATCATAAAAGGATCAAAGGGCGCTTCAACCGGAGATCCAATACATCAGCGGCACTTCGCAGGCCAGTGCACTACAGAAGATCTCCTTCTGCCGCCTGGTGCCTCTATGATGAGGCTTATGCACTCTGATTTCACCTAAAGAGAAAAAGGCTCCTCGCTGTTTCGTGTGGGTGGATTTAGGGGATAGCTAATCCTACAGCTTGGTCCTTATAACGTCATGACTGCAGGGATTTGGGATTATCATGAGATGTGTCGCTACCTACCGACTCTGTGCCGAGATTCATGCCTGATATTATCATGATTCAGTCCGCCTGCCGCTATCCTGAAGTTACCCACATGGAATAGCGAAGAGCCAAGATGCAGCAATTGATTCAAGAACTCGAAGACCGAGGCTATATCAAATCCGCAGATACGGCTGAACGCTTCAGATTCAGTTTATGGAATTACAGGGCGTTCCCCAGAGAGCACTGACGGAGGGTCAGGACAACCAATGGACTGGAGAGGATCAACAAGGAGCTGAAAAGGAGATCGAGAGTGGTAGGAGCATTCCCGAGCGATAAATCATTCATGAGGTTAAGCGTGTCGATGTTGATGGACATCAACGAAGAATGGATGACGACTAGAAAGTATTTATCTATGGATGCTGAGTGATGAGTAGGATAACAGGGCCTGTACAAAATTACAGAAAATTCGGCAAACTACCCGCCAAAATTATTTGGCCTAGTGGAAGCTGTCGAAGAAGGACCAAATTGAAGCAATTCAAGGGTGAAATGATGGTAATTACAATTGAGTCGAAAGGAATTGAATTAGATCTACCATCTGATCCAGATTCCCGAATCCAACCCTTATTAAATTTTAATAAAGTTATTTTAAATAGTTTGATAGAGAATGGTTATGTTCCATTGATCACCAATGCAAGACGAAGCTTCTTGAAAGTTTTGGGCGGCTCCGAGGAAGAAGAACCTCCTGAAGAGTGGTCAGAATGGAATTCTCCTTTTCGATACAGAATAAGGCGGGATAAATCCTCTAGCCGAGTATTGGGAGATAGAGAAGTGGCACTTATTGTCGGAGATCTATTTCTAACAGAAGATGCTAAAGGGATTTTGTACGAAGCTTTGCTAATGGATACATCATCAGGTTCTCGGATAGAGCGAAAATTCTTTTTAGGTGTGGATATATGGGCGAAAAAGGAGATATTTCATATCTTGATGGGTTTATAGAATCACTAAAAAGCCCTTTATCCGAGTTCGGCATCACCAACGATTGGTTTCCGAGCCAATCGACTAGTTCACGTTTTATGGATTTAGCAAACAGTTCTGATAAAAAATTCTTAAAAGCATCCGAAATTGATCTGCAGGACTTTGAAGCATCTCAACATCTAGAAAATAAGAAAGCTAGAGATATTTCATTAGTTATTAAAAGATCTGGTAGCATATTATCTTCAGATTTATTTAAAAAATTAAATATGGAAGAAGATGAATCGGAAAAAATTATAGCTGATCTGATAAAAAATGAGTTCATTACAAAAGAGTATGTTATTATTTGTAAAAATACTCAAAATCAAATAAATAAAGTAAAATCTCTTGTGGATTTAGAGGAGGCTGCGAGATTAGGAATATTATGCGCATGTGGTCGATCCATCTCAGAAGAACGGGTTGAGGAGTTATTTGTTCCAACTTCAAAGTTGCAAAAGCTGTTAGATAAGAGCTATTGGCTTACAGTAAGACTAGTAGACCAGCTCGTGAAATTTAACACATTGCCTGACCATATTTTGCTAAATCTTCAAGAAGGTTCTGATGAAATAGATGCTTTCGTGGATATGGATGGGATTTTATTAATGTTTGAGCTAAAAGATGCACAATTCTCAATGGGGCACGCCTATCCATTTAGTGGTAGAATAGGATTATACAATCCGAATTTTGCCATTATTATTTCAACTGACCAGGTCGAACCACAGGTTAAAAAGTATTTTGCAAAAATTAAACCTGATGTGGAGATTGTCTATGTTGAAAATCTCGACCAACTTCCTGCTAAGCTAGATCAAATTATTTCAAAAATAAAGTCTGTTGAGGCTTATGAGATACTTTCCTTATTCGATCCCCTAGCAAATGTGAATATTATGATTTCAAAAATTCTTTCATCTAGAATTGGCATAAATTTAGAGGAAAGTATTGATTATGACACAAGAGGAACGTATTATAGACATCCAATTTTATAAAAAATGTAGCGAATCTATAAGCTTTATACTATGCTATCCACTTCCAGCTCATCAATTGCTCTTGCAGCAATCAGCTAAAAAGATGAAGAAGACCCGTAAGGTGGGAATAGAATGAACCCTTGCTCATTCTTTGTTCCACCAAATTGATTAAAGAGAACTCCGAAAAACCCCTTTTAATTAATAAATATAGTGAATGAGAAACCTCACTGATTTTGCCCTTCATCTGGAATACAATTCGTTGCGGCAACCATCGACGTTAAGTTAATCGGAGTTCTCCGGAGTAAATTAGGACAAAATCCTAAAAAGCAACATCAATAAATGATATATGGTGCGGGGGACGGGAGTCGAACCCGCGAACACCTTCGTGACAGGGTCCTAAGCCCTGCGCCTTTGACCTCTTGGCAACCCCCGCGCTTGCAATCGATTTTAGTGCCCAACCCGCCTCGACAAAGTGAGAGCGAGCTATCTACTGCTTCGTGAGGTATAAGAACTTGCCGAAGCATGCCAAGATCGATTGTTATATCCCGGCACTCGATCGGGCAGTCCAAAAACCAGAATACCATAATGGGGGCCTGGGATTCAGCGGGGTGGCGATACCTGATCCCCCCGGAAGACCCTGGCAGGCAGCCCCATCAAATCGCCATCTCTTAAGCATAGTGACTGGCTGCCCGGCGCCTCTGATGAAAACGATTCCGGCAGGCCCTCTCCCGCACAGACCATCATCGCGGGCCATCATCGTGGGCCATCACCGCCGCCCTGCCTCTCTCCCATCAGCCAGGCCATCACTGCTTTGCTGGTATGCATCCTGTTCTCAGCCTCATCGAAGACCCGCGACCGGGGCCCATCCATCACCTCATCAGTGATCTCCTGCCCCCGGTGGGCGGGCAGGCAGTGCAGGGCAATGGCCTCCTCCCCGGCCAGGGCCAAAAGCTGGCTATTGATCTGATACCGGCCAAAGACCCGCAGGCGCTCTGCCTCCTCTGCCTCATCCCCCATGGAGATCCAGGTGTCAGTGACCAGCACATCCGCCCCCCTGGCCGCCTCCTCCGGCTCAGTCACCACCCGCGGGCTCCCCCCAAGGGCCCGGGCCTCCTCCAGTATCCTCTCCCGGGGAGAGTACCCTGGTGGGGAGGCCACAGCGATATTCATCCCCATGACGGCCGAGGCCAGAATGAGGGAGTTGCAGACATTGTTCCCATCCCCAATCCAGCCGATATCAAGCCCCTCCAGAGATCCGAAGCTCTGCTGCATGGTCTGCAGATCGGCCAGGATCTGCAGGGGATGCTCCCAATCGGAGAGGGCATTGACCACTGGAACCTGGGCATGCTCAGCCAGTTGGAGCAGAGTGCTGTGAGAGTAGACCCGGGCGGTGATGGCATGCACATAGCGGGATAGCACCCGGGCGGTATCGGCAATCGTCTCCCCCCGGCCCAGTTGCAGCTCACCTGCCGATAGATAGAGGGGATGGCCGCCCAGCTCCCAGGCCGCCACCTCCAGGCTGATGCGGGTCCTGGTGGAGGGCTTCTCGAAGATCGCCGCCAGGCTCTTTCCTGCCAGGGGCTGGCCGTGCTGGCCGCGCCTGGCCCGAAAGGCCTCGGCGCTCTGGATCAGCCGCAGGACATCCTCCCTGCCCAGGTCGGCAATGGAGATCAGATTCATATCAGAATCCACCCATTCTGCAAGCAATAACCTAAGACTGCAGCCTCTCCAGTATTTGGGCCATCTGGGTGATGTCCTCACTGCTGGGAGAGACCCTCGCCCTGATCCCCCGGAATCCAGGGGCGCCGGGCAGGCAGGAGTCGTCCCCCTCCAGTTGATTGGACCAGGGGCTCTTTATCATGAACGCCAGGCCGGGATGGGGCTCGTCTGTGGAGGCTGTGGCATTCACCACGATCTTATTCACATCGCTTTCCACCAGAACCCTCCCCCCCTCTGCTATCCCCAGACTGGCCAGGTCCTGCTTGTCCAGTATGATGCTGGCGCTGAGACGGAGATACTCCTCAGAGTGCACCCCCTTCTTTCCGGCCTCATACTGGAAGATATCCCTGTAGGTGACCACCTTCACATCCACTGCCATTTCAAATCGCCTCCATGATCCTGGTCAGGATCTGTTCATCTGTAGGCTGCTCGCTTTTCATCAGGGGCTCAAAGGAGATCTTCACCCCATCCGTTCTCAGGGCAGTGCCCCCGGCCTCAAGGCCGGATATGGCAGCGGGAATCACCACCTGAGCCAGGTCCGCAGTCAGAGAGCGGCGGGGATCGATGACGATGAGGGGGGCAGCAGCAAAAGCCCTGGCCAGCCCTGCCGGCAGATCCAGGAGAGGATCTGCACCCAGGACCAGTATGGCATCCGCCTCCTTCGCCGCCTCCACCAGATTCGGACCCGCCGCTGCCTCTCCTGAAGGGGAGAACTTGACAGCCTTCGTCCGGCCCGTCCGCTCGAAGAGGAGCTGGCCAAAGCCACGGGAGTTGTACTGCTCAGTCACCGGCAGGACCTTGAAGGTGGTGATCTCATTCAGCCGGCGGAGGAGATCCTCGAACCTATCCATCTTATCCTGCAGGGATATGAGCATGCCAGGGCCGGGAAAGATCACGCCATACTCGGTCTTCTTGATTATGGAGCCCAGCTCAATCATCCTCTTCTTGTCACCGAATTTCGGGATCTTGCCATCCAGGACGGCCAGCAATGCCTCCAAGAACTGGAGATCCTCGCCCGGCGGGACACGGTAGGTGGTAGTGGGGCAGAGCTTGGCAGTGGACGACTCCCTCACATCCACCACAATACAGGTCCTCTCCTCCTCATAGCTCTTCTGCCTCTTGGATCCGCGGGGAAAGTAGGAGAACCGGGATAGATGCCTGGGCTGGGTGCTGGAGGGGTCCGAACCCCAGAATATCGCTGTATCGGCGAAGTGGCGCACATCATCCAGGGTGCAACTGGGAATCCTCCCCGAGAGGAGCATCTCCATCAGCCGCCCCTCGCAGTGGCTGGAGGGGTCATCAACGAACGCTCCTATCTTCTCCGCCAGTGCGAGCCCGGCCATCTGGGCCTCCAGGGTGCAGTTGGACCAGCCGTATATCACCGGCGCGCTGGCATTCCTCAGAATCTCCGCCCCCTTTTCTATCGCTTGATCAATGGATGCCTCCTTCCCCTCCATCAGAGGGCCCGTCCTCTCGACAAAGAGGGCCTGATAATGGGCCAGGCCTTTGCGGCAGAGGTTCTTGGCATGGGAGATGGAATCCTCATCTGGAAAGAGGATATCCTCGCATAGAAGCGAGCAGCCGGTGCAGGTTTTATAATCGAATTCCGTCATCGATATCAACTCCTCGATCATACGAACTCAATGGCCTTGCTCGGGCAGGTGGCAGTACAGGCATTGCATAAGACCCTATTCGGCCCAAAGCGCTTGCATTCCTCCAGGTTATTGGCCACCACCACCCCGTCCTCCACCCGGAGGATGACGCGATCCCCCTCCGGGCCGAGGCCTGCGCCACACCTGGTGGGCTCGGCGGCCACGTTCACCGGACAGGCGATCACGCAGTTGCCGCAGCCAAAGCACTTCTCCGGATGGATGATCAGACCGGTCTCTGTGGCGCTCTCCAGGGGAGCTACGATCTCCTTCAGTTTGGCGAGCTTCGCCTCATACTTCTTCTCTTCGAATAGAGGAGTACACTCCTCCAGCTTCTTCTCCCTGCCCAGAAGGCCGACAGCAAAAGCCATGCAGGTGGGAACCCCGCACTTCTTACAGTTGGTCTTGGGCAATAGCATATAAATCTCCATAGCGCTGACCATAGCCAGATACCTCAGTTTGGGAAGGGATAACAGTAGTAGCCTCAATCCCGATCATATTTATGGCCTGCGCAAAGCTTTTCATACTTCTTCAGGAATTCTCTTTTCAATGCCCTTCAGCAATCCCCTCGCCCTCCTGGGCCTCCTCGGCATAATCCCTCTGGTGATAATCTATCTCATCCGCCCCCGCCCCAGGGAGATTCTCTTCTCCTCCACCCAGTTCTTGCGGGAGGGAGAGGCCAGGCGCACCGCCGTCCTCAGCCGCCTGATAACCGATCCCCTCTTCTGGATACAGCTTTTGGCCATCTGCTCCCTCTCCCTGGCCGCCGCCGGGCCCTACAGCAGCGGACAGGGCCCGGCAAGCAGCCATCTGGCAGTGGTCCTGGACGGCTCGGCCAGCATGCAGGCCTCAATTTCCCCTGCTCAGAATATCATCCGCCCCTACCTGGATCGCTATGAAAAAATCAGCATCATCCTGGCGAAGAACATCCCCCAGACCGTCCTCACCGGGGGCAGCCCGGCTGAGGCCCGCGATGCCCTCCAGCAGCTTCAGCCGGCTGCCGTCTCCGCCGACCTCTCCAGTGCATTGCTCCAGGCGGACATCCTCCTGGGCTCCAGCGGAGGGGATATCCTCTTGGTCTCGGACTTCATCAGCTGGATAGGAGACGACCCCGATGTCACCCGCAACCTCCTCCAGGCTAAAGGCCGGGTGGGGGTGGTCTTTGCCAGCTCATACCGGGGAGGAGATAACCTGGCCCTGATTGAGGGCTGGAATGTGCCAGGAACAGGTTATGTGAACCATACCGCCCTGATCCACAACTACGGCCCGGCCAGGACTGTGCCCATCACCATCACCGGCCCGGGTGGCAGGAGCAGCCAGTCGGCTCTGATCCCCCAGAACGGCGACTACTACCTCTCCTTCACCGCCTACCCCGGGGTGAATAAGATCTCCTTGGAGCTAGAGGACGCCATCTCCTGGGACAACCAGGCCTATGTCTATGTGCCGGATCAGGCCAAGAAGAATGTCCTCTATCTGGGAGATCCCGGGCCGGCCCTAAAAGCCCTCCAGTCCCTGCCCAATGTAGCTGTTATGACCTCTGGCAGCCTCCCGGACTTCGACCTGATAGTGCTGGCAAGGAATGCCTCAGCCGATGGCGAGCTGAACCGCTACATCGATGGCGGCCGGGTGATATACCTCCCCTCCGATCTTGAGAGCCCGGAGTACCTTCCTGTGAGGATTACAGGAGAGCTCTCCGGGCCCGCCAGGCTATGGGTGAGGAATGCCGCTTTTGCCGGGGACCTGCACTTCGATGAGATCGGCATTTATGGCTATCCCAATGCTGCTCCTCGCCGGGGGACTACCACTGTGGTGGAGGCCAATGGAGTCCCCATCCTCGCCTTCTGGCGGCTGGGCGGGGGGATGGTGATCTACAACGGCCTGGAGATGGACTCCGACTTCTATCTCCGCCCTGAGTACCCCATATTCTGGTATCAGATGGTCAACTGGATGACCGGGGTGCCGGATATAGAGGACTCCAATCGGAAGACGGGGGAGATCCTGGCCCTAGGAGAGCAGTCCACCATCCAGACCCCCAGCCACAGCCTCTCCGCCCGCACTGTTGCCCTGGATGAGGTGGGAGTCTACCGCTTCCAGGGGCGGGCTGTGGCCGCCAATATGTACAATCCGGCTGAGTCCTCCCTGGGCCGGAGCCGGGATTTCAAAGAGGGTGAATTTTTGGGAGTGGTTCGCGATACCATGGTGCAGAAGGATCTATCCCCCTGGGCGATGGCCATTGCCGCCCTGGCCATCATCCTGGAGCTTCTCATCATGCGCTGGAGGAGAGAGACATGATCCAGGAGCTCTACTTCGCCCGCCCGGAGCTGCTCTGGGCCCTGCCAGCACTGGCCCTGCTGGGGCTGGCCTACATCCACCTCCGGGCGGAGAATAAGACCCTCGCCCTCTCCCGGCTGCTGGTCTTCTGCTTGATACTGACGGCTGCTGCCAACCCCTACTCTGTCCAGACCCATGCCATCCACTCGGAAAGGCCGAACATCATCATCCTGGAGGATAAGAGCGGATCGATGGCGGTTTTCGATCCCGACATCGCCCCCCGGTTAGCCGATCTGACCGGGGCCTCCCTGCAGACCTTCTCCGGCGATACAACCCCTCTGGGGGAGAGGATCCTGCAGAATGCCCTTCCGGGAAGCACAATCCTCCTGGTGACCGATGGCTACAGCAATAGCGGCCGACAGCTGGCAGATGCCCTTGCCCTGGCCAGGAGCTCAAACTGCACTGTCTTCGCCCTTGCCATCGATCCGACGAAAGAGGATGCTGGGGTGGAGATATCAGGGGCGAACACCGCCGTCCTGGCAGGGGGATATCCCTTCCGGGTGATAGTCAGAAGCTCCCTGAACTACAGCGGCCCCCTATCGGTCTATGCCGATGATAAGCAGATCTACAGCGATCAGATCCAGGCCAACGGTAGTGCTTCCATCAAGATCTCCCATTCCTTCCTGGAGACGGGCAATCACATCCTGCGAGCTGAGATCGCCCCGGATATGCAGCCGGCAAACAATGTCTACACAAAGTCGGTATATGTCGTCCCCAAGCCAGAGGTGCTCCTCATCGCCTCTGCTGGCTCTCCCCTGGCCCAGAACCTGGATGACCTCTACAAGCTGACAGAGCTCTCTGAGCTTCCTGCCGACCTGCAGGGCTACAAGTCCATCATCCTTGATGATATCGAATATCGTTCCAGCCTGGACCGGCTGGTGGATTATGTGCGCGAGGGTGGCGGCCTGGTGGTGGTGGGGGGCAAGGACTCCTATGACCTGGGAGAATACCGCAACTCGACTCTGGAGAAGGTTCTTCCAGTCCAGTCCTCCCCCAGCCGCTTCGAGGGGGGCAAGACCCTCATCTTCGTCCTGGATGTCTCCTTCAGCCTCCTCTCCACCCTGACCAGGGATGGCACCACACTGCTCGATTATGAGAAGGCGCTGGCGGTGGAGCTATTGAGTTCGCCGCAGTTTCAGGACTACAATGTGGGGGTGGTGGTCTTTGGAACCCGGGCCTACAATGTGATCGATCCCGTTCCCCTAGCCCGCAGCCAGAACGTCCTCGCAGACAGGATCGCCACCCTTGCCCCCACCGGGACGGAGGACAGCTATCTTGACTCGGGCCTGGAGCTGGCCCAGGATATGATCCTGGCCGGTGGTGGGGAAGGGGAGATCATCGTCCTCTCCGATGGAAACCTCCATAACTACCAAGAGGTGGTAGCCCGATCCAAAAAGCTTATCCAGGAGGTGAATATCACCACCAGGCTGATTCAGGTCCAGGCCATCCCCGGGAGGATGGGAAGCTTCCCGGAGATCGCCAGCAGCACGAACTCGGAGTTTGCCTCCTTTGTCTATCCCGATTCCCTGACCACCATCAGCGCGCCTCTCTCGGATGAGCCGAAGCCAGAGGAGGTGAATATCACCAGCTACAGCCTGGCTGTGGTCAACAGGAACCACTACATCACCACCGATCTGGATCTTAACGCCTCCATCAGCGGATTCAATGATGTCACCCCCAAATCCGGCTCTATAAAGCTGGTGGCATTGGCGGATGGCAAGCCAGTCCTCACCGCCTGGCGCTATGGGCTGGGGAGGGTGGCAGCTCTTACCACTGATGATGGCAATGCCTGGGCCGGCCAGCTCTACAGCAGCCCCAACTCTCAATTGATCTCCTCTGCCGTCAACTGGGCGGTGGGAGACCCCAGGCCGGAGATGGACCGGGTGGAGGGGGAGGATGGATGGCAGAACACCCCTCTGCAGATCACTATAAATAGCAGATATCGGCCCAGCCTGCCTGAAGCCAGTGTGGAGAAGGTGGGGGAGAATAGATATATAGCAACATTTACCCCCAGCAGAAGAGGCATATACTATATAGGAGAGTATGGGGTGGCTGTCAACTACCCCCTGGAGTACAGATATATCGGCTTCAATCCCGATCTTCCCGGCCTGATAATGGCCAATGGAGGCAAGGTCTTCACCGAGGGGGAGGCAGAGAGGAGCTTGATTGCAGAGGCCTCGCGGCTCAGCCAGAGGATGGTGGAGGAGAGGGTATCCAGTAGAGATTCCCTGCTGCTCATTGCCCTCTTGATCTTCCTTCTGGAGATCGTCTCAAGAAAGATCAATGAGATCCGAAGGCAGGGACAAAGAGGGGCCTGATGTCACCATCAGATTAAAATAGCATAATCAGCCTTATTGGGTTACATTTATGGAGGTAACTGCCACCAAATGAGTTCTCAAATGTGTGCCGTCTGTGGCCTTCCCCAGGAGCTTTGCATCTGCGAGGAGGTCGCCAAGGAGCAGCAAAGAATTGTAGTCAAAATCCAGAAGCGCAGATATGGAAAAGAGGTGACAGTTATCCAGGGCATCGATCCTCATGAGATCGATCTACAGGAGCTGTGCACTCATCTGAAGTCCAAGCTGGCCTGCGGAGGGACAGTAAAGGACAGCCTTATTGAGCTTCAGGGCAATCATATTCAGAGAATCAAGGATATCCTGGTCAAGAAAGGTTTCGGCGCAGATCAGATAAGCACCTGAATTCCGCTCTACGGGCCTCTATCGATCTGCAGGAAAAAAGCAAACTGGCTTGCCTATTTTCTTCGCTTCAAGACAGAGGGCTTATGATGAGGAAGAGGCCACTGGCTGGCCGCCCTCATCCCCTTGAATCGCATCCGAAGGAGCCTCTTCGTCCAAGCTCATCACAATGGCAAATATCCACTCGCTCAAGCGGGCGCAGTGCTCGGGGACGCATTCCTCGATGCAACCGGCACAGGGCTCAAAGGCATCCAGGGCCATCAGAGGATCAAATCGTCTGCCGCTGGGCCTGCTGACGCAAAAGAGCCGATAGGTTCTGATGCCGTCAATGGATTCCACCTCCCGGGTGATGAAGCGATCCTTGAGCAGCTTGGCCACAATGCGAGAGCATTTCCTGGAATCGATCTTCAGAGCCTTCCACAGGTCGCTTTGCAGAGCTCCCTCGGGATGTGATTTGATATAATCCAATGCTTCCTCGACGGACATTCCCACCTCTCACTCCACTGGGCTGATGAGAATGATGTTATTGCCACGCAGGATGACCGATCCCAATGAGCGGGTCTTCTCGCCCCCGATCAACTCCACAGTCTCCAGCAGGTGCAGGTTCAAGTACTCGTCCACGCTGTTCAGAATGCCTTCCAGGACATATCGCGGCGATCCCTTCATCTCCACCTGAATCTTGCTTCCTACCAGGCTCTGTACCTTCTTAGTTGGGAACATATCTCAGACTCCTCGGCAATTCAGGCGGATTGCACGCCTTTGACGCCCGAGACGCTCCTCATCAGCTCCTTCTCAATGAAGTTCTTCAGAGTCATCTGGGAGAAGGGGCAACCTGCGCAGTGCCCCTGCAGCCTCACAGTAACAATGCCATCGCTGATGTCCACAAGCTCAACATCTCCGCCATCCATGCGAAGGCCTTCCCTGATCCTCTCCAGGGCCGCTTCCACCTCATCATTTAGGTTTGGCATGAGTACTTTCGTCTCCTTTCACCTTTATGGAACTAACCTGGTGCCCGATGATGGTAAACCTTATCCCTTTTAAAGCTTCCTCGAGCTGCCTTATGAGCTGCTGGCATTTATCTGAGCTCACCACTGTATTGACCATCACTCCGGGCTCAGAATGATCTCGAATGGCCTTCAATGCCATATCAGGCTTCTCGCTCAGCCGGAAGCTCTTCCAGTTGGCAGGAGCCATTCCCTGATACTCTACGAGGTAAAAGCCAGTGATCCCCAGCTCCGTCAAGCTATTTATTACCCTGACTAGATGCTCGTGATCCACAAAAATCTTGACCATGGTCTTCATGGAGTCTCCTCACCCATATATCGGGCATCAGTCCATATAAACTTCGCGATATCGGATATTCTTTTATTCCCCCAGACCATGCATGCTTTACCATGGCGTCCAGAGATATCAGAGATGTGCTGAAGAGCAGGGGAATCACAGAGGAGAAGATCATATCTGCAGCAATGGAGCTTTACTTTCCCCATCCCGGGGTGGAGACGCAAGAGAGGGCAGAAGCAGAATTCCGGCGGGAGATGGATCTTGCCCTATCCGATCCCAACCTGGCCCTGCTCATATACGCCGCCATCCTCCTGGAGGGGGAGGGAGAGAGGCGCAGCCTGCCCAACCTCAATCCCTCCGATTATGAGAACGATCTGAGCTGCCTTATTGCAGACGAGGTCTTGGGCCTGAGCATTGCCAAGTATGTGGGAGGCTACAAGGGGCTCTTTGATTATGTGCGCTACGACAAGGCCAAACCGGGAATACTCTCCCAACTGGGACCCTTCCTGGATGATGCTCTGGCCGGCCTGATCGGCGGGGTCTCAGCCAATATGTACACCAGAGCGGCAGCCGATCCGGGGAGCAGAAATTGAAGGAGATTCTCTTCGCCCTCAAATCCGGTTTCGGCTGGCTCTCCACCATACCGGTGGGCATATCCATGGAGGGGGTGGAGGCCCTGATGAAGCATGTCTATCTCTTTCCTCTGGTGGGCATGGCCTTGGGCGCAGTCCTGGGTGGGGTCTGCTGCATTGCCTTGCAGGCATTTCCGGCTGGCCTGGCGGCAGTGGTGGTGATAGCCACGACCTATTGGCTCTGCGGCATAAACCATATCGATGGCCTGGCGGACTTTGCCGATGGGGTGATCGCCCACGGCACCAGGGAGAAGAAGATAGCAGCGATGAAGGACATATACCTGGGAACGGGAGGAGGGCTCTATATCGTCCTTCTCATCCTGGCCTCATTCGCCCTCCTCTCCAGCCTGCCGGAGGGGCTGGCGCCCCTGGCAGTTCTCAGCGCCGAGGTGAGCGCCAAGGAGGCGATGATAACCTTTGCCGCCTTCTCCCATCCCCTGCAGAAGGGCTTTGGGCAGATAATGATCCAGAGGACTGATCTGGGCCAGTTCCTCCTCGGCCTGGCCATCTCGGCGGTCATCTGCTCTCTCGCCCTGGGGGCCCTCGGCCTGGCGGTCCTGGCAACTGCCCAGCTCGCTGCCCTTTGCCTGGTTGAAGTCTCCAAGAGGAACTTCGGGGGAGCTACCGGCGACGGCATAGGGGCAACAAACGAGCTGGCGAGGGTGACTGCTCTGGCCGCCGCCCTGACTCTGGGAGGTGTTCTTCCCTGGACGCTCTGGTGATGGCCGGCGGCCGGGGCTCCCGGCTGAAGAGAGGGGAGAAGCCCATGGTGACCATCCTCGGCCGGAGGCTGATCGAGTATGTGGCCCTGGCTCTGGAGGAGAGCTCTGTGGAGAGGATATACATTGCCACCACAGAGAATGTGCCCCTCACCCGGGAATGGGCACTGGACTGGAACCTGTCTGTGCTGGACACCCCGGGGATGGGCTTCGTCCCGGATATGATCTATGCAGTGAAGGCGGCAGAGGTTGCCGATCCCATAATGATTGTCATGGCCGATCTGCCCCTGATCAACAGCGATCTGATCGATACAATAATCGAGGTCTATGAAGGCCGTCCTGAGCCCGCCCTCTCCACCCACACCCCGCTGGATCTGCACCGCCGTCTGGGACGCCGGCCCGACTCCCTCTTCAACTACCGGGACCAGCTGATAGTCCCCTCCGGGATCAATGTCCTGGAGGGCAGAGAGATCGAGAGAGAGCAGGAGGATTATCATCTTATAATGGAGAGGATAGAGCTGGCAGTGAATGTGAATGTGGCAGAGGACCTCCGCCTCTGCGAGAGGATACTGCAAGGTGATTTTATTTGAATGAGAGCATAGCAATAAACGGCGAGAAGTTCTCTTTGGAAGACCTGATGCTCCTTACCGGCGAGAATGAGGTAAAAGAGCCGAAGGACTACACTCTGCTGGTGGCGCGGGCACTGGGAAATCCCATGAAGCTTCCCTGGCTGCTCCGGGAGATATGTGACCTGAAGATCAGGGAGGAGGAGCAGAGGGATATGAGGCTCAGCCTGATCCGGGTGCAGGTCGATGCCGAGCTGAAGATGAACCAGGATATCCAGAGATTCCAGCAGAGGCGCTATGTGGCCCAGGTGATTGAGATCCTGCTGTTCAATGATCTGATGCTCGCCCCCAGGGATACAGTGGAAGAGGGAGAGATGGACTGATCCCGGACAAGATCATATCGGCAGGCTCTGAGGATCTGCCCGCTGAAGAAATAAAGAGGGGACTGCAGCCCCAATTGCCAAATCCTCAATTCAGCGAATCTGCAGAGCCAGACAAAAAGCTGCATTCCCGGCTGTGAGCAGGACCCTCAGGGGATTGTACAATCAGATAGAGGCATTCAAAGCATCAGCCTGAGTCAAAGCATCAGCCTGAGTCTGGGAGGCTGCGGGGGTTTGAGGCCTCGTAGCGCTCTCTTTTACGCTGCTGCCAACATAAGCGGCCTTTGCCGTCAGTCCCACTCTTGCTGCAGCTATAGTGATATTGCTCTTGCCACCATCAGGATCGTAGGCCAGGAATGCATTTATGCTCTCAGTGTATGATGCTGCTGAGACGCCTCCCGGGGTCTTCTTGAAGGCGATATTCTGAAATATGGTGGGGCTTGTTCCGGAGAGCGGCACCGCATATGGATTGTTCCAGACATATGCCGGATCGAATGGATTTGTCACCGTCCGATCGATGGTGGAGACATTAACGCGATTCTCCTTTACTGCTTCTGATGGGAGCTGTGCCACTGCAGTTGCGATCATTGCCAGTGTGGTGGCCATGATAAGTATACTAAAAATTTTCTTCATGTTGATCCTCCTATATGTGCATCTCGCCCCCTCCTCACAGGACGGAAAGAAATGCTACCGATAGTTGAATTGCCAATACCGTTCTTCCTGGATTCGAATGCCATTTCATCACGGCAAATGGCGAATAAAACTGTAATGACTATAAACCTTGTGGTTATATTCACATTCAGTATTCAAATACAATTTTTAAATATTGGAAGACAAAGAGCAGATTGCGTCTGAGGGAGAAGGAGGGGCAGAGGGGCCATTGATGCCGAGGCAGCCTTGAGCCTCCATATTGCATACGATCGATGATCACGATCGACAATTTGGAGAGGCTACCTCTGCTGCAGCCGGAACTCATACCTGCCCCCGCCCATCCTCATAGTCCATATCCTCCAGCCCGATGGAAAGCAGGTGCCCTTATCGGCGATGCCCATGAGGGTGAACTGTACAGCATCTCCCTTCTCAAACTCCCCTGCACTCAGCTCCTCCCCCAGGGTGAGAGGGCCGATCCGGGCATTGTTAACCAGCAGTATGGCACTCTTCTCTGGGGCCTTTGTCATAGTGACATACAGGGTGCCATCGATGGGAATGGTGAGATCAGGCACCCCTGGCGAGGGCGGGATGGGGGCCGAGCCTATGGCTGCAGAATAGAAGGGGAAGGCAGAGCCCATGCCGCACTCTCCCTGCTTGATCTTGAACCAGCCCTCCATTCCCCAGGCGGGGCCCCAGGAGTTCTTTCCCAGCCAGCAGCCTTCACTCTCATCGTAGCCCACCAGCAGAACGGCATGGTTGCCGATGTATTCCCCGTAATCCTGGCTGTAGATCCCGCCATCATAATCGAAGAGGTCGGCATAGACCGCCAGGCCGCTCATTAGGGGTCCGGTGGAGGCGATGTGGGCCTTGGCCTGCTCAGGGCTGAAGATGGTCTTATAGGATGTGATGGCGACAAGCCTGCTCTTGAAATCGGGGCAGGGGTTCCAGTCGCCGGAATAGGGGCAGCAGAGCTCATCGCAGACCCCGGACTCAGCCGCCTTGAGCATGCGCACGAACTGGGCGCCGCGCTCGCACCTGCCGCCACCGCGAGGAAATAGATAGGCCTCGGAGAGATCAGGCTGCAGTTCAGGCTCCTTCTTTGCTATCTTCATCATGGACTCCATCAGGGCGACAGTGGCGAAGGCAACGCAGCTACCACATCTTCCCTGATCGCGAATGGAGGTGGTGTAGTCCTTGCCCTCAAAGCTCCTCCAGTCAAAGGAGGATGGATACTCCGCCGCCATCAGAAGCTCTGCCATGGCGGCTGACATGGCCATGTTATGTTGAATCTCGGCCAGCGATACTATCAGCCCGGTGGAATAGGTCCTTCCCATCATCTTCATCTCCCTTACAATGGCTGCAAAGAGCAATCTGTATGTCAATGCAAAGACTGCAGAAGACCATATTTCTATAGTATAATAGGCGGGATGGAATAAATACTTGGCCATGCAGTCTGCCCTTCCAGCTCTCAGAGGGCAGGAAGCTCTTTCAACTGAAAACATTAAAAATACATCCATGCATCCATGCTATACATCACAGCCGAGGCGGACGGATATGAGAGCTAAAAAGGTGCAGATAGCGATTATCCTGGTATTTCTGTCATGCATATCGATCGCAGCTACAGCCCTGGAGCCGGGGACCATAGCTGTGCCCAGCATCACCGGGGCGAACATGGACATGCCCAAGCCCCTGATCACTCCCCCCACTATGGATATGCCCGATCCCTCCCCCAAGGTCACTGTGGTGGAGGGCAAGAGGGATCCATTCGCAGATGGATCGCCCTTCAATGAGACAGAAGGCAGCGATTCCGATAGGGTGAGCGGGAAGTGGAGGGTGAGGTTTGCCAGCCGGAATGACCTCTCCCTGAGCCTCACCCTCTGGGGCTCTGGAGGGAATAAGGTGATGGGCTTTGGCTCTCTTAATGAAGGGGCGGCAGAAAACTCATTCTCCGCCAGCGGGTCCATCTCCGGCGATGAGCTGATGCTCACCGCCCGATCAGCTGCACCCAAGTTCGAGGGCCAAAGGTATGACCAATGCGACCTCGATCTGATTTTGGCCAACGATACCCTATCGGGGAGCTATATCCTGAGGTGGCAGGGGGAGGAGAGGGAGCGGGGCAATGCCACCGCCGTGAGGGCATAGATCTGTCAATTTTTTTAAAAAGGCTTATGTGCCTTGCCATTGTTAAAATACCATCACGATATAGTATTATCTCAGGCATAACCTTAAAGTGATCAGGATGGCGCAATATGGCGAGATAATAACTGCTTCCGGTGGCAAGATCCTCTTCGAGATCGAGGGTCCGGGTGCCGGCCGGGTGGCCAAGGATCGGGCGACCTTCAGCCTGGAGGGGAAGATTCAGGATATCATGGCTGTGGTCAAGGAGACAGCGGACAGCTCATATCAGGGCCTGCAGAGGATAGAGGAGAAGGCCCGGCCCAGCGAGTACACCATGAAGTTCGGCCTGAAGCTGGGCCTAGACTCCAATCTGCTGTTTGCCAAAGGGGAGAGCGAGGCGACCTTTGAGGTAACACTGAAGTGGACAAGGCCGGATGAACGACAACGAAATCCTTGAAAGAATTGTGGTGGAGGTCTCCAGGGACAAGAAAGAGGGTAGTGGAACTGGCTTTTATATCTCCGCGGATATGATCGCCACCTGCTACCATGTGCTCGTGGGAGAGGATGGTGTCAAGAAAAAGATCAAACCAAAGAAAGTGTATTGGATCAGACATGATGATGACAAAGGGCGCTGGCAGAAGGCAACACTGATAAGGGCCCAGTCCCTGCCAAACGATATTGCCATACTCAGGACGGAAAAGACGCTGAATTCATTAGACTTCTCAGAGCTCCTTAAACCTTGGAATAAAAGGGAATGCAAATTTATATCGCGAGGCTATGCTCAAGTGGTTGGCGATGAGACCATTGACGGTTTTTATGCAACGCAGATCAGCGGCAAGATACTGACAGACATCTGGATCTATAAGGAAAAGAGCCGCCGCATGCAGCTCCAGATCCCTCTGGAGGCTTTAAAATTCGGCAGGAGCGGCTCGCCTGTTTTCTCCCTCACCCAGAAGGCCATTGTGGGGATGATAGACTGTCAGGGAGGAGAGTTGCACGAGGGAGTTCAGATCGGCACCGCTATACCAATCGGAGATATAGTTCCTCCCATTGGAAGCCCAGGGAGATGCCGCCTGATTGCCGGCATTCCCGAGCTGCCCGCCAACTTCCTCCCCCGCCCGTCAGATCTGAGAGGGCTCAGGGATGCTCTGATCTCAGGCGATCATTCTACCACCGCCATTACCTCCCCCAGGAATGAGCACCAGACCCCATCTCGAAAGCTGGGCGTACATGGCATGGGCGGAATAGGCAAGTCCGTCCTGGCCGCGGCTGCCGCCAGGGATGAAGAAGTTCAGAGATATTTCTCTGATGGCATCTTCTGGGTGACCCTGGGCACTGAGCCCAAGATCGCTCAGAAGCAGGCAGAGCTGGCGAGGATGATCGACTGCCAGCCCCATGCCTTCGAGAGCACCGCCGAGGGCAGGATAGCCCTTGGCCGCCTTCTGGCCGGGAAGGCCTGTCTGGTCATTCTGGACGATGTCTGGAGCAGCTCGGATGTGAAAGAGTTCATAGGAGATCTCGGCCCGAAGGGGAGGATGTTGATCACAACCCGCGATGGGCGCATCATAACCGCTCTTGCTGCTATAGAGTACCCCCTCGGCCTTCTCAAAGAGGAAGATTCAAGAGAGCTTCTGGCCAGTTGGGCTGGTCTGGATCAAGCCCAACTTCCGTCACAGGCAGCAGAGGTCATAGACCAGTGTGGGAGATTGCCTTTAGCCCTGGCCCTCTGCGGGGCGCAGATAAGGGATGGCGTATCCTGGAGCGATCTTCTTGAGGCCCTGAAGGAGGCTGATCTGAAGTTCCTGGATCACGAAGAGCGCAGTGTCATGAAATCCCTGAAGGTCAGCGTGGACAGGCTATCAGAAGAGGAGAGAGAATGCTACCTGCTGCTGGCTGTCTTCCCTCCGGATGAGACCATACCTGAGGCTGCCATCCTGACTCTGTGGGCTCATGCCCGGAAGCTAGATGAGAAAAACGGCAGAAGGCTGCTTGCAGTCCTGGATCGCCGATCACTGCTGAAGAGAGACATCGATAATATTTCATCAGCAATCGAGATCCATGACCTGTTGCACGACTTTTTGAGGGCGAGCTGTTCTGATCTCCAGGCCCTTCATAATCGGATCCTGGATGCCTACCGTCCAGCAGGGGGCGGCTGGCCATCTGGCCCCAACGACGGCTACTTCTTCCAGCACCTGGTCTACCATCTCTCCCAGGCGCAAAGATCTGAGGAGATCAAATCTCTGCTCCTTGATTTCGACTGGATAGAGGCGAAGCTTCAGGCCACGGACGTCCCCTCCCTCCTCTCCGATTATGACCGGGCAGACTCAGATGAGGATCTGTCACCCATCCAGGGGGCGATCAGGCTCTCTGCCCATGTCCTATCCCGGAATCCGGAACAGCTTCCGGGCCAGCTCACCGGAAGGCTCGTGGGTGTTCAAATTTCCTCTGTAGAGTCACTGATAATGCAAATTCCTACCAGGATTACCTATCCCTGGCTTCGTCCTCTAGCCGGGAGCCTGGCCTCACCCGGTGGGCCCTTGATCAGAACATTGCAGGGGCATACCGGCGGGGTCGGGAC
The DNA here is from genome assembly GCF_016706325.1 of Methanothrix sp. Classification (NCBI taxonomy): domain Archaea; kingdom Methanobacteriati; phylum Methanobacteriota; class Methanomicrobia; order Methanotrichales; family Methanotrichaceae; genus Methanothrix; species Methanothrix sp. Next base: position 1,144,798 of record NZ_JADJJX010000001.1, on the reverse strand, counting down.
GGTGGCAATATCCCAGGACGGCAGGCGGGCAATATCGGGATCTGAGGATAGAACTCTCAAGCTATGGGACCTGGAAAAGGGGCAGGAGATCAGGACCCTAAGGGGGCATGCCGACTGGGTCTGGGCGGTGGCAATATCCCAGGACGGCAGGCGGGCAATATCGGGATCTGATGATAGAACTCTCAGGCTATGGGACCTGGAAAAGGGGCAGGAGGTCAGGACCCTGGAGGGGCATGCCGGCGGGGTCAGGGCGGTGGCAATATCCCAGGACGGCAGGCGGGCAATATCGGGATCTGATGATAGAACTCTCAGGCTATGGGACCTGGAGAAGGGGCGGGAGATCAGGACTCTGGAGGGGCATGCCGGATGGGTCGAGGCGGTGGCAATATCCCAGGACGGCAGGCGGGCAATATCGGGATCTGAGGATAGAACTCTCAAGCTATGGGACCTGGAAGAGGGGCAGGAGATCAGGACCCTGGAGGGGCATGCCGGATGGGTCGAGGCGGTGGCAGTATCCCAGGACGGCAGGCGGGCAATATCGGGATCTGATGATAGAACTCTCAGGCTATGGGACCTGGAAAAGGGGCGGGAGATCAGGACTCTGGAGGGGCATGCCGGATGGGTCGAGGCGGTGGCAGTATCCCAGGACGGCAGGCGGGCAATATCGGGATCTGATGATAACACTCTCAGGCTATGGGATCTGGAAAAGGGGCAGGAGATCAGGACACTGGAGGGGCATACCGGCGGGGTCAGGGCGGTGGCAATATCCCAGGACGGCAGGCGGGCAATATCGGGATCTGATGATAACACTCTCAAGATATGGGACCTGGAAAAGGGGCAGGAGATCAGGACACTGGAGGGGCATGCCGGCGGGGTCGGGGCGGTGGCAATATCCCAGGACGGCAGCCGGGCAATATCGGGATCTGATGATAGAACTCTCAGGCTATGGGACCTGGAGAAGGGGCAGGAGATCAGGACCCTAAGGGGGCATGCCGGATGGGTCAGGGCGGTGGAAATATCCCAGGACGGCAGCCGGGCAATATCGGGACCTTTTGATAGAACTCTCAAGATATGGGACCTGGAAAAGGGGCGGGAGATCAGGACTCTGGAGAGGCATACCGGCGGGGTCGGGGCGGTGGCAATATCCCAGGACGGCAGCCGGGCAATATCGGGATCTGATGATAGAACTCTCAGGCTATGGGACCTGGAGAAGGGGCAGGAGATCAGGACCCTAAGGGGGCATACCGGCGGGGTCGGGGCGGTGGCAATATCCCAGGACGGCAGGCGGGCAATATCGGGATCTTTTGATAGCACTCTCAGGCTATGGGACCTGGAGACGGGCCGAATTCTGGCGGAGTTCTCTGGCGAAGGATCAATTATGGCCATTGCTCTTTCCCGAGACGGTCAGAGGATGGTGGCAGGCGATTCATTAGGAAGGGTGCATCTTCTCGCCCTGGAGAACTCGCCCAAATAGAGGGGGAGATGTGCTCATTATCCAAGGAACATTTTATATGGCTTGCTGGACCATCCTGATCTCGAAGCATTATGGTCCTGGACAACTTAGGCGGATCGCTGCGCAATGCCTTAAAGAAGATTGCCTCAGCGAATAAGATCGACAAAGCCCTGGTAGATGAAGCAGTGCGGGAGATCCAGCGCGCCCTCCTGCAGGCGGATGTGAATGTGAAGCTGGTGATGCAGCTCTCCAACACCATCAAATCCAGAGCCCTGAACGAGAAGCCCGCTCCGGGGATGAACCCGCGCGAGCATGTGATCAACATCGTCTACCAGGAGCTGATCAACCTGGTGGGCCGGGGCGCAGACATCCCCCTTAAAAAGCAGAACATCATGCTGGTGGGCCTGCAGGGCTCGGGAAAGACCACCACTGCTGCCAAGCTGGCCACCTTCTTCCAGAGGAAAGGCCTCCGCACCGCAGTCATATGCGCCGACACCTTCCGGGCGGGAGCCTACGATCAGCTGAAGGCCCTCTGCGAGAGGCAGGGGATATTCTTCTACGGAGAGAAGGGCAACCCCGATGCTGCGGCCGTAGCCCGAAACGGCCTGGAGGCCACCAAGAGGTACGATATCAGGATCGTCGATACTGCAGGCAGGCATGCCCTGGAGGGGGAGCTGATCCAGGAGATGAAGGAGATCCATGCCGTGGTCAATGCCGATCAGAAGCTGCTCGTCATGGATGCCGCTTTGGGCCAGCAGGCGAGCGAGCAGGCACGGGCCTTCAATGAGGCGGTCAATATCACTGGCGTTATCATCACCAAGCTGGATGGCACTGCCAAGGGCGGCGGCGCCCTTTCAGCAGTGGCGGAGACCAAGACCTCAGTGGCCTTCATCGGCGTCGGGGAGACCCCTGCAGACCTGGAGAGGTTTGAGGCCGATCGCTTCATCTCCAGAATGCTGGGGATGGGCGACATCAAGACCCTCATCGAAAGGGCCCAGGAGGTGCAGACTGAGCAGGAGGTGGATGTCGAGTCCCTGATGCGGGGCAAGTTCACCCTCAAAGATATGTATCAGCAGATGGAGGCCATGAACAAGCTCGGCCCCCTGAAGCAGATCATGCAGATGCTCCCCCTGGGAGGGATGGGCATTGAGCTCTCGGACAAGGAGTACCAGATGACCAAGGACCGGCTGGACAAATACCGGGTGGTGATGGACTCCATGACGGCAGCAGAGCTGGAGGACCCCAGGATCATCACCGCCTCGCGCATCAAGCGCATATCCCAGGGGAGCGGCGCCCCGCCCGAGCTGGTCAGGGAATTGCTCAAATCCCATCAGGCCATGCAGAAGGCGATCAAGGGGATGAGAGGGGGCATGGGCAAGATGAACATGAAGAGGATGATGAAGAGGTTCAGCGCCGGGGCAAAGATGTAAGAGAAGAATCCTGATTATTTCCAAAGCCCTCTTCTGGTCGGGCAGATTCTCGATGATCGGGCCGGCGACCTTGCAGCCAGATCAGCCCGCAATCCGCCTCTCCCCCGCCCTCCCTGCACAATCTCTCCCATTGAAGCTATCCATCAAGGCCCATGGGCCGGCGGCAGTGACCGATCCCTCTGCACCGGCGCTCTGGCCCTTGTAGATGCTCTTATTGATCCGCCCCGAGGGGCTGCCCCTTCCCAGATCTCTCACCGCCCCGGCATAAGGGGAGCTCGCCGCCGGCAGGGTGGCGGCGCTGATTGCTGCGATCCTCTGATCCTGAGGAGCAGAGAGGATCATCCTTCCGGTCACCGTTCCCGATTCGATCGGCATCCCCGGGGAGGATGCCTCATATACCCCAAAGATCGCCGTCCCGCTGGCGGACATCTCCAGCCGGAAGAGCTCCCCTTCGCCCTCATTCAGGACAAAGAGCGTCAGACCATCCGCCCGCACCGATCCGGTGGCAGTGACGCTGCCGCTCCGCTCCTCTGAGTGCATCTGCCCCCAGCCCATCAACAGCCTTTGCTGCTGGAGCATCTCCAGGTCCAGATGCCTGGGCGGCCCGCCGCCAGCCAGGTCCACCGACCAGTTCCCGCTGAGGTTCAGTCCTCCGGACAGGCCGAGCTGGGCACCTGATGCCTCCTCCATTCCCACGGTGATGGGGGAGAGAATCCCCCGGCCAGTGGAGACGGTGCCCAAATAGCCCTGCGATGCCGCCCCCTCCAGGAGGATCAGAATGAGGAGAATGGCGATCGGAAATTCAGCTCTTACCAATTGTCTATCACCACCTAGACCCCTCTGTGCAGATGATGCCGGCTTCAGATGATATACCAATCGCTTCAAGGATATCAAGGGGACAGATACGCCAGAAGAAAAAATAGATGGGCGGAGAGGACCCGGGGCTGTTTGAAGCCCGGATTGGCCGGGCCGGAGCTCCCTATGCCCCCAGGGCAACGGGCGCAGCCGGCGAAGCCGCCAGCAGCTTTCCGAAGGCGACGCCCGGCTGGGTCACTCCCGGAGCGGTGTAGATGAAGTCGCCGTTCAGCGATCCCGGGGTTATGGTCAGGCTCAGACGGTAAAGGCTCTGGCTGGCCACTGGGGTCACAAACAGCGCCACCCTATCCCCCAGTATGGTGCCGGCAGCAGTGACCTGAGCCATGGCCCCATTCTGGGTTATTACGCCATAGCCCGATACTGCATCCTGATTCTGGTACAGATTAAGGGTGAGGTGGCTGGTAGCCGCCCCGGTGAGGGAAAAGGACCAGTTCCCGGCTATTGCTGCATATCTGACCGGCACCTTTGTGACGGCATTGGGGCTCATCCCCGTCTGCCTGTCGGTATAAAACAGGCTCTCATTCCTGAAGGACAGAGAGGGGTCACCTCCAAGGCTGGAGAAACCCTCCTGAACCTCCTGCTTGATCACACTTCCGGACATCTCCTCGGCGGGAAATTGCGCAACAGCATTCAAGGGGCCCGCGCCCAGGGCGGCCGCCGACAGGCAGGCCACCAGGAGCAGCCCCATTACCACAGACTTAAATCCCATTCTCCTGATACCTCCATCATCTGTAGCATCCCCGGAAGGTCTTAAATTTTTCCATTTGCTTTTGCTCAATCCTTCCCCCTCGCCCTGGTGATCCTCTTATGTTGCTGGTACATGACCCCCAGGGCATCTGCCACCTGCTCAGGCGTGGAGAAGACCGGGATTCCTGCCTTCTCCATCTTTATCACCCCGGGCATCTCAAACTCCTTTCCGGCCACACAGGCGATGATGGGCTTTCCCTGGTAGTTGATGCTCTTTAAGGCCTCTACATAGCTGTCCAGGATCTCCGCCTGGAGGATGACAATGAAGCTGCCCACATCACTGCTCTCCACACCGATCTCTATGGTGCTCTTCACAATCCTGGCATCCTGGCTGAAGGTGTAGTCCACCGGGTTCATGCCGCAGACATAGTCGGGCAGAAGCTCCTTCAGCCTCTGCTTGAGGGGCTCATCCAGCTCGGAGAGGCGCATGCCATTGTCGGTGATGGCATCGGCGGCAATGACCCCCAGGGAGCCGGCATAGGTTATGATGAACACCCCCTCCCGATCGGGCAGGGGCTGCTTGGATATGGCCCGGGCCAGGTTGAACATATGCTCATAATCCCGCGCCCGGATGATCCCCGACTGGCGGAAGACGGCGCTATAGATCTGGTCGTTGCCGGCCAGGGAGGCAGTATGGGAGGCCACGGCCTTCTTTCCCGCCTCAGTCCGGCCGGACTTGAGCACCACCATGGGCTTCTCCCTGGTGATCCGCCGCGCCTGGTCTATGAACCGCCTCCCCCCTTTCACCGACTCCAGATACATGCAGATGACATTGATGTTCTCATCCCTGCTCACTGCCTCCATGATATCGGTCTCATTGATATCCAGCTTATTGCCGATGGTGGCGATGATGCCGAAATCCATGATATGGCGCAGACCCCAGAGCATACCGGCAGCGCAGACCCCCGCCTGGGAGACCAGGCCGATATTGCCCTGGCTCAGGGCATCAACAATCCCTATGGACTGCACCATGCTGCAGTGGGTGTTGATGATCCCCGAGCAGTTCGGCCCCAGCAGCCTCACCCCATACCTATCGGCGATCTCTTTCATCTGCAGCTCGATCTTCTTGCCCTCCGGACCGAGCTCGGCAAAGCCCGCCGACTCGACTACGATATAGCGCACGCCGCACTGGCAGCACTCCTCCACCACATCCGCTGTCATGTCCGCTGAGACCAGGATGATGGCCACATCCACCGGCTCGGGCACAGCACTGATCCGGGGATAGGCCTTGATGCCATGGATCGCCTCTGCCCGCGGATTGATGGGATAGAGCATGCCCTTGAACTTGTGGCTGACCAGATTGGTGAAGACATTCCAGCCCAGCTTTCCCGGAGTCCCTGATGCCCCGATGACGGCGATGCTCTGGGGATAGAAGAGGTCATGCAGATCCTGCTCCTCTCTCTCTTCTGGAGGGCTGGGCCTGGGCTCCCCCAGGATGATGCGGGCATCGACGGCTGTGCAGCCCTGGGGATAGAGGAAGACGGGGTTCAGATCCATCTCCCAGACCCGCGGCTCTGAGGCCACAAAATCCGATATCTTCATCAGGAGCTCTTCTAAAGCCTCGATATCAGCAGAGTGGCCCCGGCTGCCCTTGAGCAGCGTGTATCCCCGGATCTCCTCGATCATCTCCTGGGCATCGGAGAGGGTGATGGGAATGGAGCGGAAGCTGACATCCTTCAGGACCTCGACGAATACCCCTCCCAGGCCGAACATCAGAACCGGGCCGAAGGTGGGGTCGTTTGCCACCCCCACGATGGCCTCTATTCCCGGCGGGGCCATCCTCTGCACTGATATTCCCTCCACCGCCCTCCCCTGGAATGCGCTGATCATCTCCCGGTAGGCCTGCCGGACGGCATCCTCCCCCTCCAGATGGAGCTTGACCCCACCGGCATCGGATTTATGGACCACCTCCGGGGAGAGGACCTTCATGGCCACAGGAGAGGCCAGGGAGAGGAAAATCTCCACTGCCTCCTCCTCTGACCTGGCCACTCTGGAGCCGGTGGTGGATATCCCCAGCTCCTCCAGAATGGCTTTGCTCTCGTTCTCCATGAGGTAGGTTCTGCCTGCCGATATCGCCCCATCTATAATATCATTGATAAGTTCCGCCATTGTCAACCCCAGGTTGCCCGTTTTTGCTTTTCGCTATGCTCATCAATAGGGGATTCGTTATTTTAACTTGTGGGATCGCGAAGGGCGGAGCAGAGATCCTCAAAGCTCTAATGCCCCGGTGCATTGTTCTTCGGGCTGAAGCGGCATTCAAAGAGGAGAGGCAGAGGCACAAAGCGAATAGCTTATCTGAGATTAAATATCATTATCCCTCATGGAGAAGGATATTGTCCAGGTCATCCTTGAGAAGAAGCTGACTGTCAAGAACCCCATTTTAATTGAGGGCTTCCCGGGAATCGGCCTGGTAGGGAACATCGCCAGCCAGTACATAGTCAACGAGTTGAAGATGACCTACATCGGAGCCATGAACTCCAAATACTTCCCGCCACTGGCAGTGCTCTTGGGTGGGGTGGTGAATATGCCAGTTCGCATCTACGAGGAAGCGAGCAAGGAGGTGGTGGTTCTCACCGCCGATATCCCAGTTCACCCCCTGGCATCCTATGATATCGGAAAGGAGATAGTGACCTGGGCCGAGTCCATCAATGCTCAGGAATTGATCTGCCTGGCAGGGATAACAGTGATGGACGACCAGAACCGGGTCTTCGGCGCAGTGAGCAGGCACGACCTCCTCGATAAGATAAAAGGGACTACAGAGATCTTTGAGATCGGCACCATCACCGGAATTACCGGCAGCATCATGAATGAGTGCCGCATAAGAAATCTGCCTGCAGTCTGCCTCCTGGGGGAGACGGCATCAGCTGAGCCCGACCCCCGCTCGGCGATTGCTGCCATTGAGAGCATCAACAAGATCTACGGCCTGGGGGTGAATACTGCCAAGCTGGCTGAGCAGGCAGAGGAGATCGAGGTGCAGATGGCTCAACTGGCCCAGCAGATGAAGGCGGCCGCGCCCGAGGAACAGCAGACACAACTGCCAAAAGAGTTTCCAATGTACGGGTGATGCCAGATGATTTACACAAGCCTTACAGGATTATCCAGACATGTGATAAAAGAGATTCTCGCCGCCAGGGTGAGGACGGTGGAGATCAGGAGCCCGAACAACTTCATTGCCATCTACGATCACCAGCCAGGCGATAGACTCTTCGTCACCGATTCCAGTGCCATGGATGTTGTCCCCGGTACAACCGGCCTCATCACCACCATAAAGGCCCTGCAGATCATAACTCATAGAACCATCCAGTCAGGTGAGTATTATTATGAGGAGAGGGAGTCTCAGGCAGCAAGGCTGCAGTTGCAGCTGGTGGGAGTGGGAAGGGTGAGAAGGATCACCTCCATTGAGCCGGGAACGCCTCTCACCCTGGATGTGGACGAGGTGAGATACTGCGGAGCGAGATGAGAAGCCCTCTTCTTGCGGAGAAGGGCGGCTGAGAGGGCGGCAGCCCCAGGAGATGAGGGTCCTTCTCGTCACCGGAAATCTGGCCAGTGATCTGGTGAGAGAATCGGCTTGCGGCACAGATGTCCTGGTGCTGGATGTCGATGTAGCAGCATTCATCACCCCGGAGATGCTCTGCCGGGCAGGGCCCAGAGGATACGATCTGATACTGATCCCCCGGGGCTATAACTGCTGACTTCAGAGGGGCGGAGAGGATCCTGGAGACAAAGATCCGCCTGGGACCGAAGCACGCCATAGATCTTCTCTCCCTCCTGCCTCGCCTGGATGAGGTTGAGCTCTCCACCACCATTCCGGCCTGCGCCCTGCTGGAGGGAAAGAGAAGGCAGGAGGCGATGGCCGATCTGGAGAGGCTGGAGGCAGAGGCTCCCGGCCAGCTGACCATCAGAGGGGTCAAGATCGGGGGCAGCTCGCGGATGAAGGTCTTAGCAGAGGTCGTCGATGCCACCCGGCTCGATGATGGGGCTCTTGGGAAGAGGATCAGATACTTCGAGGAGCAGGGGGCTGACCTGATCGACCTGGGAGCATCCACAGATGCCACCCCCTCCAGTGTCAGAAGAGCCCTCCAGACGGCAAGGGCGTCACTGCACTCCCCATAAGCATAGATGCCGTCCGCCCGGACCTGATCCTTGCCGGCATCGAGGCGGGGGCGGACATGATACTCAGCCTGAATGCAGAGAACCTTCCCCAGGTGGGAAGGAGGGTGGCAGAAGAGGGCATACCAGCAGTGGTCATACCAGGGCCTGGACCCATCAGCATAGAGGAGAACCTGGAGAGGGCCAGGAGCTATTCCATTCAGGCCATCGCCGATCCGGTTCTCGATCCTCCCCTGATGGGCCTGACCTGCTCGATTGAAAGATACATCCGCCTGCGCAGGGACCATCCCGATATACCCCTGTTCTTCGGGGCGGGCAATGTCACTGAGCTCATGGATGGAGACGGGCCAGGGGCCAATCTGCTGCTGAGCGCCCTGGCAGCAGAGGTGGAGGCCTCACTGCTCTTTACCCCCGAGCACAGCGCCAAGGCGGCAGGGTCCGTTCATGATCTGGCTGTGGCCTCGAGGATGATGCTCCTGGCCAAAGAGCGCCAGACCCCTCCCAAAGACCTGGGCCTGGACCTCCTGATCCTCAAGGAGAAGAGGAGGATTCAGGAAATTGCCCCCTCCCAGGAGGTGGTGGAGGCGGGAACGGAGCACCCCTTCCAGGCCGACCCTGCCGGGAGCTTCAGGATCTTTCTCTCTGAGGGGAGGATCATGGCCGACAACGGCAGGATCACCATAGCCGGAGAGAGGGGGCGCGATGTGCTCAACAGCCTCATAGAGCAGGGATTGGTGGGAAGGCTGGACCATGCCGGCTACCTGGGCCGGGAGCTGGAGCGGGCGGAGATCGCCTTGGCCCTAGGGCGGAGCTATATACAGGACGAGCCCCTCTGGCAGAGAAAGGTTAAATAATAATTATTACCGAGTGATGATGATGAATCAGAAGGCCTTTGCTATCCTCATTGGCACTCTCATGGTGCTCTCTGGAGTCGCCTACTATCTGCCCTTAGGCACCGATGAGAAGCAGATTGTTGTGCCGAAAAGCGTCGATCCCGCTGAGACCTTTGGGGTCAGGGGGACCCTGGTGGAGTGGAGCTTCGAGGGGCTGAGAGATGTCCTGGAGATGGCGCCACAGAGCACAGATATAGCATACTGGATCGACCTCAATGCATCGAAGAGCCTGACCGATGCGGCCATGATTGCCCTACCTCAATCCATCGGCCTGCTCTATGGAGGTCAGCTCTATTCCACCAGAATCGAGAGGCTGGGTGTGGCCCGTTTCAACAACACCTGGTCTGAGTTCCACTGGATCCAGCCCTATCCCATGGGCTATGACGGCCTGGTCATACCCTATAAGGGCTATATGCTGATCCCCAGGGGCACGGATCTCGTTTTGGCCATGGGAAGGCCTGCTCTGTGCGGACCGCAGGAGGGGATCGAGCAGACCATCGATGTCATATCCGGTGGCCAGCCGGCAGAGAGCTTCACCCTGGTAGATGAGAGCGGGGGAGATCTGCAGCTTGCCGCCCTGGGCAGTGGCGGGGCGATCATGCCCCTGGCCGGCGGGTATAAGGAGTTCAACCTCAATGTCGCCCAGTCAGGCAATAGCTCTGCCTTTGATCTGGTTTGCCGCTGCATCCAGCCCACAGCTGATACAAGTCAGAGGATGAAGGATCTGGCCCTGAAGAACGATCTGCAGTATTCGATCAAGGGATCAGAGGGAGAATTATCCGGGGTTGTATCGGAGGAGGATATTCAAGGGGTGCTGATGGAGCTGCTCGGACCCTAGCGCAACCTTTTTACATATGGAACTGATGGCAGATCTAGTCTTGAGGTATGATCCAAAAGGCGCTTTTGCGATGAATGATGATGGGCAGTGCTAGGCCCGGAAGGAGAATTAATTATGGCAAGACCAATATATGTAAGATTTGATGTTCCAGTTGATCTGGCTACCAAATCACTTGAGGCCCTGGAGCTGGCTCGCGATACCGGCAGGATAAAGAAGGGAACGAATGAGGCCACCAAGGCCATTGAGAGGGGAGTGGCCCGCCTGGTTATCGTGGGCGAGGATGTCCAGCCCCCAGAGATCGTAGCCCATATCCCTGCGTTATGCGAAGAGAAGAAGACCCCCTATATCTATGTCAAGAAGCAAAGCGAGCTTGGCGCTGCCGCCGGCCTGGGTGTGAAGAGCGCAGCCGCGGCGATTGTGGAGCCGGGCAAGGGAAAAGAGCTGCTGGATGAGATCGTCCAGAAGGTCGGATCTCTGAAATAGGTGATCTCCAATGGATGACGATAGCGGAATACCGGCTGAGGTCATCGAGGTGATAGGCGTTACCGGCATGCATGGGGAAGCAATGCAGATCAAGTGCCGTATCCTCGAGGGCAATAACAAAGGCCGGATCATCACCAGAAACAGCATGGGACCGATAAGAATCGGCGACGTCCTGATGCTGCTGGAGACAGCAAGAGAGGCCAAGAAGCTTACCAGCAGGTGAAGGAGATGGAAGAGAGAAGGTGCAGCTTCTGCAATAGGATCATTGAGCCGGGCACAGGCAAGCTCTATGCCAGAAGGGATGGAACGGTATTCTATTTCTGCTCCTCCAAGTGCGAGAACAATGTCGCCCTTGGCCGGGTGACCAGAAGGGTGAAGTGGGCCCGTAAGGGGGCATAAGCTTGGCAGATATAGAGAGAACGTTCATCATGGTCAAGCCCGATGGCGTGCAGAGAGGCCTGGTGGGCAAGATCCTGCAGCGAATCGAGGAGAAGGGATTCAAGATCGTGGCCATGAAGCTGGCGCAAATGCCCGAGGAGAAGGCCAAAGAGCATTATGCTGAGCACGTGGACAAGAGGTTCTATCAGGATCTGGTGGATTTCATCACCTCTGGGCCCTCTGTATCCCTGGTGGTGGAGGGGAAGGGCGCTATTGCCGCCATGAGGAAGATGAACGGCGCCACAAATCCCGCCGATGCCGTCCCTGGAACCATTCGCGGTGACTGGGGCATTGAGACCGGGCGGAATGTGGTGCATGGCTCAGACTCTCCAGCATCAGCCTCTCGCGAGATCGCCCTTCACTTCGATCCCTCAGAGCTGGTCGAATATGAGCGAATAGATGAAGAATGGCTCTACGAGTAGCCCCGGGCAGAAGAGATCTGCCGGGCTCTCATGGGAGCCTTTAAATTCTCAAAAAATAAACTCCTTTTTTAGGGCTAATTCTCAGAGAAGCGATCTTTCATGCAGCAAAAATCCAAAAAGGCCGCCAAGACAAAGGGCAAGGAATCAAACCTCAGGACACCAATAGTAGTGGTGATGGGGCATGTGGACCATGGCAAGACCACTCTCCTCGATAGGATCCGGGGGACAGCAGTGGCCAAGGGCGAGGCCGGCCTGATAACCCAGCACATCGGAGCCACAGAGGTTCCCTTGGATGTGGTGCAGGATTTCTGCGGATCGCACTTCGGAAAGGAGATCCAGATTCCGGGATTGCTGTTCATCGACACCCCTGGCCATCATGCATTCACCTCCATGCGCAGCCGGGGGGGCTCACTGGCCGATCTGGCAGTGCTGATCGTGGATATAAACGAGGGCTTCCAGCCCCAGACCATCGAGTCCCTGAAGATCCTCAAGCGCTTCAAGACCCCATTTGTGGTGGCTGCTAATAAGATGGACCGCATTGGCGGATGGCACAGTGCCACCAACGCCCCCTTCGCCAAGAGCCTGAAGGCACAGAGCGAGAGGGTCTCTGAGGCCCTCGATACCAGGCTTTATGAGCTGGTGGGGGAGCTTTACAAGTATGGCTTTGACGCTGATCGCTATGATCGCATCACCGATTTTACCCGCACAGTGGGGATTGTGCCCATCAGCGCCTTGACTGGGGAAGGGGTTCCCGATCTCCTCATGATCCTGGTGGGCCTGGCGCAGAGATTCCTGAAGGATAATCTGCAGCTCACCGCCACTGGGCCTGGGATTGGCACCATCCTCGAGGTCAAAGAGGAGAAGGGGCTGGGCACCACCCTGGATGTCATCCTCTATAATGGAGAGTTCTTTGCCGGGGATACAGTGATCGTTGGCACCTCCCGCGAGCCCCTGGTCACCAAGATCAGGGCCCTGCTCAAGCCCAAGCCTCTGGCGGAGATCAGGAGCGAGGAGAGATTCAAGCCGGTCAAGCATGTGACTGCTGCCTCCGGGGTGAAGGTCTCAGCTCCCAAGATGGACAACGCCCTGGCCGGGTCCACCATCCGGGTGGTCTCCAATCCAGATGAGGCGGAGGCGCTATCCCAGGAGCTGAAGTCCGAGCTGGAGGCAGTGAGAATAGACACCGAGAACGAGGGGATAATCCTCAAGTCGGACACCATCGGCTCATTGGAGGCCCTGGTGGGGGAGCTGAAAGCAAGGGATATTCGCATTCATTATGCTGATGTGGGGCACATATCCAGAAGGGATGTGATAAGGGCCGCTGCCATCAACGATCCCCTTCTCTCCGCCATCCTGGGGTTCAATGTGGACATCCTGCCCGATGCCTTGAGCGAGATCCAGAAGACAGATGTACCTGTCTTCTCCAGCGATATCATCTACACCATCATCGAGAGCTATGAGACGCTGGCTGGAGGATCAGAAGATAAAGATGGAGCAAGAGCGTCTGGAAGCAGTCATCCGGCCAGGTGCAGTGCGCCTTCTGCCTGACTGTGTCTTCCGCCAGTCCAAGCCTGCAGTGGTGGGAGTGCAGGTCATCGGTGGAATAATCAGGACCCAGGTCAATCTGATGAGGGAGGATGGCGCCAATGTGGGAACGATCAAAGGGATCCAGGCCCATAATGAGAACCAGGGATCGGCAACTGCCGGCCAGGAGGTGGCCATCTCCATCGATGGGCCCACTGTGGGCCGGCAGATCCATGAGGGCGATATCCTGTATGTGAACATACCGGAAAAGCACGCTCGCATTGTGGAGCTGGAGCTGAAGCCCAAGCTGGCCGAGGATGAGAGAGAGGTGCTGGAGGACTTCCTGGAGATCAAGCGCAAGAAAGACCCCTTCTGGGGAAGGTAGGCTGATCTCACTGGCCATCCCCCTCGATGAGATCATAATTCCATTCCTGGCGGTTGGCCTGGCGGAGATAGGAGACAAGACCCAGCTCTCTGTGATTCTGCTATCCTCCCGGACAAAGGAGTATCCTCAACTCCTGGCTGGTGTGATGCTCGCTTTTCTGATCACAGATGGGATTGCAATCTTTTTCGGCTCCTGGGCTACGGAGATCATACCGATGTATCTGGTTAAGCTGATATCAGGCAGCATCTTCATTCTCTTTGGGATATCGGCCCTCAGGACAGAGCAGAAAGAGGAGGAGGAAGAACGTCAACTCCCATCTGGAAATGCCCTCATATCCGGATTCTCTTTAATCTTTCTCTCGGAGTGGGGGGACAAGACCCAGATCGCCTCCGCCCTCTTTGCCACGGAGTATGACCCAATCCCGGTCCTCATAGGGGTTATGGCAGCACTATTCGCCCTCTCCGCCATGGCCATCTATATGGGACGGATGATCTCAGCGAGGGTGAAAAGAGAAGTGATCTCCCGGGCAGCAGGCATCCTCTTCATGACCATAGGGCTGGCCATCAGCTTATCTCTTCTCCTGCCTTGATCAAGGCAGCGGCTGAAGGGGGGAATGATCTCTCAGATCAGTGGAATCAAGAGGCGGCTGAGGTAGGCCAGATCTCGGCCCGGGGCTAGATTCAGTCCACAATAAAATAGAGCATGGCAATAGGAGGACAATCCGCCTCGCTATTGCATATGAGCATTCCGTTTATAATCTTTCTAAACCTTCTCTACCTTATCGGCCTTGGGGCCCTTCTCGCCCTCAATGACATCGAAGCTGACCTTGTCACCCTCATCGATTGCGACGCCGGGCTTCAAGCCAGTCACATGAACGAAATAATCCTTGCCATCGTCACCAGCTATGAATCCGAAGCTCTTGACGCGATTGAAAAACTTGACTGTTCCAGTTACCATTGTTTATTCCTCAATACGGTTAGTAATTTTGCATGATCTTCAACTACTTATAGTTGCTGGCAGAGAGGCCGCCCGGGGGAGCAGAACAGCCACGTGAAGCCTCATCCACAGGAAAAGGTTTTATAGAAGAGCAAATACTGCTTAACGAGAGACCAGGAGAATCATTTGCTGGAGGATTATTATACATGGCAGGAATGGGTGGAACACCAGTTATCATTTTAAGAGATACCCGCAGAGAGACGGGAACGGAAGCCATCTTGAATAATATCATGGCTGCCCGCGCAGTGGCCAATGCTGTGCGCAGCTCCATGGGCCCCAAGGGCATGGACAAGCTGCTGGTGGACCCCATCGGTGATGTCACCATCACCAATGATGGTGTGACCATCCTCAAGGAGATGGATGTTCAGCATCCTGCTGCTAAGATGCTCATCGAGGCCGCCAAGACGCAGGACAAAGAGGTGGGCGATGGCACCACCACCGTGGCAGTGCTGGCCGGGGAGCTTCTCAAGAGGGCGGAGATGCTCTTGGACCAGAAGGTCCATCCCACAATGATCGTCAAGGGCTACAGAATAGCAGCAGACAAAGCAGTGGAGATAGCAAAATCCATCGCCTCAGATGCCCAGGAGTCCGATCGTCCTCTGCTGGAGAGGGTAGCTAAAACCGCCATGACTGGGAAGCTGGCCGAATCTCCGGACAGCAGGATGGCCAGCTATGCCGTCGATCTGGTCCTCAATGCCATGGAGAATTATGGCGAGAGAAGGGTCTTCGATATGGACCGGGTCAATGTGGAGAAGAAGGTGGGGGAGAGCACTGCTGAATCAGAGATCATCGAGGGAGTGGTGATCGACAAGGAGATAGTTCACCAGAATATGCCCCGCAAGGTCACAGATGCCAGGGTGGCCCTGCTCTCCTGCCCCATAGAGTCCAAGGATACTGAGACCAAGACAGAGGTACAGATCACCTCCTCTGATCAGTTTCAGAAGTTCATGGAGCATGAGAAGAAGAGGATCAAGGAGGCGGCCGATAAGGTGATCGCCAGCGGGGCAAATGTGGTCTTCTGCCAGAAGGGCATCGATGACCTGGCCCAGCATTACCTGGCCCGCGCGGGAGTGCTCGCCCTGAGAAGGGTGATCAAGAAGGATCTGGACAGGCTCGCCCGGGCCACCGGGGCGAGCATCGTCACCAGCCTGGATGAGCTGAAGCCCTCTGACCTGGGCGAGGCCGCACTGGTGGAGGAGAGGAGAGTGGGAAGTGGGATCATGACCTTCGTCACCGGCACCAAGAACCAGACTGCCACCCTCCTCCTCCGGGGAGGAACCCAGCAGGTCTTAGACGGCCTGGAGAGGTCCCTTGATGATGCTCTGCATGCAGTGGCGGATGTGGTGGAGGACGGGAAGGTGGTGGCAGGAGGTGGAGCCCCGGAGATAGAGATAGCATTGCGCCTGCGGGAGTATGCCGCCACACTGAAGGGCAGGGAGCAGCTGGCAGTCACCAAGTTCGCCGAGGCGATGGAGATCGTCCCCAAGGCGCTGGCAGAGAACGCGGGCTTTGATGCCATCGATAAGGTGGCTGAGCTGAAGAGCAGGCACTCCAGCAATAAGAACATTGGACTGGATGGCTATACTGGAGAGGCGGTTGATATGTATGAGCTGGGAGTGGTCGAGCCCCTCAGAGTCAAGGTTCAGGCCATCCTCTCAGCCACAGATGCTGCTTGCCTGATCCTGCGAATCGATGATGTTCTGGCCTCCACCAAAGAGCCCCCTGCCCGGCCCAGCGGCCCGGGAGGCATGCCTCCGGGAATGGGCGGAATGCCCGGGATGGGGATGGGAGGGATGCCCCCCGGGATGTTCTGAATCTCCCTTCATGCCTTTAGGGCCTCTGCGACAAGGCCCAAGCATGCCGATCTCACCACAAGAGGCACAAAGGCAGGGAGGGGAAGATGAAAATGGTATCCCAGCCTCGCCCCCAGGAGAGGGCAGGGAGCCAAATTTTTTATTCAGACTTGCTATATTAATTAAGGTCATTATAAGCCATGATCTTCATCTGAGGCTTGCTATGCCTTCCAGTAGTCCGGTGCATATATTGATAACGCTATCTATATATAACTTCATAATGATAACTGCTTCAGGGGTATTGCAGCAATGGAAGGGTACTGGATCGGGCTGGCCTTCCTGGCTGTAGCAGTTATATCTCTCAGCATCATCCAGCTGGAGGCCGGCCGCAATAAAAGGCTGCTAGCAGGCTACCGCCAGGTCCAGATGGATCTGCAAAGGCTGCAGGGCCAGCTTCGAGAAAAGGAGATCCATCTGGACCAGCTCCAGAGGAGATACGGACAGATGCTCAAGCATAAGAGCCGCAACCTGGATCTGACAGAGGAGCTCAAGAGGGCGAAGAGGTCGGAGGAGTACGAATCGGCAGAGAGGCTGCAGTACCTGGAGAGCTATCTAGCCCGCCAGGGGAACGATCCCTCTGCCCTATTCCTGGGCACCTTCTCCCCCCTTCGCCTCCACTCCATCGAGGACCGGCTCTGCCAGATGCTGGAGGAGGCCAGCTTCGAGGTGGTGGTCGTCTCCCCCTGGATAAAGAGGCAGACCTGGAACCGGATTGCTCCTCCATTGCAGAACTTCTCCCGCCGGGGAGGGAGGCTGGTGGTGTTCATGAGAGGGCGGGAATCGGATTTCAGCTCGGGAATGAGCGATGATATCCAGGATGAAGTCAGAAGGCTGGAGGGAGAGCTGTTCTTCGTCCATCCGCTCCATGCCAAGATCTATATGATCGACAGAAAGGAGGCAATAGTGACCTCTGCCAATCTCTCTCAGGGAGGGATCGATGAGAACTACGAGGCGGGGGTTTGGCTGAATGATCCCCGTGTCCTGAGTGATATCTGCTCCTTTGTGGACGGCCTGTACAGGTGCCGCCAGAGCTGAGAGAAGGAGAGGATCATCTATTCCCGCTGCTACAGACCCCTCAAAGCAAGCTCCTTTGGAGGCTGATCTCATCAATCCAAGATTTCAATCCGAGGAGGTTTATCCTCCTGATGAAGATACATTTCTCCTCCTAGAGGCGGCCATAAGAGAGGCCCGCCCGGAGGATCATGTGCTTGAGGTCGGATGCGGCTCGGGACTTGTTTCCCAGGAGCTGGCCGGCAGGGTGAAGAGCATCACCGCCCTGGACATAAATCCTCATGCCACCAGGGCGGCCAGGGAGAGGGGGGTAGAGGTGGTGAGGGCGGACCTCTTCCGGGGGATAAGAGGGAGATTCGACCTGATCGTATTCAACCCCCCCTACCTTCCCACTGAACCGGAGGAGAGAGGCGATCAATGGATCAACTATGCCCTGGACGGAGGGGCAAGCGGCCGGGAGACCATAGGCCGGTTCCTGCTCGATTTGGCCGATCATCTCCGCCCAGGGGGAAGGGCGCTGCTGCTCATATCCAGCCTGACCGGGCCTGAGGAGGTAGAGGGGATGGCGAGGGACGCTGAGCTCGTCGCTGAGCTGGTGGCCAGCAAGGGATGCTTCTTTGAGAGGCTCATGGTGCTGAGGATCACTGCTGAGGATCACCCGCAGCGATCAGGCCCTCTGAAGACGGTGGCGGAGAGATGTCAGAGATGATCGCCGCCTTATGCTTCAGCCAGACTGCTGGTGGATCCGTCGCCCTGGCCCTCCAGCAGCTCGATCAGCCTCTCCATCACCTCCAAGACGCCCTCTCCCGTCTCAGTGGACATCTCTGCCAGATCGCTGTACCTCTTGATATCGACCTTATTGGCAACCATCAGCATGGGCAGGGTGATCCAGCCGGATAGGTCCTCAGCCAGTCGAAGCTGCGAGTCCAGGGGATAGCCGCAGTGCTCGCTTGGGTCCAGTATGAACAGCACCACCCCCTGCAGATGGCTGAGAGCGGCCACAGCCTGCCTCTCGATCTCATTTCTCTCCCCCATGGGCCGGTCGAGCAACCCAGGGGTGTCCACCACCTGATACCTCTTATCGCCTCTGAGCAGATGGCCCACTACTATCCCCCGGGTGGTAAAGGGATAGCTTGCCACCTCTGGCCTGGCTCCAGTGATGCTGATGATGAAGCTTGATTTGCCCACATTGGGATAGCCGGCGATGAGAATGGTGGGCTTCTCCGGATCGATGCTCGGCATCTTGCGAAGCAGATTCCGGGCCTCATTAAGGAAGAGGAGGTCCCTATCAATCGATCTCATAATGGAGGAGAAGCGCCCGAAGGCCGACCTTCTAAGGGGGGCGCTCTCCGCCCCCCCCGTCCTCTTGATCCTGCCCACATACTCCCTGGTTATCTGCCTTATCTGCATGGAGGCCCAGCGCAGGCGGGATAGGCTGATTCTGATCCTGTCTATGCCCACTGTTATCTCCACCATCTCTCTGTAAAATGGAGGAAGCCTCTCGAAGGAGGGGAACCTGCGGATCAGATTGGAGAGATTGTCTGAGAGGATATTGCCGGCATTCTGGACCATGGACCCATCCTCAGCGGCGCGGGAGGCGCGCCGGAATGACCTGTCCAGTAGCTCCTGCGATGTGGGAATGGTTGGAAGCTGCTCAAACATCAGAGGAGAATTGCCGGCATTAACAGATAAAGCTTCGGTCTGGCTCTTCTGTATTCGCAGAGCTGTGCACCGGAGCGGCGGCTGAGTTCATTTGATAAATGGTTTTCGGAAGGCTTAAATAGTACCTCTTTATCTATATAGATGAGGTGGCCTTTTGAAGAGACTAGGCACCGCGCTTCATGTCGTACAGAATAAATTGATTGTGCAGAGCGAAGAGATCGTTGGAAGAGGGGCCGGCATTCCCAGGGGGAGCTCCTGGGTGGTGGACCAGAAGAGGACCAGGGTCGGAAAGGTTTTCGATATATTCGGCCCCGTCAACCGTCCGTACATAATCGTTCTGCCAAATAAAGGAATGGACGCCGCTGCCCACATCGGAAAGAAGCTCTATATCGATGAGGCGCCGGGGAGAGATCGTAAGTGGAAGAAATAGAAAAGCTGAGAGAGATAGAGAGGGCGGGACCGGAGAAGCTCAAGGAGCGTACCCGGCTCAGACGCGAGAAAGAGAAGGTAGACGAGTTTGAGAAGTTCACAGTCGAGTGCCCGGAGTGCAAGAGCCACACCCTGGTACGGGACTATGAACGGGCAGAACTGGTTTGCTCCGACTGCGGCCTGGTGATCGATGAGAACTTCATAGATCAAGGGCCGGAATGGAGAGCCTTCGACCATGATCAGCGCATGAAGAGGTCGAGGGTTGGAGCACCCATGACATATACCATCCATGATAAAGGGCTCTCCACCATGATAGACTGGAGGAACAGGGACTCATATGGCAAGACGATATCCTCCAAGAACAGGGCTCAGCTCTACCGTTTGAGGAAATGGCAGAGGCGAATCCGGGTCAGCAATGCCACCGAGCGCAACTTGGCCTTTGCCCTGTCTGAGCTGGACAGGATGGCATCAGCCCTTGGCCTGTCCAGAAATGTACGGGAGACGGCGGCGGTCGTATACCGCAAGGCTGTGGACAAGAACCTGATCCGGGGACGGAGCATTGAGGGCGTGGCCGCAGCGGCGCTCTATGCCGCCTGCAGACAGTGCAATGTACCCCGCACCCTGGATGAGATAGCAGAGGTTTCCAGGGTATCGAGAAAAGAGATCGGCAGAACATACCGCTTTGTATCCCGAGAGCTGGCCTTGAAGCTCATGCCCACCAGCCCCATCGACTATATTCCCCGCTTCTGCTCTGGCCTGAATCTGAAGGGCGAGGTGCAGGCAAAGGGAATTGAGATCCTCCGTCAGGCAGCAGAAAAAGAGCTCACCAGCGGGCGCGGGCCCACGGGCGTGGCCGCAGCAGCGATTTACATCGCCTCCATCCTCTGCGGGGACCGGCGCACACAGCGCGAGGTGGCAGATGTGGCGGGAGTCACAGAGGTCACCATCAGGAACCGCTACAAAGAGCTGGCAGAGGAGCTGGACATAGAGATAATCCTTTGAAGGGTTATCTCCCCCATCAGACTTCTGTTCTTGCCTTCAGCTGCCATGACATCAGCATCCACCTTGATCCGGCCACTATCGGGCCTCCGGGCTTGACCGGGAGGGACAAAGTCCCAGGCAATGGAGATCACCCCGGCAATGGAGACCATCCGCCAGGCGGTCGCTCTCTTTGCAGCTTGCCAGAGATATAAGCAGTCAGCCTGTAAGCAGTCAGCCTGTGCATCACTCCTGATTATCACTATTTTTTTTTATTTAAACATATTTGAGCATATTACCTGAAACTGGTAAAAGAGGGATTCAAGTTACGGGTATGGTCTCAAGCTGGCTGGCAACATTCCAGATCAGGGTTCTGGTATGAAGTGGAATATTGGGATCGTTGCTTATCTCATCAAGTATGGAAATAGCAGATGCTGCTTTTATCGCCTCGCTCACACCCTCATCCATGAGAATGCTCTTTACGTTCTCTGCAGAGCGGCGGATATTTCTCGGGACGGCATCATCGCTCATTATACGCTCTAATACCTCAACACATTGCTTAAGGACATTTTCAGCTGTCATATGACCACCACCCATATCTATGGGAAAAAGGTTATGATGTTTATCTGACTTCAACTCAAGGATGATATATCGTTGTATTTAAACGTATGTGGTTGTACAGGTGATGACCGATGGACGAGGATGAGATTCTCAGCAAGATAACCCGGCTCCTTGAGAGGGGATGTACAATGCTGGCCACACATCATGACTGCGGCGCGCCTCTATTTCGCTGTCAAGGAGAGATAGTATGCCCGGTTTGCTCATTTCCAGATAGGCCATCTGCAGGTGAGCTCAGCCCGGAAGCAGGGGAGAAGTCCGATCTTTCGGCCTCAGGGGAGGATATACCAGCCCCCATGCACAGGCCGCCTGCGGCTGAAAAAAGCAGAGGGGGCGGTCCTCTGGAGGCAAAGAGAGCAGAGGCATCCGGGGGGATGGGTTCGCCAGAGAGGGCGGACGGGTCTGTGAGGGCGGCTGCAATTGCTGAAGAGAGAATGGATAAGGAGGTTGCAGAGGCCAAAGATCTGCTGCGCACATCATTGATCGCGCGGCTGAATGAGATCTCCGGGGCAATCGGGTCGGAGGGCGATCTGGATCGGCTCAAGAAGCTGCTGGACTGCGCAGAAGGATTGCTGAGTGTGCTCCGGTTATTGTGAGCGCCCGGGCTCACCCCTTCCTGCGCCCGGAGTGACATCTGTCATAGAGAGCAGCTCCAGGGATTTCGTTTTCCACTGGAAATCAAGGGGTTGATCAATTGGATATAAAGATTTTTAGAATGTGTGGCGTTCTGCAGTTGATTCCGCTTATCCTGGCACTCTCCCTCATCACCGGCTGCATCGATCTGAGTTCCCAGTCCCTTCATAGCTCATCCGCCAGCGTCCCCGATCTGCAGCCGGCAGAGTGGTCGGGCCAGCTGAGAATGGAGATCGATCCCGAGCTGAGGGGTGATCTGTTCAGCCTGCGCGGAGATGCCGCTCTGGCCAGCAATAGCACCCTTCCTTACCTTCTGCTCAATGCCACCCTCCGCAATGCTACCATCAGCAATGCTGCTGCCAGCAATACCACCCTCCGCCAAAAGAGGAGCTCAGTGGTCAGCACTAAGTACCTGCTGCTGAATCTTGAGCCGAACCGGGATTACAGCTTCGAGATCGCCAAGAACATCAGGCTGCTGCCTGGGGAGTACATCTGCACCCTGGAGGCATCGGGTCCCTCTGGCCTCCTCGCCAGCGAGAGCAGGAAATGTAGCCTGGAAGGGGATAGGATGGATTTGATCTCCCCCAAGAATCCTTCAGGGGTTTCGATATCACCCTCTACTGCCCACACCCTCTATTCTGGCCGGCCTTCAAATGAATATGAAGAGATTGAAAGGTCAATCCAAAGGGAGAGCCCATCCAAAGAGGAGAGGTATGAGAGAGAGAAGAGAGAGGATGCGGGGAGCGAGGAGAGGAGCGGAAAGGAGAGAGGGCAGGCAAAGGATGCTCAAGCCTCATCTCCATCCCCCAAGCTTCAGGCCTCCGGGAGTGAAGAGAAGCGAGAGGAGGCGGATGAATCGAAGGCTGAGACGGGGGCCAGGCGAGGAGGAGCTCAATTGGAGAAGGAGCTAAAAGCGGATAGCAAGGCTCCTGACATCGATGATGATGCTGCCGATTATGCCGACTGGCCCGGCAGAGAATATAACCAGCCAGGGACGGTCATCTCTGCAGCCGGTCCGGATATGTCCTCAGAAAGGGCAGAAGAGGAGCCAGTAGGGCAGTTCGTGGGGAGCAAGAGCTCAAAGAAGTACCATCTGCCCGGCTGCCGCTTTGCCCAGAAGATCAAACCGGAGAATAAGATCACCTTCCTGAGCGCTGAGGAGGCAGAGAGCCAGGGCTACCTTCCCTGCAAGAGCTGTCATCCCTGAAGAGGATACGCATATGGAAAGCCCTATCGCTCAGATGGAAAGCCCTATCGCTCAGAGCTGGCCGATGAAGAGACAGGAGAGGCCGGGGGCACGGGGAGGGGATGCAGTGCTCCCTTTCTCGATCCTCTCCTGGGGATAGCCGAGATCGGTGAGAGCGACCACACTCTTTCTCAGCCCCTTCTCCTCCAGGTGCTGGCAGAGGCCCTCCAGATCGGTATGCTCATCGATGAGCAGGAAGACGGATCTGTTCCGGCCAAGCTCTCCGGCTATGGCCTCCGGATCCATTCTCCGGCCGTGGACGGTGATGGGAGTCACATTCAGCTCGCTGATCTTCAGCCGGGCGCAGGCCACCTGCAGACTGGAGATCCCGGGTATCACCCTCCCCGGCAGGTAGCCCAGGCCGGAGAGCATGGGATCCCCGGTGCTCAGGACCACAGCATCCTCAGGCAGAGTGAAGAGGCTCTTGTAGTCCTCTATCTCCATCACCCGGCTGCCGGGGCTTATGTGCTCACAGGCAAGATCTATCGCTCTCCTCGATCCATAGATCAGATTCGCCCGTCGGATGGCCTCTCCGGCCTCCTGGGTCATCATCCCCGGGCCGATTCCCACCCCCACTATGATCATAGGGCCTCCCTCAGGATCCTTCCATCCCTATGGAGCAGGACGATGCGGGTGTGGGGCAGCCTCTCCTTGGCCCTTCTCAATCCCAGTGCGATGTTCTCATGCCCAGGCTCCCTCTCCACCATCTCCGCCACAGTGTTGTAGCCCGTGTTCCTCAGTATCTCCGGCCAGGCCCATTTGAGTATCAGGGCGGGAAGGCCGCATAGGATGCTCTCCTGATCGGGGGCAAACTCCAGCCGGTTCAGCTGGCTTCCCATGAGGACTGCTTCATGATCGGGAAAGAGAATCCGGCTGAACTTGAGCCCGGTCCTGCCCGTGCTGACCACCACCCTCTTCGCCCCTTTCAGCTCCTCTGCCCTCTCCCCGATCAGATGCTCATTCCAGGGCTCCACAAATCCAGTCGAGCCGAGGATGGATATGCCTCCTGTTATCCCCAGTCTGGGGTTGAGGGTCTTGCGGGCGATCTCCTCTCCTCGGGGGACATAGATCTCCACCTGCACATGCTCAATCCCCGCCTCCTCGCAGCCCTCAGATATCGCCAGCATGATCTGCTCCCTGGCGGAGGGGCTTATGGCCGGGCGGCCGATCTGGTCGCACAGGCCGCCTGCTCCTATGTTCCCTATCCCCTCCCCGGCAAAGAGAAGCGTCTCCTCAGACGGTCTTGCCCATGCACATATCTCCAGGCCGGCGGTGACATCGGACTGATGGTCCCCTCCGTCCTTGCGGGCAGTGCAATGGCCATTCTCCGCCCTGACAGGGAGCATGACCGGGATTCCGGCCGGGGTCATCACCACCAGGCTCTCTGTTGGCCGGAGCAGGGATATCACTGCCCCTTTCGCAGCAGCAGAGGCCACAGTCCCCGTGGTCAGGCCTCGCTTCAATAGCTGGCCGCTGGAGAGGATGGTCCATCTGCCCGAGAGGACCTTCTCCAGAGCTCCGGGGTCGGGGGAGGATCTGATCCAGGAGAGGGGTATGCCAAAGCCGCTGACCGGATCGGCTATGATCTCAGGCTCTCTCTCGGGCATAGGCGTTTATGATCTCATTTAGGGCTGCCACAGCGATAGGGGTCCCGCCACGGGTGCCGACTGTGGATATGGAGGGCACAGCTATCTCCCTTAGCCTCTCTTTGCTCTCCAGGGCATTGACAAAGCCCACCGGAACCCCCACCACCAGGTCGGGCTGCGCCCGTCCCGACTCCATGAGTTCGCACAGTGTCATCAGGGCGGAGGGGGCATTTCCTATCACCACTATCGATCCAGAGAGCCTCTCCTGCAGGGCCATCACCCCGGCAGAGGTGCGGGTGGTCCCCAGGGATGCCGCAGCCAGCTCATCTCCCCGATCGATGAAGGCCTCTATGGGGCTGCTGTGCCCTTTCTTCAGCACCCCTGCCTGGACCATCCTGATATCCACGAAGATGGGAGCGCCCCGTTCCAGGGCCCGCAGGCCGGCCTGAAAGGGCTCATGCTGGAATCTCATGATCCCGGCAACGCTCTGGTCGCCGGTGGCGATGACACATCTCTGGACGATCCTGTCCTCGGGGCTCCGGTCTCCTATCAGAGCGGATATCAGCTCCCGGCTCTTTCTGCTTATCTTTATCCCTTCTGGCGTGCTGGCCCCAATATCGGTATAGTTCTCCATCATATCAATCAAATCTAATAGCTGTATTTGGTATCGTATCCTCTCTTGGCGATGATCCTGCCCTCTCTAATCTCTGCCCGGGGGCAGGATATAAGGAGGGTGAACCGGAAGCCCGACGGCCTGATATTTATCATCTCTTCCGCTCTCATTATTATCATCTCCTCCCCCCTCCGGGCCACATCCCGCGCCAGGGCCACCGCCCTCTCCGGCTCCAGATCCTGGAGGAGGGGCAGGAGCTCGTGACCCCTCACATTGTAGACCACCACCCCAAAACCGGCTGCTGCCAGCAGCGATGGTGCTGCCGGATCATCCGGCCGGGAGAGAAGGGCGAAGTCTCCGCAGAGCGGGGCTCCTGCTCTCGCCGCCACAGATGAGAAGGCGCTCACTCCGGGGGAGATGTGAACTGGCAGCCGATCATCTGCCAGCTCCATGATCCGCCAGCCAGCGGAGAAGATGCTCGGGTCGCCGCCGGTGAGGATGCTGGCCCTCTTACCCGAGCGGGCGAGCCTGGCCGCCTCCTGGAAGCGGGCATAGGACCTCTCCGGGCAGGGGCCGGCATGGGCCAGCTTCTCCCCGGGAAAGTCCCCGATGAGCTCCAGGTAGCGCTCTGCTCCCAGGAGCTTCTCAGAGGAGCTGAGGATGGCCTGGGCCTCTGCAGTGAGGCTGTCCCTGCCTCCGGGGCCGGTTCCCACCAGATTGATCAGCGACCGGGGGGCGGCCTCTCCCCGGTGGCAGCCCCTTCCGGGCAGGATGATGACCGTGGTCATATCGATCTCCTCCCGCAGCGATTCGCTCTCCAGCAGGCGGCTGGCAGTGCTCCAGAAGATCCTCTCTCCCTCTCTGCCCACCCCCTTTGCCACCAGAAGATCCCTATCCTGGTAGATATCAAGGGCGCGCAAGAGCTGCCAGTCCCGTCTCTTGCTCTGAGGGTTGTAGAGGGCGACGGGCATCCCATGATCTGCTGCCTGGCGCAATCTCCCCTCGATCCCCTCCCAGGGGGTGAGAAGATCGCTGAGGCTGATCACTGCCACGCACTCCCGGAAGAGCAGGCCGGCCCGGCAGGCAGCGGCGGTGAATGATGTGACCCCCGGGACCACCTCCACCTCTGCCGGATGCTCTGCCATCTCCAGGCCCAGGCCGGCCATGCCATAGACATTGGCATCTCCTGAGCTGACCAGGGCTACAGAGCCTCGATCGAGCAGATCCAAAGCCGCCCGGACCCTGTCCACCTCCCCTCTCATGCCGCTGGAGTAGACCTCCTTTCCCGGCAGGAGATCTTCTATGAGCTTCAGATAGGGCCGGTAGCCGACAACATAATCCGCTCCCTTTATGGCCTCCACTGCAGCCAGGGTGCGGAGAGAGGCCTCCCCCGGCCCGATGCCAACGATCGAGAGCCTGCCTTCTGGATGCATATTCATCTCAATTCTCCCCGATGGCGATGGTCACCCTGCCGTAGGCCCTCTTAGGGAGGATGAGCCTCTCCGCCAGGGCGAGGACGGCGGGCTCAGCCACCCCCGCCAGCCCCAGATCCTCCGCCCGGGAGGGGGTGGTCGGCTTTTGGGAGTTGAGCTCCTCCCGGGAGAGAAAGATGATCTCCCTATCCAGAGCCCCCGCTGCCCTCAGCAGGCCCTCTTCCTCCCTTTTGATCCAGGCGCTGGCCAGAAATGCTATCTCCTCCCTTCTCCTGCCGCACTCCTCCAGGGCCCGGTCCACCGCCTCCAGAACCTCATCCGGGGATATGCCCTTTCTTGCTCCCACCCCCAAGACCAGCCCTTTGCCCTTGAGCACTGCTACATCCTCATCCACCAGCAGGATCCTGGGGCCCTTCAGCCTCAATACCGGCACATCCTCCCTCAGGAAGGCGAGGTTGATCGCCTTGGAGGAGCTCCTGTTCAGCACAGAGGCATTCAGCCGCCGGGCCACGCTCTCCAGGCAGGGCCGGCCGGAGGCGTCAGTGGCAGTGGTTATAGCCGGATATAGGCCAAGCCCCTCCGCCAGGTGGAGGGCCAGATCGTTGGCCCCATGGTGGCCCCCCACCACCGGCACAGCACATCTCAGGGCGGAGTCGACTGCCACCACTGGCCGGTCCCGCCATTTGTCCTGCAGGTGGCGGCAGAGGCTTCTGGTCACAATCCCCACTGCCATGATCGCCACCAATAGATCGTACCTCTCCAAGAGCCTCTTCATCCTCCCCTCCTCGTAGAGGATTATAGTAGACTGATATCGATCGCTCAGGGCCTGAGCGATCCTCTCCCCCTTATCCCTGTCCCGGGGGAAGAGCAGTATAGCCAGGGACTTCAGCGGCTCCGGTATAGGTGTGACCTCCTGTATCCCGTCCTCCTCAACACATCCCCCACCAGTATGAGAGCGCTGCGCTCTATCCCCTCCTCCTCCACCTTATCGGCGATATCGTCCAGGGTTCCGCACAGGATCTTCTGGTCCGGCCAGGAGGCATGATAGACCACTGCCACTGGTGTATTCCCGGGCCGGTCCAGGGAGCGGACTATATCCCTGATCCTGTCGATGCCTAAAAATATGGCCATGGTCGTCCCCAATCGGCCCAGAGCGGGCAGCTCATCCCTCTCCAGGGTGGCTCCGGCAGGCCTGGTCAGGATCAGAGATTCGGAGACCCCTTTGAGGGTGAGCTGGGTCTTCAGGGCGGCGGCGGCGGCGAAGAGGGAGGAGACCCCGGGAACCACCTCCACCTCGATCCCCATCTCCTCTAAGGGCTTCATCTGCTCCAATATGGCCCCATAGATTGAGGGGTCGCCGCTGTGCAGCCGCACCACCTTCTTTCCCGCCCGCAGAGAGCGGAGCATCTCTGCCTGAGTCTGCTCAATGGAGAGTCCATTGCTATCCAGCTTGTCCGCCCGCAGCCCCTCCAGGAGCTGGGGGTTGACCAGAGAGCCGGCGTACACCACCAGATCCGCCTCCTCCAAGAGCCTCTTGCCCTTGACTGTGATCAGCTCCGGATCGCCCGGACCTGCTCCCACGAAATAGATCTTCATGGTCTCCTCTGGGCGAGAAGGACGCTGAAGTACTCGCTCCTCTCCGGCATCTCCCCCCGGACGATCCTCTCCTCCGGGGTGAAGAGCCTGCTGCCCAGGGTGAAATCCTCGTACCCCTCTCCTCGCAGCTCTTCTGCCAGCTCCTTGGGCCTTGTCGCCTTTATCCTGATCACCGACTGCACTGGAGAGCCGTCCGAGACCAGGAAGGATCTCTCCAGGAGGACGCTGAATCTGGAGGCCAAAGCGGGGACCACTCCCACCCCGGGGATGGTCTGGATCTCGATCTCCGGGTAGATCTCCTCTATCACCCTCTTCAGATGGCTGAAGGTGGAGAATGTATTCACGTCGCCAATGCAGGCAAAGCCCACCGGGCTAAAGCAAGCCTCCTGGGCGATGATCCCTGCATTCTCCCGCCAGATCCTCTCCAGCTCCCTCTTGTCCTGGATCATGGGAAAGTCCAGGATCTGGGGGGTGGAGTAGAGCCCGGCCAGCTCTGCTGCCAGTTCACCGGGAACGAAGACCTGCTTGCAACTTTTCAGAGCTGCTGCTGCCTTGAAGGTCAACAGCTCCGGGTCGCCCGGTCCGAGGCTTATGCCAATTAACATTTGCCGATCACCATGAATATGGGGTTTATGGGCCTGAGGGCTATGTCCCCTGCCAGGTCATAGCCCCGGCTTATATTGATCTGCAGGATCTCCCTGTATATGCCCAGCCTCTTCATCAAATCCACCACCTGGCTGGCTATGCCCATCCTGGCCAGATCAGCGACGATCATGCAGCCGGGGCTGGCCCTCTCCAGCAGAAGGGGAAGGAAACGGTCTATCCCCCGGGTGCCGCCGATGAAGCAGCTGTCCACTGCTGGCAGGCGGGGGATTATCTCCTCTGCCTCGCCCAGGAGGAACTCTCCCCCGGGGACCAGATCCTGGCTGAGCTTTACTGCCTCGGGCCGGCGGTCCAGGCCGTAAATGTGGTCAGTGTAGCGGGAGGCAGCCAGGGAGACGGCTCCTGAGCCGCATCCGACATCTAAGAAGAGATCGCCGCGCTTTATGGCGAGCTTTCCCATGGCGATGTGGATATTCTCCTCTGCTGTTGCCGTGCCCGGAAGCTTCATGGCTCTAGGAGATGCGGGCAGGGATAAAAGGTTAATTGCTGGCCATCAGGTTATATATCCCGGCTGCAATGGCAGCTTCGAGAATCCATGAACATTCTTGTTGCCGAGTATGCATCCGCCCTCGGCCTGGGCGGAACCCTTGAGCTGGAGGGCAGAGCCATGCTCTCCGTCCTGGTGGAGAGCCTCCTTTCCAGCGGCCATGAGGTGAGCTATCCCACCCGCGGCCCCAGGATAGGGGCGGGCAAGCCCGTATTCCTGCAGGGAGAGGGGGAATTCGAGTCTCTGCTGGAATCGATCGATGTAAATGCCGCCCTCCTGATCGCCCCTGATGGCCTGCAGCCCCGCTTTCTGGAGAAGATTGAGAATCGAGATCAAGTCGCTAATCTGGGTAGCAGCCCCGCTGCCGCCCGGCTGGCGGCGGACAAGCTGCTCTGCACCAGGGCCCTGGAGCAGGCCGGGGTTCCAGTGGCCCAGATCGTGGACCGGCCCGATGAAGTGGATAAGGGCTGCCTGCAGTATGTGGTCAAGCCGCGCACCGGCTCGGGATCGGAAGGGGTACGCATAACCTCTTCAGCTCGGGCGGGGCGGGATGAGATCATCACCCGCTATCACGAGGGGCTGCACCTCTCCGCCAGCTTCATCGTGGGCGAAGAGGGCTTTCTGCCCTTAACCCTTAACCGCCAGCTTATCGATCTTGTCGATGGGAGGATGGAATATCAGGGGAGCCAGGTGCCCTACAGCACCCCCCGAGGGGATGAGATCTGGAAGGCAGCCAGGAGGGCGGCAGAGGCCTTAGGTCTGCGCGGCTATGCAGGGATCGACTTCGTCCTCG
Organism: Methanothrix sp.; assembly: GCF_016706325.1. Classification (NCBI taxonomy): domain Archaea; kingdom Methanobacteriati; phylum Methanobacteriota; class Methanomicrobia; order Methanotrichales; family Methanotrichaceae; genus Methanothrix; species Methanothrix sp. The sequence continues at coordinate 1,114,602 of NZ_JADJJX010000001.1, read as the reverse complement.
GTGATCTTCCCCGGGCGGTGGATGTGAACGCCCGCCCCACCACCTCCATCATCGGCATCGCCCGGGTGATGAGAGAGCAGATCGGAGAGCTCATCCTCCGGGCCCGGTTTGGAGGGCTGCCGGAGAGGGTGCATATCGAGGGGGAGCATACCTTCCGGAAGGGAGATCTGGCCTGAACAGCGCGGGATGGGCGGCCGGCAGAAGCGAGACCTCTCCTGCCCCTTGAGGCATTCTGCAGGCCGCCGACCTGGCGGAGGCCAAGGGGCTCTCGCCCGGATGATCCTCCGCTTTAATGAGCTTCGCCTCCTCTGCTTCCCCTCATAACCTCAAAATCCGCCCTTTAAGGCTCAAGAGGCTCTGCCCTCTTCATGAACTCGACCACATCCTCCTCGCTTGGCAGGTCGGTGCTCGCTCCTGGGGTGATGATGTTCAGGGCGGCCACAGCGGAGGCGAACTTGACCGCCTCTTCATTTGAGTATCCCTTGTACTTGGCATGGATGAAGCCAGCAGTGAAGCTATCCCCCCCGCCGGTGGTGTCCACCACCTTGACCTTGTAGGCGGGCACCCGGAAGCTTCGTTCATCATCCAAGACCAGAGCACCCCTGACATCCAGGGTGACGATCACCGTCTCTGCACCGTATTCTTTCAGCTTCTTGATGGCGGAATCGACATCTTTCTCCCCGGTTATCAGCATCGACTCCTTGCCGTTCATGATTATCACCTGGCTGTTTTGCATGGCATACCTCAACTCCTCCGGTCTGTGGGTGACCATGCTCATGCTGGGGTTCACGACGATGTAGATTCCCCTCTTCTTCGCCCCCTCTACGGCCTTTCTCATCAGCGCCATGTTCTTCTCGCTTATCAGGCTGGTCAGGACCAGGGTATCGACCCTATCAAAGACCTCGAGATTGAGATCCTCCTCTCCCAGGAGGTCATTGGCCCCTCTGCTGGTCAGGACGGTCTTCTCACCATTGTAGAGGAAGACCAAAGATATCCCCGTCAGCCCCTTCTTCAGGGTGACATACTTGGTGATAGCACCATGAATCCTAAGATTTCTCAGGTATTCCTCCCCGTGGTCGTCCCTGCCCACTGAGCCGAGGATGTAGGTGGTTGTGCCCAGCTCTGCCAGGTTGGTGGCCAGGTTATGGGCTGAGCCACCGGTATCCTGATTGAGCTCATCCAGGGTTATCTTGGAGTCGAAGGGAAAGCAGAGATTGTCGTTGACCAGCTTGAAACGCGCAGATTTGGCGATCAGGTCCACGATTATCCCTCCCACTACGAGCACCCCTTTGCGGTTGATGGTGCATTCTTCAAATTTCATGCCTCTTGTGATAGCTCTGCTGATAGATAACATTAAGGGCCCAATCCCCAATTCGCTGCCAGGACAAAGGGGAGGGGAGAGCGGCCATCCAGCAGATAGATCAGGAGAAGCAGAAGAGGCTGATGGAGAATATAGACCGCCAGAGAGTTTCTGCCCAGGAATAAGAGCCCTTTTGCCGGCGCGCATGCGCAGGCTTCTGGGAGAGGAAAGCGGCGGGAGAGGTCCCGGTAGAGCAACGATCCTGCAGCCATGCCCATCAGCACCATTCCAAACCAGGGAAATAGGGGAGTGTAGTCCAGGGAGACGAAGCCGCGGGGGGCCAGGCCCAGCCAGATGAGCCAGAGGGAGTCTGCCTCCATCCCCTGGATATGCAGTCCCAGCAGGATCGCTCCCAGCCCCAAGGCGATGTTCATCCTGCCCAGGGAGAGCAGGGGATAGGCCAGTAGAATGGAGATGGATATGAGGTGAAGGATTCCAAAGATTATGTAGCCCCTCCCGATGAGAATATAGGTCACAGAGGTAACTCCCAGGGCCAGGCAGAGAATCCACAGGCTCCTCTTCCAGAGCCTGGATGGGTATTGGCTCAGCTGTCCGGTCAGAACTGCCCGGGAATGGCTCAGGGTGAGGGAGATGCCAACCAGGAGGAGAAAGAGGGAGGCGGTGAGGCGGGCCAGATAAAACCAGAGGGCTGAGTCAAGGTCGATCCTGAGGATGCCGAGGTAGTTCAGGTCAAATGCCAGATGAAAGATGACCATTGATACCACGGCCATTCCACGGATGAGGTCCACCTCCCAAAGGCGGGCCATCTGGCTGCTCTGGCCGTAATTCATAGATCATATTACCCCTCTCCCAAGATCACCAATATGGTATGGCCCTTTTATCAATATTTAGATCATCCAACAAACAAATCAACGTTTGGGTCAAGAAAATTATTCGGGCAACCCTCTTTTCGATGCTAACCTTCGTATATTGATGGTTTCGGTTCATTCCTAGAAAATTCTTAGCGATATTAAAGAAATCTTCAATATTCGACCTTATTATCTTGAAACTCTCCCATTCATAGATTAGTTTTTTGAAAGCAACTACAGTTCGTTTCCAAATGGCCAAATTATTTTTTACAAAAAAAACAACCAAGGTGGATTTAGGTTATGAATTATCTTCTCTAAATTTGGTTTTTCCTGGGATATGATCGGAACGATGTTAAATCTATTGATGATAGTCTGATAATTGTTTTTGACGTAAAACCCTTATCACAGATGATTATATCTTCCGATTTGATAATTCTAGAGCGATATAGCTTATCGAGGAAAGGAATAAGCATTTTAGAGTCATTGGGCGAGTTTTGAAAATTTCAAACCCCAGGAGCTCATTATCCTGATTTATTGCCAAAATCAACTTAAATCCGACATAATATCCTATAGATGGACTATATGAATATTTATTTTTATCTCCTACAATTTTGTCGGTTCTCCACAAATTAAGGTCGATAGCGAGAACTAGTGTCAATAATTACTTTCTACCTTTTTATCCCTCAATCTCTTTCTAGGCTGAAATAATCTTTTAAAAACGTGAAAATCAATTCATAATCGAGATTTGACTGCATCTTGTATATTTCATTTGCTTTTACCTTTGAATTAATCCCTAAAAGCCTCTTTAAGGCAATATTTTCATTTATTTCGGAAACAAGCCTTGAAATATCTCTTTCAAATAGATCCGATAGGATTAAGACTTTGATTGACAATAAAATTTATCTTTGTCATATATTTTTAATCTGCCCGCGATTTTATTAGCTCTTGGAGAAGCGATAATCCAAGTAATTTGACGACTATAATCCATTTTGGATGCCTGATATCAGGAATTAAGGGAGACAACATAATATCCAACCTCCTTTGGTTGTGCAACCTGATATTAGGTGTCCAAATTACTTAAAAGTTTTCATAGCTACTTGAATTCGTATTTTGAACATCCCCTTGAGTTTAATCAAAAAAATATTCTAAATTTGTAAGTTAAATTTGAATTCAGCTCGAATGAAGCCCTAAGATAAAATAGATTTTAGGAGAGGGGTAATCATATCAAAAGAGTGCATTCAGAGTATATAGAATTGTGCCAGAGCCGCTCTGCTCCCCTCGGGCAGAAGCATAAGAGCCGAGGGCTGGCGGCCTGATCAATGGAGGACTGATCGGCTTGCGTCTGCTGGATAGGGCATCCCGATCGACCTGACGAGAAGGGCGAGATAAAAGAGATGTTTTGAGAGAATGGAGGTGCTTGGAGATGATCGAACAGAACCGCAGATATATTCATAAGGAGATCGGAAGGCTTCTTTCCGATATCTGGCAGATAAAAGAGGTGGCAGAACAGGAGTATGGCCCACAACATCCCATCAGCAAAAAGCTTGCCAGTATGCATAGGGAGGCACAGGCACTGCTGCAGGAGGCCACTTGCAATAGCTGCTATCAAGAGCCCGAGCATCACCCTCTGAGACTGTATCATAAACTTCTGCCTGGCATCCTCCTGCATCAAGCCGGATTGAACCCGATCTCTCTCCGGGGGACCGTATGGTTTCCACTGGAACTGGGTCTTGACGAAATTGAGCCTTGATGAAATTGAATCTTGATGAAATTGAGCCTTGATGAAATGCCCATCAGCCCGGACGAAGGCCAGGCAGAGGCTCTGAGGGAAGAGACAGAAGAGGCCTGCCGATGCTGAAGGCTGCCTTTCACCGGGAATGCTGCCGCATATCCGATAGCTCAATTTTCTCTTTCCAAAGGCGGGCTCGGTTTTATAGGCACTGCGATCTAATTCATAAGGGAGCATTATAAGCTTGAGCTCCCACTGAATTGGAGTGATCCCGTTTATATCAAGGCATCATCCTGCCAAGCAGAGCCTGCTCCGGACGATATTCTGGCTGTGAGAAGATCGAGTTGGTTTTAAATTATTTTTATCAGTGTCGCGAATTATGCTATCGCTATCAAGCATCACAATCTACAAGCTATGTCATCCTTTTTTCAGATAAAACGACATATAATACCTGTTAAACAGTATTTCTCTACATAAATTGATGTAATCATCTAATCTCTCAGGAGAGGAAAATTTATATATCAGAAAAAGAAAGTTACAAACGGCATATTTTATTTCATTATCTATCAGGTGCCCACTGACAATTTTATTTCTTCTCCACTGGAAATCATGGGGTAGGGGCGTATATCTCCACCGGAAATAGGGGGGTGTGAACCATAACTCTTAATATCAACCAGGATGATTTGAAAAATGTTCAAGGGGAATTATCTTGGTACCTATATCTGGAGGGCTATTTGCCGATCTACTGGCGCAAGGGGGGATATTTCAATCCAGAGATGTCCTGCGTCCTAGCTACACACCAACTGAGCTGCCCCACAGGAAGGAGCAGATCAATAATTTGGCATCGGTTCTGGTCCCGGCTCTGAGAGGGGAGACTCCTTCCAATGTTCTGATATATGGAAAGACTGGCACCGGAAAGACAGCCGTGGCCAAGTATGTGGGAAAAGAGCTAGAGGAGGCCAGCTTTGGAGATATAAAGTGTGCAGTCATCTACATCAACTGTGAGGTGGTCGACACCCAATACAGAGTCCTCGCCCACCTGGCAAGACACTTCGACAAGGACATCCCCATGACCGGCTGGCCCACAGATCAGGTTTATGCCGAGTTCAGGAATGCTCTGGATGAAGAGAAGCAGGTAGTGGTGATAATGCTCGATGAGGTGGACAAACTGGTACGAAAAGGGGATGATGTCCTCTATAATCTATCACGGGTGAACTCAGATCTCCTCCGCTCCCGGGTGAGCCTCATCGGCATATCCAATGACCTCAAGTTCACAGAATTTCTCGATCCAAGGGTCAAGAGCTCTTTGGGAGAGGATGAGATCATATTTCCTCCCTATGATGCGGAGCAGATCAGGGAGATCCTGGAGCAGAGGGCCAAGGTTGCCTTCTGCCCTGGCGCTCTGCACGAGAGCGTAATACCCCTGTGTGCCGCCTTTGCCGCCCAGGAGCACGGAGATGCCCGCCGGGCTTTGGACCTCTTACGCACATCTGGAGAGCTGGCTGAAAGGGCCAGATCAGCAGTGGTAGATGAGTCCCATGTGCGCCAGGCAAGGGAGAAGATCGAGCAGGATAGAGTAGAGGAGGTGATAAAGACCCTGCCCACTCAATCCAAGCTGGTGCTCTATGGCATCATCCTCCTGGAGGAGCAGGGTGCAAGAAACATCACCACCAGTGCAGTCTATAATATTTACAAGCAGCTCTGTCCCCTGGTTGAGACCGACTTTCTCACCCACCGCCGGATCACAGACCTAATCGCCGAGCTGGATATGCTGGGCATCCTTCATACCATTGTCATCAGCAAGGGCAGATACGGCCGGACCAAGGAGATCACCCTCAGTGTCTACTCTGGCAAGCTAAAGGGCATACTGCTGCAGGACTATCGGCTGAAGGTCTTGGCCAATGTCAATGTGCCTCAGCAGTCTCGCCTGGGGCTGGTTTGAGGCCCCATAGGTAAAAAAATTAAAATTTTATATCCCAAATCCTATGAAACGAAGGGCCAGCAGCAGCACTGCGCCTACTACGCCGCCAATTCCGCAGACCAGTATAACCAGCCAGCTATAGCCTATATCCGCGCTTATGAACTGATTAGCAAGAAAGAGGATGAAGAGCCCAGCGATTGCATTTATGATGAACTTCTTCAGAGATCTTAGAATGATATAGGCTCCGAATATGAGGACAATGGTCAGCAGGACCAATCCAATCTCGATCATAACTGGTTATTAGGATGGAACTGCTATAAAAATAAGCCTTCCATCAGATCAGCCTCTGGCGAGGGTCATTGCTGCAGGCGGTCATTGTATTGATTCTAATTTTAACAGGCGAGATCTTGTAGCAGAATGGGGGGATCGTACCCAGGAGATGGTTGGCCTCTCTGAAGAGCTCTTATGCCGCTATCCCTGGCAGATCCCTTGGAGGCAGAACCGGAGAGTGGCCCTGGGAAGAGTCCTGCTTCTGAATCCAGAGTCCTGATCCGGGACGAGCCGACATCAGCTCTGGACATCTCCGTTCAGGCTCAGATCCTGGGCCTGCTCAAGGATCTGCAAAGGAAGAGGGGGACTGGGGTATCAATTGATCTCCCAGCAAGTGGAAGCGATAAGATTCATGGCAGATGAGATGATCGCGCTGGGTGGAGGAAGGATAACTTGAGGAGAAGACAGAGGCCTGCATTTTCCTCCAGGGAAAGAGGAGGACGGCTATGCCAGGAGGGGAGAATTTATCCCGGCTGCAGTGGCCATATTCGGGATGGCTGTGCCATCAAGGGATCTTATGGGCACGACATAGGGTCTGCCTGCAACCTCAATCACTGTGGCCTCGACTCCAAAGACATAAGCCATGTTCCTGGAGCTGAGCAATGCTTCCGGAGGGCCGAATGCAAAGATCTTCCCTTTCAGCAGCATGGCCAGCTTATCTGAGAAGCGAGAGGCGAGGTTGAGGTCATGGATAGCCATCACTGCAGAGATCTCCTTCTCACGGACCAGGTATCGGATGATCTCCATCACCTCTAGCTGATGCAGGATATCCAGATTGGATGTCGGCTCGTCCAGCAGGAGAACTGCTGGGTCCTGGGCCAGAGCGCGAGCGATGAGAACCTTCTGCTTTTGACCTCCTGAGAGCCTGGCAAAGTCCCTCATGGCCAGATCCCCCAGATGAAGGAGCTCCAGGACCTCTGCCACCATGTCCAGGTCGGCATCCGAGACATTCCAGCTTATATGAGGCCTTCTGCCCATGAGCACTGTATCGAAGACCGTCGTGGATAGGGGACTGGAGCTGCTCTGGGGGACGTAGCCGATGCTCCTCGCTATATCCTGCCGGCTCAGACTATCGATGCTCCTGCCGCCCAGAAGGATGCTGCCTTTGGCCTTTAAAATGCGGTCGATGCACTTGATAAGCGTTGTCTTCCCGGAGCCGTTTGGCCCCACAAGGCTTATGATCTCTGAATCCTCAACCTGCATGTTGATGTCATCGAGGATCTTCGTGCTGCCGTAGCTGAAAGACAGGTTTTTTATTTCAATCCTCACTGATAAAACCCCATCATCCCGATCAAATAACCTCCATAGCAGTTATCGCTTTTTGATCTGGCTTTGCCCAGCCTCGGATGTACTGATCTCCTGAGCACACGCCTATTCCGAGGAGGGTACTGCATGCCGGTTGAAGTGATCAGATGAACGTCCCCTTGTAGCCCAGCGCTCTGGCCCTCTCCTGCGCCTCCTCCGCCTCCGGCCCTCTGCCGGCAAGCTGCAGGGCATTGGCCCGGTTTGCCCAGGCCTCCATACAATGCGGATCGATCTCTAGCGCCCGGTCAAAGCTCCGCAGGGCCTCCACATAGCTCTCATTCATCATGATCATGGCTATTCCCCGGTTGTTCCAGGGCTCGACATAGCTGGAGTCCTGCTCGATGGCCCGATCGTAGGATGCTATCGCCTCCTTGTACAGGCCCTGCTCAGCCTGGAGCATCCCCAGGCTGTTCCAGCATGCGACACACTCGGGATGCTGCCCTGCCGTCCGATGAAGTAATGCCGCCGCTTCGCTGTAGTTGCCCAGCTCCCTGAGCAGCAGTGCCTTGTTGTACTGGAATCCGATCTCATCCGGATCGATCCGGATGGCATTATCGAACATTGCTAGGGATTCGTTATACCTCTTGATCTGCTGATAGGATATGGCCAGGCCGTTCCAGGCGGCAGCATTCCCGGGATTGATCTGGATTGTGCGGTTATAGGCGGCCAGTGATTCATTGTATCTGCCCGCCTGGCGGAGGGACTGCGCCCTGCCCAACCAGGCATCATCATTCATCGGCTCGATCTCAGAGACCTTCATAAAGGCCTCGCTGGCCTCATCGTATCTGCCCAGGGCGCTGAGGGACTGCCCCCTCATCAAGCCGGCGAGAGGGTTTATCGGATTCAGATAGATGACCCGATCGAAGGCCATAAGGGCAGCACTGTGGTTTTCCTGGCTGGCGTACATCAGCCCCAGATCAAACCAGGCCGCCTCATTCTCGCCGTCCAGCTCTGTGCTCTTCATCAGGGAGTGGAGGGATTCCTCATCCCGGCCCAGCTCCGCCAGGACCAAAGCCCTGCTGTACCAGGCACCAGTGAGGTTCTCATCCCTGCTCAGCCCCTCATCCAGGGCCAGGAGGGATTCATTGTACCGCCCCAGACTGGCAAGGCCCATCCCCTTGCCGTACCAGGGCAGAGCGGCAGCGGAATCAAGCGCTATGGCCTCATCGAAATCCCTGACGGCCTCATTGTATCTGCCCAGATGGGAGAGCGCCAGCCCCCTGAAATACCAGGCCTGGGCCTGATCTCTTTTCAGGCGGATCGATTCATTGTATGCGGATAAAGCCTCAGAATATCGCTTAAGGCCGCTGTAGGCCAGGCCCAGCCTCATCCAGGCGGACGGGTCTGTGCCATCCAGTTGAATGGAGCGGTTGTAGCAGTCCAGGGCCACAGATAGCGAGCCGTTCTCCTTTAATTCATCCCCCTTCTGCTGCCAGTAGTTCGCATTATCCAGTTCGGCGCACAGACCGCTGGCTGCCGTCAGGGCAAACAGGATGAGAAGCAATCTGACGATGATATTAGATCCCTCTATGAATTTTTTCTGACTTAGACCTGCTCTCAGCAGGGCATGCATATAATAAATTGATGGTGGTTGAACTTGATGGCAGGCCCTCCGGGAGATGGCAGGCCCTCCGGGAGATGGCAGGACAGATCGATATGCCGGCCTATGCCAGCCAGCCGGGCTTATAGCTCCTTTCCCAGGGAGGTGGTGGTCAATTTGACATGCTTTACCCCCTTCAAGGCCATCATCTTCTCAGCAGCTCTTCTCACCTCCAGCCCCTCCCCGCGCAGGACCACAACCTCAAGGCACATATCCTGGTCCAAATGAATATGCAGGCTGGACTGAATTATGCTTCCGAAATCATGCTGGATCTCAGTGAGAGCATCCTCCAGGCCCCTTTGAGAATGGTCGTAGACGATGGTGATCACTCCCACCCTCTCCCCCTCCATGTCGCTCATCCATTCAAAGTTTACTATATAATTTCTTATGGCGTCTCTGACCCCTTCTGAGCGGGAGGAATAGCCCCGGTTCTGGATAATCTCATCGAACTTTCCAAGGAGATTCTCAGGCAATGATATGCCAATTCTCATTAATTCTTGTTCCATTCGTATCGTAAAGATAAATTGATTCATACTTAGTAATAAGCTTATTGGATTATATCCGGAAAACAACAATTCAGGCTGGCAAAAGAAGTACAGAGCCCGATCCCTCATGAGCTACTAGCATGGTATACAAGCCATCGCATGGACGTAGATCACAGATCTGCTCTGGTTGCATGCCAAATACGCAAAGATGGAGTGTGGGGATCGGCTCCGCATCAGTACTATCCTATCATATTATAAATGGTTTTCGTAATACATAATTTTAAATTCTCTTTGACTCAAATACCAGCACTGAGCAGAGCTCACTTGCTCTTTGCCCTCATCCTCTCGTACTCCGCTAAGACCTCCTCGGTCTCTCCCAAGGCCACCATCTCTCCGCGGTTCAGGAGCAGGCAGCGGCTGCATAACGAGCGAACCATGGGCAAGGAGTGTGAGACCAGGAGGATGGTCTTGCCCGCCCTGCGAATCTCGCCGATCTTCTCCTCACACTTCTTTTGGAAGGACTCGTCCCCCACTGAAAGGACCTCATCCACCAGCAAGACATCCGGATTGGTCTGAATGGCAGTGGCAAAGGCCAGCCGCACATACATCCCCGAGGAGAAGTTGCGCAGCTTCATATTCTCAAAACGCCTCAACTCGGCAAAGTCCATTATCTCCTCATAGCGCCGCTCAACCTCTCTACGGCTCAGGCCCATTATCGCCCCGTAGAGATAGACATTATCGCGGGCGGACAGCTCCGGCTGAAATCCCACACCCAGCTCCAGAAAGGGGGCGATCTTGCCATTGATCTGTATCCGGCCGCTGTCCGGATAGAGAACGCCCGCCAAAAGCTTAAGGAGGGTGCTCTTGCCGCAGCCATTGGGCCCGATCACCCCAAAGGTCTCGCCGTGCTTGACAGTGAAGCTGACATCCCGCAGGGCCATGAACTCGTCGTAAGAGTTGGCGCCTCTGCCCAATAGCCCCGTCAGATGCTCGAAGATGGTGAGCTTCTTCTCCTTTGGTATTCTGAACTTCTTGGAGATGCTCTCCGCCACTATGGCATTGTTATCGGCGCCTCTCCCAGAGAAGCTCTTCGCCGGATTGAGCCTATTCAGACCACTGCAGATGATGGTAGAGGGAAGGGCCATTTCAGATCTCCTCGGCAAATCTGCGCTCCAGCCTCTTGAAGATTGCCGATCCGGCGGCGAGGAGCAGCAGCCCCACCGCCAGGCTCAGGGCAAGATTCCGCAGCCCTGGCAACTGATGGTAGAGCAGCACCTCCCGGTACATCTGAATCAATGCTGTGACGGGATTGAGCAGATAATAATCCAGATACTGCGGCGGAACAGTGCTGAGGGGATAGACGATGGGAGAGAGGAAGAATCCGATCTGAATCAGCACATCCCAGATCTGATTCAGATCACGGTAATAGACATATAGGGCGGCCAGGATCAGGCTTAGACCATATACAATCAGAAAATAGATTAAATGAATGAATGGAAAGAGAAGGATATAGGGAGAGATTCCAGCGCCAAGGATTATGAGCAGGGGGACCAGCACCAGGAACTCCAGAATTGAGCTTATCAGGCTGGATAGGACTACGCTCATCACCAGAACCTGGCGGGGAATGTAGATCTTGGTCACCAGGCTGGGTTTGCCTACGACGGCATTCATGGAGGCAGAGCTTCCTATGGCCAGAAATCGCCAGCTTACAATGCCGATCAGCAGGTAAAGGGCGAAGTTGTCCTGGTTGGCTTTGAATACATTGCTGAAGACCAGATAGAGGACCAGCATCATAAGGAGGGGATTCAAGAGCGACCAGGCAAAACCCAGGACTGAGCTTTGGTACTTCACCTTAAGGTCGCTGATGGTGAGAATCTTGATCAATTCCCGGTACTCAAAGATCCACATCTCAACCCTCATCCCCCATCTTCATCCATCCCAATCCCCGTCCGCCTCAGCTCTTATCCATTCCAGCCCTCATTGCCCAATCCCCGTCTATCTCCGCCCTCATCCATCTGGGTCTCTCTTATCCTATTGCCTCTTCATTTCGCCCCAGGTTTTTACAAACCGTCTGATATCGGAATACTCCGCCCGGCGCAGGACATGCTCTCGCTTTCTCATCATCTTTGTGATGCCCCTCAGAGCATCGAGCTTCGATTTAAGGATGACCCTTCCCTGGCCGCGCAGAGCATAATAGGGTATTGTGGCCAGGTTTCTGGCCAAGATAAACGGCAGAGAGGTGATATAGAGACTGACAGGAAAATCCTTGATCGGATACCAGACTATATTCCGGTTGCCATAGTAGACCGCCAGGTCCGAGCCCACTCCGGCGGTCTTTCCGTGATGGTGAACGACCTCAGCCCGGGGCACATATAAGCACTTCCAGCCAGCCAGACGGGCTCGCAATGCCAGGTCCACATCTTCCAGATAGAGAAAGAAGTCCTCATCGAAGAGGCCGATCTCATCCAGCATCCTTTTCCGGTAGAGGGCCGCACCTGCACAGGCTCCAAATACCTCCTCCATGGAGTCGTACTGCCCCCGATCAGGCTCGAACATCCCCCGGTCCCAGGCTGCTCCGCTGCGAGAGATGCATATCCCGGCAGAATTGATCCGCCCATCGGGGAACAGCATCTTGGCGGCGCAGACGCCAACCTGTGGGTCGGCCATGGGCCCTTTCAACTCCTCTATGAGCCTGCGATCTGCTATGGTGTCATTGTTCAAGGTGAGGATATAGCTCCCCTCAGCCGCCCTGATACCGGCATTGGTCCCTCCGGCAAACCCCAGGTTATCTCTGTTTCTCACCAGCCTGACCCAGGGATATTGCTCCTGGATATACTCTGGACTGCCATCGCTCGATCCGTTGTCGACCAGCACCACCTCAAAAGGGGAATAGGTCTGGGAGGCGAGGGAGGAGAGGCAGCCATCCAGAAGATCTCTCCCATTATAATTCAACACTACTACACTTATCAAATCCATCCCAAGCACAGTCCTGCGTCCACTAGAGCGATTCTCGGTAGACCCTTTCGATCTGCTCTGCCGCTCTACGCCAGCTATACCTCTCCTGGGCGAGCCTTCTGCCCTCTCTGCCCATCCTCTCCGCCAGATCCTCATCCTCCAGGATGGCAAGCAGGGAGGATGCCAGCCCCTGGGCATCATTGCATCTCACAACCATTCCTGCTCCGTAATCCTTTATATCCCCGGCCATGCCCATGATCTCTGTGACCACCACCGGCCTGCTGCAGGCCATCGCCTCCAGGGGAACGATCCCAAAACCCTCCCTCTCAGGATCGGTGGACGGGAGGACAAAGAGCCTGCAGCCGTTATAATACTCTATAAGCCTCTCTGAGGGGATGAAGCCGGAGAAGATCACATTATCCCCGATGCCCAGGGATTGGGCCATCTGCCGGTAATACTCTAGCAGGCTCCCCCTGCCGCCAATGATCAGCCGCACAGCGGGCAATCTATGCCTCAAGATCTTCAAGGCAGCGAAGAGGACCTCCAGGCCCTTATACCGGTGAAACTCATCCAGGACGCTCAAAAAGAAGATATCTCCTTTGATATCAACCTCCTGGGGGCGGAAGGCCGCAAGGTCTATGCCCAAAGGTATGAAAGAGATCTTTTCACCATAATCCCGGAGATATGGCGATACATAACGCTCCCGGGTAACGATGATCCTCTTCGCAGACCTCAATAGCAGCTCCAGAGCAGTTCTATTATAGATCCCGGCGATCTTACCCGCCCATCCCTCGCCCACTATGTCATTGTGATATGTCAGGACAGTGGGCCTCCTCTTGAGCTGCGAGATCAGGCCGCTCCAGTCAGCGCTCCAGGGGGTGGGAAGGTGAGTGTGAAGGATATCATAATCCTCCCTCCAGATAGCTGCGGGCAGCTCAGGGGTGATGCTGGTATTGGCTATATGCCCCCAGCTTCTCAGGGTCCTGGTGCGTATCCGTCCATCGACCTCGTTCTCCCCCGGCTGGTCTGAGCATATCACCCCCACATCATGCCCCATCCGGACGAGCTCCCGGGAGAGATTGCGAACATAGCTCTCCACCCCGCCGGTGGCAAAGAGCCTCACCGGGGTCTGCAGAATTCTCATATCCCCTGCCTTATGCGTCCCTCTCATATGATAGGCCGATTCTCCCCTGCGCGCTTTTGGAGGAGATGATACCGGGCGATCTTCATCCAGGCTGGAGGAGGAGAGAGGCCCGGATCGGCGAGCGGATAGCATATCGCCAACGCTCTTTTGGCCTTCTCAGTACACCTCTCAGTACAGACGGATAAGCTCTCTGATCCCCTCTTTTAATCCGAACTCCGACTTGAAGCCGATCATCCTCTCTGCTTTGGCGGTATCGGCGCAGGTGTGCATCACATAATTTTTTATGGGATTTTCGGCGTACTGCGCCTCCAGAGAGCGGCCGGTCATCAGGTTCAATAGCTCGATCACCTCATTGAAGCTCCAGGCCTCTCCTGTGCCCACATTCAGTATGCCATGATAATCTGAATCCATGGCCAGGCGCATTGCCCGCACCACATCCAGGACATAGGTGAAGTCCCTGCTCTGTGTACCATCACCGTATACCAGTGGCCTATTGCCTGCCTTCATCTCCCAGAGAAACTGGGTGACCATGTTTGCATACTGCTTTTTTGCTCCCTCCCGGGGGCCGTAGACTGAGAAGAACCTCAGGCCCACCGAGCTTATGCCATAAAGCCTCTGATAGAGCTGGGCCAGCCTCTCCATGGCCAGCCGGGCCTCAGTGTAGTAATCTGTCACCTGGATGGCCATATCCTCGTTGTGAGGGGGCACAAGGCCGTTGTAAAGGGAGGAGGAGGAGGCATAGACCACCCGCGACCCTTCCCTTCTGGCCAGCTCGAAGACCGAGGCAAAGCCATTGATGGCCTCGCCCACCAGATATGGATCTCTCTTATACATGGGAGAGGATGAGGGTATCCCCAGGTGGTAGATCCTCTGGGGGTGAAGATCGAGTTGGGGCAGATCGTTGCAGCTCCTTTGGACGATCTCCAGCCGGCCTTCAAGGCCGGCCAGATTGCTCCGGCTGCCGGTATGCATATTATCCAGGACCACAACCTCCTCCCCAGCAGCCAAGAGGGCCTCCACCAGATTCGAGCCGATGAAGCCCGCGCCGCCTGTAACCAGTGTGCTCATAGCTCATATCCCCCAGATCGTCGATCAGCCCTCATGCTCCTTCACCCCGGGTCGCCCCTGGGACAGCAGGGCCTCAGCCGCCCCATCCACCCGCTTCCTTCTCTCCTCCAGCAGAGATTCTTCTGCTGCAATACTCGCCCATCTCTCTGCAATCATCCGCCCCACCTCTTCAGGCGCCGGGCCCCCGGTGTTCGCTCGCAGGGCTACATTGCCCCTCGGGTCCAGTGCCCTTCTCAGATCCTCCTCGGAGAAGCCCGCCTCGCTCACCGCAAAGCCCGCGATCTCCAGGGATATGGAATCCATCTGGCTCAATTCCGGCCGGCCACCAGAGGCGGCTGCCCGGCCCACAATGCTGTGTGCTGTGCGAAAGGGCATTCCAGTGATCCTCACCAGGGAATCTGCCAGTTCAGTGGCAGTGGAGAACCCCAGGGCTGAGCTCTCCTCCAATCGTTCCAGATGAAAGTGCAGTGTGGAGAGGCAGCCGGCCAGGATCTTCACTGTGCTCCGCGTCCAGTCCAGGCTGCGCCATAGATGGGGTGTCACCTCCTGAAGATCCCGGTTGTAGCTCATGGGCAGGGCCTTGCAGATGGACAGGGCTGCCATGAGCGATCCTATCACCGATCCGGACCTGGCCCGGGCCAGCTCTGCCGTATCTGGATTCTTCTTCTGGGGCATGATGGAGCTGGTGGAGGCATAGAGGTTGTCCAGCTCCAGATATCCGAACTCGGAGCTGGACCAGAGGATCAGCTCCTCTGCCAGACGGCTCAGGTTGACCATAGCAATGGAGAGGGCGGCCAGAACCTCCAGGATGAAGTCCCGGCTGGAGACGGCATCCATGCTGTTCTCCACCAGCCCCTCGAAGCCCAAGAGCTCGCAGGTCCGAGCCCGGTCGATCTGAAAGCCGGTGGAGGCAAAGGCCGCTGCCCCCAGGGGGCTCTGATTGACCCTTTTATAAGCATCCTTCAGCCGGGCCAGATCCCGAAAGGCGGCATCGGCATGGGCGAGGAGATGGTGGGCCAGGGTGGTGGGCTGGGCATGCTGGGTGTGGGTGAAGCCGGGGATGATGCTCTCCTTATGCTCCCCTGCCAGGCGGAGGAGGGTTCTGATGAATGATAGCTCCTCTGCCATCAGCCCGAGCAGCTCCTCCCTCAGGGCCAGGCGGATGCATGTCGCCACCTCATCATTGCGGGACCGGCCGGTATGCATCCTTCCCCCCTCCGGGCCCACGCGGGCGATGACTGCCGCCTCAATCGCCTCATGGATGTCCTCCCCCTCGCCCAGAGGCAGTCCCGTCTCGATCTCGTCTAGGGCGGAGAGGATCTTATTTGAGAGCTCCTCTGCAACCAGCCCCCTCTCCTTCAGCATCAACAGATGGGCCCGGTCCGTCAGCAGATCGGCATGGAGGATCCTTTGGTCAGCCCTCCGGCTGGACAGGTAATCCAGAATCTCCTCGCTGATCTCTCCCAGGCGCTGCTCTCGAAACATATCAGGTGGTGTAGCTGGCGTTCACATTCACATACTCATGGGTCAGGTCACAGCCGAAGCTACGCGCGCTGGCTGTGCCCAAGCCCAGATCGATATTGATTACGATCTCCTCCCCGGACATGATCTCCCGCGCCTTCTCCAGCCCCCCCTCTGCGATCCGGCCCCTCTGGACGAGCTCGACCCTCTGCCCCGAGCCCTCCAGGCCCAGTGTGACCAGCTCCGGGTCCATCTCCGCTCCCGAGTAGCCCAGGGCACAGATGATCCTCCCCCAGTTGGGGTCGGCCCCGTAGACTGCTGTCTTGACCAGGCTGCTGCTCGCCACGGCCTTGGCCGCCAGCCGGGCATCTTCTATGCTCCTGGCTCCGGTGACGCGGGTCTCGAAGAATCTGCTCGCCCCCTCCCCGTCTCGGGCCATCTGCCGGGCCAGGTCAGTGCAGACATACCTCAGAGCCTCCTGAAAGTCCTCTACCCTGGCCTGCCTCCGTCCGGTGGCTGTGAGAATGACAGTATCATTGGTGCTGGTGTCACCGTCCACAGTGAGCATATTGAAGCTATCTTGGACGGCATCGGCCAGGCAGACCTTCAGGACCTCCGGGGAGAGGTCAGCATCGGTGAAAAGAAAACAGAGCATAGTGGCCATGTGGGGCGCAATCATCCCTGCTCCCTTGACTATCCCTGCCACCCGCAGGCCCCGGTGCTCCACGGCCACCTCCTTCTCCCTGCTGTCGGTGGTCATGATCGCCCTCTCCGCCTCCAGGCTGGCCTCAGCCTCCGACCGCAGGCGCCCTTTTGCCTCCTGGAAGAGCCGGCTGATGAGATCCATATCCATGTACCGGCCTATAACCCCGGTCGAGGCCACAGCGATCCTCTTCTCATCTGTTTTGAGGAATCCCGCCAGCAGAGAGGCCATATCCCTGGCATCCTTTGCCCCTTGCCCTCCAGTATAGGCATTTGCACAGCCGCTATTGGCGATGATCCCGTCCAGGTGCCCTCCAGTCAGCGTCAGGTGCTCGGCGGTGACCGCCAGCGGCGCTGCCCTTACCCGGTTGGTGGTGAACATCCCCGCTGCCGCCCCGGAGGCAGCAATCAGAGCCAGGCCGTACCTGCCTTCTCGCACTCCGCAGGCCCGGACGCCCTCGATGGCACAGATCCCGCCCTCAACCCTCTGCATGGGCCATCCCCAGACCGGTTATGATATCGCCCCGGGTTACTATCCCCACCAGCCGGCCATCCTCGACCACTGGAAGGCGGTTGATCCTGTGGCGGGTCATGACGCTGGCCGCCTCCTCTATGGAGTCCTCCGGCCTGATCTCATGCAGATTCCGGCTCATAATATCTGCCACCACCTTCTCTGGTATCTCCCTCAGGCTTGATTGCATCCTCTCCCATTTCACCAGATCCCGGAATGGAACCTCGAATATCTCGAAGGGGCTGGGCAGCCACAGGCTCCCCTCCGAATCGCCCTCTACCGATAAGAGGCGAAGCAGGTCCGACTCGGATACAATTCCAACCAGCCTCTCTCCATCCAAGACCGGCATACCGCTGATCTTATTCTCCCGGAGAAGCCTGGCCGCCTCGCTCACCCTTGCCGATGCTTGCACAGTGACCGGCATGACATTCATCACATCTCTGACTTTCATCTTCATCCACCCTCTTCTGCATCCCCGCCTGCCTCTTCATTCTCCTCTCTTAAGGCAGCATTCCCGGAAACCACAGGCCTGTCCTCTGGTCCAGACCCGCCATGAGGTTCATGTTCTGAATGGCCTGGCCGGAAGCGCCCTTCACCAGGTTGTCTATGGCCGATACCACCACAATTCTGTCGCTCTCCCTCTCCGCCTCGAAGCTTATATCGCAGAAGTTCGAGCCCCGGACGGCGCCCAGGCGAGGAGCTCCATCAGCCAGGCGGATGAAGGGAGCCTCCTTATAAAAAGAGCTGTAGATCCGGGCCACAGCCTCTTTATCCTGCAGGCTCTCTGCTGCTCCCTCCTTGGCGAAGACATGAGCAGTGGTCAGGATGCCCCGCACGGCAGGGATCACATGAGGGGTGAAGTTCACCTCGATCCCGGGTGAGAGGAGCCCCAGTTCCTGCTTTATCTCTGGGACATGCCTGTGAGAGGTGATCTTGTAGGGAATGACATTCTGGGACATATTGGGATAGTGGCTGGTCGCACTGGGCTCGATTCCAGCGCCGGATATTCCCGATTTGGAGTCAAAGACCACCCTCTCCACCAGCCCGGCATGGGCGAGAGGTGCCACCGCCAGGATGGCTCCAGTGGGATAGCAGCCGGGGTTGCCAACCAGCCTCGTCCCTGCCACCTCGGGATGAAGCTCCGGCAGGCCGAAGACCGAGTCTCTCGGGGCGCGGTGCTTCATATCATATGTCCTCTCAAAGACCTCCACCGGCAGGCGGTAATCTGAGGAGAGATCGATCACCCTGGCTCCAGCATCCAGCAGATCGGGCACCCAGTCCATGGCCGTTCCATGAGGAACGCCAGTGAAGACAAAATCGCAGCGCTCAGCCGCCTCCTTCGCACTGAGCGCCTCGAAATTCAGAGAGTAAATGCCCTTCAGATGAGGATGGACCAGGCTCACAGGCTTTCCCGAGAGCTTGCGGGAGGTGACCAGTCTTACATCGACCTCGGGATGGTTTGCCAGGAGGCGTAAGAGCTCCCCCCCAGTGTAGCCCGATCCACCGATAATTCCTACATCTATCATAGGGCAGCAAAAGCTCTACTGATATAAATTCGCCGCGGCTAATGGAGGCCAAATGAGCAGGAGAGATGGAATAGATCCCTGGCAATCCTCTCAATCTCCTCCCTCTGATCGAGCCTGGCCAGCCAGCGTTCCGGCATCCAGCCCGCCCCATAAGAGGCACCGAAGAGATTGCCGGCGATGGAGGCGATGGAGTCGGTGTCCCCGCCCCCGTTGGCGGCGGCGATCAGCCCCTCCTCCGGCTCAAATCTCATGAAGCAGTAGAAGGCGCTCACCACAGTCTCCCTGGCTAGAGGGCTGCCTCCAATCCGGTTTAAGGCCTCCCTTGGAGGGAGGGCGAGGAGATCTCTGATCCAGAGGAGCCGTTGGCCAAGATCCGGGTCCAGCCTGCCTGCCCGACTGGCGGCCTCCTCCAGGATCATATCCCGGGGGAGGTTCATCAGGCCCAGGGCCACCCCCACTGCAACTGCAACCGCCCCGGCGCGGGAGGGGAGAGCGGAGTGGGTGGGCAGGCTCTGCAGATCGGCATAGCCCCTGACCAGTCCCAGGTCGGCATGATAGAGAAGGCCGATGGGGGCCGAGCGAATGGCCGACCCACATGTCGGTATATCCATGCCGGACTCCTGCCAGGGGATGCCGGCGATCATCCTCTCCACAGCAGAGCGGGTAGCAAATCCCACCCCGCTGCTGAGCCGCTCATCTGAATCCCAGGCCGATCCCCATCTGATGAGCTTCCGGGAGAACTCGTCTGCCGAGAAGCCGGAGTGCTCGATCAGGGATTCGGCCAGCATAAGAGTCTCCTCAGTATCGTCGGTGAACTGGCCCGCCCTGAAGCCAGCATGAAAGTGCCCCTCCGGGGCGGGCAGCATATCATCAATCCGGCCGAAGAGGGATTGAATCTCAAGGGCGGTATATCCCTCTGCTGGCATGCCCAGAGCATCCCCTGCCGCTCCCCCCAAAAGGCAGCCTCGAAAGCGATCCTGCGGATCCATCTCTGCCATCATCCGGCCAGAATGCCGATCAGACTGGTGGCATCCACCCTGCCGTATCCACCCTTCTTCGCCCACTGCTCATCAAATCCCTCCACGCCGTCCGGCTCGATCCCCTTCCCGGCGATGACAAAAGGAACCGGCTCTCTGCTGTGGGTCTTGAGGGTTATGGGGGTGGCATGATCGGGCAGGAGGAGAATGCGCCAGTCCCATCCGCTCTTATCCAGCTCCTCGACCGCCGGGCCCACCACCCTCTGGTCTAGAAGCTCTATCGCCCTGATCTTTCCCTCCAGGTCGCCCGCATGGCCGGCCTCATCAGGGGCCTCGATATGCAGATAGACGAGGTCATGGCGGGAGAGGGCATCGATGGCCCCCTCAACCTTGCCCGAGTAGTTGGTCTCAATCGTTCCCGTGGCTCCAGGAACATCTATCACCTCCATTCCCGCATAGACAGCTATGCCCCGGAGGAGATCCACAGCCGAGATCATGGCCCCGCTCAGGGCGTGCATATCCATGAAGGAGGGCATAGATGGCGCTGGCCCCTGGCCCCACAGCCAGATGGCATTCGCCGGTCTTTTATTCTCTGCTATCCTCCTCCGGTTCACCTCCTGGCGGGCCAGCACGGGCTTTGCCGCCTCCATCAGCCCCAGGAGCATCTCGGCCCCCTCCCCCCGGGGCAGATGATCTGCCACCGGCTGGTCGCTGATATCATGGGGGGGCGTGCAGACCGCCTCTGCCCCCTCCTGCAGTATCAGAAGATGGCGGTAGCTGACGCCGGCATAAAGCCTCTCTTCCGGCATCAGTGGCTTCAGCGCCTCGATCAGCTCCCCTGCCTCTGCAGTGCTGATATGCCCGGCGCTGTAGTCCATCATGATGCCGTCCTCTATGGTGACCAGGTTGCAGCGAAAGGCTATATCCCCCGGATCCAGGTGCACGCCCATGGAGGCCGCCTCCAGAGGGGCCCGGCCGGTGTAGAAGAGGCGGGGATCATAGCCGGCGACTGAGAGGTTGGCCACATCGCTTCCCGGAGGAAATCCATCCGGGACGGTCAGGGCCAGCCCGCTCCTTCCCAGCCTTGCCAGCCGGTCCATATTGGGCTTCTCTGCTGCCTGCAGGGGGCTTTTCCCCTGCAGCTCCTCTATAGGGAGATCGGCCATGCCGTCCCCTAGTATCACCATCAGCTTCATTCGGTCCATCCTATCTAGAAAATGGCAAATCCATTCATCGCTTCTTCTCTTTGGCCGCCTCTCTGGCCTCGCGATCGCTGATCTCAGCGAGATGCTTGTTTAGAACCTTGGCCAGCTGGTTGAGCTTGACCCGATTGCAGGTGGCGCCCCTGGTGATGCCGGTGACAAGGTCCACCACCTCGCCCAATGTCTCAGTCTTCTGCCGGGAAGGCCTGACCAGCCTGGTCTTCACCCCCTCCTTGGCGAAGTCCTCCAGGTCCATGGGGCACTGGGCCACCACCACTGCCGGGATGTCCACCAGGGCGAGTATCTCCTTCGTCTTGAAGACGACATGGGATCGGACATTGCCCATATGGAAGACAGCGATCTTATGGCGCGCTATTTGCTCTACCTCCTTCTCCGTTAGCCCAAAGGTCGGTCCATAGCCTCGCGATGCCTGGGGAAAGCTGTCCGGAACCCCGGTCCCGGAATCCAGGACCAGGACGCTGGTCTGGATGCCCTCCCGGCGCAGGCCGTATGTCATCTCGCAGACGGGCTTGGTGATATGCCGCCGCCCCGGAGACATGGCTATGGCGATGACATCCGGCTTTGCCGCCTCGGATAGTGTTCCCCGCTGGGCCAGTCCGCCCCCTTTGGCCAGGCCCATGCTCTCCCGACAATCGACCACTTGAGTTGTCCTGCCAATCATGCCCCTCACTCTGCAGGTATGGGATATAGACCTGACGTGCTGCCCCTGAAGGGAGATATTTAAGCAGGCAGTACCAGCAAAGCTCATGCTCCACTTCATAGGTCTAGGGCTTTATGATGAGCGGGACATCTCTCTCAAAGGGCTGGAGGCTATCCGCTCCGCTGATGCAGTCTATGCCGAGTTTTATACCTCCCGGCTGATGGGAACCACCAGGGAGAGGATGGAGGCGCTCTATGGAAAGAGGATCCATACCCTGTCACGGGAGGAGGTGGAGGCAGACCCCGCCTGGCTGGAGGAGGCGAAGGATAAGGATATCGCCTTTCTATCGGGCGGAGATGCCATGGTCTCCACCACCCATCTGGACCTGAGGCTGAGAGCGATCAGGCTGGGGATCAAGACCGATCTGATCCATGCCAGCTCCATTGCCACAGCCGTATCCGGCCTCTGTGGACTGCAGAACTACCGCTTCGGCCGCTCGGCTACCATCCCTTTTCCCTATACCGCCCGCGGGCGCAGGATCGTCTCCCAGACCCCCTACCAGGTGCTGATGGAAAACCAGGCCCGCAATCTGCATACTATCCTCTTCCTGGACATCCAGATGGAGCCAGAGGAGAGGTATATGACTGCAAATGAGGGGGCAGGCCTGCTCCTGGAGATGGAGGCCGATGAGAATGGGAAGAATGGGAAGAATGGGAAGAATGGAAAGGGCCTCCAGGAGGCAATTGCAGTTGCAATCGCCCGCGCTGGTGCTCCCGATGCTGCTGTTAAGGCTGACCTTCTCCCCCGCCTGCAGGGCTACGATCTCGGCGGGCCCCTGCATATTCTGCTCCTTCCAGCAGAGCTGCACTTCATGGAGAGGGAGGCTCTGAAGATCCTGGCGGGCCTGCCGGCCGGTCTTTGAGCATGAAAAGCTATTAATAAGCCCGGGGCATTGGTCCGGCCATGCGGCAAGAGAGCATGCTGCTGGCTTGCTCTTCGCAGAGGGGATTTATGTCCAGGATTACAGCAATTCTATGCCGACATGAGGTGCTCTACCGGCGGGGCAATGTCAGGAGAAGGCGGGGGTGCACCCCGGGATGAAGCTCGGACTGGTCACGGAGTTCGATGCCGCCCACAGCCTGCCCGGCTATCAGGGAAAATGTGCCTGCATGCACGGCCATACCTACCAGGTGGAGATGGTGGTGGAAGGGGAGGTGGGGCCGGATGGCTTCGTCATGGACTTCTATGAGCTGAAGAAGATCCTGAGCTCTGCTATTGAGCCCCTGGACCACATCTGTCTGAACGATATCCTTCCCAATCCCACTGCTGAGATGATCGCCCAGTGGATTGCAGAGAGGCTGAAAAAGGAGATGGAGCCCACATCGATCAGGCTCTGCTCCCTCAAGCTCTGGGAGGGAAAGAACAAATGGGTTCTGCTGGACTGATCCCCTCGGCATGAGAGGCAGGCAGCATCACTGGGGGCTGATCTCCCAATTGCTCACAGCTTCTGGGTTGTCTTTTACCTCCTTCAGCCTCAAACGGGCCTGCTCCTCGTAATATTTTCTGTATTTCTCTTCCTTGTCTCCTCTGTTCCACTCGGCAAGCTTTCTGTCCAGGGCCTCAAACATATACTTCTCGGCTGCCCTGACGGTCTCCAGATCTCCCCGCAGAACCAGTATCTCCCGGTTCATCATCTCGCCGGTCATATCCATCTTGGCCGGCCGCAAAACAGGCTCGATATCGAACTTCTCCACCAGCTCGCGTATTACAGTGATCGGCATGCTCAGGGGTATGGCCAGATCATAGAGGCCTTCGAGATCCTCTTTATTCTCCTTATCCTCTTTAATCCCTTTGACGTAGATATCTTCATTATTATTAGAGTCCATAAACACCAAGGCCATACTCTCTTTGCCTTGATTTAAGGCTGTCGAGGAGGGGAGCTGTGCCCCTGTCCGCCTCTGAAAAAAAGCTCAACGGGCCAGTGTCCGCAAGCCTGCAACTGCCTCGATGGGGCGCGCAGATCCCCTGCCATCCTGGCGGTGTGCCTTCACTGCAGGGAAACAGTTATAAATGGGATCGGCAATGCAGTGAGCGGACCGGGCCCGTAGCTTAGCCAGGTTGAGCGCACGGCTGATAACCGTGAGGTCACGCGTTCAAATCGCGTCGGGCCCATCAACTCTTCCTATCCAATCGGCATGGACTCGATCTCTTGCCAGATCGTTCTTATCATTCATCTGCTTCGCTTGTCATCTTCTTGACTGGCCATCTGCCTCACTGGATGATTCAAAACGTTTAAGAGGATAGAACTGTCTTTGGGGCTCTGATGTCTAACAGATCAGTAGGTAAGGGTGATGAAGGCAAAAAAGCCGCAGCTTCTGGCCAGAAGGCCAGGCCGCAGGATGCTCCTCCCATCCCCCTGGAAAAGAAGGCCAAGAGAAAGGGCGTGGCCGGCATCGGGCAGAACAACGATATCCTCCTGTATGTGGGATTGATTGTGACTGCTGCCATCTCGCTCTTTTTGCGCACCTATTACAACTGGAAGTATGTATTTACAGAGAACGGCGTCGTCTTCAGCAGCGAGACTGATGCCTGGTATCACATGATGCTGGCCAAGGGGGTGGTGATCAACCACCAGAGGATGTGGTTTGATCCCATGACCAACTTCCCCAGCGGAACGGTCTTGCATTTTGGCCCCTTTCACAGCTGGTCGATTGCCATCGTCTCAGAGATCCTGGGCCTGGGCAACCCCAGCATGCATCTGGTGGACACAGTCGGAGCCCTCATGCCTGCCGTTCTGGGAGCTCTCTTGGTCTTCCCGGCCTACTTCATTGGAAGGGAGCTGGCAGGCAAGAGCTGCGGACTGATATCGGCATTGATCATCGCTGTCATCCCCGGCCAGTTATTCAGTCGCACCACATTGGGATTCACTGATCACCATGCAGCGGAGATCCTGCTCAGCACTGCGGCTATGATGTTCCTGATGCTGGCTCTGCGCTCTGGAAGGCGCATGACCTTCGAGTCCCTCAGAGGGGACTGCTCCAAATTCAAGGCCCCGCTCGTCTACTCCTTCCTGGCAGGGATCTTCCTGGGGCTGTATATCGATGCCTGGTCGTCCGGATTCCTGTTCGTGGGAGTGATACTGTTCTTCGTCTTCTGGCAGTGTATCTTCGAGCATCTGAAGGGCAGAAGCGTTGAATACCTGAGCATCATCACCACTATTGCCTTCCTGGCGGCGATCATTCCCATTCTCCCCTTCGTCAAACCCTACTACGGATTCAATCATTATTACTACAGCCTCTTCCAGCCCACCATCCTCCTGATTGGGGCGGCGGCGGCATTGGTCTTCGCCTTCCTCTCCCGCTATCTCAAAGAGAGCGGCCTGGCCAGATACTACTATCCTGGTGTGCTGCTGGGCGCCGTTGCCCTTGGCACTGGCATATTCTATCTCTTCCTCCCCCAGTTCACCAGGCCCCTGTTGATGGGGATATTCACCATATTCCAGAAGAAGGCCGGAGGAGCGGCCACTGTTGCCGAGGCCTCACCGCTGTTCGGCAACGGCCCGGGCAATGTCCTCACCTATTTCCCGGGCATGGGCTTCTTTGAGATCGGAGGATTTTTCGTCCGGACCGATGATATGATCGCCCTTCTCCTGACCACATTCACCTTTGCCCTCCTGGCCCTCATCCTGCTCGCCGCCCGGAATATCAGGAGCCCAAGAGCAGTGGATACAGCGATGATATCATGGTCTCTGATCATCCTGGTCCTGGCCCTCGCCCAGAACAGGTTCACCTATTACTATGGGGCCAATGTGGCCATACTGACAGCTTTCCTGGTGGTATGGGCCATGCAGAAGGTGGGAATTGAGAATCTGGATCTGGATATCATCAGGCAGGGGGAGGGCAGCAAGACGATCTGGCCAGCCCTCAAGGTGGTCATCGCTGCCATACTGATATTTGCATTGATCATAATGCCCAGCATGAGCTGGAGCATTAAATTCGCCCAGAGTGCCGTCGGCCCGGACTCGGACTGGCTGACCTCCACTGCCTGGCTGCAGAATAATACCCCAAGCCCGGGAATGGATCTATGGGAGAAATACCAGCGCCCGGCCAGCGGGAGGTATCAATATCCGGAATCAGCCTATGGCGTCATGTCCTGGTGGGATTACGGCCATCTGATCGAGGTGGTGGGGCACAGAATTCCCAATGCCAACCCCTTCCAGCAGGGGATAGGAAGCGTCAAACTGGGAACGCCTGGATCCTCTCCCTTCTTCCTGGCGGAGAACGAGACCCAGGCGGAGAAGGTGCTCTCCGAGCTGGACCTGAACAGGTCTCGCTATATGAACACCAGGTATGTGATGGTCGACCATCAGATGGCCACAGGGAAGTTCTATGCCATGACTGCCTGGAGTGGCATATCCAGTTCAAATTACTTAGGAGGGTTCCTGCAGGAGCAGGGAGATGGTTACGGCCAGGTCTATCTCTACAGAGAGCCCTACTTCAGGTCCATGACGGCACGCATGTTCTTCTTCGATGGAACAGAGGTGGATGGAAGCCAGGGGATAGGATTGGCCTACCTGCCGAAGGAGATCCGCGAAGGGGTGGAGGTTCCCGTCCTTGCCCAGGCCCCCAAGATCACCAGCAACCGCACTGAGCTGGAGGAGTTCATCCAATCCAGCAGGGAGAAGGGATACATGGCCGAGATCGGATCCACCAGCCCCGCCGTTTCCGGAGTGCCCCTGGAGGCCCTGCAGCACTTCCGGCTGGTGCATGAGTCAGAGACCCCAGTCACTACCTCCGGCCAGAAGTGGGTCAAGATCTTCGAGAATGTGCCAGGAGCAGTGGTCAGCGGAAGCGCCACAGCGGGAACCAGGGTCTCTGCAACAGTGGACATCCTCACCAACCAGAACAGGCTCTTCAAGTACAGTCAGTCCAATATCACCGATTCCGATGGCCGGTTCACACTGATCCTCCCGTACTCGACTGAGGGACCCATTGCTGGCGGCACTCAGTTCGATACCATGCCGCAAGGAAACTACACCCTGGTTGTGGGGAGCACCGCCTACGGCCTGAGGGTGCCTGAGAGATATGTCCTGGAAGGAGCGAGCATCGAGGTATGAAGCTGCTGGAGGAGATGAGCTGGCCCCAGATCGAGGAGGGCCAGAGGGAGAGCAGGACAGTGATCCTGCCGGTGGGGGCGACAGAGGAGCACGGGCCCCACCTTCCCGTATTCACCGATACCATCGAGGCCCTGGTGGTGGCGCGTGCGGCTGCTCAGAGAAGGGGCGTTTTCCTCGCTCCACCGCTTCATTA
Organism: Methanothrix sp.; assembly: GCF_016706325.1. Lineage (NCBI taxonomy): Archaea > Methanobacteriati > Methanobacteriota > Methanomicrobia > Methanotrichales > Methanotrichaceae > Methanothrix > Methanothrix sp. The sequence goes on along the minus strand of NZ_JADJJX010000001.1, from coordinate 1,087,547 downwards.
CGGCGTCTGTCGCAGCACCCGTGGCTTTCCCGGCACCATTGCTGTCGGCCATGATGCCCTGCGGGCGTATGTAAAAGATCTGCTGGTCTCATTTGCGGAGAGCGGATTTGAGAGGGCTCTGATCCTCACCGGCCATGCCGGAAGCCAGCATATATCCGCCCTGAAGGAGGCCTGTCAGATGGCCCTGCAGGAGTGTGATCTCTCTGTCAGCCTGGTCTCCCTCTTCGATCTGATCGATCCAAAGGCGGTGGAGACTGCCGGTGACGGGCATGCAGGGGAGATAGAGAGCTCAATGATGCTGGCCATTCGCAGCGATCTGGTGGCCGGACTGCCCGGGAAGCACTCTCCTCAAAGGCCCAGATTCCTCATACTGAGAAGCGTCCGTCACCTGATGGGAAACGGGATCATGGGAGATCCCTCCCTGGCCACCCCTGAGAAGGGGAGGCTCTTTTTAGAGATGGCCACAGAGGGGGTCATCAGGGCGCTGGATGAGCTGGAGTCGGATCTATGGAGGGCGTGAATGCCCGGGCTGGAGGGGCTCGATAGCCAGCTGCACAAAGATTGAATGGTGCCGGTTCTTCTGCCTGAACGCAGGGCGCGCCCCGGTGAGAAGCATGATTCGAGAGGGATTATTCTCAAGTCACTGAATGGCGTTATCGGCCAGCATACATGAGATATTCCTTCATCCAGATGAGTGTCCTATGAAAGCCCGCCCACCGACTCCGGCTATTGCAGCAGAGGGAATGCCGGATCCCGCCCGGGCCCGACTGGCAGAGGGAGAAGAGCCTCTGCGGGCATCGATTCGGGCGGGCCTTGAGGCTGCCTGGCCCATATGCATCGGCTACCTCCCCCTGGGGCTGGCCTTTGGGGTGCTGGCCCAAAAGGAGGGGCTCAGCCTTCTGGATATTGCCCTCATGTCTGCTGTGGTCTTCGCCGGAAGCTCCCAGTTCATCGCCGTGGCGATGCTCGGCCTGGGAGCCTCACCCCTATCCATCATCCTCACCACCTTCATCGTCAACTCCAGGCATATCCTGATGAGCTCTGCCCTTGCCGTCCACCTGCAGGGATTGAGCAGAAGCTTCCTCTCCCTTTATGCCTATGGAATCACTGATGAGAGCTTTGCCGTCAATATAGCCAGGTTCAAGGAGGCCGGCTGGCATCCCTACCGGGCGCTGGCGGTCAATCACACTGCCAACCTGGCCTGGATCGGCAGCACCATCCTGGGAGGCTACTGCGGCCAGTTCATAGCCGCAGGGAGCTTTGGCATCGATTATGCTCTGAGCGCCATGTTCCTCAGCCTGATTGTATTTCAGCTCAAAGGGCGGATATATGCCTTCACCGCCCTGATCACCGGCCTGGTGGCCGCGGCCCTCTCCCTCGTCCATCCAGGCCACTCATTCATCATCATTGCATCGCTGCTGGGGGCAAGCCTGGGATTCGCCCTCAAGAGATATGATCGCCGCAGGAGAGGGATTGATGGCTGAGGCTGGATACCAGTACCTGCTCCTTATACTGGGCATGGGGCTGGTCACCTACATCCCCCGCTGGTTCCCATTGCTCTGGCTGGCCCGGCGGAGGCTGCCCGAATGGTTCATTGAATGGCTGGACCTGGTCCCAGTGGCCATCCTGAGCGCCCTTATATTCTCCGATCTGTTTGTGGTCGGCGAGCCCCGCCATGTGGAGCTGCTCCAGAGCAAGTCGCTTGTGGCCATACCCACCCTCCTCTTTGCCCTCAAGACCAGATCCCTGGGGGGGACGGTTATCATGGGAATGGCCCTCTTCTGGCTGAGAACGAGCTATCACTGGGGCTCTTAGCCATTAGCCAAACCATCTAAAATCCGGCCCTCTGCTCTCTTATGGGCGGTCCTGGAACACCGTTGTTAAGCGAAGAGATTGAGGTTCAGCCCTTCAGCAGCGCCTTCGCAATTATCGGTGCCACAGAGACGGTGCTCACTCCTCTGTCCAGGGTGTCAGTGGCCAGGATGCCCTCTACCCCGGAGCGATAGAGCTTGAGGACTGCTGAGCCGGTGAGGACGGGATGCACTGCTGCCAGGTAGACCCGGGCTGCGCCCTGTGCCCGCAGCATCTCTATGGCTGTGGCCATGGTCCCTCCCGTGGCGATCATATCATCGAATATCACCACATCTCTGTTCCGGAGATCGATCTCTTTGGGGGCCATGCTGACCTCAGTGCCGGAAAGGCGGGTCTTCTGCAGGTAGTCGCAGTCCGCCCCCAGGGCAGAGGCCGCCGTCCGGGCCATGGCCACTGCTCCCTTATCCGGGGATATGACCACCAGATCCTTCAGGCCCAAGGAGGCCACCTTATCCGCCAAAAGCGGCGTAGCATCCAGATTGTCTGCTGGACAGGAGAAATGGGAGAGGATGGAGGGGGCATGGATGTTGACCAGATGGACTTTTCCCCTCCTCAGGAAGGGATTGAGAGCCGTGGCCACTGCCCTGGCGGTCATGGGCTCGCCGGGCTTGAAGATCTTATCCTGGCGGGCATAGCCGAAGTAGGGTATGACCAGGTCGATGCTGCTCTCCTGGCAGATATCCAGTAGCTGCAGCAGATAGACCAGATCCTGATCGGTGGGGGTGGACTGGATTATGATCACCCTCTCCTCCAGTGAAGCCACCACCTGGGTATACGACTCCCCATCGGGAAATGTCCTGTACTCGCATAACGCCAGCTCCTCCCCTAAAACCGCTGCCACCCTGCCCGCCAGAAGCTGGGAGCTCGGACCTCCAATGATCATCCTTTATCCCCTCCTTTGCCCCTCTCCTTTATTCTTCTCCTCTCTTCTCCCCTTTTATTCCCCTCAGCTCCCTACCACCCTCATTCTGACCTTCAATGAGGGGGTGACAATGGGGCCCACAGATCGGCGGTCAATGCCCACCTCGACCGTCTGCAGGATTTCGAATATATTCCCGGCGAGCATGAGAGAGCGAACCGGCTGCGCCTCCCCTCCCGGGGCGAGGCGGAAGGCATTGCGCGCCTCGACTGAGAAGTCGCCCGATATGGGATTGGCAGTATGAGCGCCGATGAGTCCATGGACGAGATAGCCTCCCCTCTCTGCCTGGAGCTCATGGGCAGAGGGAGAGCTGACGATCAGGTTTCTCGATCCCACCCGGGGAAGATCGGAGTAACCGGAGCGGACGGAGTTTCCTGTGGAATGGGTGCCGTCCTTCCCGGCGGCATAGCTGTCATAGAGAAATCCCTTCAGCGCCCCCCCATCCACCAGGACTGTCCTCTGAGAGGGCACCCCCTCTCCATCGAAGGCGGAGGAGTCTATCCCCGCGGGAAGAAGGCCATCATCTATGAGCATGAAGTCCTCTGATGCTATCATCTCCCCCACCCTGCCCCGAAGAGAAGAGCGCCCCTTCTGAACGTTATCCGCCTCCAAAGAGGTTAAGAGAGTGCCCTCCAAGAGCTCCGCCGCTGCCAGGGGCCTGAGCAGCACATCAAAGCTTCCGCTCTCCCCCCGAACTCCTCCCAGAGATGACCGGGCCAATTCCCCTGCTGCCCGGCCCACGGGCTCCATCGACAGCTCCAGGCGGCGGGAATTGAAAAACTCACTTCCGGTGGCCACATCTTCTCCCCGGGCTATGGCCTCCATTGAGGCCTGCATCAGCGTCGATGTCTCCATCAGCTCTATACCCTGGGAGTTGAGCACAAATCCCGTGCCCGAGACGCAGGCCACTCCGCCGGAGACCGGCTCCGCCCCCCGGACCTCCTGGCAGCCGGCCAGCAGGCCAGCGGCAATATCGATGCACTCCTCGGGAGTGATCTGATCGAGCCGGCGGTCATAGATCCCCTCTGGCTCAGTCACCCTCTCCGGACGGGGCAGGGAGATCCAGGAGTCATCCCTTCCCCGCGCCCTGGCCGAGCGCACTGCACTCTTGGCCACGAACTCCAACTGGCTCATGTCGCTGCTGCTGGAGAATCCGACTGCGCCGCCGACCACGGCGCGCAATCCCAGGCCAGAGTGGTAGCTCTCGCTTGCCATCTCCACATACTCCCGCCTGAGGTCGACATCCACAGAGCGCCCCACCATTCCATAGACCTCAGCCTCCTCCGCCCCCTGCTTAAGGGCCAGGTTGAGCAGCCTGCGGGCGAATTCGACCAGGCTATCCGATGTATCTGAGATCCTCATCCCCACCTGAATCGAAGGGAGATTGGGCCCGCTCCATCTCCTGGAGCTTGCCTATGATCTTCTCCATCTCCTTCGCCCTCTCCTCCAGGGCATGCATCCCCACCTCTATGCCCAGGATGCTGGAGAGAACACGCAGCACCTCCGAGGCCGCTTTGGGGTCGACCAGATAGCCGCTGGTAACACCCATCAGGCAGACCACCTCCAGCCCCCTCAAGGCTCCCAGGCCCAGCAACAGCCCGGAGACTCCTATGATGCCACCACCCGGCTCGTTCTCCTGGAATAAGACCCCCTCTCTTTTCATCTCCTCCACCAGCTCCAGGCTGGTGGCCGCGCCCATCACTGAGGACTTATCCACGAACTGGCCTGTCCCATAGCCACCCAGGGCATAGATCCGCTTAACCTTATAGCTCTCGGCGATATCCAGGTATATGCTGGCCAGCTCATAATGCCCCTCATTGGTGGCACTCTGGTAGTCGCCGATGACGATCAGAAGATCGGGCCCGCCATCCTCTCCCCGTCGCGCATAGATCTCGTTCTTGACCTGTTTGATGGTCCCGTCCTCCTTCACCATCACCTGGGGAGGAAAATGGGGGGAATAGATCTCTATGACCTTCTCAGCGTTCAGCTCTTCTACCATATGATCGGCCACCAGCTTTCCCACGTGGCCTACACCAGGCAGCCCTTCCACCATAATCGGATCGACAAGTTCAATATCTTTTATGCGAAAAACCAGGGTCTCTTTCATTCTGCCTCCGAGGCCAGGGCTCTCCTGTACTTGCCATATGGATCGTCAGGAGAGAACCTCGCCGGCTTGCTTATAATGGCCCGGCCCCTGCAGAGGGGACAGATCTCCTTTAAGGTGTATTGAGCACAGGACTCACACCGCAGGATCTTCGATCTCATGCCTCTCTGTAGAAAGCGCCCTCTCCGCCGTGTTGTTCTATATAGTTCACTATAGCCTGAGCTGACTTTTTGAGAACAGACTCCGCATATTTATAGTCGGGAGCAGTGACATGAATGCGATAACGTGGTGCTCCGACATAGGATACAAAGAGCGCTGCATCCTTGTCCTTGATCCTCTTCACCTGCTTGAGAGCCTTGCGGATCACCTCCACTCCATCCGGAGCAGGAGAGGTGATATCCACATAGCCGCTGATCTCAACTGAGGGAATCTTGACGTTATCTCGAGAGAGGCTCTCCAGGATCTTGACATCCTCCTCACTCAGATCGGCATCTTTCAGGGCCTCAGGGCCGCTGATAGCTGTCTCTTCCATGGCCAGGTAGAGGCTATCGTATAAGGCCACCAGGGCATCAGCCACCCTCTTGGCATCTCCAGGCTGCTCTTTATAGGCCATCTCCAGCCATTTCCAGGCCTTCTGATCGGCCTTCCACTCCTGGATCTTCTCCCGCCTCTGATGCTCATTCACATCCTTGAGGGAGAGATCGATATGATGCCGGGAGGTATCCACATTCAGTACCTTGCAGACTATCTTCTGCCCTTCTCGCACATGGTCGCGGATATACTTGATCCATCCGCTGGCTACCTCGGAGATATGAATCAGGCCCTGCTTGCCTGCGAACTCGTCTATGGAGACGAAAGCACCGAAGTCCACCACCTGAGTGACAGTGCAGACCACTAGAGATCCAGGCTCTGGCCAGCCCTCACGTTGCATCACAAATCACTCGAGCACTTCTATTACAGTGGTCTTGATCAAGGCCTTGCCTCCAGTGGGCTCAGCCAGAGTGCGCCCGCAGACCAGACATTTTACCACAGTCGCGGCATGGGCGAAGATCACCTGCTCATTCTCGCAGTCGTTGCACTTAACCTTCACGAATTTGCTGGGCATGTTCAGCTCTCCACCAGATCGAACTTGCCCGCCCTGAATCCGGGTCGGTTGTGGGCCTTCTTGCAGCTGCTACAGCGGTATCTCAGGTTCAGCCTCTTCGTGGGCTTATCTCCTCCTGGAACCTTGGAGAATTTGCCCTGATTTCCTATTCCATTAGCTCTGAGCTTCTGCCTGGTAATGCGGGTCAAGGTGGAAGCCCGGCCTTTTCTTACCCTCTCCACCGTCTGTGCGGTGTGCTTCTTGCAGAACGGACAGTAAGCATTAAGCTTCTTTGGCATCTTCACTTCTTATCATCTCTGGATCTTCACTTCTGAAGCTAAATTTTTGTTGCGCAGATTTCTGGCATGGACGGCAGGGATGACGGCGACATCGTCCCTGGCGAGAAGGTAGTTCTTCCCGTCGACTCCCGCAAACATGGGAACATCATCCAGCAACCGCACGACTTCGTATTCCCGCGTTATATCTTTTTTGCCCGTTAAAGGCCTTTCGGTGGGAGTCATATGAAAGAGGATGGACTCCCGGCCAAGAGCAATGGTGGAGAGCACCTGCCGGTAGATCTCAGTCTCCTCTGCTGTCATTCCTGCGAATACCACCTCTCGAGAGGCAGATCTGGCGTTGCGGAGCGCCCGGCGGACGATCTTCTTTATTCTCTGGTCTATGAGCTTGTTCAGGCTGCCCCTCTCGCTCTTGAGGGTATCCTGGAGGATTTGAGCCTCCACGCTGAAGGGGTCTTCCACTCTGGAGAGTTCCTGGCTCATGCCGGTCAGATAGATGCCGACCTGCTGATAGAAATCCTCATCCAGTGGCTGAAGCTCTGCAGACTTGCGCTCTTCCCGGAGCACATTGGCCAGATCCAAAACATCCACCTCATCAGCAATTTTTATACGGACTTATCATAGATGCCTGGATGGTATAATAGCCTTTTCGCCCCTCTATCTAAAGCCTCATCCTGGCCTCTGCCACCCCCCTGCCCATGAGGAATACCGCCAGGTATAGCGGCAGCTCCTCCGGCCCCTCCCTCAGGCTGTAGCTGTTCCCCTTCATCTGGGTGCTGAAGGGCTTTAAGATCTCCAGGGCCACCGGCTCGTCCCCGAAGACCACAGCATCCTGCAGGGGATCGAACTCCTCCAGATCGTTGATCGATAGGGGCGTTGCCCTCAGGCCCGAGCCGCCGTGCAGACTCCCCGGGCAGCGAATCAGCCGGCGCACATCAGCAGTCACAGGCTCGTCGGTCTCTCCCCGTTCCCGGTCCAGGTTAAACCCCACTGCCACCCCCTCGTCCTCCAGGCAATTCTTCAGAAGAAGCTTCCAGATGCCTGCGCTGCCCCGAAAGAGATCAAGGTTCCCCCGGCGGATCTCCTCTATCACCCCCTCTCCCTGCAGGCTGCGGTAGAAGCTGCTGGCCTTCTTGGGGCCGATGCCCTTGACCCGGGAGAGGACGGCCACTGCTCCGGGCTCATCCAGGATGCGCAGACCCTCCACAAAGGAGAGGATGGAACGGTTGATCCTCCCCCCCCAGCCCGGCGAGTCCTGTGCCGGGGCTCTCAGGCGCCTTCCTCCTGCTCCCCCCCATCCCTCCACTGGGGCCTCATGGATGAACCGGTCCATGGACAGGCCCCGGCCGGAGAGGTAGTCCACTATCTCCCGCCGCTCCTCTCCTCCGAAGCTGAATATCCGCTGGTCACGGACATGGATGTGATAGCCCCGGCCGCCGGAGAAGGCCAGGCTGATCCTGCTCTCAGCAAAGCCGAAATCGGATAGCAGGAAGGTGAGGAGCTTTTCGGTCTCCTTTTTGACCTGCGCCAGCATCCCGGCATAGCTTTCGGGGGCAGAGCGGAGGTGATCGGCATCCAGATCGAATATCAGATCCGCCCCCTGCCAGAGCTTCTCGTTCATTGTGGGCGCGCCTGGCCGCTGGTAGTAGGCGGCAGAGTGATAGACATGGCGGGGGACCATGGAGCGCACATAGTCCACCAGCTCCCCCCGGCTGAAGAAGGATTTGTGCCGTCGCATGCCCGAGTCATCGAAGAAGAGAAAGCCCCATTCCCTGGACTGCAGTTCGGGGGGAGGCTCCAGGGTGGCCTGGATATAATACTCCCGGAACTTCGAGATCAGCAGGTCGGTGGTCAGGGGGTTTATGCCATCACCTCAGGTATACCTGGGGGCGGCGGTCGGCGAAGCAGGGGATCTCTCCTCGCACCTCGTCCCTCTCTCCGGGATCGATCTCGCCCATTATGATCTCTTCTCCGCCCTCCGCCCCCGCCACCACCAGGCCCCGGGCGGTGATGATCATGGAGCCCCCACCATCTGCCCAGTTGCAGGCCAGGTGAGGGATCTGGTTCTCTACTGCCCTGGCGATGCATAATGCCCGCCACTGCTCCTCCCTCTGCCGGGGAAACTGGGCCACTGTCACCAGGAGATCGGCACCTTGAAGGGCCAGGGAACGGGCCACCTCAGGAAAACGCAGATCGTAGCAGATCTCCAGCCCCACCAGGCCCCAGGGGGTGGATATGGGAGATATTGTATCCCCCCCATCGAAGTGCCTCTTCTCCTCCCCGAAGGGATGGATCTTGGCCCGCAGATACAGGCCGGAGCGGTCCAGGCAGAAGCCCAGGTTTGACCGGCCGCGGCGGACTGAGCCGATGATCAGGCAGTCGTGATCTCTGACCAGGTCGCGGAAGGGATCAAGCTCTTCGAATGCATCCGTCCCTCTCACCCCCTGATGTGCGACGGGCTCATAGCAGAATCCAGTCAGGAAGAGTTCAGGATAGACCAGGATCTTCGCACCCTCTGCCAGGGCGGTGCGGGCCAGTAAGAGGGCATGAGAGAGGTTCTCGGATTTCCGACAGGGCAGGACGGTCTGCTGAAGGAGGGCAGCACGCATACTAAAAAGAAGGCCAGTCCGCATATATTAAGATGAAGATGGGCTGCCTCCAGAGGCTCAAAACTGGCAAGAGCCGCAGATGCCAGATCATGAATGAAGGGCCTCTTTCTGTGCCGGATGGCAGGGACGGGCTGCACCTTCTCCCTCCTGCGAGGCCCCCTGCAAGGCCCCATCCGACAAATTGATCATCTCATAATTGCCATAAGATCAGTCCATCCAGCCGATCAGATGGTTGGATGCTACGAGGAGAGGGCCGAGAGCGGCAAAAGGTAAAGGAAGAGATTGTAAGGAAAAGCCGCCCCCGGCCACAAACCAGTAGCGAAGATATTGCCGCTAATTAACCTTATTGGTCGAAAGCCATCGTTTTGTAGTTCTGAATGTTTGGACACTATATTATATAAAGCAATCAAATATTTATTTTATCGCAATACCCCGATTCTTGCATCGGGGATAAAGGGCATCCGTATCTAACTTAGGGATTGAATCAGATCCGAGTAGTATTATCTTTATGCGGCGACGCCTCGGATGCCCCGTCTGCTTACAGCGGGGTGCGTCGCCGCCGTTTCACTTCTACCCCAAAAGGCGCTTTTTCATTCAGCAATAATCAATCCCACATTCCGCACTTTAGGTTAAGGGTTTAGCATTTTTACAGCTATCGATTTGTCCAATTGAATGAAAATATTTTTAATAAAATATGATTTTCTCGTTAGATTTTTTCGCAGTATGTTGATTTAAGTCGATTTTCTCTCTAGGGGACAAGACAGCAGAATGTTCTCTCGATTGGAGCGGTATGGCAAGCGAACAAATTATTAATGTAGATAAATATAGTTATTTATGATTATATTTAAAGAATCGTTAGCTGAAGAAATACTCTATTTAGGAAGTTAAAGTGCGGAATGTGGGCTGAAGTAACAACAGACTGGATTACTCCCATAAAAATCTCGAAAACCCATCTCATAGTCGGCCGCTGAGTTGGTTTATTTAATTGATTAGGTATTGTTTGTCCCGTTTCCTTGAGCTTCTCCCTTAGCTGCCATTCGGCAAAGGAGTAAATAAGTAGACTGAGAACCATAATCATGCATAGCGCTTCTATCCTTTCCTCCTTCTTCAGGTAAACCTCAGAGACATGGAAGCTTTTGTCCTTCAGGAAACGAAACCCACGTTCTACAGTCTGCTGCCCTTTATAATAATTGAGCATGACCTCAGGATTAAGATCGGTATCGTTGCTGACTAATACGAATCGACCGAGCTTCTTGCGTTTATTGTTTAGTGCATCCTCATTTAGACCAATCTGGGCTTCGATTTTAAAGCTGACCTTTATGAGCTCATCCTTCTTTGGTCGACCACGCTTTTTTTTCAACTTTTTCTGCCACTTGAAGTATATCTAGATTTTTGAGAATGTGATGAGGATGCGCAGATGCCCAGATCTTAGCATCGTTTTCGGCATCAGGAATGCAGGCGAACTTCTTGCTCGTGAGTTTTTTAAGCTCTTTTTCGGCCTGAGTGGTCTCCTTCTGGATCTTCCTGTCGAAGGTCTGTTCATCCCTCTTTTGTTTTTCATCAGACCAAACAACAACGGCACGTTGCGGAATGCCGCCATAATTTAGGTCGGCAGCGTAAAAGGCATATCTAGAATCGATGCCAGGAGTGAAATTCGGTTCAGCATTGAGAAGTTTATCTACCTCTTCTAAAGTCGCCGGGGCACGAGTGATCCATTTCTTCTCCGTTCCCAGAAGCTTGATATTATCCTCGGTATACATAGCACTATCGGCGATCCAGTAGCTTTCGTCATCAAAGTTGATTGCCTTTTGCGTTTTTTGGATCATTTTGATTATGCTTTTCTTGTCCGATTCATTACCAGAAAACGCTTCGGTATAAAGTGGCAATCCAAACTGGTCTGTTACCAAACCGAGAACAAACCGTTTAAGATCCTTTCTGCCGTCTTTGGCATGACCAAAGGTGATTCTCATCGAATCCGTGCCGTCAGGGGCATCATTTTCGTATTTGCCCTGAACGCTGAAGTTCGTTGTATCAACGTGGATCAGCTTAGTTCCTAATGAGAAATTTTTCATGACCTGCAGAGTAATCTCATTGAACAGCTCGGTCGGGCCGTATTCATAAATCGCATCGAGCGTCCTGCCGACTACATCATCATTGAGATCTGATGGAGTGACGCCTTCGCCGAGAAGCTTTTCGGTTGGTATGGTCATGAAGAAATTGGGAAACAGGTATAGCCGCTGATGAGTGAACCCTAAACCGTTAAGGACCATGGCTTTAGTTGTTATCGAATGAGGAAGATTCCTTGAACCTTGTTTTGGTAGTGCTCTATCTATTACTTCTGCGATTTTCAAATAATCAAAAGTGCCAGCTACGATACCAAGATGACCTATATTATATGACTGGACATCTACATCCATGCTACATCCCTTCAAAAGGGCATATCAGCTATTTATTTAAAAATGTTACTGATATTTAAAAGCCGAAATTCGGAAATCATGAGTCTAAAGTGCGGAATATAGGTTTTAGGATTCTACATGAATTTTCGTACGTAGAAAGGTTGATATACTTTTTTAACTTATCTGCTAGATGTAGCAGGGATTAAATGGATAATGGAAATGAATTCAAGAATATTACGTTTGGCATGGCCGCAGCAGAAACTGAAAAAACTCATAATCCCAATTTATTAATAGAAGGATTTCTAGATGCAAATGGATACATTGAAAGCCTTCTGAGTAGCAACACCTTTCTTATTCTAGGTCCAAAAGGCTCTGGAAAAACTGCTATTGCATCAAAACTAGAACTAATATCTGAAAGTGATAAAAGTCTTATTGTAAAGTTATATTATCTAGAAGATTTTCCTTATGCACAATTTTCTAAATTATTACCTATAAATGAAGCTCCACAGACACGTTATCCTAATTATTGGGAGTTCCTGCTTTTAATTTCTTTTTTGGAAAGCTTTTCCAGGAACAAAGATACAGAATATTTTGATACCAATATCTATAAAAATATTGTAAAAGGTCTTCAGGATCTTGGTTTAACCCCAGGCCAATCTTTGGCTGATATGGTTAAGACGGTATCTAAGAAAGAATTTAGAATAAATATAGCTAGTGTCATTAATATCGCTCATATGTCTGAAAAGGCAAAAGCTGATTATGGAATAGATGTCATTTTCCAAAATTTGCGGGAATTGTGCTACACTGTAAAGGCCAAATGCAAGCATATGATAATAGTTGATGGCTTAGATGATGTCTTGACGAAAAAAGATAGACAATATGAATCGTTAATCGCACTAATTCAAGCTGCCGAGAGAATGAATAGGAAATTTTTAAAAAATAATGTAAATTCTAAAGTCATTATCCTATGTAGAACTGACTTATTTGATAAATTACCTGGTCCCAACAAAAATAAAATCAAGCAGGATTACTCAAAAACATTGGATTGGTATCAAGATGTGAGAGATGTAACCTCGGTTAATTTGGTAAAATTAGTGAATCTGCGGGCGAAAACATCCCTAAAAAGGGAAGTGGATATTTTCCAAGAATTCCTGCCTAGCGAAATAAGATCCGGAGATCCTACTGTAAAAACACTTCTCGATAATACTCGCTATCGTCCAAGGGATTTTATACATTTGTTGAAAAACATTCAAGAACATACAAAAGGAGCCATTCCTACTGTGGGTGAAGTCTGGAATGGACTAAGGACCTACTCACTCAATTACCTCATAGAAGAGATTACAGATGAATTATCCGGTTATCTAACCCCGGAAGAAATCGATAATTCAATAAAGCTCTTGGGATCGATGAATGAAATCAGGTTTAATCTCACTGATTTAGAAATAAAGAAAAATACAGATGAGCGTTTTAATTCTTTAGAATTAACGAGAATACTAAATGTCCTTTTTGATTCCAGCGCAATAGGAAATGTAAGGAGGAATAACTTTGGAGAAGACAGATACACGATGAAGTATCGAAATCCCTATGCAAGTTTTGATCCAAATAAAACTATCACGATTCATTTGGGCCTCTGCAAGGCTCTCAATATACTATAAAAATTGGTATGTGTTTAGCTCCACTGAATAGTTCGATTGATGGAGGTTTCATCTCATGATGAGCATGAGGAAAATAACCTATCCCAGACGGAAAACGATAGTAATAAGCTAGTCTTGCCCGAAATCTGCTATTGAGAATTGGTTGCGCAGGATGCTGCTGAATGGGCTCAATGATATCGATTATGATGAGCTAAACACATATTCCTAAACATATAAAAATAGTAATTATTATTGACAATGTCCGCGTACATACTTCCAAAAAAACTCTGAAATTCCTTAAAGCAGTTCCGCAGCGATTCCATTTTGTTTTTACACCTAAACACGCTTCTTTGTATTCGCCGACTCAATTTTGACCCCCCTATTTAAGGAAACGCCAGTTCGTTTTTGACCCCCCCCCAAAAAGGAAAGCCTTCCCTCTCCAAGTACTCTGAGAGGTGGGCGGTAAGGTGAAAACGATGGCAGATGTACGTAGAATCGTAGACCTGTACGAACTCCATAAGTCCTACAAAAAGTAGCCCGCGAACTGAACATATCCCGGAACACTGTGAAAAAGTATCTTCATCAGGTCAAAGATGTGCAAGAAGGATTGGCGGAGGAGATCATTCCCAAAAACCGAAAGATCGTTCAACCCTCTCGCGTTCTCACTGATCTTGTCCGTCAGAAGATACATCAATATCTTGAGTCAAACATGGGATGCCCCAAAAACAACGACTCACGGCAAAAGAATCTGGGAGCTTCTCGTCCAGGATGGTCATAAAATAGGTTATACCACGGTCAAGGACGAAGTTGTCCGCTGGAAACGCACTAATGCACCCCGAGAGGTGTTTATCTTGCAGGAGCCGCGCATTGGTCAGCGTGCAGAATTCGATTGGGGCGAAGTCACACTCAATATCGCCGGAGTATGGCAGAAATTCTACCTTGCGGTCTTCGTCTTGCCCTTCTCGCTCTATCGATTTGCTCGCCTCTATAACAGATCAACCCGTCTGGAAGTGATCCAGGCCCACATCGAATTCTTCCGCGAGATCGGCTCAGTTCCCGAGGCGATATTCTATGACAGAATGGCTGCTGTATACGATTCTCGAAAGCAGCAGTTCAATGATAAATTTCTGGAATTCTCTATGCATTTCGGTTTTCAGCCCTGTGTCTGCAATCCAGCTTCACCTAACGAGAAAGGGACAGACGAAGAAAGTGTAGGCTATGTCCGGCGTGCCACTTTCAGCGAAAGGAGTTCATTTGCATCCATAAATGAGGCTGCTGAATGGCTAAAAATGCGCCTTGGCGAGATAAACGGCCATCCTGTCTATCGTCGATCCGATGTGCCGGTCCAGGGCCTTGATCAAGAGCGAGCCTTGATGCATCCATTGCCAACACTCGAATTTGAAAACTGCGAACTGAAACGTGCAACTATTTCGCGGTATTCATTGGTAAAATTTGACGGGAACTTCTACTCAATTCCGGATACATACCGTCCTCGATATATTACACTGAAGATGTTGGTGGATAGGATCGAGTTCCTTGATGGAAACGATATCATTGCAGTTCATCGTCGATTGGCTGGGAATCAGAAGTATTCGCTTGATATCGCTCATTACATCAAGACTTTTCATCGCAAACCGGGTGCGCTCCCAAATTCCAGAGTTTTAGCTCAGGCAGATGAACTGATTCGGGATGCTTTCAATCGCTATTATGCGAATGATCCAAAAAAATTTCTGCCTATTCTTGACCTGATAAAAGAGACCTCCCCTGAAAAATTTTCAACCGCTCTTGCGATCCTAAAAGAACAGAACATCCATCCGACCAGCGATAGCATTCGGTTTTTTGCTTCATCAAACCAATGCTCTGATGGTTGAGCCCTTTGACATCGAGGGTGGTTTCGAGGTCCTGGAGCCGGATCTCACCATATTCGATCAGTTTATGGAGGGATAGACTGTGGAACCGAATCTTGCAGATCTATGTAAACAGTTGCGACTGAGCGGAGTCTACAACTACGTCCTGGACTATCAGCCTGATAATGAGGATATGCTGCAGTTTCTGACTTCAGCATTGCAGTCCGAACTCGACAAGAGACATCTGAACCGCCAGATGAGAGCGCTTCGGCAAGCCGGCTTTCCGACAAAAAGAGGTTCGAGGATCTATTGATGGATGATTTGCCACAAGATGGGCGAGAGGCTATTCCTGAACTAAAAGCGCTTGCGTTTCTTAAAGAAAGGAGGAATGTTATTCTCATCGGAAATTCAGGAACCGGCAAGACTCATATGGCTATTGCGGTAGGGATCAAAGCATGCGAGGAGAACTATCGAGTTGTATTTCGCTCCGCAGCGGCATTGGTCAATGAGATGATCGAAGCGAGAAAAGATAACAGGCTCTCAATTTATATCAAACAGTTTAAAAAGGTTGATCTCCTCATAATTGATGAGCTTGGGTACGTAACATTTGATCTCGCTGCTGCTGAATTGCTATTTCAGTTGCTTGCAGCACGATATGAGACTATGAGTACTATCATTACCTCGAACCTGGGATTTTCAGATTGGGTGAAGGTATTCCATGACAGGACTCTAACCGCAGCAATTCTGGATAGGATTACCCACCACGCGCTGATACTGAACATGAACGGAGAGAGTTTCCGCAGAAAGTAGCGAGACGTGAACTTTATACTCTATGAGTTAGGTTAGTCGTCTAAGGGGGTCAAAATCGGATCGGCGCGGGGGGTCAAATTTGGACCGGCGGATACACTTCTTGGCTAAATATAATCGAGAGCTTATTCAGCAAAATGACTCGAAGCATGCTGAGAGGAATTCGTGTGTCCTCTAAAGAGGAGTTGATCGCGAGGATAAGCCAATATATTGAAAGTATGAATGAAATGCTTATTATATTTAAGTGGAAATACAAAATGGATAAAATGGCCGGAGGAATTGTTGTTGATAACGAATCGGGCGTATTGATATGTTAATTTGAATTTACCCCTCTCCCAAGATCACCAATATGGTATGGCCCTTTTATCAATATTTAGATCATCCAACAAACAAATCAACGTTTGGGTCAAGAAAATTATTCGAGCAACCCTCTTTTCGATGCTAACCTTCGTATATTGATGGTTTCGGTTCATTCCTAGAAAATTCTTAGCGATATTAAAGAAATCTTCAATATTCGACCTTATTATCTTGAAACTCTCCCATTCATAGATTAGTTTTTTGAAAGCAACTACAGTTCGTTTCCAAATGGCCAAATTATATTTTTTACAAAAACAAATCCAAAGGTGGATTTAGGTTATGAATTATCTTCTCTAAATTTGTGTTTTTCCTGGGATATATGATCGGAACGATGTTAAATCTATTGATGATAGTCTGATAATTGTTTTTTGACGTAAAACCCTTATCACAGATGATTATATCTTCCAATTTGATAATTTTAGAGCGATATAGCTTATCGAGGAAAGGAATAAGCATTTTAGAGTCATTGGGCGAGTTTTTGAAAATTTCAAACCCCAGGAGCTCATTATCCTGATTTATTGCCAAAATCAACTTAAATCCGACATAATATCCTATAGATGGACCATATGAATATTTATATTTTTATCTCCCTTACCAATTCTATGTCGGTTTCTCCACAAATTAAGGTCGATAGCGATAGAACTAGTGTCAATAATTACTGTTTCTACCTTTTTATCCCTCAATCTCTTTCTAGGCTGAAATAATCTTTTAAAAAACGTGAAAATCAATTCATAATCGAGATTTGACTGCATCTTGTATATTTCATTTGCTTTTACCTTTGAATTAATCCCTAAAAGCCTCTTTAAGGCAATATTTTCATTTATTTCGGAAACAAGCCTTGAAATATCTCTTTCAAATAGATCCGATAGGATTAAGACTTTGATTGACAATAAAAATTTATCTTTGTCATATATTTTTAATCTGCCCGCGATTTTATTAGCTCTTGGAGAAGCGATAATCTCAAGTAATTTGACGACTATAATCCATTTTGGATGCCTGATATCAGGAATTAAGGAGACAACATAATATCCAACCTCCTTTGGTTGTGCAACCTGATATTAGGTGTCCAAATTACTTAAAAGTTTTCATAGCTACTTGAATTCGTATTTTGAACATCTCCTTGAGTTTAATCAAAAAAATATTCTAAATTTGTAAGTTAAATTTGAATTCAGCTCGAATGAAGCCCTAAGATAAAATAGATTTTAGGAGAGGGGTATTTGAATTATAACACTAGCATTTGAGACAGTGCCGTTGGATGCTACGAGGAGAGGGCCGGGAGCGGCAAAAGGTAAAGGAAGAGAATGTAAGGAAAAGCCGCCCCCGGCCACAAACCAGTAGCGAAGCAATTATCCTTATTAATTCTATCGGTCGACAGCAGAGAAAAATCCCCCTTCAATCCCGGGAAGGGGAGGAGCGATCGGCATCGCTTATCCTCCTTGATCATCACCTCTCCTCAGCGGATTTATATCAATCAAGATGCCTCTGCCATAGATATGTATCAGTTCGTACTCACCCGGCGGCAGGAAAAAGACTGATAGCAAGAGCCCTAGCCATCCACCCCGCTGTTCAAGAGGCTATGCACTCCCATACCATGGTGATCATCGCCGGCACCACCAACGGCTACCTGGCAGAGGAGATATTGAGGGCATTGGGCCAGGAGGAGGGCTTCTCTAAGAGGCAGTTCTTCCGGGGGATCACCCTCCCGCCAGGAATGACCACTGCTGAGGGCCGCCTGGCCGATGAGAGCCATTTTTTTGGAGACGTGGTTATAGAGAGAGGGGTCTGGCAGAAGGGCGCCACTATATTCGATGTCGCCACCAGCCTGGAGGAGGGGGATCTCATTCTCAAGGGGGCCAATGCTCTTGACCCGGTTCGCCATCAGGCTGGGGTTTTGATCGGCCACCCCCAGGGAGGCACGGCGATTGCTGCCCTGCAGGCGGCTGCAGGCCGCAGGGTGGGCTTGATCCTCCCCGTGGGGCTGGAAAAGCGCATACCCGGAGATCTGATCGATCTGGCGGCGCGGGCCAATGCCCAGGGCAGGAGCGGCCCGCGGATTCTGCTCCTGCCAGGAGAGGTCTTCACCGAGATCGAGGCCATAAGGCTGCTCTCAGGTGCCGAAGCTGAGATCCTGGCTGCGGGAGGGGTGGGGGGAGCAGAGGGTGCTGTCCGGCTGCTGATAGATGGGCGCCCGGATGAGCTGCTCGCCTGCAGAAGGGAGTTAGAGCTGATAGCAAAGGAAGAGAATTTCAGGATCTAGATCAGGCCGGAGGATCTTGATCCATCCTCCCTCCAATCCACCAGCTCTGGTCAGTGGCATCATCACATCACCATCCAGATGGCGGCCAATTCAGGGAGATAGTTATAAATTCCTGGTTGTCTTCTTATAAGGTAATAAAAAATAAATATTTGGTATCATTGTCAATCCCAGGAGGGGTGTCATGAACAGATCAATTCGGATATCATCAGCATTGTTGATCGCCCTGGCGGCATGCACAGCCAGCATAGCAATTGGCTCTGATTTCACATTGAATATCTTCGGCAATGCCAATATGGACGATAGGATAGACCAGGAGGATATAGATCTCATCCAGCAGATCATCGCCGGATCGGCAGAGGCCACTATGCTCTCCGATGCCAACCTCGACGGCATAGTGGATCAGTCAGATATCAAGCAGGTGCAGGATCTTATGGGAGGCAGGGCAGAGAAGATCAGCCTGATCGATGGCAATCAGCTGAACCGGACTCTGAAGCTGCCCTCAAAGAGGATCCTGCCCCTCAATATGCGCCATGCCATTGCCCTGGCCGTCCTGAGCGGTGAGGAGAGGGCAGTGGGGGTGGACAGCACTGTAGTGGAGAGAGCAGATCTCTTTCCCAGGATGAGCCAGCTTCCCGCTGTGGGCAGCACCAGGGAGCCGGATATAGAGAGGATCGTCTCGCTGAAGCCCGATCTGCTGATCACCTTCACCAATATACCATCCCCCGATGCACTGGATGATAAGCTGCCTGAGGGGATAGAAGTGCTCAGATTCGATCTATCCCGGTCCGCCAGCCTGAGGGAGGAGATGGCAGTTTTAGGCTTCCTCCTGGACGAGCCCGAATCGAGCCAGAAATACCTGGACTGGTATGACCGCTATGTGGGGGAGATCGAGGAACGGGCATCATTAATAGAGGATAAAGATCGGGTGAGGGTCCTCATGGAGAGGGAGAGGAGCGCCGATACCGGTCCCACTGCCCGCTGGGCCTATGCCAGCGAGACCGGCTATACCGATCTGGTGGACAATGCCGGGGGCATCAATATCGCCCGGGGTTTTATGGAGGGCAATAAAGACCTGGAGGCGGAGTTTGTCATCGATAAGGATCCCGAGGTCATAGTGGGCCTCTCATACAAGGGCGGATACAAGTCAGACGACAGCGAGGCGATGAAGGCCTATTACGATGAGATCATGAGCTTTGGCGGCTTCGCAAACATATCTGCAGTGAGGAATGGGCGGGTGCACATCATCTCTGGAGACTTCTCCATCGGCCCCCAGCTGGTGGTGGGAGCAGCGACCGTGGCTAAGTGGCTCTACCCGGAGCAGTTCCGGGATCTCGATCCAGTCCAGGTGCATAGAGAGTTCCTCAGCGATCTGATGAATCTGGACTACAATCCGACGGAGAAGGGTGCCTTCACCTATCCAGAATGAGATGGCCGCCCGTTCCGATTTCATCACTTTTTTTGTGAAGGCCGATAAGCCTAAAAGCCAATCCCTCCAACTGCTCCACTATGAAACGCATCGGCATTGCCGACACCACCTTCGCCCGGGTGGATATGGCCCGGGCGGCTATGAGCACCATCAAGAGGGAGGCCTCAGTCCAGATCGTCCGCTACACCGTCCCCGGGATCAAAGATCTCCCTGTGGCGGCCAAGAGGCTGCTGGATGAGCAGGGTTGCGATATCGTCATCGCCCTCGGCATGCCCGGCTCAGCGGAGAAGGATAAGATGTGCGCCCATGAGGCCTCCAGCGGCCTGATCATGGCCCAGCTCATGACCAACAAGCACATCCTGGAGGTCTTCGTGCACGAGGACGAGGCGCAGGATGAGAGGACTTTGGCCTGGCTGGCGGAAAGACGCACAGCAGAGCATGCCATAAATGCCCTCCACCTGCTTTTCAATCCCGGGATGCTCACCCGGCTGGCAGGGACTGGACAGCGGCAGGGCTATGAGGACGCCGGCCCCCTTGAGGGCGGTGCAGGCGGATATCTGGGCCATTGAGGGGCGGGGGAAAGGCCCAGAGAGGGCGGCAAAAAGGGAAGGAAGAGACTTCAAGCCCTCCCGGCTAATGGATGATTCCGGGGCGCGGATCGGGCAGGGGAAGCCTGGTCTTTGCGTAGGTGTTGTTTATCGGCATCCCACTGATCGTTGTATTGCTGGCCTTGAAGCGGGAGGAATTCTCCTGAGATTGGCTGCCCAGAACGGCGCCTGCATTATCTTGAGGGAGGGCATCAGCCATCGCCGCAAGAGGCTCAGTGACTGCTGTCTCATTCAGTCCCATCTCATCCACAGAGCTGAGGGCGACCGCCTCGCTCTGGGGATAAGAGGGGATCTGCAAGAGCTGAGCGGCACTGGCCTCGGCCGGCAGAGCGATATTTATGCTCTCATTGAAGCCATCGAAGAGCATGGAGGTGGTGGAGGTTATGCTGATCGCTGTGTTCTCCTCCCCCGCCGCCAGCTGTTCCATAGATGGAGCGGTCATATAGAGGATCTCTGATATATCCGCCCTTTTTATGAGATGGCTCTCTTTGGATATCCAGTAGTGGACCTCCAGGCTCGCATTGTGGAAGAGGTCGGGGATGTTCATAGGGAGGAAGGGCACATATGCGGCCGCCTCCCGGGAAAGGAGATCAGCATAAGAGGCGATGTCCACCTCTGCTCTCACCTTATAGCACTCCTCGCCCTCCACCATCTCCGAGCCGATCAGAGTGAGCCGGGAGAGATTGAGCATATCGGCCTGCTGTTCCAGGGGATTCTGCCGGGACCAGGCGCCGCCCAATCCGGATAAGGTCAGAGCAGTCCAGTCGCCGTTCATCTTGATATAAATGGTCTCGTTCTGCAGATACTCCTCCAGGGCCACTGCTGAGGAGTTGCCCTCATCGCCAGGGGCAAGGGTCAAAGAGGCCATGACCAGCTTCAGGGCCTCATCGGTCATATTTACCAGGCCAAAGCCGATGGAACGGGTCTGAAGCCGCTGGGACTGGCCGGAGGAGAGGTTCTCAAGCGCCATATCCAGCTCCATCTTCATAAAAAATGTGTAGGATTTCAGATCGTCAGATGATGCGATCACCATCTCCTTCAGAGCGGATGATATGGCATCATCACGGGAGCGATCAGCTGTCTGGCAAGAGGCACAGGTGCATATGAGCAGCAGGGCCACCGCCATTATCATGAGGTGTCTCATGGGAAGGAGATGGATGGAACAGGGTAAATCTTTTTTGCTCTACTCGACCCTCTTGAACATGCTTCCCTTGACCCCGCAGACCGGGCACTTATCAGGAGCCTCGCGCTCCACAGTCATGCCACACACCGGGCAGACATAATAGGGGAACAGCTCCCTTTGGGAGTCCAGCCCATCGAGCATGTTATGATAAAGCCGGGCATGATGCTCTTCCACTGCATTGGCATAGTTAAATGACCTCTCAGCATCACTTGCCTCCTCCTCCTTTGCCGCAGCAATCATCTCCGGATACATATACTTGAACTCATGCGTCTCTCCGGCGATCGCCTCGCGCAGGTTCTCCTTGGTGCCCTTTATGCCCTTCAGGGCGCGCAGATGGTTGGCCGCGTGCACTGCTTCTGCCTCTGCTGCTGCCCGGAAAAGCCTGGCGGCCTGGGGATGGCCCTCTTTGTCCGCCTGAGCAGCAAATGCGCTGTACTTCCTGTTCGCCTGGGACTCGCCGGCAAACGCCTCCCATAAGAAATCCTCTGTTCGGCTCATATCCTTTTGCTCCTGTTCATGATGGCTCAATACTGGTTCGATACCTGCAGTTCTTTTCAGTTGTTTTCTCTCAGATGAAGCGATGGAAATTTTAGAATGATCGGATCATTCACTCCTCAAGGCCTAGATCCTCACCCTCAGGGCATAGATCCTCAAAGAGCAGATCCTCAGAGCAGGGCTCTGTATCTATAGAGCGATCATTGAGCACCAGATCGTAGTATCCAGTGATCCTCAGTATATCCAGACGGGATATCTCATAGGCTCTGCCCTTTCTACTCAGGGGGGGATTCACCTGGATCTCCTGTAATGTTATCCCTGCCCCGCCCTCATTGTAGCGGTCGAAGATCAACCCCCAGGGGATTAGGTGGGCTGTCTTGCTCCTGCCCGTTCCATTTCGCAGCTCCACTGCCAGTATGCCCTGGCGGCCGGAGCGAGTGATGAAATCCGTCTCCCTCTCTATCTGGTGGGCCCCGGCGGCTGTGCTGAAGTGCTGCTTGAAGTACAGCGACCTCGTCTTGCGCGCATCCAGGCTCTTGCATTCAATGGCCAGGTAGTACTCAGGAATTTTGGAGTCCACCAGGATATCGGCCAGCTGAGTGGCGAATTGCGACTGGCGCAGGCGGTAGGCTATGGCGGCGATGCCCTCCCTCTCGAAGAAGGTGTTGAGCGAATTGACCATCGCCCACTCAAAGTCTCCCATCAGTCAAGATTTTTCGACCCCCTTATTAAAGTAGCTTTTCCCGGAGCGATCACTTTCGCCCTGCCCTCATTCCCACACTTTATAGCCTTTTGACAAGAACATCCTCTGTTGCACTCTGTGAGGATTCATATGGTAGTGGGAAGGACTCCGTGGGATTTTGCAATTGAGGCCATCAGAATGCCGGGATTCGGCCTGTTTCTGATAGCTTTGCTCATCTTTATTGAACTTATAATAATATTGATATTCATAGTGACTTATGCCGGATTGATCAATATAGAATTCAGCTATGGAGGATTGGGGGTGTTGATCCATCATCTCACCGGGCATCTCTCCTGAAAAACTTGAAGTACTGAAGGGAGGATGGTGATCTCATGTACGGGAGGAGGATGGGATTTGCCGCACACATCATCATCTGAACTGAAGAGCAATGGCCTTGGGAGGTTTATTCGCGCACGCACCATCTCTGATGCCTGGCACAGAGGCCTGAACCTCATCTGGCGGCAGGGAGAGGAGATGGTAGATGAGAGGGGGGTTCGTATCCTGGAGCTTTTATCCCTGCAGATGGTGGTGCAAGATCCATATCAAGAGATGATTCCTGAGGAGTACTCCTGGAATGAGGAACGGCTGGAGGAGTATGCCCATCAGCTCCAGTGCGGCGAGAACCCCGGCTTTGAGTATACCTATGGAGAAAGGCTGCGCTCCTGGAGGATGCCGGGCATGCCCTCCCTGGATCAGATCGATATGGCCATCCGGCGGCTGCGGGAATCTCCTGCCACCCGTCGGGCCACAGCAGTCACCTGGATCCCTCCCCTGGACTCGTCCCGGGATGAGGTCCCCTGCATGATCGTGGACGACTTCAAATTGCGTGGCGGCAGGCTGCACCTTTCCATCTTCTTCCGGAGCCATGACTTCGCCGGCGCCTATCCCGCCAACCTCTATGGCCTGGCCAGGCTGCTGGAGTATGCCGCCTGCGAGGTGGGGGCTGAGCCGGGCTCCATCTCCACCACCAGCGCCTCTGCCCACATCTATGAGCATGACTGGGACTGGGTAGAGGAGATGCTTTTGGGGAGAGGCGAGAGCTGAGCAGAGGGAGCGAAAGGCATATCTGCATTCATCGAAAGCCACTGCGCTTATGGTCGACAACCTCCTGATGATCAGAGCAGAAGAGGTGCATAAGAGGCTAGAGGAGGGCAGGCCGGTTGAGTACGAGAACGTCATCATCTATGGCGACCTGGATCTGCACGATCTGGACCTCCCTTTGGACAGGGATATGCGGAAGATCGTAAGATCGATAATCAAGATAGAGTACTCTGTGATCAAGGGCAATGCGTTCTTCGATCGCTGTGCCTTCCAGGGGCTGGTGGACTTTGATGGCACAGTCTTCTCTCAGGTGGCCAACTTCTCGGACTCCAATTTCCAGGAGGATGCCGGCTTCTCCCTGGCCCAGTTCCAAGGAGAGGCCAACTTCTCCCGTGCCCACTTCGCCACTGAGGCCAACTTCTCTCGCGCCAGGTTCAATGATGCAGACTTTGGCCGGGCGAGATTCCAGCGCAGCTTTCACCTCTCCAATGCCAAAGTCTACACCCTGCGCCTCTCCGATGCCATCTTCGAGGAGCACTCCAGCATTCACTTAAAAGACCTCAACTACAACCGGATTGCAGTCCGCTGGAACTCCATCCGCAGCAACCTTCCCTACAATGGATCAGTCTATCTCACTCTGATAAAAAACTTCAGAAATTTGGAGCAGTTTGAGGACGAGGACTGCTGCTACTATCAGTATCGAAGGGAGAAGCAGACCCGGACCACAAAGGCATTTCCGAGATTGGTCGACAAATTGGCCTGGCTCTCCTGCGGCTATGGGGTCCGGCCGTCCCACACCATGCTCCTCAGCCTGGCCCTGATCATCCTCTTCACTGCCATCTATTGGGGAGGACATGCCCTCCAGCCATCAGCCTCTGCCGATCCAGGGAGCATCATAACCCTGAGCGATGCCTTCTACTTCAGCAGCATGTGGTTTCTTGGCCGGGCCCCCCAGAATATCTGCATCATCGAGGGCTTCGAGTTCCTGACTGTCTTTGAGACCCTGCTCGGCTGGCTGCTCATGGCTCTATTCCTGATCACTATGAGCAAGGTGATGCTGAGATGAAGCCCTCAGCCCAGCTCAGCGCCTCCCACAGGAGGCATCCTCAGATGGGCGCCTCCAGCCGGCAGATGAGCTCCTCTGTGCTGTATCTTGACATCAGATCCAGCATCTTATCGGTCCGTCTATAATATCGTCTGATCTCCTCGATCCTCTCCGGGACTGATGGGTCCGGACCATCTCTGGCCTTCAGATCGGCCTCAGTTCTGTCAAGAGCGATCAGAATATCCTGCAGATTCTGGCGGATGTTGACGATCATATCCCTCCGGAGAGAATCAGGATCTCTGACTGGTACATAGTGGTATCTCTTATCCCCAGGAATGACCTCTCTTTTGACCAAACCCATTCTCTCCAGGATGCCCATATTGATGCTGACTGTGGATTTGCTGTAGCCGGTCTCCTCCACCAGCTGATCCATGGATAGAGGGGCATCCGTGAGAAAGAGGGTGCCCTGCAATACCCCAACGGCATCACAGCAGCCGCGGCTATTGGCCACCTTGACACAGGCATCTATCATATGCCTCTTCAAGAGGGCTCTCACCTCCTGGTCCATCACCATTGGGAGAAGACCACAACTTTTATCTATCTTTCGCATGTTTCGATTGGTCGGTAAAAACCGAACTTTTGAGGCATTTGTTATGGACAGCGCAGAGCGGCTTGGCCGATGGATAGCTCAAAACCCCATTCTGATCATCGCTGCCACTCTGCTTCTCACCTCTGTCTCCATTCACTATGCCCAGCAGATCGAGATGCAAGGACTGGCCACTGAGAGCATGGTGGGCAAGGACTCCAGCCTCTACCAGATCTACGAGCACCTCTATGTGCAGAACTTTGGGACTGAGTCCATCGCCATATTGATCGAGGCGGATGATGTGACAGAGCCGGAGATACTCAGAAGGATGCTCCTCTTCTCCGATAGGATGAAGGAGGCACCGGGCGTCCTCTCCGTCACCAGCATCGCCGACATTGTGGCCGATGAGGAGAAAGAGAGCAGCGGAAGGAGGTCCATTCCCGATCAGGAGAGAATAGCTGAGATCCTGTCTGCTGACAGTCCCATATTGGCGGCGATATTGCCCGATCGCAGCCATACCATGCTCTCCATAGAGCTGCCTGTCTCCCTCACAGAATCGGAGAAGAGGGAGCTGCATCAGGAGGCGAACGGCCAACTGCAACTGGCCAGCTTTCCTGCCGATACCAGGCTCACCCTCACCGGCCAGCCCGCCCTGATGAACTCGATCACTGCTGAGATGGCCAAGAGCAATGCCCCTATTCTTCTCCTGGCGGGCTTTCTGATGATAGTGGCACTTCTGATGACCTTCTCTAAGGTGAGATGGCCTCTTCTTCCCATCCCAATCGTCTTTCTGGGCGTGGGCTGGACCTTCGGCGCCATGGGCCTTCTCCAAATACCGTTCACCATGGTCTCGATGTCCGCATTTCCGATATTGATCGGGATTGGCATCGATTATGCCATCCAGTTCCAGAACCGGATAAATGAGGAGTTCATCCGCACCGGCCTAGCGCAGAGTGCAGTGATACAGACGGTAAAGCATGTCACCAAACCGGTGATCATCGCCCTGATCATAACCTCCATGGGCTTTCTCTCCCTGCTCACCTCCTCCATCCCCATGGTGAGGGACTTCGGGCTGGTCTGCTTGATCGGGCTTGTCCTCTGCTTCCTCTCCGCCCTCTTTGTGGGGGTGACAACGCTCTCCATACTCATGGAAAAAACCCACCATCGCCGCCCAGAAGAGGGGCATGCAGCCAGGGATACGGATGCAGAGGAGGGGGGAGAGACTGGCAAGGGGAGAGAGGAGACGATCATCGAACGGATGCTGGAGAGGATCTCAGCCTTCTGCATTGCGAGCTGGCAGCTCATTTTAGCCGCTGCACTCCTTCTTGCCCTGGCTGGCATCTATTCCGATACTCAGGTCCCTGTAGACACCGACTTCAAGAACTATGTGCCCCAGGACCTGCCCCCTCTGATAGATTTCAGACATATGAGCGAGATCTTCGGGGGCACAGATAGCATCCAGCTGCTGGTGCAGGCCGATGATATCACCGATCCGGGGGTGCTGCAATGGATGGATGAGTTCTCCATCTATCTGAAGAGATCCAGAGATCAGATACTGGGGTATACCAGCATCGCCAGCCTGGCAAAAGGGGCAAATCAGGGGATCCTTCCTGAGGATAGAACAACCATCAGGGAGCTGGTCAATTCCCTTCCTCCCAGCAGGCGGGATATATACCTGGATGGACGCAACACCGCCATAATCGATCTTGATGTGGGCCAGACCATATCCAACCTGGGCACTGAGGGCTCAGACCGGCTGATGAAGGAGATCGAAAAAGATATCGCCTGGAACCCTCCTCCGGCGGGGGTTGCAGTGAGGATGACCGGCGACTCTGTGGTGATGACCACAGTGATAACCGCCCTGACCAAAGGAAGGACGGAGATGACCCTCCTCGGCCTGCTGCTGATATTCATAGTCCTCCTGGCGATCTATCGCGATCTGATAAAGGCCCTGCTTCCTGTGCTGCCCATGCTGGTGGTGATAGGCTGGATGGGCGGGGTGATGTACCTATCGGGCATGAAGTACACCCCCCTCACAGCCTGCCTGGGAGCGCTGATCCTGGGAGTGGGATCTGAGTATGCCATCCTGATGATGGAGCGCTTCTATGAGGAGCTGGAGTCGATCGGCGATCCCGAAGAGGCCCTCTCCATAGCCACCAAAGCCATAGGCTCCGCCCTGATCGCCTCCGGCCTCACCACCATATTCGGCTTTGTCGCCCTGATATCATCCCCCTTTAATATCACCAATAACTTCGGCATGGTGACAGTGCTGGCGATACTCTTCGCCCTGGCCACCACATTCACTGTATTTGTGGTGCTGATCTTCCGCATGGAGTTGAGAAGAAAGCCGATCAAGGCTGCAATTGCCAAAATCTCTCAGGCTCTGTGGCATTGAATGCTATGACAGCTGTTTCATATAAGTAGCAAGATACCCAAGATCTATTGTTAGTCTGCAGGACAACACTGGCTGAACCATATAGAAAAATTAAGATATTCTGCCGGAGAGAATATCTGCAAAAAACCGGCTTGGGGGCAACCTCCAGGGAGAAGGATCGCCGGGATCATCCCGGCGGTTCAGCCCCTGTGGTCATATAAATTTCACACAGTTTTCCGGTATGACTCTCCCTCAGGTCATGGCCATGAGCTCAAGCTTCATACGGTCGGATTCACCAGCGCCTGATGACGATTCTGCCCTTTGGGCATCCTCATCGGAGACGTAGGCCAGATAGAGCTTACGCCTCTTCCCCTGGCTCATCTTGACATGCTTTGGATCAAGCTCCAGAGCACGTTTCATCACACTTATGACCGTTGTCTTATTCAGACCGAGGATGTCCACCAGTTCGCTGGTAGTGTATCTGCCCGGCTTTTCCGCCATGATATCGATCAGAGATCGGGCATGATTATCCAGTGCCCGCCCCTCGCCCGGACCAGACACCGCTGTAGCAGAGGAACGGGCCTGCCTGGTACGAAGCTGGCTCTTGAGGTCGGAGACCTCTTTGGAGAGGCGATCAACCTGATCGATCAGCCGCCCCAATAGCTCGACATCGCTCTTCTTGGAGTCCAGATCCTTTGACATCCTGTCGATGGCAGAGACGAGCATGATCATGGCCTGTGCCTCTTTACGATCTCTATCAATCTCTTCAGCCTTTGTTTTGTATAGCTCTAAAAGCTCTTCGAACATTTATTGGCTACTCCTAGTTTCTTCCAGTTCGATCTCATTTCGAAGCGAATTAAAAGGTTGCCATTCAAAGGAACAACTGCCAAGGTATATAATACTTTTCCTAGAATAAGCCATGTCCGGCCCATTTCAGATAGAATATATTTAACATCATGTCAATTGCACCATAACAAAGGACCGGAAAGAGAGGGAGGATTCAGGCGGGGATGAACTCATCCCTTTCGATAGATCTGGATCTTTCGATGATGCCCGGCAGATCGCTGATGCTCTTGATGATCACATCAGCGGCATCCAGCAATCTGGTTGAGGGGCGGGTCTGCTGCTCTACCGTCAGCACTCCCAGGTCGGCTGCTCTCAGGGCATAGATATCATTCAGACCATCCCCGACCATAACCACCTGGCGGTAGCTTCTCTTGAGCTCTCTTACGATCTCCCCTTTTCGCTGGGGGTTGGCGACAGGGTTCATTCGCGAGGGCTCTATGCCCAGATCCGCCAGGCTGCTCAGGCTCCTTCTGCTATCGCCAGAGGCCAGATAGATATCCGCACCCATGGCCTCCAAATCCAAAAGCGCCTCCTCCAATCCGGGAAAGGGGATGCCCCCAGTGCTCATGGCATAGACGATCTCCCCGAGATCCCTGTCGATTATGAATCCGGCGGTGTGGTAGCTCCCCTCACACTTCGCCTTCACCATTGCACATGCCTCCTGCAGGTCGCGCATTCTGGCCGGCGAATTTTTGAGGATCTCCAGGGCCTCATCAGCGGATACCCGGCCAGAGGAGCAGCTGACCTTGATGCACTCCTCCCGGCCCGTCGCCAGCACCCGGACTGGCTCCTCGGGATGCAGGGAGATTATCATATCCGGATCCATCTGAGGCACCACCAGCGCCCGGCCGCTCTTCTCCATGATGAGCTCCCAGGTGACGACCCCCTCCAAGATCACATTGCGAGAGATATCCTTGGCCACGCGATACATCCTCATGATCGTCCCTGCCACATCCATGACCACAGCGAGATCCCCTGACATCAGCCCTTGATCTGGGCATGGGGTCTGATCAAACTATCGCTCTTCAGTGCAATAACTTTTTTATCTAGAAGGTACAAATAGAACTTCAGCAAGAAAAATGGGGTAGGATCACGAGGGGAGTAGTGCTGGCTCTGTTGCTGATATTCCTCATCTTCTCCGGGCAGATAGATATGGCCTCAGCTCTATCCGGAAAGGTCCAGGAGGGGGAGTTCACCAACGGCCTGAGGGTAGCCGGAACAGGCTATTTCGAGGTTGGCGTCTCGATAAAGGACAGAGATCTGGCCCTGGAGTATAACAGCTTCATGACCGGGGACGGCGACCTGGAGATGGACACTGGAACTGTTGAATCCCAGAGAGCTGGGCGGCTGCCGGGGATGGGCAACAGCTCTCTCATTCCTCTGAACCTCTGGGAGAGCTCCAGGATCAGCTACTTCGGCACCACCCCCATGGTGGGAACGAAGCACATCCATTCCAAATCGTTCTGGGGAGGAATAGGAGCCCAGGTACAGGAGTCCTTCTCCGTCACTGAGATGGAGAGAGGGAGGAAGCACATTCTTCGCCTCCGCCGATCCCTCCTCCGGCGCCGCCGATCAGGAGAAGATCGCCGGATTGCTCAGAGCAAGGCCTGTGGATTCAGTGGGCATAGCGACCAGGAACTCATTCAATGGGACCTGGCAGACCGATGCCCATCTGCACAAGCTGCTCTCCAAGGATGTCAAGGTACATGAGTCCTTCACCGGCACCTTCGATGTGGAGAAGAGGCTGATCTTCAGGGAGGAGCCCGCCGGGGTGAAGAGGGATGCGGGATGCGAGGGCATAGACTGCTAAAGAGAGGATTCATATTTTTGCCATCTTCTAGGGCAGATATCTTATCTCATTGCCCTCATATGAATCTCATCTCAAAACAAGCCTTTTATAAACTCAAAGGATGGAAGCCCTGGGTGAATGGATTGATTACCAGTATCGACGCTAACGGCAGGGTTCAGCTTCCCCTGGCCATCAGATATGGCCTTGATCTGTGCACAGGAGACAGGATCGCTATAGACCATCTGGGCGATGGGACCATCATTCTCAAGAAGATCGATGAAGGGGCTATTTTGAAGGGGGCAGATGGATCAAATTCCGGGAGGGAGAGGGGGAAGGCCGCAAGCAGCTGATCCTTGAGGGGGTGGATGGGAGGGATTGAGGGGATTATCAATCAAATAATCCGGTTTAAAAAAGTTTCACGGACCCGCCGGGATTCGAACCCGGGCCCGAGGCTCCGGAGGCCTCTATTCTATCCAGACTATACTACGAGTCCCCATCTTTGTCCCTCTTGGAAGAGAGCATGTATCACCAGTAAAATTATGGAATATATAGGCATCGGGCTCTCTTCCCGGAAAAGCAGCCCTACCTAATCTCTAGCTCTCCAGAACAATCTCAATATTTACATTTTTGGGAACCTGAATTCTCATGAGCTGGCGGAGAGCGCGCTCATCGGCATCAAGATCGATAAGCCTTTTATGGACCCTCATCTCCCAGTGGTCCCAGGTGGCAGTTCCCTCTCCATCAGGGCACTTTCTACAGGGAACGACCATCTTCTTGGTGGGGAGGGGAATGGGTCCTGCCATATGGACTCCCGTCCTCTGGGCAATCCCTTTGACCTGATTGCAGATATCGTCCAGCATCAAGGGATTGGTGCCAGAGAGCCGAATTCTAGCTTTTTGCATGTTTTAACACCGAAAAAAAGTTGATTTAGCGTGGTACCACGCTTATGCACATTCCTGCAGCGACGGTCGTGCCCATGTCTCTGATGGCGAACCTGCCCAACTGGGGAATCTCCTTCACCGGCTCGATGACCATGGGCTTGGAGGGGGTGACCATGATGATGGCTGCGTCACCTGCCTTGATGAATGCGGGATTCTCCTCCTTGACCGCTCCTGACCTGGGGTCCAGCTTGGCCAGAATGGAGGTCAGAGTGCAGGCGATCTGAGCAGTATGGCAGTGGAATACAGGGGTGTATCCGGCGGATATGGCGCTCGGATGCTGCAGTACCACTATCTGGGCCTTGAACTCCTTGGCCACTGTCGGGGGCTTCTCCACCGATCCGCAGACATCTCCCCGGCGGATATCCTTCTTGGATACGCCGCGCACATTCCATCCGATGTTATCCCCTGGGAATGCCTCAGGCACCTCCTCGTGATGCATCTCAATGGACTTGACCTCGCCGGACACTCCAGCGGGCTGGAAGACGATCTTATCGTTCTTCCTCATGACCCCGGTCTCCACTCTGCCCACGGGCACAGTGCCCACGCCAGAGATGGTATAGACATCCTGTACAGGTACACGCAGAGGCAGGTTGGTGGGCTTCTCTGGAACCTTCAGGTTGTTCAGGGCATCAAGCAGAGTGGGACCCTTATACCAGGGCAGATTGGGGCTGGCCTTGGAGAGGTTGTCTCCAGTCAAGCCGGAGAGGGGGATGAAGGGGATCTCATCGATCTTGTATCCAACCATCTTGAGGAGCTTGCCTACCTCTTCCTTGACCTCGTTGAACCTCTTCTCGTCGTAGGGTGGGGTGGTGGCATCGATCTTGTTCATGGCCACAACCAGCTGGTTGACGCCCAGGGTCCTGGAGAGGAAGACGTGCTCCTTGGTCTGAGCCATGACTCCTTCCGGCACGGCCACAATCAATACTGCTGCATCGGCCTGGCTGGCTCCGGTGATCATGTTCTTCACGAAGTCCCTGTGGCCAGGGCAGTCCACCACAGTGAAGTAGTACTTGGCGGTATCGAAGCGGTGATGGGCGATATCAATGGTAACACCCCTCTCGCGCTCTTCCTTCAGGCTGTCCATGACCCAGGCGAACTCGAATGTCGCCTTTCCCTTGCCTGCTGCTTCTTTCTTATACTCATCAACTGTGTGGGGGTCTACGGCCCCGGTCTCGTACATCAATCTGCCTACGGTAGTCGACTTTCCGTGGTCGACATGTCCAATGAATGCTAGATTGAGATGCGGCTTTGTATCTGCCATAACTTATCTCCTCCAACTGGCACTATCCATATTTTTAGTATTTCTGCGTTTAATCCTTTCGAAGGGTGGTTATACTACCTTCAGGTAATCACTGGGTTTGGGCATCTCCGGCTTCAAGCCCTTTCTGGTCCTGATCTGCCTGACGGTCTCCTGCAATAGGTTCGCCGGCAGGGGCTCGAATCCTGCGAACTCCGTCGACCAGAGTGCTCTCCCCTCTGTGGCCGATCTTATCGCCCCGGAGAAGCCGAACATCTGAGCCACGGGCATCTTGGACTTGAGGATCACCATATCGCCCTGGCTTTCCATGCTCAGGATGACACCTCTTCTTCCCTGGATCTCAGACATGGCTCCACCCATTTGATCCTGAGGCACCTGTATATAGACATTCTGGAAGGGCTCGAGCAATACAGGATCTGCCATGAGGATTCCAGCCTGCACAGCCTGCCTGACTGCAGGAATGACCTGGGCCGGGCCGCGGTGCACAGCATCCTCATGCAGCTTGACATCCATCAGCTTGGCCTTCACCCCTTGCACCGGTTCCCTGCAGATGGGGCCATTCTTCAAGGCCTCCTCAAAGCCCTCCAGCATGAGCTCCATTGTCTCTCTCAGGTACTGGATGCCTTTGGTCATATTGAGGAGGACATTGGTGCCATAGTAGCCGGAGATGTTCCTGGCCTCATCCTTGTCCATGCCGTTGTCGGTGAGCAGTTTTCTGCGCTCCAGCTCCTCCATCTTCATGCTGAGCTTGCCCTCTTTCAGGGCAGTGACCACTCCCTCTTCCAGCGGCTCGAACTCGATATAGAAGCGGTTGTGGTGATTGGGCGATTTCCCTTCCACCGGCCCGGCATGGCCGGCTATGGACTCCCTGTACACCACAATGGGGGGCGAGGTCTTAAGCTCCACCCCGCGATCGCGCTGGATCCTGGTTATGGTTACATCCAGGTGCAACTCGCCCATGCCCGCCATGAGGTGCTCTCCTGTCTCCTCATTGATGTTGACCTGCAGGGTGGGGTCCTCCTTGGCGATCTGCCTCAGCACCTCGACCACCTTGGGCAGATCGCGGGTGTTCTTGGCCTCGACCGCCACTGTCATGACCGGTTCTGAGACATGCTTGATCTGCTCGAAGGGGGTCATTCCCTCTTCAGAGGAGACAGTAGATCCGACGATCGCATCCCGCAGGCCAGTGACAGCAGCGATGTTCCCCGCCGGGATCTCCTCCACCTCCACCCTCTCTGCTCCCATGACCACGCCTGTCTGTTGAATGCGGTTGGTTCCGCCGTAGCCCGATACATAAAGCTCCATGCCCCGCCTGAGGGTCCCGGAGAAGAGCCGGCCTGTGGCCACCTCGCCTGCATGGGGGTCGACCTTGACCTTGTTGATCATGAAGGCCACCGGCCCGTTCGGATCACAGTTGGACATGGCCTTTCCCACTGGGCTGTTCCAGTCTCCATGCCAGATGATATTGACCCGTTCCTTCTGGGCCTCGACCGGGCTGGGCAGGAACTTGACGATCATGTCGTTGACTGCAATATACAGGGGAACCTTCTCTGCCAGCTCCTTCATCTTTCCGGCATTACAGTAGTCGACCACCTGATCAAAGCCGATTCCCGTCTTCTTCATCTGGGGAACGCTTATTGCCCAGTTATAGAGGGCGGAGCCGAAGGCGATATTTCCCTTGGCTGCATCCAGCTTCCAGCCGGCCTTATATTTCTCCTCGTCCATTCCCTGGATGAGCTTGTTGACATTGTCTATTACCTTGCCCAGGCGGGCGGCCATATCCTTCTTCTCCACCTTGAGCTCATTGATCATCCGGTCAACCTTATTAACGAAGAGGACTGGACGGACGCCCTCCTTCAGAGCCTGCCTCAGCACGGTCTCCGTCTGGGGCATAGCGCCCTCCACTGCATCCACGACCACCACTGCGCCGTCCACGGCGCGCATAGCGCGGGTGACGTCCCCCCCGAAGTCCACGTGACCGGGAGTGTCTATCATATTGATCAGATACTCTTCGCCGTCCACCTCATGGACCATGGAGACATTGGCGGCATCGATGGTTATTCCCCGCGCCTGCTCCAGGGGATCGAAATCCATGAAAAGCTGCTTTCCTGCCAGATCCATGGAGATCATGCCTGCTCCGCCCAGCAGGTTATCTGAAAGGGTTGTCTTGCCATGATCGATATGAGCAACGATCCCGATGTTCCTTATAGACTGAGGTTTATCCATCAGGGTCGTTACACGTTCTGCTATCTTCTTCCTCTTGCCCATAATACGCCTCGCGAAGTTTGAGATAAACCTTATAATCCTGACTAGGACTGTGACTGCTCGGGCTCAATCTATTTAAGCCTTCGGCCCTCTTCTTCGGCGGATTGTAAGGGGAGATAAAGCTTAAATCAGTGCGAAGAAAGCTCTGGATCGGTTTTTACGATGGCACGCTTGGTAATGAAGTTTGGTGGCGTTTCTGTTGCGGACGGAAACCGGCTGAGGCATGTGGGAGATCTGGTCGGGCACTTCAGCCGCGATAATGAGATAGTCCTCGTTACCTCTGCCCTTCAAGGGGTAACCGATGAGCTCCTGGCCTGCGCCAGGAGGGCGGCAAGCGAAGGCGATGTCTCGGATGTGATGGACTTCATGGAGAGGCTCACAGAGAGGCATGACCAAGCAATAGCAGATGCTATCCAGGATCCGAAGATAGCCAAAGAGGTCCAGAATGTTGTATCCGAGAAGCTATCCCTTCTGGAGAAGGCCTACATCGGCATCTGTTATCTAGGAGAGCTGACCCAACGCTCGCTTGATTATATCTCCAGCTACGGCGAGCAGTTGGCGGCGCCCATCCTCTCCGGGGTGCTCAGGGATATGGGCATACCATCCCAGCATTATACCGGCTCGGAGGTGGGAATCATCACCGACAGCAATTACGGCGATGCCAGGCCCCTGGAGAAGACCTACAACCTGATCCCCCAAAAGCTGCTGCCGCTGAGAGGGGTTCCCGTGGTCACCGGCTTCATAGCCCAGGATGAGAAGGGGACGATCACCACCCTGGGCCGGGGAGGGTCCGACCTCTCCGCCTCACTGATTGGAGCGGCGATCAATGCAGATGAGATCTGGTTCTGGAAGGAGACCTCGGGCATCATGACCACCGATCCCAAGATCGTCCCCGAGGCCAAGACCATCCCCCTCATCTCCTATCGGGAGGCGATGGAGCTCTCCTACTTCGGGGCCAAGGTCCTCCATCCCCGTGCCATCGAGCCCGCCATCAGGAAAGGAATTCCAGTGAGGGTCAAGTGCACCTTCGATCCCGAGGACCCGGGGACCCAGGTAGTAAGAGATGATATTCCAAAGGAGGATGTGATCAAGGCGGTCACACTGCATAATAATGTGGAGCTTTTGAACATATCCGGTGCAGGGATGATCGGGACACTGGGCGTTGCCGCCCGCGCCTTCACTGCTCTGGCCAAAGCGGGGATCAATATAGTGATGATCAGCCAGGGCTCCTCTGAGGCCAATATATCCATGGTCATAGAGGAAGGGCAGGCGGATCGAGCTGATGAAGCACTGCGATCTGAGTTTCCCAGGGATGTGGTCAAGGAGATCTCCCATGACCGTGATATCTGTGCTGTGGCAGTGACCGGATCTGGGATGGCGGGCACTCCGGGGGTTGCTGCCCGGGTCTTCAAGGCCATGGGTCAGGCCCGGATCAATGTGGTCATGATCAGCCAGGCATCAGGGCAGCATAACATCTCCTTTGTGGTCTCATCGGCGGATGGGCAAAGAGCAGTCAGAGAGCTTCACAGGGAGTTCGGCCTGGGTGGAGAGGCATGAAGAGGCTCACCTATGCCCGGGCTGGGGTGGACATCGATCTGGAGAACAGGTCCATTGCGGCCATGAAGTCCGTTCTCACCACCAAGCGCAAAGGATTCGGGGCGCCATTGACTGATATTGGCCACTATGCAGGCCTCCTGGATATGGGAAGCTTCGCCCTGGCCATGACCACTGATGGTGTGGGCTCAAAGGTCCTGATCGCCAATGCCCTCTCCAAGTGGGATACAGTGGGAATCGACTGCATTGCCATGAATGTGAACGATCTTTATGCCATTGGCGCCGAGCCCATCGCCTTTGTCGACTACCTGGCAGTGGAGGAGGTCGACCCAGAGCGGTCTGAGCAGATAGCCATCGGCCTGGCCCGGGGGGCGGAGCTCTCCAATATGAGCATCGTGGGAGGAGAGACCGCCTCCCTGCCGGAGATCATCCGGGGATTCGATCTGGCAGGGACTGCCATTGGCGTCGTGGACAAGGATAAGGTGGTGACCGGGGAGAGGATCAAGAAGGGGGATGTGCTGGTGGGGGTTCCCAGCAGTGGCCTGCACAGCAACGGCTACACCCTGGCCAGGGCGATAGTGGCCCAATCAGGGTACAGCTACCACGATCGACTGCCCGGAGGCAAGGGGAGCCTGGGGGAGGAGCTTTTGGTTCCCACCAGGATCTATCACGAGGTCTTAGAGCTGGTGAGGGGCTGTGATATCCACGGCCTCGCGCACATAACCGGCTCCGGACTGCTCAAGCTGCGCCGGATCAGCGATCTGGGATTCGAGATCACCGATCCCCTCAAGCCCCAGCCCATCTTTGACTTCCTGCAGGAAGAGGGCAATGTGGAGGATGAGGAGATGTATCGCACCTTCAACATGGGGATGGGTTTTCTGGTGGTCTTGGAGGAGGAGGAGGCAGGGGAGGCCTGCCGGATCATGGGACCGGGATCTCGCATCATAGGCTCAGTGGTGGAGGAGGGATTGAGGGCCGGCCACCTGGTCTTCTAGCCCCGGCCCCCTCCAGGGCCTGCCCATCCATCTCTTCTTATCTCTATCTTATTTTTCTCTATTTTTATCTGAGCGTTACTTCTTCTCGCCGAACATCTCCTCGAGCTGCTCTTTGATCCTCTTTATGGACTGGACTGCAGGGCAGTCGGCATCCATAGGAGTCTTGCCTGCCAGATCTGCCTCCACCAGGCAGCGGTCGAAGGGTATGGTTCCCAGGACTGGTATGCCCATAGCGGAGAGCTTCTCTGCCACTGGACCTGGGTCATCCGCCTTGTTGATCACTGCAAAGTACCTGGAGATCCCTATCTCTTTGCCCAGGTGCATTATTCTCTCCACAGTCTCAATGGATCTCATCCCCGGCTCCACCACGGCGATCATGGCATCAACGCCCCTGGCAGTAGCCCGGCCCAGATGCTCTATCCCCGCCTCCATATCCAGGATCACCAGATCCTTCTCTTTGGTTATAACGTGGCGGAGCAGGGCCTTGACGAAGGCATTGGCCGGGCACATGCATCCCGAGCCCCCGGAGTCGATGGTGCCCATGACCACCAGCTTGACATTGTCAGGCCCAGTGCAGCCGCACATGGATACCACATCATCGACCTTGGGGTTCATCTTGAACATCCCCATGGGCATGCCTGCCCGCTCCTCAACCAGCTCCTTGTGCTCGGTTACCGGCTTGGGCAGATCCTTAACTCCCAGGGCCGAGGCCAGGTTCATGCTCGGATCGGCATCGATGGCCAGGACATTGTATCCGTCGCGTGCAAAGAGACGGGCCAGGGTTCCAGCGAGGGTGGTCTTGCCCACGCCTCCTTTTCCTGAGATGGCGATTTTCATTTCATTAACCTCTGCAATTATAGCCAGTCAGCAGTCAAGCCATAGAAATTTTGCGGCTTGAGCGGGGAAAGATGCAGGTTTATATCTGATTCCCCCTTTCTTATCTCTGAGAATTGGCGGAGAGGGAGGCATGATCGAGAGCATCAGAAAACGGGATGGCCGGGTGGTGCAGTTCCAGCCGGAGAGGATAGCTCTGGCCATCTCCAAGGCCTTTCGGGCTGTGGGCAGGGAGGAGAAGGACGCCCCGGCCAGCCTGGCAGAGAGGGTAGCAGAAGAGGCGGAGGAGCGATTTGCCTCCTCCATTCCCGGGGTGGAGGATATCCAGGATCTGGTGGAAGGGGCTCTCATATCCGCGGGCTACGCCGATGTGGCCAAGGCTTACATCCTCTACCGCCAAAGAAGGGCGGAGATCAGAGAGGCCAAAGGCTATCTGGGCGTGGCAGACGACCTGAAGCTCTCTGTCAATGCAGCAGAGGTGCTGAAGAGGAGATATCTCATGAGGGATGAGCAGGGAGCGGTGGTGGAGAGCCCAGGGGAGATGTTCGCCCGGGTGGCCAGGCATGTATCGCGGGCAGAGGATCGCTATGGCGGAGATGGCGAGCAGTATCAGTCCCTCTTTTTGCAGATGATGAGGGGCCTGGAGTTTCTGCCCAACTCCCCCACCCTGATGAATGCCGGGCTGCCTTTAGGCCAGCTTGCAGCATGCTTTGTCCTGCCGGTGGAAGACTCCCTTGCCGGCATATTCGAGGCCTTGAAGAGCATGGCCCTCATCCATCAGAGCGGAGGGGGAACGGGCTTCTCCTTCTCCCGGCTGCGGCCAAAGAATGATGCCGTCCGGGCCACAGGAGGCGTGGCCAGCGGCCCGGTCTCCTTCATGCGCATCTTCGATACGGCGACCGATGTGATCAAGCAAGGCGGGCGCCGCCGGGGGGCGAATATGGGGATCCTGCGGGTCGACCATCCCGATATCATGGAGTTCATCGGGGCCAAGGAGCAGCCGGGATTTCTGGAGAACTTCAACCTCTCTGTGGCTGCGACAGATGAGTTCATGAGCAAATCGCGCCAGGATGGCGAGATCGAGCTGATAAATCCGCGCACGGGACTGGCAGCGGGCCGGCGGAGGGCCAGGGAGCTCCTGGGCCTCATCGCCACCTCTGCCTGGAGGGGGGGCGATCCGGGGATGATCTTCATCGATCGCATCAATGCTGCCCATCCCCTCCCCGAAAAGATCGAGGCCACAAACCCCTGCGGGGAGCAGCCGCTATTGCCCTATGAGTCCTGCAACCTGGGCTCGATCAACCTCTCCCGGCTGGTGAGGGGAGGGGAGCTGGACTGGGACCGCCTGGCAGAGCTTGTCGGCCTGGGGGTGAGGTTTCTGGATGATGTCATCGAGATGAACCGCTTCCCACTGAAGGAGATTGAGAAGGCGACCCTCTCCACCCGCAAGATCGGCCTGGGGGTGATGGGGTTTGCCGATATGCTCATCGGGATGGGCATCTCCTATGCCTCGCCCCAGGCGGTGGTCCTGGCGGAGAGGGTGATGGGATTCATCACTGAGCATGCCCGTGCCCAATCGGCCCTTCTGGGAGAGGAGAGGGGCTCATTTCCCCTCTGGGAAGAGTCGCCCCATCGGGGCTATAGCAGCATGAGAAATGCCACTGTGACCACCATCGCTCCCACCGGCACCATCAGCATCATCGCCGGGACGAGCAGCGGGATTGAGCCCCTCTTCGCCCTGGCCTTTGTCCGCCGGGTGCTGGAAGGGGCTCAGCTCTTGGAGGTCTCGCCCCTCTTTGAGAAGATAGCAGAGGAGCGGGGAATCTACACCCCAAAGCTGAGGGCAGAGCTCGCCCGGAGAGGGGGTGTGCAGGATATTGCAGGGGTGCCACAGGAGCTGAAGGAGCTCTTTGTCACCGCCCTGGACATCTCCCCTCAGCAGCATGTGCGCGTTCAGGCTGCCTTCCAGAGGCATACTGACAATGCTGTGTCCAAGACTGTGAACCTGCCGGCAGAGGCGACGGTTAGCGATGTAATCGGGGTCTACAATCTGGCTTATGAGCTGGGATGCAAAGGGGTGACTGTATTCAGATATGGCAGCCGGAGCCAGGTGCTTTATCTGGGAAATGGGGAGACCGTTCCCGGTTGCAAGTACTGCGGATAGAGGGATTGGCCAAGCCCGCCCCTTAAGTGGATGTCACCATTCCAGAGAGTGGGGGAAGGCTATCGGGTCCAGCCGGCGGCGGAGGCGGATATCATCTCTCCATCGCCTTTCTTCTCAATTCCTCTGGCATCTTCTCAATGGCATAGCGGAGAGCTGTCCTGGGCATGATGGCCTTGTTTCTCATCACATACTCGAAGACCTGGTCCTGATGTGTCCGGCTTGCCTCCTTGAGAAGCCAGCCATAGCCCTTCTGCACCAGATCATCCTTATCCTCAAGGAGGATGTCAGCGATCATGAAGACCTCCGGCAGAAAGTCACCCCTGCGAGCGGGAAGGATGAGAGTGACTGCAGAGCCCCTTCGCACCCAGCGATTGTCTGACCGGGCCCAGAGAAAGAGATCTTCTACAAACTGGGGGTACATCTCAATTAAGCTTCCCAGGGCGTGGTTGCAGAGGGAGTCGCACTTTGCCCAGTTGTTTACGTACTGCTTCAGCCACCTCTCAAAAATATAAAAATCAGATGGCTCATACTGACGGCGTAATGAGTGGGCCCATTCAAAGGCAATGGACGCCTCCTCCCCATAATCTGAGCGGAGCAGACTCTCGCAGAGGGCGAAGATCTCGCTTTTCTCTTCTCCCTTCAACTCCTGGAGGTATTTGGCTGCGATCCTTCTGACCAGGCTGCCTTTAACCCCATAAAACCGGACCTCCTCTTTGAAGAAGCGTGATGCGCCATCTCTGGTCTTCTCATCGATCCCCTCTATTAGCTCCTGGCGCACTGCGAACAGAATATCCCTATCCATATTTCAGCATAGAGCGGCCCAGGCCAAAAGGTCATCGCTGAGGATCGGATGGCATGGGAGATGCTGAATATAATAAACAACAAGCAACAAGCAACAAACAATAAACAACAAACAACAAACAATAAACAATAAACAATAAATAATAAACATAAACAATAAATAATAAACATCTGTAGCCTATTTTAAACGCCTTGCCAATATCCTCAGAGTAGGGGGCTATGACCAGCTCGTGCCGCCCCGCCTCCGCTCCAATGCTCAGCACCGCCAGGAGAGGTCGAGCTCCAGGGCAGTGACCCTTCTCTTCCCATCTGCCCTGATATTCTCAGAGCAGTCGTAGCTTTGCACGCCCTCCTCCAGTCCATAGCAACTGTCTTCAGTAAGCCGGAACGTCAGGAGAGCATCCTTCCAGATCAGATTCCAGTCGATCATATAAATCAGTTTATCCTGAATTTGTCGCGAGTGTTTTTGCATTGCAGGTTGCATCCCATACCTCTTCGCCTCCAAACCTCTGCATAAAACATCAATCCATCTCACTCTCTTCATAGCTATATTGTTACAAAAAGCAAAAAGCTTATTAATTAGTTCGATCCAAACAAATGAAATAGCGACAGAAAGCTGGTTGACCTCCTTTACCGTCGTCCGCCTGTCGTCGGTCTCCGGCCTCTGCCAGGGCCGGACTCCTCTTCTGATTTGCATCAGAGTGCATAGAGATTGGAGCTGCCATGCCATGAGCTTGCTGATGATCACTGATATAAGAAAAAGCAGCTATGATAGCGGGTCGGATATAGTCACCGCCGTATTTCTGAATGGAGCGGCCCATGATGGCGGCAAGATCAGATCCCCGGATGAAAGGACCTTTTTGGCACTGGAGAGCGCCACCGCCCAGGAGGAGATCCCATTGATTGGAGTGCATTGTGGCGACCAGTACATCCGATTGCGGGCCAGCCCCGGCCATGGTCTGTCTGTCGGGGAAAGGATAATCCTGGAGAGCATATAACAATTGCATAGCCATACTGGAGAGCATATAGCAATTGCATAGCCATACTGGAGAGCATATAGCAATTGCATAGCCATACTGGAGAGCATATAGCAATTGCATAGCCATACTGGAGAGCATATAGCAATTGCATAGCCATCTGATTGCATATAGCCATACTGGAGAGCATATAGCAATTGCATAGCCATACTGGAGAGCATATAGCAATTGCATAGCCAGGCTGATTGTGATTCTACATTATCGAATGATCCAGGGCATACATCCCCCCACTCTGCGGGATCGAGGACGAAGGCGCCCTGGTTTAAAGCCTTATTCCAAATTCCGGCAGCCTCTCCCGCGCCGCCTCGCGTGCCTGCTGGTGATCATGCAGGAATCTCTCTATCCTCTCCGCCACATCCTTCTTGCATGTGCCGCACATCCGCCTGCCGCTTCGACATTCAAGCTCCAGTTCCAGAAGCTCTCTATCATCCTCTGATAGATGGAAGAGAAGGAACTCATATATAGAGCACCTCTCAGGCTCTCCTCCCAGCCTCTTCTGCTCGGCCAGGCTCTGCCTGCCGCCGGTGATGGCCCGCAGGACCTTACCTGCCGCCTCCTTGGGGTCCTCGGTGAGGGCGATGTAGCTCTCCGGCTTGGAGGAGGACATCTTCCCGCCGGTAAGGCCGGTCATGAAGCGGTGGTATGTCGAGGCCGGGGGGATGAAGCCATACCCGCCGTGCTCCGTCTCCAGGCTTATGATCAGCTCTTCGATCTCCTGCCGGGCATCATCGATGCTCTGGCCCTCTCTCAGCCGGAGATCGGTCAGGTCGATATGCTCCTCATACCTTTTGACCTCTCCCAGCCCCGTCCCCAGCAAGGCCGATTCAGCCGCTTTCATCAGCTCCTGGCCTGCGGCCTTGCCCCGGACGGAGATGTACTCACCCCTTCTCTCGATGAGGAATCTTCTCATCCGGCGGGCAAGGTCGCGGGTGAGCTTGATATGGGGATCCTGATCGGCGC
The DNA here is from genome assembly GCF_016706325.1 of Methanothrix sp. NCBI lineage: Archaea > Methanobacteriati > Methanobacteriota > Methanomicrobia > Methanotrichales > Methanotrichaceae > Methanothrix > Methanothrix sp. The sequence continues at coordinate 1,044,421 of NZ_JADJJX010000001.1, read as the reverse complement.
CCACCGGTATCACCACCGGCTTTGGCCCGCCATACTTCGCCAGCTGTGGATGGAGGATATCGGCGCTCTGGACCATCACGCTCTCCATATGAGAGATGCAGGTCTCTCCGCTAAAACCGTAGATGGCGCTGACCTCGGAGAAGTTGGCCTCTATCCCCAGTTCAAAGGCCAGGTCTCGCACATCGAGGTTCTCGGACTGAAAATAGATGTGGCTGTTCTCTTTGGGCTGAAAGCCCAGGGCGATGAGGCTGAGGATATACTCCTCAATGCCCAATTCTCTGCATCTCTTCCAGCTTATGCCCCGCACAGAATGGGCCTCCATATCGGCCACGGCAGCGAAAGCATCCCCTCCTTGCTGCTGGTGCCAGATGATCTCATTCATGACCATCATATGGCCGAAGTGAGCCTTGCCGGTGGGCATAAAGCCGCTCATGACGGCGAAAGGCCGGCCGTTCTGCATGGCTGCCAGGACAGCATCGTAGTTTCTATGGCCGAATATTATCCTGCGCCTCATGTAGCGATGAGGCTCTGCCAGATAAGGAAGGATATCATCGAAGCTCGATATCCCAAACTCCTCGAAGAGCTTGGTGTAATCTTCCACATGAACTGAACCCCAGGGATCAAGCCTCGTCTCCATGGCCGAAAGAGGAGGGGGCGCTGATATATCTATTTTCTCATCCTATTATCCTGCCCCATCAGCCCCTCCCCCCCCCCCCCCCCCCCCCCCCCCCCCCCCCCCCCCCCCCCCCGCCCCCCCCCCCCCCCCCCCCCCCCCCCCCCCCCGCCCCCCCCCCCCCCCCCCCCCCCCCCCCCCCCCCCGATCAATCCGATCCATCCACTCCATCCGCTCCTTCTGATCCATCCGATCCATGCTGTCTTGCCCAAAGATAGTTAGCAGAGATGATAACTGTGATAATATAGATATTAATTTCTTAATACAATTTATTCTTCTCCATCACTCAACCCCCATTCATAGATGCAAATAGCCTCCTATCATGCCCGTCGCATTGCGGTTATCATTGATATGCATCTATGATATAATGAATATAATATCTGATCATAATGAGATAATGTCAACCGAGAGCTATATCGATAACATAATCTTATGCCCCAGAAGAATATCACACCTCGAAATAAACTATTTATATCATAAGGTATTTGTTATATACAAAAATAGAATGAGGTTATTATGAGACAATTCTCGGTGAAAGTTTTGGATGATGCCGACAGGGAGTTTGTAGAGGTCCTCCGCGAGCTTGGCATTCCCAGAAATGTGGCCAGCATGATCACCTATCTGGCCAATGTGGAGGAGGCCACATCACGGGAGATCGAGATAGGATCCAACCTCCGCCAACCCGAGGTGAGCATTGCCATGCGCACACTGCGCAATAACAACTGGGTGGAGGAGAGGGAGATCAAGAAGGACGGCAAGGGAAGGCCGATGAAGATCTATCGTCTGACCATATCCCTGAGCGATATCATAAAGCACTTCGAGGATGAGAAGAGAAAGGAGTCCGCCAAGACACTGGAGAGTATTGAGAGGCTCAAGGAGCTGAGCAGAAGCCTGAGCGTCACACCCTGATGGCCCAATTCCTTTGCCGCCAGACAGCTCGCCCTGTCCGGCTGTAAATTTGAACCCGCCCGAATTGGCTTTATTAGAAGGGATGAGATGGCAATTCAGACATCCCATCTCTCCAGCATTCAGCAATTCAATATCAAGACCTCTCTGACCGCGAACCCTTGGAGCTATAGGATCAAAGAGAAGTTCATTCTACTCGGGGTATGATCAAAGTCCACGAGCCTGTTGCTCTCATCGGTCAGAGGCTTGAGCCATACACTGCGAGAAGCCTATTTCTCCGCTTCTCCTCTGCCTCTTAATGCATCCAGATTCTCTTCCATGAGCTTCTTGCTTTTGATCTCTTCTTTTTTGCCACCTTTTCTCTCCGCATTTCGCTTCTTAAAGTCGGCCAAGAATCTCACCACTCTCATTGAGGTATGGGATGGATAATTAAGCTTTCTATCATTCTTTCAAAGTGCCTCTCGCCTTCCCCTGTAGACCCACTGGTCGTATATCCCTCCTGGGTCTTGATTGTCGATTACCTCTCCCCTCCAGCCCGCCCCCTCCATCTCCTTCGCGATGAGATTCGCCTCCTTTTGGGAGTAGACAGTTATGAGAAGCTCGCTTTCGGAGAGCGAGGCTGCAGCGAGGAGTATCTCCCTCCAAAAGGGCCAGTTGGAGGCATCGATCAGCCCCACCATGAAGCCGAGAACAGCATGAAACGGCCTGCCAGAAAAAAAGTGGGGCAGTAGCCTGGCATCCAGAACAAAGGATCTGGCGGGGTCCATCCGCCCCTTCTTTAGGGCTAAACAGAGCTCACAGCGATCGGAGTCCATGGCAAAGGGATTGAAACCGAGACGGATGAGGGCCTGGGTGGCCGGTCCATTGCCGCAGCATACCTCCAGTATGGGCTTTTCTCCTGTAGAGGAGAGGTTAGACCTCAGTAGATCGATCAGCCTTGCTATTCTATCCTCTGGGTAATGCAGCTCTTCTGTACTGCTGCAGCTCTCGCAGAGCAGCTCATCCCTCAGGGAGAGGGCATAATACTCGATCAGGGCACTGAGAAAGTCACCCTCATCGATGGTGATGCTCTTTGCAGCCTCTGCTCCGAGCTGGCCGGCGGCATCCATCAAGATCCTCTCCCTGGAATACCGGTCGGTCAGGAGCAGCCAGAAGTCCTCCGGGCCGGCGATATGAAAGGCAATGCCGATATCTGTAAGCTGGATGGAGCGATCCCAATCCAATCCATCCTCCATTATCCTCCGGGTTACAGGAAGGTCGAGCAGATCCTGCAGGGATTCCTCCGCCAAGAATATGCTCTCCTCCTCACCCAGATCAAGCAATCGATTAAGCAGCACAAGAACGGTTCTCTGCCTTGAGAATATCAATCTTCTCAGCGCAGCCTCTCCCGCCGGGCAGAGACTGTCCGACCCGGACGGCATTTCTGCTGGCGGAACAGATATATTATATTCCTGTTAAAATGGGAGCGCTTGAGACTGGTGGATCTTCCGGGAGTAGGCCCTCGTTTAAGAGAGCGCCTGAAAGAGCATTATGGGGATGAAAAGAAGGCCCTGCAGGCGGTATGGGAGGGTGATGTGCCTGGCCTGTGCAGGGTCCTAGCGAACGCCAGGCGCTGCAGCTAGTCCAGCATGCCCGTGCCCGGCAGTTCGATGTCTCCCGGGATGAGTTCCTGGCCACTGATGAGGCTGTGAGGATCTATTCCCTGATCATCTCCCGGCTGGCTGAGTTTGCCCATACCGATTATGCCCGGCTGAAGATCGGGACCCTCTTTCCCTCCTCCTCCCGAGAGCTGATAGAGGAGAACCGCATCGTTGCCTCTCGTTCTCTGCAGGCGGCACGGCTAATGGCAGGGCAGGGTATTGAGGAGCAGCTTCGCTCCCTGCGCCCTCTGCGGGAGAGGGCCCCTTCGAGGATCAGGGAGAGGGCTCTTGTCGCCAGCAATCCCGAGGACTTCCAGAGGCTGAAATCCTGTGGCCTGGACAGATTGATCGATCTTCATCTGGCAGAGAGCCCTCAGGAGCTGCTGGCCCTCGCCCAGAGCTATAGCCTGATCAGCCTGGTGGGGGAGGGCATAGGGGATGCCGAGGGGGTGGAGAGGGCGGAGTCTTTGGAGGAGTGGTATCTGGTTCCGGAGGCGGTTTTAGGATTCTATAAGGAGAATATGGAGACCCTGCTCGCCGCGGCAAAAGCGGCCGCAAAGCTTCAGGCGGCGGGGTTGGAGGATTTTCTGCACTGGGATGATCTCTTCCGCCTGATTGGCAGCCTGGGCGAGGAGGGAGATCCGGAGGAAGAGCGGCTGAGCACCCTTGCCGCCAGGCTGAAGGGCTGTTTGGAGAAGGCGGCAGCAGCTGCCAATGAGGAGCTTAAAAGCAGGATCGAGCAGAGCTCTCTCACCCTGGAAGGAACAGACCTCTTGCAGGTGATGAGCCGGGGAGAGGGCATCAGGGAGCTCTTCGAGCTGCAGATGAAGGAGATCTTCTCCGGGGTCGCGGAAGAGGCCAAGGAGAGGGCCAGAGAGGAGCTGGATCTGAAGGGATCGGAGGGGGTCTGGCTGGATGAGATATTCCCCTCTTCCGTATGCTATCCTCTGGAGCTGGACCAGGGAGCATTGCGATCCTTTGAGCAGGAGCTGCGCGGCCGGGTGGAGGAGAGGGGCCTGAGGGCAAAAAGAGAGCTGGCTCGCAGTCTGGCCGGGGAGCGGGGCCGGGCGGAGGAGCTGGTCCGCCATATGATGGAGTTCGACTATTATTATGCTCTGGGCTCATTCGCCCTGGAAGAGGACCTGAGCTTCCCGGAGATTGTGGAGGAGACCTGCCTGTGCTTTCAGGGGGGGAGGAACCTCTTCTTGAGGCAGCCGGAGGAGGTGAGCTATTGCCTGGGGGGAGGTGCAGGTGAGCCTGGGGAGAGGGTGGCCCTTCTCAGCGGAGTCAACTCCGGAGGCAAGACATCTCTCTTGGATCTGATCTCTCAGATCGCCATCCTGGCGCAGATGGGCCTGCCTGTGCCCGCTGAAAGCTGCCGGATCTGCCTATTCGAGCAGCTTTACTACTTCAGCAAGAGCCGGGGCACTCTCTCCGCTGGAGCCTTTGAGACGGCGATGAGAAAGTTCTCTGTGGTGGAGAATGAGAAGAGAAAGCTGGTCTTGGCAGACGAGCTGGAATCCATAACTGAGCCCGGAGCCTCAGCGCGCATAATCGCCTGCATGCTCGACGAGCTGAACCGCAGGAGGTCGGCTGCCGTCTTCGTCAGCCACCTGGCCGAGGATGTGCTTCGCTTCACTGAGAGCTCAGTGCGGGTGGACGGAATAGAGGCGGAGGGGCTGGACGAGAACAACTGCCTGGTGGTCTGCCGCAGCCCGCGCTACAACTATCTGGCAAAGAGCACCCCGGAGTTGATACTGGACCGGCTGGCTCGCACCACCAAGGGGCGGGAGAAGGAGTTTTATGCCCGCCTCTTGGGGAGGTTCAGATGAGCTTTTTATATTCCCCGGCTTACTGTTCTATATATGGAGATCTGGCATATAGTTGTGATCTGTATCCTCTTGTTCCCCTTATTCCTCGCTGCCAACTACATCCTGGTAAAGAGGATGGCGGAAGAGAGGAGGCGGCGTGATGACCGGCTGGAGAGGGCGGCCTCAGATAGTGTGAGGGAGAGCTATGCGGGAAAGGGGATGCCAAAAGAGAGCTGGCCCAAGTACAAGGCAGCAAGGAAGAGGAGATAGCCCCTGAGCAATTGGCTGGCGCACTATTCTAGCACAGTCCGGCACTCCCGCTGAGATCGATAAAAGCAGGGGCAAAGAGGCCACAGCACATTGCATCCTGCGCCCGGCATGGGCTGCTCGCTGGAGGGGCAGGCTCACAGGCCCGCTCCCCCCTCCGGGCAATGGCCGAATCAGCCTCTTGCCTCCTTTAGAGCCTTGAGGAGCACTCCTCTATTATACCAGGCCCCGGCCAGATCGGGATCGATCTGCAGGGCCCTGTCATAAGCCTCTAAAGCCTCATCGAACCTTCCCAGGCCGGCGAGGACATTGCCTATGTTGCCCCATGATTCTGCATCCCCGGGATCGAGGCGGATGGCCTCCTGGAAGGCTTTTATGGATTCATTGTACCGGCCTGAAATGGCCAGAACATAGCCCTTATCCTGCCAGAGATCTTGATCATCCGGATCGAGCCACAGCCCCTCATCGTAGGCCTCTAAAGCCTCTTCATGCCGCCCCATCTCACAGAGCACATCCCCTTTATCATTCCATGCATCGGCATCGCCGGAATCCAGGCTTATGGCCTCCTCATAAGCCCTAAGGGCCTCATCCTGCCTGCCCAGGCACCTGAGGGCATTGCCTCTTTGATGTCGGGCGGCGGCAAATGTGGGGCCCAGGCGTATTGCCTCATCGCAGGCCTCCAGGGCCTCATTGCACCTGCCCAGGCTCAAGAGGGCCGCCCCTTTGCTGAGCCAGGCCAAGGTGGAGTTGGAGTCGAGGGCAATCGCCTGCTCAAAGGCCTGCAGCGATTCATTGTATCTGGCCTGGCCGGCGAGGGTGGTGCCGTTATCCAGCCACTCCCCCGCCGTCCGCTGGCAATGGACTGGTGGCAGCAGTCCCAGCAGGAGGATCAGAGCAATTGAAGCCGTAAATATCAATCTCATGGCCAAAAAGATCAGATATAAAGGACATATACTTATCGGATTTGGATGGGATGATATCTCAAGTTATCTGCTGTGAGGGTTACCTCCTCGGTGCCCCAGATACCGTCTGCCCAAGCCGCCCTTCTATCTCCTCCAGCGTCAGCGCCTCCTGCTCTCCACTGGACATGTCTCTGAGGAGCAGCTTGCCGGAATCCAGCTCCTCTCTGCCCACGATCACAGCATACTTCGCCCCTGCTCCAGAGGCGGCCTTGAGCTGGGCCTTCATGCTTCTGCCCATGACATCCAGCACTGTGGGAACGGACCTGCGCAGTGAGAGGGCGATCCTTACGGCATCTGGCTTGACGTCCGGGGAGTAGATGAGGAAGATGGGGGGGGCTCTCTCCCCTACAATCCGGGCGATCTGCATGATCCGATCGAATCCCAGTCCGAAGCCGGTTGAGAAGGTCTCCTTTCCTCCGAAGAGGCTGGCCAGCTCATATGTTCCTCCACCGCAGATCTGGCGCTGCGCCCCCAGGCCCTGAGCATAGATCTCGAAGACCGTGCCCGAGTAATAGTCCAGGCCCCGCACGATCTCAAAATCGATATGGAAGTCCACCCCATAAGCTTGGAGAAGGTCCACAGTCTCCTGGAACTCATCCAGCCTGAGCTGAGAGTCAACTGCCCTGGCAGTGCGAGCAGACCTCCGGCCATCAGCCTGCAATCCTGGTTTGGGATCAGTAATCGCCCCCGCCCCTCCGGCGGCCTTATTCAGCTCGAGCTCCTGGGCGATCTCCCTGGCCTTATCCAGAGCGGCATTGCCTTTGAGATCGATCAGCTCCAGCAGTCCCAGGACATCCTGATCCTGATCCTCCAGCAGCTCTGCCAGAAGGGACCGCTCCTTCTTGTCGATCATCCTCATCGCCGCAGCCCTCTTATCCTCCTGGATCCTCTCCAAAAATGCCCTTATGAGCCCCAGATAGCCGAGGTGGATCTCCCCCCGGATGCCAGCGCTCCGGATCAACTGATCGGCCAGGGCGATGGCCTCTGCCTCTGAGTCCGGCCTGGCTCCGCCGATCAGCTCAGCTCCCAGCTGCCAAAACTCCCTGAACCGCCCCTTCTGGGGGCGCTCGTAACGGAAGCAATTGCCAAAATAGTAAAGCCTTATGGGCTTGGGCGAGTTTTGCAGCTCTGAGACGTACAGGCGCATGACGGGAGCAGTAAGCTCTGGCCGCAGGGCGATATCGCGCCCACCCTTATCCTGGAATGCGTAGATCTCCTCCAGTACCGATGCCCCGGATTTCTCAGTGAATAGCTCAAGATGCTCAAAGGTGGGGGTGGCCACCTCCCGATAGCCCCAGTGTTCAAGGACCTCTTGCATCGCATTTCGGGCCAGGCTCCTCCTCCAGGTCTCTTCAGGAAGGAAGTCTCGCGTTCCCCTCGGTCTTTGGATGATGCTCATGTCAGGAGGGAGATAGACATAAAATGCCCTTATAGTTTGTGATTCAAAAAGAGGAGATCAGGAGGATCATCTCAGCTTCTCTTTCACCTCAGATGGACAGAGTATGATCTGCACCGGCCTGATTATTATATTGGATGTAGCAGTGGCGCTTCCCCCTTTCACAGTATTTATGGCGCTCACAGAGATCCCGCTGACATCTATGATCATATTATTGCCCAAAGGTGCTGTCAACCCCCCCTTAGTGCCATTGTGCCCTTGAGGATTGTATCTCAGACCCTCGTTCAATGCCCCATCCACGACCCTCTCTATGTTCATCGCGACATCCCCCTTATTCCTGAAGATCGATTTATCGTTCATCTCCTGGCCGGTGACGCTGATCGCCAGGGAGTTGGACAGGCCTCCAGATTCCCGATCCCCCTCCTGACCCCCTTCCCAGATCACCTCCCTCTCTCGGCAGCTGTTTATCGCCGTCAGATCGGAGAGCGCTCTATGTGGATTGCTCTCATTCAGAGCGATCCTCTCCCTCGAAGGCGCCGTCATGGGCACGGGCGGCCGGGGGGCAGAGCGGGGCTTATGCCGCTCCGACCAGGGGAAGGTGATGGTATCTCCATGGACCCGGAGCTTTCCCATAGCACTTCCCTGGGATTGATCCAGGTTGCCGGAGAGGGATCTTTTCATCTCCTTTTGCAGGTCTGGGAGATCGGAGATGGATCCTGCTGCACTGAGCGTGAGAGATAGGCAGATAAAAATGGTGCCCACCAGCAAGATGCCAGTGGGCTTTAGCGTATCGTTCATGTTCCGTCCTTCAAGGTCCATAGACCTCATTACTGCTGGTTGGTGACGATCTTCACATTGTTGGTAGCAATAGCGTCCCCGAAAGCCATGGCCTCCCTATTTCCCACCCGGATCTGCTCCATATTGACCTTCAAGCAGCATTCCTGGCAGATGGAACCGCAGCACTCGCAGTCTCCAGAATCCTGATTCTTCTTGATCACCAGGTTATTGGTGGCTGTGGTCAGTGGCGATCTCGGCCTGATGCCGCCAAAGGCCAAGGCCCTGTCATTTCCCACTGTCAGGCTGTCGAAGTTGGTGTTTGCAAACTCGGGGAACTGGAAGGCAGAGGACTCCGACTCGAATATGCCCCCCTCTCTCCCCAGAATGTCCACTGCGCCACAGGAAGCCACGCCCTGGGCCAGAACAGGAACCGATAGCATTGCTATGGCCAATGCCAAAAGTACTCCCATTTGCCTAATAATTTCACCCCATTATCCTTTTAGGATATAAGCAATTACTCACTCGATGATATTTATACGTTCTGGTGGTTTTTGCCTGAAAAAGCTAGATTTATAGGGATATTCGTTTCAGCATAATTTTACAATAGGTATGCATCAGCGATAATATGCAGCCCTTTTGCAAATATAATAATTTTTGAAGTGTGTGAAGGGAAGATCGAGGGTGTCTGTGTCCTGGGAGAGACAGAAGATAAAGAGATCAAAAGATCAGAATAGCCTTGGCCCAGATCAAGGGATCAAGCGATCAGAATAGCCTTGGCCTCTGATCATCCCCTATCGCCTAGGTCCCGCAGGGACTCGCTGTGAAGCTCTTCTCAAAGACCTCCCTCTCCGGCGCCACCTCAGCGAAGATCTGGGCCTCGAAGTGCTCAATCTGGGTCTCCTCATCCAGCCAGGCATCAGCTGGCAGGCCGGCTTTGATGCAGGTCTGGCCCAGGAACTCCAGGGGGTCAAAACCCCATTCGACCGCCACCTGGGGCAGGAGCAGGCCTGAGAACGGCCCTTTGGAGATGATCAGGCCGTCCCTTCCCACCTGGATCCTCTCTGGCAGGCTCCTCTTGGGCCCTTGATAGGCCTCGGGCTTGGTGAGGATGGTCACCTCGATCTCAATCCTCTGCAGCTCTCCCGGCCGCAGGCCAGGAAAGCGCGGGTCGCGAAAGCCGGCATTGATCGCAGAGTCCACAATCGCCCGGCCAAGGGGCAGGACCGGTTGAGGATAGCCTATGCATCCCCGCAGCTCTCCCTCCTCATGCAGGGTTACAAAGACCCCTCGCTTCTGGGAGAAGACAGCCGGCAGGCCTTCCAGAGCCAGAGGCTCCCTCGCCTCCATATAGTGAGCCAGGGCGCGTCTGGCTAAACGGACGGCTGTTTTCCCCTCATCCACAGTCAGCATGGCTGTTAATAGGCCTGGAAGATATTAAAGAGTTATGAGGGATGAGCCCAAAGATGAGTTCAGCAATGAGCTTCGCTCGACCTAGCGCCAGTCTATGCTGTTCCAGTGATCATACTGATGCTTCCAGTTCTCCTTGTTCATGCGCACCAGCTCTTTGAAGTGAGAGCGAATGGATTGCTGCACTGCTCTCTGCTCGGCATACTCGCGCTTGTTGCGAATATCATCCACCAGGCTCCTTCCCAGTGCACGGGCCTTCCTCTCCCCCTCCTCCAGGGCGGCAGGCCCTCCGCTCATCTCAGCTCCCGCACTGCCGGTGAAGAAAGCGCCGAAACCGATCATCAGATCCCCCAGATAGCCTGTGACCTGATCATAGTTGCTGCCGCCGGTGGCCAGGCTGCAGCAGTACTTTCCGGTCAAGAGCTGGCAGTGTGCTGCATCAGCCATCCTATCGATGAGAGTCTTCAGCTGGGCGGTCACAGAATGGAAGTAATTGGGCGAGCTTATCACCAGGCCGTCCGCCGCCAGGATCTTCTCGTACAGCCCCTGAAAGTCGTCTTTATGAACGCACCTGCCGGTCTTATAGCAGGTCTGACAGGCATTGCAGTACTTGATCTCTAGCTGGCATAGATCGAGCAGCTCAACCTCTGCCCCGTTCTCTTCTGCCCCTTCCTTCGCCGCCCTGACCAGGCGCAGAGTGCTGCTCCGCGAGCCTTTGGGGCTCGAGCAGATTCCCAGTATCTTCATTCTATCATCCTCCGGCATTCTGTCGATGCTCTCTGCAAATAAGATAAACGGTCTGATGCAGCAGGTCTGATGCAGCATGATGATTCCCTGAAATCAAGTGATCACCGCCCTCTTGAAGACCTGCCAGGCGACAAGAAACATGAGAGCGGCAAACCCCATCAGGGCGAGGAGGGAGACGATCAGATCGTTGCTGCTGTAGACGTAATGAATGCCGATGGCATAAAAGTCGCTGCCTATCATGAAGTAGCGCACACCGTCTACCAGATGGGTGAGGGGATTGAACTGGGAGAGGAACCGGACCGGCCAGGGGAAGGCATCGATCGGATAGAGGGCATTGCTGGCGAAGAAGAGGGGCAGGGTCAGGAGGGTGATGACCGCCTGCAGCCCCTCTGGAGTCTCCATGCTCATGGAGATGGTCGAGGAGAGGAAGAGAAATCCCAAGGAGAATATGCCCACGAAGAGCAGTATACCCAATACCGCTCCCATCTTCTGAAGCAGTGAATATCCGGGGAAGAACTGAACCCCTATCACCAGACCAAATCCCATGATGACCATGACCTGAATGAAGGATTTGGTGACCCCGGAGAGGCCTATTCCCAGTATGATGTGATTTCTGGGCATGGGGCTGGCCAAGAGCTCCCGCATCAGTCCCCAGTTCTTATCAAACAGCAGAGTGATCCCTCCAAAAAGGCTGGTGAAGAGGGTGGTGAGGGCGATCACGCCCCCGCCCATGAAGGTCAGATATGAGACCGTCATCGCCCCCGGGGGTACGACCATTCCCGCCTCAAGGCGGCTGAAGTTGTTGGACATGGCCGCCCCGTAAAGCGCCATCCATAATGCGGGCTGTATCAGTGAGGCCACCAGAGCTGCCTTGAAACGAACAAACCTGAGCATATCGCGCCAGTAGATGGTCAAAAACTCAGATGACAATCCTCTACCTCCTCCCTTTCGGCTGGATGCGGCGCAGCTTCTCAGCCCCGGCATCTCTGATGGCTCTCCCGGTGTGATGGACGAAGACATCATCCAAAGTGGGCTTTTTCAGGTTCACACTTATGATCTCAATGCCATTCTCCTCGATCTGATTCATGATGATGGGAAGGCAGTGCGTTCCATCGGCGCTGATGGTCACCACCAGCCCCTCCCCCGTGGCCTTTATGCCTCTGACCACACTCAAGCCCTGCAGAAGCCTTTCAGTGACTGTATCATCGCTGGTGTTCAGATAGATCATATCATTTCCCAGAGCATCCTTGAGCTTTGCCGGGTCGCCAGAGGCTATGATCTTGCCGTGGTCCATGATATCGATCCAGTCGCTGACCTGGTCGGCCTCATCCATATAATGGGTGGTCAGAAAGATGGTGGTCCCTGATGCATTCACCATCCGGATATAATCCCAAAGCCGCCGTCTGGTCTGGGTATCCAGGCCAATTGTCGGCTCGTCCAGAAATAGCACCTCGGGCCTGGTCATCAGTCCCCGGCCGATCTCCAGGCGGCGCTTCATCCCTCCAGAGAGATAGCGGGTGCGCACATCCCTCTTATCTTCCAGCTCCACCAGACTGATGATCTCCTCGATCCTCTCTCTTCTCTCCCGCCCGGGCATGGAATAGATCCTGCCATGCAGCTCCAGGGTCTCCCAGACAGTGAGATCGCGATCCAGTGTCTCATCCTGAAAGACAATCCCAATGGAGCGGCGAACCTCCTGGGGCTCTGTGGCCAGATCGTACCCGGAGATGGTGGCATGACCCTTCTGAATGGGGAGCAGTGTGGTGAGGATGTTGATTACTGTGCTCTTGCCGGCACCATTGGGGCCCAGAAGGGAGAAGATCTCCCCTTTGCGTACGAAGAAGCTGACATCATCCACTGCTTTGAAGCTGCCATACCTGTATTCGAGGTTCTTTACCTCTATGATCTTATCAGGCATCCTGTCCTTCAATATTGTCTGGCCATATATGTGCGCTTTTCTGTCACCTTGCCGCAGACGGCGCAGGCTGCAGGGGAGAAGCTCTGGTACTGGGGCTGGCCCAGCATATTCGCCCCCACCTGCTCCTCCAGCCTGTGGCCGCACTCCTCCTCACCGCACCACGGAACCATTGCCACCCCGGAGCCGGCCAGGGCCCTGGCCTCTTCAATGCTTGCCGCCTCCCCCATCCGGGCGCGGGCAGATGCCTCTGCCCGCCGGAACAGCTCAACCTGCAGCTTCTCGGCCTCTGCGAGCAGGGCACAGGCCAGCCCTTCCCTGGGCAGGGCGAGCTTCTCTCCATCCCGGCGCACCACTGTAACCACTCCTCTCTCAATATCCCGCGGGCCGACCTCCAGGCGGAGGGGGACCCCTTTCATCTCCCACTTATAGAACTTGGCACCAGGCCGCTCATCGCTGGTGTCCAGCTCCACCCGGATGCAGTCCGCCTGCAGGGTCCTTTTCAGATCCCGGCAGACCTCCAGCACCCTCTCCTTGTCGCCAAGGAGGATGGGCACAATCACCACCTGGACTGGTGCCACCTCCCAGGGCAGTGCCAGGCCCCGATCGTCCCCGTGAACGGATATGAGGGCGGCTATACAGCGTTCAGAGATGCCGTAGCAGGTCTGATTGACCAGCCTCTGCTCCCCATCCTCGGCCTCATAGGTTATCTCATAGGTCCTGGCGAAGGTGGAGCCCAGATGATGGGCCGTCCCCACCTGCAGCGTCCTGCCATCGGGCATGATCACATCGATGGCCGTGGTATAATCTGCGCCCGGGAACTTATCCCAGCTAGGGCGGCGGCTCACCAGGAAGGGTATGGCCAGGCGGTGGTAGAACTCCGAGTACCTCTTGATCGCCTCCTCCACCTGCTCTGCAGCCTCCTCCCAGGTGGCATGGACGGTGTGCGCCTCCTTGAAGGAGGTGATCTCCCGCAGGCGGATCAGGGGCCGGGTGTGCTTGGTCTCATAGCGGAAGGTGTTCACTATCTGGTAGATGCGCAGGGGCATATCGGCATGCGACCTTATCCAGAGCTTGAACATGGGGTATATGGCGGTCTCGCTGGTGGGGCGGAGGGCGAGCTTCACATCCAGGGGGGTGGTCCCGCCGCAGGTCACCCAGTAGACCTCCTCCTCGAAGCCCTTGATATGCTGGGCCTCCTTCATGAACTCGTTCTCCGGGATCATCAGGGGAAAGAGGGTCTCCTGATGATCGGGATCCAGTAGCTCCCGGATGATGCCATAGACCTTCTTCTTGATGGCAAAGCCGAAGGGGAACCAGACGCACATTCCCTTAACAGGATAGCGGTTATCTATGATCTCCCCGGTCATCAACAGCTCGTGGTACCACTGGCTGAAGTCCTCCTTGGAGGGGAGCTGGGCCTTCTGTCCGCCGGCTCCACCTGTGCTCGCTCTTCCCGCGCTCGCTCTCTTTGTGGGATTCCCTTTGGAATCCCTCTTGCCACCATCCTTCCGGCCGGCAGAGGAGTTGCCTTCATTCTCAGTATCTGGATATATCATGCGACCCTCGATATGACAAAGGGGGTGATAAAAGTTTCAATGGCCGCGGCCAAGAGGAGCAGGGGCATGATCCAGCGGAGGAGGAGACGAATTGCCACTCTCACCTCTCCTGAGAGGTCCGCCCTCTCCTTTAGCAGGGAGAGGAGGAGAACATGGCCTAAGCGCAGGCCAATGGCGATGCTCAGCAGGACCGCGGGAAGCTCGATGATGCCATGGGGGAGGATGCCTGCCGCCAGATAGAGCCATCCCTCCCTCTCGACAGCACTATAGCCGACTATCCCCAGGAGAAAGCCGTTGCTGGTGGCGACCATCATGGGAACGATGCCCAGCCCCAATCCCAGGAGGATGGCCGCTGCTGAGGCGAGGAGGTTTTTCAGGAATATGATCATCATTATCATAAGGGGCGGCTGCCCCAGGATCCATTGGATCAATGACTGAATCTTCATCTCCTCTGTCCAGCTGGCGGCAAACTCAGGGTCCAGATGGGCAGTATAATAGCCCATGACGGCGGTGAGGGCGAAGAGGAGAACGGAGATGGCAATATAGATGTATATCGACCTCAGATAACTGGCATCCTCCTTGATGGACATGATACACTCCCTACCAGATCACTCTTTTTTGCCTTATTTAAGGATAGCGTGATCTCGCGAGGCGAGAAGGATGAAAAAGGCACTCTCTGCGAGGACGCAGAATGCTGCCGGGAGCCCTGCCGCCGGGCTGAAGAGCAAGAGGGATACTGCAGCTGCCAGCCCCAGGTTCTTGAAGGAGCCCAGAAGGGTGCAGGAGATGGCCTGGCTCTCCTTCAGCCCGGCGAGCCTCGCCATAATGAGGACCGCCGATCCCAGAGCGAAGGTGCGGGCGATGGCTATCCAGGCCACATCCCCCCAACCCATCCAGAGAGCCCCCCGGTTCAGGCCGATCACAGTGTATGTGACCAGGAAGAAGCCCAGATTTATGGGAAGGATGGGGTTGATTGGGAGGAGTCGCACCAGCCGAGAGGCGATGGCGGGGATGATGATCAGTACAATGGAGATCTGAAGCAGATAGAGGGGGCTTATGCCCGTCTGGCGGGAGAAGAGATAGATGATCAGGGGCATCAGCAGAAGCGATGCCAGGTAGGAGCTGATCTCGCCGCATAATGAGAGGCTCATGTCCCCTTTCAGGATGCGGGTCATGGGCAGCACAGCCACCGCCGGCGGGACAGCGGCCATGACTATGAAGCCCTGCCGGAGGGATTCATCCGCCAGGCCGTGGCTCAGGAGGAGTATCAATCCGCTCAGAAGGCCGTAGTTCAGGAGAATGCCACAGGCTCCGCTCTTCAGTATGCCCGAGGATCTGATCGCCCTGATCATATCCACCTCGGCCAGGGAGAAGGCCATCATGATCATGAGCGCTGGAGTGATGAGAGCCTCAGTCGATTCTGCCGGGCCGGGCAGCAGCAGGCCGAGGAGAAGGGAGAGGATGAGGACCAGGGTGGAGCATTCAATCAGATCCAGAATCCTCGCTTTTCTGCTCATTTATCCATCATCAGCCGACCACTCCCACCCCGCTTCCCAGATAATAGATGCCGAACAGGACCAGGAAGATGCCGCACAGGCCCAGTATTCTCCGGTAATTCTCCGGCGAGAGGAGGCTTCTTCCCCTATCCAGGCTGCTGGAGACGAGAAGATACCAGCCGAAATCAGCACTCCAGTGGCCGAGCATGAATATCGCTGCCACCATCAGGCCGGCCTCAAGCCCCGATATGACCAGGGCGCTGCCTATGGAGAGCCACCAGATCCAGAAGTAGGGATTGGCTGCGCTGGTGAGCATCCCTGCGAGATAGGGATTGGTCTGAGATCCTCCCTCTGCCGAGGCCATGGTGGCGCTCCTGCTATTCCGCATAGTCAGAATGCCAAAGAGGATCAGGGCTAGGCCGCCTGTGAGGGCGATGAGACGCGAGTACTCCTGCATAGCCACAGCCAGACCCTTTACAATCAGGAGAAATATCACCATCTCTATCAGCGCATGGCCGGCGGCAACCTTGGGCCCGGCCAGCCAGCCGTCCTTGAGGGAGGAGTTGACAGTGGCCAGGAGGGTCGGGCCAGGGGCCATGGCTCCGGTCAGGCCAACAGTAAGGCCGATGGAGAAGGTCATAGCTATGGTGGCCGCGGATCCTGGCAGTGTCTCTCCGGCCTGAATGATATCGAACATCTTCGTCTCAGATCTCTTTGGGGATAGACTGTTGCTCTCCCGATAAAAATGATTTGCTGATTCTAGCTAATGGACAGGTCGGGATTTGAACCCGAGGCCTCTACCATGCCAAGGTAGCGATCTTCCAGCTGATCTACCTGCCCTCAGAGGCACAAGGTGCGCTGTACTGCATTTAAACATGTCGGTGGAAGGCGGTCGGTCGGTCCACTGATCTGCAGAGAATGCTGCCACAGCGCTGCCGTGGATCATCCCCGATCACATGGGGCATGTCCTCCTGGAGATTGGGCCGGTCTCCTCTTCTGGACGGGTATTTTGTGCCGGTCCGGCTGTCGCGATGGCCGATGAGATCCGTCCATCACTTTCGTCCTGCGAGGGTCTGGTTGATAATCCGGGCACACTGATAATCCCAAGCGTTTACTTTATAATTGAGTTGGGACATAATTGCTAAAAAATTTCGCGGCTGTTTGGAGCGCAAAGGGAATAAACTGGAGTGGAAATACTGGTCTAATGGATCGATCGTCGAGAGGAGGCATGATGTTGCTTTATTGTAGAGGGGATGGGCGTTGAGCAGCAGAATCGTTCAACAGACACTGGAAGGGCTGGCTGTCTCGTCTATGCCCAGAGTCAGGACCACAGACGGCCATCTGCTGGACTGGGATAGAGAGGCCATAGCCAAGCAGCTCCTGAAGGAGACAAAACTATCAGAACAATTTTATAAAGAGCCGGGCATAACGGAAGAGGAGGCAGAGGATATCGCCAAGGAGGTGGAGCGCCGGGTGAGGTGGATGAACGTCCGCTACCTCAGCGGTCCTCTGGTCAGAGAGATCATGAATGTGATCCTCTTGGAGAGGCATCACACCGAGTGGCGAAACATCTGCACCCGGGTGGGGACGCCCGTCTTTGATGCCCACTTAATCGACATCGGTACAGGCTTTGAGTCCAAGGAGAATGCCAACCTGCAGGAGAACGCCGAGACCAGCCACAAGAAGAAGGCGGATAAAATAAGCAAGGAGCAGTACCTGTTGCTTCTCCCCCCCTATCTGGCCGACCGCCACCTGGCCGGGGATCTGCATATCCATGACCTGGAGTACTTCGGGACCAGGCCGTTCTGCCAGGACTGGGATCTGCGCTACTTCCTCTATTACGGGCTGATGCCCGATGGCCTGGGCACCAAGGCCAGCGTTGCTGGCCCGGCCAAGAAGCCTGAGGTGGCCATACTGCATGCCGTCAAGGCCCTGGGCAGCGCCCAGACCAACTTCGCCGGCGGACAGGGCTTCTATAACTTCCTCACCTTCATCGCCCCCTACTTCGAGGCTCGCAGCTATGAGGAGATAGTACAGCTCATGCAGATGTTCGTCTACGAGATGACCCAGATGATGGTAGCTCGCGGCGGCCAACTGGTCTTCTCCTCAGTGCAGCTCACCCCGGGCATCCCCAAGCTCTGGCGGGACAAACCGGCTGTCTATGCGGGAAGGGTCTGGGATGGCTCCTCTCCGGATGCACCGCTCAAGACCTACGGCCAGTTCGAGCGCGAGGTGCGTTTGGCCTTCAAGGCCCTGATGGAGGTCATGCTCCAGGGCGATTACTGGGGCAAGCCCTTCAACTTCCCCAAGCCCGAGATCAGCATCGAGCCCGATTTCATGAAGGAGGACGAGGAGTTCAATGCCGCTCATCCCGATCTTCCCACCTATCAGGAGCTGTATCTCATGACCTTCAAGCTGGCGGCGGAGTATGGCACGCCATACTTTGACAACCAGCTTCCTGCCTACCGGGGCGCAGGGGAGGGGATATCATGCTATCAGTGCTGTGCATATCAGTTTGCTGCCACCTTCAACAGCGACGCTCAGTTCGATGACAAGCTCCGCTTCCGCGATGGCAAGCACTTCTCCATGGGCTCCTGGCAGGTCGTCTCCCTCAACTGCCCCCGCGCTGCTTATCTCGCCCGGGGGGATGATGATCTCCTCTTCGAGTACCTGCGAGAATTGATGGACATATCAGTTGAGATATTCAAGGTGAAACGGCAGTGGATGAACCAGATCGTCAAGAACCGCCGCATGCCATTTGCCACCCAGCAGCCCAGAGATCCCATAACCGGCGAGATGGGCTCAGTCGCCGTAGACCTGGATGCCCTGGTCTACACCATTGGCGTCGTCGGAGTGAACGAGATGGTGCAGTTCCATACTGGAAAGCAGATGCATGAGTCGAAAGAGGCCTGGAAGCTGGCCGTCCGGGCCATGACTGAGATGGAGATCTATGCCAAGAGACTCTCTGAGCAGCATGGCATGACCATTGCTCTTGCCCGCACCCCGGCTGAGACCACTGCCCAGCGCTTTGCCGTATCCGATCTCATCCACGAGGAGTTCAGGGAATGTGCAGAGAGGGTGGTGAAGGGCGATCTGGAGGCGATGAGGAGGAATGTGCATAAGACGCGGGATCTGCCCGTCTACTACACCAATGGCACCCATCTGCCACCCGGTGCAGAGGTCACTATCTTCGAGCGGGCAAAGCTCGAGCATGTCTTCTTCCCCATAGTCGACGGGGGCAATATATTCCACATCTTCCTGGGCGAGGCCGCCCCCGATCCCCAGGGGCTGATGGACTTCGGCATGCGCCTGGCTAAAGAGACCCAGATCGGCTACTTCACCTTCACCAAGGATATGACCGTCTGCCTGGGCTGCTCCCAGGTCTCAGGCGGGCTGGACGATCGCTGCCCCAACTGCGGATCGGAGAACGTAGACCATATCAGCCGGATCACCGGCTACCTGCAGGCAGTCAGCGGATGGAACAGCGCCAAGAGACAGGAGCTGCGGGACAGAAAGAAATACAAGGAACTGGCCTAGATCTGCGAAAGGTATATATCGGATATACATGCAGGTGGATTTGCCTTTGAGGCAAACTGGAGGACTCAATAAATGCCCGCAGTTGTTAATAGAGACGAATGTGTAAGCTGTGGAACCTGCGTCGAGGAATGCCCTGAGGAGGCCATCACCCTGGACGACGAGGAAATAGCAGTCGTAGATAAAGAAAAGTGCACTGATTGTGGGACATGCGTTGAAGCTTGCCCCTCCGAAGCAATCACCATAGAGAAGTAATCGCACTTTTCAGCCCATTTTTTTTAGCTGAGCCAGTATCCCTTTATCTGCTCGGACCGCCCGCCTCGCTATTGCCCTTCTCCCTGCTTGCGCCCTCTGATATGGCCTCATAGAAGGTCTCCCAGTCTATGGTGGTGGCAACGCAACCTGCTGTCGATAGTGGGACTCCCCGGGCCGGTATGCTGTGGCTGTGGCACAGGTCCAGCCCCTCCTTTATCTCCATGTGGCATCCCACTCCCACAATGGCTCCGGGACGATATTTCTTTATGATCCTCTTTATGAAGCTGGAGCCGGGAACTACGAAGAACTTGTAGCCCATGCCCTCAGCATATCTCTTGGCCTCGCCAATGCCACAGCGGCCGCAGTCTATGCACATTATTCCCTCCGGAGTGAGCTTGGCCGGGCACTGGACGCTGCGGAGGCATTGGGGCATGAAGATGAAGCGCCTCTCATAGGGGGTCTTTAAAAACTCCTTGGTGTTGATGTAATTTCTCAGGCGCACCCCTACATCATCCACTATGGAGTCGTCGACCCTGGCCATCGAGAAGAGGGCCTTTATCACCCCCTCTAAGAGCATAGTGCCCAAGAGCATATATCTGGCAGCGAAGAAGTTGCCCGTCTTAAAGGAGTAGAGGATGAGCAGAGCTACCAGAAAGGAGATGATGAGAATGACGGCGACTATAAGGACCACCGCCTGGCCGATGAGATAGAACAACTGGTTCAAGTACTCCGGAAGCATGCCCTGACCTTCAAATCCTTTGCTTATTAAACCTGCCACCAGGACCTGCCTGCGGGGGGAGAGGACGGCGCAAGTTTTTTATCTCACCTGGCCGTGAGCATTATACCTTCGCCATTATGAGATTTAATGAGGATTGAAAGATGGCAAAAATGCATAGCCGAAAAAGGGGCTCCTCACGGTCCCGGCCACCCATGGTGAGCAAAGCGCCAGAGTGGTCTGATATATCCAAGGAGGAGTTGGAAAAGACAGTCATGAAGCTGCATGATACAGGCATCTCTCCCAGCCGCATTGGCCTCATCCTGAGGGATCAGTATGGCGTGCCGAACGCCAAGCTGGTGATGGGAAAGAGCATAACGGGCTTTCTTAAGGAGAACAACGCCCTGGCAGATATTCCAGAGGATCTGACCAATCTGATGCGAAAAGCGCTTCGTGTGAGAAAACATATAAGAGCTAATAAGCGAGACGTCCATAATAAGAGGGCTCTCCAGCTTACAGAAAACAAGATAAGAAGATTGGTGAAATACTATCACAGCTCAGGGCATCTGGCTCCGGAATGGGCCTATTCGCCGGAGACCGCTGAGATCCTCATCTCATGAAGCGGCTGGATAGGGCAGCAGAGGCCATAGCCCGGTCCATTCTGCATTGCGAGCAGATGCGGGTGATATCCCATAACGATGCCGATGGCATCACCTCTGCCGGGCTGATCTGCCATGCCCTTCTGCGTGCAGGCATTCCCTTCCAGGCCACACTGGTCAACCGGCTGGACAGCTCTGTGATCGAGGGGCTGACCGGGCCGGTGGTCTTCTGCGATATGGGGAGCGGAAAGCCGGAACTGATCTCTCTTGTGCCTGGTGAGTGCTTCGTTTTAGATCATCACCGCCCGGTGGGAAGCCTGGACTGTATGCATCACAATCCTCATCTCTTCGGCATAGATGGGGCCTTTGAGCTCTCTGCCTCCGGCACCGTCTACTCTGTGGTCCGCCATATGGGCGATAATGCCGATCTGGCCGGCCTTGCCCTGGTGGGTGCAATGGGCGACCGCCAGGCGATGATAGGGGCGAACAGATCCATCCTGGAGGAGGCAGTGGCCAGCGGAGCAGTACAGGTCAGACCCGGTCTGAAGCTCCCCGGCGACGGGCCGGTGGAGGAGGTTCTGACAAGGAGCATAGAGCCTCTACTGGACTTCACCGGCGATCGGGAGAAGGTCAGAGAGTTCCTGGATGCTCTGAGGATAAGTGGCAATGCAGAAAGCCTGGAGGGGGATGAGCTGACCAGGCTGGCCACGGCTCTAACCCTTAAGCTGATCATGCAGGGGAGCTTTGCTGCAGACTCTATTTTGGGTGAGGTGATCCGCCTCCGCCATGAGGTGGTGGAGAACTCCCTGCATATGGTACAACTGCTCAATGCCTGCGGCAACCGGGATCTTCCCGGCATAGGGCTCACCCTCTGCCTGCGCGACAGGGGATCGCTCATGGAGGCCGAGAGGCTGGGGGATGAGTACAGAGAGCACATCCTGCGGGAGATAAGCCTCCTTCGAGAGCAGAGCCGGCAGATGAAGAACCTTCGCTATCTGAAGAGGATGAATATGGAGGCGGGGGCGATCGTATCCGGTCTTGGGATCCGGTATCTTTACACCGATCTCCCTTTGGTGACCTTGAACCATAAGGATGATATGATCAAGATATCCGCTCGGGGGAATAAACCCCTCATAGCCCGCGGCCTGGACTTATCTGTAGCCCTGCGGGAGGCGGCTAATGCCGTGGGCGGAAACGGAGGGGGCCATACCATAGCCAGCGGGGCATCCATACCGCCGGGCAGAGAGGATGAGTTCCTGGCCCTGCTGGACAGGATCCTGGACGAGCAGCTCAATAGGGGAGCAGATGCCTCCAGCCGGCCGGTTGGGGATGATGCATGATCCATGCGCATCTGGTCCTGCTGGGAGAGGGAGGAGAGGATATGGAGAAGGTCGGCCGGGCCATCGAGCCGGACAACCTGCCCAATATGAATCTAATGATCGATGAGCGCTGTCTGCGCCTGCAGTTCTCCATCGAGAAGCCCGGGACCCTTCTCACCACTATGGATGATCTATTGATGAACATTAAAATAGCAAGAGAGATGCTATCTGTTGCGGAGGAGAGATGAGATTTCATTTGGAGGCAAGCCTTCGGCTGAGCGCTGATGCCAGCCCTGCCGAAGAGGCCATTTCCGATTTCATAAGGGATGCCGGGCCGATGCTGGAGAAGGGAGCTTCCCCGGGCCAGGGGGCAAAGATCGCCTCCTGGCGGCTAGAGGGAAACAAGATCGATCTGGTCATCGATAGCGATCGATATGTTCGGGCTCATGATGCCCTGCTCAGGCTGCGCCGCCCTCTCTCTGAGCTCTTGGGAAAGCAATTCAGGATCGGCGTTCGGGGATTGGATATAACCCGGTTTGAGATCGAGGTTCAGTCCGATAAGGGGATAGACCACCGGATCCCTTATGTGCGGGAGATGAGGCATGAGGGAGGTAAGCTGCTGCTCGTCCTGGATGTGGGCCCGGAGGGCACTTTGGGCCAGCCGGAGATCGAGAACCGCATTCCCGACCGGATAGTCAGCCTTCTGGAGGAGAAGCTGGAGGAGGGCTATGGAGGAAAGGCTGAGCACTGGGAGCTTCTCTGGGAGAGCCCGAAGAGGGAGCCGAAGTTCAATGCCGATCCCACAGAAGAGATGAAGAAGGCAGGCTGGATCAAGCATGGCTCTGCCCGGGGGCAGTGGATCTACGGTCCCCAGGCCACCCACCTCTTCCGCACCTTCGAGGCCATCGTCCTGGAGGAGATCATCCAGCCTTTAGGCTACCAGGAGATGATATTTCCCAAGCTTGATACCTGGGACGTCTGGAAGAGGAGCGGCCATGCCCAGGGGGTCTATCCGGAGATCTACTTCGTCTGTCCGCCTAAGACCCGCGATCCGGCCTTCTGGGAGGAGGTCATGGACTACTACAAGGTCACCCATGAGGTCCCCTTGGAGCTGGTCAAGGAGAAGATCGACCTGCCCATTGGGGGGATGTGCTATGCCCAGTGCCCCACCTTCTGGGGATTCCTCCAGGGGATGACCCTCCCCAACAGCGAGCTGCCCATCCGGGTCTTCGACCGGTCGGGCACCAGCCACCGCTATGAGTCAGGGGGGATTCATGGCATAGAGAGGGTGGACGAATTCCATCGCATTGAGATCGTCTGGCTGGGGACGAGAGAGCAGACCTTAGAGGAGGGGGAGAGGCTGAAGGACTGCTACAAGCACATCTTCGAGGATATCTTAGAGCTGCACTGGAGGACGGCCTGGGTCACCCCCTGGTTCATGGCCCAGGAGGGCAAGACCGGCCTGGCCCAGATGACCGGCGCGGGCACAGTGGACTATGAGGCTCTGCTGCCCTACAATGGAAACTGGATAGAGTTTCAGAACCTCTCTGTGAACGGGGAGAAGTACCCCAAAGGGTTCACAGTCAAAGCCCAGAGCGGCGAGCCCCTGTGGTCTGGCTGCAGCGGTGTGGGGCTGGAGCGCTGGGCGGCAGCCTTCCTCAGCCAGAAGGGGCTGGATCCATCAAACTGGCCGGAGGAGTTCCGCCGGCGTTTCGGGGAGATGCCCAGGGGAATCAGGTTCCTCTGATCTCCCTTCAGCATTTTTATAAATTCACGGGAAATAACCGACATAAAAAGGGAGATGGCACGGGCGAAGCCCGCGATTCTCGCTCACATTCTCCCCCTTCCCAGGGCGACCACCCCTTTGGCGATGAAATCCAGCCTGGTGGTCCGTCCGGAGGCGACGAATGCTGCCCTGGGCGGAATTCCATAGCCGGGCTTGAAGGGATCGATTATGTGCATTCCCGGTGAGAGCTCAAGCCGGTAGTTGCCCTGCTCGTCGGTGGCATATGCCGTCCTCCAGCCATCGACGTTCAGGGAGGCAGAGGGAACGCCTGCCCCGGTCTGATCCATCACCCTTCCCTGAACCCATCCTGTGCCTGTGCCTGTGGCATAGTAGGCCTGCCCGTACAGCCCGGAGTCGGGGGGCGATACCGCCGCCTGGGCTGCAGGGCCTGCCCAGTAGCCGACGATTCTCGGGGCGGCGGAGAGGAGGCTCGTCTGGACGAGCACCGTGGCAGAGGTGAAGCTGTATCCGGAGAGCTCTGCAGTTATGGTGTAGCTGCCCGGGGCCAGGGTCATGCTATAGCCACCAGTGGCATTGCTGGCGGTCTCTTTGGCCTGGCCGGTGCTATCGATTATCCAGATTCTGGCTCCGGATATGCCCTGGCCATATGAATCAACCACCTGGCCCGAGAGGCCGGTGGCAGCGCTGCTGCCTGGTACCTGTGCGATCTGCGAATCTGCCGTTGCCACCAGCAGAAGCATCAGCACCAATAGTTTGGACCGATATTTGACCATTGAAATCCCCCACGTTTAATTATTTGATGTTTATTATCGGGCGCTATTGCGCTTAATCACGATGAATAAAAAAAATTTAAAAATTTAATTTTTGCTGGCATCCTCGGCCATCTGGGTGAGGTTCATAAGGGGTGCATCCCAGCTGGTCGAGACGGTGAAGGGCTTTATCATGATCTCTCCTTCAGCCATCTGCTCAGTATCTATTGTTGGATACTCGAATACCCCTATCTCCCCCCGGTCATAGTGCAGGACGGCAAAGAGGTTATCTGTTGCCACGAAGGCATGGATTGTAACAACAATGTTGCTATTGTTGCCGCTATCGACATGAGTGTATCCAACCGCTCCCCCTGGATGGCCGAAGAGATTGTTGTGTATCACAACCCATCCCGGCCCGTCTGATATTGCCTCGGCTACAGTGACATTGGCGACCATACTGTCGCCTACGGCTGTTTGGTCTGCGACTGTCAGGGAGGGTGTGATCCCTGCCGTCTCATTCTCCGCACTCTGGCAGAGGACAGTCCCCACCAGGGAGGCGAGCAGTATAGATAAAGCAATCAATCTGTGTATATTCATTACAATCACCATCTGTCGCAAAGTCCAAGCTCCAGGAGCCCCAGGAGCCCGAGGAGCTTCAGGATACATCTATTGTCTGCATTGTTAATAATTCTTTTGCCGTGCTGGATCTGCTGTGCAGTCATGAATCAGACGGCACATTCGTTATTTGGCGGGGGAGGGCGATCGTCGCCATAAATACATTCACCTATCCGCTGACATCGTCCGCCCGATGGGGATGCCGATGCCGAAGCACTAATAATGCCATTTAGCTGGCATACATCCCAGTGGATAGAAGGCTTTATTTTAAGAGACTGTAAGAGAGCATCGGGAGGGATTGCTTGACCCGAGGACTGAATATATTTGGATTTATGTTATTGATGCTGATCTCGCTTAATGCTGTATCCTATCAGGGCATCGCATCGGAGGGAGCTATAGCTGATAAAGGCTTGGCCCTCTATAACCAGGGCAGGTATGATGAGGCCATGGAGGTTTTTGACGAGGCCATCAGAATTAATCCTGAAGATGCTTGGGCATGGAACGATAAAGGCTCGGCCCTTCATGGAATGGGCAAGTACGATGAGGCCATAAAGGCATATGACGAGGCCATCAGAATCGATCCTGAGTTTGCCTGGTCATGGAACAATAAAGGCATTGCTCTCTGTAGTCTGGGCAAGTACGATGAGGCCATAAGGGCTTGTGGCGAAGCTATCAGAATCGACCCTGAATATGCCTGGGCATGGAGCAATAAAGGTTGTGCCCTCTATGGTCAGGGCAGGTACGATGAGGCCATAAAGGCATATGATGAGGCCATCAGAATTGATCCTGAAGATGCCGGAGCATGGTACAATAAAGGCAATACTCTCGATACACAGGGCAAGCATGACGAGGCCATAAATGCATATGACGAGGTCATCAGAATTGATCCTGAATTTGCCCGGGCATGGAGCAATAAAGGCCGGGCTCTCAGTGATCAGGGCAAGTACGATGAGGCCATAAGAGCATATGACGAGGCCATCAGACTTGATCCTGAATTGGCTGGGGCATGGAGCAATAAAGGCCGGGCTCTCAGTAAGCAGGGCAAATACGATGAGGCCATAAGGGCATATGATGAGGCCATCAGACTTGATCCTGAATATGTCTGGGCATGGTACAATAAAGGTTCGGCTCTCAAAAACCTGGGCAAGTACGATGAGGCCTTCAGGGCTTTTGAAGAGGCCATCAGACTTGATCCTGAGATGAATATGGTACAATAAGGCTGATGCCCTGAGGATGCTTCATCGCAACTCTGAAGCAGAAGCAGCATATAAGCGCCACGGGAGCTGGGATATAACGGAACCATGACATTGATGGAGATGACGGCGAATTAGTAATCGCAAATCTCTTCTCCCAGGCCAGGGCGAATAGAAGAGGGGAGAGTCGAAGGGCAAAGGAGGGGGAGAAGCCCTACCGACTTTCGCTTCTTTTACATAGACTGCTGTCGATATGTGTATATGGTCCTCTCCCAGCAAAGACCAGCTGCAGGAGAGCAGCCACCAGGCCCTTGAGCCCGGAGGTGCCTCTGCCGATTTCAAGGATGTGGTTGCCGTAGTCCCTGTGGCTCAAAAGACTTTTCTGTAAGAGACGATAATGTTATATCAAGAGGGATTGCTTGACCCGAGGACTGAATATATTTGGATTTATGTTATTGATGCTGATCTCGCTTAATGCTGTATCCTATCAGGGCATTGCATCGGAGGGGGCTATAGCTGATAAAGGCTTGACCCTCTATAACCAGGGCAGGTACGATGAGGCCACAAGGGCTTATGATGAGGCCATCAGAATTGACCCTGAATATGCCGAGGCATGGTTCAATAAAGGCTTGGCTTTCTATAACCAGGGCAGGTACGATGAGGCCATAAGGGCTTACGACGAGGCCATCAGACTTGATCCTGAATTGGCCGCGGCATGGAGCAACAAAGGCGTGGCTCTCTATAGCCTGGGCAAGTATGATGAGGCCATCAGGGCTTACGACGAGGCCATCAGGCTTGATCCTGAATTGGCCTGGGCATGGAACAATAAAGGCTCTGCTCTCGGTAGCCTGGGCAGGTACGATGAGGCCATAAAGGCATATGATGAGGCCATCAGAATCGATCCTGAACTCGCTGAGGCATGGCACAATAAAGGCTGGGCTCTCGGTAGCCTGGGCAGGTACGATGAGGCCATAAGGGCTTATGACGAGGCCATCAGAATCGATCCTGAACTCGCCAGGGCATGGTACAATAAAGGCGTGGCTCTCTGTAGCCTGGGCAAGTACGATGAGGCCATAAAGGCATATGATGAGGCCATCAGAATTGATCCTGAAGATGCCGCGGCATGGAACAACAAAGGCATTGCTCTCAAAAACCTGGGCAAGTACGATGATGCCATAGGAGCTTTTGACGAGGCCATTAGAATCGATCCTGAAGATGCCGGGGCATGGAACAATAAAGGCATTGCTCTCTGTAGCCTGGGCAAGTACGATGATGCCATAGGAGCTTTTGACGAGACCATCAGACTTGATCCTGAAGATGCCGCGGCATGGAACAATAAAGGCTCTGCTCTCGGTAACCTGGGCAGGTACGATGAGGCCATCAGGGCTTTTGACGAGGCCATCAGACTTGATCCTGAATTGGCCTGGGCATGGTTCGGTAAAGGCAATGCTCTAGGTAACCTGGGCAAGTATGATGAGGCGATAAAGGCTTACGACGAGGCCATCAGACTTGATCCTGATTTGGCCACGGCATGGTTCAGTAAAGGCAATGTTCTTGAAAGCCTGGGCAAGTATGATGAGGCCATAGGAGCTTTTGACGAGGCCATCAGACTTGATCCTGAATTGGTCGTGGCATGGAACAACAAAGGTTCTGCTCTCTATAACCAGGGCAGGTACGATGAGGCCATAAAGGCTTATGACGAGGCCATCAGACTTGATCCTGAAGATGCCGCGGTATGGTACAACAAAGGCTTGGCTCTCGGTAACCTAGGCAAGTATGATGAAGCCATAAAGGCATACGACGAGGCCATCAGACTTGATCCTGAATTGGCCGTGGCATGGAACAACAAAGGCTTGGCTCTCAAAAGCCTGGGTAAGTATGATGAGGCCATCAGGGCTTACGACGAGGCGATCAGAATTGATCCTGAATATGCCTGGGCATGGAGCAATAAAGGCTCAGCTCTCGGTAACCTGGGCAATTATGATGAGG
Organism: Methanothrix sp.; assembly: GCF_016706325.1. Classification (NCBI taxonomy): domain Archaea; kingdom Methanobacteriati; phylum Methanobacteriota; class Methanomicrobia; order Methanotrichales; family Methanotrichaceae; genus Methanothrix; species Methanothrix sp. Next base: position 1,016,150 of record NZ_JADJJX010000001.1, on the reverse strand, counting down.
CCATAAGGGCTTATGACGAGGCCATCAGACTTGATCCCGAAGATGCCGCGGCATGGAACAATAAAGGCGTGGTTCTCTATAACCAGGGCAAGTACGATGAGGCCATTACGGCTTATGACGAGGCCATCAGACTTGATCCCGAAGATGCCGCGGCATGGAACAATAAAGGCAATGCTCTCGATAGCCTGGGCAAGCATGATGAGGCCATTACGGCTTATGACGAGGCCATCAGACTTGATCCCGAATACGCCGCGGCATGGTACAACAAAGGCTTGGCTCTCGATAGCCTGGGCAAGCATGATGAGGCTATCAGGGCTTATGACGAGGCCATCAGACTTGATCCTGAATATGCCTTGGCATGGTTCGGTAAAGGCTCGGCTCTCTATAGCCAGGGCAAGTACGATGAGGCCATAGGACCTTTTAACGAGGTCATCAGAATTGATCCTGAATTTGCCTTGGCATGGTTCGGTAAAGGCTTGGCTCTCGGTAGCTTGGGCAAGTACGATGATGCCATAAGAGCTTTTGACGAGGCCATCAGAATTGATCCTGAATTTGCCGGGGCATGGTTTGGTAAAGGCTCGGCTCTCTATAACCAGGGCAGGTACGATGAGGCCATAAAGGCATATGATGAGGCCATCAGACTTGATCCTGAATTTGCCGGGGTGTGGAACAATAAAGGCAATGCTCTCGATGAGCTGGGAAGATATGAAGAGGCTATCAAGAGCTATAACCGGGCGGCTGAGCTGAGCGAGGATTATTCCGAAAACAGGCTAAGGAAGGGCAACTCCCACTATGATGCCGGCAGGTATCTTGCTGCCATAAAATACTATGATGCCATAATCAAGGATGATCCTGAAGATGAATATGCCTGGTACAATAAGGCCAATGCCCTGAGGATGCTTCATCGCAACTCTGAAGCAGAAGCAGCATATAAGCGAGCACGGGAGCTGGGATATAACGGAACCATGACATTGATGGAGATGACGGCGAATTAGTAATCGCAAATCTCTTCCCCCAGGCCAGGGCGAATAGAAGTGGGGAGAGTCGAAGGGCAAAGGAGGGAGGATGGGCCCTACCGACTTTCGCTTCTTTTACATAGACTGCTGTCGATATGTGTATATATTCCTCTCTCCCAGCAAAGATCAGCTGCAGGAGAGCAGCCACCAGGCCCTTGAGCCCGGATGTGCCTCTGCCGATTTCAAGGATGTGGTTGCCGTAGTCCCTGTGGCTCAAAAGACTTTTCTGTAAGAGACGATAATGATATATCAGGAGGAATTGCTTGACCCGAGGACTGAGTATATTTGGATCTATGTTATTGATGCTGATATCGGTTAATGCTGTATCCTATCAGGGCATCGCATTGGAGGTAGCTATAGCTGATAAAGGCTTGGCTCTCTATAACCAGGGCAAGTACGATGAGGCCATCAGGGCTTATGATGAGGCCATCAGACTTGATCCTGAAGATGCCGAGGCATGGTTCGGTAAAGGCTCGGCTCTCGATAGCCTGGGCAAGTATGATGAGGCCATCAGGGCTTATGACGAAGCCATCAGACTTGATCCTGAAGATGCCGAGGCACGGTACAACAAAGGCTTGGCTCTCAAAAGCCTGGGCAAGTACGATGAGGCCATAAGAGCTTATGACGAGGCCATCAGAATTGATCCTGAATTTGCCTGGGCATGGAGCAATAAAGGCTTGGCTCTCAAAAGCCTGGGCAAGTATGATGAGGCCATAAGGGCTTATGACGAGGCCATCAGACTTGATCCTGAATATGCCGCGGCATGGAACAATAAGGGCATTGCTCTCGGTAACCTGGGCAAGTACGATGAGGCCATAAGGGCTTATGACGAGGCCATCAGACTTGATCCTGAATATGCCGCGGCATGGAACAATAAAGGCAATGCTCTCGATAACCTGGGCAAGTACGATGAGGCCATAAGGGCTTATGACGAGGCCATCAGACTTGATCCTGAATATGCCGCGGCATGGAACAATAAAGGCATTGCTCTCAAAAGCCTGGGCAAGTACGATGAGGCCATCAGGGCTTACGACGAGGCCATCAGACTTGATCCTGAATATGCCGCGGCATGGAACAATAAAGGCATTGCTCTCTGTAGCCTGGGCAAGTACGATGATGCCATAGGAGCTTTTGACGAGGCCATCAGACTTGATCTTGAAGATGCCGAGGCGTGGAACAATAAAGGCGTGGCTCTCTGCAGCCTGGGCAAGTACGATGATGCCATAGGAGCTTTTGACGAGGCCATCAGACTTGATCCTGAATATGCCGAGGCGTGGAACAATAAAGGCATTGCTCTCCGTAGTCTGGGCAAGTACGATGATGCCATAGGAGCTTTTGACGAGGCCATCAGACTTGATCCTGAAGATGCCGAGGCGTGGAACAATAAAGGCGTGGTTCTCGATATCCTGAGCAAGTACGATGAGGCCATAAGGGCTTTTGACGAGGCCATCAGAATCGATCCTGAATACGCCAACGCATGGAACAATAAAGGCTCAGCTCTCGGTATACTGGGCAAATACGATGAGGCCATAAAGGCTTTTGACGAGGCCATCAGAATTGATCCTGAAGATGCCTGGGCATGGAGCAATAAAGGCAATGCTCTCTATGGCCTGGGCAAGTATGATGAGGCCATAAAGGCTTTTGACGAGGCTATCAGACTTGATCCTGAACATGCCTGGGCATGGAGCAATAAAGGCAATGCTCTCTATGGCCTGGGCAAGTATGATGAGGCCATAAGGGCTTATGACGAGGCCATCAGACTTGAGCCTGAATTGGCCGGGGCATGGGACAATAAAGGTATGGCTCTCTATGGCCTGGGCAAATACGATGAGGCCATAAAGGCTTTTGACGAGGCCATCAGACTTGATCCTGAAGATGCCAACGCATGGAACAACAAAGGCAATGCTCTCTATAGCCAGGGCAAGTACGATGAGGCCATAAGGGCTTATGACGAGGCCATCAGACTTGATCCTGAATACGCCAATGCATGGTACAACAAAGGCTCTGCTCTCGATAACATGGGCAAGTATGATGAGGCCATAAGGGCTTACGACGAAGCCATCAGAATTGATCCTGAATTGGCCGCGGCATGAAGCAATAAAGGCTTGGCTCTCGGTAGCCTGGGCAAGTACGATGAGGCTATAAAGGCCTATGACGAGGCCATCAGAATCGATCCTGAACTCTCCAGGGCATGGTACAATAAAGGCGTGGCTCTTGATAGCCTGGGCAGGTACGATGAAGCCATAAGGGCTTACGACGAGGCCATCAGACTTGATCCTGAATTGGCCGTGGCATGGGGCAACAAAGGCCTGGCTCTCGATAGCCTGGGCAAGTATGATGAGGCCGCAAAGGCTTATTATAAGGCCATCAGAATCGATCTCAAGACGGATATGCCTAGCACTACAGTAAAGTCAGTGCCTTGAGGGTGCCTCATCGCAACTCTGGATTGACGCAACAGGTCGGATCCCATGAGTCTCTTGATACGATATTAGATATCCAGACACCCGATATCTTATTTTGGGCTAGATTGGCGGAAAGCTTAAATTAGCTGTGCCCTCGAATCACATGGATACAGGAGTGGATGGTTGAAAACTCGTTGGCGTCTGCCGTCCGATGAGGATGCTGATGCCGGGGCACTAACAATGCGAGTTAGTTGTCATATATCTCAGTGGCCAAAAGGCTTTATTTTAAGAGACTGTAAGAGAGCATCAGGAGGGATTGCTTGACTCAAGGACTGACTATATTTGGATTTATGTTGCTGATGCTGGTCTCGCTGAATGCTGTATCCTATCAGGGCATCGCATCGGAGGGGGCTATAGCAGATAAAGGCTGGGCTCTCTACAGCCTGGGCAGGTACGATGAGGCCATCGGGACTTACTATGAGGCCATCAGACTTGATCTTGAAGATGCCGGGACATGGTACAATAAAGGCAATACTCTCTGCAGCCTGGGCAGGTACGATGAGGCCATAAAGGCATATGACGAGGCCATCAGAATCGATCCTGAAAATGTCGGGGCATGGAATAATAAAGGCAATGCTCTCGATAGCCTGGGAAAGTATGATGAGGCTATTGAGGCTTTTGACAAGACCATCGGAATTGATCCCGAATTGGCCGCGGCATGGAACAATAAAGGCAATGCTCTCGATAGCCTGGGCAAGTACGATGAGGCCATCAGGACTTTTGACCAGGCCATCGTAATTGATCCTGAATTTGCCTTGACATGGTACAATAAAGGCAATACTCTCAAAAATTTGGACAGGTACGATGAGGCCATAAGGGCTTACGACGAGGCCATCAGACTTGATCCTGAAAATGCCGCAGCATGGAGCAATAAAGGCAATGCTTTCAACATCCTGGGCAAGTATGATAAGGCCATCATGGCTTTTGACCAGGCTATCAGAATTGATCCGGAATTGGCCGCGGCATGGAACAACAAAGGCATGGCTCTCTATGGCCTGGGCAAGCATGATGAGGCCATCGGGGCTTATGACCAGGCCATCAGAATTAATCCAGAAGATATCAATCCTTGGTTCAATAAAGGCTGGGCTCTCAGCGATCTGGGCAAGTACAATGAGTCCATCGAAGCTTACGACGGGGCCATCAGAATTAATCCAGAAGATGTCAATCCTTGGTTCAATAAAGGCTGGGCTCTCAGCAATCTGGGCAGGTACGATGAGGCCCTAAAGGCTTACGACGAGGCCATCAGAATTGATCCTGAATTTGCCTGGGCATGGTTCGGTAAAGGCTTAGCTTTCGGTAGCCTGGGCAAGTATGATGAGGCCATAAAGACATATGATGAGGCCATCAGACTTGCTCCCGAAGATGCCGCGGCATGGTTAGGTAAAGGCTGGGCTCTCAACAGCCTGGGCAAGTATGATGAGGCCATCATGGCTTTTGATCAGGCTATCAAAATTGATCCTGAATCGATCGAGGCATGGAGCAATAAAGGTTGGGCTCTTTATAGCTTGGGTAGATACGATGAGGCCATAAAGGCATATGATGAGGCCATCAGAATCGATCCTGAATTTGCCGAGGTATGGAACAGTAAAGGCTTGGCTCTCTATGGCCTGGGCAAGTACGACGAGGCCATGAGGGCTTATGACGAGGCCATCAGACTTGATCCTGAATTGGCCGCGGCATGGAGCAATAAAGGCTCGACTCTCGATAGTCTGGGCAAGTATGATGAGGCCATCAGGGCTTATAACCAGGCCATCGTAATTGATCCTGAATTGGCCTTGGCATGGTACAATAAAGGCAATACTCTCAGTAACCAGGGCAAGTACGACGAGGCCATCGGGGCTTATGACCAGCCATCGTAATTGATCCTGAATTTGCCGCGGCATGGAGTAATAAAGGCAATATTCTCAGCGAGCTGGGCAAGTATGATGAGGCCATCGGGGCTTATGACCAGGCCATCGCAATTGATCCTGAATTGGCCGACTCATGGTTCAATAAAGGCTCGGCTCTCAGCGACCTGGGCAGGTACGATGAGGCCATAAAAGCATTTGATGAGGCCATCAGACTTGATCCTGAAAATGCCAATACACAGAATAATAAAGGCAATGCTCTCAGTCGCCAGGGCAAGTACGACGAGGCCATAAGGGCATATGATGAGGCTATCAGAATTGATCCTGGATACACCAAAGCATGGTACAATAAAGGCTCGGCTCTCAGCGGCCAAGGCAGGTACGATGAGGCCATAAGGGCATATGATGAGGCCATCGTAATCGATCCTGAATTTGCCGGGACATGGTACAATAAAGGCAATGTTCTCCACAGCCTGGGCAAGTACAATGAGGCTGTCAGAGCTTATGACGAAGCCGTCAGAATTGATCCTGAATTGGCCTTGGCATGGGACAATAAAGGCTCAACTCTCGGCAAACTGGGCAAGTATGATGAGGCCATCATGGCTTTTGATCAGGCTATCAAAATTGATCCTGAACGCGCCAGAACATGGTACAATAAAGGTGCGGCGCTCTATGACCTGGGCAAGTACGATGAAGCCATCAAGGCCCTTGACGGGGCGATCAGAATTGATCCTGAATTCGCCTGGGCATGGTACGATAAAGGCAATGCTCTCTGCAGCCTGGGCAGGTACGATGAGGCCATAAGGGCATATGATGAGGCCATCGGGATTGATCCTGAAGATGAATATGCCTGGTACAGCAAGGCCAGCGCCCTGAGGATGCTTCATCGCAACGCTGAAGCAGAAGCAGCATATAAGCGAGCACTGGAGCTGGGATACAGCAGATCATGGCATTGATGGAGATGATGGCGAATCAGGAATCACAAACCCCTTACCTTGGGTCAGGGTGAATAGAAGTGGGGAAAGTCGAAGGGTAAAGGAGGGGGAGAAAAACTCTATCGACTTTCACCTGAATCTATATAGACTATTGTCGATATATATAGTTTTCTGTCCCGGCGAAAAACGGCTGCTTGAGAGCAATCACCTGGCCATCGAGCCCGGAGGTGCCTCTGCTGATTCCAGGGATGTGATTGCCGCCGAAAGGCTCATCAAAGATCCAGCCTCATATATCATCAATATGGCTGCCTACAATATTATGCCCCCAAAGATCCTTGAAGAGCGTGCCAGCACCGCTTTGGCCCATCTTGAGTCCTGCCGGATCTGCCCCCGCCGCTGCCAGGTGAACCGGCTGGATGATGAGTGGGGCTTCTGCCGCACAGGCAGGCGGGCCCGGGTGGCCAGCTTCGCCCCCCACTTCGGGGAGGAGCCGCCCCTGGTGGGGCGCGCGGGCTCCGGCACCATCTTCTTCTCCGGCTGCAACCTGGCATGCGTCTTCTGTCAGAACTGGGATATCAGTCAAATGGGCGCCGGCCGGGAGGTGGAGGCAGAGGAGATGGCGAAGATGATGCTCGTCCTGCAGGATGGCGGCTGCCATAACATCAACCTCGTCACCCCCACCCACGTCGTCCCCCAGATCCTGGAGGCCCTGCTCCTGGCGCGGGAGGGGGGCCTCTCCGTCCCCCTGGTCTACAATAGCGGCGGCTATGACTCAGTGGAGACGCTGCGCCTCCTCGATGGTATCATCGATATCTATATGCCCGATGCCAAATACGGCCAGGATGGCCCCGCCCAGAGGTACTCTGAGGCCCCAGGCTACACAGCAATCATGAAGGCGGCCCTCAAAGAGATGCACCGCCAGGTGGGAGACCTGGAGATGGATGAGGAGGGCATTGCCCTGCGGGGGCTTTTAGTCCGCCACCTGGTCCTGCCCGCAGGCGCTGCCGGCACTGAGGAGGTGGTCCGCTTCATCTCTCAGGAGATATCTGTGAACACCTACCTCAATGTGATGGCCCAGTACCGCCCGGAGTACAATGCCTGCCGTTACCCCGAACTCGACCGCCCCCTGGCTGCGCAGGAGTATGCCCGGGCCATAGACCTGGCCCAAAGAGCAGGGCTGGTCCGGGGAATAACAATCCTTTAAATGCCTGCGGCTCCTAAATAGAATGCATATGATTCCTTTCCAGTATCTGGAGCATACTGCTGATATCAAATTCCGCGCCTATGGCACTACCAGGGAAGAGATGCTCTCCAATGCCGCCTCTGCCCTCTTTGGAGCCATGATCTCACCGGAGCAGGTGACCGTCCAGGAGGTCTGGCCGGTGGAGCTGGAGGCGGAGGAGCTGGAGGATCTGGCCTACCAGTGGCTCTCTGAGATCGTCTTTCTCTTCGAGACCGAGTCCGCAGTCTTCTCCACCTTTCAGGTGGTGCTGCAGGAGGGTGAAGAGGGAAGGGGGTGGAAGCTCAGGGCAGAGATAGGCGGAGAGCGAATGGACCTTGAGAGGCACCTCTTTCGGTCTGAGGTCAAGGCGGTCACCTGGCATAAGTTCGCCATCGTGAAGAATGAGCTGTGGTGCATTCAGGTTGTGCTGGATGTCTGAGGATTCCCTGGTATCGATATGATCTGCGGATCGACATGATCTACGGATCGATACGATCTGCGGATGATGATTCTCTGATATGATGATTTTGGAGGTGTGAGATATGGAAATTGAGAAGATCAGTGATAACATTTACGAGGTTCCCATAGGCTACCGGCCGGGGATGAGGGTGGCGGGCAGAATCTTCGTCTCCTCCAGCCTCTTGGAGATGGTCGAGCCGGGGACGATCGAGCAGGTGGCCAATGTGGCCACCCTTCCCGGAATCGTCGGCCACTCCATGGCCATGCCCGATGCCCATCTGGGCTATGGCTTTCCCATCGGCGGGGTGGCCGCCTTCCGGGAGCAGGGGGGGGTCATCAGCCCCGGTGGTGTGGGCTTTGACATAAATTGCGGGGTGCGCCTCCTCCGCTCGGACCTGAGAGCTGATGCAGTGCAGCCGCTCATCAACACCCTCGTAGATGCCCTCTTTCAGGCGGTGCCCTCGGGCCTGGGATCTACAGGCAGGCTGCATATCACCGATCAGCAATTGACAGAGACCTTCCTCCGGGGAGCAGAGTGGGCGTTAGAGGAGGGCTATGGGGTGGAGGCAGACCTGGTGCACTGCGAGGAGAGCGGCTGTATGTCTGGAGCTGACCCCTCCCAGGTGGGGGTCAAAGCGAGGAAACGGGGCCGACCGCAGTTGGGAACCCTAGGCAGCGGCAACCACTTCCTGGAGATTCAGAGGGTGGATGAGATCTACGACCAAGAGGCGGCAAAGAGATTCGGCCTCTTCGAGGGGCAGATCACAGTGATGATTCACACCGGCTCCCGGGGAGCTGGCCACCAGATCTGCACTGATCATCTGAATGTCCTCTCCAAAGCAGTGCGAAGGTACGGCATCGATATACCGGACAGACAACTGGCCTGTGCTCCCCTGGGCAGTCCGGAGGCAGAGAGCTACTTCGGGGCTATGGTCTGCGCCGCCAACTATGCCTGGACCAACCGGCATATCATCGCCCACTGGACGAGGGAGGTCTTCGACCGCTACTTCCCCGGCTCCCAACTGCCGCTGCTCTACGATGTGGCCCATAATGTGGCCAAGATCGAGGAGCATCAGGTGGAGGGGAAGAAGGAGAGGCTCTATGTGCACCGCAAGGGTGCCACCCGCGCCTTCGGCCCCTCGAGAGAGGAGGTCCCCGCTGCCTATGCCGGCATTGGCCAGCCGGTGCTCATCCCGGGGAGCATGGCCACGTCCTCATATGTGCTCTGCGGCCAGGACAAATCCCTGGAGCTGACATTCGGCTCCGCCTGCCATGGCGCAGGGAGGGTGATGAGCAGGAGCCAGGCCCTAAAGCAGTTCACAGGCAAAGAGGTGAAGGCCGCCCTGGACAGAGAGGGGATCGCCGTCCGGGCCACCTCCTCTGGGATGCTGGCCGAGGAGGCCCCTCAGGTCTACAAGCCGTCCAGCGAGGTGGTGGATGTGGTCCATGACCTGGGAATAGCCATCAAGGTAGCCAGGCTGTCCCCCCTGGGCGTCTGTAAGGGATAGGATACAGGATTAGGAGGCAATGATAGAGGATGGATGATGGATCTGCGTGTGGTCCTGGTCGAGCCCCTCTACGAGGGCAATGTGGGCTCTGTGGCCCGGGCGATGAAGAACTTCGGCTTTCGTGATCTGGCCCTGGTCAACCCCTGCAGGATCGAAGACTTCGGCTGTGCCATGGCCTCCCATGCCCGGGATGTCCTGCAGATGTCCAGAAACTTCTCCACCCTGGCCGAGGCCCTGGAGGGGGCGAACCTGGTGGTGGGCACCACTGGCAAGAGGCTGGAGCATGAGCAGCACCACCTGCGGCTGCACCTGAGGGTGCCCTGCCTGACCCCGGCTGGTCTAGCAGAAAAGCTCCGGGATAAGGAGGGGACAGTAGCCCTGCTCCTGGGGAGGGAGGACTGCGGCCTGAACAGCAATGAAATCTCCCTGTGCGATATGATCGTCTCCATTCCCACCTCGGAGGAATATCCAGTGATGAACCTCTCCCATTCGGCAGCTATCCTGTTCTATGAGCTCTCCCGGATTGGAGGCAATAGCCCGGACTGTGTGCAGATGGCCAGAAAAGAGACGTTGAAGCTATTGCAGGAGAGGGCAGGAGATCTTCTTGCGGATATTGCATATCCTGAGCATAAGAAGGACTTTGCTCTGCTCATGCTGCGGCGGATCTTCGGCCGGGCAGAGCTGACGGAGAGGGAGGCTCGAGCCCTTCTCGGGATCATAAAAAAGATCCGCTGGAGGGTAAGCCATGGCCAGAAGGGCTCAGATCGAGATTAAAAAGGACTGATTCTGGCCGGCGGGAAAAAAAGGTGGCCGGAGAAGAGGCGATCCCTTCTTTTCTTATTACTTATCACAGTGCTGCTCTATTGCTTGCAGCCATGATCAGGCGGCGGAGGGCGTACAGAAGTCCGGCAAAGCCCAGGCCCATGGACACAATGGACACCAGGCCGCCCAGGTAGGGGATCGGGAAGAGGAGATTTAATAGCACAAATCCGATGGCGAAGCAGACCAGATCTCCCTGTCTCAGATTGCCCTTCATACAGATCCACCTGCCCAGGCTGTAGGAGACGAACATCCCACTGCTCATCAGGGCGGCGATCATCAGGAAGGTGGATAACAGTGCTATCGGCAGCCCCACAACAGTGACAGCCACCAGCAAGAGGGCGATGAACGAGGCGATGACGACGATGAACCCCAGACCAGTCTTAAGAAGGGTGGAGGTGCGGATCTCCTCATCCACCATCCGGAAGAGGGGGGACAGATACTTCACCAGGATCAAACCTAAAATGAGGTATCCGATGATGATCATCAGGTTGAGCAGATCAAAACCACCCCACCTCTCCTCTCTGGCCGGGGCCATATCCTCTTTCTTTTCTATCTTATAGAAGTCGACCTTTCCCGCAGATCCGGTGTTGTTGAAACTGCCGGCATGAACAGTCAATGTGCCATTGACCCGGCCGGAGTTGAGAGCAGCGCCGCTGCTGATCAGGGCATCCCTGGCCACTGTCCTTCCTGGCAGAATGCTCACCTGGCCGCCGGCGGCCACCAGATTGGTGCCGATATCACCGCCCAGATTGACCGTCCCCCCAGCCGCCACCACCTTTCCGCCCACATCAGAGCTCACAGAGACCTGGCTGCCTGCAGCGATGACATCTCCTTTCACCGGGGCATTGATATTCACTGTGCTCCCTGCTGCCACCAGCGAGTCCACAGGGGCGTTGATGCTCACGATATTGCCCGCGGCAAAGACATCATCCTCTACCGGACTGTCAATGGCCACCACATCTCCAGAAAATGTCCTCAATGCCTCCCCGCTGGCGGAGAGGAATAAAAGGACTATCAAAATCATCATTGCGCGAGAATGATCCATCACATCCACCAGAACATTAAAAATGTAGCTCATCAGATAAATAGCCTCCTGCCACCTCACCCCTCCTTCACTCCACCTCATCCTCCTCATCCTCTTCATCCTCCTCATCCCTCTCATCCTCCTTCACTCCTCCTCATCCCCCCTCACTCCCTCTTTGGGCAGCCAATGAAATCGAGGGGAATGACAGGCCCCTCCAGCAGGAGAGGGCTTATGAACTAAGCGAGGCACAACCATGCTGACTGATATTGATGAGACTGCCTGAACTCCTCGCCCCTGCCGGATCGCTAGAGGCTCTGCACGCAGCCATAGCAGCAGGCGCAGATGCTGTCTACCTGGGCGGCAGGAGATTTGGAGCAAGAAGATTCGCCGCAAACTTCGATCATGCCGACCTGGCTCAGGCCATAGATTATGCTCATCTGCGAGGGGTGAGGGTGTATGTCACCGTCAACACCCTGATCAGGGAGGATGAGCTCCCCGACCTGGGGGAGTACCTCCTCCAGTTGTACGAGCTGGGCGCAGATGCCATTCTCCTCCAGGATCTGGGGGCAGCAGCCCTGGCCGGACATCTGGTGGCCGGCCTGGAGAGGCATGCCTCCACCCAGATGACCATCCACAATCTCCCCGGAGCTCTCTGTGCCGCTCAATTGGGCTTCAAGAGGGTGGTCCTGGCCAGAGAGGTGAATTTGGAGGAGATCCGGGCCTGGGGGCCTGAAGCCGAGAGGGCCGGGCTGGGGCTGGAGGTCTTCGTTCACGGGGCGCTCTGCTATTCATACTCCGGGCAGTGTCTCCTCTCCTCGGCCATCGGCGGGCGGAGCGGCAACCGGGGGATGTGCGCTCAGCCCTGCCGCAAACCCTACCTTCTGCTTCACGGCCCGGCGGACGAGTACGGCCGCCCCTCAAGCCTCCAGGCAGTCTCAGGGCAGGAGAGCTTCATCCTATCCACCCGCGACCTCTCCGTCTACCGCCATCTGGACCGGATCGTAAGCTCTCCCGTCCACTCCCTGAAGATCGAGGGGAGGATGAAGTCCCCCCAGTATGTGGCCATCGTCACCAGCATCTACCGCAGGGCACTGGATGCCATTGCCTCGGGCACCTGGTCATTCTCCCCGGAGGAGGAGAGAGATCTGGCCCTGGCATTCAACCGCGACTTCACAGAAGGCCATCTCCTGGGAGGCAGGGATGTCATGGGCCGGGAGATGCCGGATAATCGAGGAGTGCTGATGGGCAGGGTGGCCTGGTATGACCCCCGCAGATCAGAGGCAGGGGTTCGCCTCTGCAGCCCGCTTCTGCCGCAGAGGGGGGATGGGCTGGTCTTCCGGTCCCCGGGCCTGGAGAGGGGGCTGACGGTGCAGAGGGCTGTTGAGAGGGACGGCCTGCTCTGTCTGAGGACTGGATATGAGGTCCCGTCGGGGGCTGAGGTCTATCTGACCAGCAGCACTGCTCTGGCCAGGAGGGCAGAGGAGATCCTAGCGCAGGAGAGGCCGCCCATCCCGGTGGATATCACCCTCACCTGGGAGGATGGATATGTCCTGGCCCAGGGGCGGCTGGATAACGGCCTGATGGCGGCCGCCCGGGGGGAGAGCAGAATGCAAAAGGCTCTGAACCGGCCCCTGACCCCTGAACAGATCGAGACCCAGATGAGAAGGACAGGAGGCACCCCATTTGTGATAAGAAGGGTGAATATGGACTATCCTGGAGGCCTCTTCTCCCCTCTGGGAGCCTTGAACCAGTTGCGCCGCGATCTTCTGGCCGGGCTGGAGAGGGCAGTGCTGGAGGGGCGCCGGCCGGCCCCAGAGCAGATCCAGGAGGCGAGGGATCGCCTCCAGAGGTTCAGCCCTCCGACCGGCAGGGTGGAGGGGAGGAGGAGGCCTCCCCTGTTGTCCGTCTGTGCCGACAGCCTGGAGGCGCTGAAGGGAGCAGTTGAGGGCGGGGCCTCTCGCATATACTTCGATCCCCTCCTTCGGGCAGGGCATGATGCTATAGAGAGGGCAGAGAGGATCCGGGCCCTTCTGCAGGAGGGGAGGCAGCTATGCGGCCGGACAGAGCTGATCTGGAAGTGGCCGCAGATCACCCGCGATGATTTTATCGATACCGTCCTGCCCCTCCTCCCCTCCGTCCCGGTGGACGGGATCATGGTCGAGAATCTGGGACCGGCCTGGGCGGTGCGGCAGAGGGTGCCTGAAATGATGCTTTACGGTGGATTGGGGCTGAACGTCTGCAACCACCTGACTGTCCAGGCCCTTGCCTCCCAGTTCTCCTCGCTCACCCTCTCCTCGGAGCTATCCTGCCTCCAGCTGATGGATGCCGTCTTCGCCACCCGCGCCCTGCCTGGGCAGGGCGGCCTGCCGGCACTGGAGCTGGTGGTACAGGGAAATCTGGAGGTGATGGTGGCCGAGGACTCCATCCCCCACATTCCCCAAGGAGGTGATCTCGGGGAGTTCTGGGGCCTTCGGGATTCCAGGCACATCTTTCCCGCAAGGCTGGACGATCAGGGCAGAACCCACATCTTCAACTCCATGGAGACCTGCCTGATAGACCAGATGCCAGAGATCTTCCGGATAGGTCTGGATGGCATAATCCTGGACGCCCGGGGAAGGACGGGAAGGTATGCTCAGGAGGTAACAGCAGCCTACCGGCGGGCAGTCGAGCTGACTGCCGGGAGGTATGCAGACAATTCGATCAGGAGGGACTCGCCGCAGAGAGACTCGCCAGAGAGCGGATCCCTGGAGGCGGGGCTGCAGGAGTTGAAGGAGAGGATCAGGCTCCTCAGCCTGGGAGGGATCACCCATGGCCACTTTCTCCGGGGGTTGAAGGACTGAAGGACTGCAGGAATTCATCCTCAACAGACGTAAATCCTATTAGCTCCCAGATAGCAATGCCGCATACTGGATGGAGTGGTACAAATGACTACCGCTAAAGGGAGAGAGGAGCTGGATGCCGTGGCCGCCAAGGTCCTGGAGGGCCTGGATGATATCCTCAGGGTAATGCAGAGGGCGGCAGAGGAGATCGCTTGCGGGAAGCGGCCTGAGGAGGTCGACATATCAGGCCTGCCCCTCTATATGGCCAGATCGAAGGAGGATCAATCCGGCCAGGTCCGGGGAGTGGTCTATGCCATGGACTACGATGATTACCTGGAGATGCTGGACCGGGTGGCCACAGAGAGCGGTCTGTGCCTGGAGGAGCTGACGGAGTTGGAGGTGAACCTTCCCCAGATGGAGTTCGGAGAGGACCTGGTCACAGGAGGCTTTGAGGACTTCAAAGGCATATGCGTGGAGAGGCACAACCAATGCATCCTGCAGTTGATGGAGGCGGTCTTTGTTCTTCTGCAGGGGCGCGGCCTATCTGTGGCCTGCATTCCCGATGAGGATGTGCTCTTGTACCTCCCATTGAGATGCAGCCCTGAGGAGAGCCCTCCTGAGGAGAGCCCTCCTGAGGAGAGCCCTCCTGAGGAGAGCCCTCCTGAAGAAGAGCAGATATGATATCAGGCGCATTGGCCATAAGAGCATATGCCCTGGTTTTGTAATAGAAGGATGATGGGCAAGGCCTGCCTGGCAACGGGAAGGGTTAAACCGGCCGTATACAGCTGAGATGACCGGCTCTGAACTCTGTGGAAGGCAGAGAGAGCAGGAGATGGGCAACCTGGCAGGGGAGGTCAATCCGAAGGGCTCATCGTCTGGGAGATGAGCATTGAAGAGATATCTGAGCTGCTGTGCTTGGAGGTAGATTGTGATGTCGTAACACGATCACCAAAAGGCTTATTAATATCGACATAAGCCAGCAGCATGATACTGATGATAGGATCTGGTGAGAGCAAGGCTGTCCTCGAAGGAGCAGGGCATGATGAGGTCGGGGTTGCTGTTATGAATAGAGCGTCCATCCCTCATCCCGGGGCATGAGGCCGATGCCCGGATCTCAGACAAAAGAGGGGCTGTGCGCCGGTCGGACGGCCATTCCTAAGGCGACGCCTGCCCAGCAGCTCAGGGCGGAGTACCAGAGGTTCATCGGAAGGAAGCTCCTCTTTCTTCTCCTTCTCGCTCTGGGCATTGTATTGCTGGCAGGCTATGCCGCCACCCGGGGATCGGCGGATATCAGCGTGATTGATGTCTACTCCACCATCCTGGCAAAGTTCTTTCCCCAGCATTTCCAGACCACCTGGTTCTCAGAGACCATCGTCTGGGGGCTGAGGCTGCACAGAATCCTTCTGGGGATTGTGGGGGGCATCGGCCTGGCCATCGCCGGTGCAGTCATGCAGGGCATCCTCAAAAACCCCCTGGCCAGCCCCTTCACCCTGGGCATCTCCTCCGCAGCCTCCTTTGGAGCGGCGGCGGCGATAATCATGGGGGCGGGATTTGTGGGCGGGGAGTGGCTGATCATCGGCAATGCCTTCATCTTCACCCTTCTCGCTGCGGGGGCGGTCTATGGACTGGCAAAATACAAGGGAATCACCCCTGAGACCATGATCCTGGCGGGAATTGCCATCTCATACCTTTTCAGTGCCATGACCTCATTTCTGCAATATGTGGGCCATGCTGAGCAGGTTCAGGAGGTGGTCTTCTGGTCGATGGGCTCTTTAGGCCGATCCTCCTGGGAGAAGGTCTGGATAGTCAGCGCCATCATAGCCATCTGCCTTCCCTATCTCATCATCAAATCCTGGGACATAAATGCCATGGGGACGGGGGATGAGACCGCCAAGAGCCTGGGGGTGAATGTGGAGAGGACGCGAGTGGTCAGCATGATGCTGGTCTCGCTCATAACCGCCTCGGTGATCTGTTTCACCGGCACCATAGGCTTCATCGGCCTGGTCGCTCCCCATATCACCCGGATGGCGATAGGAGGCGATCACAGGTTCCTGATTCCCGCCTCAGCTCTGGTGGGGGCTCTCCTCCTCCTGGGGGCTGATACCCTGGCCCGAACCATTCTCGCTCCAGTGATCCTGCCGGTGGGAATAATGACCGCCTTTCTGGGGGTGCCGTTCTTCGTCTTCCTCTTCATGCGCCGGAAGAGGGAGTTCTGGTAGAAAGACAGAGGTCTGAGCCCGGTGGGTCTGGCGTGATATAGGATCCAAGTCTCTTATATCATGGATATCCAATAGCATATACAGCCAAAGGGTGGTCATGATGAAGAGAGATGAATTCCAGGCACAGATAGAAGGATATATATTCCCCCAGACGTTCCATCAGGATCTTCTCGACAGAGCAGCGAAGATGTTCATGAAGTGGGGCCGGAGCTCTCATCTGGATGAGAAGGAGCATCTCTTCCAAAGCTTTGGGCTGAACTCCCAGCCGGGGGATGATGAAGAGATCAAGGCGCAGAAGGCTGCCATCAGAGTCATCTGCTCCAAGATGATGGATGCCAGCATCAGCCGCAAGGAGGCAGCCGACATCATCCGAAACTTCAACCGGATAAAAGATCCTGGCTACAAGTGGCTGGACTGAGACTTATTTTTTAGTAGCCTCTCCGAATTCATGGGAGAGGTGCCTGTCGAAGACTGGCTGCTCTCAAAGAGAGCGGAGGCGGGAATTCGGGAGGCAATCAGAAAAATTTAACTATAATGATATGTATAATGGATTGGAGCAATTAAAGGGGGATTAAACGTGAATTATGAGAAGGAGAGAAATTACTGCAGGATATTTTTGGTATCAGCTTTGCTGATAGCATTATTTATCGGCTCTGCCCAGGCGATAACCACCAGGGATATCATATTCGCCCGGACTCCTGAAGCCGCACAGCCCATATCAACAGTGGTATCAGATGCCATGAACCAGCCGCCTGTGGCCAAGGGCTTGACCGTCGATCAGGAGGGACCTCTTGCCGCTGGCTCATCGGTCTTCTGGACCGGCGATGCCTTCGACTCAGATGGAGATGAGCTATACTATCAGTTCTGGTTGAATGGGCCGATGACCGGGAATGCCTGGAAGCCGATGACCACCTGGAGCAAGAACAATACCTGGACCTGGGAGACCAGCTCTATAGACATCGGGATCAATGTAATCGATATGCGTATAAGAGATGGACGGCATGCCCCCCCCTGGAATCATGACAGCCACATCAGTGCCGAGTATGTCATAAGCGAGAATGCGGGCATCTCCGCCAGCTCGAAATGGAACTCCAAGCCTAAGCTGAGCAGCCTGAAATCGGACAGACAAAGCCCGCAGGATAAGGGCGTATCTGTGACCTGGACGGCAAAGGCGGCCGACCCGGACGGGGATACAGTTCTATACCGCTATGTCCTCAAAGGACCCTCTACAGAGGAGCAATGGGAGCCCATGACCGACTGGACGACAAACGGGGTCTGGACCTGGGATACAAGCTCTGGAAAGGCGGGCATATACATGATAGAGGTCAGGATAAGGGATGGATATCATGCCGACATCGATAATTGGGACGACAGCATAACGACGCCATTTGTCCTGATTCAGAAGGGAATAATCAAGTGATCGATTGAGAACGCCCGATTTGCTGGGAGATGCATTCGTCTCCTGGACAGGGGGAAGGGATGGATGTCACTCCCTATAAATCAATACAGGGGGGGCTGGCAGCTCCTGCCTGCCAAAATATTTTTAACACTCGTGCACCAATAACTAAATATGACGGGACATATTAATACAAAGAAAAGACTAAATATGAATAAACACAAGTGCGAGCAGGAAATGTACGAATAAAGGAGGGAATTGTATTAGGAAAGTATTAGCAAAGATTGGATTAGTATTAATTTTTCTGCTGTTAATTACAGGTACTTCCTGGGCGGGAAAATCTGATATGAATCCAGGGAGAGAAGCGATCAAGTACAAGCACGAGATGACAGATGATGTCACAGGGCAGGGATTTGCTGTAGAATATAAGAGTGTAAATACAAATAACTTATCCCTGTTGGAGTACTACCACGGCAGCGGCACTGCGGACATGGCCGATGTATTGAACTCCGAGCAGAAGACCACCGGCGGCTCCTACCGCGTCCTGGATTATGATGGAACGATGAAAACGGTGGAGAAGGGGGCAAACAGCATTGTCACCTACACCAGGCAGTATGACAACATCCAGTCGCCAACCACATTCGCCTACGGCACAGGCTGGTATGCTGCCAATCCCATTCATTACAATTCTCTTATCAAGGACAAGACCGTGGCCAAGAGCTATCAGGAGGCGGCATCAATGCACCGCCAGGTGGAGTATGCTCATGCTCTGAAAGGGGACATCGCTGTGGATATCAACTGCACGGGACCCACAGATAAGGCCGATGGCAAGGGCATTCTCAGCATGAGGATAGATGATGATATCACCCAAGGTACTCTTCACATCGGCGAGCTTCTCTTAAGCCCCAAGGTAAGCCCCAAGGAGACTTCCAAGGCAAAGACCAAGACCAAGCCAAATACATTCGATCCCATAATCGAGGTCCAAAATGACTACATCGGCGACTTCCATGTGCAAAAGACGATGAAGCTGGAGATCACCAAGGGCAAAGAGAGCTCTCAGGTGGACTGGCTCCCCTGCTGTATGGGTGGCTTCTTCGACCTCCCGTCATTTAACTTCGATGCTCAATATGCCAGCTGGAAGGGGATCTTTGACTGTACCTGCCGGGAGAAGTCCATCTCCACCATGAAGCCGGAGTGGAACACAACCAAAGCCCAGTTCCCGACAGAGGAGTACCGGTACAAGCCCTGAATGGGGGACTCCAACCTTATTTTTTTTATATATTAATAAAATTAAAGAATATACAATCAACTCCAGAATCGATCTGAGGCATCAATTCACAATAGCGGTGCAGCTCATCGATCTGATGGCCTCAAGGATCCTGGGCTATGGCGCAGATCACCCGGATGTCTAGAGCACTGTGATCTCTCCGGCTCGCCTGCTGCGGCTGGCAGCCTGGATGGGGCAGATGGAGCTGGCAGGGCTCATGGGCTATGTCCTGCAGAATCAGAGGCAATCGCCTCCCTTCACCGCCCTGGACATAGTTCTAACCGGAAGGATGCCTCACCTCTCAGTGCTCACCCAGCCCGGGGCCGTGGATATCGAGAGGGCGCAAAGGGCTCTGGATATGGTAGGAGCCCTCCACCTGGCATCCCGGCCCTACACCTAGATCAGCGGCGGAGAGCGACAATTGGTCATAATCGCCCGTGCCCTTGCCCAGGAACCATCCTTCCTCCTCTGTAGCCGCCATAGCGCCCAAAACAGCCGCACCACATATCAGTGATGCAAGCCTTAGTGATGAGGGGGGGAGCCGCGCCCTTCTGGACGCGATAGTTCACAAGGCTCCATCTCGCTGGTCAGGCGATGCAGCTCTTTTGTGTCCAATGACAGGGGATCGATATGAACCAGCATTATGGCATTCTTCAGGGCGATCTCATCCCTTTGGGACTGAATGAAGCGGAGCACAGTCTCGTAGTTGCTCTGGGTGATGAGATAGCCCATTCCCTCCAGCAGAATAACAGGATAATCGGCCCGCCCCAGAAAATCAGAGAGCATGCTGCTCAACCTGGGAAAGTTCGTTGGATCCACTGTCCTGTATTCTGGCTCGCTCTTCTGGGTGAGCCATATGACTGTCTCTGGGGGAATGGCGTATCGCTCATAGAGGGTTTCAGGGTTATGGCGGCTCAGGCATAACCCTTCCATGCCGTGGGCCACCAGCTCGCTGAACACCTCCAGGCTTCTCTTGGGCTTCTCCTCCTCGATTATATAAGTGGTCCCGGGAATCAGGGAGAGCTCATAGGGGCTTCTACCATAGCTCTTCATCATCTCAGCCAATGTGGCCGCAATATCGAAGGATGGATCGTAGCTCCTGATGATCCTGTCCAGCCTGCGCAGGGCGAGGAAGAAGGCATGCTTGGTCAGCACCAGGTCGGGCCTGATATCGAGGGTGACGAATAGGGTCAGAGCATCACGCATATCCGGCTCGCAGGCCGGGCCCGGCTCATCAGAGGGCCCGCCCTTCCTCAAGGACACCTCAAAGAAGCCGCCTGCTGCTATCAGCTCATTGGCCTTCATCACCACCTCCCTTCTCGTTCCTTCACTCAGCGTGGACAGCATGACCTCAGAGAAGACGCGGAAGAGGTACGCAGATAGTGGACCGAGGATGAATATCAGTTCTTTTGCCTCATTGATGCTTGATTTTAATTCGGTGTGCACGAACTGCTGCCTCTCAGCCAGCAGCAGGCGGGTTCTCCTGCTCAACATCTCCATCTGATAGACGAAGTCCAGCATCTCTCTCTCCGGCAGCTTGCCCTTGTTCTCCTCTATCAGCTCTTCTATGCTATCGATTAGAACAATGCTATTTCTGCTGGAGTCGACAAAGGATTTTATAGTCATGAAAAGGAGGGGCAGGTTCCGGGGTGAGATATATCGATCGCTGCCCCTCTCATCGGAGAGCTTGATGATGGGCGTCTCCTTGAACCCCCAGCGCTGCCTTACATCATTTGGCGAGAAGTGAGTGATGCACAACCCCTCCACTCCATGGGTGATCTGGTCGGTAAATACCTCATAAGCAATGTCAGGCACGACATATGCCCTGCCCATGGATAACTCATAGCTGGGCCGGGTCTCTTTTGTCTCCTCCACTACCGGCTTTACCGGCACCTGATCCTCTACAATCATCCTGGTGGCGGAGGGGCCCAATGAGCCGGTGAGAATCTTTTCGAACTGATCCCACAGCTCCTGAAGCTGAAGAGCATTTACAGCCCTTCGGCTGGTTCCCAGCTCTCCCAGGTATAAATCGACCTGCTGCTTTGCCCTCTCCTCTCCTATATACTTGGCCAGAGTCGTCTCCAGATCATCGATCGTCCCATAGGGCATGCTCTTGGATATAGCAGGCAGCTCCTGGCTCTCTGTTACCCTCTTTTTGCCCCCTTCTAGGAATGAGTTGGCGATCTCTGCCTCCTCGGGGCTGGGAGTGGTGAGGAGGGATACCAGGACGTACAGGCTGGTATTGGCGAACAGGGTCCAGAAGACAGAATTGGTCCACAGGTCCAGGCCCAGGCAGAATAGATCTGTGGGTCTGAGGATGGCCAGGCCAAAGGCACCATCCTGGATCAGACTGGAGAGCATGCGGCTTTCTCCGCTGATGGTGGGGATGAGAGCGGTATAAGACCAGAGGAGAAATCCTGAGATCAGTCCTGCCAGTGCTCCCTTCCTGTTCCCTCTCTTCCAGTACAGCCCTCCGAGGGCAGCAGGAGCAAGCTGGCTGGCGGCAAGAAATGAGACGATGCCGATATCCGCCAGAATATGGTAGGCGGCAACCTGCGAGTAAAGGTATCCCAGGATGACCACCAGAAATATGTTCAGCCTCTTGATGTTGAGAAGGACATTGGCCAGGCTTTTCTGTTTTTCGATTCGCCGCAGGATGTATGGCAGCTCCAGGTTATTGAGGAGCATGGTCCCTACAGCTACGGATTCCACCATGATCATGGCGGTTGCAGCCGATGCTCCGCCGATGAAGACCAGCATAGATAGAAGATCTTGATTGTGTATATACGGTATGGTCAGGATGAAGTTGTCCTTCGGCCCGGGGGTGTTGAGGAGCAACCCTCCCCAGGCTATGGCGGGGACAAAGAGATTGATCAGCAGAAGGTAGAGAGGAAACAGCCACATAGCCCTCTTCAGATGCCCTTCATCTGAGTTCTCTACCACCATGACGTGAAACTGCCTGGGCAAGAACAGGATGGCGAAGAAGGAGATCAAGACAAGAGAGAACCACAGAGGCTACTGAACATCCATCAGTTCGGCATAATGTGGATTGCGAACGGCCTCTTCTGCCATCTGGCTGAAGATATCTCCATATCCCTCAAATATGCCGTACGCCACGAAGAGCCCTATTGCCAGAAATGCCACCAGCTTCACCAGGGACTCGAATGCCACCACGGCGATCAATCCCTCATGCCTCTCCATGGGATCTAGCTGGCGGGCGCCGAACATCACAGCGAATATCCCCAAGAGCAGTGTCACCACCAGGGTGCTCTCCCAGGAGAAGTTGAGCAGGACATGACTTCCGGCCAGGGTCTCTAAGGAGGTGGATATGGCGATCAGTTGCAAGGCGACATAGGGTGTCACCATGATCAGGCTCAGCAGAGCAACCACAGCCCCTATGGCATAGCTTCTGCCATAGCGAAAGCTCAGGAAGTCGCTGATGGAGGTCAGCCGGTGCTCTTTGGAGACACGGATCATCTTTCGTATGATCACCCAGCCCAGTGTCATTGCCAGAAGCGGCCCGATATATATAGGCAAGAACTCCAGGCCGGTTGATGCTGCTCTGCCTATTGAGCCGTAAAAGGTCCAGGCGGATACATAGACCGAGAGGGAGAGGGCGTAGATGTAGGGATTGCTGACAATGCTCCTGCCCTCTAGCTTTCTTCTGTCTGAGAAGCGGGCGATGGCGAAGAGGAAGAGCAGATAAAGCACCATGACCACTAGGGCAGCATTCTGGACTATCAATCAGAATTCCCCCGGTCAAATAAGTAAAGCAGAATGATGATCAACAGCCAGATGGCTGCTACGTAGATCAGTATTGCAGGCACGCCGAGAAGAATTGAGCCATCGGCCAAGGCCAGCAGGGGCCAGTTGAACAGCATCCCTCCCAGGATGAAAACGAAAACCCAGAAATCCCTCTGGCCGATCAGGTCGTTTAATGAGAGCATAGCTACAATCCCGGATAGATGATTATCCCTCTAGCAGATATATCCAATGCATGCTTCCCAAGATGATGGGATGTGCCACACATCTTAAGGACCTCTATGTATCTCCTTCTTGTTAAGTTTATTTCTTCGTTCTTCAGCAGTATTATTCCATCTGCCAGCTCAGCAATGCGAGGGGGATAAAGGCTTCCGGGCAGCGAGTCCTCCGCTAAGAGCGCAACCACCCTTTTCGCTCTAAGCAGATGGGATAGCTTGACGAGAAAGCGCCAATAATCCTCTTTGAGGGCGTCTTCCAGCTTGGATAAGCCTTCGATGACAATTCGTGTAGGATTGCTTTTATTGATCTGTGTCTCGAATTCCTCAATTACTGCTTGCGATCTCTTCCCCTCTGATTCCTCTTCAAGCAACCCCCCCAGCTCTACATAACAGATCTCGGCACCAAAAAATCTCCTTTTCACAAAATCATAGCTTGATGCGAAATCCTGCAGGATGTCAAGAGGCCCACCAAAGGTCAAAAAGCATAACCCTCGCTCTCCAGATTCAGCTCCCCTGAAGAGAAATTGTGTGCAAAGAGTGGTCTTGCCAGTTCCAGTATCCCCTGCCAGCAATATGATAGAGGGTATTGGAAAGCCGCCTTCGATCATATTATCGAGGCCTGCAACTCCTGTGGGCATTCTTTCAATAGGATTCAAACCCTTCACCTCGTGATCGATCCATGTTAGTCGAGGGCTTCTGTTCTTGCCTTCTGGAATACCGGTCTTGGTCATACCGGGCTGTTATACTCTGATCTCCTCTGTGTATGGCATATATCCCTGTGCCATATCTTCCTATTCCATATCTTCCTATTCCGTATCTTCCTATTCCATATTCTCCTATCCCATTAATATTATTTGACCTTATTCTCTGTCAGTGGCTGCAGTAGATCAGACTGCTTTTATATCAGGAATTCCTTCTGGCAGTCGTGAGATGAATTGATCCTCAGAACTCATTATTCAGGCCAGATATCTGCAGAACTGGACGGCAAAGAGGTAACGCTGGCGGGCTTCGCCCATGAGATAAGGGATCTGGGAGGGATAGCTTTCCTGGTGCTCAGGGATAGGGAGGGCATAGCCCAGATAACCCTGATCAAGAAGCTATTGGGAAAGGATGTCTTCAAGGCGGCACGCTCCATCAGCCGGGAGAGTGTGGTCATGGTCCGGGGGAATGTGAAAGCTGAGGCCAAAGCGCCTCGTGGATATGAGATACTCCCCACTGAGATCCAGGTTTTAAGCTCTGCTCAGGTTCCCTTGCCTTTAGATCCCACAGAGAAGGTGGAGTGCGAGCTGGACACCCGCCTTGATTCCAGGTTCATGGACATCCGCCGCCCCTCTGTACTGGCCACCTTCGAGGTCGAGAGTGCTGTCCTGCATAGCCTTCGCGATTACTTTTACCAAAAGGGAGCAATTGAGGTCTTCACCCCAAAGATAGTGGCCGCGGCCACTGAGGGAGGGACGGATCTATTCCCCATCAGCTACTTTGAGAAGGAGGCCTTCTTGAACCAGAGCCCCCAGCTCTACAAGCAGATGCTGATGGGAGCGGGCATGGACCGGGTCTATGAGATCGGCCCCATCTTTCGGGCAGAGGAGCATGACACCAGGCGCCATCTGAATGAGGCCATCTCCATCGACCTTGAGGTCAGCTTTGCTAATGATAGGGATGTGATGGAGATACTGGAGGAGGCTGTGGCCGGAGCCTATAGATATGTGGCTGAGAACTGCTCCCGCCAGCTTGCCCTCCTCGGCCTGGAGCTGGAGGTGCCCAGCCTCCCCTTCAAGAGGATCACCTATACTGAGGCCCTGGATCTGGCCGGAGAGAAGGCAGACTCCAATATGGAATGGGGCGATGATCTGGACACAGAGACTGAGAGGTTCTTAGGAGAGAGCATAGGAGAGCATTACTTCCTGATCGACTGGCCCTCCTCTATCAAGCCCTACTACACCCTGCCTTATGAGGAGAGGCCAGAGGTCTGCCGGGGGTTCGATCTCATGCATCCCCGGATGGAGCTGGCCAGCGGGGCACAGAGGGTTCACGACTACAACCAACTGGTGGAGAGGATAAAGGAGAAGGGCCTGGACCCGGATGGATTTGAGTTCTATCTGAAGGCATTTCGCTATGGTATGCCGCCACATGCCGGCTGGGGGCTGGGCCTCTCCCGGCTGGTGATGACTATGCTAAAACTGGAGAACATTCGCGATGCAGTGATCTTTCCCAGAGATCGAAGGCGCCTGGTGCCTTAGGGCAGGGCCGGGTGGAGGCTTAGGGGTGTTGGGAGGAAATGGAGCAGGATTGCACTCTGCTCCATATGGCTCTAGACCTCATCCAGCTTTTCAATGCCTATCTTCCTCACCTTCGGCTTCCAGATCTTGTCTGGCATCCAGGCAGGGGCCCCTTGTGGCTTGTCCACCTGCACCCTCTCTCCCGAGAAGATATGCACCTTCTTTGTGCCCCGTTCTCGCAGCTTGATCTCAGTGTAGCCGCGGTTGGCTGCTTTCAGTGCCGCTTGTCTGGGCGATTTTCCTGTAAAGACGCCGATCTCATTTCCCTGAACATCTCTCAGGGCGAAATTTCTCATCTCAGCCAAATTAATCCCTCCTAATGGTTATGATATGCCTCTCCGGTTCGGTATATTAATTTAATCCAAAAGTATACCCAGGCTGCCTCCAAGCAAGCGGCATCCGGCGGCCAGATCGCCTCCGGGCGATATGATGTGGTATCGACAATTGTGATAGTATCAACAGAGAAATTAACGAATTTGGAGATAAATTGAGCTATTCAAACTACTATTGAGCATTTTATTCCCCGACCAGGCCCTTCATATCCTTCCGCCGGACTGTCGCCAAGCCACCGATCAGATGGGCTGCCGTACCGCAGATCCGATCGATAAATAAGGGGAAATGAGACGGTCCCGATGTCACCAGGCCGCCTGGGAGGAGCTGGCAGGGAAGGGAGCAGCATCAGTCTCCCTTTGCCAGAGGGCGCCTGGGGAGGAGCGCCGGGCGCAGCAGGCAGCGGCTCTATGCTGGCTGCCGCCAGGGTCACAGTAGGGCGGCATATGCCCACTGATCGTTACCTACATCATTCAATCGGAAGATAGAAGTAGTAGCAGGATCTAATTATAATGGTCAAAAAGGCAAAATTAGAAGGGTGAAATCGGAAAGGTGAAATCAGAAGGGTGAAATCAGAAAGGTGAAATCAGAAGGGTGAAATCAGAAAGGTGAAATCAGAAAGGTGGAGATCTATGGAGCCTCGAATTCTTAAGGTCGGCGAGAAGGTCACAGGCAGATACAGCGGCATGGAGCTGGGCAAGAGCAGGAAGTTCTTCCGGGTGAAGCTTGGAGATGAGGAGTTTTACCTGCCCAAGGATGTGGGCAACTCCCTTCTTAAGAGCCATCAGATGGGCAACCATCTCTTTACCATCCAAAGGCAACTGGATGTATATGAGATAAAGCCGCTCGCCAGTGCGCTTTAATGGTGAGACTGGGATCTTTGTAGTGGGGCCTGCATAACAATCTCATCATAAGACACAAGGCGGGATAAACAGTGCTCCCATGCTGTCTGGAGGAGCAGCGAGGGCCCTGTCACTTTCTTTCTCCTCAAATACAGGTTGATGTATACCCTGGCAGTAGCCAGGCTCTTCATCTAGCAACTGTATATTCGGAAGACAGACATGGACTGCTCCTCAATGCTGACCTGGCCAGAGTATTCTCCATTCATCTCAGTCTCCCAAGGAGGTGTCAGCAGCCATGGGTCCCATTCATCGAAGGGCTCTTTGGGCTTTGGTTCAACCATCGGATCTTTCATATCATGCTTGGGGCGGCTTTCCGGTCTCATATCTATAACCGGGGGGATGAAGCGACTGGATAGATCATCCCCCAGTGTTGCTTTCTCTGCCGAAAACGATTCTACTACACTCATGAGATACTCCCTCTTGATGTTCTCCAAGGTCAGCTTCAGGTCCAATGCGGCATTTGGTTTTGTGGGTTTCTTAAACCAGTTTAAGTGCCTTATGTCCACTATCTGCTCGCCCTGCTGAGTATCGTCAATATAAGAGTTGTTAAAAAGCGATTTATTTATGCTCGTGTTATTTACACTTATATTGCTCATATTTGTATTATTTATAATAACACTCGTATTATTTACGCTCGCATGGTCTAGAGGCGGGGTATTCATGGGAGAGCCGATCAAGGTCAATAACATGAATATGATCATGATTTTGAGCATATGTTCTACACACCTCTGTATTTATAAAACTTTTCGCTAAGCTTTGATACTTATTAAAAATAAGTAATTTACTTAAGAATCGATTTCCCTCCTATGACACTCGGATGGCTTAATGTATTTACTCTCAAACATCACACACTCCCAGCATCAGCCCGGCAATGAGCGAGAAGCCTCTGATCTTCTGGGCAGGCCTGGCTCGGGAAGAGAGGCCGCTTCAGGACTGCACACTATTCGAGGAGACCACAAAGCCGATATATATCCTGATTCAGAGCGCCTATCGAAAGGCGAATGAAAATGCTGGTTGGAATAGATGTCGGCGGGACCACCACTAATGCTGTTCTGGTGGATGGGGACCGGGTGGATAAGACGGCCTATGTGCCTACAGATCACGATGATCTGCTAAGATGCCTGCTTGAGGCTCTGGATGAGCTGATCAGAGGTGTGGATGTCAGCAAGATTGAGAGGGTGGTTTTGAGCACCACTCTGATCACCAATATGATTGCCGAGAGGAAGACCGATCCTGTAGCCCTGGTATTGATCCCGGGCCCGGGGACCAATCCCCGGGACTACAATCTGGGCGAGGCCATCATCCTGGATGGGGCGATGGACTTCCGGGGCAAGGAGATCGATCGGTTGAATGAGCCCCAGATAAAAGAGGCCGCCGCCAGCATAGGAAAGAGCGGGATATCCCGGGTGGCGGTGGTGGGAAAGTTCTGCCAGAGAAATCCATCTCATGAGGAGAGGGTATCCCAGATACTGGCCCGGGCCCTGCCCAATTCGAAGATCGAGCTGGGCCACCGGGTGTCCGGCCATCTCAACTTCCCCCGAAGGGCAGCAACGACAATGCTGACCCTGGCCACCAAAGAGAGATATGCCGATTTTGCTGCTGCCATATCCAGAGCCCTCGAGGAGAGAGGGATCACCTCGCCAGTCTATATCCTCAAGGCAGATGGCGGCACCTTGCCCTTGGAGGGATCGCTCAAGATGCCAGTGGAGACCATCTTCTCCGGGCCGGCAGCCAGCATAATGGGGGTCATGGCCCTCACCCCCCCCGGCCAGACCTCTGTGGTGGTGGACATCGGCGGCACAACCACCGACCTGGCACTCATCCTCTCCGGCCGGCCTCTTCTCTCCTCTAAAGGAGCACGAGTGGACTCCATGCTGACTCACGTGCGTGCCTTTGCCATAAAGTCAGTGGCCATAGGCGGGGACAGTGCAGTGGATGTTGATGATGGCTGTCTGGCAGTGGGCCCGGAGAGAAGGGGCCCTCCCCTCTGTCTGGGGGGAGGCGGCCCCACCCCCACAGATGCTCTGCGCGTTCTGGGCAAATCGAGTGTAGGCGACCTGGAAAAGGCAAAAGGGGCAATGGCAGGAGTGGCAGGCAAGATGGGCTGCTCAATTGAAGAGGCAGCAGGCATGGTGGTTGATCTTGTGGTGGAGAAGATCGCCTCTGAGATCGATGAGATGTTTCTGGAGTGGGAGCAGGAGCCTGCATACCGCATCTGGGAGATCATGAAAAAGGAGAAGCTTCAGGCGCAGAATGTGGTAGGGGTGGGAGGAGGATCAGTGGCCCTGGCGCCCCTCGTCGCCG
This sequence comes from Methanothrix sp., assembly GCF_016706325.1. Taxonomy (NCBI): domain Archaea; kingdom Methanobacteriati; phylum Methanobacteriota; class Methanomicrobia; order Methanotrichales; family Methanotrichaceae; genus Methanothrix; species Methanothrix sp. The sequence goes on along the minus strand of NZ_JADJJX010000001.1, from coordinate 987,359 downwards.
CCCGGATGGGTGCAACCTCGATTGTGCCCGAGCATGCCCCTGTAGCCAATGCCATCGGCGCTGCCGTTGCCCGGCCGACAATTACCCTCAACCTTCATATTGATACCGAGAGGGGTGAGTATGTGGCGGCAGAGGATGGGATCATGGGCCGGGTTAATGACAGGCAGATGTCCCTCATTCAGGCTGAGCAGCTGGCCAGGAGGCTGTTGACGGAGAGGGCAGAGCGACTGGGGATCGGTGAGTATGCTGCTGAAGCAGAGGCCACTCGCAGCGAGGTCTTCAATATGATTCGAGGATGGTCGACGGTGGGAAAGCTGCTCGATGTCAGAATGGAGATTCCTGCTGGCCTGCTTCCCTCCTGGAGGTGCTCGTAAATGGCATCTGCAATAAGGGAGGGAAGACCGGCCTGATCTTCTTCCCCGCATTCGATTGGGCCATCTCGCCCACCCACCCGGAGAGGGAGGAGAGGCTGCTTTATACCAGGGATCAGATCTTCGAGGAGGGGCTGATGGACCTTCCTCAGATCGAGGAGTACAAGCCCCGCCTGGCGGAATCAAAGGACATCGCCCGCACCCATTTCTGCGTTCCAGATGTTGAGAGCCAGGTGACTGAGGCCCATCTCATCGCCGCTGGAAGCACCCTCACCCTGGCCGATGCCTGGGAGAGGGGAGAGATCAGAAATGGCTTTGCCCTGGTCCGCCCGCCTGGCCACCACAGCATGCGGGTGGTGCACGGCAACCGGGGATTTTGCAATATCAACAACATTGCCATACTGGTGGAGTACCTGAGGAGCAGGTACGGGCACAAGAGACTGGCCGTGATCGATACCGATGTACATCACGGCGATGGCACCCAGGAGATCTTCTGGCATGATCCGGATGTGCTCTGCATATCCTTCCATCAGGATGGCCATACCCTCTATCCAGGATCCGGCTTCGTCAATGAGATCGGCGGGCCACAGGCACTGGCGCGAACCCTCAACATCCCCCTGCCCCCGGGCACCACAGATGAGGGCATTCATTATGTTCTGGACAACCTCATCCTTCCTGTGCTGAAGGATTTCCAGCCCGAGCTGATCCTCAACTCCGCCGGCCAGGACAACCACTATACCGATCCTTTGGCCAATATGCGCTTCTCTGCCAATGGCTACGCCCAGCTCAATGAGAAGCTGGCCCCCGATATCTGCGTCCTGGAGGGAGGATATGCAGTGGAGAGTGCCCTGCCCTATGTGAACACCGGCATCATCCAGGCCATGGCCGGGCTTGACTACTCCCATGTGAGGGAGCCGGATTATGTGCCCGGCAGCTTTGTGCAGAGCGATGCCATGTGGCGGGAGATCAAAAAGACTGTGGAGCAGGTGAATGAGGCCTGGGCAGAGAGGGAGGAGATGGTGCAGATGGCTCTGGAGGGTCTGGGGGACTTCTACCGCCGGAAGAAGAGGATCTTCTATGATACAGATATGATCAATGAGAGCCAGGAGGAGTCGGTCAGGCTATGTCCGGACTGTCCGGGCTATATGACCATCTCCTCCTCTGCTCAGAGGGGGCATGGCATCCTGAACAATGCCTTCTGCGTCTCCATTCCCCGCGGAGCATGCTCCTCTTGCCGGGAGGATGCCTCAGAGGAGTATGAGGAGCAACTGGAGAACCGGAGGATAGGATATGTCTATCTGCAGGACAAGGACCGGGACAGGTTCAAGTTCTGCAATAATATGACCCGCACCCAGAAGGGATACTGAGTGCCGGCCAGCCCATCGCCCCCCTTCTGCCATAGGTTATGAGCCATAGAGCAGGTGATCTGGAGGAGGCTGCAGCATCCATCGATGCCGCATCCCTTGATGCGGCCAGGAAGGCGGTTCTCAGGGGCTGCCAGGAGCTGATCTTCTGGCTGGAGCACTTCTGTCGCCAGTTGGATAAGGTGGAGCCGGAAGGGCTGCATAAATTCGCCCGCGCCCTCTCCCTTACAGTGCTCGGCCACCTGCCCACCCGGCCTGAAGGCTGCCCCTTCTGCATCCAGCACGGAAAGAGCCAGAGCTGTCGGGGTTGCGGCTATGCTGCCACTCATGGCCGCTGCGACCTCGACCGATCGGCATTCAACCTGTTCATTGAGGCCTTCACTCTGCTGGGAAGGGCCATTTATCAGGATACAGAAGGGCTGCGCTGCCATCCGGATGAAGCCCGGCTGATTCTTGATCTGTGCATCTCCTCCTCCCGCCGCCTGACAGTGGAGATGATGGAGGATATCGGCTCCCTCTCCACCCGGGAGTTGATGGAGAGAAAGTCCAGATACTTGGGGCAGATGGTCGATGCATTGCCAAGGGAGCTCTTCGGCCTGGAGGTCACAGAGCAGTGGCAACGGGTGAAAAGGGCGCTGCTGGATTACTGGTAGGCCGATATAGCGTAGAGCGATATAGCGTAGAGCGATATAGCGTAGAGCGATATAGCGTAGAGCGATATAGCGTAGAGCGATATAGCGTAGAGCGATATAGCGTAGAGCGATATAGCGTAGAGCGATATAGCGTAGAACGATATAGCGTAGAGCGATATAGCGTAGAGCGATATAGCGTAGAGCGATATAGCGTAGAGCGATATAGCGTAGAGCGATATAGCGTAGAACGATATAGCGTAGAACGATATAGCGTAGAGCGATATAGCGTAGAACGATATAGCGTAGAACGATATAGCGTAGAACGATATAGCCGCACTGCAGAGAGCCCGAGCACTGCAGAGAGCCGGGCACTTCTGGGAGGCGCTTACGCTCCCTCTCTGCAAGGATGCCATAAAAGCCTCAATTCAGCTCCTCAGTTCAGCTCAAATGCTGCCTGAACACATCATCATAGAGCCTCTTGACATTCTCCGCCGTCTTGCTCATCTCCGGGAATCCATGATAGTTCATCGCCTCCTGGACATCCTCGACCAGGCGGAGCTTGTACTGGCTGCGGGAGAGGAACCAGCCCTGGCGAGCATAGTAGCGGGAGAGGTACTCCTGCTCTGTCTGGCCGGGGGTGGGGGTGAAGAGGCCGTGCCTCTTGTCCAGCTCCGCCATCTCCATCATAGTGGTGTAGCCGGACCGGGCGATCAGAAAGCGGGCCCGGTTCATCAGCTCCACCTTCTCCTCTGTAGATAAGTAGGAGTGGACTGTGGTCTGGCCATCCAGCCTCTCATGCCTCTCTTTCTGGGGGCTTCCCAGGAGCACCACCTTCTCCCCGGGGAGCTTTTGCACCTGGCGGAGGATGATCTCCTCCAGCTTGCTCCTCTGGGGCTCAGGCCCGGAGACTATGAGCAGATAATCCAGATCCAGATCCCGCTCCATCTTCCTGGTGCTGGTGAGTATTCCAGCGAAGTAGGCTCTCTTGTTGGTGGCATCCAGCCGGGAGCGGCTGAGCTTGCCGCTCAGGTTGGGCTGGCTGGACCAGGGATAGATATCAGGCACTATGACCCCATCGAACTTCATATGAAAGAAGCTGTTTGCCGGTATGGTGAGCATCTCAAAGGGATAGAGATACTGGGGAAGGCTGAAGCGGAGCTGGTGGGTGATGAAGTAGCTGGGGATATCATGGGAGTATACCCCCATGCGATTGTCGCTTATTATCAGGTCGAACTCATTCTCAGCCAGTATCTGCTCCAGCCTCTTTCTCTCCCTGGCCAGGGCGCGGAGGAGAATGGGGATGCTGGCAGTGAACTTGGGCAGGAAGAAGCGGCTGGAGCTGTAGGGAGCGGGATAGTCCTTGAATGTTATGAAATTGCATTCCGGACATTCCCTCTTTAGAAGGGCCAGGGCATTGCCGCTGGTGCCTATGGTGACCTCGTGGCCCCTTCTGAGCAGCTCCTCGATGATGGGAATGTCCCTGGTGGAGTGGCCCAAACCCCAGTTCAGAGGGCTCACGAATACTTTCCCCATGGGGCGGAAAATCGGATTCAAGGTATAAATCGTTTTCTTGATAAGAGATAAATATCATCCTGCCCTATCCAAAGATGTGTACGATCAGATTGTGCAAGCACTGGATAGGATGAAGAAGGGAAGCCCGGGCTATGAGGGGATGAGCGCCATCCTGAACAGATATGCTAAGGGCGAAATCGACCTGGACGAGGCTTACTACGACCTCCTGGAGGGGGAGCTGATCCCCATGCCCCAGAGGTGCAGCATGTCGGCAAAGCGCCCGGTGGCGGCTGAGGATGAGCTGCGCCTGAAAGAGAGGATCATAGAGGCGAGCAAAGAATGATCTCCCTTGGGCTGCATCTGACAGAGGGATATTAAGCAATGGCCAAAGAGGAGAGCTCCGGATCATGATGATGGGCATAAGCGCTACTGAATTGAGGGATCTATTCATAAGTTCACAGCCCAGCATTTTGGCTATCTGGCCGAGTACCGGGCCAATCTCATGGGGCTGGCTTTGGCGGTGTTCTCCGCCTTCGCCGGCATTCTCATCGCCGCCCCGGGAGCGGTGATGATCAGCCGGTACCGGCCTGTGCTGCAGGCTTACATCCCGGAAGGGCTGCCCGGCTCTAATGGACCCCATCCCTTCCAGCAGGAGGAGCTGGCCAGCCGGATGAAAAGGGAGATGCTCCTCATATCCCTGGCCGGTCCCATGACCAATATCGTACTGGCGGCAGGCTTTTTTATTCTGATGATGAGCGGCCTGGCAGGAGAGGGCATCTGGGCGCATGCTGTGGGATTTGCCATATTCATCAACCTGATCCTGGCGGCCTTCAATATGCTTCCCTTCGGCCCTCTGGACGGCAAGAAGATCTTCGATGCCGATCGGCGGGTCTGGGCTCTGGTGGGTCTGCCCGCCATCTTGATCGCCCTGTCGGTTTATTTTGGCATCTGATAAAATAAGAGATGCTCAACCATTCCCCTGCTCTTAAGGGTCAGCTATATCAATATGTGTGCAGGGAGCGGAAGAGAGGTGTTTGGAAGATGACTCAGATTGAAGTCCTGCAGGAGATCTCTGATACGCTCATCTCCATCAATGATTGCCTGGAGGAGATTGGTGCAGAGCTTGAGGAGATAAGCATGGCCAGCAAGATGATGATATTCTTCAAGCTGATCGAGTTGAGGCCGGAGATGAAGGATAAGCTGGGGCCTTTGATCGATGAGGTGGCCGCCTCTATGGAGTTTGAAATGGACGAGGGGCCGGAGAGGGACTGACTGCGGGGCTTTCCTTGAAGAGCTTGCTTGGGAAATTCAGGGAGGAGGTGGGGCCCTGAATCTCTCATGCATTCTCAATTTGATCTAACTTAACAAATAGACTATAGATGTTTATTATATTTAGCCTTTTCCTTGTCACTGGCTCTGCATGTAGACTCCCTTTTTGGAGCGACTTAATTTGCAGACGCGATGCTTTATTCGCAGAGGGTACTAATATCTTTAAATATGATACGATCTTGTTTTTATATTAGGTATTATTAATGGTGAACGAGAGAAGCACCCTCTCCTCTTAAGCCGTTCTGGAATATGAAGCTCTCCTGGGATCGGGGCCAAAGGAAGAAGATCCTTCAGCCCCTTATCGCCCTCCTTGGGTTGTCAGGGCATCCCCTTACAGCGGCGGGTAGAAGAACGCGCCCTTCTCCCGGACATCATAGTCCAGGCCCATCATATTGACATACTCCTGATGAGCTGCCTGCGGATCCAGATCTGCAAATTGATCCGGATAGAACCATTTGGCCAAAAGCATCAGAGCGGAGGGATAGTTGGGGGTCACAGCGTAGTCATTGGTGATGATATATATCCTGTCGGTACGGACTGCTGAGACATTATCGAATCCAGGAAGGCTCTTCATCTCCTCGACATACTCCTGCAGAAGGCTATCGTTCTCGTTCTCATAAGGCCTGATCCCTTTGCCCATGGCCCGGCCCACAATAACCTCTGGATTTTGGGAGAGAACCCATTCCGTCTCTATCTCGCCGTATTCCATCGGAGTGTCCTCATATGAGGGAAGAAAGCCGGCAGCGATATTCTCTCCTCCCGCCATCTCGACCAGCTTGTGAGCGGCATGCCCTGTGCCTATGGCCGTGCGAGAGACCAATGGTTTGTCCCCTTCTGGAGTGCTCTCCAGGTAGACCTTCACCCGATCGTCCAGAGCAATTCCATTGATGCGTTCCTCCACCTGAGAGAGGCAACGATCATGCCATTCCAGATACTCATTCGCTTTGGCCCTGGCTCCCAGCAGGATTCCCAGAAGCTTTACTTTCTCTCGCATGGCATCAGGGCCAAGGCCGCTGCATTCGCAATCGAACCGGAGAACCTTCACATCTGCTGGAAGCTTTTCATCCAGGGCCATCTCTGTTGGGTAAAAGGTATAGGCCAGTATGGCGTCGGGATTGCTATTCAAGACGGCCTCGACATCAGGCTCTCCTCCACTGCCTATGTTCAGATCCTGGCTCATCTTGGGGAATCTATTGGGCTGCTGGGCAAATGTGTCCCGAACGCCTACCACCCTGTCCTGCACTCCCAGCAGCTGCAGTATCTCCGCACACTGATGGGTGTAGATCACCAGCCTCTCCAGGGGCTGCTTTATGGTCACAGTCTTGTTGTCTGAGTCGACGATTGTGATTTCTGTCTGAGTGCCGTTTATGATTCGTTCCACTTGAGTGATATCGGATCTGTCTATCTTCCCATTGTTATCAGCATCTGAAAGCCAATTTTGCCTCTCTTTGTCGTCTATTATCCCCTGCAGATATGCCAGGTCTTGCTCGTCGATATCGTCATCAAGATTGGCATTGCCGAAGATATGCAGGACATAATCTCCCGCCGATGCCGAAACCACCAAACTGCATAGTGCCAGCATTATTGCTATCTGATATCTCATATTTCAGTCTCCTTCTGCAGGATGGCCGGTCCGCCTGAGCTGCTGCAAAAGGGCGGAGGAGCCGTCAATGCAGCATTCCGTCTTAGGGCATTTTACTATTTAATCATAACTAAATCAAGGGAATTATTACGAATATCAATCTTGATTGTGTTTATATAGTCACGTGTTTAGATTCTATTATAATTAGCTATAGGCAGGCTACTGTCACTGGAGATTAAATGCATAGGCATTCTGCCAGGAGCGGTTTGATATGCTGCAAAAAAATCGAAAAATCGAGGATGAAAAAGGGCTTACTGGAGGCAAAGGGCCTGCATTCGACCTTTTTCATGCCCTTGGGGTTATATTTCCTGCCACCATCTCATAGTAGCTGTCAGGCACGCCGCCCAGCTCTCCGGGGCCTTTGATCAGAGGGGGATATATGAATACACCATGCTGGTCCAGATCGTAATCCAGGCCCAGGAACCTCTGCAAGTACTCCTGATGCAGATCCTCTGGATCCATCTCCGCCTCTTCGGGATGGAAGATCCGCGCCAGGTAGGCTGCGCCGATGAGTCCCTTACTGGCATCATTTCTCATGTTGCCGCTCAATATGTAAACATCGCCGTTCTGCACTGCTCTGAGGTTGGCATACTCCGGGCGGCTCACAAAGGCCTCAAGAGCCTCCTTCATTCCAGTGGGGTCATCGGCATCGTAGCCGCTGGGCGGATCCATCACCAGGCCACTGTAGGTGGTGGCAACAACCAGCAAGACGATATAATCCGGATCTTCCTGCAAGACCCACTCCGGGTCCACCTCTATTCTATAAGTGGACTTCATAAAATCAGGCAAGTCGGCTGCCACCGTCCTCCCACCGGCCAGATCCACCATGCTGGTAAGGGTATCTATCTTGGCAAAGGTGAATATGCTCTTCTCCTCAGCTCCGGGATAGGCGGCCACCAGGACTGTCGGCCTCATGCTATCAGGAATGCTTCCTGTGCTCTCAATCAGTCTGTTGAGAGAACCTATATGCCATTGGATATACTCTTCTGCATCCTGTTGGGCGTCAAGGACATAGCCTAGCTTGCGCACTGCATCGGTGAAAGGGGAGCTCTCAGGTCTGAGGAGGTCGGGATAGTACAGGCCGGCAAAGAGCACTGGCACTCCAGGCAGGTTCTTATCCTTCTCCTGGGTGGCATTGGAGAATACCAAGAGCAGATCGGGATCAAGGCTCAATACCTTCTCATAGTCCGGCTCCTTGTGCATGGCTCCCACACACGTCCGGTTTGACAGCTCCGGGAACTCCGCCGGGGATTTGGCCACTGCCAGGTCCACCCCCACCACCTTATCCGTCCTCTTGAGAATCTGCATCAGATCGGCATTATCCAGATATTCGACCACGATTCTCTCCACAGGCTTGTTGATGGTGATGGGCAAATGGTTGCCGTCCAGAATGGTCAGGTTCTTCTCTGTTCCATTGATGATCATCTCCACCTGGGCTATATCCCGCAAATCGACCTCGCCATCGAGGTTGGCATCGGCAAGCTCGGTAGGGCTCATATTATTGCTGATGATCTCTCTGAGGGTTGCTATATCCTCCTGGTCGATTGTGCCGTCCATGTTGGCATTGCCAAAGACATTGAGCACATAGCCTGACCCCGATGACAGGGTAATGATACTGGCGAGTAGGGCCAGCGCCAGTACTAAGATTTTATCTGCTCTCAATTATCGCATCTCCTTTCTCATGACAGACGTCGAATTCATCAACCTCAGCCGGAATATATCCCGGATCCTCTGCTTACTTCTCGGGGAAGAAGAACGCACCCTTCTCCCAGACATCGTAGTCCAAGCCCATCATATTCACATACTCCTGGTGAGCTGCCTGGGGATCGCTATCTGCGAATCGATCCGGATAGAACCATCCGGCCAGAAGGAGGACGGCAGAGGGGTAGTTGGGCGTTATTGCATAGTCATTGGTTATGATGTATATCCTATTGTTTTTCACAGCCTGGACCTCATCGAATCCCGGCAGGCTCCTGATATCCTGAGCATATCCTTCAAGAGGGCTGCCATTGGCATTTTCATACGGCCTGATCCCTGAACCCATGGCCCGGCCTACGATTATCTCCGGATTTTGGGATAGGACCCACTCCGTCTCTATATCGCCATACTCAGAGGCTCTATCCTTATATCCGGGGAGGTGGCCTGCAGCAATGTTGACGCCTCCTGCCATCTCCACCACCTTGTTGGCGGCATGGCCGACACCAATAGCCGTTCGCGAGCTTGCAGGCCAGTCGCCCTCGGGTGTGCTCTCCAGGTATACCCGTGCCCTTTCATTCTGGGGGATCTCGCCGACCTCCTCCTCCACCCGGTCGAGGATGGCGTCATGCCACTGAAGATACTCCTCTGCCCTATCCCTTGCGTCCATCAGGATCCCGAGCAATCTGACTCTCTCTCTCATGTCGTCGGGGCCTTGGCCGCTGCACTCACAATCGAATCGCAGGACCTTAACCTCTGGGGGGAGCTTATCGTCCAGCGACTCTTCAGATGGATACTGGGTATAGGCTATGATGGCATCGGGATTGGTCTTCAGGACTGCCTCCAGATCAGGCTCTCCTATGCTGCCTATGCTCTGATACTTGCTCAATCGGGGGAACCTGTTGGGCTGCTCAGCGAATGTGTCCCTGACCCCCACCACCCTCTCCTCCAGCCCCAGGAGCTGGAGGATCTCAGCGCACTGGTGGTTATAGATGACCAGCCTCTCCAGGGGCTGCTTAACAGTCACAGTCTTGTTGTCTGAGTCGACGATTGTGATCTCGCTTGGGACTCCGCTGATGATGCTCTTTACCAGTGAGATATCTGATTCATCTATCTTTCCATTATTATCCGCATCAGAGAGCCATGTGGGCTCTTTGGTTCCTTCTATCACTCTCTCCAGATATTCTAAATCCTGGTCATTGATATCATCGTCGAGATTGGCATTGCCGAAGATATGCAGGACATAGCCGTTGCCCGATGCAGAGAGCATCAATAATGCAAAGGCCAGCATCAGCGCTTTTAAGGGTCTCATCACCATCCTTCCTCTGCCCAGCTCACCATCCTGCAGCCGGGGTGCTCCATTCTGCAGACAGGAGATGGTAGCTGTTGCATGCCGACATATCAATCAAATTGATATTAGAATTTAATCATAATCAAGTTTAGATAATTGTTATTTCTCAGGATGAGGGCTTGGGCAGATGACAGGGCCAACACGGGAGATGTGCTGGCCGCCTCCTCTGACAGAGCAATGATGAGCTCAGATCTTCTCCAGCCTCTCTACCCCAATCTTCTTCACCGTCGGCTTCCAGATCTTATCGGGCATCCAGGCCGGAGCGTTCTTCGGCTTTTTTACCTTTCTTCTGTTGCCCTGATATATATGGACCTTTTTTGTGCCCCTTTCCCTCAATCTTATATCCTTGACCCCTCTGCTCGCCACTTTGAGGGCTGCCTGCCTGGGTGCTATTCCAGTATAGATGCCAACTTCATTGCCAGCGGCATCACGGAGGGCGAAATTCCTCTTCTCTTTCAAAGCATACCACCTACACAGGAATCGATGAAGTGATGATATAATATTAACTTTTCTACATAAAGTGCTATTTTGAGGCTTATGCCATGGGCCGTCCAATGCAGGCGGATGGAGGGTCTGGGGCACCCAATCGGCATGGATGGATGAAATCAGGAGGAAGTGAGCTGCCTCTCACCAACTTCGGCGAGCAGAAGCCCGATTCATTCTCATTCACCTCCAAGACGGGATAATAATATGAATTTATAATATCGCATACGACAGATTTATTAATATGTGTAACACGACTGGGTTTGATTTTATAGCGCAGAAGAGAGGCTGCAGCAAAGAAGGGGAACATGGAAGGCTTAATCGATAAAAGGGTTTTGAAGTTCGCCCCTGGCGCGAGGCGCTGGATCGCCCTCACCTTCCTGTCTGGCCTGATGGGATCTACGGCCAACATCGCCCTCCTCTTCCTGGCGGGAAGGATCATCGTGGGAATATATGATGGTCGCCCTCTCCTCTCCATGCTGGATCTATTCGCAGGCATGCTGGCGGCCATTGGCCTGCGAGCCATCGCCGAGGCCTCCAGGGATATCACCTCCCAGCGTTCCGCCGCCATGGTCAAGAGAAGCATCAGAGAGAGGATCAATCAGCATCTTCTCGATCTGGGCCCCTCCTTCGTCGAGATGCGCAATACAAGCGCCCTGGCCACCACGGTCTTGGATGGGGTGGAGGCGCTTGAGGCCTATGTGGGTCTTTATGTTCCCTACATGGCTCTCTGTCTGGTCATGCCCGTTCTTCTCTTCTTGGGCTTTGCCATCTATGTGGATCTTATCTCTGCCCTGATGCTTCTGGCCTTTGTTCCCCTGGTTCCCCTTTCCCTGCTGATATTCACCAATCTGGAGGAGTGGAAGGTGGGGAGAAGGGCATGGGAGACGTACCGGGAGCTATCTGCTTACTTCGCCGAGAGCCTTCAGGGTCTGGCCACCCTCAAGCTCTTCAACCAGTCAGAACGCCGGGGGCAAGAGCTTCATAGAAGGTCCAGGGACCTGGAGAGGGCATTGGTGCAGAGCCTGCAGCTCTACTTCGGGGCCAGCTTCGTCTCCGAGGTGGTCCCAGTTCTGGGCTACTCCCTGACTATGATCGTCTCATCATTCCGCCTCAGCCAGGGGGCCTGTTGATGGACAAGCTGGTGATGGTCCTATTGTTGGGCTCGCTCTTCTACGAGCATGTCAGCAATCTGCTTTTATATCACCACTACAGCCTTCAGGGAAGAAGATCAGCGAACGCCATATTCGAGCTGTTAGATCAGCGCCCAGAGGTCCTGGACAGCCAGGCTATAGCACCTTCTGCTATCGAGCCCGAGATCAGATTTGAGGGGGTTTTCTTCTCTTATCACTGTGATAGGCCGGTCTTGCATAACATATCATTTGAGGTGAAGCCGGGCAGCACTGTGGCTCTGGTGGGAGCGACTGGAACTGGCAAGAGCACAGTCATCGATCTCCTCTTCCGCTTTCACGATCCCCAAGAGGGCAGAATACTCCTGGGAGGATATGATATTCGCAGCCTGCCCCTCAATTTCCTGCGCAGCCAAATGGCGCTGGTGGCTCAGGAGCCCTACCTGTTCTATGATACTGTGGAGAATAACCTCCGCTTGGGGAATCCCGGGGCCAGCCATGAAGAGATCGTCCGGGCGGCAGAGGCGGCCAACGCTCATCAGTTCATTGTGGCGCTTCCTGAAGGCTACCAGACAGTCATAGGCGAGAGAGGGGTGCTTCTCTCTGGAGGAGAGCGGCAGAGAATCGCCATTGCCCGTGCTCTTCTCAAGGGGGCACCAGTCCTCCTCCTGGATGAGCCGACCTCCAGCATCGATGCTGAAAACGAGGAGGATATCCAGAAGGCCCTCGGCCGTCTGCAGTCCCAGCGCACTGTTATGATCATTGCCCATCGGCTGAGCACAGTCAGAAAGGCGGACTGCATCTTAGTCATGGAGAGGGGGAGAATCGCCGAGTCCGGCAGCCATGAGGAGCTGCTGGCCAATGGAGGCATTTATGCCCATCTGGTGGCGGCTCAGTCCCTGGATATTCCAGAATGCGGGGATGACGAAAATGCCCTGTCCATGGAAGCCGGCAGCAGCCTCCTCGCTATGGCAGGAGGAGAGCTGTGATAAGAGAGCTTCTCGATTCCAGATCGGTTTGGCGCCGGCTGATCTATCCTATTCGCCCTCATATGGGACTGATGAGCCTGGTCGTAATATTCGAGATCTTAAGGCAGGTCTCAGGGATCGGCGTTGCCGTTCTTGGTGCCGCCCTCTTCGCCCGGGCAGTGGCCGGCACAGCCACCGGGGAGCTTTATCCTTATGCTGCTGCTATGATCATCCTCGGCCTGGCCAGAGGGACCTTTGGTTATTTGGGCCCCTATCTATCTCATGTGGCAGCATTCCGCATCCAGGTCGGCCTGAGGGATGAGTTATTCTGGGCCATAGAGCCCCTCGCTCCGGCAAAGCTTGCCAACAGGCGCACAGGCGATCTGGTCAGCACAGCAGTATCTGACATAGAATTGCTGGAGTTCTTCTTCGCCCATACAGCAGGGCCGGCGGTAGTGGCTTTTGTCATCCCCATCATCGCCCTTGCCGCTCTGGCAACAATCAATCTGCTTTTGGCAGAGGTATTGCTCATATTTCTCATCCTGCTGATCCTCATGCCCAGGCTGGCCTTCTGGCTGGGCTCGGCCTTAGGGGATAGGCTGAGGGGGCAGCAGGCCCTTCTCAACTCCCTGGTGCTGGATACGATTCAGGGAATGAAGGAGATTCTCTCTTTCGGCTACAGCAGACGGAGAATTGAGGAGCTATCTGAGAGCTCCGCCACACTGCTGGCATTGCAGGCCAGGCAGGCGAGAAACATCGGGCTGCAAAGCGCAGCGAGCATCAGCATAGTCTCTGTGGGGACTCTTGCCATGCTCCTGTGTGCCAGCATCCTGGTAAGGCAGAATTCCCTGGCGCCAGGCTTTCTCCCCGCCACTATGATCCTGGCCTCAAGCGTATTTCTCTCCGTAACCTCTGTGGTCGAGATCTCCAAGCAGCTCTCTTTGACCCGCGCTGCTGCTCGCAGACTCTTTCTGCTACTGGATGAGCTGCCAGTGGTGAAGGACGAGCCGGGCCTGGCTCCAGCAGTTCCGATCGAGTCCATAGAGCCATCCATCTCCCTGCAGGATGTCAGCTTCCGATATGCTCCTGATGAGCCTTTGATCTTAAACTCTATCTGCCTGGAGATCCCCGCAGGCTCGTCAGTGGCATTGGTGGGGGCGAGCGGAGCGGGAAAGAGCACAGTGATCAATCTGATGCTCCGCTTTTGGGATCCGGAAGCGGGAAGGATACTGCTCGGTGGAATAGATCTGCGCTGTTATCCCATGATGCAGCTACGCAGTCTGTTCTCAGTGGTCTCTCAGGATGTCTTCCTATTCAGCGATAGCATCAGAGAGAACATCCGCTTAGGCCGGGCAGAGGCGAGCGACGCCGAGGTGGAAGAGGTCGCTATCAAGGCCCGCATTCATGATTTCATAACCACCCTGCCCCAGGGGTATGATACCCTGGTGGGGGAGAGGGGCGTTCGCCTCAGCGGCGGAGAGCGACAGAGGATCGCCATTGCCAGAGCCCTCCTGAAAGGAGCGCCCATACTCGTCCTGGATGAGGCCACCTCCAGCCTGGATGCTGAGAACGAGAGGGCAATCAAGGAGGCTCTGATGGAGGGGGGAGGGGCTCGCACCACCATCATGATCGCCCACCGCTTGAGCACAGTGGTGGATGCGGACTGGATCTTCGTCTTAAATGAGGGGCGGGTAGTGGAGCAGGGAAGGCATCAGGATCTCATCGCCCGGAAAGGAAGATACGCCCGGCTGGTGGAGGCGCAATCTTAGGGGGAGGAGCATGTCAATTTATCTCCTATCGATATGACCCTTTATACTGCTCTCATCGGCACAGTGGAGATATCTCGGGTCATGATCCCACCGATTGTGATTGGATTTTTCCTGGCCAATGTAATTCGCCGCTCACCCTATTTTCGATATCTCACCATGCCCACCAACTGGCTGGCGGCTGTATCCCGTCTTCCAGCGGAATGCTCTGCAGCCCTGACGCTGTTCCTGATCAATAGCTGGGCAGCCCTTGCCCTCCTATCAGAGGTGCACAGGAAGAGGCAGATCACCGATCGTGAGCTGGTTGTGGCCATTTTAGTGGGCTTTATTCCCAAGGGGTTGAACAGCATGCTCATCTTCTCGCTGCCCGTGGCCCTCTCCGTTCTGGGCCCAAAGGCCGGAGGCCTTTACGTATGCCTGGATCTGCTCGCCAGCTTCTTTGTGGCCGGCATTGGCATCCTCGCCTCGAGACGATTGCTCTCAGCCAGGGGGCTGACATTGGAGCGCGGGGAGGACCCGGAACAATGGAATGGATGGGCAGCGATACTGAGGGCCGGCCTTCTGGAGTGCCTGTCCTCATCCATCAAGATCATCAAGGTGCTGGTCCCCACCATCTTTCTCGCCCAGGTGGCCATTGAATATGTGCTGGTGCTGCCCATAGTGGAGAGATACAGTATCCTGGTCGAGCCCCTCGGATTCTCGTCATCCAGCCTGATAGTCCTCATGGCCAGCCTGGTCAGCCAGAGCGCTGCACTGGTGGCCTCAGGCACATTGCTTCATGAGGGCTCCCTCTCCACAGTCAGCTGTCTTCTCCTGCTGTTTATGGCCAGGTTTTTGCACCTGGGAATAGGATGCTTCAGAATCGGACTTCCCACTAATGTCTCTTATTTCCAGGGATCCCTGGGGCTGAGGATAACAGCGATGGAATACTCGTTAACTGAAGTGGCCAATATTCTGATAATATTGCTCTTATTCATATTCTTATAGATGAGCATCAATCATCCCGGCCACCATGTGCATCTTCCTGGTGGCAGCATAGCTCGCTGGAGTGGATTTGGATGATATGGGGGGCTGTTTGAAGGCCATCGGTATGATCCAGCCGCTCATGGCTATCAGCCCAGCCCGGAGGAGTATATTGAAAAATTGGCTCATCGCTGAATTGCGTCTCCGTCCTCCTCCAGGGGACTGCGAAGGGGCAAAAAGCCATCGCCCAAGAGATGGGCTTTGGCAGGATTACGATCTTCGACTTTTTATAAGTAATAGGCTTTTATGTTATAATAATGGAAAGGTTTAACATGAAATGATATATCTTTAACCTTTCATGCCCTTAACCGACTCAGAGGTGAAGAGCGTCATACGCTCTCGATGGGATATCTCGTCCCAGAAGTATGATACGCGTGATGGTCACGGCATAAAGAGCGCAGAGGAGAGGGATGCCTGGAAGAGGGTATTGGGAGAGGCTCTTGCCAGAAGCGGCCTTGATATCCTGGATGTGGGTTGCGGCACAGGGGAGATGAGCCTGGTCTTGGCGGAGATGGGCCACAATGTCCAGGGAGTCGATCTATCTGAGAAAATGCTCTCCAGGGCGAGGGAGAAGGCCCGGGCCTCCCGTCTGAAGGTCAAGTTCTCTATAGGAGATGCAGAGAGGCTGAAATTTGATCCTGGCAGATTCGATGCCCTGATCAGCCGCCATGTGCTCTGGACTCTGCCCCATCCAGACAGGGCAGTGGAAGAGTGGAAGCGAGTGGTGAAGGTTGGAGGCCAGGTGCTGGCCATCGATGCGCGATGGCGAGATGATTCAATCTCTGGTCGGTCAAGAAGGCTGGCCTCAGAGGTGGGAATGATCTTGTTAGAGAGGCAGAACCCCTGGAAAGGCTGGTACTCGGATGATCTCAACTCTGCCCTCCCCCATCGCTACGGATTGACCTCTCAGGAGGCGAAAAGGTACTTCGAGGGATCCGGCTTGAAGGATGTGAGCCTCATCGATCTGCATGATATTCTAAAGATCCAAAAGATCGGAATGCCATTTCATCGCAGGATCTCCTTCAACTGGACATATTACATGGTGAAGGGCACAAAAAGTGAATAGGTGATCTCAATGATGCTATGCAAATCGCTGCTTCTGATCATATTTTCCCTCTTCGCGGCAGGATCTGTTGCAGGAGGATCGGACTTCGATAACGTTCTCGCCGTAGGAGAGCTGTGGGACATACCGAGTATCGATACATCCAATGATGACGGGCATGTGGCTTTGAATGATAAGGCGCTTGTCACTGAGACGCTGGTAGGCACCAATCCCGATCTGTCGCTCAAACCGGTGCTCGCCTTATCCTGGAGCCGGATTGATGACCTGACCTGGGAGGTTGCCCTCAGGGATGATGTCTTCTTCCACGACGGCTCGAAGATGACTGCAGATGAGGTGAAGTTCTCCCTCGAGAGGGCAGCGGAACTGGATTCAAAGGCGGCATCTCTTCTGATGCTGAAGTCCATTGAGGCAGTGGATCCCCTCACCATAAGGATCCATACCATCGAGCCCAATGCGATCCTGCCGGCAGCGCTGCACTATCCCAGCACGGCGATAATAAGCCCCAGCTCTCTGGACGACAAAGGCGAGTTCATCTCTCCCATTGGAACCGGCGCCTTTATGGTGGAGAGCTTCGATCCCAGGACCCATGTCTTGGCCGTTGCGCGTAACGATAAGTGGTGGGGGGGCGAGGTCAAGCTGGAGAAGATCATACTCAGGCCGATTACCGATCCCAACACTCGCGCTCTTGCCCTGGAGAATGGAGAGGTGGATTTCACTGTGGATGTGCCATACAGCGAGACTGATAGAATCGACTCCATAGAGGGTCTGGGTGTGGAGAAGTACAGCATACCCAGGATCTATCTCATGGCCATAAACTTGAAGCATGCACCATTAGATGATATCCTGGTCAGAAAGGCCATCTCCTATGGCATCGATAGATCCTCCATAGCAAGGTATGTGCTCTTCGATGTCGGCAAACCAGCAGTCGGACCTTTCATGCCGGATTTCTACTGGACCAATAAGAGCCTTGAGGAGTACAAATACGATGCCCAGAAGGCCAGAGATCTTCTGGCAGATGCCGGATGGACGGACAGCGATGGCGACGGCATAGTGGACAAGGATGGCGGATCGCTGGTGCTATCTCTGCTCACCTACCCCAACCGACCAGGTCTGCCGCCCATGGCAGAGGCCATTGCCGGACAGCTCAATGAAATTGGCATAAAGACGGATGTTGAGGTACTGGAGAGTGGAGCCATATCAGACAGGCGCAAGAGCGGCAACTGGGATCTATCACTCGCTGCTATGAGCACCGCAATGGTTGCCGATCCATCCTACTATCTATCGTTCAGCTATCAGACAGGAGGTGCCTTCAATCATGCAGGCTACTCCAATCCGGGGGTGGACGGGCTGCTCGAAGGGGCATCAGAGTCTCAGGATCCAGAAGAGAGGCTTTCAATGCTAAATGAGGTGCAAAGCATTGTGCATGACGAACTTCCCATCATAAATGTTGCTTACTATGGCGTGGCAGTGGCCAAGAAGGATTATGTGAAAGGCTACCAGTTCGATCCCACCGCCCACGACTACAAGCTCAACCCGGAGATGTATCTGGAAAAATAGATATCGATATCTAATTCGGGGCTCGGGGACGATTCGGTCGATTCGAGCCTCCTTTTTTTAACCTCGATTGCTCTGCCGAGGCATTACCAGTGGAAGATGGCAGCCGTCTGCGAAGTTTAATATCACCTAATAAAGTTTTTCATATATTTTATTATAATCTATATTTATATTCATCTCTTTTGCTCCTTATCATATAGAATAATCTTAAATATTGTTACTGAAAACGCTGCATTTCATATAAAAGCTAAATGGATGTATTAAGATGAGAGAAAAATCTCAATTGGGCAAGTGGGCGAAGACAATTCTGATTGCCCTATGCCTGCTCCCTGCAGTAGCGCTGGCTGCTGGGGCAGGACCTGATGATGTACTGATTGTTGGAGAGCTGTTTGACATCAAATCCATGGATCCTGTCCAGAGCGGCTCAGCCCTCACCGAGAAAGCCCTGATCACTGAGAGCCTGGTGGGCGTGAACTCCGATATGTCCCTCAAGCCGGAGCTAGCAGAGTCCTGGACCCAGATCGACGACAGGACATGGGAGATCAAGCTGAGGGATGATGTGCTCTTTCATGACGGATCAAAGATGACCGCCAATGAGGTCAAGTTCTCCTTGGAAAGGGCGAACGAGCTCGACTCAAAGGCTGCTGACCTCATGGACCTGGAATCAATTGAGGTTGTCGATGACCGGACCCTTCTCATCCATACAAATGAGCTCAATCCCATCCTCCCTGCTGTCCTCCACTACAGCAGCATAGTCATCTTCAGCCCGAGGTCCCTGGACGATAAGGGTGAATTTGTCTCGCCCATCGGCACCGGTCCGTTCATGCTGGAGAGCTTCGATCCCAAGACCCATGTCCTGAACCTGGTCCGAAACAGCAAATGGTGGGGCGGAGAGGTCAAGCTCTCCGGTCTCAAGATCGTTCCCATCATCGATCCCAACACCAGAGCCTTGGCCCTGGAGAACGGAGATGTGGATTTCACAGTTGATGTCCCCTATAGTGAAGCGGACAGAATTGGAGATGAGAGCGGGATCAATGTGAAGAAGTACCAGAACCCCAGGATCTATGTGATGGACTTCAATACTCAGGATGCTCCTCTGGATGATGTCCGGGTGAGAAAGGCCATCGCCTATGGAATCGACACCGACTCCATAGTCAAGTATGTCCTCTTTGGCATCGGCAGGCCGGCGATAGGCCCCTTCATGCCCGAGTTCATCTGGGCGAATAAGGATCTGGCAGCGTACGAGCATGATCTGGACAGGGCCAAAGAGCTGTTGGCGGAGGCTGGCTGGATGGACAGCGATTCTGATGGAATTTTGGACAAAGATGGAGAGCCCCTGGAGATCGGCCTTCTTACCTATCCCAACCGTCCCGGGCTACCGCCCATGGCTGAGGCCATCACCGGTCAGTTGAAGGAGATCGGCATTAAGGTAAACGTCGAGATCACAGAGTCAGGTGTAATTAATGAGAGAAGGAAGACCGGCGACTGGGATATCTATCTGCAGGCAATTAACACTGCAATGGTGCCCGACCCCTCCTATTACCTGGGCTTGACCTACGAGACCGAAGGAGGCTACAACTATCCAGGGTACTCCAACCCCAAGGTCGATGATCTACTGGATCAGGCATCCAGGACCGCCGACGAGCAGGAACGGCTGGAGATAATGAATGAGATCCAATCCATTATCCAGGACGAGATTCCTGTTCTGACTGTGGCCTACTATGGAGTGATTGTCGCCAGCCGGGATTATGTGTTGGGCTATGAGTACGATCCCACTGCCCATGACTACAAGCTCAGCCCGGATATGTACATCGAGCGGTGAAACAGAAGATCTCTCAGGAATGGGTGCATTGAGCTTCCGGCAGCTTCGGAGCTCAGGGGCCCCTTTTCCTCATTTTCTTGGCTCATATCTGATTCCGATCCCATCCCTTCGTCCTTTGGATCACTCTATTAAAAGATTATAAAATTTTGTGTTATTACTAACGAAAGATTTATTATTGAATAATATCATCACCCTATGATCTGCGTGGGCGATATCCCACCCGGGAGAATCATACATGATTGATGACGATCGGACCCCTATAATGTTAGAGGCTTGATGTCTCTAATGCTCCGCTATCTGGCCAAGAGGCTGGCCTTCATGGGGCTGACAGTCCTGGCTGTCTGCGCTCTCACCTTCTTTCTCATGAACATCATACCCGGAGGCACTGCCGAGCTGATACTCAAGCACACCATCCTGGAGATGGAGGAGATCCCCACAGATGAACAGATAGCAGAGATCTCCAGCCGGTACAACCTGCATGATCCTCTTTATATTCAGTTCGGCCGCTGGTTATCCAGTGCCCTGGAGGGAGATCTTGGAAGCTCATACATCCAGAAAAAGCCCGTCTCATACCTCCTCCTTCTCCGCATGCCCGCCACCATCATGCTGGCCTCTGCTGCCATGTCCATAGCCATCATCTTCGGGATACCCCTGGGGATATACTGTGCCATGAGGAAGAACAGGCTCACTGACTATATCCTGAGGATAGTGACCCTCCTTGGCGTATCCATGCCCGGATTCTGGCTGGCACTTCTCCTGATCTTGGTCTTATCCGTCAATCTGAAGCTCTTTCCTGTGGCCGGATATGGGGGAGCCAGGTACCTCGTCCTGCCGGCGGTAGCCCTATCCGCCCATGCCCTGGCTGTGACCGTTCGCATGATGCGCACAGGAATGCTGGAGGTTATGAGCCAGCCGTATATCACCTATGCCATATCCAAGGGTCTGTCCTCGCAAAATGTGATCCTCAGGCATGCTCTGAGAAATGCCCTCCTCCCTGCCATCACCGTTCTGGGGATGAGCTTCGGCCATATGCTGGGGGGAGCGGTGGTCATTGAGAGCATATTCGCCTGGCCCGGGGTGGGAAGCCTTCTTGTGGATGCCATTTCAGCAAGGGACATACCCCTGGTTCAGGGCTGCGTTCTCGCCATTGTGGGAGTATTTGTGACCATCAATCTCCTCGTCGATCTCACCTACACCTATCTGGATCCGAGGATCAGGTATACATGATTATGAAGTTTGTTGATATGTTCTTCAGCGCCAATAGAGCGAGTCTCATATCCTCAGGCCAGGCTAAATGGTCGTCTTATCAGAGGATATTCTCCAACCGGATGGTATCCATGTGCCTCATTATGCTGGCTGTTATTGCGGTGATAGCCCTATTTGCGCCCCAAATCGCCCCTTATAACCCCAACGATATCGATCTCAAGAGTAGCCTCCAGCCGCCTTCATCGTCCCACCTGCTGGGGACAGACCACCTGGGCAGGGATGTCCTGAGCAGGCTCCTTTATGGCGCAGCCACCTCGTTCACCATCTCCACTTCAGTGGTGCTCCTTGCCCTATTCATGGGAATAGCCTTGGGAGGAGCAGCCGGCTATATGGGCGGGCTGGCTGATGAGGTGATATCCAGAGTAATAGACCTATTCCTCTCCTTTCCCAGTATGATCTTCGCCCTGGCCATAGTGGGAGCCCTGGGCAGCAGCGTGTTCAACCTCATCCTGGCTCTGGCCCTGGTTCACTGGGCCAGCTATGCCCGGCTGATGAGGGGGCAGGTTCTATCCGTCAAGAGCAATGATTATGTCTCCTCCGCCCGGGTCATTGGGGCAAGCGACAGGCGGATACTGGTCAAGCACATCCTTCCCAATGCCCTGGCACCAGTGATTGTGCTTGCCACTCTGGACATGGGGCATGTCATCCTCTCTGCTGCTGCCCTGAGCTTTCTTGGCCTGGGGATTCCTCCCTCTATTCCTGAGTGGGGATCGATGCTCAATGCGGGCAAGGAGTTCATGAGGACTGCCCCCTATTTGACCATCTTTCCCGGGATGGCCATAACTATGACTGTGGTTCTATTCAGCCTCCTGGGAGATGGATTCCAGGAGGTTCTTGATCCTGAGAGTGAGGTGAGCGGCCTTGTCTCTTCTTGAGGTAAAACATCTGGATGTGGGATTTAAGACCAAGTTGGGCACAGTCGAGGCGGTAAATGATGTCTCATTCCATATCGATAAGGGTGAGATCTTTGGATTTATTGGGGAGAGCGGCTCGGGCAAGTCGGTAATAGGCATGTCCCTGCTCAGGCTCCTGCCCAGGAATGCGCTGGTTAAGGGAAGCGCCATCTTCGAGGGAACTGATCTGCTGGATGCAGGCGAAGAGGAGATGCAAAGGCTCCGGGGGAAAGAGATCGCATTCATCCCTCAGAATCCCTCCGATTCCCTCAATCCTCTGATGAAAAATGGCCAGCAGATCTCCGAGGTTTTTGAAGCAAAAGGGCACGGGAGAAAGGAGGC
The DNA here is from genome assembly GCF_016706325.1 of Methanothrix sp. Lineage (NCBI taxonomy): Archaea > Methanobacteriati > Methanobacteriota > Methanomicrobia > Methanotrichales > Methanotrichaceae > Methanothrix > Methanothrix sp. The sequence goes on along the minus strand of NZ_JADJJX010000001.1, from coordinate 965,153 downwards.
AAAAGATCTTGCTCTCAAGGTGATGAAGCGCCTGCTGATCAGGGATCCCAGGCTCTCCGCAGACAGGTATCCTCATCAGCTCTCCGGCGGCATGAAGCAGAGGCTGCTCACGGGAATCTCCCTCTCCCTCCAGCCCCGGCTGGTGATAGCAGACGAGCCTACCAAGGGGCTGGACTCGATCACCAGGAGAAGCTCCATTGAGTTTTATCAGGGTCTTGAGGGCAAAAAGGATCGATCGATGCTCCTCATCACCCACGACCTGGACCTGGCATACGAGATCTGCGATCGTCTGGCGGTCCTGTATGCCGGGGAGATCGTGGAGATGGGGCCGGCAAAGAAGCTATTGGATGACCCTTTGCACCCTTACACTCAGGGGCTGATAAACTCTCTGCCCAAGAACGGGCTCGTCCCCCTGGAGGGGAGCAGTCCGAGCCTTCTTGACCTTCCCAGAGGCTGCTTTTTCAGTGAAAGGTGCAGAAGCTGTATATCCGATTGTATTAAAAGTCACCCGAAGCTTGCTCAGAATGGGGGGTGGATGAAAAGATGCATTCTCCCCTGATCGAGGTTGATGCCCTCAGCAAACAGTTTGGCCGGCTACAGGTGCTGGACGGGGCCAGCTTCTCCATCGATCGGGGGGAGACGCTGGGGATGTTTGGGACCAGCGGCTCGGGAAAGACCACTGTTGGCAAGTGCCTCGTGCTCCTGGAGAGGCCCGACTCGGGGCGGATTGTGTTTGAGGGCAGGGATCTGCTCAAATTGAAAAAGAAGGAGCTCTCCCGGACCAGGCCCCGGCTGCAGATGATATTTCAGAACCCTGTGACAAGCCTGAATCCGAAGATGAGGGCGATTGATAGCATATCCGAGCCAATGGTGATTCATCGGAAGATAAGCAGGGAGCAGATCCTCCAGGAGGTCGATAGGCTGATAGCCAGGGTGGGCCTGCGGCCTGAGCATCTGGCAAGGTACCCCCAGCAGCTCAGTGGGGGGGAGATCCAGAGGGCAGTTCTGGCGAGGATCATATCCCTCCAGCCCAGTTTTGTGGTGGCCGACGAGCCGACATCAATGCTTGATGCCTCGGTGCAGGCTCAGATCCTCAGGCTGATGATGAAGATCCAGGAGGATACAGGCCTCGCCTACCTCTTCATCTCTCATGACATTGATGTCCTGAGAGCGGTATCGGACAGGATCGCCTATATCGAGAACGGATCGATAAAAAAGATTGAGACGAACAGGGAGAAGAGGTCGTGGGCCAGGAGTTAGAGAGGCCCTTTGGCTCTCTCTCGTAATGAATAGATGGAGCAGTGTTATGAAGAATATGAATATCGTAATGGTGGCACTGGCCCTGGCCGTGCTGCTCTCATTCTCGACAGTATCGGGAGAATCGGAAAAGGTGCTCAGGGTTGCGGCCATGTGGGATATACCGTCCATAGATCCGGACGATAGAGGCGATGCCTGGGCGGAGAAGACGCTTGTCACTGAAACGCTGGTGAAGTCCGATCAAAATTACCGTTTATTGCCGCAGCTTGCTCTCAGCTGGGAGCAACTGGATGATGATACATGGGAGATCAAGCTGAGAGATGATGTCCTCTTCCACGACGGAGGCAAGATGAGTGCAGATGATGTCAAGTTCACACTGGAGAGGGGAGCGGAGCTGGATTCGACTATAGCAAATTTTCTGAATCTTGACCATATCGATGTCGTCGATCCCGTCACCCTGCAAATTCATACCAAGGAGCCAAATTCCATGCTGCCTTCGATACTCCATTATCCGGAGCTGGGCATCATCAGCAGAAATTCTATGGATAATGAGGGGATTCTTCGCCAGCCCATAGGAACAGGACCGTTTAAATTTGAGAGCTTTGATGAGAAGACACATGTTCTGACTGTGATGAAAAACGATAAGTGGTGGGGAGGAAGCACTCAGATCGATAGGGTAGTAACCATACCCATGACGGATGCAAATACGAGATCTTCTGCCATAGAGAAAGGAGATGTCGATTTCACTGTGGATATACCCTACAGCGAGACAAACAGAATCGACTCTCTCGATGGCGTGAATGCAAGGGTCTATAACACATCATACCTCTACCGTCTGGATCTGAATATAAACCATGATCCTCTGAGTGATATAGACGTGAGACATGCGCTCAGCTATGCCATCAACAGGGATGATATCGTCAAGTATGTTCTATTTGGCGTGGGATCCGCTGATAGCGTCCCCTTCAGCTCGGAGATGCCCTGGGCGAACAGAAGCGTAAGAAGATACGATTACGATCCCAATGAGGCGGAAGAGCTTCTGAGAAACGCCGGCTGGAAAGATGATGATGGCGACGGCATACTGGATAAGGATGGCAAGCCCCTGGAGCTGTCTTTGCTCACCTATGCCACAAGGCCCGGCCTTGTGCCAGTGGCCGAAGCACTCATTGGCGAGCTGGCAAGCATCGGAGTCAGGGCTAACCTCGATGTGCTGGAGTGGGGGGCGATAGAGAAGAGACGCAGCGAGGGCGACTGGGATATGGTGCTCTTCGCCACCAACAGCGCCCTGATTCCTGATCCACAGTACTACCTGGAGAGGAGCTATGGCACAGGCGGATCCTACAACTACGTGGGCTATTCCAATCCAAGAGTGGATGAACTGCTGTCGGAGTCCATGGCGACGAGGGATATGGAAGAGAGATACGACCTGCTGCGGGAGGTCCAGTCTATAACCCAGGAAGAGGCCATAAATCTAGTTATAGCACACTATGGCATGGTTGTGGCACAGCGGGATTCTATTAAAGGATTTGAGTTCTATCCCACTGCTCATGACTATAGGCTGAATCCGGAGATGGACATAGAGGATTGAGAGGATATATCAGATCGATAGTATATATCAGGTCGATAGTATATTAACAGATTGATGGCACCCTGGCTCTGCCAGGCCGGAAGGGAGCCGCTTGATCCCTACAGGCCCCGGGGGGGCGCCTGGCAAGCCCCTCCTTTTTCCAGATTTCAGCTTTTTTCCAGGAATGGCCGCATTTCACCAGGACAGGATAATTTGGGTGTTAACTGATGGCCCGCAAGCATTAATAATTCATATCATATCAGGGTTAGTATTAACTTTTATGAGGATATCCGATATGAATAGGAAAGAAACCACATGCAGGTATACCGGCCTGGATAAAGAGTACTCTATCGAAGAGCTGGCGGCATTTCACGGCCACCTGGGGCCCTACATCGTCCTCGGCTACAGAATCGGCAGGTATGTCAAAGAGAATTTCTGCCCTGATCCCTTCCTGATGAGGGCAAGCGTCTTCTGCGCAGGCATGCCCCCGGAATCCTGCCTGGCGGATGGGGTACAGATCGGCAGCGGCTGCACTCTGGGTAAGAGGAACATACAGATTGTGGAATGCAATGAGATCCTCTGCGAGTTCCTGGCGGGGGAGAAGCAGATGGTCATCAGGCCAAAGAGGATCGATTTTCCGCCTGAGGGGGAGGCTGATCACGACCAGATTATAGAAAAGCTGGCGGAGGGTATGTACCGCCTGCCGGACAGGGACCTCTTCTCAGTCCAGAGCCGCTAGTTCAGATTATCAGGTGGGTGAATTGAGCATCATCGATCTGGAGGGGATATATACTGCATATGAGGGCGGCTCAGAGCCAGTTATCAGGGACCTGTCCCTGATGGTTGATCGAGGGGAGTATGTGGTCGTTGGCGGCCCAAACAGCGCGGGCAAGACGACCCTCTTGGAGTCGATCAACGGCCTGGTCAAGATCACCCACGGCAGGGCCAGTGTCTGCGGCCTGGACGTTCGCCGCCTGGGTCCAGAGGTGAGGCGGAGGGTGGGATATGTCATCCAGAACTTCTATTTCGATCCCTTCACCCCCTTCACTGCCCGGGAGGTGGTGATGATGGGACGCTTCGGCCGCCTGGGATTGTTGAGCCGCCCGAAGGAGTCCGACTACGATGCCGTTCAGAGGGCCATCTCCCTGGTGGGAATTGAGGACCTGGCCCATAAGACCATAGGCACCCTCAGCGGCGGCCAGCAGCAAAAGGTGATGATCGCCCATAACATCGCCAAGGAGTCAGAGGTGATGATGCTGGATGAGCCCTTCAGCAATCTCGACTTTCAGGCCAGAGAGTTCCTGCAGGATGTGTTCAAGAGAATGGTGCAGCAGGGAATTCCCGTCCTCATGGTGGCTCATGCATTCGATGGACTCCCTGACATTCCCATCCATCTCGTGGTCATGAACCGGGGCAGGATCATCTGCGACCTGAGCTGCCAGGCGGAAGAGGTAGAGGAGATAATAAGAGATGAATGTGGGGTCGAGGGAAGATGCTCGAGTGGCTGATAGAGAACAATGTGGTCTGCCATGCCCTGGAGGCGATGATCTTTGCCTCCGTTACCTGCAGCATCCTGGGGGTGATCATCTCCAGGATGAGCCTCTCCTCAATTGGTTTTACCATGTCCCATGCTGCCTTTGCCGGTGCGGCTCTGGGCATGTTTCTGGGAGCGAATGCTCAGGTGGCAGCCATCGCCTTCAGCATGGGGGTAGCTGCGCTTATCGGTCCGGTGAGCGAGAAGGCCAAGATGGCGGCCGATGCAACATTGGGCGTCCTATTCTCCCTGTCCATGGCCGTGGCCATCTTCCTGATCTCTTACATGGAGTACATGGGCAGAGGGCTCTCGGCGAGCAGCCTTCTATTTGGGGATGTCATATCTTTGTACCGGGAAGAGATCTATGCTCTGGCCGCCATCTGCGCCCTTTCCATCCTCTTCGTTTTAGCGTTCTACAAAGAGATCTCGGCCATCATGTTCAACATGAAGATCGCCGAGGCAGCGGGCATCAGGGTCAAGCTGGTCTATTACCTGCTGCTGTTCATCATCGCCATATCTGTGGCCCTCAGCCTGAATATCGTGGGAGGGCTCTTGATCTTCGTATTGCTGGCAGCACCGGCATCTATAGCCAGCCAGTTCTGCTTTGATGTGAAGAGCATGTTCATTGTCGCCCCGGCGGTAGCCCTCATCGTCAGCTCCTTTGGGGTCTGGGCGGCATTTGAGTATACGCTTCCGGTAGCTCCTCTGGTGGCCCTGCTGCTCACAGCAGGCTTCGGGCTATCGGTGGTACTCTCCTTTAAGCGGAGGATAAACCGTAGTAACAACTAAATAAATGATATTACGAATTAGAGTTCATGAAAGGGATTCAATCCACTGGGCCGGCCTTATTGATGTTGGCCATCCTCATCCTGGCTCCGGCCTTTGCCGAGCCTGCCCCGAATACGATCAAGATCGTCTGCACCACCAGTGTGCTGATGGACCCGGCAACCTATATTGGTGGAGATAGAGTGAGAAGCGATAACGATTGCCGATCCCACACTCTGCCCCCATCTGCAAGGGGACATCATCCCCAGCAGAATCCAGCTCAATATGGATTTCATCCCGGGTGCTGATCTCTTTATGGCCTACAATGACAGCAATGACCAAAGGTATAATATTCCCGCGGTCAATGACTTCATGAAGGCCAACAACTATGGATCGGTTACATGGAAGACTGTATCCGATCCCTCTCGCGAATGGAATACGCCCGCCAAGGCCAAGCTTCTGGCTGAGGAGGTTAGGGGATGGCTGGTGCAGTACGATCCGATCAATGAGAGCTATTATGATGAGCGCTATGGTGAGTATGTGAAGAGCTTCGATGCCATAGAGCCGACTCCGGCTGAGAAGGAAAAGCTCAACCAGACCCAGGTCATTGTGATGCTTTGGCAGAGGGAGCCTGTGGAAGAATGGCTGGGCATGAATGTGGTCAACATCTTTGCTCCTGAGTTCGCCCTGAATGGAACCCGGACTGCGGCCAAGGTGGTGGACGATATCAATGCCAATCCAGAGAAATACCGGAACGTGAGCTTTATCATTGAGAATATGCAGTCTGGCGAGCTGGCCAAGGGGATTGAGGAGTCTCTGAAGGATAAGGGAATCAACGTCAAGCGGGTGGTCTTCACCAACTTCCCCAGGTCTATCGAAGGCGTGGATACAATGGCCGAGGTCCTGGAGCACAATAAGCAGATCGTTCTTTAGGCAGACTGGGCCGCTCTCTTTTTTGTCTCTTCGCCTGATTGCAGGGTATTGCACTGCGGAGCGGTCTCCTCTGTGCCCTGGCCTCTTTGTGATGAGGCCCAAGAACCCTGATTTCGCCATTCGTCCCTCAGAAGGCAGCTAAGAGCCTCTTTTTTCCTTTCGGCTTTCAGGGAAGATGCATCCCTTGATAATACTAATACCAAAAAGTTTATTACACAATGATACAGACCCTGCGCTGAATTGTGTGGTAGGAGAGGGCAATGCTCTTCATAGAATGGTGAGTTGAGATGGCACCTGAAACCGGATCTGATTTGAGCTATGGCAATGGAATGCACCGCAATGGGGCTTTGAGCATTCTGCTGGCAGAGGACGACCCTGCCAACCGGATGATCACCTTGCGGATGCTCAAGAAACTGGGCCACAATGCCGATACAGCAGACAATGGCGTCGAAGCGGTGCACGCCATGGAGAGCCATCCTTATGACCTGGTGCTCATGGACATTCAGATGCCCAAAATGGATGGGCTGCAGGCTGCAAGGATCATCAGGAAACGCTGGCCGGAGGGCCCCAGGATTATCTTCGTCACCGGCTGCACCAGCCGCAGGGATGAATGCATCAATGAGGGGGGAGATGGCTTCATCTCCAAGCCGATAAGCTTGCATCAACTGCAGGAGGCGATTTATGATGGGGCGTGCTGATTGATGCCCCTCTATTATCATTTATATTTTTTATACTTGTCCTCCAGCTCTATCGATATACAGTGAACTCGTATTTGATCTGTGGTTCCAGCAATCTCTAATAAAAAAATTATACGGGTTCAGGATAGACCCAGAGCCCCTCAAGATCTATATCTAAAAATTCCTTCCAATATTCTGCATGGATGGCATCTGGATTTAGGTCCTTGAACAGTTCTGGGTGCAGCCATTTTGCGAAATAGACCTTTCCTATTTCAGATCTGCTCCGAACAAAGCATTTGTTGTACAAGTATACATGGCCGTTTTTAACAGCTTTCAGATTCTCCCACCCAGGTCTGTCGATCAGTGATTCTAATTCCTTTTTTGCCTCTTCTTCAGTCCAGTTAAACCCTGCAACGTTTGTATTTTCCCGTATAAATATATAATCAGGATTCTGATCGATCAGCCATTCGGCGTCAATTGTGACCTCTCCGTCCAGCAATTCGTTCTTTTGAAAACTTGAGCCATCAACAATGTTGATCCCGCCGCAATCTTTTATTGCTTTTGAGTCATATTGATCGGACATATAAGTCAAATATTTCTCATATGTCTCCACATAGTATGTGGGCAGAGCGTCTGGATCTAAATTGTTTATTTTGTTGCTTAATATATTTTTATATTTACTCCTCCAATTAATGATTTCGTCGGCCTTCTCTGGCTCATTTACTATGTATCCTAGCTTTTTTATTATCTCATCTTGAAAAGCAAGGTCTGGATCAACCTCGCAGTCCAGCGCAACTACGGGGATATTTCCCGGGATCTTGTCCGCCAATCCCTTTTTCAATGAGGGCGATGTGGCTATAACCAGGTCGGGATTAAGAGATATTATTGCCTCATAGTCCAGGCTTCCCGAATTGAAGTTTCCCACGCTTTGGACTTTATCTACTCCAGTCTTTCTGACGATGTCGGGATTATTCTGTTTTGCGTCATCACCAATGCCCACGATTTTGTCTTTTGCCATCAGTATTGTGAACTCCTCTGCGCCTTTTCGTGCTATAACAATCCTTTCAATAGGCGTCTTTAGCGCGACTGTCCTGTTGGCAGAATCGATGAGAATCAGTTCTTTTTCATCGCCATCAATTATCTGTTTTATTTGTTCGATGTCTCTTTCATCGACCTTTCCGTCATTGTTTGCATCCGAAAGCTTTGTGAGTGTCTCTTTTCCATCGATAACTGCTTTTATGTATTCTATATCCTTGTCATCGATATTGTTGTCCATATTTGCGTTGCCATATATATTCAACACGAAGTCGTAATTCTCTGCGTTCACAGCATTAAAAGAAATACACAATATTAAAGCCAGCAATACATAGCGTAATCTCATTTAATCTTCCACCTATATGTCCTTAGTTCTATTCGTTTAAGAATAAGTATGAATTGCATAAATATCTGTTGGGTCTTGACTGTTATCTGTGGGTTCTCTTTCGCGGGTCGTGAATCTACAATCGGCTGTTATTTATATAACCTATTCCTATATGCTACATGGGGTGTAGCAAAATGGGCAAAAGAGGTCCAAAGCCTCGATTCTTGGATGTAGCATGCCCGAATGAGCAGTGCAATCTATTTGGAATTGCTGGGAAAGGAAACGTCACTGTGTACGGAACTTACAAGATAAGCTCCGGCAAGGTCAGGAAATATATTTGCCACACATGTGGTACCAGATTCTGTGATAGAACTAACACTGCATTCTATGACACAAGAACAAACGAAGAAAAGATCAAGCTGGCTCTAAAAATGGCCATGCGTGGAATGAGTGTCTTAGGAATAGCTGAGATCCTTGAGTCAAAACCATCTACTGTAAGCACTTGGATCTCGAAAGCAGCAAAGCATAGTGAAAAAGTCAATGAAGTTGTCTTGAAGGATGTAGAGACCCCAAAGGTAGAGATGGACGAGGCATGGACTTTTGTGGGGAAAAACACTACCCAGAGAAGGTGAATACGAAGATAAAGGAACTTGGATCTGGATAAGCATGGCTGCAAATTGCAGGTTGGTGCTTTCACATGTTATCGGTGAGCGATCTCAGGAAAATGCAGATCAGCTCGTTTCAAATACTGCCAAAAGACTCAGATCAATGCCGCTCTTTGTGACAGATGGATTAAGACTATATGCAGCAGCTCTTCGAAAGCAATATGGAAAACTACAGCCGTTCGCACCAACAGGCAAGCGAGGGCGACCTCGAAGTCCTAAATTAATCGTAGATGAACTATTACAATATGCTCAAGTCATTAAAATGAGGGTCAACGGTAGACTAAAAAAAGTGGTCAAGAGAATCATATTTGGCAAAGATATAGACCACAAAATGATATCTACCAGCTACATTGAACGGCAAAACCTGACATGCAGACAAGATAATAACCGCATATCAAGGAAAACCATAGGTTTCTCTAAGGAGACTGCAGAATTGAATAACCAAATGACCCTATATTTCGCGCACTTCAACTACTGCCGAAAGCATCGTGCTCTAAAATATAGAAATGAGATGGGCATAACGAAGTTCAATAGTCCCGCGAAGCAAGCTGGCTTAATCGATCATGTCTGGAGCTTGCAGGAACTCTTGACTTTTCCATATTACAAAACTCAAACCCATTAGAGGCTCACGACCCTTTCGCGCATACTCGGCAATAAGCTGCCTGCGGATATGCCTCTCTCCCTCTAGAAGCCTCCTGACGGCCGGCCCTACGGCTCCAATGCCTTTTGGGATCTCTCCGGCTCCATTGATATCATCGCAAATCCCAGAACACAGGCGCAGATCATGAGCCCTGGCGGCAGATACCACCACCACATGTCATTGGCAAATCCGCCCCGAGAAAAGGCGAAGTGGATCATCTCTCCCCAACTGATGTTTAATGGATCGCCAAGGCCCAGAAAGCTCAAGGACGCCTCAGTGAGCATGGCCGATGCCACCGCCAGGGCGAACTTGGCGTAGATGATCTCTTTGGTATTGATCAGAATGTGGTTTAGCATTATATAACCATCACCGCCCCCCAGTGATCGTGCCGCCTCCACGAAAGGCATCTCCCGCAGTTGCAGAACCCGGGAGTGAACGACCCGGGCCGTAGAGCACCACCAGAGCAGGCCGACGGCAAGGACTATGTTCCACATACTGGGGGAAAGATAGGCCGCCAGGATGATCATAAGAGGAAGCCCGGGCACAAGCAATACCACATCGCTGGTGGCCATGACCAGCTCTTCCATACCTCCACGGTAATATCCAGCCAGTATTCCTAGGGTCGCGCCGATGGTAACTGAGATCAGTCCCGCCAGAAATCCGATAGTCAATGAAACGCGAGAGGCATAGATCAGCTCAGATAATATATCCTGGCCGATGTCATTCGTTCCCAGATAATGCTCCTGGCTTGGGGGCTGGTAAGGCATCCTCGTCTCCCGGGGATCATTTGGTGCAATGATCGGTGCAAAGATGGCCATGACCAAGAATAATGAGAGAATCGACAGTCCGATCAGTTTGATACGGGAGAGGGGGACAGGGCCTTTTTTTGCTTTCATTTAGCGCCATCCTCCAATTCTGGGATCGGCTATTGCATAAAGCATATCTGCTGCGAAGTTGGCAGCCAGCACGCACACCGTAAGAACCAGGAAGCAACCCTGCATGACAGGATAATCCCTCGCCACCACTGCATCATAGATGAGCGTTCCCATGCCGTTCAGGGAGAATACGATCTCCACGATGAGAGCACCAGAGACCATGAATCCAAGGCTTATGGCCACCATGCTGATAAATGGTGGCAGAACATTTCTTATGACGTGGCGCGTGAGGATGCGCGTCTCCTTGAGGCCCTTGGCTCTGGCTGCAACTATAAACTGCTCATCCAGTATCTGTGTAACTGAATTCCTTACCACCCTCACCAAGATCAAAATCCTGAAATCCCGGCATCAATTCCACGATACTCAGTATATCCCCTCATTGATACCACAAAAGAAAACCTGGGAACTCTCATTCCTGATGGGTTGATTCTGTAGCCATCAGCTCCCCCATTCAAAAAAGCGGCCTTGTGGGGCAAGGATGCCGATCTCATAGAATAGTGAAGACCGACAGCAATGAATTGCCCGAGAATGCTTCATTATCCCGCCAGCACCATCAATACGATCAAGACCATCAGCCTGACCAGCACGCTGATCCCCGTGGATATCACAACCAGCGACAGCCCCAACCTCATTCCAAAGACAGAGGTATAATTGGGCATGAGCGAGCGGATGGAGTAGAAGGGAAGCATGAACATACTGCCCAACATCAGGACTATCAGCGCCTTCGCCTCGCTTATGCTGCCATTGCTGATCATCGGCCCCAGAAGGGTGATGCCCGCCTTGGGGCTGGCCACATAGATGGTCAGAGGGACTATGGTCTCCGGCGGCACACCGAAGAGATGGGCAATGGGAAGGGCATTTATCGACTGGAGAATGCCTCGTTCGCTCAGATATAAAACGAGAAAGGTCATGACGAAAAACAAGGATGCTATGCGCAAAAACAGTCTCCCCTGCCCCCTCAGGGATCTCAATGCAGCCTGGGAGATGCTCTTTTTGTCTTCTGGTAGATCCACCTCCTGGGAGGGGTCAGATTCTCCAGGAAGATAAGCCCGTCCCAGGATCATCACTATAAGGAGCTTGATGATCCCGGTGGAGAGAGCAACAATGGCGTAAATACCCCCGGCGAAGATGCCCAGCACCGGGACTACAAAGGCCAGATGATATGTGAACAGCTCTCGAAAGTAGACGGGAACGCTGTTCATGATGGCACAGAGAAAGGTCTGCCGCTCAGTCAGATTGCCCTCTGCTCTCATCCTGGCGATCATGGTGTTCGCGGCCAGAGCTGATCCCAGGCTCACCACAAATGTAGATGCAGAAATAGCAGGAAGGTGAGAGAACGATATCAAAGGCTTTGCCAGGTGAGATATCCTGTAGAATAAGCCCAGCTCATTCATCAGTCCTGTCAGAAATAGCATTATGAATACCACTGACATGGTGCTGGCGGTGGCGCCCAGAGACTCAGCAAATATAGAGAGCATTTTCTGTATCTAATAATAATCGAATTGCCCCTTAAAGCTGTCGAGCATTGGGCGCCCGGGCTGGGGTTGAAAAAGGGGGCCGGAGGGATTTCCAGGAGATGCTACCCATCTCTCCTGGAATATCATTGCCCACGGGGCTATGGATATACAAAGATCCCCCGATATTCTAGCCCCTGAAATCTCTCCAGGTATTCTCTGTGTATGGCCTCTGGGTCCAGATCCGGGAACCTCTCTGGATAAAACCATTTGGCCAGATATGAGAGGCCCACAAACCATCTTGGCCGGCTGGTGATCTCTGTGGTCATGAGATGCACCCGCTGGTCCTTCGCTGCCTCCACCTGTGATAGCTCCGGGGCCTGGACGATCTCCGTCCATAGCTCTCTCATCGCCGTATCATTGCTCTGGCTGTAGCCTCCAGGAGAGCTCCAGGTGAAGATGATCTGGGGATTCTCCTGCACCACCCATTCCGGGTCCACAGTGGGATACATCCCGCCTGTTCCTCCAGTCAGATCATGGGCGATATTCTCGCCCCCGGCAAGACTGCAGAGCATATCCACAATAGAGCCATTGGATCCCGTCTTCCATAGATCGGCAGAAGTATAGTATATGGGATAGACCCTGGGCCTCTCACTCTCAGCAATCGATGAAACCCGTTCCTCGATGAGGTCCAAACATCTTCCTGCGAGATTGTTCAGCTCTCGGGCATCATCCTTCCGGTCCAGGATATAGCCCAAGGCCATGATCTCCGACAGAGAGTAGTCGGGATAGGTGAAGCCCATGCGAAGCACTGTAATGCCTGTGCCCTCTAATTTGTCCTCCAGCCTCTCTGGGTCTGGCGTCCTCAAATCGGCAATCACGATATCGGGATTGAGGCTGATGATGGCCTCGATATCCGGCTCGCTCCATTTTCCCACTGTCGGAAGGCCTGCCATCTCCGGGAAGAAATCCCTGTTTGGTCCCTCCACCAGGGATGAGCCGACGCCGACGACCATATCCTGCGCATTTATGCCCCGAACCGACTCTGCGCAGGCCAGGTTAAGGACTACAATGCCCTCCACCGGCATGGGAATGGTGACATTCACCGCCTCCTCATAGATGGTGCAGGCCTTGAGGCTAATCTGCTCTCCAGTCCCGTCAATCAGCCCTTTTACCTGCTCGATATCCTTCTCATCCACAATACCATCCAGATTGGCATCTGCCATCTCCGTTGCTGGGCTCCTGCCGGCTATCACATCCTCCAGATAAGCGATATCCAATTCATCGATGGCATCATCCATATTGGCGTTGCCAAATATATTCAGTGTATAGCTGAAGGCCAGCGATGGGGAGGATATTGCCCATGATATGGCACATAAAGCAATCAGGAGCATCCCAACTTCAGATGATCTTCTCATCTCTATCAGACCTCAATTTCTCATCAATAGCCGGATATACAAATGTCCTGTTCTTCTGCTCCTCCCGGCCAAGTATCGAGCCCAAAAGCCTCAACTCCCGGCTGAGGTTCTCCTCTTTGTAAAAGTCCAGCCCCAGGGAAATAATTCCGCTAAATGGCTTCAGATTCTGGGAGACGGCCTCAACCCCATTCGGCTTTCCAGGATAGACATACGCCAACCCAACAATCAGATCCGAGGCTCCTAGAGCAGATACAGCCTCCGCGGCATCGGTATTCAGAACGATGATCCCCTGCGCGGGCCCGGGAAGTGTGACCACCCTTCCCGCGGAATCGGTTATGGCCAAAGGAGATTCGCTCTCCTCTGAGCTGGCATCGATGACGCTGACCGCCAGCAAAAAAATGAAAGATAATGCCAGAGCTATCAGATGCTTATTTCTCTTCAGTTCGAACACCTTCCAGATTCAATGTCTGGATAGACGATCATCATAATGCCACTAATCCAAATCGGATATGAATTATTGTTACTATGCAATTTGCTTATAATACTTTCGGCCCGTTCAGGTTGCAGCTATGGATGCATTTTCTCACGTAATATGATAAGTGATAGATCAGAGCTATTGATCGTGAAAAGTTATACGACTGGTATTAAATATGTGTATGTGTTTAGCTGGCAAGCCTTGCCGTTATCATTTGGAGATTATCCAGTTCTCTTTGTCTCTAGGTTGCCAAAACGGTCATGATTCGTTCGTGAATCGAAGTTCCTTTGGTATTGCGCAGAGTTCGCAAAAAACTGCCTCAAAACGACCTGCGGGCGTAGTGCCCTTTCTGCTCTATTATTTGTCGGCTCCACACCTGGATTAATGATGAAAGTGAACCAGTACTCGAATCCGTTGCGGATATTGCCAATGAATTTCTGGACCCTCTCGCAAAAGTACTCTATCTCTATCCAATGCCGGAGCTCTTCTCGGTGGATCGGTTTCAAGAGCTGTGGTTAGCGATTCATAAAGCACCTTGGGCGCTTTATGCAGGGAATTGCTTCCTCGAACCTTTCAGCTAGGTCCTTCGATTCCCGAATGTGTGCCCAGCATCGCTGCAATCGCTTTGTGAATCCGGCATATGGTTTCCCTCTATCGCATACAATTGTGCCCTTGAATCATGATTGGAGCACATCGAATCTTGCTCAAAACGGCATCGTATTCCGATTGTACCACTTCAGCAGCGCGACGGGTTAGATCGACTACCGTAGCCGGGCTCGTATTCAATCCATGCAGTCGCCTCAGTGCATCCTGGATTTTCCTATGTGGCAGTCTATCCTCGTACTTCAGCAAAGCTGTCTGCGCAATTATGTTATTTCCGAATCAGCCTTCAGAGGGACATTCTGCATTGCTGGCAACAACTCCTTTCGGGCAGCCCGGATATCATATTTGGCTAGCCGGGCTTCAAGCTCGATTATTTTTGCCTTAATCAACTCGATCTCACGTCTTAACAGCTCATTCTCTTCTTGAGGTTGCTTGATTATTTCTTCTTCGTGTATACTCTTAATTGATGAATATAATTATCATTTAATTCTTTGGTTTAATTGATCTTGGGTAAAGCTTGCATAAGTGTGATAGGAGCTAAACACGTACGTAAGCAGAGCTTATATAACCTAATGCAATGCAAAGAGATATCATGGATGTAAGAGGGTCGAAGATTTGCAGAATGGCGATCATTGTATCCATGGTAGCTTTGGTTGGCTGGTTTACGGCTGCTGGAAATGCCCTTTTAGTGGCGATTTCTATAACAGCAGGTGTGGTTCTACTCTACTTATGCAAATCGAAAATCAAAGAGGTCGTAGAGGATGAGAGAGATGTTAAGGTAAGCGAAAAGGCATCCAAGCTGGCCATAGAGATCTTCGCTGCGACAAACATCTTGATAGGTGTTGTCTTGATTGCGCTCAGGTATAGATACTCAGAGTATACAAATATCGGCTTTACTCTGGCATTCTCTGCCTCCTCTTTGATGATATTATATTCGCTTCTGTATGGATATTACAACAAGAAATATGGATACGAGCCTCCAAATGAAGAATAGAGTCAGGGTTTATCGGGCCATACACGATCTAACACAGGAGGAACTTGCCAAAAAGATTGGAGTGACCAGACAGACAGTGTTAGCCATCGAAAAGGGCAAATATAGCCCATCTCTAGACCTTGCCTTTAAAATAGCGAAGATCTTCGGCGTTAAAATTGAGGAGATTTTCATCTATGAAGATCCTCAGGAGAAAAACGACGTAGAAGGCATTTAGATTAGTATGATTAACCTCTGGATGAATTTGGCTACAATCGAAGGTGGAAATATGGTTATAAATTTCGCGGAAGCGCTCTTGATGGAGTTGACCTATAGGTGAACAAAGAGTCTTCTATCCAACTCCTTATCCGCAAAATAAAATCATCCATCACATCTACAAAGTTCAGCGAGGACCCGTTAATATTAGGGCTGGCCATATTATTGATGTTATTACTACTGCTGCATACATTTGGGGCCTTTGCGCCTCAGGAGGAGATGTGGCATAGATCCTATGGCGGTGCTGGGTCTGATGTTGGAAACTCTGTATTAGAGGTAAAAGATGGCGGATATGTCATTGCAGGCACTACTAGCTCTTATGGTGCTGGAAGAGATGATGCCTGGCTAGTAGAGGCGGATCAAAATGGCAATGAGAAGTGGAACAGGACTTTTGGCGGTTCTGATGACGATTCTGGCGCATCAGTAATGCAGATTAATGACGGCAGCTATATCCTTGCGGGCGCGACAAGCTCCTTTGGCGCAGGAGATTTTGATGCCTGGCTAATAAAGACCAACTCTGATGGAAAAGAGCGCTGGAACAAAACCTATGGGGGGGCCAGCTACGATTGGGGTTACTCGGTTCAGGGGACAGAAGATGGTGGCTATATCATCGCTGGTGAGACAAGATCCTATGGAGCCGGTGGAAGCGATGTCTGGCTGATAAAAGCCGATGTGTCCGGCGATGAGGAATGGAATAGAACCTTCGGAGGGCCGAAGGATGACGGTGGCCGTGCAGTACAGAGGACTAGAGATGACGGCTATGTTATCGCAGGTTTCACAGAGTCTTATGGTACAGGCGGCAAAGATGTCTGGCTGATAAAGACGGATTCAGCGGGCAATGAGCAATGGAATATAACTTTCGGGGGATCGAGAGACGACCGCGGAGAATTAGTCCAACAAGTAAAAGATGGTGGCTACATCATTGCAGGCGGCGCAAATGCTCCTCTGGCTAATAAATCTCTCACGGGCGATGCCTGGCTGATAAGGACCGATTCCAATGGCATCATGCAATGGGGCAAGATCTTCAGCTTCGGGAATTCTAATTATGATCTTGCCACCGCAGCTCAAGAGACAGCGGATGGCGGCTATATCATTGCAGGTTACGGCTTAGGTACCGGGATGTACTCATGGCTGATAAAAACCGATAACGTAGGAATGAAGCAATGGGATAAAGTCTTCGATGAGTCGGGCAGAAATGAGGGTTCATCAGTTCAGCAAGCTGGAGATGGCAGCTACGTCAGTACTGGATGGACGACCTCTTCCGGCAATGTAGATGCCTGGCTGATGAAAATAGCGGCGAGAATGCAGTCTTAAATGAATTTTGCATTCTCTCCATTCATAGCCATTTTTCAGGTAGTTCTCTTTTCCGGCTTCCTCTGTGCTAAATGCTTGTGTGAAATAATTTCAGAATGATAGCACTTGAAAAGAGTTATGCCGCCCACTTATTCAGTTTGCATAGCTGCAATATGCTACGATATTAGTAATAAAATATCGGCTACATGCATGCAAGAGCTGAAATCCCTATCGGTGGCAGGTTAGAAAGAAAACCACCTTATTTAAGCCTTTGCATTTTGTTCGGATTTTTGAACAAAATGAGATATTATGTATTTATATATTTGCTTTTTGTTCGGGAAATCCGAACAAATTCAATAGATTTATCTAGCTATAAGTGGTATCAGTGGTTGTGCTTCCAAAGAGCACAGTTGTGCGATAAAAGAGTGGGGAATTGATATGGAAGAAAAAGAAGCAAAGGATAAGCTGGCAAGCCTGCCTGTGAACCAGGCACCTTGCCAGGAGAGCCAAGAAAACAAAGCCTCCTCTCAAGGAATGGCAAAGCGTAGCTGTGGATGCGGAGAAGGTACGAAAGCCAAGGGCACAAATGCGCCCCAATACGTCTACGCCCTTGGAAAGATCGACCCTCGCTTTCGAAGAATGGCCGTGGAAAGAGAGTTTGCACAGGCTACTGGCAGGGCGAAGACAACCGGGCTTACGGATCAACAGGCCTTCTACTCGGTTCTGTCAAAGAAGGAAAATAGGTATCTGGTACGTGAGCTGTGTTGGACTCTAACCATAGAAGGTGTGGCCGCCTATATCCTGTTGCCGAAGGACCCATTGGATTTCGATCGTCTGGTGGAATCCGTCAAGCCTCAACAGGATAAAGCGGGCATGGATGTCGTGGTCGGATTAAAGGGACCAGTTGCTCCGCCTGAAATGTGCAGCGGACTGCAAGTCCCGTTGGTCGGATTCGATCAGCTCTTCTCATTCAATAGAGATGCCTTCATCAAATCTATTCCGAGGCCTGAGTCGATTCCCGAGAAGCAGGAGGAGAAGTTCAGAACTGCAGCCAATGAGCTGTTCGACAGGATCCTGCAGATGGCGGACA
This sequence comes from Methanothrix sp., assembly GCF_016706325.1. Taxonomy (NCBI): domain Archaea; kingdom Methanobacteriati; phylum Methanobacteriota; class Methanomicrobia; order Methanotrichales; family Methanotrichaceae; genus Methanothrix; species Methanothrix sp. Next base: position 947,241 of record NZ_JADJJX010000001.1, on the reverse strand, counting down.
ATACTGGAGCCACTGACGAGCACAGGGCGCTGAATTACCTGGCGGTTCGATATCCAGCAATCTATGCCAAGGCGGCAGAGGAGTTCGAGCACAACTTTTCCCTGACAGGCGTAGAAGCTAGGCCATCAAGGCTAAGCGGTGCGCGAAAAATTGTCTCTGTGATCTTCTCCTACACTAACAGAGAGACCGATGTCACGGAAAAATTCTTCGTCCGCGTGGATGTGAGCGAAGAGTTTCCATTCCTGGTCACCAAGATGGCGCCATACTACGATAGGTGAACAATTTGAAAGGAGGTGAAAAAAAATGACATGTTATTGCTGCTATTGGACTAGCACACCATCCGACGGTTGTGTAGGACCTACTTACTGCAGCTTCTACGTGGGTCCAGCATGCTCTGCAGCCCTTTCGGCGTTCAGAGCACAATGTGGTTCCTCTGTACCAGCGTACCAGCATACGTATATAGCTCCTGACTACTACTGCCGGTAACTAAGTGTTCCTCCGAATAACATTTTCTATTTTTTTTTTAATTTTATAATTTATGCAGCAACAGGTGGTGAATAATAACATACCATCACGTCTCTCTATAATCAAGTAACTTTTAACTTGACAGATAATCTAAAAATAAAGCTTTTAAGATAGTTACCTCTCAATTTACCCTTATCAGCCATGCATCTACGCTTTTGTTACCATATGAAGTAGTACTGCCTCCAATAATATATCCTCCAGCTTTGGTCTCTTGTATTGAGTAGGCACCATCAGTTCCCTTTCCGCCAAAGGTCGTATTCCATAGTTCGTTGCCATTAGAATCTGTTTTTATTAGCCAAGCATTACCCGGGATACGTTTCTCAGGTCCTGAGGTAGTCACTAATAAGCCGTAAGATTCCGTTGAACCTGCGATAATATAGCCACTATCATTAGTCTGCTGTATTGAGAATCCCCATTCATAGCCAGATCCTCCATAGGTTTTATTCCATTGCTCTTTACCAGAGGGGTCGGTCTTTATTACCCAAACGTCCTGTGCGCCTGCACTAAAAGACTGCGTATCACCTACTAGAATATAGCCGCCATCTTTTGTTTCTCGGACTGCTCTGCAGCCATCCCAGGCTGAACCACCAAATGTCTTTTCCCATTGCGTGATACCAGTAGAGTTAGTTTTTATCAGCCAAAAATTACTACTTCCATCAGGGCCATAAGACTCTGTGGAGCCTGTGATGATATATCCACCATCGTTTGTCTTATCAACTGCCCAGCCTGCATCATAACCCGGTCCGCCAAAGGTTCTGTTCCATTGCTCTTTACCAGAGGGATCCGTCTTTATCAGCCATGCATCTGAATCCCCAGCGCCAAAGGAGCGTGTTAAGCCAGCAATGATATAACCCCCATCATTTGCCTGTAGAACGGATCTACCCTCATCTATATCTCTTCCGCCAAAGGTTTTATCCCATTGTTTATTTCCAGCAGCATCTGTCTTTATTAGCCATGCATCTGAATCCCCGGAGCCATAGGATTTAGTGGCACCCACAGTAATGTATCCACCATCTTCTGTCTTCTGAACAGAATACCCGTTATCCTCTTTTGGACCGCCATAGATCCTATTCCATAGTTCGTTGCCATTGGAATCAGTTTTTATCAGCCAGGCATCTTCTCTTCCAGCACCATATGATTCAGTGCTGCCAACGAGGATATATCCACCATCTTCGGTTTCTTGTGCTTGGCTACCAAGGTCGATACCCGATCCACCAAAGGTTTTGTTCCATACCTCTTCAGGCTGAGCTGAAGCTCCTAAAATGCCTAGCATCAGCATTGTCAACCCTAATATTAATACTATCTTCAAAATATATCGCCTCTTAAATCGGTTGCATTTCTGTGAAATATATTGTGGAAGGCAGCAGTTGCTGTTCCTCTAAGCCTACCTACTGCCTTATACGACCCTACTATTCGTTTTATCGCAGTTTTGCTCACTAAGTTTTGCTTATCGGCACTATACTTGGAACTTTATCTATTACCGGCTCCTGCACTTGAGGCGAAGGCTCGCACGGCCTCGGGAAGGGTATGTTCTCTACATAGGGCGTACTTCCTAATCCAGTTTTATCCTTTTCAACGCCCTTGTAAGTAGCCCAGAAATTTCCGTCCCAGATATTGTTGGCAAATCTGATGTTAATATAGCTGCTCTGTTCGGCATCGACGCCGTTGTAGATGAAGTTATTCTGAGTGACCCTGTTGTTGTTGCCGGAGACTTTGATGCCGACGATGTTATTTGCTATCGTATTTCCCGTGAAAGTGTTGTTGCCTCCAGCCTGTATGCCGTATCCTGAATCCGTGATTATATTGTTCTCGAATGTGTTGTTACCATCGGATGGCGAGGCATCAATACCCGAAGCAAATAAGTTTTCGCCGAAATACCGTTCGCTCTTGGTTATAATGTTATGGTATAGAGTGATGTTACTTGTGCCCGTATCTAGCTTTATTGCTTCCCTGGCGCTTGAACCTCTCAAAGTGTTATTGACGATCAGTACATCCTTTGAGAGGGCAAGAATAATCTGATTAGCCTTTGATCCCTCTATAGTGCTACTGTTTGAGTTGATCGCAAAAATGCCCCCAGCTTCAACCCCTTCGATCCTGGTTTCTGGGCAGTCAACCAGCCATATATACCCTGCAGTCAGGTTTTCCAAGTGCAACCCTTTCTGATCATGATAGTAGTAGATCTTTTCACCATTTGCTGTGCTGTTCTTCACCACCGGCGAATAGCTCTCTGGGCTGAATCCCCCGAGGTTTATGCCCTTAAGGTCAACTAAAGTCATATTCTCAAGGGTTGTATTTGAAGAGAAATCCATCTCCATTGTGGCATTTACTACAGTGCTATTTATGAATGAGGTATTGATAGGGGTGAAAGCCATAAGCCATCCGTCTTTAACATAGCAGTTCTCCACAATACAGTTCTTGGGGCTGAATAATACGATCTCATATGCCGATTTACAATCCTTTATCAAGCAGTTCTGGGAAGGAACACGGGTCTCAGGCATAAAATCCGTTGTTACCCTAGGGGACGACATGAGCTCTATCTTTTCTTGAACAAGAATATGCTCGGAGTTGCAGTTCTCGATTAAGCCATTTTTGACGCCATTGAACATTATGTTCTCGCCCCTATAGTTCGTGATCTGAATATTTTCAGCACTGCTAACGCTAAGACTGCTTCCGCTGCCTGATAGCCTGCAATTCTCTACGCGAACGTTCTTGGCATCATCAATATTTATTCCGTTTACATCATATAGGCCATAATAATTTCCTGTTAAGTTAGCCATTGTGCAGTTCTTTATCAAGATGTAGGCATCTGTATTTCTTATCACTATTCCGTTTCCAATATGGTTGTTCAGATTCAAGCCATCGATAATATAAGGGTCATCGGCCGTGCCGCTTCCTTTGAACTTCATGAGGTCAGCATTGCTAGAGATGTTTACATAATCGCTAGCCAGTTGGAAGGTCATCGAATCAACTTTGAATTCTGAGACCCCTGTGCTAATAGCCAGTCCAATCATAGCGAATAAGCCTAGAAATAATCCTATTTTCTTAGTCAAACTACCCACTCTCCTTATAAGTCATGGAGTCATATTACTCCTATGTAATGTGTATATAACATTATGTAATATAAACTTTACTATTAGAAAAAGAATAGCTTTCTCAGGCAATATAGAAAATGGATTTAATTATATTACTACTTTCATAGATAGCAATTAATTCCCTAAATGCCTCGGCACGAGCAATTATTTTTCAAATCTCAGCCGACAAACAAAATATATAAAATTAATTAAATATAAAATTTTCAATCATTATCATCTCAATTGCTGATTAAATACTGGTATTTTTGCTTGGCTCAAGCTAACTTATTGGAATTATACTTACGTAACTTTAAGCTGAACATAATTTTAATATTCTCAAGACTGCTGTAGTTTCCAAGTTTTTGATTTTGCATATGTAATGCAGTAAAGAGGTAAATTAAATGTTATTAAATAGCAAAATATTAACATAAAACGGATATCTATCGCTAGTTGATTATGTAAGAATTGGATTCAGTTTATAAAGTTGGTGGTTGAAGTGAAAAACTTGGAAAGTACAGTCAAGACTGCATCTATCATTATAATCCAAAGTTTATGCACTATGTTCGATCCAAAAACGAAAAGATATATCTATGAGCGATCTACTATCCGATAAAGCTTTTAGTAGCAAAGCACTCAAGGTCCCGGCCTTAAGTAAGAGAACTACTATTATCAGGAATCTTTCTTCGAGGCGTATGACTGTGACTGAGCTATCTAGAACCTCTGGCCTTCCAAAATCGACGATCTATGACAATTTGAGCGTATTGGTTAAGGCCGGATTGGTCGTGAAAGAGGACAAAATAAATCAATGGGTATATTATGAGCTGACAAAGAAAGGGCACAGATTGGCCGAAGCCATAAAGGCATCGAACTAAAATGACGACATATGTCGTCTTCCCATGAAATCTGTTCAGCTAACATGATTACCCTCCCCTTCAATAGCTCTTTGCTCGTCGATTAGTACAATATACTCCTTCACCAATCGTTCGCTCATCTCAAGTATTCGATCAATTTCCAGTGGTTTTATCTTGCCATTCAACATTCTGACTTTCTTAAAGGCCTTGATATATCGATCACATGCCCCCTCTGTATGCTGTGTCGTTCTGGCAATATGCGGTGCAGGGATACCCCGGAGAAACTTGGCGATAATCACCTGTGTCATTGAAGGTCCAATATCACGTATGGTTCCCCAATATGGCAGGATAACCCCCTGCTCCGTCTGATATGCTTTGATGTTCTAGCATACGCTTCCTTCAATGTGCCCTTTATAACCGAAAAAGCTCTTGACGCCCTTTTTTGCCCAGCTACCTTCATTTATCGGTTCATAATGAGATCTCATTGGTTTTTTCTGGCTATTAATAATATTATTTGAAATATCTAGCAAGCCTTTATCAAATTCTTGAACCTGTATCGACCCAATGGTTTCCGAATCTTTGTCCTCCTTCTTGCATTCGGCCTCTTGATCCTTCTTTTTCCTCTTCTGACCGGGATCGGCGTTATAAACGTTGCATCCTGGATAGAGCCCTCCTTTACGGTATACTCTTTCTCGTCGATCTGCCTCTGGAGCTCCCCCCCAAAGATCCTCGAGTTTGCCGCTCTTGATAACGCGCTCGCGAAATAGCCAAACAGTACTGAAATCGGGAACCACTTCTGTAGTGTATGGGATTGACCCCCGCGGTTGGAGAAACTCCGTCTCGTACTTTTGCGGAACTTGTCGTTCGAGGGGGGGTGGGGGGCGCGGGGATGGTCGGTCCGGGAGGGGCGGCGGGACCCAAGCTCTGGGGCCTTAACTGTTTGTATAATTGGCTGGGTGCGGGGGGGACTCGGGTGCTGCTACGACTGGGGCTGTCTGGATAACACTCCTTTCTTTAAGACACGTTTAGTTCGGGATAACCTCTCGCCTCTTGGGCAAACTCCTAATAGATCCTCGAACCTCTTTTGTGGAAAGCGGCTTGGGGCGGTTGTCGGCGGACTGCAAGCGAAGTCGAGCACTCTTTCGGGCTGGCAGGACGTGGGGGTCGCGTTTACGTGCGCGGTAAAGGGGGGCGGACCCCCTGGTCGGGCGTGATGAAAAACGAGGGGGGGGCTGCTTTTGGGTCGGGTTGGGCTCTTTTTCGGCTGGGCTCGCATATAGCGAAAGCCCAGCCTGTTAAGTGGGGGCGGTGCGGGTTGATGAGCGCGCATGTGGGCGTCCCGCGTTCACACAGGTTGGGGGGCGTAATGGGGCGCAGGCGTCGGCTGGGCTAGGGGTGGGGGGTGGGGGGTATCTCGGGCGCTAGCCATTCGGGGGGCTGGAAGGGGAAGTCTTGTTGGTGGGGGGGGGGGGGGGGGGGGGGGGGGTTGGAGGGGGGGGGGGGGGGGGGGGGGGGGGCTGGAGGGCTTCCGCCACCTCTAGAGACTAGGAGGTTTCTGGGGGGTCAAAAACGAACTGGCGTTTCCTTAAATAGGGGGTCAAAATTGAGTCGGCGAATACAGTAGTGCCGAGAAAAATGCAAAATGAGATCCTATCGGCAACTTGTCTCTCTAATTCAGGATCGGATAAGCCAAACCAATGCTGAAGTACAAGCAGCTTAATCATAATCACAATATCAATATTGGGGCGGCCTCCATGACTGGTCTTATTTTTATACATCAATGGCTAACGCTCCCAATCGATTTGCGATCCCATTTCACAGAGATCGTCTCCGAGAGTTTTAATCCGAGCATATTCTGTTCTAATGGCAAAATCAATGAGAGTTCTCATATAGAATTATTATAGTATTAATAGTATATAAACATTTCGATGGATAGGTTTTTCGAAACGCTCATATGAGCGATCGCATTGCCGTTATGAAAGAGGGAAGGATAACGGATATTGTGCCGCAGATGAGATACAGCAGGGCATCAGATGCCACAGGAGAGAGAATTTGTGACCGCCTAAAGGTAGCGATCCAGAGCCACTGAGAGCAGCAATATGATCAGTATCAACAAAATCGATAGCCTCTGCCCCAGGCCAGATCTGCTCTCAGCCGCCCCATGATCGGGCCTCCTGGGAATCAGCCGTTCCTCATCCCGATTCCTGCTATCCGGTGATGGGGCTATTGCCTGGCCATCTTCCTGGCCATCTCCCGGGTCGCTCACTTTGGACATGCTGCTTTCGGCAGTATCATTCCGGGAGGCATTTGATGGGCTGCCCGTCTTCTCTTCCTCCACTGTAACCCGGAGGGGAGAGGTTCTGGTGCTGTAATCATTCCCCCTCACATCCCGATATCTCACTACGGAAGAAGGGATGCCGATTCCATCCGGATCCATCACCAGCAGTCGGATCTTCCTGTCGGCCTTCTCGCCCGGGAAGAGCATGAAGGACTCATTTATCTCCCCTGAGATCAGCTCTGCCCCCTCGGGAATCATCTCTGCCATCCTCAGCACTGCCTTTCTATTGCCGCGATTCTCCAGCTCCAAGGACATCACCACCTCTTCCCCCGCCTTCACCCTCTTGGGGCTGATGCTCCTCTTAGCATCGATCAAGGGCCCGGTGACATCCACCACCGGCCTGTTGGAGCGGATGGTGTAAATCCTCTCCCCCACGCGGAACGAGGCTACGGCATCGGGAAGAGATATGCCCATGGCTGGCTCTGTGGGCTTTATGCGATAGCTGACCGTCTTCGTCTGATCAGGCTCAAGAACGATCTTCCACTGGAGGGTCTCATTGCTGCTAAATTCCTTTCCCGTGTAATCGGACAGATCCACAGAGAATGTCCTGTTTCCAGTGTTGCTGAGGGTATTTATCACATAGTAGCTTTCAGATAACTCCATAGTCCCTTCAACCCTCTTGAAAAGCCGGAGAGGGCCGAATATATGCGCCTTGCCTCCGCCCCATGACTGATGGGAATTTCCATCTGGATCAGCATATTGAGCATGGACATTGACCTGCAGATCGCATGCCTCGAGCAGATATGGAGCCACCAGATCGATCCTGATGGGATCGATTTGGGCCGTCTTTTTCTTATCATCCCAGGCCGATCCCGCCTGAAGGCTTGATATGTTGAACCTCCTGCTGAAAATAGGGGGACTGGAATCCAGTGTTATCTTCAGATCTTCTGCATCAACAGCGCCTCGATTCTCCACAGATAGCAGCATTTTGATCTCCTCCCCGCCTCGGTAGAGATCCTTATCGAGGCTTAAGATCAGTGATATCTCCGGGGCGCTGGGAAGCTGCATTCTCATAATGGCATAAGGCTCATCCTTATCCCCTTCATCAGCGATCTTCAGGGCGCTGACCCTCAATGAATCGTTTATGACGAGCCACTCACCAGCATGAAGAGCCCGGCGGGCAATGAGGCGCCCTCCCTCCTGCAGCTCCACCAAGACCATCAGCCTCTCCTCCAGGGAAAAGTCGGCCAGGGTCAGGGTATAATCCTCCAGTGTCAATTGCTCTTTCCAGTGTAGCTCGCCTGAGATCCCCTGTCCCCAGACTGTTGCCTGAGCAGTGGAGAGCAGCAGCATCAGGATCAAAAAGGCTCTGATCATCTCAATGCCTTAAGAGAAGATAGATCGTCAGCATGATCAATGCCGCGTAGATGTACAATCGATTTTCGTCCTCCAATGAACCCCCAATCATGGAGTTGGCATTCTTTGCGGGTGGGTTTTTCCCCTTCGAATTATCCTGATGGAGGTTGCCTATGCTGGCAGCAGGTCCACTCCCATGCTGGCTTGATGTCTGATCCCCCTTCTCAATAGCATCCTCCTTTGCACCCCTCTTCTCAATAGCAACCTCCTTTGCTCCCTCCTTCTCATCATCGACCTCTGCAGAGGAACTATTGCTCTTTGAAGCATTCTTGCTGCTATCATCCACCTTATCGACGGAATCCTCTTTGTCGATATTCTCATTTTTTGTGCTCGCTTTTTTATTGCTGACACCAGGGGAGCTATCCACTGCCGTGGAGGAGGCATTCTTGGCCTCAAAGGATACCCCTTTTGGGGCATAGAATATGATTGCCTCATCGCGCTTTACCATCAGCTTTTTCGTCTTTTCATACTCTATTCTGGTATCATCATCCTGCCATCTGACCGATAGATTGTGAATGCCCTCTTTGAGCTTTATCTTCCCCAGCTCAGCACTGCTCTCCTTTCCCACCTTCTTGCTCTTCTTGAAGCTGCCGTCGGCATAGAGAAATGCTTCCAGCTCCCGGGAGTTCTCATTGACCAGATTCACAGTTATCTCATACTCCTCAGGCTTATCATTGAGGATGGTGTATAGATTTACCGATGTCTCGGCTGTTATATCTCTTGTCTCTTCCACCTCAAAGGAGCTCTTCACATCCTCATCCCACCAGGTTATCTTGAAGGTGTGCCTTCCCTTCTCCAGAAGATATCTGTCCATCTTTTGATCCGATCCTGAGGATATCGATTTGTGGTCTATCAATTCCGAGTCTATAAACAGGGAGACATCAAGCTTCTCATTGTCATTGTTTGTGATGTAGACGTGCACCGGTATCCCTTCTTGGGCCGGTGATTCATTCCCCTCCGTCAGCTTCGATAGTGCAGTATCGGATGAGAGGTTCATCTCCTCCGCTTCCCCCCCGCGGGCAAGGCATATCTGGGAGGGAATGATGATTGAAAGCAGAATGCAGGCCCCGAAAAGGGCGGTGAGAATAAGAGCAAATGCTGTATCTCTTCTCTCAGGCGGGGGAGTGCACCTCATATGTGGCAGTCATGCTATGATGCTTTAAATAACATTTGGTAAACAAAAAATTTAGATTCATATTATTATTAGTCTATTGAATAGATTTTTAATCATATATGTTATTCATCATAACGAAAGTATTATCTACGAGAGGATGGAATAAAGCCATCGAGAGGATGAGATATTGACAGATACTGCCATCTTGCTTTTGGTAGTGGAGGGAGTGCCCTTTCTGGCTCTGGTATATTATCTGATTCATAAGAAGCAGATGTTCATGCTGGAGAGAGGAATCGAGAAGAAGGAGGACAGATATGTGAGGTCCGAGCGCCGAATAATCAATGGACTCTTCTTAACTCTGGCCGGATTATCTATGATCCTGGCGCCTCAGTTGGCATCCATTGCAGGAATAGAGGCACAGCTCTCCTTTGATCTTCTGCTGGTGAGTATGATACTGCTCTGCGCCGGACTGGCCATGCTGATCGGCGGAGAGCTGCTCAAGTACCGGACCGCCCCCCTTGAAGGCCCAGATGGGCCGGCTGAGCTGAAGTGATCATAAGCGTCTCTCAGAAGAGGAAACCCTGACCGCAGAAGACCTCACCGAATCCATTGCGGCCAGGTATCCATTAATGGCATCTAGCCTGGAGGGCTATAAATTTCCTGCATACCTGCATATACATGCTGCTTTCTGTATCACCTCCACACTTCACTGACCGGTGTAGATTCGAAGCATCCTGACCGGCCTTTCCCTCCTATCAACAATCAGAACATCATCACCATCCTTGATTCCCGGATCCGTTGAGATCACCTGCCCGGAGAATAAGCGCCCCCCCCGGGCGACGAAAGGCACTGCAGCATCTGAGATCATCACCTTGCTTACTTGACTATCGCTTTTATCCTTCCACATATCACAATCACCTCTATCCTAATCAGTGATCAATAGAGGTATTGCTCTTATTAAGTAATAAACTTTTTGATCGAATTATTACCTGCATTAATCCCGAGGCTTTCTCAGTATCAAATAACTATTGATGATGAATTGTGTTATGATCCCCTCCGATGGGAATGATTTAGGGGCCATGCCAAGGAGGGCCGGGAGCGAACTATATCGCCAGACGGTGAAGTGAACTCCTCTGAGCGGGCAGATGTCCGGCGATGCCAACTCACGGGGGTGCATGAGGAAGAATGATCGATCAGATATCAGTGCCTATAAAAAATTAAATACGTCAAGGCAAGGACTGTTAAGATTATCTCCTGCATCAGAGAGCTTGGGTTAGGAAAAAAGTTGATTTGAGGATTCAGGCCCCCTTGCCCTCCTCAGGATACATGGAGATGGTATTTCCCTCAGGGTCCTTCAGGACAGCCAGATCCCCATTGTTGTTCCAGACGGAATTGCTGCGGTTCCAGAAGAGGTTCTCGATGTCATCATCTCCCTTGCCTGTGCGCACAAAGACTTTGGCCCCCGCGGCGAGGGAGAAGCCGGGGAAGGTATAGGTGTGATTCTGAGCATCGCTCAATGTCCAGCCGGTCAGGTTGATTTCCGAGGTTCCCAGGTTGGTGATCTCCACCCATTCCTCATTCAAGTGCTCCTTCTCTGGACTGGGGGCAACGAAGTTGGCGGCGGTTATAGCGATCTGGGGACTGGCAATGCTGTCTGTAGTACTGGCGTTTTCCTTATCGGCAAGCGCTATGCCCATGAACATCATGGCAAGCAAGATGCCGAGCATCCCTGCAAATACTCTGCTGTACATTATTTCACCCTTTGTTAAATTTCTGATTTAACAGTATCTCTGATCAATCCCATGTTATATAAATTTTTCTACTGTATTATTAATCTCTCCTGAGGTTGAGCCTCAATATCTGTTAATTTTTGTTATCAGTGGCATTGTTATTGCCCCGGCTGGCCCTCCAAATGATAAGTATTTATACAGACCACATACACATAATAGAGAAAAAGGGGATTGATCATGAAGCGCCCGTTATTCTGGATGATGATGCTCATCCTGATGATCTTCTTCGCCGGCCAGGCCAGCTCGCAGCTCTATTTCACCCTCTCCGTGCCTGATGGCTGGGACATAACCGGATTGGGATGCAATGGCATAACGGCTGTGGACAAAAGCAATCCCGCCCGGGGAATTGTAGCGCTGAACCATCTGCACCAGGGCTTCGATATCCTGCCCTCTTATACCACACCCGAGGCCTATGTGGAATATTATATGCCGCAGGACTTCAGCCTGGGCGAGACCAGGGTTTCGGAGATGAAGATAATTAAATATGAGGCCGATCAGCGGCTATCAAACGCCTACGTCTCCTGGGCCGGCCCCACAAGCTCCGCCAGGTCGATGCGCTGCTCATTCCAGGTAAATGGCATCCCGGCGGAGGGCTCGTTCATGGTGGCCACAAGAGAGCTATTTGGCTATGGAACCACGATCGAACTTCTCTACGGCATCTTTGCCCCTGCGGCGGAGTTCGAGAAGGAGGCACCAATGCTCCTTGGCAGCATCGATTCCATCCGGCTGATAAGGGATTACTTCTGCGTCTGCTTTGACTGTAGTGGCTGTGAATACCAATGCAGCAATGGATGCTGCAATGAGCCATGCGATGAGAATGATCGCTGCCGGGAACTGGATTGATGCCCTTGAAGGGATTCAATAGGGGGCCCTTCGCCGAATTGGATGGGCGATCCTCTGCAGCAGGCATCCTCCTTCTGCTTTTGGGCTTTGTGGTAAGGCCCAAGCATCCCGATTTTCAAAGCGGATAAGAAACTGGATTCAGGAATCATAATTAAGGAATCTTCATATACTAATTAACACAGTATTAATGCAGGTGATCTATGTGATCAATAAAATGTCTTTGGCCACAATCCTGGCAGCGCTGAATCTGATGCTGCTCGGCTGTGCTTATGCATCCGCTGAGGCCGCCTCGGCCGGGAGCATCCCGGCCCCAATCGAGCCGCTGGACACCACCGGGGCCCTGAGCCTCTCCGGGATGAAGGAGATGCTGCTTTATGAGAGTGCAGAGTATGGAATCCGGTTATCCTACCCGGCAGGTTGGATCCCCCAGGAGCCGGAGCCGAATGAGGAAGGGATAATCCTGGGTTTCCTGGCGCCGAGAGAGGATATCGATAATCCGGCTGTATATCTGGTGCTCCAGAACGATAAGCTGCCCGCAGGGCAGGATGTAACCCTGGATCAGTACAGCCAGGCAATACTGAGAAGCCTCAAGGAGGTCATGCCTGATTTGGAGATCCAGGCTGAAAGAGAGATCACAATCGGCGGGATGGCGGGCCGTGCCATTGTTTATGAGCTGGAGAGCGAGGGTGCGGCATTCAGAGTCTGGAAGGCCTGGACGGTGGTTGGAGCGGATGCTTATGTATTCACCTATAATGCTCCTGTCGAGCTTTATGACCAGTTTGCTGCAGATGCCGCAGAGATGATCGACTCCTTTGAGGCTGGAACAGCAGCCCAGAAGGCTGAGAGCTCGGGCCTCTGGGCGGAGCCAGCCGCAACCGGAAGCCAGGCAGAGGCAGATCAGATGGAGGAGAGCACCAGCGTTACTTCTTGATCTGATTGGCGATCAGGGCTATCCAATCGGTGCCGGGAAATGGGGATTCCAGACAGGGGATTCGGCTGCCGATTGCTGGCAGCCCTCATCCCTTTGAAGACCGGGGGAATTGCCGCCCTGCCCCTAAACACCCTATAACCAGTCTGCATCTACCGCAGCGAATGGATAGCCAGATATCCGCCTGGCAGCAGGCCAGGCTGCTTTCGTATGGGATTGGATACCGCCGAAGTCATCTATTTGAATATATTCCGTCAGCAGACAGATCTGATGATATGGCGGTCTGCGCAAAGAATATCTCCAGGAACTGCAAGGAATGGACAGATGTCCTGGCAGCCCCAAGCACTGGTGGTTGTTCTGCTACTAGCAGCGGCGTCCCTGGGCGGCGCCCAGCAGCCCCTCCCAGCCCAGCAGATCCTATCCCAGATCGCGGCCGGCCAGCCGGTCCACTACGATGGCATTGCCATCACTGGCGATCTCGATCTCTCCACCCTGTCCGGGCAGAAGATCCCGGCAGCAATTGTTCTGGTCAACTGCACCATTCCTGATGCTTCCTTCGATGGCATAACCTTTGAGCAGGAGGCCCTCTTCTGGGGCAGCTCTTTTGGCAATGCGAGCTTCAATGAGGCCACATTTTCAGGCCGGGCGGACTTTGTCAATGCCTCCTTCCACCAGGCAGGCTTCGCCGGCAGCGTCTTTCATCAGCCGGCCCTCTTTGATGGTGTGCTCTTTGAGAATGATGTCAGCTTTGCGGATGCCTCTTTTGGCCTCGATGCCTCCTTCAATGCTGCCCGCTTCCTGGGTAGGGCGGACTTCAACTACTCCGATTTTGATTCCTACTCCTATTTCAGGGGAGCAGAGTTCGCCGGGGACGCCTTCTTCTCCGATGTCGATCTCTTTGCAGCCTCGGATTTCTCCGCCGCCACCTTCTCAGGCGAGGCCAACTTCATCCGCTCCCGTCTCAATGAACCCTACTTCGGAGAGGTCCTTTTCGCCGGCCCCGCCCAGTTCGGCCTGGTCCGGTTCACCGGCCTCTCCTCCTTTGGGGGAGCAGTGTTTGCCGATGAGGCGGGATTCGGCCTGGCCCGGTTCTCTGATGCCGCCTACTTCTCCGGCGCTCGCTTCCAGGAGCTGGCCCTCTTCGGTCTGTGCAGGTTCGAGGGCATTGCCACCTTCCAGGAGACCCGTTTCGAGGGCGACCTCAACTTCAAGGCAGCGACCATCACCTCCCTGCTCTTTGAGGGGGCAGAGCTTCATGAAGGCTCCCGCCTCATCCTCAATGATACTGAGATCAACCTCTTCCGGGCTCACTGGGATGAGATCCAAGAGCATGTGGCCTGGCAGCCGGGGGCTTATTTAGCCCTGGTGGAGAACTACCGCCGCCTGGGCTGGTCAAAGGACGAGGATGACTGCTACTACCAGTATCGGAGACTGAATCAGGCCGGCAAGGGCTGGGGCTGGTCAAAGATCATAGATATTCTGGCCTGGGTCTCCTGCGGCTATGGGGTGCGGCCCAGCTATGCTGTTGCCTGGTCTTTGCTCGCCATTCTGACATTCGGCCTGCTCTATTGGACTGGGGATGGCATTCGCCGCTCCTCCAAACCCCTGAGCGGGCCGGTGGAAGTGGATAGCATCCCAGAGAGGGTCACCCTTCGAAATTCCCTCTTCTTCAGCACTATGATCTTCCTTTCCCGGGGTCCCATCGATTTCCTGCCCATAGGCAGGTACAGGTACTATGTAATCCTGGAGGGGATACTTGGCTGGCTGCTCCTGGCGCTCTTCCTGGTGACACTGGGCCGGGTGATGATTAGATAGCCAGGACATATTTTGATTTTGGCTCTTAGCTATTCCATGTGGGTAACTTCAGGATAGCGGTAGGCGGGCTCAATCATGATAATATCAGGCATGAATCCCGGCGCAGAGTCGGTAGGTAGTGACACATTTCATGATAATCTCAAATCCCGGCAGTCATGACGTTATAAGGACCAAGCTACAGGATTAGCGATCCCTTAAATCCGCCCACACGAAACAGCGAGGAGCCTTGATTTTCATCTCATCTGAGAGGCAGGCAGCAGCCATGCCGATCGCCATAATGGGCTGAGCTCAGCATCTCATGAAAATGCAACTCACACTCGAGTGGATGGTACAGATAAAAAATCAATGCCCAAACCCGGACTCGAACCGGGGACATTCAGATCTTCAGTCTGACGCTCTCCCAACTGAGCTACTTGGGCTCTGAGGTGGGCCCGACGCGATTCGAACGCATGACCTCCGCCATGTCAAGGCGACGTCATAACCAGCTAGACCACGGGCCCGCAAGCAGGTTTCCTATCCTCTCCTCGCAGATAAAGGCTTCGGTCAGTGGAAAAGAGAGCACGCGGGAGGACGATCTCGCCGGGGCAATGAGCCTCCCTTATGCCCCTCCATGGCCTCAGATCTATTGCATAAGACTATTCTTTGCACCTTTGCGCCTTTGTGCTGAGGGCTGATCAACCCTCATCTTCTCCAATATCTTCTCCAATCTTTCAGCTGGAGGATCCTGATTTTGAGGGAGGGGGGGCAGATGATCACCATTGCCCCTCCTCAGAGCAGCAGCAATTCGCAGCAAGGATATCATCATCTTTTTTAATCTGGAGGCCGTCATCTGATCTATGGAAGTATCTGTAGAGACCACACGCAGCCCTGACTTCAAGCAGATCTATGCCATCGGGGCAGTAGGCGGCCACAGCCCCTACGACTTCAGAATCGCCTTCTACAATGACTCGCCCCGGACCACAAGAGAGGGGGGAAAGAATATCACCGTCATGGAGAGAAAGATCGAGATGGAGGTCATCTTATCCCCGCTGGCAGCCAAGGAGCTGGCCAGATGGCTTAGTGAGCATATCAAGGACTATGAGAGAAAATTCGGCGAGATAAAAAGGCCAGGAGCAGGGATCGCCGAGAAGGGCAACCCGGAAAAATCAGGGGATTCTGCCCCCATCCAGGGCTATATGTGATGAGCAATGAACAGCAAGGAGAGAGTTCAGCTTCACAAAGGAATGGATTATGTCCGGAGGAAGGATTTTGAGAGGGCCCTGGAGATATTCCAGAATGTCATCGCCTCCAATCCGGAGATACCAGAGGCCTGGAACAACCAGGGAGTAGCTCTCTTCGGCCTCGGCCGAATCGATGAGGCCCTGGAGAGCTACAGCCGATCTATATCCCTCGACCCAGCTAACCTCGATGCCCTGCGGAACAAAGCTTTTCTGCTTCGAAATCAAAGGAGGCTGCAAGAAGCCCTGGAGGTCTACGATACAGTCCTGGAGAAGGGTGGGGATGCCATAGACCTCGAGTCCACGGCCATCGTTCTCACAGCGATGGGAAGGCTGGAAGAAGCCCTACATTGCCTGTATCTTGCCCGGGAGAAGCTTTCTTTGCCCCGCCTGGAGGATGAGATAGAGATAGTGCAAAAGAAGATTCTGGAAAGGGGCGGGCAGAGCGGATATGGGGCAGTAGACGAGGCAGGTCACATAGAAGATAACAAGATAGAAGATAACAAGATAGAAGATAACAAGATAGAAGATAACAAGATAGAAGATAACAAGATAGAAGATAACAAGATAGAAGATAACAAGATAGATGACTGAGAAGAGGGTGGAGAGGGGAGCGGGCTAGGGGGCAGGGGGTGAGGTGGAGGAGAGGTCAGAGGAGAGGACGGGGCAGTGGGCGCAACTGAGGGAAAAGGGTAATAATAGCAAGGGACTGTTGGCGTGGTGAATATTTATAACGATTGAAGAAGAGACTCCCCGAATCATCAACTGGAACAGGGAGGTGAGGGCCTATGAAGGGTTTCATAATGATCAACGTCGAGCCGGGAACTGAGAAGTTGGTCTACGACCGCCTGGAGAAGATCAAAGGGATCTGTGAGGTCGTTCCCGTCTATGGTGAGAGGGATTTCATCGCCATAGCAGAGGTGGAGGGCATATCCGACCTTAACCGGGCAGTGATGAATGTAAGGGAGATAAACGGAGTGACCAATACTCAGACTATACTGGGCATGGAGCTGAAGTTCTAGGGAAGGATGCCATCTACCAGGGATTCAAGCTCTCTTTGGCCCCTTTACCTGGCGGTATTCGTCGCCGTCCTGGGGTTCACTTTAGTTGCACCATTCTTTCCCAGCTATGTTATGGGTCTAGGGGCATCTTACACCCTGCTCGGATTCATAATCTCCATCTATGGAGCAGCACAGCTAGCAGTCCAGGTGCCCATAGGCCGTCTCTCCGACAGGATGGGGAGAAAGAGGCTAATGCTCCTGGGAATGATGACATTCGCTCTCCTCCCACCGCTATACATCTATGCTGAGAATGCCTATACTCTGCTGTTCATAAGAGCCTTAGGGGGAGTGGGAGCGGCATTGGTCTGGCCCACTGCCATGGCTCTGATCATAGATCAATCCCGGCCTCAATGCCGGGGAGCAGCCATGGGCTACTATAACGCCTCCTTCTTCTCCGCCCTGGCCTTGGGACCATTTCTGGGGGGAGCACTCTATGACCATATGGGGCTGGAAGCACCCTTCTACTTCTGGGCCCTCATGGGAGTAGTATCGATCATCATCGTCACCTTCAAAGTTCCCGAATCCAGGAAAATCCTCCTTAAAGAGAGCCAGCCGCCTCAAAGAGGAGACGAGCCTCTGCTCGCTCCCGGTTATGCAATCACATTTCTCGCCTGCTGCGCTGTCATCCTCTGGTCTGGGGTGGTGGCAGGCTTCAACATCACCCTCCTCCCCTCATATGCCAGGGCTCTGGGCTTCTCCATCACTGATATTGGACTCATCTATCTGGTCTATGGTGGAATAACCGCCATCTCGAACATCTATTTTGGCCACCTGGCAGACCGGGGGAGGAGAAGACTGCTCATCCTTCTGGGCAGCCTTGCCGGCCTGATCTCCTTTGCCTCTCTCTTCCTGGCTGCAAGCCTGATTCAGGTCATGCTTCTCTTTGCCGGCCTGGGGCTGGGATTGGGCATATGCGGCCCCGCTGCTGCCGCCCTGGTGGCCGACATCACCAGCGCCTCTCGTCGGGGGGAGACCTATGGCATCTTCAATACCGCCCGCATGTCCGGAGTGGTGATAGGACCGATTGTGGCCGGGCTGGCTGCTGATATGCAGGGAATCAAAGGGGCTCTTTATGCCTTCACTCTGATCGCCCTGACGGTAACCCTGATAGCCGTTGCCATCAGGGAGCGGGAGGAGGACCCTGAAGGAGGACCCTGAATCAGCACCCGACGAGGACGGGATCGGGCAGGATTAGCAGCAGCCCTTAAAGCTGATAGAGAGATGAAGCACTCCTCATAAGCTCAGATTCCTCCAAGAGCCCTGGCCACCCACTCTGAAGGATGATTTGCTCTGGGCATAGAGCAGATTGTTCTCTTTATGACCGCCGAAGGTAGGAGAGGTCAGGAAGGAGGCTGTCCCATTTGCTGTGCTGCTGATCATCACTGAGTTGGTGGCATTGGTGTAATTGACAGGAATGGCTCGCTTATAGAAGTCCTCACCCAGGGTGGTATAATAGGTAAAACCGGCGATCTTGGTGAGAGCAGTATCAGTGAGATTGAAGCCGGTCTCAGCCGATTGATACGGCGATATGGGGAAGGAGAGTGGATCGACATAAAGCCACACCGTCCCAAGGGCGGCCCCGGTCAGCATGAGGAGCACAGCAGATGAAATAAGATACTTTATCATGAATTCTCTTGCTTACATAAAGGGATTTAAATCTATCTGATGCTGAAGGCCAAAAAAATAAGAGGGGCAGATCCTATTCTGCCTGCCCCAAGAAAAGAGCCTCTCGCCTTCGCCTCCGCCCAGATCCTCAGGCTGCAGGCTCGAGCTTATCTACTCTTAGGCTTTGCATTCGATGCTCTCTCTTTATCGCCTCACCATCCCCTGCAGGATATAGTCCCGGCCCAGAGCGCTGTCGTAAGCATTGGCCGGAGCATGCTTGCCATCTCTGACATATACATAGACCTTGTAGCTGCCAGCATCAGTGGGGGCGCTGCTCCAGGTCCACTGATTCTTGGCCGACCAGCTCTGCACTATCCTCCAGACATTGCCTGTGGAGGGGCCCTTCAGCCAGAACTGATAGTACAGAGGATCTTTCTCTGCATCCATAGCAGTAGCCGTCCACCTTACAGCCGTCCCAGCCACCTGCGGGCTGGGACGATCAGCCTGCAGAGAGGTCAGAGCCGGAGGCTTATTGGATATCAGCTGATAGGGGGACCCCAATGCGCTATCGTATCCGGTGTCAGGGTAATGCCAGCCGTCCCTGGCGTAGACATATACTGTATAGGCTCCGCCATCATGAGGCATGCTCGTCCAGGTCCACTGGTTTTTCAGGGACCAGTCCTGGGCTATCTGCCAGGTGTTGCCGGTGGAGGGCCCCTTCAGCCAGAAGCGGTAGTATATCGGATCTCCTTCCGCATCAAGAGCAGTGGCCGTCCATTTGATGGGAGTTCCCGCCCCCTGTGGGCTGGGGCGGTCGGCCTTCAGAGCAGTCAGCACCGGGGGTTGATTGGGGGCCAGAATGAATGGTGCCCCCATTGCGCTATCATAGCCTGTTGCAGGGTTATGCCAGCCATCCCGCACATAGACATAGACGGTATAAGCCCCGCCATCGGATGGGCGGCTGGCCCAGGTCCACTGATTCCTGTAGGACCAGTCCTGCACTATCTTCCAGGTGTTGCCGGTGGAGGGCCCCTTCAGCCAGAAGCGATAGAGCAGAGGCTCCATGTCCGGATCCGATGCAATAGCTGTCCAGGTCACAGGCGTTCCCGCCTTCTGAGAGCTGGGCTTGTCCGATCCAAGAGAGATCAGAGTGGGGGGCAGATTCTGCCGCAGCACAGTGAACAGCGCTCCAGCATCATCATCCCATCCGGCAGGGCTGGAATGGAAGCCGTCCCTCACCTGAACCTTGATCTCGCTGGTGCCCGCATCAACCGGTGTTGTCGGCCAGATCCAGGTTGGATCAGTGGACCAGTCGCGGACCACTCGCCACATTCCGCCCGTCGCCGGCCCCCTCATCAGGTATCGGAAGAAGAGCGGGTCGCCCTCAGGGTCGCTGGCAGTGGCCGCCCATCTGATGGTGGCGCCCACAGGCTGTGCACTGGGCAGGCTCGTGCCCAGGCTGGTGATCACAGGGGGCAGGTTCAGATTCATGATGAAGAACTGGCCCACCTGATAGTCATCCGAGCCAGCAGGTCCACTGTGCTTGCCATCTCTGACAGCTACCAGCACCTCGCTGTAGCCTACATCAGCAGGAGTGGTCCTCCAGACCCACTGGTTGTTCTTGCCCCAGCCGGTCATATCCACCCAGAATCCGCGAGTGGCAGGGCCGCGCAGGAAGAACCGGTACTGCAAGGGGTCTCCTTCTGGATCAGAGGCTATGGCCGTCCATTTGACCCAGCTTCCAGCATACTGCGGCCCAGGCCGGTCGGTGCAAAGGACCTGTACCCTGGGAGGCAGATTGGCGCCGGTCAGGCTGAAGGGGACGGTCTTCTTGACATCGTATCCACCGGGACCGGCATGCTGACCGTCCCTGATCCAGACCTCAACCTCGTACTTGCCAGGAGGATAGCCGAGGGTATTCCAGGTCCATACGCTTCTGCTGGTGTATCCGGTATCCAGGTTGACTCCCGGTCCTCTGACCATGAACCTATACTGGAGAGGATCAAGGTCGTCTGCTCTTGCCGTCCAGATGATGGGGGTGCCCGATCTCTGAGGGCTGCTCTTATCCGGGATCAATGTGGGATTGGCAGGCAGTGGATTCCAGTTGCCGAAGTCCTTTCCGGCCACGCTGGGTGTGGATGCATCCAGGGTGACGGTGTAGGTGCCACTGGCCGGTGACTTCTGCTCCCATCCAGGCTTTTGGATCTCCCGGATGGTATAGGTTCCAGAGGCGACATCTGTGAAGCTATAAGAGCCGTCAGCCTCAGTGGTGGCAACCTTGATCACCCCGCCTGAGGCTGGCTCCAGGTTGATATTCCAGCCACCCATGCCGGGCTCGCCTGGATCTCTGGCTCCATTGCCATTGATATCGTTGTACTTCACCCCGGAGATGGACTGAACTGCCAGTCTGTTCCCGAAGTCGTTGTTCTTCGCCTCTCTGGGGGGCGCTCCCACATCGAAGAGTATGCTGTAGCTTCCTCCCGCAGGAGCGGTCTGGACCCAGCCGGTCCTTGAGGTCTCGCTCAGCTTATAGCTGCCGGGAAGGAGCCTGTCGAACTTGTAGTTTCCGTTGCTGTCTGTGTAGGCAGTCAGAGTGGGAAGCGGCCTGCCGTACCAGGTTCTGCCTGTCAGGACCATCTCCCAGCCGGAGAGGCCCTTCTCGCCGGAGTTCCTGATTCCATCGCCATTCAGATCCTCGTACTTCGTCCCGGATATAGAATTCGATCCACGTATTCCGAAGTTGACATTGGTCACCACAACTGTCTTCACAGTCACTACGACTGTGGAGGAGGTGGTGAGGACCAGGCCCGCTGGCACGGGATCGCTTATGGTGTAGGTTCCAGGCAGGACGTTCTCGAAGCTGTAGAATCCATTATCATCGGTGGTGGTATTGGCCACCACCTTTCCGTCCAGGAGCAGGCTCACTGATCCTCCGGGAATGCCGGGCTCATCCTCGTCCTGCAGGCCGTTGCCATTGATGTCATAGTACTTCTGGCCGGAGATGGACAGACCACCGCGGTTGGCGAAGTCCTTGCCAGTAATATCGGCATTCTCAATCTCCACCGTCCAGGGGCCTTCAGGGGCTATCTGGGTGATGCCCTCAGCGGCAACCTGGCTTATGCTGTAGGTTCCTGGTGCAAGGTTGCGGAAGGCGAAGGAGCCGTCCTCCTGGGTGATGGTAGCATTGATGACGCTGCCGTCACGGGATAACTGAATGGCCGCTCCTGCCCAGCCGATCTCGCCCTCGTCCCTGATGCCATTGCCGTTGCTGTCCAGGAAGCTGGTTCCAGATATGGCAAAGGAGCCGTGATTTCCAAAGTCCCTGTCTGTTACATCTCCATCCACAAGCTCTACCTTGTAAGAGCCCTCCAGGGGCGCTGTCCTGGTCCAGCCAGGCCGCTCTACCTCAGATACTGTGTAGCTTCCAGGTGATAGCTCAGAGAATCTGTAGGAGCCATCCTTCTCAGTGATGGTGCTGCCGATCACACTGCCGCCTTGGGAGAGCTCAATTGTCCAGCCCTCCATTCCCGGTTCGCCCTCTGATATGCCATTGCCGTTCAGGTCATTGTATTTCCTGCCGGATATGCTGTACTGGAAGAGCTTGTTGGCGAAGTTCAGATCCCGAACATCCTCCTCTGAGAGATCCACGCTGTGAGATCCGCCTTCTGGGGATACTGCCCTCCAGCCGGAGGGCAGGATCTCGCTTACAGTATAACTTCCAGCATCCAGATCCTGGAAGCTGTAGGATCCATCCTCTCTGGTTAAGACGCTGATCTGGCTTTGATCCGGCTTCGTTATCTGCACCGTCCAGCCGGATAGGGCCTCGCCGCTGTCAGCCACTCCGTTTCCGTTCTTGTCCTCATACACCAGGCCCGAGATGTTCATCTTGGGCTCGGAGAGGGTGAAGTAGCCGGAGTACTCGCTATCGAAGCCCTCTTCGCCGGCATGCTGTCCATCTCTGACCTGCACCTTGACCTGGTTCTCCCCCAGATCTGCAGAGGAGGTTGTCCAGGCCCAGGCATTATCAGAGGTCCATCCCGTCCTCGCCTCCCAGGCCCCATTGGTTGCCGGTCCATTGAGGTAGAAGCGGAAGAGCAACTGATCCATGTCCACATCAGTGGCATTGGCGGTCCAGGTCACAGTCACCCCTGGTCTCGGCGGGCTGACGAGATCCGGAATCAGAGAGTTCAGGACAGGAGTCTGGTTCTCTGCAATAGGAGCTACAATCTCTATCTCTTCCTCAGATATCTCTTCGGTAAGATTCTTGGTGATGTTCTCCGGTGCTACGGGGGTGGTGATGTTCTCAGTCACAGGAGGGATAAGGGTCTCCTCTGGGATCTCCACCACTTCCGTCACATTCTCCGCCTCGGCTGTTATGTTGGCCGGTGCAGTCACATTGATCAGTTCGGTGACATTCTCGGGGACGGTCTGCTCCGCTGCTGCTTCTGTAAAGGGAGCCTCCTCCTCGGGCGGCATGATCACGAACTCGGAGCTTCTGTTTCCAGCCTCGCCCTCCGGTCCGGGATGCTGATCATCCTTTGCCTGGGCGGTGATCAGATATGGTCCGGCCTCAGTTGGCGTCCAGGTGAATCTGTTCTCAGGCTGCCAGTCTGTTGCCGGGGTATCATTGACCAGGAAGCGGTAGGATATGGGGTCATTCTCAGGATCACTGGCCGCTGCCGTCCAGTTGAGACTGCTTCCCAGAACCTGGGGGCTCCCCAGATCTGCTGAAAGTTCAGTGATGCTGGGCGGTAGATTGACAGGCAGAGCCTCCTCGACTGCTGGCTCAACCATTTCTGCCGCGCTTTCGGTTACGGGCTCGGCTGCGAGCTCAGGAGCAGTTATGAGAAATACGCGGCTTATGCTACCGTTTTCAGCTGCAGGCTCATCATGCTGGTCATCCTTTGCCTGGGCGGTGATCAGATATGGTCCGGCCTCAGTTGGCGTCCAGGCGAATCTGTTCTCTGGCTGCCAGTCTGTTGCCGGGGTATCATTGACCAGGAAACGGTAGGATATGGGGTCATTCTCAGGATCACTGGCAGATGCCGTCCAGTTGAGACTGCTTCCCAGAGCCTGGGGGCTGGCTAGGTCTGCTGCCAGATCCACTACCTCTGGAGGATTGTTTGGAACAGCCTCGATTACAAACTCGACTGTCCTTGAGCTATCCCCCTCCGGATTGTGGTTGTTATCGCGCGCCCTCACTTCTATGATATGTGTTCCGATGCTCTCTGTGCCGGTCGTCCAGGTCCAGCTTGGGTTTTGTGTGAACTCCGTCTGAGCCATTCCATCCAGGATGAAGATGAACTCCACGGGATCATTCTCAGGATCTGCTGCCGCTGCTGTGAAGGTCACAGCTGCTCCGGCTATCTGTGGGCTGGCTAGGTCTGCTGCCAGATCCACTACCTCTGGAGGATTGTTTGGAACAGCCTCGATTACAAACTCGACTGTCCTTGAGCTATCCCCCTCCGGATTGTGGTTGTTATCGCGCGCCCTCACCTCGATTGTATGTGTGCCGATGCTCTCTATGCTGGTTGTCCAGGTCCAGCTTGGGTTTTGTGTGAACTCCGTCTGAGCCATTCCATCCAGGATGAAGACGAACTCCACGGGATCATTCTCAGGATCTGCTGCCGCTGCTGTGAAGGTCACAACTGCTCCGGCTATCTGGGGGCTGGCTAGGTCTGCTGCTAGATCCACTACCTCTGGAGGATTGTTTGGAACAGCCTCGATTACAAACTCGACCGTCCTTGAGCTATCTCCCTCTGGATTGTGGTTGTTATCGCGGGCTCTTACCTCGATTGTATGTGTTCCGATATCCTGCTCGCCGGTCGTCCATGTCCAGCTTGGGTTTTGTGTGAACTCCGTCTGAGCCATTCCATCCAGGATGAAGACGAACTCCACGGGATCATTCTCTGGATCTGCTGCCGCTGCTGTGAAGGTCACAGCTGCACCGGCTATCTGTGGGCTGGCTAGGTCTGCTGCCAGATCCACTACCTCTGGAGGATTGTTTGGAACAGCCTCGATTACAAACTCGACCGTCCTTGAGCTATCCCCCTCCGGATTGTGGTTGTTATCGCGCGCCCTCACCTCTATGATATGTGTGCCGATGCTCTCTGTGCCGGTCGTCCAGGTCCAGCTTGGGTTTTGTGTGAACTCCGTCTGAGCCATTCCATCCAGGATGAAGACGAACTCCACGGGATCATTCTCTGGATCTGCTGCCGCTGCTGTGAAGGTCACAGCTGCTCCGGCTATCTGGGGGCTGGGCAGGTCTGCTGCCAGATCCACTACCTCTGGAGGATTGTTTGGAACAGCCTCGATTACAAACTCGACCGTCCTTGAGCTATCTCCTTCTGGATTGTGGTTATTATCGCGAGCTCTTACCTCGATTGTATGTGTTCCGATATCCTGCTCGCCGGTTGTCCATGTCCAGCTGGGATTGCTGCTGAAATCAGTCCTGGGCACACCATCAACCAGGAACAAGAACTGCAAGGGATCGCCCTCAGGATCTGATGCCGCTGCTGTGAAGGTCACAGCTGCACCGGCTATCTGGGGGCTTGCCAGGTCTGCTGCCAGATCCACTACCTCTGGAGGATTGTTTGGAACAGCCTCGATTACAAACTCGACCGTCCTTGAGCTATCCCCCTCCGGATTGTGATTGTTATCGCGCGCCCTCACCTCGATTGAGTGTGTTCCGATATCCTGCTCGCCGGTCGTCCATGTCCAGCTTGGGTTTTGTGTGAACTCCGTCTGAGCCATTCCATCCAGGATGAAGATGAACTCCACGGGGTCATTCTCAGGATCTGATGCCGCTGCTGTGAAGGTCACAGCCGCTCCGGCTATCTGGGGGCTGGCTAGGTCTGCTGCCAGATCCACTACCTCTGGAGGATTGTTTGGAGCAGCCTCGATTACAAACTCGACCGTCCTTGAGCTATCCCCTTCTGGATTGTGGTTGTTATCGCGAGCTCTTACCTCTATGATATGTGTTCCGATGCTCTCTATGCCGGTCGTCCAGGTCCAGCTCGGGTTTTGTGTGAACTCCGTCTGAGCCATTCCATCAAGGATGAAGACGAACTCCACGGGATCATTCTCAGGATCTGCTGCCGCTGCTGTGAAGGTCACAGCCGCTCCGGCTATCTG
This sequence comes from Methanothrix sp., assembly GCF_016706325.1. Classification (NCBI taxonomy): domain Archaea; kingdom Methanobacteriati; phylum Methanobacteriota; class Methanomicrobia; order Methanotrichales; family Methanotrichaceae; genus Methanothrix; species Methanothrix sp. The sequence goes on along the minus strand of NZ_JADJJX010000001.1, from coordinate 921,593 downwards.
GGGGCTGGGCAGGTCTGCTGCCAGATCCACTACCTCTGGAGGATTGTTTGGAACAGCCTCGATTACAAACTCGACCGTCCTTGAGCTATCTCCTTCTGGATTGTGGTTATTATCGCGAGCTCTTACCTCGATTGTATGTGTTCCGATATCCTGCCCACTTGTAGTCCATGTCCAGCTCGGGTTTTGTGTGAACTCCGTCTGAGCCATTCCATCCAGGATGAAGATGAACTCCACGGGATCGCCCTCAGGATCTGATGCCGCTGCTGTGAAGGTCACAGCTGCTCCGGCTATCTGGGGGCTGGGCAGGTCTGCTGCCAGATCCACTACCTCTGGAGGATTGTTTGGAACAGCCTCGATTACAAACTCGACCGTCCTTGAGCTATCTCCTTCTGGATTGTGGTTATTATCGCGAACTCTTACCTCGATTGTATGTGTTCCGATATCCTGCTCGCCGGTTGTCCATGTCCAGCTGGGATTGCTGCTGAAATCAGTCCTGGGCACACCATCAACCAGGAACATGAACTGCAAGGGATCGCCCTCAGGATCTGATGCCGCTGCTGTGAAGGTCACAGCTGCTCCGGCTATCTGGGGGCTGGGCAGGTCTGCTGCCAGATCCACTACCTCTGGAGGATTGTTTGGAACAGCCTCGATTACAAACTCGACCGTCCTTGAGCTATCTCCTTCTGGATTGTGGTTATTATCGCGAGCTCTTACCTCGATTGTATGTGTTCCGATATCCTGCCCGCTGGTCATCCAGGTCCAGCTGGGATTGCTGCTGAAATCAGTCCTGGGCGCACCATCAACCAGGAACATGAACTGCAAGGGATCATTCTCAGGATCTGCTGCCGCTGCTGTGAAGGTCACAGCTGCTCCGGCTATCTGGGGGCTGGGCAGGTCTGCTGCCAGATCCACTACCTCTGGAGGATTGTTTGGAACAGCCTCGATTACAAACTCGACCGTCCTTGAGCTATCTCCTTCTGGATTGTGGTTATTATCGCGAGCTCTTACCTCGATTGTATGTGTTCCGATATCCTGCTCGCCGGTCATCCATGTCCAGCTGGGATTGCTGCTGAAATCAGTCCTGGGCACACCATCAACCAGGAACAAGAACTGCAAGGGATCGCCCTCAGGATCTGATGCCGCTGCTGTGAAGGTCACGGCTGCACCAGCTATCTGGGGGCTGGGCAGATCTGCTGTCAGGCCTTCCACTTGTGGCGGATGGTTGGGCGGTGCCTCGATTGAGAACTGAATCGATTGGGAGCTATCGCCTTCTGGATTGTGGTTGTTATCGCGAGCTCTCACCTCGATTGTATGTGTTCCGATATCATGTCCGCCGGTCATCCATGTCCAGCTGGGATTGCTGCTGAAATCAGTCCTGGGCACACCATCAACCAGGAACAAGAACTGCAAGGGATCGCCCTCAGGATCTGATGCCGCTGCTGTGAAGGTCACAGCTGCACCGGCTATCTGTGGGCTGGGCAGATCTGCCGTCAGGCCTGCCACCTGAGGCGGATTGTTAGGCGGTGCCTCAATTGAGAACTGAATCGATTGGGAGCTATCTCCTTCTGGATTGTGGTTGTTATCGCGAGCTCTTACCTCGATTGTATGTGTTCCGATATCCTGCCCGCCGGTCATCCATGTCCAGCTGGGATTGCTGCTGAAATCAGTCCTGGGCACACCATCAACCAGGAACAAGAACTGCAAGGGATCGCCCTCAGGATCTGATGCCGCTGCTGTGAAGGTCACAGCTGCTCCAGCTATCTGGGGGCTGGGCAGATCTGCCATCAGGCCTACCACTTGAGGAGGTTGATTCACTGGAGCCTGCACTGCCGGCTGTTCCACTGCGGGAGGCTGCTCCACAGCAGGAACAGCTTCCGGCACAATCACAGCCGGGCCCTCAGGAGCTGTTATTTGAAAATCAATGATCCTCTCATCGGGCTTGAAGTCCTCACTGGTATGCATCTGATCCCTTACCAGAACCTTGATCTGGTGGATTCCCGGATTCAATGTCGCAGTGTTCCAGGTCCAGGTGTTCTCATCCATCCAGTCGGTCAAGGGGACCCAGGGATCCTTTTCCGGATCTATGATCGAGGGATCCTTTATCCGGAACATATACGATATGCTGTCTCCCTCAGCATCCTGCGCCATTACTGTCCACTTTATGGCTGTACCTTGCTGCTGAGGAGAGGGCCTGTCCGGCATAACGCTCACTATAAATGGTGCCTGATTTACGCCCTCTCTTGACAGCTGGCCATACTGGGAGGGCGCAGCCATATCAGCGGGGAATCCCATGCCTTCGGCGAACCCCTCAAACTGGCCCTGGGCAAAAGCAAATGAATTTAATAGAACGCCTATTGTCAGGAGCATAACAAGGACAATAGACTGTCTCCTGTATCTATGATCCTTCAATTTGTTTATTTTTGGGCTGATTTCATAAATGCTATCCTTTTCCCTTTTATGCATATCCTCACTCTCCTCTCCAATCCCATTTCCAGCAGACGGCCTTGGGACCGGGAATCATCATTCGATATCTCATCCCTGCTATCCAACCAGTCTTCGGCTGAAGATTATGAACCTTTTTTTCACATGGGCCCTATCGAGGCCAGCTTTCAGGCCTCGATCTCATGTGAAACCTCTGTGAGCCATGTGTGGATCTGGACCGGCCGCGGGCTTCAGGCAAATGGATGCTTTGCAGTGCCCTTCGCTGCCAGGATATCAGCTGCCTTTGGCTCACTCTTCACAGCGCGCTCCAAAGCAATTTTTGTACTCTGATAATTATATTCATAAACCTTATCTTTATCTTTTGCATCCCACTCCACAAACACCGACACTATAATAAAGAGATTATCCGCCAACTCCTCAGGCAGTACTCCTGACTCCACGCAGTCCATCACCGCCTGTGCTACTGCAGCCTGCACCGGGCCAAAGACCATTATTGCCTGCTGAGCATTCTTGATGGTGACCTTATTGACCATCAGTGTCGAAGGCTTGACTGGAAGATTGGGCGCCAGCACAGCCAGCAATGGTGTATGACCCCTGGATGGCGATGCCAGTGCTCTTACAAATGCCTCCTCCACTGCGCTGTTCCTTGGTCCCATAACCAGATCAATATGCGCTACCTCGGGCCCCTCTCCGACCAGCGCTTCACCCACCAGTACCCTCTGAAAAGATTGCATCATAATAAGTCCTTTGTCTTATTCATATAAATTTGTAATCTAAGCAGACGGCCAAAAGATATATCATCATAATGACATGCATTGATTCACCAATGCGAGGGATCACAGAAGAGGCCATACAGGCGGCCATGAGAGCAGCCATACAAGTGGCCATGAGAGCGGCATACAAGCGGCCAGGATCAACAACTATGGACAGTTCAATCATTTTATGAAGCAGCGCCTGAGCAGGAGGATGACAGTCCTTGGATATGGTTGCGTACTGTCGCGATTAAGTTCAGGATTTGTGCTGCTCAGAGCCGGCCCGGCAGGATTATGAGAATCAGTATGGATTTATGAGAATTAGTATGGATTTATGAAAATCAGTATGGATATCCTTCTTTATGCCTGAGCATCCACCCTTTGTGACCGATAAAGAGCTGTTGCTGGCAGCTCTCCGGCGGTCATACGCCGCCGCCCTGCTCATCTCACCACTGTCCCTGGCTGATCAGATAAAGGGGATTGGATTTCAGTGCCTGAGCTGCGGCCAGTGCTGCCAGGGCGAGGATAACAGCGTCCTTGTCTTCCCCTTTGAGATAAGAGAAATAATGGCGGAGAGGGGACAGGATTGGCTCCAGGTAGCTCAGCCACCAGAGGAGGGTGAATGGGACTCCTTTGGCGACTTCCACACCCTGGAGTGGAGGCTCAAAAAAGAGGGGCTGCGCTGCTGCTTCTATGTCGACGGGAGGTGCGCCATATACGCCTCCCGCCCCCTTCTCTGCCGCACCTATCCCTTCTACCTGGTGGAGGGCAGGTTATGCTGCTCAGAGTGCCCCGGGCTGGGGATGAGCATAGAGATGGATGCCGCCCAGGACATCGCCCGGCAGCTCATCCTGCGCCACATCACAGAGATAGAGGAGGCCATAGAGCTTACGGAAAGATTCGAGGACTTCCCCCGGGGCAGATGGAATGGGGGGTGCTGCTGCTGCATCATCCATGATAGCGAGGGAGAGCATATCATCCCCCTATTCACTGCACAGCACTCTTAACCTCATCCACGATCTTATCGATGAGGCTTTTCTCCTTTTCCTTCTCCCTCTCGCCAGCTGGCCTCTTCTGCTCGCCAAACTCCTCTGCCAGCTCCTCAAGCAGCTGCTTTTGCCGGGCAGTGAGAGCAGAGGGGGTATTGATCCTGACCCTTACATGCAGATCGCCCGATCCGGTGCCATGCAGCCGGGGCATGCCCTTTCCTCTCAGGCGGAATACCGTTCCGGTCTGGGTCCCTGCAGGCACCTTGATCCTGGCCCGGCCGTTCAGAGTGGGAACCTCCAGGTCTGCTCCCAGGGCCGCCTGGGTGAAGCTGATGGGGCTCTCCATGATCAGATCGCTGTCCATTCGCTGAAAGATCCTGTGGGGAAGGATGTTTATGACCACATAAAGATCGCCGCTCACTCCCTTGGGGCCGGCAGAGTCTCCCTGGCCGCGGAGCTTGAGGTGCTGGCCGTCCTCCACCCCCGCTGGAACCTTGATATTGATCTTGCGGGACTTGCGCACCCTTCCCGAGCCACTGCAATCCTCACAGGGGCTGGTGATGATCTCCCCTCTGCCGCCACAGGTGGGGCAGGTGGTGGAGGTGACCATCTGGCCGAAGGGGGTGTTCTGGGCGCGGGTGACCTGGCCTGAGCCCCGGCAGTTGCTGCAGGTCACGGGAGTTGTGCCGGGCTTAGCCCCGCTCCCCTGACACTTGGGGCAGCTCTCCGTCCGCGGAACCTCGATGGTCATCTCCAGGCCCTGAGCCGCCTGCTCCAAGGTCAGCTCGATATCATAGCGCAGGTCCCGACCTCTGGCCGGCCCCCGCCGCCCTCCCCCTCCGCCGAAGAACATATCGAATATGCTCTCCCCGCCCATGCCAAAGCCCCGGAGAAGATCCTCGAAGTTCACCCCCCGGAACAGATCCTCTTGCGAGTACTGACTGTTGATTCCCGCATGGCCGAACTGATCGTACTTCTGGCGCTTATCCGAGTCGGAGAGGACGGCATAGGCCTCGGAGAGCTCCTTGAACCTCTCCTCTGCCCCGGGATCGTCCGACCGGTCGGGGTGGTGTTTCATGGCCAGCTTGCGATAGGCGGCCTTGATGTCCTTCTCGCTGGCATCCTTGGATACTCCAAGCACCTCGTAGTAATCCTTTTTATCCGGCATGGTACGATCAGATCCTTCTGGCTTTCCTGTTCTTCCAGCAGCCTTTGCTCATTATGGGTTCTACTCCGATTTACCTCTTATCGTTCACTACCTCATAGTCCGCATCCACTGTCTGATCCTGCCCTGCTGATCCGGGACTGGCCTCTGAGCCGGCGCCCTGGGCAGCCTGCTGGTCCTGTGCCGCCTTCTGGTACATGGCTGCGGAAAGCTCATAGATTGCGCTCTGCAGGCCTTCCGTCTTGGCCTTGATCTCAGAGATATCCCCGCCCGTCTGAGCGTTTTTCAGATCACTGATGGCCTTCTCGATCTTATCCCTCTGCTCACTCGTGGCTATATCGCCCGCATCCTTGAGCATCTTCTCCGAGGCATAGATCAGAGAGTCGGCAGCATTCTTAGTCTCTATCTCCTCTTTTCTCTTCAAGTCATCTGCCGCAAACCTCTCCGCATCCTTGATCTTGGCCTCTATCTCCTCTTTGCTCAGCTTGTGGGGGGCAGTGATGGTGATCCTCTGCTCTTTCTTGGTGGCCAGATCCTTGGCTGAGACGTGAATGATGCCATTGGCATCGATATCGAATGTGACCTCGATCTGAGGTATGCCCCGTGGTGCTGGGGGAATGCCCACCAGGGTGAACCTGCCCAGGGAGACGTTATCCTTGGCCATGGGCCTCTCTCCCTGCAGGACATTGACCTCGACGCTGGTCTGGTTATCGGCGGCAGTGGTGAATATCTGGCTCTTCCTGGTGGGGATGGTGGTGTTCCTCTCGATCAGCTTGGTGGTGACAGCCCCCAGGGTCTCAATGCCCAGAGATAATGGTGTGACATCCAATAGCAGCAGATCCTTGACCTCTCCACCCAGAACCCCTGCCTGAATCGCAGCCCCCATGGCCACGCACTCCATGGGATCCACACCGCGCTCGACATCCTTTCCTATGAAGTTCTTCACGAACTCCTGCACCACGGGCATCCTCGTGGGCCCTCCCACCAGGATGATCTTGTCGATATCCGACTTCTCCAGCTTGGAGTCCTTCAAGGCCTGGATCATGGGACCGCGGCAGCGCTCCAGTACATCACCGACCAGCTCCTCCAGCTTGGAGCGGTCAATGGTCATGCTCAGATGCTTGGGACCGCTGGCATCGGCAGTGATATAGGGCAGATTGAGGTTGGTCTGCAGGACGCTGGACAGCTCTATCTTCGCCACCTCCACCGCCTCCCGCAGGCGCTGCATGGCCATGGAGTCTCCGCGCAGATCGACACCAGATTCCTGCTTGAACCTTTCCAGGACATAGTTCATCAGGCGGTCATCCATATCCCGGCCGCCCAGCTGGGTGTCTCCCGATGTGGACCGGACCTCGAAGACCCCCTCGCCGATCTCCATTATGGTGACATCCAGCGTGCCTCCGCCCAGGTCGAATACCATGATCTTATGCTCGCCCGACTTGTCCAGGCCGAAGGCCAGAGCAGCGGCGGTGGGCTCATTGATGATCCGCAAAACCTCCAGTCCGGCGATGGTGCCGGCATCCTTTGTTGCCTGCCTCTGATTGTCATTGAAGTAGGCGGGGACGGTGATGACAGCTCTGTCCACGCTGTCAGCGAGATAGGCCTCGGCATCGGTCTTGATCTTCCGCAGGATCTGAGCGGAGATGTCCTCAGGGGAATACTCCTTGCCGAAGACTCTGACCTTATAGTCAGTCCCCATCTTTCTCTTTATGCCCTGAACAGTGCCCTCGGGATTGGTCACAGCCTGCCTCTTCGCCGGCTCGCCCACCAGGACCTGACCCTCTTTGGTGAAGGCGACAAAGGATGGGAAGGCCTTGCCTCCGATGCTGGTCCCCTCTGCACTGGGGATTATGGTGGGCCGGCCACCGACCAAGGCGGCTGCTGCCGAGTTGCTGGTACCAAGATCAATGCCTATAATTTTTGACAAGATTTCATCTCCTGAAGTTAGTAACTGCCAATACTCTGTAAATATTTAAACTTATCATCTTATCCATTCAATTATATCTCAACATGTCGATCGATATGCCCTGTTGAGCGCCCTTCAAATTGCAGCCTTCAATCACATCCTTCTCTTCCCGCTGGCTTATTCACTGCTACCTTGGAGAAGCGAATGACACGGGAGTTGAAGAGATAGCCTTTCTGTATCTCCTCTGCCACTACATCCTCTTCCATATCACTCCTCTTCACCTGAAGTAATGCCTCATGCCGGTAAGGATCGAACTTCTTGCCAACCGCCTCTATGGGGGCCAGCCCTTCTGCAGAGAGGATGCCTGAAAGCTGCATATAGAGCACATTCATACCTCCATCATGCTTTGCCGCCTGCTCGAGGCTATCGAGCACTGGAAGGAGCTTGTGGACGAGCTTCTCTGAGGCATATCGAACGGTATTCTCCTTCTCCCGGAGAGACCGCTTCATCAAATTGTCAAGATCTGCCCGGCAGCGCATAAGCTGATCGAGGCGTTCCTCCGAGAGGCTCTGAGCCTCTGAAAGCTGCTGTTCCAGCTCATCTATTCTGGCAATTTGATAGCTGGGATGCTCTTCGTCCAGAGGGCCTGTATCCCTCTCTTCATCCTGAGGGCTCGTATCCCTCTCTTCATCCTGAGGGCTCGTATCCCTCTCTTCATCCTGAGGGCTCATATCCTTCTCTTCATCCATATGCTCCACCTGGAATGTGCTCTCTTTCATCGCTCAAATGAAGGACACGGGCATAGTTGCCCTGTTCCATCAGTAGTGAGGCATTGGCATCTGGGGCATGGTGTAGTCATGCGGGCTCTGTCCGGGCTCGGCCGTCAGCTCCTCTCTCTTGGCGGCGATGACATCGTCCACTCGTAGTACCATGGCGGCGGCCTCAGCCGCAGACTTGATGGCCTGGGTCTTCACCTTCAGGGGCTCGACTACGCCCTGAGCCATCATATCCGCTGGCTGGCCCGATTTGATGTCCAGTCCATAGCCGGTGCCCGAAGAGAGCTTTGCTCTCAAAGCGACAAGAGAGTCCACAGGATCGAATCCCGAGTTCTCAGCCAGAGTAAATGGAATAGCCTCCACGGCATCGGCAAAAGCGCGAATGGCAAGCTGCTCTCTCCCCTCCAGGGTTGAAGCATACTGCCTGAGCCTCTCGGCCACCAGGATCTCCGGAGCTCCGCCACCGGGGACGATCTTCCCTGAGCGAATGACATCCATGACCACATTCAAGGAGTCGTCCAGGGCTCTTTCCATCTCCTCTAAGAGCTGATCTGAGACTCCGTGCAGGATGATTGAGACCGCCTTTGCCCCCTCACAGCCCTCAACGAAGATCATGCGCTTCTCCTCGCCCACCTTTCTCTCCTCTACCAGGGCAGCAGATCCCAGATCCTCCTGTCGCAGATGCATCACATCTCCCACCAGCTTCGCTCCTGTTGCCAGGGCCAGCATCTTCAAATCCTCTCTCTTAACCCGGCGGGCTGCCAGAATTCCCTGATTGGCCAGATAGCCCTGAGCAAAGACTCCTATCCCCTTCTCGCAGAATACCACATTGGCACCTGCGGCTACGATGGCGTCGACTTGCTCTTTGATGATCCTCTCCTCGCCCTCCTTGAAGGAGGCGAGATCCCCGGCCTCGGTTATGGTTATCTTGGCATCAGTTCCCAGCTTTTTCAGCTCCAAGGTACCCTCAAGAAGCATGATCCTGGCATCCTTGATCGATTTTGGCATCTGGGGGGTGGTCCTCTCCTTGTCCAGGACGATGCCGTAGTTTATGAAGGAGTCCTCGACCCTGCCGCCAGGAATACGGATCATCTTGATGTTCTCCTCGATATCCTTCCCCTCAAACCCAACCACTGCCTTGGCTGCATCCACTGTTATCTGGGAGAGCTTATCCATGGCCATCTCTATGCCTTTTCCTCTCATGGCGGTCTGAGCGATCTTCAAGAGCATATCCTGGTCTCCGGAGATATCAGTGGCCATCTGCTTCAATACCTCCTGGGCCTTTGCAGCTGCCTGCTTGTACCCCTGTACAATGACTGTTGCATGGACATCCTGCTCCAAGAGCGCCTCCGCCTTCTCCAGCAGCTTTCCTGCTATGATAACCGCCGTGGTGGTGCCGTCCCCAACCTCATCGTCCTGGGCTTTTGCCACCTCCACAATCATCTTGGCTACGGGATTCTCTATATCCAGCTCTCTGAGGATGGTGGCGCCATCATTGGTGATGGTGGCATCACCACTGCTATCGATAAGCATCTTGTCCATGCCCTTGGGGCCCAGAGTTGTCCTGACCGCCTCTGCTACTGCCCTGGCAGCCAGGATGTTTCTGTGCTGAGCATCCCTTCCGCTCTCTCTTTTGCTTCCTTCCTTCAGAATGATTACCGGTACACCGCTCAAACCTGCCAAACCTTATTTCCTCCCCGACTTTTTTCTAAATACGAGTTTGAAGTTCTATATAAACTATTCGCGCCATCGGCCAGATCATAGTTATTTATCTCCCTATACATATAGTCTATATAGGAAGATCTTTATAGGCTGGCTCAGATTACAGGTGGATGCCTGCCTATAGATGCATTATCTCTAGCAGATGGAGGGAGAATGCTATCCGGCAAACCGGCCACGGCCATAAGGATCGATGGCGTCTGCCGCTCCATCGCTATCGCTGGGCAGTAAGGCGGGTAAAACGCTGACAGCAATTCCAGGATACTACAAGGGGATTCGATTTGACTGCTAAGATCGTCTCAGAAGATCTGAACCTCTGGTATGGGAAGAAGCATGCCCTAAAGGACATATCCCTGGAGATACCAGAAAAACAGATCACCGCTCTCATCGGTCCATCAGGCTGCGGAAAGTCGACATTCATCCGCTGTCTGAACCGAATGAACGACCTGGTCTCCAGTGCTCGGATTGAGGGCCGGGTCTTCTATGAAGATATCGACATATACGATAAAAAAACCGATGTGGTGGAGCTGCGCAAGAGAATAGGGATGGTATTCCAAAAGCCCAATCCATTCCCCATGTCCATCTATGATAACATCGCCTATGGCCCCCGGATTCACGGGCAGAAGAACATCGATCAGATAGTTGAGCGCAGCTTGAAGGAGTCCGCTCTCTGGGAGGAGGTCAGCGAGAGGCTGGACCAGCCAGCTCTGGGCCTATCTGGCGGGCAGCAGCAGAGATTGTGCATCGCCCGGACCATGGCCATGCGACCTGATGTCATCTTATTCGATGAGCCCTGCAGTGCATTAGACCCCATCTCAACCGGCAAGATCGAGAGCCTGATGGAGAGCCTCAAGGAGGAGTATACCCAGATAATTGTCACCCACAATATGCAGCAGGCGGCCAGGGTCTCCGACCGCACTGCCTTCTTCCTTCTCGGCGAGCTGATCGAGGTGGGAGAGACCAAGCAGATCTTTGAAGCGCCGAAGATGAAGAGCACCGAGGACTATATCACCGGGCGGTTTGGATGATCTCTGGGGAAGACTAAATGATCCCTTATAGACAGCGTTATCGCAAAGATCTATCAGATCTGAAGAGGCTGACAAAGGACCTGGCCGACCGGGTGGGGGAGGCCATAGAAAGATCAGTCCTTGCCCTCACCGACTCGAATGTCGAACTGGCACGAGAGATCATAAAGAACGATCAGGATGTCGATGATCTGAGCATCAGGATTGAGAATCTGTGCATGGAGCTTCTGGTGCTTCAGCAGCCCATGGCCAGGGATCTGAGGAGGATCATAGGAATACTGAAGATCGGCATAGATCTGGAGAGGATAGGTGATCTGGCTGTGGATATCGCTCGGGTCACAGCTCAGTCTCATAATAAGATCGAGATAACAAAGCTGGAATTCATTCCACGCATGGCAGAGATCAGCGGCAGAATGCTCAGGCAATCGATGGAAGCCCTTGAGAAAGACGATGCCGATATGGCCCGCCAGATAACCAAGTGGGATTATGAGATCGATGGCCTGTATGTAAAAGCAAGGGATAAGCTCTTGAATATCATAATTGAGCGACCCGAGGTGATCAATGAGGGGACCTTGCTGCTCATGGTGAACAGGCATCTGGAGAGGACGGGCGATCACATCTGCAACGTATGTGAGACTATCGTCTACATGGCGGAAGCAAAGAGAGAACACCTGAATTAAGGAGGGTTCATGGATACTAGAAAGGTGCAGAGGACGGGCAAGTCCACATTCATCGTCTCCCTTCCCAAGGCCTGGGCCACGAAGAACGGGATTTCTGCCGGCTCAATAGTCTATATCAGCCAGGGGGACAATGGGGCCTTAACCCTGTCCACCGATCGCTCGGAGAGGGATCTGCGGGTGAGGCTGGATGTGGGAGAGAAGACAGGAGATGACCTGATAAGAGACATCATTGGATGCTATGTAGGCGGCTACAGGATCATCGAGGTCACAAGCCAGCATATGTCCCCTGCTCAGAAGAAGGATCTGCATCAGATTGTAAACAAGCTCATCGGCCCTGAGATCTTGGAGGAGACCATAAACAAGGTGGTCATTCACGACCTATTGAGCTCAGAGGAGCTTCAGTCCGAGAAAGCCCTGCGGAGGATCAAGACGGTGGTCAAGTCCATGATACACGATTCCTTTGTCAGCCTCATGAACAATGATGAGGACGAGCTGGCAATGGATGTTATCCAGAGGGATGATGACGTGGATCGACTCAACCTCCTCATCTCCCGCCAGTTCACTGAGATCCTGCGGACAGGCTCGGTGAAGCAGGAGCTGCAAAACCCCATTCATGCATTCAACTACATGCAGGCGGCGTCGAATCTGGAACGAATTGCTGATCACGCCCACAGGATAGCTCAGATCGCCAGAGAGTACAACTGCACCCTGGCCGATGATCTGAAAGAGGAACTGCTGACAATAGAATCTCAATTGTGCAGCCTGATTGACGACTCTCTCTCCCATCTGCTTCAGACCAACTCCGACAAGGCCAATGAGATGATAGATACGATCAGGGAGATTCAGATGGGGGCGGCGGGAATAGCAGTCGTCTCTGACAATCTGGGCAAATCGGAGATGCTAAAGCGCCTCGCCCTGGCGGCGAGCCTGGAGAGGATGTTCGACTATATCATGAACATCTGTGAGCTGACCATCAACCTCAGCCATGCCACCCGGGCGGCGGAGAAGAGCTGACTATCCAGATCCCTCCAGGCTCTCCAGGGCAAGCATCCTCTCTTTGACATCCAGTCCCAGGGCGAATCCCCCCAGGCCTCCTCTGGCCACCACCCGGTGACAGGGGACGATGATCAGGAAGGGGTTGGTGGCCATGGCCCGCCCCACAGCCCGCGCCGCCCCCGGTCTTCCCGTCAGGAGGGCCACCTCCCCATAGGTCATTCTCTCTCCCCGTTCGATCCCCTGAACTGTTGAGTACACCCTCTTTTGAAAATCGGTGCATCCGGAAAGATCCAGCTCCACACTGGGGCAGGGTGCCCCCTTCTCCAGATGTGCCGCTATCCTCTCTGCCAGTGGCGAGGGCTCATCCGGAAGCTCATAGGAGAGGCTGATCCGCTTCACCTTATTGCCAGTGCACTCCACATGGAGGTATAGCCCCAGCGAGCTGATCAGGGCGCCTTTTGTCATCCTTTTATGATCTCCCTGTAGGTCTTGTGCCGGCCCAGATCCACCCTCTCCACCTCCAGGCTGGATGTATCCAGGATGGCTGCAGTGGAAAAGCCGGTCAGATGCCCCCAGATCTCTCCCGGATTGACCAGGAGTGTCTTTCCATGGCGGGATACCTCAAAGATATGGCTGTGCCCTCTCACCAGGACATCATAGATCTGGGATGCCAGGACCGCCCTCACCAGGGGCTCTTCTGTGCCATGCATCAATGCTATCCGCAGGCCATCGGCCTCGACCTCACCGAAGTCTCCCAGGTACTCTCCACCCACCCGGGCGAACTCCTGCGCCAGCCCCACCCGGTCGCCATCATTGTTGCCATAGACCAGCTTGATGGGGATCCCCAGGTCCTGGAAGGTGTAGCAGTTGCCTGAGCCGATCATATCCCCGGCGAAGAGAATCAAAGAGACGCCTCTTTGGGAAAATGCACTCAGAGCATCCTTGACCCCCTGGAACTGGTCATGAGCATCGGACATGATACCAATCAGCATAAGATCCCTTTATGTCACGCTGGCAGCATTCTTATTGCTTGCGCTCATGTTCAGGGCAGCAGCCAGAGAATAATTCCCGTAGAAGAGCTCCTCCCCCTGGCTGATGATGCTGCTCATATCAGATGCCCTCTGGGCATATGAGAGTCCGGTCCGGCCGGATGAGAAGGCCTGGATGCTATAGTTCAGGCTCTTCACAGGGAGGAATTCAACCTGCAGCGCATCATCATCATCTGCGAGCAGAGAGATGTTCAACCGCTCCAGATCCATCCTGCAGCTTCGGATGCTGTAGAGCTGGGGAGAGCGGCGAAAGCTCATGGCCACCCAATCCTGGTTGTTCTTGCTCAGTTCGAGATCGTTGATCATAGTGCCACTGTAAACAAGAGCCCTTTCGGACTGAAGATGAACCGGCCAGAGCTCAGTGAAGTTGAATTGATAGTAAGGGGAGCCTGAGAGTTTGAGGATATTCCGGGTTATTGGCTCCTCCGCTTCTGCAGAGGCATTGGTGTACTCCTCCGTTTTTATATCGCCCTTAAGAGCGCTTCGCCTCTGCTTCACTCCCACGCTGTTAAGATCGATATTCACATATCTGGAGTGAATGCCATCCACCATCATACCCCTGGGAGTGGTGTTGATCCCGGTGATGTTTCCGTGGCAGTACTCCTCAATTGTGAAATTCACCGTCTCGCTATTTCGATCTATCTGCCAGTTGCCCACGCGGGCATACCAGGATACAGCATGGACTGGCGTTGATAGCGTTATGAACGATGATGAGGTCAAAATATAAAAGATTAATAATACGAATAAGAGCTTTAAACTGCACAGAGTAGATAAAACATTAAAAATAAATGGGCATAGTTTAACATGGCGGTGGCCCCTAGATTTGGTCAACCACCCCCCAAATGAGATGGGCATGAAAGCAATAGCCTGCTTGCATGCATCATCATGAGGGGTGTATGGATGGAGATTGGCGTTCACGCCGATCGTATCTTGATATCTCATCACATTTTGACCTTGTCCTTGCTCTTGCTCGCCATGTTCAGGATCATGGATCTCTTCTTCGCCGCTGCAGCAGTCGTCTTTATGTCCAGTGCAGCAGAGGAGCTCATCAGGCCCATTGATCTCATGGCAAATATCCCCTGCTTGGCCTCTGAAAAGACGCTAAACCGGCTGCCGGCAGGAATGGTTGCCTCTTGGTCGGCAACGACGCTATCACTGCTGGCATCTCCGTAGCTTCTATAGCCATCCAGAGAGCCGGAATCCATCTTGAGTCCCACCTTTGCTGACTGCCCAAAGGAGTTCCAGGCCTCGGTGGAGCATTCAATCATCCTGCCCTGATCCACATCCAGCGACTGAGAGACCCTGATCCGGTCCCACTTTCGCGTCTCAATATCACAGCTATGGACGAAGCTCTTGCTATCCTTCATGCCGGCAGCCAGGCGCACATGCTCGCCCCTGCTAAGGGAGGAGAATGTCTTTTCGAATTTATAGGGACCATTGCCTTTAAAGGTCATGCTGGTCACATGGCTCACAGGGCGGGCCTCTGTGCTGCTGATCAGGGAGCTCTCCAAAGGCGCATTCAATTTGATGCTCTCAGAGGCACCATTTATGCCGTTTGATGTGCCCATGGAGTAATCCAGGCCGAATGCTCCAGGAAGAAGGAGGAGAATCGCAGATATCAGAATTATGCTTACTTTTTTTAATCCATCCATTAAAATACCTCTCGTTTTTCTTCTCCCCTCAGGTTGATAAATATTTCCAACTTCAGAACAGTAAACTCGATACGTATTACATATCACTAGCTCTACTGCAAGCGATTTATCTCGATTCTACGAACTGAACAGATATTCATATTTGCCGGATGACAGGGACCTGGAGTCTTGCGAGAAGCGATCTGCTCCGATCGGGCTGATGGGGGAAAAACCGCGGGGGCAGATCCGGCTGGCCAGCAGCCAATATTTGCCCGAAAGGTCTAAGTACAAGGACTAACCTGGTAGCGAGAGGCCCGCCTTAACTCAGCCTGGTAGAGTGCGCGGCTGTAGTATGTCTCGCACCGCAGAGGTGCTACGCGCAGTCACCGCGATGTCCCCGGTTCGAATCTGGGAGGCGGGATCTGATTGTGTCCGGATAGTGTAGTGGCCTATCATGAAGGCCTGTCGAGCCTTCGACCCGGGTTCGAATCCCGGTCCGGGCGTTTCATTTACCTGTAAAAAACGGCCAGCAGAAAAGGACTTAAGCTGATAAATTCGCGGTCATTTACTTGCACCACAAGAAATGGCTTAGGGATTAAGCGGAAGCCTCATAAGGTTTTTCGCTTTTCTCTGAAGTCAAGATTCGCTATCTTCTGGTTGATGCCACCACTTCAAGGTGAGATGCGGTGCCCAGTACAAGAACAGGGCTCTGCTGGTTGTAGTGGGGATTCGCGAGGATGGTCTTAGGGAGATCCTGGGCGCCAGCATAGCGGAATCGGAGGACAGCGGCTATTGGATGACGCTATTCAGAAGCCTCAAGGATAGGGGATTAGAGGGCGTCGAGCTGGTGATATCGGATGCACACAAGGGAATTCAAAAAGCCGTGGAATCTTCGTTTGTGGGAGCCTCCTGGCAGTATTGCCATGTCCATCATTCAAGGGCGGTCCTGGAGAGCATTCCCAACAAGGACAAACAGGAGATCGCCGATAAGCTAAAAGAGGCATCGGATGACGAGATTAAGATGCAGGAATTGGCGAAGGATCTGAGAGATCGAGGGTACGATCCTGCTGCAGAAACAATCGACAGGTTCAGATTCGATCTCTGGAATTATAAGGCGTATCCGAAGGCGCATTGGAAGAGGATACGAACCACAAACGTCATTGAGCGCATCAATAAGGAATTGAAGCGCAGAAGCAGGCCTGTGGGAGCATTCCCGAGTGATCAATCCCTGATGAGATTAGCAGGACGCATAATGATAAATATAAATTAGGAGTGGGTCACAGGTAAAAAGTATTTAACGATGGACGTGGAGTAATGACAGTAGGATACAAGGCGGCTACGAAATTACAGCATTTTCGGGACACTACCACTAGGTATATAGCTACACTATTCTAAGCAATTCAAAAGATGATATTTATGAAAGATGACGACATTCTAAAAAATAATACAAGACTAAAACTGGTTGAAACAAAGAATTTTCTTGATGAAATAAAAGTGGCGTATTCAGAATTTATTGATAATGATACTATCAGTAATTTCATTATACTGAGGGGGAAGTTTAGTGCGTTCATATCAGCGGCTAGAAGCATCACATCTTTCATGCGGAAACAGTATTCACAGGTACCAGGATTTCTTGAATGGTATGAACTGAAAAAGTATGAAATGTCTCAGGATCAAGAACTATTTTATATGAATAAAGCCAGAGTAGAAAACATTCATATTGGGGTTGTCCCTCTGGGGATGGTAAATGAAGTCAAATTCTCAATAAGTTGCGAAATTGTCTCCCAAGAAGAGGCAAGAAGACGAATGGAAAATATGAGCAGCAAAGAACCCGTGGAAATAGACGGACCAGAACCAGCTAATCCAACAACTCCAAGCAAAACAGTAGAACTGTTTTTGCCCAAAGAGGTGATCCTTGATAGGAAAATCGTCCGAATGAATGACAATATAAACCTTATCGCATTTTGTGAGAATCAATTTAATAAATTAAAAGACCTGGTTGATGAGTGCGAGTATAAATTTTTGCGGAAATGAGTGTCATGATAGGATGTATCTGGCAAACGGCGATACCCAGAAGATCCTGAAACGGGAAAAGAATAGGGTATATAGCGAGGCGAAGAGGAGCCGCTCGGGCTATTTGGGCTGCTCTTTGTTATCCAAAATATGGCTCCTCGCTGTTTTATGTGGGTGGCCAAGAATCCGAAGGTATGATCAGAGTTATCGCCCAATTGCCAGGATACTACAGTTGATGATGGGATCAATACCAATCACCCCTAGAGCCTGACTCATTGTTGTATCATGGATTGAGAATCGATATCCTGAAGTTACCCACACGAAATAGCGAAGAGCCCAAAATATCATCAATTTCATCAAGCTGAGAAATAGAATCAGCGGGAGATGGGATAACTTTAACCAGCCAGCTAGTAATAAATTCTTGCCACGCGATTCAAGCCTAATAGACCACCGCGTACATATTCCACGAGAGAATTAAACGAAAGAGTAACTCTTAGGAGGACTCCGAAAAATTTTTTAATTGATAACTATAAATACTATTATTAGTATATAATATCTCATGAGAAACTTCACTGATTTTGCCCTTCGTCTGGGATACGAACGGGTCAAAGATCTTGGAGATAAGCTGGTCGATATTGGGGGTAGATTGAATTGGGAAGAGTTCAGACCGCTGCTTGAAGCTATGTACAAGAACAATACCGAACGCGGCGGCCGACCATATCTTGATGTGATCGTTATGCTCAAGTCACTTTTCATTCAACAGCTTTACAGCCTATCCGATGAGCAGCTTGAACGGGAAATTGCCGATCGCATCTCGTTTAGAGTGTTTCTTGGCACAACGGAGATTGTTCCAGATTCCACAACAATATGGAAGTTCAGAGAACGCCTTGCTGAGACCGGTACAGACCAGAAAATATGGGCTGAGATGCAAAGACAACTTGATGCTATGAAACTCAAGGTGCATAATGGAATCATGCAGGATGGCACTTTCATAACATCGGATCCTGGCCATGCTAAAGCAGATACTCCTCGTGGCGATGAAGCCAAGACCAGACGAAGTAAAGATGGAGCGTGGGCAAAGAAAGGAACCAAATCCTTCTTCGGCTACAAGCTGCATGATGCCATGGACGAAAAATTTGGTTTGGTTAGAAGGATCGAGGTCACAGCTGCCGATGTCCATGATAGTCAAGTAGATTTAGCAGAAAAAGGCGAAGTTCGATATGCTGATAAAGCATATTTCGGAGCCAAGACAAAGGGATATGATGCAGCAATGAAAAAGGCAACGAGGGGCCATCCTTTGAGTTACAAAGATGAAATGCGCAACAAACGGATCTCCAGAAAAAGATCGCCTGTCGAGAGGTTCTATGCTTTCATCAAGTGTGTCTGCAAGGCAGGGCATGTCACTGTTACTGCGATTCCAAGGGTTAGGGTCAAGATGGTAATCACAGGTATCGTTTTCAATGCTTATCATTTGGATTCGGCCAAATGCAAATTGCAGGCATAGCGGAAGCTATCGAAAAATTATGAAAAAAACTGATGAAAGTGAGAAATTCCAAAGATAAGAACAGGGAAAACTAGATCGAAAACGCAAAAATATTGGCGATGTTCGTTATGGGGACCATCGACGTTAAGTTAATCGGAATTCTCTAAGGATCTTTGGGAGGCAGGACCTCGATTTCTCGATGAATTCTAAAGCAAGGATCAAGATCTGTCTCCATCAACAACAGCAAAAGACGTTAAACTCTTAACCTCTGCAATAGATGTGACTCTGCGAATGAGGCTCCCGAATGCTGTTATATCCCAATAATTTCCAGAAATGAGCACAAGATTGCTGATTTCAAGTCCTATATGGTGAGCATCAAGGATAACTTCGATATCATCCATATCGTTGATAGATTTCTCCAATATGCCATATATTTCTCTGTATGGTAAATTTCTATTATGAAATGTTACTATTGCATCAACGGTATCTTGCCTAGCTAAACATCCGCCTTCGAAATCGCGCTGACTGGCTCTCAAGACCTCGACTAATGAAATGGGATCTCCATTGTATGTCTCAGCAAGCTCCTTGATAATATAATACGTCTTGCAATTTTTCCCCTCCATTTGGTTTACTATTTCATTCAGCATTGATCCATTCATCAGTGCTGCTATAATTTTTCGAAATTCTCCAGTGATTTTTCTTTTGACGGTCAGGCATCTCCCGTTTGCATGAAGTCCAAAGCATTCATTTTTTACAGTCTGACCGGAGTGCTTTTGTTCATCGCAGTCCATAACAACTTTTGCATATTTTCCAAGGCTATCCGCATTATAAAATATATATCCTATTATTACATTCGAATCAAGGAAATATGGCAATTATTTATACCCCTAGTATTATCTTTTAGTGGACAATTGATAAGCTAAGTTATTCATACAGGCGACGATTTTTTTGACTTCATCATTACTCTCGTGCTTTTTCATGTGAATTCGAAGAAGGTTGTTTCTTCTCGTTTCCAAGTCTTCAAGATATTCCCAGCATTTAGTAGGGAACATATCTGACCAATTGCGCTTAATATTCTCAGATATATTCTCATTCTTTTTTATTCTTAGCTCTTCTGTGAAAATAGACCAATATTTTGCGGCCAAATCGCTAACATCCAATGAGTTACCATAAATCAAAGCCAATCGAATCGTATCGTCCCACTCAAGAAAGACGTCATATAATTCATTCATTTCATCGCGGGGGTAAATTTTTACCAAGCGATCCAGGTGAAATTCGACCTCTTCTTTTGAGATATCATATGTCCTAAATCTCCCTAAGGCTTTGATAAAGTCCCTATTAAATGCAATCTGAAATTTAAATGGCGCATATGCATAAGCATCATCTAATAGATCATTGATGTAATCAAATTTGTATCTATCATTCTCTTTATATTTATTAACAATTTTGCGAACCTCGATCTCTATTAGTGCGGCGTCTCTTGCTGAGACATCACCTCGAGAAATATCGGTGATGGCGATAGTCGGCCCTTCCAATGGCGCATAATAAGTTAATGGAACTCCTACTTGCCGCTCAAATTCCATTGCTTCCATGTAGGGACCATAATGATACCAACAGTAAGGTAGTTTAAGGTCTAGATGCTTTTTCCTAAGTCTTTGGTAAAGCAAAAACATCATCTTATGAAAATGGGTGGTCCTAAAGTAAGCTTCACCTTCCGGGTTCGCGGTCATTAGCAGCATCTCAACCGCAAACCTAAGGCAGGAATTCGACATGACCCGGTTCCTCAATTTACTTAAAGATATTTGATTCGTTAGGTTATCTTCGAGATATTAAAAGGTAATCATTCCCAATTACTATAATTATTTAAATTATAAATATCATGCAATTTATATCTCTAACTGCGGAATGCACGCCAAATAAGCCTCCCTCAGCTCCTTCAGGTCGATATGGTTGTATAGATCGAAAGCCTCTTTACGGCTATCGCCCCTCAGCTCCTTGATATATTCCCTTCTCATGCCAGCTCTGAAGAGATGAGTACATAGCCAGTGCCTGCAACAATGGGGCGAAAAATGATCTTCTAGCCGCTCCGACTCTGGATTATGCAGGCCCGCACGTTTGGCCGCTTCTGTGACCAGGTTATAGACTCCCCCTGATCTTCAGCCATCGCCTGAGGATATAAGTGCACTCATCATCAAAGAATACCGTCCTATTGGTTCACTTCGCCGTGGGCTTAAGCCTGATCTTATTTTCGATCAAGTCCACATCTGCCAGGTCTAAGGTCACAAGCTCATTTCTTCTGATGTCAGTCTTTGCCAGGAGAGTAATAACCGCCTTATCCCTGATATCTAGTGTGGAGTTAATGAGCGCTGCCATCTCTTCCACACTGATCAGCTTACGCCCTTCTGGTGTCTCCTTATAGCTCCTGATATACCGGCTTCGAACCGGCCTCACATAATTTGCTTGGATCTGCTCCTTGAAAAGCAGATATTCACGGAGCGATGATATAACAGCCAGGTATCTTTTTAGAGTCATTACTGAAAGGCCTCTCCAGCCTCAGAGATTCAATGAACCCTACAAGATCTCCCTTTTGAGCAGTAAGAAAGTCCTTGTCATGGGAGGCCAAATAATCCCCATATCCCCGGATGCAGGTATGATATGAATTTATAGATCGCTCTGTCATGCCTCGGACCTGGCAATCTCTTTCAAAACCTTTAATTACGCTATCCATTGCCAGCCCTTACCATCTGCTTTTACCAGGTTAAACTTCTCCAGCTCTTCCAGTTGCTTTGAGACTGCCTTAATAGCCTCAGCCCCATCCGGCCTGATCCCTAATAGCTCAAGGATCTGATAGTTTCTCACATGAGCACGCGCCTTTAGGATATCCACCAGCTCTTTTGAGTAGGGCCTCATACCCTGAAATGCATCAGTTTGGAAGGGTTCAGCTCTATAGCGTCGCAATTCAGCCTTATATCTCTGTAAAACTATCTCTTTTTGCCTCAGATCATCGCGCAGAGACTGGTTTTCAGCCTTTAAGGTCTCCAGCTCCTTTACAATCTTTTGCCGTGGGCGGTGGTCCTCCTCCTCTGCTATCCGCTCCTCGATGATAGAAGCACACCAGGCCGATAGAGGAGTATTCGCCCTTGCTGCCAGGGCCTGCCATTCATCCTTTTATGCTTTGGATTTCTGCAAAGTCAAATGTGTCGCGATCTATCAGGTTTGTCATGTGCTCACATGATAACGGAATGATCTCAAGGGCATATAAGCTGTAAAATAGGTTGACATTCCGGTCCGGGCGTTTGATAAGAAAAAAGGCTCCACGCATATCGATGGATCTCTCCTGCATCCGATTGATGTCTTTGAGAATGCCTTCATGACATGACCTATTTTCATGCCTCATGGGTGCCTAGCCAGGCATGACGGTTTCATTTACGGGTAAAGGGACATAGATTGGATTTTTTCCTATCTATCCTCCATGTGGTGAGCTCTTGAGCATTACGATTTCATCACATATCGGAAAACAAAATCCTTTTATCTTCTCCCTGCCTTTCGTACTGGCATGTTTAAGATCGGCTTTGTCAAGCTCGGCAACATAGCCACCTCTACGGCTATTGATCTGTCTCTGGATGAGATCGCAGAGAGAACGGACATAGAGTTCAAGATCATCAGCTTCGGCCCCAAGATGACAGAGAAGGAGGGACGGGCAGCAGAGGAGCTCAAGTCCTGGCAGCCTCAAATGGTGGTCATCAGCAGCCCAAATGCCGCTACTGCAGGCCCCACTGCAGCCCGGGAGATGTTCAGAGGAACTCCTACCATTGTCGTCTCTGACGGCCCGAGCAAAAAAGAGGCACGTGAGGCCCTATCTGCTGAGGGCTTCGGCTACATCATCCTTCCCATGGATCCTCTCATCGGGGCGAAGAGGGAGTTTCTCGATCCAGCGGAGATGGCCCTTTTCAACTCCGATGCCCTGCGCGTCCTTGCAGCCTGTGGAGCCATTCGTCTGGTGCAAGAGGAGCTGGACGTGGCTGTTGCCAGCATCATCTCCGGCCAGGCCAAGCTGCCGGCAATTCTGGCCACCCCTGAGAAATGTGTCGAACGGATGCACTTCTCCAGCCCCTATGCCCGGGCCAAAGCCATTGGCGCCCTTTATATAGCTCAGACGGTGGCCAGTATAGATGCCGCTGCCTGCTTCCGCTTAAAGGAGCTGGAGGCCATTGCCCTCACCGCCGCTGCTGGGCATGAGGTGATGCGGGCTGCAGCCCGCCTGGCCGATGAGGCCAGGGAGATGGAGAAGGCGAATGATACTGTATCTCGCCATCCCCATGCCCGGACGGGAGAGCTGATGCAGAAGGTGGGCCTCCTGGATAAGCCGGAGAAGGTCTAGGCTGAGAGCTTGGGCTGAGAGTCCGGGCTGAAAATCTGGGCTGAGGGCCTGGGCAAGTACTTTCGCCCCGCATGCATTTGCTCTAAATAGCATCAAAGGAGGATCTCCACTATAATTAAAGGAAGAATTGCGGCCCTGCTCCTTACACGCTTCAGGAGAAAGAGGGCTGCCTTCCAACCTCTCTTCTCTACGGAAAGAGATAAAGCATCCTAATATCTCCCTGATAACAATGGCTCTGCTGGAGATCAAAGGAGTATATAAGAAATTCTTTGCAGATGGCAAGGAGATGGAGGCCCTGCATGACGTCAATCTGACGGTTGCAGACAATCAATTTATCTGCTTCATAGGCCCCTCAGGGTGCGGTAAGACCACATTGCTTCGGATAGTGGCCGGCCTGGAGCTGCCGACCGCCGGCACAGTCACAATAGATGGCAAGCCCATAACCGGTCCCTCCCCGGAGAGGGGTATGGTCTTCCAGGAGTACTCCCTCTTTCCCTGGCGAACCATCCTCGATAATACCATCTTCGGCCTGGAGCTCAAGGGCATGGACAAGGTCAAGAGAGGTTATAAAGGGAGACAGTATCTGAAGATGGTCGGTCTGCAGGGCTTTGAGAACCGCTATCCTCATGAGCTTTCCGGGGGATGAAGCAGAGGGTGGCTATAGCCAGAACCCTGGTCAATGATCCCAAGGCCATTCTGATGGATGAGCCCTTCGGGGCCCTGGACGCTCAGACCCGCAATACAATGCAGTCTGAGCTGCTCAGAATCTGGGAAGAGGAGAAGAAGACGGTACTATTCGTCACTCATAGCGTCGATGAGGCCATATATCTGGCGGACGCCATAGTGATCATGTCCGCCCGGCCGGGGAGGATAAAGGATATAATCGATATTCCTCTGCCCAGGCCCAGGAGCAGAACCAGCACTGAGGTCAATCAGATAAGGAATAGCATCCTCTCTGACCTCCGCTCGGAGATTGCCAGCCGCTGAGGATATGATTTTATATTGCAGAAGAGGACTACTTCTCACTCCATTTTTTAACAGGTGAGGCAGTTGACGGGATCGAGATGGATGGAGCTTCCACGCATCGTTGCCGTGGGAAGCGGGGCATTATTGGAGCTGCCTGAGATCTGCTCTTATCTTCATCTAAAGGGTCCCGGACTCATCATCACCGGCCCTCATACCGATGATGTTGTAGGAAAGAGGATCCTTTCGTTATTGGAGGAGGAGGGATTTCAGATCCAGACCCTTGTCTCTTCCGACTCAAAGCTGGAGGAGGTCGATCGCGTAGAGGCTGTGGCCAGGGAGATCGAGGCCAACTTCCTGATTGGCGCAGGCGGCGGCAGATCGATCGATATCGCCAAGATCACCTCCATGAGGACGAATATCCCCTTCCTCTCCCTGCCCACAGCCGCCTCCCATGACGGCATCTGCTCCTCCCAGGCCTCCCTGACAGTCAATGGGGAAGCAGTATCCCTTCCCGCTCAATCCCCCCTCTCCATCATCGCCGATACCCGGATAATAGCTCAGGCCCCGGCCAGGCTCCTTGCCGCAGGCTGCGGGGACATCATCTCCAATTACACTGCCATCCTGGACTGGCGGCTCGCCCACCGGTTGAGGGATGAGGAGCTGAGCGAGTATGCCTCCGCCCTCTCAGCCATGACCGCCAAGATGATCGTCGAGCGTGCCTCCGATATCAGGCCGGGCCTGGAGGAGTCGGCCAAGATTGTAGTAAAGGCTCTGATCTCCAGCGGAGTGGCGATGAGCATCGCCGGCTCATCCCGCCCGGCCAGCGGCTCAGAGCACAAGTTCGCCCATTCTGTCAACCGCATAGCTCCGGGAAGAGCCCTGCACGGCGAGCTCTGCGGCCTGGGCACCATAATGATGATGTATCTGCACGGAAAAGACTGGAGGATGATAAAAGAGGCCCTTATCCAGGGTGGGAGCACCCACCACCGCCGGCCAGATCGGGCTGGATGCGGAGACTGTGGTTGAGGCCCTGGTCAATGCCCATAAGGTTCGCCCGGAGCGCTATACCATCCTGGATTCAGGGCTCAATCGGGTGGCCGCCGCCAGGGCGGCCGAGGCCACAGGGGTGATTTAGCAGAGGAGGCGGTGAGCTCAATAATAAAAAAACAAATTGTTGAAGATCTAATGAAAAATGATAATAATCATATAATTATGATAAAAATAAAAATATCGCTAAGAATATAAATATAAGAACATTATTAATAATTAATTTATAATCAAAAAGGAGGATAAGATATGTCCGAGGCATCTACCCAAATCACATTGATTGGAACAAAACTTGCCAGCATTGGCATGGAGTTCACCTTCATGGGCCCCACTCCGGAGTGCGAGTCCTGTAAGCTGAGGAATACCTGCATCAATCTGGAGCCGAGGAGGCGCTATAGGGTGTTGGGAACGCGCGGCGAACTGGTGCATGAGTGCCCCATTCATGAGGCAGGGGTCAGAGCAGTGGAGGTGGCAGAGAGCCCCATAATCGCGGCCTTCGATGCCAGAAAGGCCTTCCCCGGCTCAAAGATCGTCTTCGAGGCCATGAGATGCGATAACCCTGAATGCAGCATGTACGACATATGCCATCCCACCGGGCTGAAGGATGGTGAGAGGTGCACCATTGTCGAGGTGGTGGGGGAGGCGCCGGAGGACTGCCCGCGGGGGCATGTCCTGAAGCTGGTGGAGTTTCGCCGCTAGATGAGAACTATAACTTACAGCAAAAATATTTTTTTGCCGGTCACCAACCTCTGCCGCAACCGCTGCCAATACTGCTCTTTTCGAAGGGATCTGGATGAGGCCCAGCTCATTAAAAGGTCTCGGGCTCTGCATCTAATGGAGGAGGGCAGGGAGCAGGGTTGCTCTGAGGCTCTGCTCACCCTGGGGGAGAGGCCAGAGGAGGTAGAGGGATTCCAGATGATGCTCGCTGAAGAGGGGAGGGAGGACCTCTTGGGCTATCTGATAGAATTGTGCGAGCTGGCGATAGAGAATGATCTTCTCCCCCATACCAATGCCGGGCTGCTATCTCAGGAGGAGCTGGCCTGCCTGCAGCCCTATAATGCCTCCATGGGGCTGATGCTGGAAAGCTGCGCCCGGCTCGATGCCCATCTCGACTCTCCCGGGAAAGATCCGGGGCTACGCCTTGAGCATATCGCCTGCGCAGGCAGGCTGAACATCCCATTCACCACCGGCATTCTGGTGGGCATAGGCGAGAGCAGATGGGACAGAATCCAGTCTCTTCAGGCTATAGCTCGCCTGCATGCCGGCTTTGGCCATATCCAGGAGGTCATAGTGCAGCCCTTCGACCCCAAGCCGAAGACAGCCATGGGATCATTTCCGCGCCCTCAAGAGGAGGATCTGCTCTGGACGGTGAGAATGGCCCGAGAGATCCTCCCAGGAGAGGTGGCAGTCCAGGCCCCAGCAAACCTGGCTGAGCCCTTGACCCTGATAGAGGCGGGAGCAGACGATCTGGGGGGGATCAGCCCTGTAACCCGGGATGAGATAAATCCAAATAGCTCCTGGCCGAGAGAGGAGGATCTGGAAGGGAGGCTGCTGCCCTATGAGCTGAAGGAGAGGCTGCCTGTATATCCCCGGTTCATAGAGAGGGGGTGGCATGGCCGCAGAACCCGGGAGCTGACTGCTCTCCTGGCCGGAGAGGACGGCCTGCGGCGAAAAAGTATATCTTCCAGAGCATGCTGGTGAGTTTTGTGAAGAAGAAATATCTTGAGATAGGGTTGAGCACACAGGATTTCTGGAAAAGCTCAAGCTCATTGGAAGGTTCAGCGAGCAGGATTACACTGAGGTGGATTTAGGCCAGTTCGAGGAGCCCAGGGGCTCAAATGAGATCATGCTGCGGGTGGCGGAGATGGGAAGGATTGAGGTTCTGCCTGAGGTCAAGCAGGAGATCTATAACGGAAATATCGTCCTGGCGGACATCGCCGGCCTGAAGAGGGATAAAGCCGCCCTGGACAGGGCAATCGGCGAGCTGAAAAAGGCGGCCGAGGATGTATCCGGGGATATCGCTGGCATCGGCGATGACCTGATAGTCCTGGTGCCAAACGGCATAAAGATAGACCGTGAGAAAGTGGTGGGAGGAAGAGATTGAATCTTACAACCAATGCCAACTGCCCGGTATGTTCTGCCCAGATGCAGTTCTCCTGGGAGACGCAGGATATACCTTATTTTGGAGAGGCCATGCTGATCTCCGGGGTCTGTGAGTGCGGATTCCGGCATAGCGATACCATTCTACTGACCCAGAAGGAGCCGGCGAGAAATACCCTGGCAGTACAGACCCTGGAGGATCTGAATGCCAGGGTGATCCGCTCCTCCAGCGGAACGATTCGGGTGCCAGAGCTGGGGGTGGACATAGAGCCTGGGTATGCCTCCGACTCATACGTCTCCAATGTGGAAGGGGTGCTGGAACGGATCGAGGAGATCGTCTGCTTTGCCACCTCCCAGGCGCGGGCGGCGGACAACCAGGAGAGCACTAAGAGGGGAGAGGAGATCCTGGAGAATATTGCAGCAGCCCGGAAGGGGGAGTTTCCCCTCACCTTCATCATCGAGGATCCCCTGGGGAACAGCGCCATAGCCTCGGAGAAGGCAGTCGTCACCCCTCTGACAGATGAGGAGGTCGCCCGCCTCCAGACCGGCATCACGCTCTTGGAAGTCTGAGATGCTGATCTTAAGCGGCGGCACGGGAACCCCCAAGCTCTTGAGGGGCCTGAAGGAGATCATCACGCCAGAGGAGCTATCAGTTGTGGTGAACACCGCCGAGGATCTATGGGTCTCTGGGAACTATATATCGCCGGATATCGATTCCGTCCTTTATACCCTGGCGGATATGATCGATGAGAAGAGATGGTGGGGCATAAAAGGGGACAGGACTCTAACCCACGATTTCCTCCTCATGATGGGGGTGGATGAGAAGCTCACCGTGGGTGATAAGGATCGGGCAGTGCACATATTTCGATCCAATCTCCTCCGCCGGGGGGTCAAGCTCAGCCTCACCACAGAAGCGATAGCTGACGCCCTGGGAGTCATGCAGAGGGTGGTCCCCATGACTGATGATATCGTCTCCACAGTCATAGGCACCCGGCAGGGGGTGATGCATTTTCAGGACTTCTGGGTGAGCCTGAGGGGTATGCCGGAGGTGGAGTCTGTGATCTTCACCGGACTGGAGGAGGCCCTCCCCTGTCCCGGATTCCTCGACCTGCTGGAGAGAGAGGATACAGTTATCATCGGCCCCAGCAATCCCGTCACCAGCATCGGCCCGATCCTCGCCCTCACCGGGGTGAGGGATCGCCTTGAGAGGAAGAGGGTGGTGGCGATCAGCCCCTTTGTAGGAAATAAGCCGGTAAGCGGCCCGGCGGCAAAGCTCATGACTGCCTGTGGAGTCCCGGCCAATGATGAGGGGGTGGCAGCTCTTCTGGGAAAGATAGACCTCTTTGTGGTCGACAGGAAGAGCGACTACTGCGGGGATTGCGTGCGCATGAAAACCCTTATGAGGACAAAGAATGAGAGTCTGGCAGTGGCGAAAGGCTTGCTGGATCTGATCGAATGTTCTTAGGCATAGACCACGGGACCACGGCTATCAGGTTTGCCAACGAGGTTGGCTCCTGTTATGAGATCTCGCGCAGAGTGGCCGCTCGCCTCCCCTCCCAACAGATCCTCTTCCGGGTGGCAGAGAACCTGGGCTCCGACCAGGTGGATCTGGTTGCTCTCTCCTACTCCATGGGCGACGGCCTGACCAGCATTGTGAGGCTTGAGGATGCTGCCAACCGGGGATTGATAAGCCAGGATGGAGCGGGCCTGCACCAGGGAGGAGGGACTCAGGTATTCGAGGCCATCAGGGCCTCAGGCTGGCCGGCCGTGCTTCTTCCTGGAATTCATCGCGCAAGCAGGATAGATCCAAGATTCAGGGTTTTCAGCCACGGCATGAGCCCGGAGAAGGTGGGCCTGGCCTATGGGGTCTTCCGGCAGGGATCCTCCAGCTTCATAGTCTGCGATGCCAGCTCCAATACCGTCAGCTTTGCTGTGCTGGAGGGCCGGATAGTCGCCGCCATAGATGCACCCATATTCGCCCCCGGCCTCCTGCAGGGTCCTTTGGATGTACAGGCGATAAGGGATGTGGATGGGGGAAAGCTGACTGCAAACCAGGCCTTCAACTGGGGGGGCATCCTCTCCAAGATGGGCAGGAAAGGGCTGGATCAGTGCTCCCCTGAGGAGCGCCACCTGGCCACAGAGAGCCTCGCCCTCTTCGCCGCCATGGAGATCAGTGCCCTTCTGCTCCTCTGCCGCGATCTGGGCCAGGAGGACGTGCAGCTATTCCTGGCGGGAAGCCCGGCGAAGGAGATCGAACCGCGGGTATCCGCCCTCCTGGGCAAGAGGGTCAGACCTCTGAAGGGATCGGCAGCCGCTCAGGGCTGCGCCTGGATTGCTGAGGATGTATTCGCCGGGGAGAAGAGCATCCTGGGGATAGCTGTGGATGAGAGGGTCCAAAGGGGAAGGGAATGCTGATCCACCCGGCCAAAGGAGGCCTGATCGATGGAGAAGGTGACTGAGAGAGAGGTAAGAGATCTGGAGGATAGGGCCTCATATATCAAGGGAGAGCGGGCCAGGGCTTTGAGGGCGGAGACGGAGGCCGTCATGGCCAGGGCAGAGGCCTTAGGGGTGGGGGAAGATCTGATCAATCGCCTGGATCTTCTCCTGCTCAATCTCACAGAGGCATCACGCGATGTCTGCACCAATACCAGATGTCCTCATTATGGCAAGAGATGCAAGATGAGATGAGCATCTGAATGATAGTGGTATAGTCCTGACGGGCTGCCAGGACTATAGAATAAAAACGATATTTTTTCACCTCACACCCGACCTGCTATCAGACCACTTATTCAGTACCGTTGGCAGGACGATGACAAGCACACCAAATATGATAATGGCATATATCTGAGACATTATGTCCATATTCTCTCACCTCCTTAAATTGAAATACACCTCATTTTGAGCTTAGGTGCAGGCCATGATAAACCTTTTGCTGAGCATGCCATCCTTTCGGCTTTCTGGTAACTGGCAAAAATGGTAAAATGGTGAAAATGGTAAAAAAGGAAAATAGCAATTCAACCAATTTGTCAAATGAATATTTGTTAATTATGGCCTTATACGATGATATTTAGGCAAATAAATCAATTAAATAGCGAAATAATTGCTTATTATCGGAAAAGCTTAAATAAAGGAATGGATGCCCTACAACAGTGCATTAACCCGGTAGAACCCGGGTGCGTAGCACAGGTGATTGCAATGGCAGGCTTCATTCAAAACGAACCACCCCGGGTGGGAAAGGATGTACAGGTCAATGGATCGATAACCTCAGAGGATAGCGGCTTTTATGTCATCATCATCTCAGCAATTATATTCTTGATTGCCGCACTAACTGGACATCTGGTATAAGAGGTTCCATCCACCTGGATCTGGCCTCCTGGCCCGGGATGGGATCGGTCCCTATCCACTGGTCTGCATCCCGGGCCGAAGAGATAAAAAAAAGAAAAAGATAATCTTTTTTTGGCCCCCTCGCTTCTCCTAGCGGCAAGCCCGGGAGTGCTCTTCATCCCATCTTTCTGCCTTTATGCTCCTCGCTGTGGAATCGGATCGTATGGGCCTTGCCACAAGGGCTCCAGGCCCATTTTTCAGGACGATCTCAAATCAAAGGAGGCCTCTTCTCCCCTCTGCCGGAAAGGGTTCTATAGACCCCCGCCCCGGAGGCTATCCTTCCGGAGGCATTCAGCCTCTGGATATGGGGCGAGATATCCCCGCTCCTCTCCAGGAACTGCTCTACCACCAGCCCCTCCAGCTTCTTTCTGTCCACCCTCTTCCCTTTTCCAATCCCAGGGCAGGTGGGATTGTAGCTGACGCTTAAGAGGATATCCCCATTGGATAGCGTCTCCTCCTCCACTCGGAAGGGAAAGAGGCGGCAGGCGACAGGCCTTACCTGGTATATGCCGCATCCCTCCCGATAGAAGATGCAGGTGGTATCCTCATTGCTCCTCAATACCGGCAGGTCTAAGATCACCTTCCTGCCCTCATCTTCAATCTTCACATAGCAACCATCGTAGTCGTAAAGGGTATCCACGAACTCCTGCGGCCTTCTGCCTGTCCTCTTGCTGATGTTATGAACATCCCTCTCTGTGAGATAGATCAGGTTTGAGCGCCTCCAAAAATCATCCAACTGCTCAGCGGGAATGAGATCCTCAAACTCGGCAGGCCTTTTATGATGGCAGCATGAGCCACATCTTTGGCACTGGAAACGGATATCATCAAAGATGGCCTTTATTATAACCCGGGGCATAAATCCCCTCGAAAAAAGGAAAAGGAGAAGGCGACCTAGAGGGTCGTCTTCAGAGGATGCTTCTCTGCCAGAACCTCCAGTCCCAGCTCCTGCGCTGACTCGGCCTTCATGATGTCCACCATTGCCGCAGCGGGGAAGATCATAGAGGCGTTCTCGATGGGACCGTATAGGTAGTAGTCAGCACCAACGATCCCGGCCACCAGGTTCGATCCGATATCGACGGGAGCGAAAGCCTCCTTGTGCTGTTTCTTCCACTTCTTCATCCAATCCCAGGCAGAGGCACCATTGTGGAAGCCTCCGCCCACCGGCAGGCCGTACATGGCCTTGATGGCGATGCAGGCACGATAGGTTGCACCGGATCCAGCACCCAGAGGCATGGCCGCAGTATCGATAAGAGGCCTGGTGATGCCGCACTCCTTGGCATAATCCATCAGGGGCTTTTGAGCGCCGCCCGCTGCCTTGTTCATCATATCCATCTTGCCCTTGGTCCCCGACTCAATGGCATTGAAGATGAGGACAATGGCCGAGTCCAGATCGCTCTCTTTGACCGCATTCAGCTCCTCATCGGTGATTGAGGCGTTGATGGAGTTATGAATGGCTCTATCGGCCACACCGATCTCAGTGGCATGCTTGACGCCGAAGGCGCGAACCTCTGGAGCAGAGGAGTCGATGAGGAAGGGATAATCGGATATGCCCACGAACCAGTCTATCTCCTTGGCCATGGCCTCATTGCTCTCGGCCACGATCTGGTTCATGCAGCTATTCCCTGTGACATCGCTCATCTCAACCTGTGTATTCCAGAGCCGCTCTGCGGCGGCTGCGTCAAAGACACCGTGCTCCGGGTCAGAGACGATCTTATGCCTGGCATAGAACATGGTGCCGATGCAGCATGTGGGGTACTCGCCAGGCTGACCCCCTAACTTGAATTTACCGAAATCGAAGACTTCCTGCTTCCTATCAAATCTGAACATTCAAATCACCGCCGTCCAATTGCCTGCGTATACGAATAGTATGTATGCTAAGACCAGGATCAATCCTGCGCAGATGCCATAGGCCATGCCCAGATCTCTGCCGATGGATTTGCCAGCCCTCATATACTTCTCTGAGGAGTAGAACTCTACCTTCTCCTCTATCTTCTCCAGCCTTGCCATCACATCTCTGAGCTGATCAGGATCGACCACAGCAACCGGTACTACCGGCTTGATATCTTCTGGCATATGTTCTGGCATGCTTCAAATCCCTCCAAAGAAGGCGAAAGGCCCCAGCATCATCGCAACTGCGAGGACAAAGCCGATGGCAAATCCTATGGAGACCGTGGAGATGACGCCCGAGCTGAGCTTGGTCTCCCTGGCCAGAAGCTGGCCCTTGTAGCGCACGTCCTCCACTATTGCATCGATCAGCGGCATATTTGGCTCTACCACCGCGGGCAATCCCTGGCCATATGCAATCTCTTCTGCCATTTTATACTCCTCCTGCCACTCTGATAATCAACCCAAAGAGGACGAGCACCACTGTCATGCCTAAGGCTATGCCCTCGATCTTGCCGGCATAGATGCCAGCCTGCAGCTTGTTGAGGAGGCCGACGTCGGTTACGACGGCATCGATGCCTCGCATCCTCCCCCTTACCTCCACCATCTCTGCTGCCATGGGCATGAGGCCGCCTGCCTCCTCTTCTTCCCCGCCCTCTTTGATCTCGATGGTCATGGGCTCGACATCGAGGGCACCCGGATCCTTGGAGGCCAACTCCTTGACCTTGCTGCTGATGGCTCCGATGTCCTCTGTGTCCATCATCATAACCGCCTGCACCTGCTCCCTCCAGCGTTCAATTGCCTCTGGGGTCAGGTTCTGAATGAAGGGAATGGCTCCCTTGGCTCCGATGATCCTGCCTTCCTTATCGATTCCGCTTTGGGTGAAGGCCTCGACCGCCTGTCCGGTGATGTGCCCCTTGACCTCCATTCCTGTGATCAGGATGTATCTGATATTGGGGTTGGAGATGACATTGGCCACCATCTTCTCTATGCCGATGTTCTCGGTCTTACAGGGTCCTGCCAGGGCAGCCCCTGCTTTGATCAGATCGGCATTATGAAGGTGTGATCCACAGGTGCAGACAGCGACTGGGCTCTCTGGATTGCCCACCTCGTACTCGCCGGTGATAGTTGGCCAGGGGTCAGAAGGCTTCTTTTTAAGAACCATATCTAAGCACCTCCGCCAAGCGCTTTCTTGACGATCTCAAATGTCGCCGGATTGGTGAAGGATATCGACAGCAGTAAGACAAAGGAAACCACCAGGCCGATGATGAATCCCATCCAGATGTTGGTGTACAGGCCGGCTATGTATGAGGCCTTGCCCCGGTTGGCATACGAGGAAAGGAGCTCATTGTCCGGCACCAACTGGTTCACAAGATCGTCAGCGATCTTATCCAGCTTTTCTATTCTCTCATAGACTGGGTCGAAGGTGAACAAGACCACGTCCGCCCTCTGCTCCGAGACCACTCCTTTCAGTGGATCGAAGATCAGGCCCAGTTCCGGTGAAACTCTAACAAATCCCATTTAGAACACCTCACTGCACCGTTGGCGGCAATAATCCTGTTCCGACGACTGCGGATGCATCCCTCTTCACCAGCTTGTAGAACATCTTGAAGAAGTAGAACCACAAAGCAAAGCCGATGATGATCTGCAGCAGGCCCGCGCCCAGGCCCTGGATTGACAAGGCCGCAATTCCAGTGGCGACCATGGCCAGTCCTCCCACCATGGCTGCATTGACCAAAGTCCTGTCCTGCTTCTCATCCGGGCCGAGATTGGCATTGAAGGGATGAAGAACGGCCAGGCCTCCAGCGATGAAGATGATGGCGATGTAGCCGGTCATGAGCACATCGTCTACAATTCGGGTATACCCCAGGTTGCCGGATACAGCAAAGCTCCAGCCGAGAATGGCCAGTGCCCCTGCCATGGACAGGTCGGCATTGCCCTCCTCCATCACCGGAATGTTGAATTTGATGACCTTATTGGCTATGACCCCGACGATGTAGCCGAAGACGCCAGCGTAGATCAGGGTGATGATCGGACTGAGCAAGGGGAGATTGATCGATTCCGCCACAGATAGGCCGAACATGACGGCGATGATGCCCATGCCCAAAGCGAGCATGCCGATCGAGGGAACTCCAGTGCCAATGCCGTATGCACAGACTCTTCTCACTGCATTGGCGCCCATGACTACAGCGAATATGGCGGCCACTGCTCCTATGAAGGAGAACAACTCAGTGTTAAGGGTGGAATTGAGTATTGAGCCCAGATATATGCCCGCGATGGAGCCCACCAGGCCGTATATCCTCAACTTCTTGGGTTCATATGCAGACGGCGCTCCGCCTGCTGCTCCTCCTACAGACATTTCAGGCACCTCCTGCGATTAAGACTGATGCCAATGCGAGCAGTATGCTAGCAACGAGGCAGGCTCTGAAGGCGAAGGGCCACTTCTTGAACTTGGGGTCGTGGAAGCCCTCGATGGTGCCCTGGATATTCCAGGAGGCGATCACAGCATTCACCAGGAATATGCCGATGGCGAACATGGCGCTCAGAGCAGTATTGTGATTGATCAGATATAGTGCATAGTAGATCATGGCACCGCCCAGACCGCCCATCATGCCGCCAATGAGGCCGCTGACGAAACAGATTGTGGGTATGCCCTGGCCAACTGTTCCCGGAGCGACATAGGGTGGCTGAGAGAAGCCGGTAATGGGATCATAATTGACCTTGGCCGAGGCGAAGGGCACGCCTACAGCATAAGCGTAGATCCAAGAGCCGGTGAGCATAGTAGAGCCGATCATAATCCCTGCTCCCACTGCTCCAGAGGCCAGGATGAGCCAGATGTTATCGGTGACGGACATCATCAGGCCGGCAGCCAGCAGACCGGTGAGGCCCGCTCCAGCAGCCAGTTGCACCGTTCCGGTGCCGATACCAGTAGCCTGGGCCATGGCCGCAGGTGCGCCGCCCACAGGAACGAAGTGAACACCGACTCCAACCAGCAGCCCGCCCACGATGATCTCCAGGACATATATAATTGTATTTTGATCTATCATGCTGCTATATCCCCCTTATACTCTGGATATGGCCCATATTTTCTCCTGGTGGACCTCTCTATATAGTGGTTATAGACAACTTCCACAAGAATGAAGAAGATTCCCATGAGAATGGCATAGCTGGCCTGGGTTACAGGATCGAATACCGTTGTCCGCCAGTTGTCCAGAAAGACCGTCAGGCCGAAGCCCATTCCCGTGGCCGGTCCGCCGAACTTGGTGCAGAACCAGGCGTTGTCGATGGAGTTTCTGAGGCCTGCCTCGGCCTTCCTCACGATCTGGCCGGAGAGCATGGTGTTCAGACCGCATCCGAACTGCCGGTTCTGGAACTGTCTCTCACTGCCATAATGGATATCTCCCACTGAGGAGCCGATGGCACCCACTGCCAGCCCCCAGATCAATGCGATGATGGGCATTGGGAAGGGATGTGGCGTTGGCAGCATGTATACCATGATATACGATATAGTTGCAATACAGAATGATGTTATCCAGGCATGCGCCATAATCGATGGCGTGGTGTACCTGACGATATCCAGATAAATCCACTGGTTGAACCTGGCCTGGCTGGAGTTCCTGCCAAAATAAGCGCTCATCGAAAAAACGCCATTGAATAAAGCAGCAACTGAAGCGCCTACGACCAGGGCCATCAATGCAGGCAACTGGAAAGTGGTGATAAGCGTATAGGCTACCATAGCAGCTGTGGCGGCCCACAGGGCATTGGCCGGGGGTTCACCCGATATGGCCTTATTATAGATCCTGTGGGGATTGCCGACCTGGGCAGCCAGCTGTACTTGCGAGTTGGGATTGCTCTGAGATCCTACATCGGACTCAATATCTTCAGAAGCACCAGCAACCGTCGCAAGGGCTCCCATTGCGGCTACAAGCCCCATGCTAAATGCGTCCATTTATTCCTCCTCCTTTTCATTTTACCAATTTCATACTTTTCTACGATAAAATTGGCTATGACGCTCTTGGTATCAATTACCCAAACTTATAAACCTTTCGCGATCTCTGGTCGGGCCAAATCCTCTCCCCCGCGATGATCGAGGAACCTCTACCAGGGCTCCTTCTTCGCCCCGATTTTATAGCCGATGATATTGGTTACCCGGTGGAGGATGGGAGTGATGATGAGCACGATCATCATTATAAAAGGGGTGAAATTGTGCCAAAACCATTGCGGCGCAATCAGCATAGTGAAAAGCCATGCCCCTATCACAAAATCGATCTGATCTATCAGAAAGAGAGGAGAGCCGCGCTTCATCTTCAGCCGGCGCTTGAAGAAAGCTGCGAATATATCCCCCAGCATTGCCCCCAGGGAGAGGCCCAGGAGGATGGGGAGCTGCTCGAATCCCGCGCCGAAGACCGGCAGGCCTAAGGACGGAGCGATCTGGTTTTGCAATAGACCCATCAGCATGCCGCATACTGTCCCGGCTATAGTTCCCCTGAAGGTCTTGCCATCACCCAGTGTCCTCTCTCCATCCTGAAAGACCTGGCCCAGGTCCAGAGGCATTCCGCCCCCGAAGATGGCAGCGAAGTTGTTCGGCACATAGGCAGGCAGCATCAGCCAGAAGGCGACGATAAGGGCAATCATTCTCTTTCCTATTTCCATTCGATTCCTTTTTTTCCTTCGCGGTCACCCCCATATATCAAATTATCTCCTGGGGATCGGCCCTTAAGGTCGAGGAGCATTACATTGAAGGAGGGAGGCTGGAGTGCGGGGGAGGGCGAGGGTTGCGAGAAAGTGCTCGCTTGGGAGATGCCCAGCCCGGAGGTGGTGTGCTGGAATGGATACATCAAGCTGACGGGGTGGCATTCGCGACTATCACCGCTCTCCTCCTGGCATAGGGGAGAGATGGGCGGGCTCTTTGCTGTTTTAGTGGGGGGCCGAGGAGTGTTATCTCTCGCGCTTTTGTGCCTTTGCTCCTTTATGGTGAAATAGCGAAGGGCCGGAGATTATGCTCTGCTCTGGGGGAGGGATTTGGATCGAAACAGTTAAGTTCAGGCTGTGAAACTAACTGGCGGGCGTCGATGGTCTAGCGGTTATGACTTGGGCCTTCCAGGCAGATCAGTAGATCTGCGAAGCAAGCCTACAACCCGGGTTCGAATCCCGGTCGACGCACTCCCGGCCTCTTCGCAGCATACCCTTGGCAAACCTCGAATTCGTTAAATGCCGAATTATTTTCGCTACATTTATATGCTAGTTTCACCAGTTTATATCTCATGAAATCCGGTGGGGAGATCTCCAACGCACGAGGATTGCTGGCAGAGAAGATCGCAGGCGAGATCACCTTGTCTTCAAACCCAGGGGAGACATTGAGGAAGTGGAGGCGAAACTTCGGCATAACTCAGACCGATCTCTCCAACCATCTGAATATATCCCCTTCAGTGATATCAGACTATGAGAGCGGCAGGAGAAAGTCCCCAGGCATAATGATCGTCAGCAAGATAATCGATGCCCTGCTCAGACTGGATGAGAGCCGGGGCTGCAATGTTATGCGTGCTTATGAGAATATGTGGGGGGATATCCTGGGCCTGGACTCCATCTGCAGCGTCTGCGAGTATCAAGAGCCCCTTCCATTGAATGATATCGCCCGGAAGCTGGATGCGGCGGTGATATATGGCCGGACGGATATCACCATCTGGGGCTATACACTGATAGATAGCTTGAAGGCCATTGTGGAGATGCTCCCCGACCAGTTCCAGAAGATCTATGGGCGGAGCACTGCCCGGGCGCTGATATTCACTGGAGTTCGATCCGGTCGATCGAGCATGGTTGCCGTGCGGGTGAGCAATCTGAAACCAGGGGCAGTGGTACTGCAAGGGATGGATCCAGTGGATGTGGACCCCATTGCAGTCAAGATCGCCAAGGTTGAGAATATTCCTCTTTTGACGACACATTTTTCCGTGGATGAGATCACCAGTGCTCTGAGCAAAGGGTGAAATCCATTGGTCTCGGGAATTGTCAGCTACGGGGTCTATATTCCCCGATTCAGGATAAGGGTAGATGAGATCGCCCGGGTATGGGGGGATGGCGATGACATCTCTTTAGGCCTGCAGGTCTTCGAGAAGTCCGTGCCTGATCTTGATGAGGATGCAGTGACCATCGCCGTGGAGGCAGCAAGAAACGCCATCGATCGCGCCGGTGTGGACCCGCGAAGGATAGGGGCCATCTATGCAGGCTCAGAGAGCCATCCTTATGCAGTCAAGCCCACGGGGACCATCGTGGGTCAGGCGGTCGGCACCTCCCCCTCCTTCACCACTGCGGACTTCGAGTTTGCCTGCAAGGCAGGGACAGCAGCCATCCAGGCATGCCTGGGCCTGGTAACCTCAGATCTGATCGATCTGGGGCTGGCCATAGGCGCCGATGTCAGCCAGGGAGCGCCCGGGGATATGCTGGAGTACACCGCCGCCGCCGGCGGAGCAGCCTATTTGATAGGAAAGAAGGACCTGGCAGCTCAGATCGAGGGCTTTTATTCCTTTACCACCGATACCCCTGACTTCTGGAGAAGGGAGGGAATGCCCTATCCAGAGCATGGGGGGAGGTTCACCGGGGAGCCGGCCTACTTCAAGCATGTCACCAGCGCCGCCACGGGATTGATGGAGAGGATGCAGACCAGCCCAAAGGATTATGATTACGCCGTCTTCCACCAGCCCAATGGAAAGTTTCCGGTGCGGGTGGCAAGGATGCTCGGCTTCTCCAAGAGCCAGATCGAGCCGGGGCTGATTGTGCCATTGATCGGGAACACCTACTCCGCCTCCTGCCTGATCGGCCTGGCTGCCACCCTGGATGTGGCCCGGCCGGGGGAGAGGATCTTCGTCACCAGCTTCGGCTCCGGCGCGGGGAGCGATGCCTTCAGCATCAGGGTGCTGGACAGAATCGAGGAGATACGCTGCCATGCCCCCAGCGTTCGCGACTATATCGGCAATGCGCAGTATCTTGATTATGCAATGTATGCCAAGCACAAAGGCAAGCTGAGAGTATGAGATCGGTATCAATCGTTGGTGTGGGTTGCACCAAGTTCGGGGAGAGATGGGACAGCTCTCTGCGCGATATGATCGCTGAGGCAGGGGTCCTGGCCATTGATGATGCAGAGATCAGCGGTGAGCAGATAGATGCCCTCTATGTGGGCAATATGAGCGGCGGGCGATTTATTGAGCAGGAGCATATCGGGGCTCTGATCGCCGACTGCGCAGGCCTCTCCCGGCTGCACGTCCCTTCCACCCGGGTGGAGGCGGCCTGCGCCTCCGGTGGCCTGGCCCTTCGCCAGGCGGTCTTGGCTGTGGCCAGCGGCTACTGCGATATTGTGATCGCCGCCGGGGTGGAGAAGATGACCGATGTATCCTCGGGCACTGCCGCTGATGCTCTGGCCGCAGCAGCAGACAGGGAGTGGGAGTGCTTCTTTGGGGCCACATTCCCTGCTCTTTATGCCATGATGGCCAAGATGCATATGCGCCGTTACGGCACCACCCACGAGCAGATGGCCCGGGTGGCAGTGAAAAATCACCATCATGCCTGTATGAATCCCGTCGCCCAGTATCAGATGGAGATCGATATTGAGGATGTGGACAGCTCTCCTATGGTGGCCGATCCTCTGCATGTGCTGGACTGCTCTCCCATATCCGATGGAGCAGCAGTGGTAGTGCTGGCGCCGAGCGATATCGCCCGCCAGTTCTCTGATACCCCCATCAAGATCGCAGGCTGTGCTCAGGCCAGCGATACCCTGGCCCTGCATGACCGCCGCGACCTGACCACCCTGGATGCCACCGTCCATGCCGGCAGATCCGCCTTCCGTCAGGCAGGCATCGAGCCCCGTCAGGTGGATGTGGCTGAGGTCCATGACTGCTTCACCATAGCTGAGATCCTGGCGATTGAGGATCTGGGATTTGTGGAGAAGGGGCAGGGGGGTAAGGCAACAGAGGAGGGGTGGACAGCATTGGATGGAGAGGTGGCTGTCAACACCTCTGGCGGGCTGAAGGCCTGTGGCCATCCTGTGGGGGCCACGGGCATCAAGCAGGCCTATGAGATCGCCTTGCAGCTCCGAGGAGAGGCGGGACGGAGGCAGGTAGATGAGGTGGAGATCGGCCTGGCCCACAATGTGGGCGGCTCGGGGGAACGGCGCTGGTACATATATTCACGAGGTAGTAGATGACGACCCAAGCTCCCAGATTCTGGCGAAGCATACCTCAGAGATACAATCTCTTGGGAACGCACTGCAATATATGCAACGAGTACTTCTTTCCTCCCCGAAACCTCTGTCCCAACTGCCGGCGAGGGGCTCATCTGGAGAGCCATGCCTTCAAGGGAACGGGGACCATCATCACCTATACCACCATCCACAATGCCACAGAGGACTTTGAGAGCCTGACCCCTTACAATCTGGCCATAATCCAGCTGGATGAGGGGCCGAGGATCACCGGCCAGATAGTATCCAGCCGAGAAGAGGTGAAGATCGGGATGAGGGTTCGCGCCGTCTTTCGGATTTTAGGAAAGGAGGGTGACCGGGGAATAATCTATTACGGCACGAAGTTCGCCCCGTTGATCGAGCCGGGCTGCCAGGGGAGAGAGAAGAA
This sequence comes from Methanothrix sp., assembly GCF_016706325.1. Lineage (NCBI taxonomy): Archaea > Methanobacteriati > Methanobacteriota > Methanomicrobia > Methanotrichales > Methanotrichaceae > Methanothrix > Methanothrix sp. Next base: position 880,590 of record NZ_JADJJX010000001.1, on the reverse strand, counting down.
GAAGAGAGGCCCGGGCTGAGGTGCTCCGCAGGCATCCGCGGGCGGTCTGCCTGCACAAATCATAAAGAGAGGCCCTCTTGGCCAGATCTTTGTGGGCATTGTACCCCTGAGAATCTCTCTTTTTGCTCTGGCGTCTCTGTGGTGAGGCCAAACCGTGCTGATTTCATCACAAAGGAGCAGGGGCACTGAGGAGTATCCCCGGGTCTGCTCGCACAATTCATCGAAGAGAGCGAAAAAGAGTCCTCTGCCTTCATCGCCATCCTTGCAGTTCAGTGAATGGCAACAAGGAGATAATAGATGTCGTTTGGCTTTCCAGATCATCTTCGATGAATTTATAGGAACTGCAGCGTTGGGTTTTTATCTGATATCAGCTACAATAAAGGTAGTAGGTCTGAAAAATCTTTAAAAAAATCGAGGATAGTATTGAGGAGATGTCCAAAGACAGATTAATTAATTGCATGATCTGTACAGCAAAGATCTGAAGTGCCAAGGTCAGCCATCGATTCCAGGCATGAGATCGATCTTGATAGATCAATCAGCACCAATAATGGCGATAATGCAGACTGAAGCATGCTGATGGAAACATGCAGACTGAAGCATGCAGATGGAAACATGCAGACTGAAGCATGCAGATGGAAAAATGCAGACTGAAGCATGCAGATGGAAACATGCAGACTGAAGCATGCAGATGAAGGCTTCAGAGCGATCTGAACAATTGCGCAAACAGGAGGAAGGTAGTATGCCAAAGAGACTGGAACGAAGGGGAGGCGCGGGATGGCCGAGTCTCGCCATAGCCATAAGCGTGATGCTAATCTTCATGGGGGTCCTGCCAGGTCTCTCATTTGAGCTCTCCGCTGACAGCATCACTGCAGGAGAGAATGTGAGAATAACCGGGATGAGTGAGCCGAACAGTGAGAATAACTTTCTCACCAGCTTCACCATGAAGCTGCCAGTGGTCTCAGGGAGATACAGCTATGAGACGGAGATAAAAGTACCTCATAAGCCAAACCGCATTGCTGTTACAGCCAGAGATGTTCAGGACCTCAATGCAGGAGTTAAGATGGGCATCTGGATCACCAAGGACTTCAATGCTCAGGGAGGGGAGGTACACCTCTCTGCCCAGGATGTCCCACCGGGAAGGTATAAGCTCAAGGTATCTGGCAGAGCAATGCCGGACAAGAATGAGGTTCCTATAACTGTTGAGGCCGAGACCGGGGTCAAGGCTGACTCCGAGGGCAGGTATAAGCTGATAATCGACACCACTGGCATGCCGGAGGGCGAGTACCTCATCAAGGGCGATGGCGATGTGAAGGGCGTGAACATTTTAAGGAAGGAGGCAAAAAACGCATCCGCAACCGTTGAACTCAGGGCGAGAGGACATATTCGGGAGGGGGTGGCAGGAGCAGATGAGGCCATTCCGCCAGCCCAACCTGGGCGGGATATGGGAGTTGCTGCCAGGCTGACAGAATGGTTGGGGCTGTAAAGAGAGATTCAAGGGGAATTGGGGATGGATAGGGGAAGGGTAGAGGGTGGATAGGGGAAGGGTAGAGGGTGGATAGGGGAAGGGTAGAGGGTGGATAGGGGAAGGGTAGAGGGTGGATAGGGGAAGGGTAGAGGGTGGATAAGGGATGGATAGAGGTTTAAAGAGTATACCTGCAGACCTCCTGGGGGCAGCAATTATGGCCCTGGCAGCATTGCTCTTCACCCTCACCCCTTTGAGCGCCCTATTCCTGCGAGTGCCCATCGGCCTTCTGATGGTGCTATTTGTTCCCGGATATGTCCTCATCGCCGCCCTCTTTCCCAAAAGAGAGGATCTGGACGGAATTGAGAGGATTGCCCTGAGCTTCGGCCTGAGCATTGCCGTGGTTCCTCTGATCGGCCTGGGCCTCAATTACACCCCCTGGGGGATCAGGCTGCTCCCGGTTGTCATATCCATCTCCGCCTTCACCCTGCTCTTGGCCGCCACTGCCCACAGGCGGCGCCTGTCCCTCCCCCCAGAGGAGAGGTTCTTCCTTCATCTCCGCCAGTGGGCTGATTCATTGAAAGAGGAGATCGGAAGGGAGAAGGATAGGGGCTGGGTGGACAGGGCCCTGACAGTGATTCTGCTCTTATCCATTATCGCCTCCATCGCCGCCTTGGTATATGTGGTGGTCACCCCCAAAGAGGGGGAGAAGTTCACTGAGTTTTATATCCTGGGGCCGGGGGGGAAGGCCTATGACTATCCGACTGCGGTCAGGGCAAAAGAGAACAGCACAGTGATCGTGGGGGTGGTCAACCACGAGTACCGGCTGACCAATTATACCCTGCAGATTGAGGTGAACAATACCCCCCCAGTTGATATTCTGCTGAATGAGAGCATGCTTGAAGAGAGGGTGGAGGATGAGAGCGCAGGCAATATCACCTCTATGCCGGGCGCACTGTATCGCAATCGATCGGATCTGGTACTTCCCGTGATGGAGATGGACATCAGCCTGCTGCATAATGAGACCTGGGAGCGGCCAGTTGCCTATTCCCTGGATGAACCGGGAGACAGACAGAAGCTGCAGTTCCTCCTCTATAAAGAGGGCAATCTCACAGCTCCGTATAGAGACCTGCATCTTTGGGTCAATGTCAGCGAGATGGACTAAAGGCCATTTGGAGGGTCTGCAGAAGGATCGCCTTTTTCCTTCTCTGAAGGGCGAAGCCGATCCCTCTGGTTCGTCTTGATCTTCTCTACCTCCTCGCGAAATTCCATGTAGCTCTCAAAGCAGCCCATACCATACTCCAGGTGGATTTTGGCCCATTATTCATGGCTATCATTCATGGCTATCATTCAGGGGATCATTCAGGTGATCATTTGGGGATCATCATGGCCTATAATTATTTATCTGCTCTCATTCCCAATACACCTTTACAATTATCGATTGGCTATTTGAGGAAGAGAGATGCTTGATCTTAGAGGAAGGGCGGTGCAGCTGGCCGCCCGAGAGGAGATCTTCCAGGCGATTGCTCAGGGGGCGCTGAAGGCGAGGGCGGGAAGGCTTGCCCCTGAGTCTTCGATAGAGGTGGGAGGGTTCAAGATGATGGTGGTCGAGGACGAGAACGGCGAGGGATGTGCCGTCCAGCTCATTGAGAGCCAGAAGAGGATGGAGGACCTAGCTCTCGAGAAGGCCCTCTCCCTGGATGAGGGCGCTGAGGCATGGAGCGAGCACGATCGCCGGGTGTGGCTGGAGGGCTTCTGGCGGGAGCTGGGGCCATACCTGCAGAGGTGGAAGCAGATCCGGATGAGGCTCGGTCCGGGGGAGAATAGCACCTTTGAGATGCAGGTGAGCAGATAGGGGAATTGCCGGGGAATATGTCAGAACGGCAAGCCAAAGGAGGGGGAGAGGGCAGGCCTCCCGGGAGGCTGCATAGCAGCGGGAGCTCGATGAGCAGCGCTCCTTCTCCAGCCCGCCTCTCCCCCCCGGTGGATGTGGGGAGAGAGAGGTTTGAATTCAAGCCTGTTCCGGTTGCCAGCAGAGTAATTGAGTATCGCCAGCCCTGGAGTGGTTATACTCCCCTGTGCACCCTGGAGGATCAGGAGGAGTGCAGGTATTATCCCGTCCAGACAGCCAATATCAAGCCGGAGGGCATCTACAGAGGGATCGAGGTGGAGGGCGATTCCTGGATGCGGCTGGCCTGCCAGGCGGCCCGGGAGTCGGTGGAGGATGGGGGCGGTCCTTTTGCGGCAGTGGTGGTACAGATAGATGACGAGACCGATCAGATCCTGAGGTACTGGATAAATCACAACCAGGTCGTATCGTCGCTGGACCCCACCGCCCATGCAGAGATCATGGCCATTCGCAGCGCCTGCGCCAGCCTGGGGGTCTTCGACCTGGGAAGGATTGAGAAGGAGGTGTCAAGGCTGCCCCAGCCGGGCGGTGTATCCCACTGCGTCATCTACAGCTCTGCAGAGCCCTGCCCCATGTGCTTCGCTGCCATCTGCTGGGCCAATATACCCATGCTGCTCTTCGCCGCTACCCGCTTTGATGCCGCCGCCCAGGGGGTGGGCTTCTCAGATGAGGCCATCTATGAGGAGCTCTCCAGGCCCTACTCCCAACGCTCTCTCAGGGTCTATCAGTGCACTGTGGACAACTCCCTTGACTCTTTTAACCTTTGGAAGGTCTCCCCCAAGATACAGTATTCCCCGGATGGGATAAGATAAAATCGTGGCCAAATCCTGGCGTGATGCTGGGGGCTGCCCTGGCGTGCTGCCTTCAGCAAAAAACCATGGACATAAGGGGCCGGGACCGGGATTCGAACCCAGCTTGAGGGATCCACAGTCCCTCAGGATAACCACTACCCTATCCCGGCATGCCAGAATCCCAGTCTACTGGGAGATGATAAAACTTTCCCCGCTGTAGGCCCTCTCCGAGACCTCCACCACCAGGGATATGAGATCATCAAGCTGGCGGATGTGGTAGACCTGGCCCAGGCTGGAGAGGGCCTCTTCCACATGCTTATCCCGGTAGGCGGGATCGATGGAGAAGAGAACGAAGCTTCCCACCTCCGCGGCCTTCTTGATATCCTCCCACTCCTGGTAGAGATTTTGGATATGGGTGTCTGTGATGCAGAGGATCAGGCAGCCTGGCCGGGCCCAGGCCAGCTCTCGAATCCTGTTCCCGGGTATATGGGTGCGGGTGCAGAAGAACTCCACCAGGACATCCTCCACGGCATTCAGGTCTCTTGTCCAGCCAATGGAGTGATAGCTCTCGCTGAAGTTTATCGCCGCCAGCTCCGCCCCCATGGAATGAGCGAACTGGCAGGCCTTGAAGGCGGCCAGGGTCGCCTTATGGGTCCGGGTGCCCTTCCTCGGCCCCTCCATGGAGCGGCTGCTGTCCAGGACCACAAGAAGATCGGGCACCCCCGCCCTTCCCGGGATCAGGGGATTGGACTGATGCCTCCTCCTGTAGGTCGAGACCCCGGGAATCAGATAGGGGCTCAGGCTCAGGGAGTAGGATATATCCAGATCGGAGAAGGGGTCGGTCAGCCTCCATTTGGTGTAATCAGAGGGGCAGGTCTCATAGCGGGCCCGGGGAAGCTCTCTGATCTCTATGAAGTAGCTCTGATCGCGATACCAGCGCTTCAGATCTCCTCTCTGCCCCAACACCGCCCGGGCCTCCTCATACTCCCCGGCATCAAGGCCTGAGGCGCAGAGCAGGGGCACGGCATCTGCGCTGCCATTCAATATCTCCTGCGCCCTGACCGGCCCCTGCCCCAGAACGCCCGGTTCGAGGGCTCCCAGGATGCGGGCCATCTCCTGGCACTGCCTGGGCCAGAGGCTTCTGTCCCTGATGCCGGGAGAGAAGATCCGCAGGAGATGCTCGACCTCTGGGAGGGGGCAGGGGGGGAGGTCGGCCCCCCAAAAAGCCCTCAAGAATCCCAGGATCACTCTATCCATCGGCATGAGGGGGCATCCTGCCTGCCCATCCCTATCCGCCAGCCTCCTGTAGCCCATCAGCACCAGCTCTTCGTCCCTCCTGCTCCTCTCCAGCCGGAAGGAGTCAGATACGATATCCGAGAATATGTTCACCATTCTGCGGGCAGACAGGATGTGCGCTGCCCGATCGAGAGACATCTTGCCTCTCGGAGTGTATGCCAGAGAATAAGCTGAGGAATACGCCTGGGTATATGCTGAATCGGATGGTAGATGATGGCCCAGACCCTTGAGCGCAGCCAGAGCGAGGAGCCCGGCGTTCTCCAGAGAGCGGGGGCAGAAGATGTACTGCACTATGAGATGATCGAAGAGGTTCTCCAGGTACAGCGGCCCGAGCTCCAGGTCCTGCTGGTTCAGGGTGATCTGGTAGTTCGGGAAGACAAAGCTGCTCGATATTCCTTCTTCCCTCAGAACGGGAGGGGGGAGAAGCGGCCAGTGCCAGCTCTGGCGGGAGCGCTGCCAGATCTCAATCCAGTCCCAGGACTCCATCCGCCGCCTCAGGGCCAAACTCCCTTCCTCTGATCGTGCCGCCCTTCATCCGCCAGCCCGCCCTCCTTCCTGCCCGGCCAAAGATGGTGATCCGCCCCCCCTTCATCAGCAGCCCCAGATAGTCGCCTGCATCGCCATGAATGCGCAGGCTTCCCCCGCTCATCAGCCAGCCCGCTCTCTCCCCGCAGCCGCCCTGGCATACCACCCTTCCCCCAGAAGAGCCCAGTGCCAGGAAATTGCCGCCCTCTCCCCTGATCACCCCCCAGCCTCCGCTCATTCTGCGAAAGGCATAGCTTCCCACGCCGGCGGTTATTATCCCCCCGCCGGTCATCTCCTGGCCCAGATAGTCGCCTGCCCCCTGATGAAGGTATATCCTCCCCCCGCTCATCCTCTCTCCCACATGATCGACGCTTTTGCCTTCACCCTCCAGGATGATGCCTCCCCGGGATAGCCCAAGACCGGCATAGTCCCTGGCCGGAAGGCGCAGAGGCTCAGGGCTCCTCTCAGCAGCAATGCTGGAGAGATGCCCCCAGATGATCTGATATCCCTTGCCCGGATCGGACATGAGAAGCCTCTCCAGGGTGCCTGGATCCGGGGGCAGAAGCTCCTCCACCTCCACCCGGCTGGGCCTGCATCCCACCCTCTCTGCCAGGTCATCGAGGCTGAAGATGGGATCGCCTTCCTGACTCTTCAGCCTCCGCCCTCTGTTCAGGCCGCGGTAGGCATCATCTACGAGCCTGGTGAGCCTCACCTCATCTCCTCCAATGAGGGTATGAAGTCCAGCCGGGCGATGGGATCGTCAAAGATCGATAGCTCCTCTATCGCCCCGGAGATCGATCTTTTTCCATCCACTGCACGGGAGAAGATGAGGTTCATGTCCATCCGCTCGTTCATTGTGCGGTTGATGCTCTTTTCCACCAACTCCGCCACAAAAGCAAGCTTTCTTGCTCCATAATAAGGAGGGCGGTCGATGATGGAACGGACGGGATTTATGCGGTGCCAGATGACATAAGGGGCCACTGCCTTCAAGACCTCCAGGTCGGCCTCCCTGTCCAGGAGATAGGCGATTGCCCGGCAGAAGGATCTCAGATCCTGGCGCGCCCGATCTGATAGCCCCTCATCCACCTGCCAGCAGATGGCCTCAGGATTGCCGCTGTAGTGGCAGCCTGCACACAGGCCCCGGGATGGGCGGGCAGAGGATAGCTGGGTCTTGTCATATGAGGGCGCTCTCTCGCAGAGGGTGAAGTCTCTCACCAGGCAGAGGACTGCCAGCTCCACCTGAGGGTCGAGCCTCTTTCCGGCCACCAGGCCGGGCAGGGAGTCGAACTCCTGGGGGGTGAACCCGGGCAGCTCTCCAGCCAGCTCCCAGACCTCCCTCTCTCTCTCGGAGAGGGCCAGCCCCGCCAGGAAATCGGGCTGAAAAGCGGGCACACAGGCGGAGATGCGATCCAGCAGAGCCTCGTCCAGGGGGTAGGTGGCAGAGAACTCGGGGTTCATGGTCAGGTAATAGCAGGTATCCCCTGGCTCGTTGACCTGCCCGGAATAGCTGATCTTCCTCTTTTTCAGTATCTCAAGGAAAAGGTTCTGCTTGCCACCAGGAAAGCGGTTGACCTCATTGATCAGCTTCCAGCGGGACTTAGACCAGGGGGTCCAGAGCACTGTGCAGGCCCCGCCCTCCTCCCGCATCCACTGTCTGGGATCGAGAAAGCCCACCATCTTCTCCTCCGTCTGCTCTGGATGGCCGGTAACCATTCTATCCTCCACCTCGCTGAAGGGGAGAGATAGGAAGGAGGATCCGAGCAGATTGATCAGGGTGGTCTTGTTGGCCCCCATCCCGCCGTAGAGGAGAAGGGCGCGATTTCTCAGGCAGGCATTGGCAATGGAGAAATAGAGCTGGGAGTTGATCCTGCGGTCGCCTATGAAAAGGTCCTTTCTCGCCACATGCAGCCTCAGCTCCTCCAGAGCTCTGATCAGGGCTTCGATCTTCTTCTTTGGATCGGGCATAAAAGGAGGGCTATGCGTTTGCGATATATGAATTAGGCGAGAGGTTACGAAAAGGAGGGAGGGGCAAAAGTCATCAAAACGGGAGGGATTGATGGCCGTCGACTTTTGCCTGGGCACAATGTCGGCATTTGACGACTTAAGCCTTTCGGTTAAGATGATGCTGGTTGAGATGATGCTGGTTGAGATGATGCTATGCTAACACAGATATCAATGAATAATTAGGAGGGGGGGCAAAAGTCATGGAAATAGGAGGGATTGGGGTATGACCTTTGCGCAGAAGGAATACGATCATCAACGTATATATTTGTTTCCGTCTGAAGCAATCGCCGAAGGGCATCCAGGGAAAAGAGTAATTAGATTTGCTGTATAAATGAGATCTGATGATATACACAATCACCCTAAACCCGGCATTGGATCGCACCTTATGGATTCAGAGGATGAGCGATGATGCCTCAAACAGAATAATCGAGGAGAAGAGCTTTGCAGGAGGAAAGAGCGTCGATGTCTCCAAGGTGCTCAAGAACCTGGGAGAGGATAATGTGGCCCTGGGTTTTGTGGGAGGCTTTGCCGGCCGGGAGCTGGAGGGGAGGTTGCTCAACGAGGGCATTGAGACCGACTTTGTGCGCGTCTCCGGCGAGACCCGCACCAATATCGTCATTCATGAGAAGGATACTGGAAAGCAGTACGTCTTAAATGCCCGCGGCCCGGAGATCAGGCCGGATGAGCTGATGCAGTTCATAGAGCAGCTGGAGAGGCTTCCCTGCAGCGAGCTGGTCACCATTGGCGGAAGCCTGCCCAGGGGCATCAGCCCGGAGATCTATCGTAAGATCATAAACCTGGTGAAGAGGTGCCAGGTGAGAGTGGTCCTGGATGTGGATGGCGAGGCGCTCCGCCAGGGGATCCGCGCCCGCCCCGATATCATCAAGCCCAACATCCATGAGCTCTCTGAACTGGTGGGCAGAGAGCTGGTGGATATGGATGAGATCATTTCTGCCTCGCGAGAGATCAATCAAAAGGGGGTGGAGATCGTCCTGGTCTCCATGGGGGCGAAGGGCATACTCCTGGTCTCGGGCAGAAGGACCTATCTGGCTGTCCCGCCGACGGTGAAGGTGGAGAGCACTGTGGGGGCGGGCGACTCTTCGGTGGCCGGTTTCGTCCTCGGCCTGGTGCAGGGAAAGGAGCTGCCAGAATGCCTGATATATGCAGCCGCTGCTGGTACTGCCACCACCCTTCACCAGGGAACTGCGCTGTGCCAGAGGGATGATTTTGAGAGGCTGATCCCTCAGGTCGTTCTCACCGACCTCTCCCCCAGGGACTGAGGTGGAAGAATGATCGAGAATGAGAATATCAAGATCCCCCTGGATGTCCCGGCAAAGAGCCGGAATAGATACCGGGATAACTATCTGAGGATCACAAAGGGCCGGGAGAGGTTGATGCTATTTGCCGGCGACCAGAAGGCAGAGCACCTGAACGACGACTTCTTTGGAGAGGGAATCGACCGAGAGGATAACGATCCAGAGCATCTATTCCGGATAGCAGCCAGCTCCAATATCGGCGTCTTTGCCACCCAGCTGGGCCTGATCGCCCGCTATGGCATGGACTATCCCTCCGTCCCCTATCTGGTCAAGCTGAACTCCAAGACCAACCTGATCAAGGCCGAGCAGGCTGACCCCCGCAGCCCTCTGTGGATAGATGTGCCTCAGGTGGTTGAATTCATGGAGAGCAGCAAACTGGATATCCTGGGGGTGGGCTACACCATTTATCTGGGAAGCGAGCATGAGGGGGAGATGCTCTCCCAGGCCGCCAGGCTGGTCTATCAGGCCCATCAGGCAGGCCTGGTGACAGTCCTCTGGGTCTATCCCCGCGGACGGGCAGTGGCAGATGAGAGGGATCCTCACCTCATCGCCGGCGCTGCTGGAGTGGCCCTGACCCTGGGAAGCGATTTCGTCAAGCTGAACTATCCCGCCGGGGCGGAGGAGGATCGGGCAGATCTATTCAAGGAGGCTGTGCAGGCAGCTGGGCGCACCAAGGTGGTCTGTGCCGGCGGAGAGAGCACTGATGCCCGTCTTTTCCTGCAGAGGCTGCATGATCAGATCCATATCAGCGGTGCTGCGGGGAATGCTACCGGCAGGAATATTCATCAGAGGCCTTTGGATGAAGCGATCAGGCTGTGCAATGCCATCTATGCCATAACATTGGATAATGCCAGTGTGGACTGGGCCTACAGGCTCTACAGCGGGGAGTAGCCTGGAGGATGATTTGCCCCGGTTGATACTGCTCAGGCACGGCCAGAGCCTCTGGAATCGGGAGAGGAGGTTCACCGGCTGGACGGACATCGATCTATCCCCTCAAGGGGTGAAGGAGGCCCGCCATGCCGGACGGCTGATGAGAGGGGCGGGCATAGCCATTGATCTCGCCTACACATCGCTTCTGAAGCGGGCTTTGAGGACATTGTGGATAGTGCTGGATGAGATGGGCCTAGTGGGAGTTCCAGTCATCCAGAGCTGGAGGCTGAACGAGCGCTCTTATGGCTCCTTTGAGGGATTGTGCCTGGATGAGGCAGAGGAGATATATGGGGCAGAGCAGGTGCGAGTGTGGCGCAAGAGCTTCCACCATCGGTTCCCTGCCCGGCCTGAGGGGGGTATCGGCCTTCAGGAGGGGGGCCATCGCCGCACCAATCCGATAGCAGGGCCCCCTTCATCCTCCGAATCTTTGAAGGAGGTACAAGAGCGTCTTCTGCCCCTCTGGCAGGAGGAGATAGCTGCTGACCTGGAGGAAGGGAGGAGCATTCTGGTGGTCTCCCATGGCAACACCATCCGCGCCCTGGTCAAGCATATAGAGGGGATATCCGATCTGGATATAGAAGATCTGGCCGTTCACAATGCCGATCCCCTCGTCTACGAGCTGGACGGCCGGCTGTGGCCCGCAGAGCGCATCGTTCTGGGCAATAATGACATGTAAGGAGGTTTAAAGGTGGCATATGCTGTAGTTCATATCTCAATAGAGAAGAAAGAGGAGCTGATCGAGAGATACTCCCGCCAGGTGCTCTATGAGATAAAATCGGAGATATATGGATGCTGCATCAAGCTTCTGACCGGCAGCCCGTCGATCAAGGAGGCCTGGGAGGAGAGCTTCTACTCGGCATCGCAGAGCATTCGCTCCCACGGGAGGCTTTATGTTATCCAGGATCAGGATGGGGAAGAGAATCAGGTCCTTTATGATCCCCAATCAAGGACAGCATTTCTGATCAATATGGACTATTACGGCTGGGTCAAGTCCCTGGCTCTGAGTGTGGCAGGCGATATCCTGGAGGACTATCATAACATCTATTCAGTTCACGGCGCCTGTCTGGACATGCGCGGCCAGGGGATATGCATACTGGGCGGATCGGGGGCGGGGAAGACCACCCATACCTACGGTCTCTTACGAAACCCGCGAATGAGAGTGGTATGCGATGACTGGTTCTTCGGAAGGATATTCGGCGATGATGTCTTAGCATATGGCTCGGAGAAGAACTTCTATATCCGGGCCGATCTCCCTGATATCTGGAAGGAGTTCGCCGGCCTGGTGGAGAAGGCGACCTTTGATGCCAAGGGGCGGGCGGTGGTGGACCTCCGCCAGGTGATCGGGAAAGGGCGCATCATGCCTCTGACCACCATCGAGAGGGTGATCTTTCTCAAACGGGACCCCGAACAGAAGGAGATTGTGCTCCCCTTGGAGATGGATCAGGCTTTGGCAATTCTGGAAGGGAATGGCTACTACAATCCCCATCTTCTGGTGCACAATGAGTTCAAGACCAATCTGCGCCGCCACTTTTTCCAGGTACTCTTCTCCCGCTCAAGGGTGATTGAGGTGAACACCACCGGCACCCCCGAGGAGACGCAAAGAAAGATATCGGAGATCATAAGGGAAGCTGAGAGCCAGAGGCTATGATAATAAAAGCTCCCTGATCCTCCATCAGCACTTCGCCTTTGGGAGTGGTGAGGCACAGCGGGAAGACCCAACCCTCTGGGGTGGTCTTCTGGACTGCGAAACCGGTGAGCTGTGCTGCAGCCGCAACAGGATGAAAGCGAAGCTCTAGCACCATCAAGCAGAGAATGAATGGATCTGATGGACTCATCCAGGCAGCTTCTATTTTGGAATGCCAATCGCCAGCTACAAGCCACACCTTTTGGGTGCGGCAGTTGACTTAGGCATCAGCGGTGTAGATGATGTGCACCGGGAAATAGTCATCCTGCTGGGTATCATCAGAGGTATGCAAATAGCGGCGATCCATCAGATGATTCTTCCAGATGGCATCTCTGACTGCAAGGATCCTCCCGTCAATGCTATTCAAGTTCCTGTTCATCTTCATTCACCTCGCTTTGGCTATTCAATTCGATGCTGCTGACAATGCCTGCCGGCGAAGGGGACAGAGACGGTGTAGGTCTCCCAGAAGGGATCAGAGAAGATCTGTGATTGGATTTAGGAATGGATCTGGGAATGGACGTAGCACAGATGGACTGGATCGGGGTGATTGACCGGCCCGGGGACAGGCAGAGAGCATACAACTGCTCTTCTCATCATCTAATGCATATCGTCCAGAAGCTCACCTCAAGGGCCTTGTAATACAGCACTTAGGTTCTTAAATGTTATAATTATCCACTTTTACTATTTATAAGTTTCGACTTATTGTTATGGATGTTGATACAGGATTTCAGGATCTGAGTAATGCTTGCCTGCTGCTATTTCGCCTCCTTTCGCCCTCTCTCCCGATGCTTTGCCCCTCTGTATTGCGCAGGAATGAGGCACCTCACCCCCTCTCCTATGAGATCCTGTCTTCCTGCCCTCCTCAGCCCCTCCCTGACCAGGTGATAGTTCCTGCGATCCCTGTATTGCAGGATGGCTCTCTGAATCCTCTTCTCCTCCCCCTTTGGCACGTGCACCGGCAGGAGGGTGAAGGGGTCCAGGCCGGTGTGATACATGGCTGTGGAGACGGTCATGGGGGTGGGGGTGAAGTCCTGCACCTGCTCAGTGTACAGGTGGTTGTCCTGCAGATACTCTGCCAGCTCCACCATATCGGCGATGGTGCATCCAGGATGGCCGGACATGAGATAGGGCAGAAGATACTGCTCCCGGCCCGCTGCCCGGGAGGCAGCCGCGAACCTCTCCCGGAAGGCATCCAGAGCCTGGCGGGGGGGCTTATGCATGCAGTCTGTAACCCTCTTTGAGATATGCTCCGGGGCGATCTTCAGGTGGCCGGAGACGTGGTGGCGGCACAGCTCCTCCAGATAAGAGGATTGATCGGCCAAGATCAGATCGTGCCTTATCCCGGAGCCGATGAAGACCCTCCTCACCCCGGGAATGGCCCGGAGGCGGCGGAGCAGCTCCACCTGGCGGGAGTGGTCTATATCCAGGCTGGGACAGTCGGTGCTGCAGAGTCTGTCCGGGCAGGCCCCCTGATGCCAGCGGTGGCAGGAGAGGGCATACATATTGGCGGTGGGGCCGCCCACATCCTGGATGATCCCCTTGAAGCCGGGCATCCGGACCATCCTCTCTGCCTCCCGCACAATGGAGCTCATGCTCCTGCTCTGCACAATCCTCCCCTGATGGTGGGTGAGGGCGCAAAAGGTGCAGGATCCAAAGCAGCCCCGGTGGCTGGTGATGGAGAACTGAACCGGCTCCAGTGCTGGAATGGCCTCCCGGTAGGAGGGATGGGCCTCTCTGCTGTAGGGCAGCTCGTAGATGTGGTCCAGTTCTGCAGAGCTGAGAGGCCAGGCAGGAGGGTTCTGGATGATCACCGTCTTGGGATGGGGCTGGACCACCGCCCGGCCCTGATAGGGGTCCTGCTCATTATAGTGCGCGGCGAAGGCCTCGGCATATTTTCTTTTCTCCTCCTTGACCTCAATATAGCCGGGGATGAGAACGGCCTCCTCTCTCTCCTTCTCCCGCCAGCGTCGCAGCTGTTCTTTGACTGCTGTTCCGGGGACATCCCCGATCTGGGCGATCTCTTCCCCTGCCTTCAAGCGCCGGGCCACCTCCAGGATGGGCCTCTCCCCCATGCCATAGACCAGGAGGTCGGCGGGGGCGTCCGCCAGGATGGACTGGCGGACGGAGTCCGACCAGTAGTCGTAATGGGCGAAGCGGCGCAGGCTGGCCTCGATCCTCTCCCAGAATCACTGGCGCCTTTGGAAAGAGGGCATGCACCCGGTTGGCATAGACGATCGCCGCCCGGTCCGGGCGGAGGAGGCGGCCGCCGGGGGAGTAGACATCCCGGCGGCGGCGCTTGAGGTTGGGGGTGAGGTTGTTGACCATGGAGTCCACGTTGCCCGAGGTTATGCCAAAGAAGAGGAGAGGCGGTCCCAGACGGAGGAAATCCCCGTCCTTTTTCGGGTCTGGCTGGGCGATGATCCCCACAGTGTAGCCGGCGTCCCAGAGAACCCGCCCCAGAAGGCCCGCCCCGAAGGAGGGATGGTCCACATAGGCATCTCCGCTCACCAGGATGATGTCGAACTGCTCGATGCCCAGGTCCCCAGCCTCCTGCAAGGAGATGGGCAGAAAAGAGGGCTGCTTGATCATGGCTGGGCGGTGAAGGGGGCTGGGACAACATATACCCTTCGAAGCAGTTCAAAAACAAGATGGGCATCATATAGATCCCAAGGCCATACAGGTTCTGAGGCAGATAATATATCCTAAGAGCGATATAGATGAGCCATCTTTGGAGGGAGAATTTGCCCAGAGTCTCAGTGATAAGCAACGGCCGGCTGGCTGTGGCCTTCGATGGCCAGACGAACGTCCGCGATCTCTTCTATCCGCGGGTGGGATTGGAAAACCACCTCTCAGGACACATGCTTAAGATGGGGGTATGGGCTGACGGCCGCTTCAGCTGGCTGGGAGATGGCTGGCAGACAAAGACCGGATATATGCCCGAGACACTTGTCTCTCGCAGCATTGCCGGCAATGCCGCCCTGCAGATCAGGATCGAGACCAATGATGCCGTTCACCGCACCCATGACCTCTTCCTGCGAAAGATCATGGTCAGCAACCTGGCTCAACAGCAGCGCAAACTCCGGATATTCTTTGCCCATGACTTTCACATCTACGGCGATGTCGTGGGCGATACGGTGATGTATGAGCCGGCCATAAATGCCATGATCCATTACAAGCGCCAGCGCTACCTTCTGGTCAACGGCATCACCGGCAAGGGGGAGGGAATCAGCCAGTTTGCCGCCGGCCACAAGGAGCTGCCGGGCAGGGATGGCACCTGGCGGGATGCCGAGGATGGTATTCTCAGCGGCAATCCCATCGCTCAGGGCTCTGTGGACTCAGTGCTCGGCTTCGATCTGGATCTTTCGGCGAAGTCCAGGGGCACCATCTATTACTGGATCGCCTGCGGCCGGAACCTCTCCCGGGTTTTGGATCTGGACGCCCGGGCAAAGAGCATAGGAGTAGAGCAGCTGCTCTTGGAGACTGAGAACTACTGGTCGGCCTGGGTGAACAAGCCGGAGGTGGATCTCAACCCCCTCCCCAGGGAGATCGCGAGGGCCTACAAGAGCTCCCTGGCCATAATGAGCGCCCTGGAGGATCGCCGGGGCGGGATAATAGCATCATGCGACTCGGACATACTGCAATTCAACAAAGATACCTACTCCTACGTCTGGATGCGTGACGGCGCTATAGCTGCTCAGGCCTTCGACCTGGCTGGATTCAGGGAGTCCAGCATCCGCTTCTTTTTGTTCTGCAATCAGGCCCTGACTGAAGGGGGTTTCTTTCACCACAAATACTCTCCAGACGGATCTGTGGGCAGCAGCTGGCTGCCCTCACCGGGAGGAGGGCTGCTGGCCATAGAGGAGGATGAGACCGCCCTGGTCCTCTATGCTCTCTGGAGGCACTTTGAAAGATACAGGGACATAGAGTTCATCGAGGGCGTCTATCCCAACCTGGTGCTGAAGGCCACCGACTTCCTGCTTGATTATCTGGATTCCGATACCGGCCTTCCCAGGGCCTCTTTTGATCTGTGGGAGGAGAAGCTGGGAACCTTCACCTGGACAGCCGCCACCGTCTATGCCGCCCTGATCGCTGCAGCCAGGTTCGCCCGGGTATTCTATAATCGCGAGCGGCATGAGATACTGGTCCGGGCTGCAGCAGATCTGAAGGCGGCCATGATCAGCCAGCTCTACGATCCGGAGAAGGGCCGGTTCCTGAGAGCCATCTACCCGGACGACTCTCGCGACACCATCGTGGACAGCAGCATGGCGGCGGTCTTCCTCTTCGGAGCTTTCAGTGCCAGGGACAGGATGGTAGAGGAGACAATGGCCTCCATCAGGGCGCAGCTATGGATAGGGACCGATGTTGGCGGCCTGGCCAGGTACGAGAACGATGAGTATCAGAGGATCTCCCCGGATCTGCCCGGGAACCCCTGGTTTATCTGCACCCTCTGGCTGGCAAGATGGCTCATCGCCCGTGCCGATGGGCCCGGGGGGCTGGATGAGGCTCTAAAGCTGCTGGAATGGGCTGTCAGGCACTCCCAGCCATCAGGGGTGATGGCAGAGCAGATCCATCCGTTCACCGGCTCGTCCGTCTCCGTCTCCCCTTTAGCCTGGTCTCATGCCGAGTTCGTCATCGCCGTCTGCGAGTATCTGCAGAAGCGCGGGGAGATGGCATCTGCAGAGGAGAACAGAATGGCAAAGGAGCCGGGATCATGTTTCTGAGGCTCTGCTCCATCGAGGAGATCAGCCCAGGGGAGATGAGGCAATTTTATCTGCAGGGAGAGGAGATCCTGGTCGTAAATCTCGAGGGCAGACTCTATTGTCTGGATGCCAGGTGCTCGCATGCAGGCGCTCCCCTGGCCGAGGGATCGCTGCAGGGCGAGATGCTGACCTGTCCTTGGCACTACTCTCAGTTCCGCATCACCGATGGATCGGTCTTGAGGGGGCCGGCGACCAATCCCCTGCGCGTTTACAGGACAGAGATAAGAGATGGACAGCTATTCGTTGATCTCCTGGCTCCTGAGATCTGAGAGGAGCGATCTTCAGGAGCCGGGCGCTTTTCAGGAGCCGTTTGGGCGATCGGCCTCTAAAGGGATGCTTGCAAAGTGATGCTTGCAAAGGGATGCTTGCAAAAGGATGCTGGAAAAGGATGCTTGCAAAGGCAAGTCTTAAGATCGAGAACCTTCATAACCTCATCTGGGAGAAGCAATGAATAATAAGGTAATAGCTCTAGCTGTCCTTTTTTGCGGGATCCATCCTGCTTGCAAACCTGGGCCATGCCGCTCTGATCAGTGTCGAGCCCGGAGAGAGCATTCAGGCAGCCTTGAATGCTGCCCAGCCCGGTGACATTGTGCAGGTGGAGGGCGGGGTCTATCACGAGAGCCTGGACATCAACAGGCAGGTGGTGCTGCAGGGCAGGGGCCGTCCGCTGCTGGATGCAGGAGCAAGCGGCAATGCCATAACACTGCGCGCCGATGATATCACCATCTCGGGATTCAATATCAGGACCACCCGCCGCATAGGCATCCACGCCATCTCCAGTGGCAATACCATAGCCAACAGCAGCATCTCCGGCTGCCTGGACGGCATCCGCCTGGATGGGGGCCACTCCAATAGCATCGTCAAGAATGAGATCAATAACAATACCAATGGCATAATCCTCTACCGCTCAAATGACAATCTGATAGAAGAGTGCGATATCAGGGACAACAACATAAATGAGGAGAGCGACTGCGGCATATATCTCATCTACTCCCAGGGGAATGTCATCCAGAACAATCAACTGAGAAATAACGGCGATACCTCCATCTCCCTTCGCTCTGCCAGCGGCAACTCCATCCTCAACAATACCGTCCTCAAGAATGACTGGTATGGCATCTCCTTATCTGAGTTCAGCAACAGCAACCGGATAGCATATAACAACGCCAGCAACAACAAGGATTCAGGCATATACCTGGACGGCTCCCGGGATAATCACCTCCTGGGAAACTGGGCTGCTGACAACTCCAAGGGGATATATCTCTCCTATGATAGCAATGACAACCTGCTGGAGGGAAATCACCTCCGCCAGAATGGCAAAGGCCTCTATCTGGCCAATCATGCCAGCAATAACACCATCGTGGGCAACACCGCCCAGGAGAATGGCTATGGCATCTACCTGACCTTCTCCTCCCGCTGGGATCTGGTCTATGCCAATCATCTGATCGATAACGGCTGCAATGCCTACGACCGGGGGGAGAACAACCGCTGGGACAATGGAAGCCTGGGCAACTATTACAGCGATCTGGGAAGGAGATTCTACATCCCCGGAGGGCCGGGAATCGACAATCACCCCCAGGCGGAGGCCTCCGGGCCTGGCCCCCTGGCCGATCTGCCAATCCTGCCTGGGGAGAGGACAGGGGATTGGAGCCGCTCGCCCTTCTGAACACCACTCCTGCCTAGATCGATCTGGCCAGCAGCTCCCTTCAGATGAACCTGGGCCTCTCCGAGAGCCTCATGGCGAGGGGCAGCCTGCGCCAGGGCTTTCCTCTTGTCTCTGCTGCCAGCCTCTCTTTGAGCTCATCCACACTCCTCGCCCTCTTTGCCGGCGACTTGGGGGGTGGACTCGCTGCGCACTGTGACTGTCAGTTGGCCGGAGTGCAGCTCCTCGTCCCCGATCACTGCCACATAAGGCACCCACTCTCTGCCCGCATCCCGGATCTTCTTGCCCACGGTCTCGTCCCTATCATCGATATCTGTGCGGAATCCAAGAATTCCGGCCACCTCAAAGGCCCTCTCCTGGTGGCGCTCGGCCACCGGTATGATCCTCACCTGGGTGGGTGAGAGCCAGGTCTCGAGCATGGGCAGCCTGCCCTCCTCGGAGAGCCGGGCCGACTTCTCAAGTATGGCATACATCACCCTCTCTATCGCTCCGGAGGGGGAGCAGTGCAGGAGGATGGGCCGGCGCCGGGCACCGGACTCATCGATATAGTTGATGTCGTAGCGTTCAGCATTCTCCACATCGATCTGCACTGTGGAGAGGGCGCTGGCCTTGTCCATGGTATCCACGAAGTTGAACTCGAACTTGAGGACGAAGTAGAAGAACCTCTCATCCCACATCTCAATCAGGACCGGTTTTTTGACGATGTCCACCAGGCTCTCGATGAACTCCCTGTTCTCCTGATAGAAGTCGCGGGTGAACCTGATCGCCACCTCATAGTCATCAACCTCCAGGCCCACCTCCTTCAGGACATCGATGCTGGCCAGATACTGCTTTCTGAACTCCTCCATGGCGGACTGCATATCCCGGCTCAGGGTATGCATGTCGGGCATGGTGAAGGCTCTCAGGCGGCGGATGCCCACCAGCTCCCCCCGCTGCTCCCTCCTGAAGCTATACCTGGTGATCTCGAACATCTTCAGGGGCAGGGACTTGTAGGAGATGGACATATCATGGCTCATCAAGAACTGGCCAAAGCAGGCGGCGAAGCGGAGGAAGAGCTTTCTCTTGTCCGAATCGATCTGGTACTGCCGGGCGGGGAAGCGGTCCAGATACTTCTTCAATGTGGGGTGCTCCATATCGTACATGATGGGGGTCTCCACCTCCATCGCTCCCATATCCTCTGCCTTCTCCAGGACCAGTGTCTCCAGGAGGGATTTGACCAGGCGGCCCTTGGGATAGTAGCGCATGTTGCCCGAGTCGGATCCAGGCTCGTAGTCCACCAGCTCCAGCCGCCTCATAAGCTCCACATGGGGCGGGATCCTGTCCACTGCTCTGGCCTTGGAGATCTCATAGTTGGCGAACTTCTGCAGGTTGGGATGGCCCTGGAAATCGAACCCGTCCGCATCCACCAGCCTGCCATCCAGATCCAGGATCTTCCAGTAGGATACTGCCTTGGCCTCGGACTTGAGGGCCTCGGATACCACCTCCCCCTCGCCCAGCTTGATTGAGCGGGAGAGCTCAGAGAGGGGATGGCCCTTGCAGCTTATTGTGAAGGCCTTGTACCAGCCGAAGGGGGCGCGCATGACCTCGAAGTCCCGGGAGAGGTGCTCTTCCATTCCCTTGAGGATCTTGACTGCTGTGGCCGGGGTGGAGAGGCTGGAGCTCAAGTGGGCATAGGGGTAGAGCATGATGCGGCGGGAGTTGACCTGGCCGGCCACTTCAGCTATCTGCTTTGCACCCTCGGCGATCACTGCGTCGCTGTCGTCCTCATCGAACTTCTCCACGGCGATGAAGGCGCACAGCGCCTCATCAAGGCGGCCTTTTTTGGCTGATTCTTCGATCTCTTCTGCCAGCTTCGTGGGCCTCTTGGCCTCAAACTCTATGAAATCTGAGTGGATTAGGAGCAATTGCAATATCGGTCACCTGAACATTAGAGGGATAAGTGAAGGTGTAATTCAATGTTTCTATCAGGCATCAGAGAGCCTATACTGCTTCCCTCTGCCATCGCCAGTAAAAAAAGGGAGGGGGAGAGCCCATAGATCAGATCCTGCCGGCCGGGTGCTTTGGAAAGCTCTCTTGCTCATCCCCGCATGAACTTGTCCCAGCCCTGATAGTTCTCCTTGAGGACGGTGCAGATCCCCTCCATCATCTCATAGGGAATTCCCACCACCACCTCCTCATCCTCCAGGCCGGCGTTCCTCACCGAGCCGTCGCAGCCCAAAGAGACATTCACCTCTCCTTTCAGATAAGGGGAACTGGTAGCATCGACGCAGAATGACTGGATGCCTGCGGTGTTGAATGTGGCCCTGCCCCCCTTCTCGAACATGGCCGCCTGGACGATCCTCCGCGCCTGGAGGGGATTGCCCACCAGTATGACCACATCCGGCCTGGTCACCATCTTGTCCAGAGGGGCCACATAGCTGGCCACTGTGCTGCCGGGAAGGATGCGGGGCATATTGGCAGCGATCAATGTGCCGGCCTCCTTGGTTGAGCACTTGTGCAGTTTATTGAAGTACAAGGTCCCAGTGCGGATGTTCTCAGGGCACTCCACCAGGCCCAGGCCGGATGCACCTCCCTTGCACTCGTGGTAGTCGGCGTGGGCGAGATAGCTAACGCCATCCCGCCTTGCCCCTGGATCATAGAGCAGTAGCGGAAGGGCCTCTCTATTATGTTGAGGTCCTGAGGGATCTCCTCCTCGCTCTTGAAAAGTCTCACGCCCACGATATTGTCCCGGATTCCCAGGGAGGACTTCAAAATGTCCGACATCTCTTCCAGATTCATCATAATACACCGGCATTTGAGTTGCAGGCATGGGATTTGGAGCTTGCGCTCTGGCAGACAACCAGGAGAGCGATCACAGTATTGGTTCAGACTATGAACGCCGGCCACCCGCAAACTATAAGTATTAATAATGCCTATATGTGAAGGCCGCGTCTTAAGCTGAATGAACCAGATTCCGGCAATCCGTCCGGGCTCTCAGGCCCAGAGGGTCAAGAGAAGCATCCCACCACAGATGCTCCAAAGGGCCAATGCCTGAGAGGTGCTGCTCCTGAACAGCATTCGGAAGCTCGAAAGGGCTTAAAGGGCAGAAAGAGATGCACGCCGTGATGGGCGTAGCAGCATGCCCAAAGGAGATCCGGTTCAAACCAGTCCAGGACGCGACATTTGCTGATTGAAAGGCGAGCTGAAGGCCCAGCATCATAAGGTGCTATGGGTTCCCGTAAGAAGGACGCCGTGTGAGAGTCCGGCGCTAAAGCCGCCTGGAGAGAGGCATAAAGTCGAGGTCTTGGGCGTGGTCAGGCCTTCCATCTCGGTGGATATGGCTCCTCTGAAGGGCGCTGTGGATCGGCGTTGGCCCGCCCGAGAATCGATTGCTCAATTCAGCACAGAGCCATTCTTGCATTCTACTCCCTCATTCCTCTCTTCTCCAGATCCTCACAATCGCAGCCGTCCCCGCCAGATTGATGACCAGGATCATGGCCACCCCCATGCCCCTTCGTACGCCCTCTGGCAGGGCTTTCTCTCCGGTCAGGTCCACGCTCTGCTCCCCGTCCACCAGGAGCCTCATGGAGAGGCCTTCTCCCCTCAATGTGTACTCTCCCCGCACCAGTCCCCGGAAGAGCTCCTCCTCATCGCCGGAGGCTGCAGCCAGGCGGATGCCATCCCGCCATAGCTCCAAACCGGCCGGAGCCCCCCTGACCCGCAGAGTGCTCCCTGCCCTGATGGGAAGGGAGAGGCCCTCTGTGGATTCATTGGATGATATCTCCAGCAGTGAGAGCACTGTGGGGGCAACATCCACCTCCGACCAGAGGCCACCCAGGTTCAGCTCCTCTATCCCCGGACCGGTGATGACCAGGGGCACCCGCAGAGCCTCCAGGCGGGCGGCATACTTCTCAGCAGAATGGCCGCCCTTTCCTTTTGGATCGGGAAAGACCATGCCGTGATCGGCGGTGACCACCAGCAGGATCTCATTCCTCCGACAGGCACCGGCCAGCCGGCCCAGGGGCTCATCCAGGGCCTCCACAGCCTTCAGGTAGCCGCTGGCGTTCAGGTTGTGCCCGGCGCTGTCCACTGCCCCAGCATTGACCAGCAGGATGAACGGCTTTCCTATTAGATGCTCGACAGTGTCCGCAGCCGCATCCAGAGCCCAGGCATTATAGCCGGCATAGCCATGGATTCCCTGGGGATTGGAATACTCAGCGAACCTGTCCCTCCACTCCTGAAAGAGCACAGTCAGGCCCGCAGGGGCACTGGAGCTGAAGCCTGGGATGGGCTCAGCGCCGCGCAGGGAGTTATCCTCCAGGTACAGGACAGCATCCATCTCCTCCAGGATGGACATCGAGTCTCCCCGCTCCATAATGGCCAGGCAGAGATATCCCCTCTCGCGAGCAAGATCGAAGATGGTGGGGCCGAGCTGATTCCAGTCCGCCCCTGTGCGGCCGGTGACCAGAATGGAGTGGCTCTTTGTGGTCTCGGGGACGGGCACCCGCACATCCACCGCCCGCGCCCCGCCACCAGTGAGATTGAAGAGCACTGCCTTTCCCAGGGGCGAGCCGTCCAGGGCATAGGCATTGTGCTCCGGATAGACATAAGAGGAGCCCAGGCCGTCTATGACCAATATGACTGCACCTGCAGGGCGGTCGGTGGGGCCCACCTGGACCTCCAGAGCGCCTCCGCCGGGCAGCAGCAGGAGCAGGAGGAGAATGGCAAGGAGCATCCCCTGGATTCAGTCATCTAAATATTAAAATCTTTCACATGTTTTATGGATTGCGCCACCAGAACTCCAGTCCCCAGAACGGGCCTGCTCTCAACCCCTGGAGAAGATGACTGAAGATATGCAAAAAAAAGGCTTTTGGATCGCACCCTGCAGGACCTTTAAAAGTCGGTCATGATCCTGTACTGGTCGATCTCCGTCTGCTTCAGGCCGGTCAGGAACTGCTCAGCCATATCGCGAATGTCGCCGGAGCGGGTGATCGCCCGGCCTACCACCAGGATGTCAGCCCCTGCAGCCAGGGCCGCGCCTTCGGTATCGGTGCGAATCCCCCCGGCCACAGCTACCAGAAGCCTTCTTCCCTCCTCGGCCAGGGCCTTGATCTCGGGGATGTTCTGCCAGGAATGGGCGCTATGCTCCATGTCGATCGCCCGGTGCAGCTCGACCACATCGGGCAGAACATCCAGTCCCCTGAGCACCGCCAGTGGATCGTCCACATTGAGCATATCGATTATGGAGTAGATCCCCGTCTTTCTGGCCTCATTGATGGACAGCTCTATGGTCTTCTTGGGAGCGAGGCCCGATATCACCACTGCATCGGCGGTGGAGTCAGCAGCAAGGCGCACCTCCAGGTTTCCCGTATCCAGGGTCTTGAGATCCAGTATGACAAAAGCCCCCGGCCGGATGGCCCGAATCTCTTTTACCACACTCATCCCCAGCATCTTGACCAGAGGGGTCCCCACCTCGATCAGGATGTGATCGCTCTCAGGCAGAGCTGAGAGCACCCGGCGCACCTCGGCTGTATCCACCAGATCGAAGGCCACCTGCAGGTAGGGCGGGTCCCAGAGACGGGTGACTTTGAATCCCATGATGGGATGGGTGGAGCGCTCCTTCTCGTAAAGGACTTTATCGACATCCGGGAATCCGGCCATCGCCCGCTGTACCGCCAGCTTTGTGGCTCCATAGTTATATCGATAGATGGCATCATAATCCTTGGCTTGAGGATCGATGTAAACGGAGACGATTATCAGCAGCTCTTCTGCTTGATCCCTGGGGATGACTCCCTCTGCCACTGAATCTGCCACTGCCTTGGCCACGGCCATCTGGGCCGGCCCAAAGATCTGAGCCACCTGATCCATATTCTTCACTGTCACCTTGGGAACGATAAGGGTAGAGGGCTTGGGGCGGCAAGTTCGGCCTGATGACCCTGGAGGAGGGGTGTGCCCCGCTGAGAGCTGGGCCATCCCGGAGGCAAAAGCTACTCCCACTGGCCCCTCCTTATCTCCTATGATCAGATCGATATGTGCTACCTCAGGCCCCTTTCCAATGAGAGCCTCTCCAACCAAGAACAATAAGATTCACCTCGCCACCGAGTGAGCAATCTCTATTTTAATCCTGTTGCCGATTTTTAGAGGATTCAGATGATCTGCCAGTAGATGAGAGGAGCCAGTGCCAGGAGCATCAGACCGGTAAAAAGCCTCATTCCCACCCGGTGATCCTTGCGGAAGCTGTCCACTCTATCCGGGCTCATTCCCAGGGCCAGGAAACCGCCCACCACTATGATCGGCAGTACCACCCCCAGATTGAAGAACATCAGATAGGCTGCGCCGACAAGGTAGCTCTTGGAGGAGATGAGGTCCAGTATGGCCAGATATAGACCCCCCACACAGGGAGCCTTCACCAGTGAGAATAGTGCTCCTGCCAGGAAGTAGGAGCTTGACCTTCCCCGGTCCACTCCCGCCTGGAAGTACTGCAGCGCCCAGTCCGTCCGGAATAAGGACGGCCTGCCCTGTCTGAGAAGGGCGGCATCTACGACCTGGGACAGGCCCGCTCCAATGAGCAGCACCGTCAGAACATAGCGGAATGAGGCGGCTATGGCCTCGGAGTGCAATAGCCTCTGCATCCCCAGCCCGGAAGAGAAGGTACATGGTGAATATGCCAAGGAGAAGAAGAGCACCATCATCATCAGCTCCCCTCTTTCCGGAGATGGAGAGGATGGATGCCGCCAAAAAGACGAGAATGCCAAAGAGACAGGATTAAAGCCGGCCACAAAGCCGCCGGCAGTGACGGCCAGGGCAGTGGAGAGGGAGAGCTCCTGCAGATCATAATCATATCCCGCTGTGGCATCATCCCGGCCCTGGATAGGGCTTGCCCTGTCAGGGAGGGCGATGGCCGGGGAAGGCCCGGAGTTCAGGCTCTGATTGGCCAGAGACTGGAGGACCTTGCTCTCAAGCAGAGAGCTCTCTCCTCCGTAATCCCGGTAGTCTATCACCTCAGACCCGATGATGATGGCGGGGATATCCCGGGCGCGGTATTGATCGATGATCCGGTGCCCCTCATCGGTATAATAATAGTGGGCTGTGACATTGAGGGCCACCTTCTGGCCGATCCTCTCCAGGGTTCTCTCTGCAGCAGCGCATTTAGTGCATCCGGGGGAGGTGATGACTACCACCTCCACTGGATCTGAGCTCGCCCCGTATCCCCCCACAGGAGCCATTCCAGCGGAGGGGGAATGATTCCCAGCCGGGATGCTGCCATCGATCTTCTCCTCTCCCCCTGCGGCATAAATGCAACTGCATAGGGATAGCAGCACCATCCCCAGAATTATCATGAGCTTAAGGAACCCTCTGGCTGGCAGGATAGGAGGAGGCAGTCCGGGGCGGCTTGGCGGCATCAGTCACCTTATGGTATGGAAGTGATATAAAAAAGAGGCCCTACACCGGCTGGAATAGCGGGGAAAAGGGAGGAGAGAGTGGCCCTTGCTCTCAGCCAAGGGAGCAGTATCCCGCCCTCCTCTCTTGTGCCTCTGTGGACAAGTCATGGACCTCACCACAAAGGGCGCAGAGAAGATTCTCGGCAGTGCAATGCCATGTGATCTGGCGGTGAGCCAGAAGATCTTCTCCGCCCTTCAGTATCATTTTACTCTTCAGTGACGTACTTCAGGACGGGTTTATCCTCATCCGATGCCTCGCTGGATACAAATGCCACTGAGACATCCCCCTCCCCCACCAGAACTATGCTGTAGGGACACCCTTCTGCACAGACCTCAACTGCCTTCTTGATGATGGGGGTGACATCCAGCTCAATCGCACTCTTCACATCGCTCTCTTCTATCTTGACGGACTTGGATGAGACATTTATATCGTAATCCACCTTATCCTTCCAGGTCAGTGTGGAGAGCGTCGCTCCCTCCAGGAAGTAAGCCCTGATCCTGCCATCATCATCCACCCGGGCCACATTGAGGGTGAGAGTGGCAGACTTGATCTGCTCTGGCTTGAAGACGCCCTGCGATCCGAAGAGATTCTCAAAGCCAAGGCGGGTCTCATTTATTGCGTCATCATCATCGTCGTCATCATCCTGAGAGGAGACCCACAACAGATTGCTCTCGCTAAAACTTGCATCCTCATCCGCTGAGCTGATATAGGTGTCCACATCCATATCCACTGTGAAGCTTCCTGCACTGCCGGCAGCCGCCAGCAGGAGGAGTATGCCGATACTCGCAAGCCAATATCTCAAACTTCGTTCCTCCGTTGAATTAACCAATACTGCATGTACCTGTCAATTGATAAAAAAGCTTACCTTCATATGTATCCTATGTTAGATGACTCCAGGGAGCTTTGAGATAGATCCTATCCGGCATCTTATCCGGGAGCAGCTCGCGGCCATCCCATGCCAGAACAGAAGGTCCATCTCAAGCGAATCCCGGGTCCATCTCCGATCCACCCCAAAGCTATACAAAACCTAGATTGAACCTATTTCATGCTGAACATTATTCCATGCTGAACCTGTCCCAAACCCCCTGAATCCACCCCCAATCGATGTGAGCCATGAATCTTTATAAGTAGATATCTCATCAGGGGATGGATCTCTATGAGCCCTAAAATAAGAAGATCATCAACTCCCCCCGAGACGCTGGGAGATGCTATGCTCAGGCTTTATCGAATACATGCCGCCCCTCGCAGGGAGGGGGCCGCCCGGGAATTTGGGCGGCATCACTTCTTTATGCTGCCCTGCTGATCGCCTCCACTGCCAGCGCTGCCACCATAAGCGTCAGCTCCGATCTGCAAGCAGCAATCAACTCCGCCCAGCCCGGCGACACCCTTCTGGTGGCCCCGGGGGTCTACAGCAAGATAGCCCTCGATAAGAGCCTGAGCCTGGTGGGCGATGGCGCTGTCATCCAGGCGGGGGAGAGGGATGCATGCGTCAATGTTCTGGCGGATGGTGCGAGCATATCCGGCTTTCTGGTCCAGAACGGATTTTATGGCATAAAACTGAACAATGTCCAGGGCTGCACTGTGGCCAACAATACAGTCATCCACTGCACCCAGCCAGGAATTGCCCTCCTGTTCTCCGACGGGAATACCATCAGGGGCAACAATGCCAGCTTCAACGGCCTGGGAGGCGAAGGATGGTATGGGATATACCTCTCCAACTCCAATGACAACCTGATCCTGGATAATGTGGCCTATGGCAATGGCGCCTACGGCATTAATCTCTTCCCCTCCTGCAGCAATAACACCATCCGGGGCAACATCCTGCAGGGAAATATGTACGGCCTGTACATGTTCACAGACTGCAGCCATAACCTCATAGAATTCAATGACCTCTCCAGGAACACCAACTCCGGCCTGGACCTCCGCTTCAACTGCACACACAACCTGATCCGGAATAACAGCATGATCGATAATGTCGTCGCCGGCCTGACCCTGTTGGATTCTGGATATAACAGCATATCTGGCAACCAGATAGAGGGAAATGGGCGCTACGGCCTGCAGATTCAGAGCAATTCCAATGGCAACACCATCATTGATAATGCCGTCTCCAACAGCCAGACCGGGATCTTCCTGTACTCGGACAAGAATCTGATCTATGGAAATAAGATCCTCTACAATGTGATCCAGGCCGAGGATAGAGGAGAGAACTCATGGAATGCCAGCTATCCGCTGGGGGGCAACCTCTGGAGCGACTACCACGGGAATGATGAGTACCAGGGGCCGGGGCAGAATGTACTGGGTGCCGATGGCTTTGGCGATCAGCCATATGAGGTGAGCAGAACGGCCCGCGATCAGTATCCCATTATAGGCGGTCAGGTCAGGCAGATCTCCATCATCCAAAAGAGCCTGAATCCCACCCAGGCCCGGGTGGGAGATGATATAAGAATCGCTGTGCAGCTGGAGGCTCTATATGATCTCAACCAGCCGACGGTCAGAGCATATCAGCCAGGGGGGGAGGCAAAAGGCTATGGCCGCCTGGTGCTATCTGGGGATACATACCAGGGAACCTTCTCCACGGCGCTGCTCGATCCCGGGGAGTACGACCTGGTCTTGAAGGTCAAGGATGCTCGCGGATTTGAGCTGGAGGAGGTTTTGGGCAGAATATCAGTCGCTTCTAGAGGCGGCTGATTTCATTTCACAAATGCATTCATGAAGGCCTTCATAAAGACGTTCATAAAGGACAATTCAATTTATATAGAATGTGAGAGCAAAAAGAGTGCCTAGAGGCAAGATGATGAAGATCGCAGGCAGAGCTGGCGTGATCCTGATATTGATGGCAATCATCTCCATATCTATATCAGTATCCATTGTATCTCCTGCCATGGATGAACGCACTGGCAATCGCTCCAATGCCTCCGGGGAGCTGGCCTCCTCTCTCCTGATACCCCCGGAAAAGATCAACATCTCAGATGCCGGCAGCATAATCATCGATATCAGTCCCCGGCCGGCTGAGTATATTCCGGGAGCGATAAGCATTCCCTATGACCAGTTCATCGATTCTGGAGGAAGGCCCAAGCCGGCCAATGTGATGGCCCGGATTCTGGGGGAGGCAGGCGTATCCCAAGATGATTCAGTCATTATTTATGGCGAATGCCAGCCCTGCGGCGGAGGCCCATCCGCTGCCACCTATGTCTTCTGGATATTGAAGTACCTGGGGCATGAGGACGTCCGCCTCCTGGAGGGAGGGATAGATGAGTGGGTGGCAGCCTCAAATCCCACCTCTGCCGAGCCTGTTGTCCTCGCGCCGGCGATCTACACCCCCTCAGCAGATGCCGGTCTTCTGGCCACATATGAGTTCGTGAGAAGCGGCCTACCTCTGATCATCGACGCCCGGACTGAGAAGGAGTTTGAGAGCGGCTCGATACCTGGGGCGATCAATATCCCCTATGAGAGCGTTCTGGATGGGAGGAGGATAAGGGATCGGCCAGAGCTGGAGGAGCTCTTCTCAGATCTGGAAAAGAAAAGGCCGGTGGTTGTCTACACCAATACCGGTATCAAGGCCTCCATGATCTGGCTGCCCCTGATCCTTCTCGGCTATGATGCCAAGATCTATACCTGGAAGGATTGGATCGCAGATCATTCCCAATTGGGCATCGATATCGTAAAAGCGGAGGCAGACCCCAATCCAGCCTCATCGGGTGATGCAGTCAAGATCACTGTTACCATAAGGGAGAGGGGAGGAGAACGCAGAGGGCAGCGGGGGCGAGAGCAGCCCGGGCAGCAGGATGGAGCCCTCAGCTGGAGAGCAGATGAAGGGCGACGGTGGCCCATACACCCTCCGGGCGCTGATCCGGGATGAAGGGGAGAACAGGCTCCACGGAGTGATGCTGAAAGAGATCTCTGATGACAGGTTCGCAGGCGTCTGGGCGGCCAGCCACCCGGGCACTTACAACCTCGGGATCATGGCGAGGAGGGACAACATCAACAGGCTCTTTCCCCATATCCTCCAGATCGAGGTGAGATGAGACCAGCAGATATAAGAATGTCAAAAAATAATAGCTGGAGTTAGAAGTGAGAGAATGCGCCCTGGCCATATCCTCCATCTAGTCCTGCTGCTGGCCCTGGTCAGCTATGCATCAGCATTTCCGGTGCAAAATGCCCTGGAGAACAATAAGGCAACTGCCTGGTTTCAAAAGGAGTATGATAATTACTTCCGGCCCAATCTCGATGACAGCACCCCTCCGGTCATCTATGGGGTGAGCGTGAGGCCCCCTGTCCTTAAGACCGGCGACCCCAGAAGCGAGATAAGGGCCCTGGTCCATGACCCCTCCGGCCTGGGAATGGTCTATGCTGAGATAGGCAATCGCATGAACCTCATGCTCGATCTGGACCGAGACGGCACCTATACCGGCTATTGCGGCTCCAATCTTCCTGCTGGGACCTATAATGTGACCATCATCGCCATAGACAGATTCGGCAATGCAGCAAAGGACGAATCCAAGAAGATCACCATCCGCGATCCCAGAGATCTCAATGGCAATGGAATAGAAGATAGCCTGGAGGGACAGAAAGCCAGGGACCTGAAGGTCATCGTCCTTCATGAGGAGAAGCTGAAGGGAAACCTGACCGGCATCTCCACCACCCGGGAGAAGAGCTTCAATGTTCTGCCAGGGAGCGCAATGACAGTCCCCTCTGACAGGCTGGAGGAGATCGCCAGGACAGACGGAGTCCGAGGGGTGTACACCGATCAGAAGCTCACCCTGCTATCCTTGCAGGAGAGCCCAGGCAGCCCGAACCCTGCTCCTTCGATCATAGACGATCCCCGGAAGAGCACAGGCCCTGTGGGGAAGGGGGTGACTGTAGCCCTCATCGATACCGGCGCAGATGCCGGTCATGACTCCCTCTCCGGGAGGATAGTCGCCTTTCAGGACTTCGTAAACGAGCAAGACGAGCCCTACGACGACAACGGCCATGGCACACACTGCGCCAGCCTGATCGCTGGCGGCCTGGGGATGGGGGTGGCACCGGGAGCGAATCTGGTGGTGGTCAAGGTGATGGACAGGAATGGAGCCTGCTACCTCTCCGATGCCCTCAAAGCGCTGGACTGGTGCCTGGAGAACCGGGATCGTTACGGGATAAAGGTCATATCATTCAGCGTGGGCGGAGAAGGCCCTTCTGATGGCACTTCTCTGCTGGATGAGGCCTGCAGCAGGATGGTCGAGGAGGGGCTGGTCATGTGCGTCGCCGCCGGGAACTCCGGGCCTGCGCCCTCCTCCATTGTCATGCCCGGCGGCGCAAAGGAGGTGATAACTGTGGGGGCCATTGACCACACCGGAATGATATTCGATCTATCATCGCGCGGTCCGACCCAGGCCGGCGAGATCAAGCCGGACCTGGTCACCCTGGGGGTTGATGTCCCCTCTGCCCTGGCCGGCTCCAGGGATGGCCAGAGCTCAGTGAGCGGCACCTCAATGGCCGTTCCTCAGGTCTCCGGGGCATCAGCCATCCTCTTGGAGGTAGAGCCCGAGCTGCAGCCGGCAGATGTCAAGAGGCTGCTTCTCAAGACGGCAGATGACCTGGGGGCGGAGGGAAAGGACAACCTCTACGGCTACGGAGCGCTCAATCTGACCCGAGCTCTCAGAAGCACCAATGCTCCGGAGGAGGGGCTTTATCCTCCCGATCTGGCGGATGTGAGGCTGAACCGGGATGAGGCCACAGAGGGCGAGCCGGTGATGGTCGAGGCCCAGGCCTCAGGGGAGATCAGGTCCCTAAATGCCAATATCATCGGCCCGGACAGAAATCTGGAGATTCCCATGGATGACCTGGATGGCAATGGTGTATACTCCGCCCGCTGGGAGACGAGCTTTTGGACGGCGGGGGAGTATCAGATATCAGTGGATCTGGAGGGAGGATTTGGCGAGAGAGAGTCAATGGCCGTCCCTTTCCGTCTCCTGAAGAGGGATTGAGATGAGAGAAGGGCCTTGGGAGGAGATCGCGCAGTTCGGGAAAAAGATCGTCTCATCGGGGCTTACAAGCTCCATATTCGGAAACATCAGCATCCTTCGAGAGGGCAGGATATTCATCACTGCTACGGGATCGATGCTCGATGAGCTGGATTCATCCACGGTGATAGATGTCGATCTCAAACAGCCCTGCGAGGACGATAAGATGGCCAGCATAGAGACCTGTGTTCACCGGGCGATCTATCTGGGCACAGGAAATACAGCCATCATCCACACCCATTCTCCATATGCAGTTGCCCTGTCCATGCTGGAGGCGGAGACGATAGAGCCCATCGACAGCGAGGGTGTTCTTCTCCTGGGAGAGATGCCTATAATCAAGGGCCGGCTGGGGACAGATATGCTTGCCCGGACAGCTTCCCTTGCCCTCAAGTCCCATAAGGCCTGCATCGCCCGGGGGCATGGCGTATTTGCTGCGGGCAAGAGCCTGAGGGATGCGTATACTGCCGCCTGTATGGCAGAGCATAGCTCTCAGGTGAGATATCTGGTGCGCTGCTACCCGGAAGGGAGGCAGCAGGGATTAGATCAGGATTGATCCGGTGATCTCTTTCAGGGGAAAAATTTATATCTTAACCGGCGCCATTTAAAATTGAGCGGGTAATCCTAGTTTTTAGAATCCACACTGAACCCCCACTCTCCTACCCGCTCACTTAATAAATTAATAATAGCTGCTTTCAGAGCGATGGCCATTATTTGCCCCATAAATTGTCAAAAGACCTATTAATACCCGGGGGAATACTGGCACATAATGAACTCTTCATTGCAGCTTGGGAAGATTATGGGAATACCGGTGCAGTTGCACTGGAGCCTTCTGCTGGTCATCCTTTACATCACCTGGGCCTTTGCCTCCTTCAGCCAGCAGGTTCTGGGCAGGAGCTATGGCTTCGGCGGAATCGAGCCCGCCAGCCTGAGATGGGCCTTTTCACTGATCTTCTCCCTTCTCCTCTTCACCTGCGTAGCCCTTCATGAGCTGGGGCACAGCTACATCGCCCTCAAGAATGGGATCAGCATCAGGAGCATTACTCTCTACTTCTTTGGCGGAGTCTCTGCCATGGAGGAGATCCCCAGAGATCCCCGCCTGGAGCTGCAGATGGCCTTTGCCGGCCCCCTGGTGAGCGGCATTCTGGGGGTGGTGGGCATTCTCCTCTCCACTCTGCAGGACGAAGGCAGCCCCCTGGGCATAATGCTCTGGATGCTGGGATTTCTGAATATCATCCTCATGCTCTTCAATCTGCTCCCCGCCTTTCCCATGGACGGGGGCCGCCTCCTGCGGGCCTGGTTTGCCACCCAGATGCCTTATATAAAAGCCACCCAGAGGGCGGCAAGCATCGGAAAGCTCTTCGCGATCATCATGCTCGTCCTCGGTCTGTTCTCCTTCAACTTCATCCTCCTCTTTGTGGCCTTCTTCGTCTATGTGGGGGCCTCAGAGGAGGAGAAAGCAACTCGAATCAGTGTGAGCCTGGAGGGGACGAGGGTCAGGGACATAATGTCTACAGATGTGCATACCGTCGATCCGGATATGACCCTGCTGGAGCTCAAAGAGCATATGTTCAAAGAGAAGCACCGGGGCTATCCGGTGCTCTCCGGTGAGGAGATGATAGGGGTCATCACCCTCTCAGATCTGCAGAGGGTTGCAGAGAAGGATCACGCAGATACCCGGGTTGCTGAGGTGATGACAAGAAAGTTATATGTGATCGCTCCTTCAGAGGAGGCATCTGCCGCAATGAGGATGATGAACATGCTGAATATCTGCCGGCTGCCTGTAATGGAGGATGGCCGCCTGGTGGGCATCATCTCCAGAGAAGACCTGGTCCGGGCCATTGAGCTGTGCTCGGGACAGGACTGGAAGAGGTAATCGATTTGGATTTTGAAGAGAGTGAGATGAAAGAGGACTGCCCTGAGGCCGCCAGCCTTGCAGGCCAGATAATAGAGCCTGATGGCCGCACCCACCTGGCAGATGGCCCCTTCCACGAGATCACCATTGTGGGAACGGCGCACGTATCTGAGAAGAGCGCACTGGAGGTGGCCAGCAAGATCGAGCAGATAAGGCCGGATATCGTGGCAGTGGAGCTATGCCTCTCCCGCTACAAGGCCTTGACCGGACAGGAGGAGAGGTCTGAGATCAAGATCGAGGAGCTGCTGAATGGCAGCAAGCTCTATGTATTCCTGGTGCAACTGCTCCTTGCCTATATGCAGCAGAAGATCGGCCAGGAGCTGGGGGTCAAGCCCGGCGCTGAGATGCTGGCAGCGATCAAAGCTGCGCAGAGCACCGGGGCCAGGGTGGCTCTGGTGGACAGGGATGTGGGAATAACCATCCAACGCTTCTGGTCGGCAATGGGATTCTTCGATAAGCTGAGGCTGATATGGTCCCTCATCCAGGGGGCCTTTTGGGGGGAGGAAGAGGAGATCGATATCGATAACATCACCCAGGATGATATCGTCTCCCAGATGATCAGCGAGTTCCGCAAGATCTCTCCTGGAGCGGCCAGCGTTCTGATCGATGAGAGGGATGCCTATCTGGCCCGAAACCTGCTCAGCCTCTCCAGGCAGGGCCGGGTGCTGGCAGTGGTGGGGGTCGGCCACAGGGAGGGCATAGAGAGGCATCTGAGAAACCCAGGAGCCATTCCTGCCATAGAGGAGCTCAATGTGAAGGCCAAGAAGAGAATCTCCTTTGCCAAGCTCTTCGGGGCAGCGACGACACTGATCATCCTGGTGATGATCGTCCTGGTGGTGATCACTGCCCAGTCCAGCCAGAGCCTGATCTTGGCATTTGCCCTCTGGTTTGTGATAACTGGGACTTTGGCTGCACTGGGGGGCATCCTGGCCCGGGGCCATCCCCTCTCCGTATTGACCGCCTTCGCCATCGCCTGGATGACCACCCTCAATCCATTCCTGGCTGCAGGCTGGTTTGCCGGCATCGTCGAGGCCCGGAAGCTCAAGCCCACGGTCTCTGATCTGAAGGAGCTTCCCCAGGCAGAAAACTTCCGGCAGATGATGGACAACCGCCTCTTCAAGGTCCTGCTGGTGACAGCACTGGTCAATCTCGGAGCCACAGCCGGCACCTTCATCGGAATCATCGTCATCTGGAATGTGATGAATCTGATAGATCCAACAGAGCTCGCTGGCATGCTGATGGCGACCTTAACTAAAATCATACAGAATATCATTTGAGGGCAGGCGGCCTCTCCGATATTATGCTCACCCCTGCATCTTTGATCTTATTCCTCCGGGCGACATTCAAGAGCATGGGGGTCAGGCTCTCCACCAGAGAGGAGGCAGTCAGCGGCCCGGCGAAGAGCGGCCTGAGGCTTTTTATCTCCAAAGTCAAGCCCCTGACCACCTCCACCGCCCCGGTATCATCGCCGCAGATCAGCACATCGCCTCTCAGCTCCCTATCCTGGGCCTGAAGAGATGCTGCAGGAACGGTATGAAAGGCAGAGACCACCTTGATCTGAGGGGGGAGGAGAGACTGGGCCTGCTGGGCGGAGCTGCCCTCCGGGGGTGGATCGAATCTGAAGAGCTTGCCGTCGTAGCCCAGGGGAACCACAGGAGAGATCACAAGCTGCTTGTCAAAGGACGAGGAGAGATCGTAGGTGACCGATCTCAGGTGCTCAGGGGGCACGCAGAGGATGACCACCTCCGCTGCAGCCACGGCGCTGGCATTATCCGTTCCCCATACATTCCCATCTGCCCTGGGAAGCTGCATGATATCCCTGACGCACTCTTGCGCCTTATCCGCTTTGCGCGAGCCGATGATGACCTCATGGGAGGGCATGAAGCGCACAGCAAAGCCGGTCCCTATATCGCCTGTCCCACCAACAAGAGCAATCTTCATGAGTGGGAGTTATCCGACCCATTATTACGTTTTTGGGTCGAGAGGATGAGATTGAGGCGGGGGATGAGATTGAGGATAAAGTGCGATGAGGCCAGGAGAAGAGTGGATGAGAGCCGCACCTGTTCTATTGAATTATAAATACCTCTAAAAGGGTAATAAGGGATGGCACGAGATGCGAAAGGGAGTAGCAATGAAGGGGGTAATAAACGTCACCTCGTGCCGCGGATTCCTGCATTATCTGTATCATAATGCAGCTATCACTATTACGTATCTTCTCCTTTATTAAGTTTTAGGTACAAAAAAAGAATTGACAGTTTTATAAATTTTTAATGATTATTATCTCTCAGTACCTCCTCCAACTGGGGAAGGGTGGCATCTGTCTTTATCCCCAGGCCGGTGAAATGGGTGCGAGAGGCCTTATGGCCCAGAGACCTCAGCCCGGATATGATATCATCGATCCTGCCGGGGGTGATCCTGAGCTTTTCGCAGATCCTGTGATGGTCATAGTACATGGGCACATCCACCTCCTCAGAGCAGGTGGCAAGGATCTTCTCTGCTCTATTGCTCAGATCACCACCCTCAAGGGCACTTCTAATGACAGCAGGCTCCTGAATGCTGCCCAGCCATAAAGGTCCGGCCAGGGTGGTGGGGGAGCGGCAGTGGGGGCAAACCCCTGCCGGGCGCGGCTGGGCCAGGGGCTCAAAGCTGCCACAGAGATTGCAGTGCTCCACGTACCCCAGGGAGTGCAGAGAGCTGTCTGCAGCATCAGCACCCCTGATCAGGCGAAGGTAGATGCGCACATAGTGATCGGTGACATGGGTGAGCAATGGCTCTGTCCCCTTATCCCATCGGGCCAGCTCCCTGGCGGCCAATCCGAGGAGGATCCGGGCTCCCATCTCCCGGTGGTAGTCGGTGCGCAGGGGGCGGGCCATATACTTGCGGATGCCGCTCTTCAGATGGGCTCCGCAGAGGGGGGCAGTATCAGTGGCGGTGATGAACAGATAGGACCGGGCAGATCTGCTGGCTGCAGAGAGATAGGGGGAGGGGGATCCAAATGGGTCCAGATCTATGGCCTGGAAATGCTCCTGGTGCATCAGGACATTGGCATCTTTCTCCGTGATTATGCAGTCCAGATCGTTTCTGGCCACATTCCTCTGCATCAGCTGCACCGCCCGGGGATCGAAATCATTGAGGGTCACCCTCTCCGTCCCTGCCTCCCTGGCCACTCTCATCCCCCGGATGCCGCTGGCTGAGAGGGCATCCAGGTACTCATCGATGCCCAGAGCGCTGATCATGGCCACTCCTATATCCCGACAGAGCATCATCTTGGGATTGTAAAAGGCCCCAACGGTCTCGAATACGATGGCGCCTTCTCTTTTCAGAGCCATCTAAAAATAATTCTCTTCCTGGAAGGGCGAACGGCTCACATCTAAAGGCTCAAAGTCCCCCCACCGGGGCGAAAGTCTGGGCCGGGGAGAGGAGATGACCATTATCCCCTTCTCCAGCCGTGCTGCTGGCTCTGCCTCCTCCTCATCGGGCAGGGTGGCATAACCCCGGACAAGCTCCTGGAGTTCTGCCGTCCCCATTCTCTCCTCATCTTTCCCGAGGGGGCGGAGCAGTGGCATGTGGTCTGCGGACTTGGACTGCGGGCCGGGAATAGAATAGGGCTGCTCTCCTATGCCGTCTCCGTTCTCATCCTCTCCCTGATAGTCGCTGTAGCAGTTCCCAATAGTGGTGTTCCAGACGTTGCGGCTGAGGTTCTCATAGGCATTGATGTTGTTGTTCAGGAAGCTGTTCCCAAAGATCAGGTTGTTTCGATTCTCATTCATCCTTATTCCGTGCTTGTTCCCAGAGGCATTATTGGCATAGGCGGCATTATACTGGCAGCCTTTGGAGATCTCCAGGCCATTGTAGTTGCCCCGGGCGACATTTCCAACAACCAGGTTATGGCTGCTGTTCTCCTGCAGGGAGAGGCCGATGCCGAAGCCTGCTGTGATCTCTCCCCTGCTGTTATCGATGAGGAGGTTGTCAGTTATATTATTATAACAGGACCAGTTTGTCACCAGGATGCCATAGTAGTTATGATCGACCCGGTTTCTTCTCACCTGATTGTGGGAGGCGTTCCACAGAGAAAGGCCGAAGGTGCACCCCGATATCAGATTATCATCCACATCTGCCCCCTCCCCCTCTCGGAAGAGGATCCCGACATTGGAGTTATTTATAATGCTGCAGTTCTTGACGGCTGTATCCCCGGACCACTCGATATCCAAGCCGAATTTCCGGCAGTTTATTATGCTGCAGCCTGAGACATCGAGGCCCCTTCCCCCATGAAGGAATAGGCCCGTATCGCAGCCGTTCAATATGCAGTCTTTGATGGTGATCCCATCAGCGTCCAGGGCATAAACCCCGGCCTGAGCTCGATAGATGCTGCTGTTCAGGAGAAGAAAATCGCTTCCCTCTACCATCACAGCCGCATTGGGCACATCTAGGCGCTGGCCCCTGGCAGCCTCCCGGTTTTTCATATAGTACTCGAACTTGGAAGCGGTGTCCTTTTCCACTCCGCGGATCTCAAAGCCTTCCAGGGTCACGCCATTGCTCTTCACTGTCACGGCCGGCTTCTGCAGGGCGGCATTCAGCACCGGCCTGCCCTCGCCGATCAAACTCAGCGGCCGGTCGATGATGATTGAGGAGTAGCTTCCAGCGCCCACAGAGATGATGTCGCCCGCCTGGGCGGAGTCTATCGCCGCCTGGATGTCCTGGCCGGAGTTGATGTGGCCGGCAGATGCTGGGCTGAAGAGAAGGGGACTGAAGAGCAGTAGAGCTAGAAGGATAGAAAGAAGAGCAAGAGGGCTTATGCGTGCCCTATGCCCATGGCAGATTTCAGTGTCTGAAATGGCGCATGCCTGTGAAGACCATGGCCATATCATGCTCATCTGCGGCATCGATCACCTCAGAGTCCCGGATGGATCCGCCGGGATGAATTACCGCTGTCGCTCCTGCCTGGAAGGCCTGATCCAGGCCATCCCGGAAGGGGAAGAACGAGTCTGTGGCAGCGACAGTGCCCCTCGTGGACAGGCCATGCTCATCCGCCTTCTCCGCTCCAAAGCGGGCGGAGTCCACCCGGCTAACCTGGCCCGATCCTATGCCGATGGTCTGATTCTCAGTGGCATAGACCAGGGCATTGGACTTGACGTACTTTGCTATCTTCCAGGCAAAGCGGAGGGCGCGGGCCTCGGAGTCTGTAGGAGCTCTCTTGGTCACCACCCTCCACTCCTTGATGTCGCCGGTATCGTAATCCTGCAGCATCATGCCCCCGAAGATGGACTTCTGATAGTATCCCTGGTACAGATCCCTTCTCCTCTGCAGCAGGTCTCCGATGTCCAGGACCCGGCGATTGGGCTTGCTCTCAGTGAGCATCCGCAAAGCCTCGGGCTCATATCCCGGGGCGAGGAGGACCTCAACGAAGCTATCGCCAATGCTCTGCGCCGTCGAGAGGTCCACCACCCTATTGAAGCCGATCACCCCGCCGAAGGCGGATTTGGGATCGGTGGCAAAAGAGAGCCTGTAGGCCTCATCCAGGCTTGAGCCATAGGCCACCCCACAGGGGTTTGCATGCTTGACGATCACTGAGAGGGGCCTGCCAAAGGCTCTTCCATCGTACTCCGAGAGATCGATGAGCATCTCCAGGACTGTCTCCGCATCGACCATATTGTTGTAGGACATCTCCCGCCCGTTCAGCTTCCTGGCGGCGGGCAGGCCCAGCTCCCGGAGGTTTGTATAAAGGGCCGCTCTCTGGTGCCAGTTCTCTCCATAGCGCAGGTCCCCTACCTTCTCGTAGGCGCAGGCCACATATCGAGGCAGCCCTTCAGAGCGGGACTGAAGATCAGCCAGCCTCCGGGCATCCGCCTGCAGACACCTGTATAGCGCCCCAGCCTCCAGGAGATCTCTCGTCTCCCGGGAGAGCTCGCCCGTCCTTCTGATCTCCTCCAATATCTGGGGGCAGTTTGAGTTATGCAATAAGACCGGGCAGCCCTTTGCCAGCGCCTCCCTGATGAGGGCGGAGCCGCGCAGGCTCTGTGCATATTCCGGATCACAGACCAGTAGACAATCCTCTCCCTGATCCTGAGGAGAGAAGCTTTCGCACAATTGCAGGCCAAGCTGCTCTAAGCCTGAGGGGATGGAGCAATCAATGCCATTCTCGCCTGCCAGTACGACGACCTGTTTGATCTTCATCGAACCCCTCCCCCTTCATCGCTGGCGGTATTTTAACCTTTTCCCAAATAGCATCAGAGCAGGCTGCTCAGGTTCCCTCCATCTTGACATTGAGATCGATATTATTTAAGCTCCGAGAGCATAGTGATGGGTATGGATTCTGCTGATGCAATTGATACCCATCCCTCAGGGTGCATCATCCGCTTTGAGGTGGTCCCCGGCTCCTCCCGCCTGGCCGTTCCCTCGGGCTACAATCCCTGGAGGAGGTCTTTAGAGGCCAGGCTGACTGAGGAGCCCAGCCGAGGACGGGCCAACCATCAGCTCGTCTGTGAGCTGGCTGGGACCTTAGGCCTGCCGGCATCCCAAATCCGGGTGATTAAAGGGGAGAAGAGCAGCCGAAAGCTCCTGCTGGTGAAGGGAATCGGGAAGGATATGGCCGCCTCCATCCTTGAACCGGTGCTGGATAAGCACAGGGATGGTTGAGCTGGGCGAAGGGTGAAGGGTGTGGCCCGGAGTAGAGAGCAGAGGGAGAGCAGAGAGAAGGGGACCTACGATCTGGAGGCGTTGGAAGAGCTGCTGGCTGCCCTGGTCGAGGCATCAGGCCAGGGGGCGGCGACGATTGTTGAGGGAAGGCGGGATCTTCTGGCCCTGCGCGCCCTGGGCCTCGCCGGCCCGGTGATCTTTGCCTCGCGCCGCTCGGCCCTCGACCTGGCCGAGGATGCCGCCCGCAGCCACCGGGAGATCATCCTCCTCACCGACTGGGACCGCAAAGGGGATGAGATGGCCAGGATCATCGGGCGGCATCTGAGGTCGGCAGGCGCACGCCCCGATGGGGAGATCCGCTCTCGCATCAAAAAGCTGGTCCGAAAGGAGATCAAGGATGTGGAGAGCCTGTACCATTACATGGAGAGGATGAGGTATCTGTATGGCCCCTAGGATAGGAGCACAGGCGGTGGAGAGCACTGAGCTGCGATCTGGTGATGGTTGTTGGATGAGCCGGATCGGGGCCGTCCGGCCACAGCATCCAGGTGGCGAACGTCAGCAAAGAGAACAGGGATTGCCCCGGCCATGAAGAAGGGATGACCCCTGCTCTGAATCGGGGAATGGAGGCGAGGGTCAATTCAGCCCCAGATCCAGGGCGATGCGGGCGGCCTCTTCTGCCTCTTGTTCGCGATGCAATGATCTATAGGCGACAGCAAGATTCTTCCAGGCGACGGCGTATTCTGGATCGATCTCGATCGCCTTCTGAAAGCATGCTACCGCCTCATCCTGCCGGCCGAGGATGGAGAGGGAGACCCCTTTGTTATTCCAGGCATAGAAGTCGAAGGGGCTGATCATTATCGCCTCCTCATAGCTCTCTATCGCCTCCTCATGCCGGCGCAGGTTGTCTAAGGCAGCCCCCCGATTGTTCCAGGCTCTCCTGCCATCCGGCCCAAGTGGATTCAGCTCAATGGCCCGCGCATAGCTCACCACAGCCTCCTCGTACCGGCCGAGTATATGCAGGGCAAAGCCTCTCACAATCCAGGTCCTGGGGTTATAAGGATCGATGGCCAGGGCCTTCTGGCAGGATTTGAGGGCATCAGCCCCCCGGTCAAGCTGGTTCAATGCCAAGGCATGATTTCTCCAGGCATCAGCATCCTCTGCATTCAGGGAGAGCGCCTGCTCAAAGGCGCGCACTGCCTCCTCATACCGGCCGAGCTTGCGCAGAGCCACCCCTTCCCGGTAGTAGTGCTCAAAGCCCTCCCTCTCGCATCCTGATTGCTCCCAGGCGGCAGCTGCCTCCTCGTTCTCGCTCCTTGGGCCGGGGTTATCTGCGCCTGATCTCTTATCATCTGACATAATATCCTCTGATATAGACAGCACTGGATCTGCTGTATGGTATACATATGCCCGCTTATCCTTAAAAGCCCATCCTCTTGCCAGGAGGATGAGGATCTGCATATCTTCTGGATCGGTATTAGTAAGGTATATATATTATAAATATTACTAAAGTATTAGTAAATGTAAGGGAGTGGTCCAGGGGGAGGTTTCTACGAGGCTGCAGCGATCTGAGATACAGGATAGGATGATGGATTTCCTCAATCTGGATAGCGATGGCTTGAGGAGGTTGGTCCTTGAGTCCATGGTCCAGTCGCAGGAGTTTACAATCATATCTCTTCATGAGGAGGTGTGCAAGGAGGTCGATGTATCCAGGAAGGTGGTGGCCTCCATGACCGGCTATATCAGCTCCCGTCTGGGGATATTGCGGGTGAACAAAAAGTCTTACCGGGCACCCAGGACCTATGCTCTGAGGGATGAGTATGCAGATATAGCCAGAGAGATACTGGCAATCTCA
Source organism: Methanothrix sp. (assembly GCF_016706325.1). Lineage (NCBI taxonomy): Archaea > Methanobacteriati > Methanobacteriota > Methanomicrobia > Methanotrichales > Methanotrichaceae > Methanothrix > Methanothrix sp. The sequence goes on along the minus strand of NZ_JADJJX010000001.1, from coordinate 838,429 downwards.
TGACCAATGTACTCAAGGCTCCAAGGACGGCCACCACATTAAAGGTCCGCTCTAAATCGGAGTATGCAATCAGCCGGTCAAGAGATCCGTATCACGAGCTTATGCTTCGCCTATTTCAGAAGGAGGAAACGGCAGAGAGAGGGCAGAAGTTCCTGAGCATTGTGGAGGAGAGGCAGAAGAGAGGGGATCCATTGAAGACCAGTGAATGGAGGGACCTCCTGCAGGAGCTTGACGTCAGCCGATCTGCCTTTTATGCCATGCGAAACAAGCTGCTGGGCGCGGGGATGATCAGCAATAGGGGGGGAGAGTACAGGCTCTCGGGCATGTTCAGCCGAGATCTGATGGATATGGCCCGGTGGTGGTGGACGGCAGTGCTCTCCAACAGCCTGGAAAACCTATAGCCTTGGATAAAATAGCACTTACAAGCAGGCCTTCAAATCCCTTATCTGCTTCTCTATCGCCTCTACCACCTTGGCATTCTCCATATACTCCAGGCTTCCCTGGCAGAAGGGGCAGACGAAGTCGGCATCGCTCGCTTCGTCGAATACAAACCTGGCGCAGCCCTCAGTGCAGGCATAAAAGATGTTCTCCTTCTCATAGACCAGCCTCTCTTCCAGCTTTCGCAACAGCCTCCTGGCCTCTGACTCCAGGGCTTTCTCGAAGTTCTCTGGACAGAGCTGCCACAGGTAAGTGAGCCAGCCGGAATCTGGATCCCGTTTGCGCCGGTAGATGGCCAGGCGATGCTCATACAGAAGATACAGAGTACGCCTGACGGTATTCAGGCTTATCCCAGTAAGCTCCGCCAGCCGCTCATCGGTTATCTCCTCTCCGGGAATGCATTCCACAATTCTTAGACCTTCTTCACCAACAAGCTTGTTCAGATAAGCCCGATGGATTGACTCTTCAATGACTGCCAATGAATCACTACCATGATATGAGCTGTCTGATATAGGCTTATTGCCGACCCCTAAAGCCGCATCCGATCTGACCCCCAGCTCATCTGGAAACGGCCTTGCCAATTGTTGCCATTCAAATTCTTGCATACTTCTTCCCGGGCAATGGAATACATCGGCCCCTGATCTATTTGATTAATATAGGGTCCTCCTTCTATATATCCTCATCGTGAAAGCGTTTTTTGTGTAGTTTAGGATAAGAAAGATAAATCCATCGGAGGTGCATTGCCCTTGGGCGATGGATCATTTAAGTGTTTATAAGAAGGTGGGGGGATAGGGAAAAAATGAGTGGCTCTATATCCGTCCCAGACCTACCCGGTATCGCTGAAAAGGGACTTAAGCCTCTGGATGGACTGCAATGCCTCATTGGCCTCATCGAGCTTCTCCTGCTCGTAGTGCTGCAGGATCTCTTCAATGGGGGTCTTGAGGCGGTAGACCTTCATCGGCCTTCCGGTTCCATCGCTGCGGCAGATCTTCTCTTCAATCCAGTTGTTCTTGCGCAGAGTGCGAAGGGCAATGCTCACCTCTGGCTGGCGCAGGTCTGAGCCCCTCTCGATCTCACGTGAGGTGGCCTCTGTGCCATTGGCCAGGAAGGCGATCATATTGGAGACCTTCCTTGGCACCCCCAGGCTCTTCAGAGTCTCTACTACCTCGATATCCTTCTCGTCGAATCTCATTATGAATGATTCTTTCATTGCTATCTCCTTCTTAATTTTTTCCCCTTGTAATAATTGAAAGAGCTTATCATATAAATAGTTTTTTAATGTAAATAAATTTTTTACTATTATTATTACATACAGTAAAGACCTTATAAAAAAATCACTTTAGTAAAATTTAAAAGATATCTCATCCATGCCGTATCCTCTCCACAAACCTCCTCTTCTTCTCAACTGCCTCTCTTGCCGCCTCGTCCACCTTTCTCTTCATCTCCTCCACATCCCGCGCTGCCTCCTGGCCGATGGCTTTCTTGATGGGGGTGTAGGCCGCCTCCCGGAAGCGGGGGGAGAAGTCCCTGAGCTGTCCATTGATATCAAGATAGGCCCCCTCTCCCTCTTCCACCCTGCCGATCACCTCTATCTCCACCCCAGCACCCCGGATGGCGGAAGAGATCGCCTCCACCTCCTCCGGCGGGGCGATGATGAGCAGAGCATCTATGGAGACTCCCAGATAGTCTATCTCCAGTTGGTCGAGCATCTCCAGCACCCGGGGGTTGACCAGGCGGCGCATACTCTCCTCCAGGAAGGTCAGCTTCACCCCAGCGGTATAGGAGATCTCCTTGGCATCGCCCCGAATGCCGCCATTGGTCACATCGGTCATAGCATGGATCCGGAGGTCCGCTTTCAAGAGCGCCTCGCTCGCCTCCAGGAACTTGATGTTCAGTGTCTCATCCACCACCTCATGCCGGTCATAATACAGGGCAGCGGAGCAGACCGTCCCTCCTCCTGCCCCCTCGGTCATCAGGATCACATCCCCCGGCCGGGCGCTCTTTCTGGCGGTGAGGCTCTCTGAGACCCCGACTGCGCCCACGCAGCCGGTGAGCCGGTCCCCAATCACCATATCCCCGCCGATGCGCAGCGTGCTGCCGGTGATGAGAGGAACGCCGATCAGCTCCGAGACCGTGGCGATGCCGGCGATATGGTCGAAGAGCTTGGAGACATCGCCATCATCAGCCAGATGAACATCGGAGAGAAGAGCCACTGGCCGGGCCCCCATCACATAGACATCGCGCAGGGCGGCGCGGGTGACATGAAAACCAGCCAGGAAGGAATAGTCACTCAAGCGGGAGTGCATGCCGTCCACAGTGACAGTGATGTACTTGCCCCCGGCCTGGACCACCCCCGAGTCATCCAGTTGGCGGGAGTCGACCACCGCTCCTGTGCGGCCGATGACCTCGGCGATCTTGGTGTGGGTATAAAAGTCGCCCGAGCCGCGCGAGCCCACACCGAAGTCGCCCATGCTCACCCCCGCGCTCTTCAAAGAGAAGACCTCTCCTCGCGGATTGAGGGTCGCCCTGGCCTCTGCCAAGATCGCTTCCGCCAGGATGGCAGCCCGGTCGATTGGGATCTCCTTTACCTCTCTGATCAGATCAATGAGCTTGGACTCGATCTCCGGGTCATCTCTCCTCAGGCCCCGCTTGGCAAATCCTTCCAGATCCATGAGGAGTCAATTGGGCTGCCCATAGATATTATCATCTCCCATCACCGACCCCATCATCTTCTGCCAAAGAGCCTCTCCAGCTGGCCATGATCCAGGGTGACCATCACCGGCCGGCCATGGGGGCAGGTCAGGGGGTTACTGCATTCCCCCAGATCGTCCAGCAGCCGCTTCATCTGGAGCAATGTGAGCTCCTTTCCCGATTTTATTGAGCCCCGGCAGGCCAAGAGCTTGAGGATCTCATCCCGGTTGCTCGATTCCGCTGCCGGCCTTCCCCGCTGGAAGAGGTCCTTTAGCAGGTCATACACCGACTCGGCGCTCTCGATCCCCCCTCCCAGAGCAGGAACGGAACGGACGCTGTAGGCCCTTCCTCCAAAGGATGAGATCTCAAAGCCGATCTCCTCCAGGACCTCCTTCCAGGAGGAGAGCATGACCTCCTCGCCCGCTGAGAGCTCGATCGTCACCGGCCAGGCCAGCTCCTGGCGGATCGACCTTTTCTGGTACTGCTCCGCCAGCCTCTCAAAACGGATCCGCTCTGCAGCAGCATGCTGATCGACCAGGACCAGCCCCTGCTCGCTCTCTGCCACAATATAGAGCCTATTGATCTGACCCAGGATCTTCAGGCTCGGGCGCATATCCCTGGAAGGAGTGCTCTCATCTCGGGGGGCTTCTTCTGTGCTCTCCAGGGGAAGCGTCCTTTGCATAATGTTCTGCGCCAGCGTCTCCTCGCCGGCTCCAATCTCATCTCCCCGCTTCAGGCTTTCAGCAGCCACACTCCTGGCATGAGAGGAGAGAACCCGGGCCGCCTCCTGAGTGAGAGCCAGGCAGATCTCATTCTCATGCAGCAGCCGGATCTCCCTCTTCGCCGGATGAACATTCACGTCCACTATCTCCGGGCTGATCTCCAAGGAGAGGACAGCTATGGGGCTCTTGCCTGCTGGGATGATGTTCCTGTAGGCCTCTCTCAGGGCAGCAGACAGGGGGCGGGAGACGACTGCCCTGCCGTTGACGAAGATGAATATCCTGTCCGGACTGGATCTCAGGCTGAAGACATCGCCGATCATCCCCTCCAGCCTCCATCCCCGGCCGGATGCCTGCAAGGGGGCCATGCCGGCCACCGCCTTCAGGCCGAAGACGCGGGTGAGGACATCCTCCCATGAGGTGGAACGGGCCGATTTGAAGTGGGTGCGCTGCCCGGAGAAGAGCTCAAAAGCGATATCATAATGGATGATGGCCAGCTCGGTTATGGTATCTATGATATGGACCAGCTCCGCTTCTGCCCCCTTGAGGTGCTTTCTTCTTGCCGGGATATTGTGAAAGAGGTTCCAGACGGTGATCGATGTGCCTGCGGGGCAGCCAGCCTCCTTTGTCTCAGCCGTCCTTCCTCCCTCCAGGCGGAGATAGCTGCCCCAGGGCGCCTCGCGGGTCTTGGTCCGCACCTCGACTGCTCTTGAGACGCTGGCGATGCTGGCCAGGGCCTCGCCCCGAAATCCCAGAGTGCAGATCCTCTCCAGATCCTCCGCCCCGGAGATCTTGGAGGTGGCATGCTTCTGGAAGGCCAGGGGGAGGTCGAGCGGATCTATGCCGCAGCCATCATCTGTCACCCTGATGAAGCTCTTTCCCCCCTCCAAAACCTCGATCAGAATCCTGTGGGCGCCGGCATCGATGGAGTTTTCCACCAGCTCCTTTACCACTGAGGCCGGCCTCTCAATCACCTCGCCGGCAGCGATCTTGTTCACCGTCTCCTCATCCAGGGCTCTGATTCTATTCATCTCTCTTACCGATCCATCCTCTCCCTTTGCATCTGCTGATACTGGGCCAGGCGGCCCAGGGCCTCCCTGGGGGTCATCCGATCCAAGTCCAGGGACATGATCTCCTCTATGATGGGATCAGGTCTCTCGCTCTCCTTTTCTCCGGCTGCCCTCTCCCCGTCATCGCCATCGAAGAATATGAGCTGGGTGTAGCGAGCAGCTCTCCTCTGTCTTCCTCTTCCCGATCCGGGTAAAACGACTGCCTCCCTCTCGATCTCCCTCAGGATCTCATCCGCCCGCCTCGTCACCATCCTGGGAACTCCCGCCAGGCGGGCGACATGCACCCCGTAGCTCCTGTCAGTCGCCCCCGGGACCACTGTGCGCAGGAAGGTGATGGTGCCCTTATCCTCCTTCACAGCAATGCTGTAGTTTCTCACCCCGGGAAGGATGCTCTCCAGCTCTGTGAGCTGGTGGTAATGGGTGGCGAAGACGGACTTGCATTTGATGCTCTCGTGCAGGTATTCGGTTATGGCCCAGGCCAAGGAGAGGCCGTCGAAGGTGCTGGTCCCCCTGCCCACCTCATCCAGGAGAACCAGGCTCTTATTGGTGGCAGAGGTGAGGATGTGGGCGATCTCCGTCATCTCCACCATAAATGTGCTCTGTCCGGCGGACAGATCGTCATAAGCCCCCACCCGGGTGAAGATCCGGTCCACCAGGCAGAGTGAGGCATGGGCTGCGGGCACAAAGGAGCCGGACTGGGCCATGATCGCCGCCAGGGCTATCTGACGCATGAAGGTTGATTTTCCTGCCATATTCGGGCCGGTGAGGATGATCAGGCGGTTGGAACCCTGATCCAGGAGGATGTCGTTGGGCACAAAGCCCCCCCGCATCGCCCTGGCCAGAACCGGGTGGCGGCTGGAGCGCAGAGAGATCCTGCCCTCCTGATTGAACTCCGGCTGGACCAGATCATTCTCCTGGGCCACCTCCGCTAAGGAGAGGAGCACATCAAGCTCCGCCAGGGCCATGGCCCTCCCCTGGATGGCCCCTGCCTTGCCTGCCACCTCATCCCGCACCCGGGCGAAGAGCTCCTGCTCCAGGGATACTGACCTCTCCTGGGCGGAGAGGACGCGGGACTCCATCACTTTCAGCTCCGGGGTGACAAATCGCTCCCCGTTGGTCAGGGTCTGCTTGCGGATGTAATCCTGGGGAACCAGGTGCAGGTTAGCCCGTGAGACCTCGATGTAGTAGCCGAAGACATTATTGAAGGCTATCTTCAGCGATCTTATCCCCGTCCTCTCCCTCTCCGCCCCCTCCAGCCGGCTTATCCAGCCTCTCCCATCCCTTAAAAGCTCCCGGAGCTGGTCGAGCTCGGCATTGTAGCCCTCCCTGATCACCCCCCCATCCCGCAGAAGGAGGGGCGGGTCGGCTACGATCGATCTCTCTACCAGGGAGACGGTATCATCCAGGGAGATAGCCGGGAGAGAATATCCTGCAGATAAGAAGAGCCAGCCTCCCCCAGGATCGCCTGCAGGCGGGGCAGCCTCTCCAGGGTGCCCTTCAGGGCGAAGAGATCCTTGGGGCTGGCAGATTTGCATGATATCCTTCCAAGCAGCCTCTCCAGGTCTGATGCCCCCTTGAGCTCCTCGGCCAGGCTGCGCTGCAGGAGGGACCGGCTGGCCAGCTCCTCTACCCCCCCCAGCCTGCGGTCTATCGCCTCCTCGCTCTGCAGGGGCATTTGAATCCAGCGGGCCAGGGTTCTCGCCCCCATAGCAGTCCGGGTCCGGTCCAGGAACTCCAGCAGTGTGCCCCGGCGGGAGCGATCGCGGATGTTTCTGGAGATCTCCAGGTTTCGCACTGTGACCTCATCTAAGACCATATAATCGGATCCCGAGTAGATCTGAATATCCTTCAGATGATCGAGGAGATCGAAGCGTGAGGCGATAAGATAGGAGAGGACCGCCCCGCAGGCCCTCTGGGAGAGCTCTCTTCCCTCCAGGCGGAGCCTCTCCTTCCAATCCGGGCCGTAGCGATCTGCCAGGGCGAATGCAGCCCTTTCTAAAGAGAAGCTCTCCTCATCCAGGATCTGCTCTCTTGCCTCCTCCCAGTGCAGGGGGGCGGCAGAGAGGCACTCCGCCGGCCGGAAACGGGCCAGCTCAGTGGTGAGGCGGTGGGACGGAACCTCTGTGGTCAGGAACTCGCCTGTGGAGACATCCACAAAGGCCAGGCCCGCCCGGTCCTCCTCCTTTGCCACTGCTGCCAGGAAGTTATTGCTGCCCTCTTCCAGCATAGAGGGCTCGATGATCGTTCCCGGGGTAACCACCCGGGTGATGGCTCTCTTCACCAGACCACGGGCCTGCTTTGGGTCCTCCACCTGGTCGCAGATGGCCACCTTATGCCCCGCCCGGATCAGCCGGGCGAGGTAGGCATCCAGGGCATGGTAAGGGACCCCGGCCAGGGGGATCTTCTCTCCCCGGCCATCCTTCTGCCGGGAGGTGAGGGTGATGTTCAGATCTCTGGCCACAGTGACAGCATCATCGGCAAAGGTCTCATAGAAATCGCCCACCCGAAAGAGGAGCAGAGCATCTGGATAGAGCTTCTTGTTCTGGTAGTACTGCTCCATCAGGGGAGAGAGCTTGGCTGGGGGCATCGTTATCTATTGGTCTTCTACTTCTGCCAAAAAGGCTTTGGTCCAGCACTGAAGATTTGCCAGATGTGAGGCCGGGAGAGGGGAAATAAAATAAAATAGGAAATTAAGATGAGATGCCGATCTCATATCATCGCCATCTAGGCGATCTTCACTCCCTCAAAGCTTCCCGTCCAGGACTCTGCTCGAGCTGAGATGGCCCAGAAGCTTCCGCTGGCCACATCCCCGTTCAGATCAAGGGAGAGGATATAAAGATCGATGGGGTTTATGGTGATGATATCCAGCCTTGCTGTTCCGTCCTCGAAGACCTGCCCCGAGGCGGCCGCATCGATGGTGCTGTTCTCCACCCTCATCTTGCCTGCGCCGAAGAGCTGCTCGTCCCTCTGGAAAAGGGTTAAAGCCATGCTCCTCGGCAGGCTATCGTTCAGGGCAAAGGACCAGCTCCCGCTCATTGAGGGCAGAGCAACCTGAGCTGGAGGAAGCTCTGTCGTCACTGCCGCAGCAGAGGCATTCTCCTTTGCTGATGCCTCAGCCGCTGTGCCCTCCTCCTTCACCTTTTCCAGGCTGGCCGCCTCTGCCTCAGCGCGGGAGGCCTTGGGATCCCTCGCCCCCTTGGAGAGGGTGCTTGGCATGCTCCAGTCCATGGCGCTCTCATTCTCTCTAAGCGCTCTGACCTGTTGGGGGGTTCCCGGAGCCTTGGGGCTCTTCTCTATGCCGCTTATCAGCTCATCTGCACTCAGATGCTCCTGATTATCCCAATCGGCGCCAAGGGTCGTCACTGCCATGAAGGCGATGAAGGATAGGGATAATGCTATTGATAATTTGAAATTCATGTTATCTCGACCTTGTACTGAGATCCGGCATGCCATTTATAGTTGATAAGCTTAATGGTAGTACGACAAAAAGCGTAGTGGAGATCGATCCAGGAGCGGGAGAAATCGGGCCGTCCTGATCACTCAGCCGGCCGATCCTTCCCATGGCTATGCCCTTCTGGGGGAGAAATCGGGCGCTATAGATGTGGTAGTCCCCATAGATGGATTTGCCGTTCTGGGTGAGGATGAGGCGGAAGAGGGATAGGTCATCGGATAGGACATCCAGATGGAGCTTATCTCCCAAGGTCGTGCCGCTGGCAGAGACGTTCTGCTCTTTCCCCTCCGCCAGGATCTTTCCCTTGCCGAAGATGACATCATTGGACTGATACATATCCAGTTGGAGCCTTCTTTCTATACTGTCATCCAGCTCCAGCACCCAACTGACTGAAGGGCTCAGGAGCCTGGCTTTGGGCCCGGTCGCCTCCTGGCCCACTCCCGCTTCGGCCACATTCTTTCCCATCAGGACAGGGGTGGCGTTGCCCCTCTGGTCCTGCTGGGGATCGGGGTCAAGGGCGCTGGCGTCCATAGGGAGCACTCCTGCAGCCAGGACGAAGAGAACAATAACGATGGCAATAGGCCTTATAAGCCCCATTCAGATCCCGCCCGGCTCACCTCTATCCTATCTCCCTTCCTCATCCTCTTGATGATCCTCTTGGCCATCTCCGAGGACTTGGCGATGCGAATATCCCCCCTCCGCCCCACAGTGGCGGTGAAGGCCGGCTCATTTCCCACCTGAACATCCACCGACTCCCCGGCCATGCCCTCCAGCCAGAGGATGATGTGCTTGGACGTCTCCTCCATCCTCAGCTCGGGCACCGCCGGCTCGTCCTTTGCCCGGACATCGATATGCATCCCCAGGCTCCTCTCGATCTGATCGATGTTCTTTCCCGCCCTCCCTATCACCCTTGCCGCATCCTCTTGAGGCACATGGATCACTGCACTGGAGTCGGTGAGCATCTCCACCTTGAAGGGGCCCCGCACATGGTGAGAGATCTCCTTCTCGATCTCCCTGCTGGCCAGCCTCCAGGAGGGCTTCTTCTCCTCCCTGGTGACGGGCATCACCACAATCTCCTCTCCGTAGGAGTACATCTCATATTCCGCCTGCCCGCCCTCAAAGTCCTTGACCACGATCACCGGCCGGGCAAGATCCGCCTCCATCATCCCTGAGGGGACCTTGACTGTGAACTCCACATCCAGGACCTTGGTCACCTCGCCCTTCTCGATGAAGACCACTGTATCCACCACCTGGGGGATCATGCCCAGCTCCACCCGGCCCAAGAGCCTCTGCAGGGCATCGATGGGCTTGTTGGCATGGACCACTCCGATCATGCCCACCCCGGCGAGCCTCATATCAGCAAAGACCTGGAAGTCGCGCGTCTTTCTCACCTCATCGTAGATGGTGTAGTCAGGCCGGACCAGGAGCAGTATATCAGCCGATGCCTCCATGCTCCCCTCCAGAGGGCCGTACTGGGTGATCTCCGGAGGGACCTGCAGATCGCGAGGAGACTCCATCGTCTTGACCACATAGTTGCAGTCCAGGAGATGCTGGGCCACTCCCGCGGCGAAGGTGGACTTGCCCGACCCCGGCGGACCGGCGATGAGAATCCCCCTCTGCCCCTCGCGGAGGCGGGTCTTGAGCATAGAGCTGTGGCGATAGGAGTCGAAACTCACCTTTGCCACCGGCCGTACGGCTGTGATCTCCAGGCCGTCGGAGAAAGGCGGCTTGGTGATGGCGATTCTCATCGGCCCGATCTGGATTATCGCTGCCCCCATCCTCTCCATCTCCACATAGCCATCTGGATCGGCCTTGGCCCGCTCATATATCTCCCGGGACAGCTCCCTCAGCTCCCTCTCCGAGGTCGGCCTCTCGCCCAGCCGGACCAGGGAGAAGTCACCCACGTGCCCCCTCTTGGCCATGGGTATGGCGCTCTCCTTGAGGTGTACGGATAGAGTATCCTCTGTGAAGTACCTCTCCAGGGAGAGGGGCCGGATCGCCTCCCTCTGGGGGCGAACATACTCCACATCCAGGCCCATGGCCTCTGCCACCCGAGATTGAACCTGATCGCTGGTGAGAAAGGACGCCCCCAGCTCCAGGGCGACATCCCTGATCATGGCATCGATCTCTCCCCCACCGGCGAGCTTGATCTGATCCAGGTTCGGCCTGATTCCCACATACTCCAGCTCGATCCTGCCGGCCTTGGCCAGCTCGGAGAGCTTTCTCAACTCCTCCAATCCCCTCAGGCCGATCTCCCGGCCGTGGTTGGCCTGGGCCTCCAGCTCCGCCACCACAGCCTCAGGCACTACAATTCTCCGGCCCTGGAGCTCTCCTGCCTTGATTCTGGCAGAGACTCTGCCATCTATTACCACACTGGTATCTGGCACTAGCGGTTGCGCCATTGTCGAAAACATCCTTTAATTATCAATTATCGTCTAAATCAAAAATATAGCTAGAGATATACTATATCCATCTTTCGCTTTTTGGCGATCCAATCCAGTACATAGTCAATATCAAGCTGCCTTCTGATCTGCGGGCTGGCCCTGAGGGCCATTACCGGACCCTTCTTCAGGGCCTCAGATATCCTGCTGGAGGCCTCCTCTCCGAATCCCGGATCAAGCCTCCTTATGATAAAAAGCCTGATATCGTTGCAGGCAAATCCGCCATCTGTGTGGTGGCCAAACTGGATGCAGATGTTGCCCGGATTGGAGAGCAGGCGAAAGGCCACATTGTAGCTGGCAAACTTATGCCTGTCGTACAGCTTTCTATCGCAGAAGGCAGGCTTGAGGTCCTCCTCTATGATCTCCTGGCCCAGCCTCATCAGCTCCTCTCTCTCCTGGCTTGAGTATTGGGGGCAGCCGGCCAGCTTCAATGTATTGAGATTTTTTAAAGAGTTCTCCTTCTGATGGCAGTACTCATCGCTGTCCGCCTCCCAAAAGTCCCGGCTTAAGGGAAACGAGGCGGATGCGTAGCTGTCGCAGTTCTTGCATTTCAATCCAATTACGACCTCTTTCTCCAGGAACGGCGCGATGCCTTCCATTATATCCATGGCCTCAGCAATGCGAAAGTCCGCTCCCTCTCCGAGATGCCTCTTCGCCTCCCGGACTGCATTGAGTATCTCGTGCTCATTGTCCATAGGCTGTCCTTCAACTGCCAGGCGCAGGCCTGGCCATACGAACCCTATCAAAGAAACCCATCTCAGATAAATAGATTGCCGAAGGTCCTCATCGGAGAGCGATCGGGTCCTGTTTTTCAGTGCATGGACAGCAGCCCCAGGGGCAGCCTGGGGGCCATCCAGCGTACAAACTCCTTATAAGACCTCCTGGCTGCAGGAATCTCAATATACCTGTCCAAAGCCTCATTATGCCGTTCCAGCACCCAGGAGAAGGCTTTGGGATGGCTATGCATGGCCCGGGAGAGGAGCAGGGCATATCTGAGCTCCTCGCCCAGCTCTCTGTTGCATCTCTTCTCATAGAACCGGGCTGCATCCCTCTCCTCCTTCTCTTCTATTGCCTCTGCTGCCATCCCTCCCGAGCGGAGAGCATAGTAGATTCCCTCGCCGGTGAAGGCATCAACCAGGCTGGCTGCATCCCCGGTCAAGAGCACCCTGCCCTGGGCGATGCGCCTTTTTCTTCCTCCCATCGGTATGGTGTGGCCATGTAAGAGCTGATCCGGTTCGAATCCGTTCTCCAGAAGAAAACGCCTCATTATCTGGCGGGGATGGCGAAGCTGGGATGCCAGGCCTCCTATGCCCACGGAGTAGTACCCCCGGTGGGGGAAGATCCAGCCATAGCCCCCGCTTGCGATTCCGAAGTGAATATCCAGAAGGCTGCCCAGCCGGGACTCGATCTCTCGATCATCAGCCTCGATCTCCGTCACCAGACAGATCCCGATATCATCCCTTGAGACCTTCCCCGATATCCCCTCTTTCAAAGCATCCTGACAGCCGGAGGCGATGACAAGAAACCGGGACCTATAGATCTGATCCCTTGTCCGGACAGATACATGATCCTCTCTTTCGCTATAGCTCAGAGCGCGGGAGAAAGAGATGCCGGCTCCAGCCTCCTCTGCCTTCCGGAGGAGGAACTGGTCAAAAGCGCTCCTGGTGACCAGGGTGGTCAGCCTGTAGCCTTTGCTCTTATCCTGAACCAGATCCCGGAAATGGATTCGAGCCCCGGTTATGGTCCTCTCGCATATGGACTCGGGAAGACGAAGCCCCAGACAGGAGGCGGCGCGCTCAGTCAGGGCTCCTCCACAGGCCTTGTAACGGGGAAACACCTTCTTCTCCAGGACCAGGACCTTCATCCCCATTCCGGCTGCCGTCCGGGCGGCATTCGAGCCCGCCGGTCCAGCGCCCACCACCACCAGATCATACACAGATATCAATCTATTATATTGCCAGTATATGGTTAATAGCTTTCGCCGGTCGGGACTGCTGTCCAATAAAGCTCTCTTGGTCCAGTTTTTAGCGATGGGGCAGATCACTCTTAAATAGCCCTGCATTGTCAGATGATGCTGGTGAAGAGATGGGATTAATAGAAGATGCACGTGCAGGCAGACTGACGGAAGAGATGAAGATCGTGGCCGAGGAGGAGAGGAAGAGCCCTCAGTTTATACTCCGGGGCATAGCCAGCGGCAGGATAGTTATCCCCCGCAGCCCTTACCGTTATACCAGGCCAGTGGGAATAGGCAAGGGCCTGCGCACCAAGGTGAATGCCTCTATCGGCACCAGCAGCGATATTGTGGATGTAGACATGGAGGTGGCAAAGGCGCGCACAGCGGAGGAGAATGGTGCAGACACTCTGATGGAGCTCTCCACCGGCGGGGACTTCCTGGAGATAAGGAGACGGGTGATCGAGGCCACAACACTGAGCGTGGGCAGCGTCCCCCTTTACCAGGCTTTCATTGAGGCCATAAGAAAATATGGTGCCGGGGTGGACATGCCTGAGGACGACCTCTTCCGGGCGACAGAGGCGCAGGCGAAGATGGGGACCAACTTCATGGCCATCCACACCGGCATCAATAGCATCTGTATAGAACGGCTCCGCGGCCAGGGGGGGCGGTTTGGCGGCGTATGCAGCCGGGGAGGAGCCTTCATGATCGGCTGGATGCTGCATAACCAGAAGGAGAATCCTCTCTACCGGGAGTTCGACTATCTCCTGGAGATCCTCAAAGAGCATGAGGTAACCCTAAGCCTTGGCAATGGCCTTCGGGCAGGGGCGGTGCACGACTCCACCGATCGCGGTCAGATCCAGGAGCTGATAATCAACTCCGAGCTTGCAGACAGAGCCCATGCGGCAGGAGTTCAGACCATAGTGGAGGGGCCGGGGCATATCCCCATCGATGAGATAGAGGCCAATGTCCGGGTGATGAAGAGGATGACCTCCGAGAAGCCCTTCTATATGCTCGGCCCTCTGGTCACAGATATCGCTCCCGGGTATGATCATATCGTGGCAGCCATCGGAGCCAGCCTCTCTTCTGCCTATGGAGCGGACTTCATCTGCTATGTCACCCCGGCTGAGCACCTCGCCCTTCCCGATGTGGAGGATGTGAGGATGGGAGTCATCACCGCCAGGATAGCAGCTCATATCGGTGATATGATCAAGAACGATGATCGAGAGAAAGATCTGGAGATGGGAAGGGCGCGCAGGGATATGCTCTGGGAGAGGCAGTTTGAGCTGGCCATCGATCCCGAGACCGCCAAGCTGATCCGGGCGGATAGGATCCCCTCAGATGCAGAGGTCTGCACTATGTGCGGGGATTTCTGTGCTTTAAAAATAATAAAAGAGAATATCGACCTTGCCCGTTAGGTGAAGAGGACATCATAGCCGAACTGCAGGACAGGGGTGCTGGATAAAACGATCTTCAATTTTGCCCCGGCGATCAGGTCATTCGCCTGGAAGGTGATCCGGCCGGCATCCCTCTCCTCTCCAAAAGCTGCTATCGGCTCCTTTGATAGTCTGATATTGTCTATTGCCTCTTCTGAGGCTCTGATGCTGATGGTGGGATCATTCCAGCCGCCCTCAATGCTCCTGTTTATTCGCGCCGATCTCATATCCAGGCCCACCCGGAAGGTGCTGGCATCATCCCGCGCCACCTCCAGATTGATCCTCTCATCACCCATAATGGCCTTCAGGATATCTGGGGCTTGATCGATCTTCCGGTTATAAGAGTCGATATGCTTTTGCGTCTCCGTCATGTCGATGACGAAGGCACCGGCTCCAAAGATCAGAAGCACAAGAGAGATCGCTGTGCATAAGATTGATCTTCTCATAGCCGTCCATCGCCTCTTTTTAAATAAATATTTTTTGGACAATTGATCAGGTGTCATTTGCCACAGAATCATTTAAGTACAATCTTTTCAAATAGTAAAGCATGGATGTCCTTGTGCTCTGCATAGACCGGGACAATGACCTGGGCCGAAAGGGTGGTGTCATAACCCCCGTTGTGGGCAGAGAGGCCAACATAAAGGCCGCCCTGAATCTGGGCATGGCCGACCCGGAGGACTCGGATGTCAACACCATCTTCGGTGGGATCAAAGCACTGGATGAGATCATTGCGTCAGGGAAGAGCGCTGAGATCGCTTCCATTGCCGGGGACCTGAAGGTCGGCCTGATCTCAGACAGAATGCTTGCCGCTCAACTGGATGATCTGCTCGATCGCCTGCATCCCATGGGAGTGGTTGTGGTCTCAGACGGGGCAGAGGATGAGGCCATACTGCCCATCATAACCTCGCGGGTGAGGGTGGAAGGGGTGCGCCGGGTCTTGGTCAAGCAGAGCCCCAACCTGGAGAGCACCTACTACCTTTTAAAGCAGCTCTTCACCGATCCCAAGCTCAGCCATACCATATTCATCCCCCCGGCCCTGGCTCTGCTCATGTTCGCCTTCTTCAGCCTGATCGGCTACCCCAGTTGGGCGATAGTGGCCATCACCGGCTCGATAGGGCTGTATCTCTTATTCCGCGGACTGGGACTGGACGACTCCATGGAGGAGGTCAAGCAGACCCTCAAGAAATCCCTTTATGCCCGAAAGATCGCCTTTATAACCTATATCCTGGCGGCGATGCTCGTCGTAATCGCCACTGTCAACGGGGTGGCATACTTTTGGCAGTACCTGCATGAGCCCACCTTTCCTGGATACTTCACCCTGATCATGATCTATCTTTACGAGAGCATCTGGTGGTATATGGCTGCGGCCTTATGTGTGAACCTGGGCAAGGTCATGGATATGTATCTGGAGGGGATAAGAGATGCTCGCACCATATCCTTCCTCTTCTTCATCCTGGCCACAGGCCTGATCATCTGGTCCGCCAGCAGCTTCATCCTGGCCAGCAATGCCGATCTGGAGTTTGGCATCGGCATGGTGGAGTCGGTGCAAAAGCTGGCCATCTCCGCCATCGGAGCCATCCTGATCACCGTTGTGGGGATCAATGTATCCAAACGCATAGCCACTGACGAGGCCTTCTTGCCCTTGAAGTGATCCTCAATGCTCAGGATCCAGGCTGCGGGGGAGAGGTGCCTTGGTGATAGCACCTTCGACTTCTACTGGCAGCATAAGGGCACCAGGCTCGATCCCGATAAGAGCGTCGACGGCATCAGCCTCAGGCAGATTGTGCAGGCACTGCGCCGGGGAGAGAGGGTGATGATCAGCGGGGATGTGGGAAGCCGCCTGGGCTCCAGCCTGGGGGTGGACCTCCTCCGTCTGGGCGGAAGGGGCGGGCCGATCGAGGGCACGGGCAGCATAGTGGTGGAGGGAGACGTGGGGCGGCGAATGGGGATAAGCATGCTCAGAGGAGCGATTTATGTCTCAGGCAGAATCGAGGAGCCCATGGGAAATGTGATCGAGGCTGAAAGCGATCTGGCCGGATATAGGAAGTTCGTCTCCATCACCGAGGCCCTGGAGAAGAGCATCGATATCATCGAGCCGAACAGAATGGACGAGCAGGGGATGTTCATCGAGGATGGGATAATCCGGGATACCCTGGGGGCGAGAAATCCCACTGCCAAGGTGATCCACCTGGAGGGGGATGCGGGAATGAGCACCGGCATACTGATGAGCTCCGGCCAGATAATTGTGGAGGGATCCGCCCGGGAGAACACCGCCGTCCTCCTGCGCGGAGGGAGGATTGTGATAAGGGGCCGGACCGGGGATTTCACCGGGGCAGAGATGAGAGGCGGAGAGGTCTATATAGAAGGAGACGCCGGAAGCTTCACCTGCGCCAGGATGAGAGGAGGCGCAGTCTATGCCCGTCAGGCCCGGCCCCTGCCGCCGGCGGGGACGCATCCCCTGAGCCCGAGAGAGAGAAGCCTTGTGGCCAGGGTGCTGGATCTGGGGCCGATGCAGGCTCTGATGTACAGCCGCTTTGGCCTTCAGTAGATCTCTTCCAGATCCTCTATATGGGCAAAGGCATCATCGAGCTGCTTTCTGGCACGCAACCTCTTCTCCTTCTCCTCCTGCATTCCCCGCGCTGCCTGGGCATAGATCGATTCCAGCTCCGGTGCTGCTGCCAGGGTGAAGATGGAGAGCACCCTCGGCTGCCCCTTCTTGACCACGATCCCCTTGAAGACATGCCCTGCGCTGGCAGCGATCTTCTCCACCTCCTTGGTGATCTGATCCACATCCAGATGCTCCTGCGACCCCTGGATGATGACCATCGCCCGGGCGGCATCATTCGCCACATTCGCCGGATAGAGCAGGTTGTTGGGCTTCAGGCTGTTCTCTATGGCATCCTTGACTGAGGAGTTCTTTCCATCCGCCTGGTAGAACCCCATGGTGCCTATGCGCAGCCCTCCATTCATGACCGTCTTGAAGTCCCCCAGATCAGTCACCGAGAGCATCTCACTGTCCAGGGACTCTATCAGGAAGAGCAATCTCCTGGCAATGGTGCTGTTGATCCTGTCATAGGCGCTGGCAATATCACCACCGAGCCGCTTCATATACTGGTTGTCAGCAAGGATGATGCCCTCTGCATCCAGCTCCATCAGCTCCCTCATGCTGAAGGCAGCATTCTGGAGATAGATCGATCCCTCCTCCCGGAAGGGCAGAATGGCGATGGTCACCACAGCGATGTTCGGGTACTGCCTCTTCAACTCATTTATTAGGAGCGGGGTGAAGGAGGAGCCCGTGCCGCCGGAGGTTGAGGTGATGACGAAAGCGAGATCAAAGTCACCCCTCTTCTCGATCTCTCCCATGATGCTGTCCCGGTTCTCCATGAAGGCCTGCTTGCCCACGTTTCTGTTCGCTCCCATGCCATGCAGATTGGGAACGTGCAACCGGTCTTTGGCGGTGGTGTATCTCAATTCCTTGAGATCATTGATCGCTGTATTGATCGCCAGGGTCTCCACCCGGCTGGGGAACTTCGGTCGCAGGCAATACTTGGCGATCTTCGAGGCTCCCCCGCCGCCCATTGCTTCCTTATTCACAGCATCCAGGATTCTGTTTCCGCATTGGCCCAGGCCAAGGATAATTACGTTAAGCATGATATCAGTCTCTCTATTCTGTTGAGTTTATGTGGCATTAAGTGCGATTTTATCGATCCGCTCCCTCTGGTGTATATACCTTTGTTTAATATTTATATTCTCTGTGTCTCCTATACAGCCAGGCAATGATAATTATGATTGGGATCAGGAGTAGTAAATATTCATATTTATACTCTCGTTTCAGTACCACTACCTCTGTCGACCCTTCCCTGATCGCAGAGCCATCTCCTCCATCGAATGTGGCCTTGAGGTGGACGGTGTAGTTGCCAGGATCTTTGCCCGAGAGCATCACTGAGTAGTTGACCTCGCCGCCCGGCGGTATCTCAAAGAAGCTTCTGTCAAAGCTGCCGCCCTCCAGGCCCACCGGCGGGGTTATATCCCCTTTGGCCTCGATCCTGGTCGCCGGTGCTGCCCCCACATTGGCGAGGCTTATGTTCACCATCGCCTTGCCCCCAGGGGCTATGGGCCCGGATGAATCCATCCTTACTGCCAGCTCGGCGATGCTCTTTGGATTGATCACGATCTCAAAGGGCAGAGAGCTGTTCATCTTGACGTTATCCTTGGAGTCGGTGTAGCTGACCTGGATGGCTGAGACCTGGATGGTGCCCTCTTTTATGGCATTCATCATATACACAGCCGAATCCGACTGCCCTGGATCCAGGCTATCCTTGATCTTGGGCGGGTAGCCGGCCACATAAGAGAACTGGGGCAGGGGCGGGGAATCGTCCAATCTGATATTCAGTGCTTTGCCTGTCCCCTCATTTGTGATGGTGACAGTGGCCTTGACCTCATCGCCCACATTCAGTTCGTTCCTGTCAAAGCTCTTCTGGACGGAGAGGGCAGGCTTGCCGCCAGCGGATATCGGCCGATCTGAGGCCCGCCGGCTGGGGGTTCCCAGGCTTTTGCGGTACTCAATCCTCACCCTGGCGGAGCTCTCATCCAGGATGTCGACCACCGTAAGGGTAATGCCCCCTATCTCTGCCCCTCCGATGAAGTTGTTCGCCCGGTTCTCCAGGAATGCCCTCTGCTCATCCAGTCCGCCGCCAATTTTTGAGACCTGCAGGACTGCTATGCCGTCTTTGACCGACTGGATCTCAATGAGCTCCACTCGATAATTGCTGATATCTATTCTATCCCCGATCCCCAGGGTGAAGTCGTTATAGATTACCTCGTCCTCATCCTTGTCGCTCTTATCTGCCCCCTGGGCTGCTCCCATGAAGGCCCCTGACAGGAAAAGAATAAGGACGGCCAGGCAGACCAGGCGCAGAACATCGGGGCGCTGCTTTTTGCCTTTAAGGGATCTCTCTGCCCGCATTCCACTCTCCATCATTCTCAATCTCCAGGCTCAAGTCAATCCATTTAGCATCTTTGGTCAGAGCACCAAGGGATATGACATCCACTCCACTTGCACCGTAATCCTTGATGTTATTCAGGGTTATGCCTCCTGATGCCTCCAGAATCAGCCTCTTGCGCAATCCCTCGGCCTCCAGGAGCTTGACCCCTGCAGCGATCTTCGCCGGGTCCATGTTATCGAACATGATGATATCCGCGCCCTCTTTTGCTGCTATGAGCATATCCTCAAGGCTCTCCACCTCCACCTCGATCTTCTTGGTGAAGCTGGATGCTTCACGGGCGCGACGCAGACATTCCTTCAGGCCGAGGATCATTATATGATTATCTTTGATGAGGATGGCGCCGGACAGGTTAAACCTATGGGTGTCGCCCCCTCCCAGATAAACTGCCCTCTTCTCGAATAAGCGGAATCCAGGGGTGGTCTTGCGCGTTGCTGCCACCCTCACCCCCCCGGCCAGGAGAACGCACTCCCGGGTGAGGGTGGATATGCCGCTCATCCGGGCAAGGAAGTTGAGTGCCAGCCTCTCGGACTGCAGGATCCCTCTCGCGCTGCCCGATACCTCCAGAACAGTGCTCATCGCCGGCACAAACTCGCCATCATCGAAGAGCAGCTCGCACTTCAGGCCAAAATAATGAAAGATCTCAGCCGCCTCTGCCAGCCCGGAGATGATGCAAGACTCCTTGGCGATAACGACTCCGCGAGCAGGCAGTTCTGGAATAAGAGTGCTGGAATCATCCCATTGGCCCAGGTCCTCGTCTATAAACCGCTCCAGCTCTGACCTTAGCATACCGCAAGGGTTTTGATCCTTGATCGATTTATAACCTGCGATGCCTCTCAAGGTCGGGTTGGTGGGCTGTGGTGCCATAGGAGCAGAGATCGCCGGGGCAATAGACTCTGGCATGGTGGATGCTGATCTGGTCAGTGTATTCGATCATAATCCTCAAACCGCCATTGATCTCATCGCCAGCCTGCAGCATAAGCCGAAAAAGAGCGATCTGGAAGAGCTGGTGGAGCTCTCTGATGTGGTGGTGGAGGCAGCCTCCCAGAGGGCGGTGCCTGCTGTCGCCAGGGCGGCCCTCTCCAAAGGCAGGAGGCTGATGATAATGAGCGTGGGCGCCCTTGCCGATCCAGTGCTCTTCACAGAGATAAAGGAGCTTGCCAAATCGCACTCCTCTCAGGTCTACATCCCCTCAGGGGCAATATCGGGCCTGGATGCCCTCAAGTCAGCCCGTTCCGGGCGGATCGAGAGGGTGACCCTGACCACCACCAAGAATCCAAGCAGCCTGAGAGGGGCCCCCTTTATCCTGGAGAACGGGATCGATCTGGATGCTCTCACCGGTCCGAGGGAGATCTTCTCCGGCAGTGCAATCGATGCCGTCCGGGCCTTTCCCGCCAATGCGAATGTTGCCGCCACCCTCTACCTGGCAGCAGGGGAGAAGGAGGTGCTGGTGAGGGTGGTCGCCGATCCGGATATCAGAGTAAATCGGCATGAGATAGAGGTGGAAGGGGATTTCGGAAGGCTTTATACCCGGGTGGATAACGTCCCCTCACCGCGAAACCCAAAGACCAGCCATCTGGCGGCTCTCTCCGCCATATCCACATTGCGCTCCATATCAGAGCCTGTCAAGATCGGGACCTGATGGGCCTGATCGATGATGGCCAAGGATAATTGTTAAGGATAATTGTTAAGGATGATGGCCAGAAATGATGACCTAAAAGAGAGAATGAAGCACATTCATCCTCTCTTTCAAGCCCAGAAGGGTCATTGAGAGCTCTTTATCGATCCTCTGCCCGGTCTGCGGGCCGATCCTCATCTCTATATCCGGATGGCAGAGGGGCTCATAGCCGGTGAGGTTTCTGAAGAGCTCTACCCAGTAGGGGGGGAGATACTCGGGCAGCGGCTCTCCTCTCAGGATATGAAGGACGCCGGTCCAGGCGGTGGGAACCACCATCATATTATAGCCTCCGCCGCCCAGGGCCAGCAGCCGGGAGCCTGAGTGCTTATCGGCCAGATCGAGTATCCTGCGGACGAGGGCGAAGTAGCCGGTAAGGGTCAGGTTCAGAGTGGTGAGGGGATCGGAGTAATGGGCATCCACCCCCAACTGGGCTACCACTGCCTGGGGCCGGAACCACTCGAAGATGGGGGGAACGATCTGGTCGAAGGCTCGTAGGTACTGATCGTCTCCAGCGTACATGGGCATGGGGATGTTCACGCTGTATCCCCTTCCCTCGCCCTCCCCCACCTCCTCTATGAATCCGGTGCCCGGAAAGAGGTACAATCCGGATTCGTGCATGGAGATGGTCAGGACATGGGGGTCGGTGTAGAATATCTGCTGCACCCCATCGCCGTGGTGGCCATCGATATCGATATAAAGCACCCGGTCGAAGCTCTCCCGCAAGACCCGGATGGCCAGGGCGGGATCATTGAAGACGCAGAAACCGGAGGCAACAGTGGGCAGGGCATGGTGCAGCCCCCCGCCGATGTTAAAGGCACTGCAGTCCTCGGCTGCGATCCTGCGGGCGGCATCGATAGAGGCCCCGGCCAGCATTCTGGATGCCTCATATATTCCCCCGAATACCGGGGTGTCGTCGCTGCCCAGACCAAAGGCCAGGTCCGGCTCCTCCAGCCTCACTGCCTCCAGGTACTCGGGGGTGTGTACCCGGAGGATGTCCTCTTCGCCGGCCGGGCAGGGCTCCAGCCTGCATACCCGCTCATCGATCAGCCCTGACTCCTCCATAAGGCTGAAGGTGAGCATAAGCCGGGCGGGGTTGAAGGGATGCTCCGGGCCGAAGTTGTATCCCTGGAACCGTTCGCTGTAATACAGGTAGATCATTTATAGCCTTTCTCTATCAGGCCGTCGCTCCAGTAGTTGTCACATCTCTTGCAGTAGTAGATCGTCTCAATTACGATCTTCTTCCAGTTGTCTGCATCCAGTGCCCGCCGGAGGTCCTTATTCTCGCACTCATTGCCGCATTTAGGGCAGAATGGTATGAAGTGCTCCAGGACTGCTTGGTCCTCGTCAGCCATCTGATATTCCTCTTTGGGAGCAGAGAGTCACGGGATAAGGCAAAAAGCTGTCGGTGCCCGGATGGCTCTGTGGCAAAGCCCAAGCATCCCCATTTCACCACAGGTGCAGGGGCACGAGAGTGGAGAGGAATGATTCTCCCCCGAGAGCAGCGAAGAGCTCTAGAAGGGCCGGAGCCCTGCAGCAAGACAGCCGGCGAGAAATCCGAGGATGACGCCGGAGTTGAGGAAGGGAAGGCCTGCCTGAGGGCGGCCCCTGGCAATGGCCATCAGAATGAGAAAGCCGGCATAGCTTCCCAGCATTGCTCCAAGAGCGGGGAGGTTTGGGCCGGGAAGGCCGCCTGATGGATATGACCAGCTTGCAGATACCACCAGGATGGTGGGAATGATGGCATCCCCCAGGCCCAGGAAGTAGGCTCCTCTCTCCCTCTCTCCCGTTCCTCCTCCCTGGTGGATGGCATCCTCATTCCTGCGCCTGAAGCTGTAATCCCTGCTCTTGGGAACGATAAACAGCAGGGGAACCTTCATCCTTATCGCCCCCTCGGCTAAAGAGATCATATGACGGGTTTTATAGACGGATATGGCATCGTAGACCGCCAGGACCGCCAATAGGATGATGACCGGCAGCACAGCCATGCTCAACCCCAGAAGGGAGCTGACCCCTGCGCAGATCAGGATTCCAAAGGCATCCAGGATATACCACTCGGGGTAATAATGAAGGAGCAACATAACTGCCAGTGTCGAGAGGAGGGCCGGCCACAGGGGCACAAAGGCGGATATCACAAAGAAAATGGTGATGGCAATGGAGATCTGGATGAATCTGCTGATCAGCCACTCTCCTATCAGCCTCATGGCCAAGAGGAGAGCAGCAGTGAAAATCAGGATGAGCAGAACATAGAATAGGGGATTGTAGATCGATCCTGGATCCTCAAATACCCGGCTGTCGGTGGCCGATATGGCCGGGGTTATGGCCAGGGCTATCAACTGCACTGCCACCAGAAAAGAGAGCATGACCAGAACTTGGAGCTTGGATCTCATGGGCCTGATACCGTCTCCCCTCCGTCCTTCCCGGACCGGCTCTTGCCCTTCTTCTCCTCCAGCAGCTCCAGGTAGGAGCAGCGGCTGGTCTCTCCCAGTCCCAGCTGCTCCAGCACCGATAGGACCTGCTCCCTCTCTCTCTCCCAGTCCTCCCCTCCCCGGGCCTCCACCTCCAGAAAGCAGCCCAGGCCCTCCACCTCATCCAGGGCGATGACCATTCCCTGATAGGAGTATTTCGTCCTCTTCTTGCGCAGCTCTGCTGAGGGGACAAATCCCAGGAGGGAGAGGATCTCCCCCATCCGGACGGGATCATCGATCTTGACCGTCAGCTCCTGGCGGGACTTGGTCTTCTGATCGAGCCTGGGGCCCTTATAGGTGAGCCGGGCCCCATCCTCCTTGATGCGGATTCTCAGCGCCTCATCGCTGGTCCTGAGGTCCCTTAAAGGTGAATTGAAATAGAGGTCAAGGTGGTTTTCCACCTGGAGGGGCGTGGCCCCCAGAGAGGCTATCCTCTCCCTTGTCCCCTCCTCTGCCCGGGCTTTGACCTCCACCTCGATCATCTTCGAACCAGCACTGTGGCCTCTTTGGTCCTGAGTATATCGACTGCCTCGCCGGCGGAGAGGGTCTGAACCTCCACCTCCACCCCCTCAGGGGGGAGCTGGATGGCCTCGCCATCCAGATCAATCCGTATCGATCCTGCCTCCCTCTGGCGGGCGACATCAGCCGGATCCATGCTCATCAGGGCGGCGATGATGCGCTGGCTCGTATCCTTGAACCGGGGGCCTATGACCTTCATCTGCGGCTTGACTGCCACGGGCTTCATCTCCAGGGAGGGGCTTCCCACCCTGCTCTCCACAGGTGAGTTGGCCACCCCGGCCAGGTCTGCCGTCTCCAGATCGAGATCGGAATAGACCACAATTCCGGGCAGCGGGGAGTTGAGAGCCATGCCCTTCTCTGCCTTATAGCGGCGTATAGTTGCCGCCACCTCTTTTATCGCTCTGCCCGCCTCATTCGCCGGCCATCCCCGGGCCACCGGCCAGCTCTGCACATGAACGCTCTGGCCTGTGAGGGTGTGATAGATCTCCTCGGAGAGGAAGGGGGTGAAGGGGGCCATGAGCCGGGCGAGCGTCTCCAGGGCGGTGAAAAGGGTGTTCTGGGCCGCCCTTCTCTGGGCCCCATCCTCGCCGTAGAGCCGGGCCTTGACCAGCTCGATGTAGTTGTCAGCCAGTACATCCCAGGCAAAGGCCCGGATGGCCTTCAGGGCCTCATCGAACTGAAACCTGTCCATGGCCTCTGTGGTCTTTGTGATCAGTTGATCCAGCTCTGCTGAGAGCCAGCCGTCAACCTGCCCGGGGGGGGCGTCAGTTGAGGCGATCAGGGGGAGGGAGAAGCGGAATATGGACCAGATCTTCTGCTGGAATCTGCTGGCGGCTGTTATCTCCTTCCACTGGAACGGGATATCATTTCCCGGGCTGCCGCCTATCGCCGCCCACTGGCGGAGGGCATCAGCCCCGTTTCTCTCGAAGACCTCCTCTGGGCGGATGAAGTTGTTCAGGGATTTGGACATCTTATGGCCGTCCTCGCCCAGTGCCATGCCGTTGATCAGAATGGTGTCCCAGGGCCGGATCCCTTCCAGGGCTTCTGTCCGCTGGATGGTGTAGAAGGCCCAGGTGCGAATGATATCATGCCCCTGGGGGCGGAGCTGGGTGGGCATGCGCAGATCAGCCCGGTCCGGCCAGCCGGCAACAGCCAGAGCAGAGATGGAGCTGTCCATCCAGGTATCCAGAACATCCTGCTCCGGGATGAACTCTGAGCTGCCACATCTGCATCTTTCCGGAGGCGAGGTCTGATTGGGGTCCAGGGGAAGCCACTCCTCCTCTGCCACCAGGGCCTCATGGCAGTGGCAGCAGTACCAGGCGGGTATGGGGGTGGCGAAGATCCTCTGCCTGGATATACACCAGTCCCACTCCATGGAGTCAGCCCAGTTCTCCAGCCGGACCCTCATGTGGGGAGGGACCCACTCTATCTGCTCAGCCATCTCTTTTATCGCCGGGGAATCGATCCTGACGAACCACTGCGGCTCAGAGAGGATCTCAATGGGGGTCTTGCAGCGCCAGCAGAGGCCAATGTTCTGCTCTAAGGGCTCATGCTTGAAGATCACGCCCTGATCGGTCAGGTCACGGGTGATCCTATCCTTCGTCTCCTCCACAGTCAGGCCGGAGTAGGGGCCGGCGATCGGCATCATCCTGCCGCTGCGATCTATTGCCTGGCGGAGGGGGAGATGATGCTCCATCCACCATCTGACATCCTGCTTATCTCCGAAGGTGCAGATCATGACCAGGCCCGAGCCGAAGCTCGAGTCCACCGCCGGATCGGCTATAACCGGCACCTGATAATCGAATATTGGTACCTTGACGCTCCTGCCGATGTATTTTTGATAGCGCAGGTCCTCGGGATGAGCTGCTACCGCCACGCAGGCGGGCAGGAGCTCAGGTCGGGAGGTGGCGATCTCGATCTCGCCCTCACCGGCCTGAAAGTGCATATAATTCAATGTCGAGGTGCGGGAGTCGTACTCCACCTCGGCCAGGGCAATTGCTGTGCCGCAGCGGGGGCACCAGTTCACCGGATGCTCCTCCCGGTAGATCTGCCCCTTCCGGTACATGCGCACAAATGAGGCCTGGGTCTTGACATAATACTCCGGCTTCATGGTGGCATACTCATTTGACCAGTCTATGGACAGCCCCAGCCGTCCCATGGACTTATGGAAACGATCGATCGCCTCCTCAGTCAATTTCTCGCAGAGCCGCCTGAACTCCGCTCTGGGAACCTGGTTTTTGGTGATGTGATTTATCTGCTCCACCTTCACCTCAGTGGGCAGGCCGTGGCAATCCCAGCCCTGAGGGAACATCACATTGTAGCCTCGCATGCGCTTGTAACGGGCAGCGAAGTCTATGTAGCACCAGTTGAGAGCATTGCCTATATGGAAGTCTCCTGTGGGATAGGGAGGAGGGGTGTCGATGATATACTGGGGCTTCTCCGACTCCCAATCAAAATAATAGATGGAACTATCCCAGCTCTGCTCCCATTTCTCTTCTACCTGCTTGAAGTTGTACTCTTTGGACAGCTCACTCATCAAATGGCTCCCTGCTATTGGCTGTTAGGGGGTTGGACACAATGTTAATAGGATTATCGGTAGTTTTCACCCATCAATGGAACTTGTGATCTATCATGCCAATCAGTGCGACCCCCGGAAGTGCTCGGGAAAGAAGCTGGCCCGCTTCCATCTGGCGCGGCTGACCCACAATGTAAATCAGCTTCGACCGTATATCGTCCTCAGCCCGTTCTCTGAGAAAGCCCTCTCCCCAGAGGATCGTTCAGCTCGCGGTCTGGCGGCACTGGACTGCAGTTGGGCACATGCAGAGGATCTATTCTCCCGGATCAGGCTGCAGGAGAGGGCCCTGCCCTATCTTCTGGCTGCCAACCCGGTGAACTGGGGAAAGCCCTTCAAGCTCTCTACCGTCGAGGCCCTGGCAGCGGGACTGGTCATCCTGGGGAGGAGGAGCCAGGCAGAGCAGATCCTATCCAAGTTCAGTTGGGGGCATGTATTCCTGGAGCTGAACTATGAGCCTCTGCTTGAGTATGCTGCAGCCAGGGACTCGGCTGAGGTGATCAGGATTCAGAGTGAGTACATGTCGGAATAGATTTAAGTGCCAAAAAACCCATTATGTTATGGTGTTTAGGATGACCGCAGGATTGATTCCGGCAGAAGAATTGCGAAAGCTGCAGATCAGAATGAATAAACTGATGGAGGAGCTGGGCCTGGATGCCCTAGGGTCCAGGTATACCGATGAGATGGCGCGGATACAGAAGCGCATGGGCGATCTCACTGAGGAGGGGGAGGGCCTGATACTGAATAAGGGGGTGATGAAGCCCCTGGCCGATGTCCATGAGACAGAGGATGCAGTGGTCGTGACCATGGATATGCCCGGAGTGGAGAAGGAGGATATTGATATCTCAGTAGCAGATGAAGAGCTGCGGGTCTCGGCGCAGAGAAAGAGTCAGTCGGAGGTGGACGAGCAGGACTACCACCGCCGGGAGAGGACCTACACCCGCTTTGAGCGAAGGGTGCTCCTGCCGGCGAGCATCAAGGCTGAAGAGGCGCGGGCGACGCTGAATAACGGCGTTCTGCAGATCACCCTCCCCAAGCTCTCCGTCCTCGTTCGCAAGAGGATAACCATCGATTGAGGGCAGAAGTTCCTGATTGCTTCAGAGGCCTCCGAAAAATCATTTAATGCCCTGCAGAGAGCATCCTTTGGGCATGCTTGGTCCTGCCTCAACCTCCTCTTCTTCTCTTTTTTGCTATCCCTCATCCTGCAGCAGGAGATGATTCATTTTATCCCTCTTCGTCTCCAGGTAGCGGCGGTTGATGCTATTGGGCTCGACCTCTAAGGGCACCCTTTCTGCTATCTTCAGGCCGTATCCCTCCAGGCCGATGACCTTGCGCGGGTTGTTGGTCAGAAGGCGGATCTCCTTTATTCCCAGATCGACCAGGATCTGAGCACCGATGCCATAGTCCCTGAGGTCTGCTGGATAGCCCAGCCGGTGGTTGGCCTCCACTGTATCCGAGCCCCTGTCCTGCAGGGCATATGCTCTCAATTTATTGGCGAGGCCAATGCCCCTTCCCTCCTGGCGCATATAGAGGAGAACGCCATCTCCGTTCTCGCTTATAAGCTGCATGGCCCGGCGGAGCTGCTCGCCGCAGTCGCATCTTTTGGAGAAGAAGACATCGCCAGTAAGGCACTCGGAGTGGACCCGGACCAGGGCATCAGGGCTGGTGGGGTCCCCGGCCACCAGGGCGACGTGGCACTGGCCGTCCAGGACGGACTCATAGCCTATGGCGGTGAAGTTGCCATAAGCAGTCGGCATGCTCACCTCGGATATCCTGCTGACCAGCTTCTCATACTGCATCCTGTGGCGGATCAGGCTCTCGATGGTCAGCATCTTCAGGCCGTGCTCCCGGGCGAAGAGCTCGAGCTGTGGGAGCCGGGCCATGGTGCCGTCATCGTTCATGATCTCCACAATCACCCCGGCCGGCTGGAGCCCCGCCAGCCGGGCCAGATCGACACAGGCCTCTGTATGCCCGGTGCGCTGCAGCACCCCCCCTTCCTTGGCCTGAAGGGGGAAGAGATGGCCCGGGGTGACAAGGTCGCTCCGCCTGGTCTGGGGATCGATCAGGACATGGACAGTCGTCGCCCGGTCGAATGCAGAGATGCCAGTGGTGGTATTGATCCTGGCATCCACCGATACAGTGAAGGCAGTGCCCATGGGCTCGGTGTTCCGGCTGGTCATGAGGGGGATGTCCAGCTCGCGAAGGCGTTGAGCAGTCATGGGCATGCAGATCAGTCCCCGGCCAAAACGAGCCATGAAGTTGATCGCCTCCGGGGTGACCATCTCCGCCGCCATCATCAGATCTCCCTCGTTCTCCCGGTTCTCGTCATCCAGTATTATTATGAAGCGACCGGCACGGATATCTGCTATCGCCTCCTCTACAGAGCAAAATGGCATATGATCTGAAGGTCGGTCTTCTCAGCTATTAAAGATCTCTGTCAGGAGCAGACGATCTCCGTCAGGACCACACTCCCGCCACAGCAGTCTTGCACTGAGGGCAGCCCCCCTCGACCACTGAGTTTTTCATCACCCTGTGCCCGCCCCTTTCGACGAGCAAGAAGCCGCAGCTCGGGCAGATGGTGCTCTCGCTCTCCCCCCTGACGTTGCCCGGGTAGACGTATTTCAGTCCTGCCCTCCTGCCGATATCAATTGCTCTTCTCATCGATTCCATTCCGGTGGGAGGAGCATCCCGCAGCTTGTAGGTGGGATAGAAGGCGGAGACATGCCAGGGGATATCCTGGCTGATCCCGGCCAGGAACTGGGCGATATCGGTCAGCACCTCAACTGAATCATTATAGCCGGGGATGACAAGGGTTGTCACCTCCACCCAGACCCCTGCCCGCCAGAACCTCTCTATGTTGCCCTTCACCGGCTCCAGCTTTGCCCTGCACACCTTGCGATAGAACTCATCGTCTCCCTTAAGGTCGATGTTGATGCCGTCAAGGAGGGGAATGATCTTGTCTGCAGCATCCTGGCCGATGTAGCCGTTGCTGACAAAGACATTGCGCAGTTCAGAGGAATGAGCAAGTACTGCCACATCGTAAGCATACTCGAAGAAGATCGTGGGCTCGGTGTAGGTGTAAGCGATGGACTGGCAGCCCCGCGAGACCGCCTCCGCCACCACCTCCTCCGGGGGAACATAGTTGTCTGGTATCCTCCCCCCCTCCTGAGGAAGCTGGGAGATATCTGCGTTCTGGCAGTGCAGACAGCGGAAGTTGCAGCCTACAGTGGCTATGGAGTAGGCCAGGCTGCCGGGAAGGAAATGAAAGAGTGGCTTCTTCTCTATGGGATCCTCATTGGCGGCGATGAGGTTCCCATAGACCAGTGTCATCAGCTTTCCCGCTTGATTCTCCCGCACAGAGCATATCCCCCTCTTGCCGGAGCGGATGCGGCAGTTCTGGTGGCAGAGGCTGCACTTCACATCCTCCGAATCCTGCTCGAGCCTCTTCCAGAATTGGGCCTCTCGAATGTTCTGTTTGGAATTTTGCATAGGATTTTGCATGTCGTATCACCATATAATTTGCTTGAATATATGGCGCTGCCAGATGTAATACTTATTCGTCCTGCCCCAGCCATCCCGCAACTCTCCTTCAAACTGGTTGTACAGACCGATTTAATAGAGGCAAGGCATAATATGTCAGGGCATAATAGAGACGAGAGGGGATTTTGAAGATCAGGATGATGATTTGTGGAATAAAATACTACAAAAAAGGAATAGTTCTGGAGAGCCTAAGCCCTCCAGCTACTTGGTCTTTCAGTCTCTCCTGCTCAGAACGAGGTAAGCTACAGCCAGAAGGCCAGTCAGAGCGAAGATGCTGCTAAATCCGGGAGCTTGGGGAGCAGTCTTATTCTCCTCTTCCTTCTCGGGTTCAGCCTTTACCTCTTCTTTGGCCTTCTCTTCAACAGCTTTGGCTTCCTCTGCTGTCTTGTTGACTTCCTCTGCGGCCGCTGTCTCGACCTTCTCTACAGCAGTCTCTTTCTCAGTCTCATCTACAGCAGTCTTGTCCTCAACAGGAGTGGGCGCAGCCTCCTCTCCCTTGATGGTTGCTTCCTTGTAGATGTAGTATCTGAGCTCATCAGCATCGGCGGTTCTGATGGAGATGCCGGGCATGAGGACGATATCCTTGTTCTTGCTGAGGGTGATATCGTTGTCCTCGTTGTTCATGATGATGGTGTCGGCGGTGACCGTCTGGATGGTCATCTTGTCGTACTCGGTGTTCTCAGAGACATCCTTGGGTGTGTCAGAGAGCTGCCACAGTCCGTCAACAGTTGCCAGGTTTGTGTCAGAACCGCGGAAGGCGTTCTTGAAGTGGGCAGCGACGATGACTACATCCTTGGAGTCTCCGATGTCCTTCTTGTAATAGTAGGTCTTATCCTTCATGGTGGCACCGGTCTTGGATGGGGAGATGACCTTGCTGTCCACGACTACTCCGTCCTTCTGCAGCTCGAGGTAGACCTTGTTGCCATCGATATCGATGGCGGAGATGGCCAGCTCATAGCCCTCTTCCAGATCGAGGGGTGTGCCAGAGGTGAGAGTTCTCTCATCATCATTATCCACCAGGATCTGGAGGACCTGCTCATCGGATAGGACGTTCTCATCCTCGGACTCATGGAAGAGGACATCATCAGTGGTATCCGGGGTGTCAAGGTAGCCGGCGAAGTACTTCTCAGCCATGAAGCCGATCACATTGTAGGATCCCCAGGCCTCATACTCGAAGTCTGCCTTCTGAGCGGTGGTGGTATAGACGACACCATTAGGCTCGGAGAGTTTGTTCTCACCGGTTATGGTTGCAGTCAACTCTTCAGTCTTGATGTTGTCATCGATATCATAGTAGAAGCCAGCGAAGTTATCAGCATCCCAGGTGTAAGTGCCAGTGGCCACGTCGCCCCTTATCTCATGGACTCCAGGCTCGGTGATCTCCTTGTAGATGTAGTATCTGAGCTCATCAGCATCGGCGGTTCTGATGGAGACGCCGGGCATGAGGGTGATATCCTTGTTCTTGCTGAGGGTGATATCGTTGTCCTCATTGTTCATGGTGATGGTGTCGGCGGTGACCGTCTGGATGGTCATCTTGTCGTACTCGGTGTTCTCAGAGACATCCTTGGGTGTGTCAGAGAGCTGCCACAGTCCGTCAACAGTTGCCAGGTTTGTGTCAGCACCGCGGAAGGCATTCTTGAAGTGAGCAGCGACGATGACTACATCCTTGGAGTCGCCGACATCCTTCTTGTAGTAGTAGGTCTTGTCCTTCATGGTGGCGCCATCTTTGGATGGAGAGATGACCTTGCTGTCCACAACTGTCCCATCCTTCCGCAGCTCGAGGTAGACCTTGTTGCCATCGATATCGATAGCGGAGATGGCCAGCTCATAACCCTCTTCCAGATCGAGGGGTGTGCCAGAGGTGAGAGTTCTCTCATCATCATTATCCACCAGGATCTGGAGGACCTGCTCATCGGAGAGGACGTTCTCATCCTTGGACTCATGGAAGAGGACATCATCAGTGGTATCCGGGGTATCAAGGTAGCCGGCGAAGTACTTCTCAGCCATGAAGCCGATTACATTGTAGGATCCCCAGGGCTCATACTCGAAGTCTGCCTTCTGAGCGGTGGTGGTGTAGACGACACCATTGGGCTCAGCGAGCTTGTTATCTGTTAAGGTTGTTGTCAACTCTTCGGTCTTGATGTTGTCATCAAGATCGTAGTAGAAGCCGGCAAAGTCGTCGGCAGTCCAGGTAGCGCCCTCTGTGGCGACCTTCCCGCGGATCTCGACACTGTCGACCGCTCCTACTGCCATCGCTGTTGCCAATAATAGCACCATCGATGTAAATGTAATTGCAGTCAATTTCTTCATCTTTTAACCTCCTATTTACCCTTCATGATCACTTTCAGCAGCATACAGTCTGATTATTCTTAAAACTATTGCCTGAATAACGTCTCGAACCGCCCGCTAAGGGCATGGCGCATGGTATCTCCTGCTTTGCCATCGCTTTCGGGCGCATCTCTGACATGTGTATAGCTACGTCACCCTCCTAATCCCGTATGGGACTATAGGGTAGTGATAGAGTATTTCCCTATTATATCTTTTTTGGTCACTGACAGCAGCTTGGTGCTGATCTCCCCCCATAGGAGCCAGTGGTTGACCAAAGAGCTTTACGAGGCTCAAAGCCTGAATTATCTCTCCTGTTTAAAAGCTTATTCTTGCTATCTGGCATCAATACATATCGCTATGGGCTCAGATTACTGATGCTATTATAAATATCAGTATAAATATCAGCTCTCGCTCCCATTTAAAACATCAGACCCTTTCTTTGGAGGGAAAACCGTTTTACGGGAGGCGATGGTATGGACGAGTATGAGTGAAGGGAAGTTTGCCCTGATCTATCATCCCCTCTTTCTCATGCACGATACAGGCGGGCATCCAGAGAGAAAGGAGCGCCTGACGGCAATCCTGGAGAGGATAAAGTCCGAAGGGTTGGATATAGAACATATCACACCGAAATCCGCGAGGATCGAGCAGGTTGAGGCTGTGCACGGGAGGAGGTACATCGATCAGGTGAGGGCCATCTGCGAGCGGGGTGGCGGCTACCTGGATATCGATACCGTCCTCAGCAAAGACTCTTATGAGGCCGCACTGATGGCTGCGGGGGGAGCCATAGCAGCAGTGGATGCTGTGATCGAAGGCCATCGGGGTGCCTATGCCCTGGTCAGGCCGCCGGGCCATCATGCTCTTCCCAATCGCGGCATGGGCTTTTGTATCTTCAATAATGTGGCCATCGCGGCAAAGCATGCCCAGTTCCGGGGCCTGAAGAAGGTCTTGATAGTGGACTGGGATGTCCATCATGGGAACGGGACCAATGCCATATTCTACTCCGATCCCTCGGTTATGTACTTCTCCACCCACCAGTTCCCCCACTATCCGGGCACGGGCAGGATGAACGATGTGGGAGAGGACGGGGCGGAGGGGACCAAGGTGAATGTGCCCCTCCCCTCGGGCAACGGGGACGAGGGCTATCTCATGGCCTATCGGGAGCTTCTGCTGCCCGTCGCCCTTGAGTTCTCCCCTGATATCGTCCTGGTCTCGGCAGGTCAGGACCCGCACCGGGACGATCCCCTGGGGGGGATGAGCCTGACAGCTCGCGGATTTGCTGCCATCGCCGGGGTGGTGAAGGAGGTGGCAGACTGCTGCTCAGAGGGAATGGTGGCTGCCGTCCTGGAGGGGGGCTATAACCTCTCTGCTCAGGCGGAGGCCATTGTGGCCCAGATCAGGGCCTTTCAGGGGGAGGTGCCGGAGGTCAGCGGATTCGACTCCAGAGTGGCCCGGCGGATCGATGAGATAAAGGCCATCCATAAAGCCTACTGGAAGTGCTTTCAACCGGATGGGATGCGAGGGCCTTCGCCCTCATGATATGGGGGCCCGGGCATCGAGATACCGGGCCAGAAAGGTCCTGAACTCTCTGTCCCTGACCTGCAGGATCTCCCTTCCGGCATATATCTTGTGTCCGCGGCGGATGGCGCGGGAGAGATGCTTTCCCAGGGAGAGGCCCTCCAACTCCGCCGCCAGCAGATCTCGGGCGTAGATATGCTTGCGTGGCTCCTCCACCACCACCCTGCCCCCTCTGACGTAAGGGCCGGACAGGGGATGGGGGTGGGCGGCCAGGAAGCGGGCGGCGTGCTCTGCCTCCCAGACCGGTGGGCCGGCTCGGGAGCAGGCCCTTGACAGCTCCCAGACCTCCATCTCAAAGAGCATCACTGCTCTGTCGCGATAGGCGGTGACATCGCTGCGCAGCACTGAAAAGCCGTTTCTCGCCATCAAAGCCCGGACGGACTCCTCTGCCTTGCGCAACTGGGGGTAGAGGATATCCTCCACCACATCTGGGGCCTGGAACTGAAGGATGATGGGCATCGTCCCTCGCGCATCCATCCTGGATTGGACCTCTTCATCCCCGAGGGGCTCGTGCTCAGGGGGAAAGAAGAACTCCAGGTCCGGCCGGGCGAGAAAAGAGCGGGCTGCGGCGCTGAAAAGGAGCATCCTGTCCAGGGTCAGGGCAGCGGCCACATTGCGGTTGGGATCCACTGGGTCCACCACCACCAAAGGCTCATCATGCAACCTCCCCCCCCTTCTCCCTCCCTCCAGCTCCAGGAGGGTGTTGGGCCTCCAGAGGGAGGCGGCGCGGAGCACGCCGGCGAAGGAGCGGTAGTGTATCACCAGCAGCTCTGCCAGATAGCCGGAGAAGCCTCCCGTCTTCAGCTCCGAGCCGTAGACTCCAACCCCCTTGAGAAACTGCTTCAAGAGGAGGACCTCATCCTCCAGGCCGGTGATCCTGGAGGCGATATACCTGGTATGAAAAGGGGTTCTGTCCACAGCCGACCTCAGCCGGCTGGCATCATCCACCAGATAACAGGGGACCAGGTCCACCTCAAAGCCGTCCACCCGGGCATGGATATAGGGGTGCTCGGCATACCTCTCCTCCTGCTCCGGGGCGACCAGCCTGGCCAGCCTCACGGCTTCGCCCAGGTCGCTGCTCTCGGGCACGCCCAGGAATATATCAAGGTCATAATCCTGCGAGAGCCAGGTCCCCCTGGCCGCCGAGCCCACCAGCATGGCTTGAAGGACTATTCCCTGCTCCTGTGCCATCTGCTCGATCTTTGTTATGATCTTTCTGGAGACGGCGCGAAGCCTCTCCCTTTGGGCTGGGCTGGGCCGGACCTGGCTCAGCACTATCTCTCCAATCTCAGAGAGGGAATGCTGCCAGGTCTTCGTATATTGGCCCTCCCGGTGTCAGTGTGCTTTTTTTTAGATAGAATCTATCTACAGTGAAGCTTCCCAGGTCCAGAGCAGATCGAGAGCCGATCTTGGCCAGAAGCTCCCGGCTGATCCTGGCATTGGGCCGGCCCACCCTTCCTATTGTCACATGAGGGATGAAGCCCCGCTCCTCCCGGGGATAACCCAGGGGCCCCAGAGCCGTCTCCACCTTATCCGATAACGAGGTGAAGTCCCCCTCCAGGCCCAGCCAGACCACGCGCACCGATCTTCCCGGAAATGCGCCCATGCCCGTCAGGCGAGCAGCGAAGGGGGCGGCCTTGACTGTAGCCAGGGCCTCCTTGACCCGGCCCACTCCTCCCTCAGGGACATCTCCCAGGAACTTGATGGTGATGTGGACCAGCTCCGGCCGGACCAGGCGCAGCCCTGCTGTGGCGATACCCTCCTCCAGGCGGCCGATCTCCTCGCGCATCTCCTCTGGCAGGTCCACGGCAACGAAGCACCTGATTCCTGTCATCTCAGTACGCTGCCTTTGCTGGCTGAGGTCACTGAATTTCTGTAGCGCGCCAGCACACCGGTCTTTATGATGCCCTCAGGCATATCAGGCATCTTCCATTCCCCTCTCCTCCGCTCCAGCTCCTCCTGGTCAACCTGCAGATCGAGCCTGCGGGCGGGGATATCGATGCTGATGATATCGCCGGGCCGGACCAGGGCGATGGGACCACCAGCGGCGGCCTCGGGTGAGACATGGCCGATGCAAGGGCCCCTGGTGCCCCCGCTGAACCGTCCATCGGTTATCAGGGCCACTGACTCAGAGAGGCCTGCCCCGGCGATGGCTGATGTGGGGGCCAGGGCCTCTCTCATTCCCGGGCCGCCCCTCGGGCCCTCATATCTTATCACCACCACATCGCCGGGCCTCACCTCTCCTCCCACTATCCCCGCCATCGAATCCTCCTCGCTATCATAGATCACCGCCGGGCCGGAGTGCTTGAGCATTCCCTGCGATACAGCAGTCTGCTTGACCACAGCACCCTCCGGGGCCAGGCTGCCATAGAGTATGGCTATGCCCCCCTCGGCATGCACCGGTGAGCTGATGGTGGCTATCACCTGGGAGTTGACGAGGGGATTGATCACCTTGAATGAGTCCAGGCTCTGACCAAGCCTTTTGCCTGTGACAGTCAGGGCATCCAGGTCCAGAAGAGATCGGAGGGCGCTCATGACTGCGGGAACTCCCCCTGCCTTCTCCAGGTCAAGGATGTGATAGGGGCCTCCGGGCCTGAGATTGACCAGATGTGGCGTCTCCCGGCTGAGCTGATCGAAGCGCTGGATGCTCAGGTCCAGGCCGAACTCAGCTGCTATTGCCAGCAGGTGCAGGACGGTGTTCGTCGACCCGCCGATGGCCATATCCACCCGGATGGCATTATCCAGGGAGGCGGCAGTCACTATCTGCCGGGCGGTGATCCCCTTCTCCACCAGTTCCATGATCTTCATCCCGGAGAGCTTGGCCAGGCGAACCTTTCGCGCATCCACTGCATGGGCGGTGGCGCACCCGGGCAGGGAGAGGCCCATGGCCTCAGTGAGGCAGGCCATGGTATTGGCGGTGAAGAGGCCGGCACAGGAGCCTGCGCCGGGGCAGGCCATATCCTCCAGGGCATCCAGGGTCTCGCCCCCTCTCTGCCACTCCTCGAAGACATTGATCAGATCCAGATCCTTGTCGCAGGCAAAGCCGGGCATCATCGGCCCGCCAGTGACCACGATGGTGGGCAGATCCAGCCTCCCCGCGGCCATGATATGTCCGGGGACGATCTTATCGCAGGTGGGGATCATCACCAGGCCGTCTAACTGATGGGACTCGGCCATGATCTCGATGGTGTCCTCGATCAGCTCCCGGCTGGGCAGGGAGTATCTCATCCCCTTATGGCCCATGGCTATGCCGTCGCAGACCCCGATGGTCTGGAACTCAAAGGGAACCCCCCCGGCAGAGCGGATGCCTGCTTTAACCGCCTCCCCCAACCGGTCGAGGTGAATGTGTCCGGGTATAAAATCGTTACATGAGTTTACAACGCCGATGAAAGGACGGCGAATCTCCTCATCGCACAGGCCGGTGGCCTTGAGAAGAGCCCTGTGAGGTGCTCTCTCCCGGCCCACCTTGGTGACATCGCTCCTCATATCCAAAGACCTCACTCGCCCTAGCCACTCTTCCGTTTAAGTAGTTGCTGTTAAATACCACAAGATACGTTGCCGCCAGAGGGTGTTTTAAAAGCATGGATGCCTATTCATTGTTCCTGGTTTTCCTGTCGATCTACATCGCGGTCCTGCTCGGGATAGGCCTGTATCTCTCCCGCAGGCAGAGGTCGGAGACCGACTTCTGGCTGGCGGGAAGAGAGCTGGGACCGATAAGCATAGGACTTGCCGCCGCATCAGCCTGGACCACAGCCAGTGCACTGCTCCTGGCCACGGGGCTCTTTCTTCTCTTCGGCATAGGCTCGATCTGGATCTGGGTCTTCCCGAATATCGCCGGCCTGGCCATCATCGCCGCCATATCAGGAAGGATCAAGAATATCCCCGCCCTGACCCAGCCCGAGCTCATGGAGATAAGGTACGACCCCATGATCCGGGCACCGGTGGCTCTCGCCGTCACCATCATGATGGTGCTCTTCTCTGTCACCGACTTCATAGGCTTCAAATTGGTGCTGGGCACCTTCTTCGGCATTGAGCCCGTCTTCGCCATCGCCATCATGGCCATCTCTGTAGCCCTTTATGTTGGCGTGGGCGGCTTCCGGGCGGTGGTCTGGACGGATATGATTCAGTATGCTCTGCTGGCCGGCCTTGCCGCCTATGTGGCCTATATGGCTCTCGACCTGTCAGCGGACATGGACATCTCCATCATCACAGCATCCTCAATGCTGGGCGCTGACTGGTGGGATATCTTCTCCCTGGGCGGCATATTGGGGGCTCTGGTCTTCATAGTGGCCCTGGTTCCGGGATGGGTGGCAGAGCAGGACCCCTGGCAGAAGGTCTGGGCAGCGCGTGATGATCCCTCTGCGAAGAGAGGGCTCTTGCTTGGTGCTGCCTTGCTCGCCTTGGTGTACATCTTCTGCCTTCTGTCGGCCATAGGCCTCTCTGTGATCTACCCCCGCCCTTCCGGAGAGGTGGAAGCGGAGATGCTGTATCTCCGGATTATAAGCGATAACGTCCCGGGATGGCTCTTAGGCCTCCTGACCATCGGCTTTGCGGCAGCATCCATGTCCTGCACTGATACATTTGCCACCTCTGGGGCATCCTGCCTCTCCCGCGAC
Organism: Methanothrix sp.; assembly: GCF_016706325.1. Lineage (NCBI taxonomy): Archaea > Methanobacteriati > Methanobacteriota > Methanomicrobia > Methanotrichales > Methanotrichaceae > Methanothrix > Methanothrix sp. The sequence goes on along the minus strand of NZ_JADJJX010000001.1, from coordinate 799,939 downwards.
CTGATCCAAAGGTATCTCTGGCCCACGGCTACAGTGAAAGAGATGCTGGTTGTAAACAGGATACTGATTGTGATCATGGTCTTCTTATCCGCCTTCATCGCCCTGAATGTGGAGAGCATCATGGATGCAGTGATCATCGCCACAGTCATTGGCACTACATCCTACTTCTTTCCCATCATCGGCGGTCTGTACTGGAAGCGGGCCACGAAGTGGGGAGCCATGGCGGCCCTGGTGGTGGGCGGCGGAACTCAGATCCTTCTCATATCCTATGAGCAGTTCTGGCTCAAGGAGCCACTGGACAGCATCTCTCCCTATCTGGTGGAGCACGGCGTTCTGGTGGGCTTATCCTTGAGCGCCCTCTTCTTTCTGGGGGCATCTCTGGCCACCAGGCAGGCGGAGGATATCCGCCTGGCTCCATTCTTCCCCGATATCGCAGAGAGGGTCTTCGAGGGCAGCACTCCGGGGATGGATCGGACGAGCCCGATCTATCAGAGGATCAGCACAAAGATCGAGGAGAAGCCGGCAGGGGAGCGGATTCATCTCCGCTTGGCCATTGATTACTCTCCCGCTCGCGAAGAGAAGGAGCATGCAAATCTGATCTGGAAGCCCTTTGTGGAGAGTCTCAAGGAGAGCAATTCCATCTGGTTCACCCCCACCGGCAGCCACGTCGCCTACCGCCTCAGCCAGGCCGATATGCTGGCCTGCGTCAAGATGGTACACGGCAGCACCCGGCAGATCTGGCTGGATGCAGATCCAAAGGGCGAGAGCATCGAGCGGCAGAGGGATGAGCTGGTTGTTGCCTACCAGGAGATCGAGAGGGTGCTGGCCGAGATCGGCCTGGCAGCATCACCAAGATGATGAGAGAAGATATACAACTGGCTGTCGTGGGCGCGGGGCCGGCGGGGTGCACTGCAGCCCTCGTGGCAGCCCGGGAACTGGATGTGGTGCTCATCGAGAGGAAGAGCGAGATAGGCAGCCCGGTTCAGTGTGGCGGTTTCCTCCCTGAGGGCGGGGAACTGGAGGCTCTGCTGCCCCGCGCCCGGCTGCCTGAGGAATTAAAGGAGATCCCAAAGCGCTGCATACTGCATCACACCCGGCTGCAGCGGATCTACTCCCCCTCTGGAATGAGCAAGGAGTTTGCCGTCGCGGGTCGGGTCTTGGACCGGCGGTCTTTTGATCGCCACCTTGCCTCCCAGGCCGCTCGCGCTGGTGCTAGGATCCTTCCCGCCACCCGGGCGGCGCTGCTGGAGGGCGGGCTGGAGCTCTCCGGCCACTATTCCGGGAGGCTCAGGCCCCGGATGATAATTGGCGCTGATGGCCCCCGCTCCACAGTCTCCCGCCATATGGGAAACCCCCTCCAGGAGATGGGCATCTGCCTGGAGTACGAGATGGCGGATGTGGATATCGATAGCGATGCAGCAGAGATGTTCTTCTCGGCAAGGTACGCTCCAGGGGGCTATGCCTGGATAATTCCCCTCGGCCCGGATAGGGCCAATGTGGGCGTGGGGGTGCGTTCGTCCTACCTCTCCGGCCAGAAGCTTCCCGATATCCTGGAGGGATTTGTGCACGGTCATCCCCAGGCCAAAGAGAAGCTCTCCTCAGGGGAGGTTTTGGCGGTGATGCGCGGCCTGGTCCCCGCTGGCGGGAGTGCAGGGTCGATTCACAAAGGCAATATGATCCTGGCAGGAGATGCCGCCGGGCATGTACTGGCCAGCAGTGGCGGAGGCATACCTTTAGCGGTTGTTGCCGGGAGGATTGCAGGCGAGTTGGCAATTGAGCATCTTTGCCGCGGCAAATCCTTATCGGAGTATTCATCGCGCATTGGAAGGGAGTTCGGGCGGGAGCTGGAGCGGTCAGTGCAGATAAGAAAGATGGTGGATGTGGCCATGAGAAGCGATCGGCTCATCAATGCCCTCTTCGCTGCCTTGAGCCCAGAACAGATGAAATCGGTGATGCGGGCGCAGATACCCTCGCCACTCAGCTCTCGCGAATGGTCTATAAAATGACTACAGGACGGCAGGCCGTCCCTTTCTGATGCTCTCCGTCCCAGCTACTCAGGGCTCTCCTCCTTGGGGGTCCTGCTCAACAGCTCCTCCAGCGATTTGGCCCCCGACTCCACCACCTTGACATTTATCTGGCCGATATCGTGGGATATGTCCCTCCCATGGATGCTCTTCCTCTTCTTCTTGCCCTCAGCAGTGGGGTGATAGCCGATTCCAGTGGAGAGAAGGATCTTTCTTCGTTTGTTTCCCGGGAGGTCGGCCCGCATGGGAAATCCCTCGCGATCGCTCCCTCCTGTGATCTGCATCGAGTATCCTGGCATGCCCAGGATCTCCCCTTCGATCTTCTCGCCGATATGCTTCCCCAGTAGCTTGCTCGCTCCGGTATCCTTAAGCTCTACCTGATAGGCTTTACCGCTTTTGGGATCTGAGACCACAACTCTAAAATCCATTATACTTCCTCATCGACGTAAATGTGACTTTCTGTCTAGAGACTGATGCCCTATAAAACATTATCTTGTCTTTTAAGCCTTGAAGTGATGAATATCAGCTCAGGAAGATCGATTGGGGGATATCAGCTCAGGAAGATCGATTGGGGAATATCAGCTCAGGAAGATCGATTGGGGAATATCAGCTCAGGAAGATCGATTGGGGGATATCAGCTCAAGAAGATCGATTGGGGGATATCAGCTCAAGAAGATCGATTGGGGAATATCAGCTCAGATCGGCCATCCGGGAGTAGTCCACGAGCATGGATATCGGCAGGGTCTTTATCCCCGCTCCCATCTCCTCTGCAGCCACTGCACCATTGACCCCAGCATAAAAGGCGATGCCGATCTTTCCTGCGGCCACTGGACAGCCCAGTATCGGCTCGGCGGGACCTCCGACTTTTATAAGGCCGCCAAATCCTGCACATCGAGATGCTTCCAGGATATCGAGGGCATATCCAGCCGCCGCGAGGGGTACCTCCCGGACATTGGCCAGCACCCGCCCCGATCCTCTGCTGATGGCATTGGAGACGCTTGTCACCCTCCCTCCCATGAAGATCTTCACCGGGTCGAGGGATGAGCCCGCATAGGCTATGAGATCAGTGAACTCCACCGGCTGCTTATCTTTGATCCTTACCAGGCCTGCGAAGCTGGTGAGGACGGGAATCCCCTTCTTCATCAGAATCCCATCCATGGTCATGCTGCATACCGTGACCATACCTATAGATCCAGCGGGCACCACCTGGGTGGAGAGCATCTCGCCCTCGTCCAGGATCAATACACGGCGGCTTATCCCGTATCCCTCGTCGAAGGCGCGGGCGAGGATATCCAGGACCCGATCGGAATCGGTTTTATCGATAATGCTGGTATTGGCGATGACCAGACCCTGGCAGCTGTGCGGATCAAAGCTGCTCCTGTACATATATTCCTCAATCCTGGTGTTCACAAAGCCTATCCGATCGTCTATCAGGGCATCGGCTAGCTCTCTGGAGCCCAGCGGGGTGATCACCCGGCCGCTATAGCCCTTCTTCTTGGTGAACCCCAGCTCATCGAGGATCTTGAGATTATAGCGCACCGCCCTTTCGCCCAGATCATAGCCCCGGTTGGAAAGGGTATCTGAGATCGCCCTCGCTCCCACTGGCGTGCTGGCGCTCTCGATCACCCTGAGGATCTCCATCAACCTGCGCTGGCTCATATGGGTCCTGGTGAGCAGCTTCATCCAGATTGATCCTCCGGGAAAGAGAATATATATCTTATGGGGACAACCAAGGGCAGGCTTCTGAGGGCAGGGGCTGCCGCGTCTGAAGAAGCGAGAAAATAGTCCCGTAGGGTAGAGGTCAATCCTGAGGGCCTTTGGAGCCCGCGACGGCGGTTCGAATCCGCCCGGGACTACTCAAAATCCAGGATCTCACTGGAAATGTAGATATATCTGTTCAATCTCATTTAGGAGGGCCAGGCAGGTTGATTTGATGAAATCATTGCTCCGGTAGTGTAGCCCGGCCAATCATTTCGGCCTTTCAAGCCGAAGACTCGGGTCCAAATCCCGGCCGGAGCACCTTTCAATAATCCCATCTGGACGGCCTGCGCAACTTCCCAGAGTCGAAAGGGGCTGATGTTGCCAGCCAGCGTCCTGGCGCGCATTCTACTGCTATTGCATCAGGAGGATAGTAGCACTTTCCCTGCAATCCCGGTGAAGATCGATGGCATTTTTGCTGGGGCAAAACGATTGACAAGACTAGCCGATATCGGTTTTTCTGGATAAAGACCCGATACGTTTATATTCCTGAAGGCGGTATAGGGTGCTCTTGCCTGAGCAAAATACTCAAATATGAGCCGATAAGCATGAGGATCAGGTACTCCATAACGCCAGCAAAATCGGAGTTGCTCTGCATGGGCTTGTTGCCGTGCAGAAGACGAGGTCTTGCTGTCTTATGGTGTCAAGTGGATTTAGGCCTCTGTGGACGGCTTGGATCCTGAGAAATGTTGGTATATCAAGGAGGTGGGAAAGAAATGAGAAAACTGATAGCTGTTTTGATTATAGTCGCCATGGCCGTAGTAGGCATGGCCGGTGCAGCTAACTATATGTACGAAAAGGCATCGGTCAAGGGCGTTGGATATAAGAACGTAGAGATGATCATTTCCACCCAGTCTGGCTTCAACGGCCAGAAGCTGGTTGAGAAGGAGTCCGGATCCGGAAACGTGATCGTAGAGAGGACCGAGGTAGAGGCTGAGAGGCAGCTTAATGCCTATGGCGCTCAGTTGCCCTGTATGTATCCCAATACCTGTGCCATGGACTACATCAACTTCACCAAGGAAGCTGAGTTCGAGTACATGCCGGTATCCTATCAGACAGGCACCTATGACCAGAAGTGGGTCGAGAAGCTGTGTGTGCAGAACTACAGAATCGGCGCTGTGCTGACTGAGATGTACAGCCACGCTGAGCACCTGCAGAAGACCACCGAGGTCAAGACCAGAGGCTACCAGAACACCTGTGTCGAGAACTGCTGCACTGGCGTTCTTGAGGCCAACCTGAACAGCAACGTCATCGGCGTTGCCCATATCGGATGGCTCTCCAGGGATCCCGAGCCCAGCAGGCAGCTCAAGGGCCGCCACGCTGAGTACGGCAGATCCGTCGAGGACCTGACTGGTGTCTTCTCCATTGAGAAGTTCATCCAGCTCTGGGGCAACTCCACCTGTGGTGCCATCAGCGTTGACTGGCTGCCCTGCATTTAGATAGACAAAGTGATATACATCGGATTTTGACCCTGGGTGGAGACGCCCCGGGTCCAAACCACATTTTTTAAGCTATTCAACCATAGCCGCTTTTCATAAATGTATACTCTCTTATATTCCCATTCTAAAAAGGCTCTATAGCCCTCAGGAGAATGAGCTCTCACAGCCACAATGGAATATAAAATTCCCCCATCCCTGCTCGATAGCTTTATATGCCAGTAATCTAATGGGAAAGGTTGTGCCTGAGACAATAGCTCAAATAATATCTAGTGGTAATCCTGAATTCAGGCGCCTCACGCCGGATAGGATGACAGTTCGCGCTTTTGGCTTATGTACTGGAGCAGAGCGGAGCCGAATGGTTTCATCTCTGGTTTCATCTCTTCAGGGGGAGCGATTCTGGATCACTGATCGAGGATCTGTATATCCAGCCGGGGTGATGTACTAAAGGATCATTTGTTGCTATCAGTAGCGACTTTGGATCCTCATGTAAAGGAGGTGGGAAAGAAATGAGAAAACTAATAGCTGTTTTGATTATAGTCGCCATGGCCGTGGTCGGCATGGCCGGTGCAGCTAACTATATGTACGAAAAGGCATCGGTCAAGGGCGTTGGATACAAGAACGTAGAGATGATCATTTCCACCCAGTCTGGCTTCAACGGCCAGAAGCTGGTTGAGAAGGAGTCCGGATCCGGAAACGTGATCACTGAGAGGACTGAGGTAGAGGCTGAGAGACAGTTGGATGCTGCTGGACTGCAGCTGCCCTGTATATATCCCAATACCTGTGCCATGGACTACATCAACTTCACCAAGGAAGCTGAGTTCGAGTACATGCCGGTATCCTACCAGACAGGCACCTATGACCAGAAGTGGGTCGAGAAGCTGTGTGTGCAGAACTACAGAATCGGCGCTGTGCTGACTGAGATGTACAGCCACGCTGAGCACCTGCAGAAGACCACCGAGGTCAAGACCAGAGGCTACCAGAACATCTGTGTCGATAACTGCTGCACTGGCGTTCTTGAGGCCAACCTGAATAGCAACGTCATCGGCGTTGCCCATATCGGATGGCTCTCCAGGGATCCCGAGCCCAGCAGGCTGCTCAAGGGCCGCCACGCTGAGTACGGCAGATCCGTCGAGGACCTGACTGGTGTCTTCTCCATTGAGAAGTTCATCCAGCTCTGGGGCAACTCCACCTGCGGCGCAATCAGCGTTGACTGGCTGCCCTGCATTTAGATAGACAGATTGATACAGATCGGATTCTGACCGCAGGCGGAGACGCCTGAGGCCATTTTTTTTATATGTCAGGCATTATTCATAAGGGCGATGATGTCCGGATAAACTCGACAGATTTATATCACAATAATCCAACCACAGCGATTGTGCCTGCAACATGCTTCTATGCTCAACTGTGGGGATATCCAGGGCGGATCAAGAATGATCCTGGATCGCAATACAAAAGGAGGGATTGCAAATCAAAAAACTAATAGCTGTTCTGATTGTGCTCGCCATGGCCATGCTCGGCATGGCCGGTGCAGCCAACTACATGTACGAAAAGGCGTCGGTAAAGGGCGTTGGATACAAGAACGTAGAGATGATCATTTCCACCCAGTCTGGCTTCAACGGCCAGAAGCTGGTTGAGAAGGAGTCTGGATCGGGAAATGTGATCGTAGAGAGGACTGAGCTGGAGGCCGAGAGGCAGCTTAATGGTGATGGGGTCCCCATCGGCTGGGTTATTGATCCTTACGGCTTCCCCTGCGATTGGTGCGTATGCGACTGGCCCACAGGAACTCTGTGCCCCATGGACTACATCAACTTCACCAAGGAGGCTGAGTTCGAGTACATGCCAGTATCCTATCAGACAGGCACCTATGACCAGAAGTGGGTCGAGAAGTTGTGTGTGCAGAACTACAAGATAGGCGCTGTGCTGACTGAGATGTACACTCATGCCGAGCACCTGCAGAAGACCACTGAGGTCAAGACCAGAGGATATGGCATTTACAACCGAGAGGATCCCAACAGATACATCTTCACCGACAGCGGCTGTCCTCGCTGCTGCACTGGCGTCCTTGAGGCCAACCTGAACAGCAATGTCATCGGTGTTGCCCATATCGGATGGCTCTCCAGGGATCCCGAGGCCAGCAAAGCCCTCAAGGGCCGCCACGCTGAGTATGGCAGATCGGTCGAGGACCTGACTGGTGTCTTCTCCATTGAGAAGTTCATCCAGCTCTGGGGCAACTCCACCTGCGGAGCAGTCAGCGTCGATTGGCTGCCCTGTTTGTAGATGGCCGCATAAAGGACTCCTGCACAGGCCGATTGCGCCTGCAGCGGGAACCATTTTTATCTTTTTTTCCCATCAACAGATAGATTTATATCGAATAAAAGCATCAGCTTATATCAGCTTATAATTGTAGCTCAAGTTCTGCATATCAGGCAGGACAGAAAAAAACCCAAAGGGATCAAAGACTGTTACGTCAAACATCGGGGGTAATTGTAATATGAAGGGAGTGACGATAGTCATCGCAGTAGCTCTGATGGGGCTATGCGGCATTGTCCTGGCGAATCCGCCATTGGTACCGCCAGTGCAGTATGAGCAATTTTGTGAAAGTCATAAGGTGTCCGGCACCGGGATTATCGATGTCTCCAATTCTATAATCGACAAGAAGATAGCCCTGGAATACTTCGACACCATGAACGGAGACGGGGACTTCGAGCTAGATCAGGAGACGGCATATTCCCAGAATGCTGATGTCCTCAAGAGAAATGTCTCCACAGTCAATGGGGGAAACAAGTCCAATCTGAACCTCGTCCAGAACACCAAGATGACCTACAGCGGCCAGATTCCCCTGACCGGCGGTCGATTCATCAACTCCAAGGCCTTCTATGGCGGCATTGGCGCCAATGTGCAGGAGCTGTTCTCGGTAAACGAGCTGGAGCAGGATGAGACGGCATTCTTCTCCTCCACCACGCCCTATAACCCGCCGGGGACAACGCCAGAGGACCTCATCGGCTCCCTCGCGAAGGCGGGAAGGGATCAGGATGCTGTTGCTGCCTTGATGGGCAACAACCCCGCTCATCTGGTGGGAATTGAGACCAAGAACTCCTTTAACGGCACATGGGGAACCGATGCCACATGGCATAGGATATTCTATAAGGACATCAAGGCTCATGAGATGTTCACAGGAACTTTCGAGGCAGAGAAGATACTGAAGTTCCATGAGAATCCCGTGCCAGAGAGGCAACGCGCGCCTTGTGAAGGAATAGACTGCTAGGTCGGGATGACCTGGCTGCTTTTTTTACCTTATTTCAGGGGGTTAGCATGAGAAGAGATCTGATTATGATGATAACGATGTTGATCCTGACAGCATGCCAGGCGCAAGCTACAGTCGAGGATCCGGGGATGACACTGGGTGACGTTTCAGCCACCTGGCCCGGTCTCCCCACTCCATCCATTCCCGACTACCTGCCCAGCCCCTGTGGGGGAGATTCTGGGGCGCTATCAGTGGATATCACCCTCACTGGACCCGAATCGGAGAGGGATAAGTCCTATACCACCCAGGGGAATGGGCTGGACTTCGTGGTTACTGTGACCAATGGGGGCTCAACCGATGCCGAGGTGGAGGTGTGCGTCAAGCCGATGGATTGTGCTTTAGACTGGTTTGGCTGGACCAGGACCTCATTGAATATCCCGGCAGGGGCGACCCGTTCCCGGAACCTGGCTGTTCAGCCGGATGCAAATGCTGTAGAGGGAAGGTACAGGTTTGCAGTCGAGGCCTCAGCCAAATGCCGCACCTCCGCCTCGAAAGAGGCATCTGTCCGGGTGCAGGCATACGATTATGCTTCGGAGACCGCTATCAGTGGCTCAGGCCAGTTCCAGATGAGCAAAGATCTCCGATCCATGAAATCGGGGATCAAGTCCAGCAAGGATGTGATCTTCAGCGGCAGCGTTGATGCCCTGGTCAAGAATGAGTACATGGTGAATGAGGCCAGAGGAAAGAACGCCAACTTCATTGAACGGGATGCCGTTGACAACTACAATGCCCTGGCCAGTGGAGATGCTCTGGTGGGGACGGAGAGCTTCAAGAGCTCTGCTATATTCGGCGGGGTGGGCGCCAAGGTGAAGGAGACCTATGATCTGCAGCAGATGGAGTTCAAGAGCCAGGATTTCACCTTGCATCAGACTGGATCTTTGAAGAAGACTGCGGAGTTCAAGACGATGGACAACTTCACTGGATATTACCTCCTGGATGCTAAGCAATCTGTCCCCGGGCAAAAGAGCCTCAAAGAGCTGGAGGAGTACTTTGGGTCATTCGAGATAAACCGGAGGATTCTCTTCCGCAATAATGCCGAGTCCAAGCCCGCCTGTGAGGATGGTGAATGCCAGGGAATAGCTACACCAGCTGCCAATAGCTCTCGAAGCCTTCCCGCCTCCAGTCCCTGCACCAGCAGCTCATGCCAAAATTTTGTAAACCGGCTGAACAATTTCGGTCATAGGGCATGAGCTCATACGTTTTTTTATTTTCTTTTGAGTTGAGGGCATCCTCTCCCCATGATCGCCGGGCCGAGCCTCTCTGATGAGATCAGAATGGGCCAAAAGCTTGAAATAGGCTGCTGAGAAGCTCAATAGCGGGTGTTAGGGTTCCTTTAAGGGAGCGATCTTTTCGAAAAGGAGGTAGTGTGGATTGAGTAGAAAAATGATCATTTTAGCGGTCATAGCCATGACCCTAATAGGCATGGCAGGCGCTGCCAATTACATGTACGAGAAATCGTCTGTAAAAGGAGTGGGGTACAGAAGTCTGGAGATGGTCATCTCCACCCAACCTGGCTTTGAGGGTCAGAAGCTGGTGGAGAAGCAGTCCGGCTCAGGAAATGTCATAACCTCCCGGATAGAACTGGAGGCGGAGAGACAGCCTGCGGGCTTAGATTGCATTTGGGCGAACGGCTATCCCATGGATTATATCAACTTCACCTCAGAGCAGGAGCTGGAGTACATGCCCGTCTCTTATCAGACCGGCACCTACGACCAGAAATGGGTAGATAAGCTGTGCGTGCAGAACTACAAGATAGGCGCGGTTATGACGGAGATGTACACCCATGCCGAGCACCTGCAGAAGACCACCGAGGTCAAGACCAGGGGCTACAATGGCCAGACCGAGACGCCTTGCTGTAACGGAGTGCTCGAGGCCAACATAAACAGCAATGTGATCGGCGTCGCTCATATCGGCTGGCTCTCCAGGGATCCCGAGGCCAGCAGCTCCCTCAAGGGCAGACATGCTGAGTATGGCCGGTCGGTCGAGGACCTGACTGGTGTCTTCTCCATTGAGAAGTTCATCCAGCTCTGGGGCAACTCCACCTGCGGAGCAGTCAGCGTTGACTGGCTGCCGTGCTTATAAGGCGCCCCGAATGTTAAACCAACTGCCAGCGCCGTAAAAAGGCGCTATCATCTCCTTTTTTCCTAGTTCTGTGGGCGGAGGGCGGGATAAATGCCCTTTACTAACTGCTGCCCTATAATTATTAACAAAAACGATTTATACTCAGCGCCGTCTTAATAATGACAGGTTATGTGAGGAATAGATATGAAAATACAACTGTTTTCTGTACCCGTAGCACTTGTCATGGTGGCATTGCTGCTGGCACCGGCATGGGCGGCTGAATACCCCCTGACCATCACCGACTCTGCTGGCAGAGAGGTCACTTTCACCCAGCCGATCGAGAGGGTGATCGTCACCAGCTCGGACGCAGCCGAGGCAGTGGTGATGCTGGGAGCGGCGGACAAGGTGGTAGGGATCTCTGATACAGTGAAGAATAAGGGCTACTACTTCCCTCTTCTCAAGGGAAAGCAGAGTGTGGGGAAATGGAATGCTCTGGACTATGAGATGATCGGAGCGATCGCCAGCAATGGAGAGGATACCATCGTTCCCGATATCGTGGTCATCGGCTACAGCTATCCAGGCAAGAGCTACGGCATATACGGCCTGGAGAAGGGACTGGAGCCCTTCAAGAACATCAAGGCGGTGGCTCTGGAGTTCACCAAGCCGGAGAACATGACGCGAGAGGTTGAGATCCTGGGCCAGATTCTGGGCAAGGAAGAGCAGGCTTCCGACTACATCAAATGGTATGATGAAAAGGCCAAATCCATCAAGAATGCTGTGGAAGGAACGAATTTGCCTGTGGTCTATGTGGAGTGGAGCTCCAGTGGAGGCGACCTTTCCACTCTGGGCCCGGGGTCTGCATTTGATCAGGTACTGAAATTGGCAAGGGGCTACAACATCGCCGGCACACTGGAGGATACATATCCGAAGGTGGACTGGGAATGGGTGGTAACAGAAAATCCTGAGGTGATCATTGTGAGACAGACCCAACCTGCAGATCATGCTCAGATCGGCTGGGAGTCTGCCCCCTCTCAGGAGGCAATCAAGCTGCAGAATGCTAAGAATATGCTTATGGAGAGATCGGGAGCTAGCAGAATCAAAGCTGCAAAGTCCGATCGGATCTATTTCATGGACTGGGATATCATGAACGGCCTGGACCAGGTGGTGGGCGCGACCTATCTGGCAAAGGTGCTCCATCCCAAAGCTGATCTCAATCCCGAGGGGGTATACAGCGAATACCTGAAGCGGATAGGCCTTGAATATCCTGATGGGAGGACAATGGTCTATCCGGAGATTTAGTATTGGTGTAATAGGGGGCGAGGCTTCCCTCCTCTTTTTTAGATGCTCGTTTATGCTCTTTGATCCAAGAATAGCCGCTGGACTTCTCTCCTTCGATATCATGCCCAAGGACAGGGCTGCTGATAGACAGATGACAATCTCCAAATAGAGGAAGCAGCACATATCTATTCCCCTAGCCCAGCTAAGCCCGCAGGAGGATTAATCCATTGATTTACAGAAAAACAGATGATAGCCTGAAGAAGGGAGTCTCTGCCCAGATCTCCCTGCCACTCTCACCATTTATGATCGCTGCACTTGTGATCCTCCTCTCACCTCTGCCTGCTCTGGCCGCGGAGGTCGGAGCTCCCGTCCCGCCGGAGAGGTTCTCAGCCGATTACTACAAGGTCTACGGCACCCCTAATCTGACGGCATCCCTGGATAGGTCCCGCATCTATCAGGGCGAGGAGACAGTTCTCATCCTGACACTCACCAACCGGGGCCGAATAACCTCCTTTCAGATAAATGAGGAGCCGGCAGCCAATAGAAGGGAGGAAGTCTTGGCCGCTCAAAAGGAGCTGGAGCTGGAGAAGCAGAGGACTGTGGCTCAGGATGTCTCTGTCCTTCTCCGGGCGGAGAACGAGAGCGCCCTGGAGATCAAACGCCAGATGGCCTTTCCCGGCAGCATCCGAGAGGGCCAGAGCTCTCCCCGGCTGGAGTTCCCCCTGGAGGCCTATGAGAACGCCCTCCCCGGCAGCTACCAGCTGTGGGCTCAGATAGACTACATCTACCAAAAGGATGTGGCTGTAAAGGAGGATGCTAGCCGGCCGGAGAACCCAGACATCTATTACTGGTACGATAGCCTCAGCCAGAGCATTCCCCTCGATCTGATTGTGGAGAGAAGAAGTGGTGTCCAGTTCGAGCTCTTGAATATCACCCCCACCTCCCTCCGGGCGGGCTCGGAGGGGAATGTGATCAGGATAAGGGTGAAAAACACGGGGGATGACCGGGCCAGTGATCTCGTCGCCCGTCTCCGCCCGGAGAGCGGCCTGTATGTGAGCGTTGATGAGTCTCCCATCCCCATTCTCGAGCCCCAGGAGGAGGCGGAGCTTTTCTACAAGATCGATGTCTCCAAGGATGCCCTGCCCGGCAAGAACTACCAGTTAAAAATTATCTTCCAGTTCTCCGACAGCCGCCGGGATGACCTCGCCGACTGGGAGAACGCCTATGTGAGAATCGATGATGGGGGTATTGAATGGTCGCTGGCAGCTCTCTTCATCCTCGCTCTGCTGGCTGCAGCCCTGATCATAGCCGCCCGAAAAAGGATGATGGTCTGAGTTCCATGGCAAGCGATAAAGGCCCGGCGGTATTGGCTCGTGGTGTGACCAAGAGCTTTGGGAGGTTGCTGGCCTTGGACCGGCTGGATGTGGAGATCCCCCGTGGTGTGACCTACTGCCTGCTCGGGCCAAATGGCTCGGGCAAGACCACATTCATCCGCGCCATCGTCCGGCTGCTCCGCCTGGATTCCGGGGAGCTAAGGGTCCTGGGCCGGCCGGTAGCACAGGTGGGCCGGATCTACTCCCGCATCGGATATATGACCCAGCATAAGGCCCTCTATCCCGATCTGACGGTGGAGGAGAACATGGAGTTCTACTCCGGACTCTATGGCATCATGGGGCGAGAGAGAGAGAAGAGAATCGAGGAGCTGCTGGGGATGGTCGCCCTCTCCGAGCACAGAAAACGCCTGGCAGGAGCTCTCTCCGGGGGAATGTACCAGAGGCTCTCTTTGGCCTGCACCCTCATCCATGAGCCAGAGATGCTTTTATTGGACGAGCCCACAGTGGGTGTCGATCCCCGTCTGAGGAAGGTCTTCTGGGAGTACTTCGAGCGCTTGGCGGAAGATGGCAAGACAGTGGTCATCACCACGCACCTCATGGACGAGGCTGAGAGGTGCCAGATGGTGGGCTATATGCGGGCGGGGAGGATGGCCGCCCAGGGGAGCCCGGAGGAGGTTCTGCGGCAGGCTGGCCTTCGCCCAGTTCTGAGCCTCTGGCTGGCAGAGCCGGAGAAGGATGCAGCACATCTGGGAGATCTGGGATACGATATAGAGGTTAGAGGAGAGGTGGTAAATGTCTCTCTTGAGGGCCACGCTCAGATCAAGGAGATATTGGCAGAGGTCTCTCCCGTGGACATACGCCTCTTGGAGCCAAAGCTCGAAGAGGCTTTCCTGCGCCTCTCAGAGGGGTCATGAAAAGGCCGGACCCAGGACGGGTGGGTGTGGTGGCACTGAGGGTCGTCCGCCAGTTGAAGCGCGACCGGCGCACAATTGCCCTGATCACATTTGCCCCCATCTTCCTCATGCTCCTCTTCGGTTATGCCCTCTCTGGAGAGATGACGGGCGTTCAGTTGGGGCTGGTGGACGGCGGAGGCCATCCTGCACTGCGAGACCATCTGCTGTCGATCCAGGACTTCGATATTCTCCGCCTTGGATCAGAATCAGATGCCGAGAAGCTTGTCGCTGAGGGAAGGCTGGACGGCGCTGTGGTCATATATCCCGAGGAGGTGCGGGTCCTATTGGATGCCAGCAGCCTGCAGATCACCCAGGCCATCATCACCGCGGTAAGGGATGGATTGGGGCAGGAGGGGGCAGGAAGAGCATCTGAGACCCTGCTGGTCACCCGCTATATCTTTGGCTATGACCTGGAGATGATAGATACAATCGGACCCGCAATTCTTGGCTTCGTTGTATTCTTCTTCACCTTCATCCTGGCTGCGATCTCATTTCTCAGGGAGAGGACCCTTGGCACGCTGGAGAAGTTCATGGTATCGCCCTTGAGCAGAATAGAGATAGTCTCCGGCTACATCCTCGGCTTCAGCCTGGTTGCCGTCATCCAATCAGCGACTACATTGCTCATAGTCATTTATCTCTTCGGCGTGCCGATGAGAGGCAGCATTCTTGATGCCTTTATCGTGATCCTCCTTTTGGGGGCTGGGGCTTTGGCCCTGGGCTCATTTGTTTCAAACTTTGCCCGAAGCGAGTTTCAGGTGGTACAGTTCATCCCCGTTGTCATCATCCCCCAGATAGTTCTCTGTGGCGTCTTCTGGCCGGTGCAATCGATCCCCGGATTTCTTCGCCCCCTCTCAAACATCCTCCCCCTGACCTATGCCAGCGACGCCCTGAGGGCGATTATGCTCAAAGGATCCAGCCTATCTGAGATCTTTCCTGATCTAGCATTCCTGTGTGGCTTTTTTCTTCTGATGTTCGCCGCTGCCACACTGATGCTCAAAAGAGAGGTGGGCTAGAAGGCTGGCCCAATGGAAGAGATTAGAGTGAAAAGAGTTCGGATCAAAAGGCGGAGAGGGAAAGAGCAGCGAAGAGATGGTGTCCTCCAGCTCATTCGCCTCTAGGTCAGCTTGCTCTTCACCTTGGCATAAAAGCCGCCCTCTGCCACCTTTACAAACCTGGCCGGGGTCTTGGCCTTGCTTATCACTATTCTGTCCTGGGAGGATACGGATGTCGAGCTCTGGCCATCCACCACCACCAGCGCCTCCTTCTCAGGCAGCTTGAGCCGGACCTCGATGACGCTGCCCCCGGGCATCACCCAGGGGCGGCTGGAGAGCTTGAAGGGGGCCATGGGAACCAGGACGATGGCATCCACACGGGGATCGACGATGGGGCCTCCGGCGGACATGGCATAAGCAGTAGAGCCGGTAGCAGTGGCTATGATCACCCCATCCGCCCGGAAGTCCTCCATCAAAGAGCCATCCACCAGGATCTCAAACTCTATCATCTTGGCCGGGCTGGCGGTGATAAGGGCGATCTCATTGGTGGCGCGGGGCATGCAGACCCCGTTTATGAGCATCTTCAGCCGGGAGCGCTCATCCACCACAAATCCTGAAAGGAGGCGCTTTATGGTCGTCTCCGCATCCGCAGGCTCCACATCCACCAGAAAGCCCAGGGTGCCCATGTTTATCCCCAGGATGGGCACCGGGTCGGCCATCTTATGAATGGTCCTGAGGATGGTGCCATCTCCTCCGATGGAGACTATGAAGTCCACCCGTCCCTGTTCCATCTCCTGAACAGAGGAAGGAGGCCTTCCTATCTTTACAGCGAGGTCCTCGTCCACCAGGATCCCAACGCCCTCTTTCCAGGACTCGATCTCCTGGATGAGCTTTGCTGCCAGCGAGACAGGCCCCTCCCCCCTCCGAGAGACAAATCCGATCTTAATCTCAATCACCCTCGATGAGCCTCAGAAGATCCTGATGCCTCCGGCCGTTGGAGCCGACCACACACCTCTTCTGCCACATACCCCTCTCCAGTTGGAGCTGACATCCCTTTGAATCGGATACCTGTCCCCCTGCCTCCTCTATGATCAGGCAGCCCGCCGCCACGTCCACCACCCTCATCATCCCCCGCAGATCGACGAATGAGTCCAGCTTTCCTGAGGCGACCAGGGCCATCTCCAGGGAGGCGCTCCCTAAGGTGCGAATCCTCCTCACCCGGTCTCCTATCCTTGTGACCCGGCCAGTATGAGGGCGAATGGTATAGGCGGAGATGCTGAAGCTCATGAGATCATCATTTTTGGACACGGATATTCTCTCACCAGATCCTGCATAAGCCCCTCTGCCGGCCTCGGCATAGAAGCTTGCCCCCCGGGCAAGGTCGTAGATGTATCCCAGACGGCAGTCATCTCCGCGGATGTATATCGAGAGGGCATAGAAGGGGATTCCTGCAATGGCATTGAATGTTCCGTCCAGGGGATCGAGATGAAGGAAATGATCCGGGTTCCTGCCCACTATCATCTCACCCTTCTCCTCGCTCAGCACCCAAAAGCCCTTGCCTGATGATTTCAGCACCTCCAGGACTGCATCCTCTGCCGCGCGGTCTATCCTCTTGGTGGGGGTGCCGTCAGCACCTATGTTCACCATCTGTCCGCCTGCGGCCATCCCAACCATATCCCGGATGGAGGAGGATACAGCGGCAGAGGCGCGGTCGCAAATCTCCAGGAGTTCACTGCCTGAGGAAGAAAGTAGCTCACTCATCCCTGGAGATGTGGTGAGATCACTATAAAAGCCCTCAGTTGAGAACTCTCCGGAAGCTCTCCTGAGGGGACGGTTAGATTTATTAGACCCTGGCCTGAACCATGCTCACACGCAACACATATGGAGGGTTTAATCTGATCTTAGGACTGCCGACAGAGACATTCATTGGAATCATCATTGTGCCAGTATTCATCTCAATTCTGCTCTTGATATGGGCCCTGAGGTGGTGATGGAGATGGACATTAGCACTCTGGTTGTAGTCGCTGTCTATTTCATAGGTCTCATCACCATTGGCGCCTTCGCCTCAAAGAAGATCAAGAACTCTGAGGACTTCCTGGTGGCGGGAAGGAACCTGGGATTCTGGACGTTCACCCTTCTCATAGTATCGAGCATCTGCAGCGGGATGACCATTCTGGGGGTGGCGGGCCTCGGATATGCCACTGGCTGGCCGAGCATCTGGGAGCAGATATTCGTCCCCCTCTGCGCCGCAGTCTGCATACTCTTCTTCGGAGCGAAGATCCATTCAGTCGCCGCCAAGACAGGTTATGTGACCATGCAGGACTATTTTGCCCACCGCTTCTACAGCCCGCGGGGGATCAGAGGTACTTCGGCCATAATCGGCGTCTTCATCTCCATCATCTATCTGGTGGGGCAGTACATCTCCATCAGCATGGTCTTGTCATGGCTCTTCAAGATACCCTATCAATGGGCTCTGGTGATCGGCGCAGTCATCGTCATGGGCTATACCATCCTGGGAGGGTTGTATGCCATTGGCATGGCTTCCTTGATCCAGGGAATGATGATCCTCCTGGGAGTGCTGCTCGTCGGTCCGGTGGTGATCGATGCCGCCGGTGGACTGACCCATATCAATGCCATCCTGGCGGAGATCGATGTCAATATGACCCATCTGTGGTATCCTCAGATCCATCCCCCCTATGCCGGCTATGCCTTCATGACCCCCATGTATCTGATATCATTCTTCTTCCTGCTCACCTTCGGCCTGGCAGCAGCTCCTCATGTGGTAAACAATGTGCTAGCCGCGCGGGAGGACAGATATTTCAAGTGGGCACCCCTTGCCGCCTTCGTCATTTATGCAGTGATCATGTACCTGTGCAAGATCACAGGATATGCCGCCAGATCGATGACCCAGGAGGGTATGATCGCCATGCCCACCGGGGTCACCAATCCTGCTGACTACTCTTTCATTGTGGCCTCGGAGTATGTCTTCCCCGGTTTATTTGCTCCTCTGGTGGCGGTGATCGTCCTCTCGGCGGTGATGTCCACCACCGACCGCCTGATGCTGACCATCGGAAGCTATGTTAGCTGGGACATATACCGGCAGTTCATCAACAGGGATGCCTCTGAGAAGTCGATCACCCTTCTCAGCCGGGCGGCAATAGTCGCCTCTACCATCCTCACTCTGTACCTGGCCTGGTCCAATCCTCCTGAGCTTTTGGCCTGGCTGATCTGGATGGCCATCGGAGTGATGCTGGCCTGCTTTGTGACCCCTCTCTTCGCCGGGCTGTACTGGCGCCGGGCCACCAGAGAGGGAGCCTTGGCCTCGATGGTCGTGGGATTGGTGGGGACGTTTGCCTTCAGCTATTATGCCAAGTATGTTGCCGCCATGCCCATGCATCCCAGCATGTATGGATTTGTCCTCTCAGTGGCAGCGATGATCCTGGTCAGCCTGGCGACGGCCAAGCCCTCCGAGAGGCTTTTGGATGAGACCCGGACTGGGATGTATATTCGCAGCGCAGAGGAGAGAGGGCCCCGGTCCTAAGCCCCGTTCCTAAGCGATAAGGTCTAATATGACGAGCAGATAGTAAGGGGCAGGGCCCGTGGTCTAGCTGGTTATGACATCGCCCTTACACGGCGGGGATCACGCGTTCGAACCGCGTCGGGCCCATCCTCTCCTTTTTCCCTGTTCTAGAGCAAGAGCAACGCTAGGATTCCAGCCAACGCAGTTGGTAGAAGGATCGCAGCTGTCTGGTTGCCGAAATCTCTGCTGCCCAGGGTATAGGATATGACCAGCTTTACCAGGGTGTTGGCGATCACCGCCAGGGTGATGGAGGTAGCAGCAACGCTGGGGAGCAGGCTTGACCTGGCCAGGGTGGCCAGGCTCAAGGTGATGGCATCGAGATTCACCAGGCCCGAGAGTATGCTGGCGGCATAGATTCCCATATCTCCAAAGTACAGGCTGGCGAGATTGGATATGATCAAGACCAGGGCGAAGAGGGAGCCCAGCTTGAGGGCGGGGAGGATGCGGAAGGGGTCTGAGATCTTCACCTCGCTGTCCTGAGGCGGGCTCCTGCGCCGAGATATATAGGCAAGCGCAGTTCCGACGGCGGTCATGGCCAGCAGAGGGATGAACAGATCCGGCAGTATCTCCTTGTTTATCACAGCGGCAATTAACAGGACTCTGGGAAAGGCAGTGCTGCTGGCGATGGCAGTGGCAAAGACGGCAGAGGATGTTATCTGGGGATTGATCCTCGACCTCTCAGCCAGGGAGGTGGTGACGGCGATGCTCGAGGCCATCCCCCCCAGGATGCCAGTGAGGGTCAGGCCCCTCTCCGTTCCCACTATGCGGATGAGGATATAGCCGGTGAAGCCTATCAGACTGACCAGAATCACAAAGAGCCAGATCTGGCGGAGGTTGATGACCCCCCAGGGGTCCAGGGGCTCCTCGGGCAGTAAGGGGTAGATCACCAGGGCGATGATGCCCATCTTCAGTGTGTCGAGCAGGTCAGCCTCATGCAAGCCCTCAACGTAGTGGTGGGTGATCGTCCGGGTGGCCAGGATCCAGGTGATGATAATGGCCAGGGAGACGGCCAGGGTGATCTTCTCGGGAAAGGTGGCGAGCATTCCCAGGATGAATGTGACCACTGCAGCCACAGCGGCAGTTAGATCTATCCTTCCCAGGGAGCTGACGGCGGAGGCGTAGCCCACTGATACCAGGATGACCAGTGAGACAAGAGCGCCCACGGCAAAGAGGGGGCCAAAATCGGTTGCCAGGGTGGCAGAGAGGGCCCCCAGGAGGGAGATAAGTATGAAGGTCCTCAGGCCGGCCACCCCCCTCACCTTCTCCCCTGCCAGGCGACGCTGGCGCTCAGTGCCGATGAGCGCTCCTATGAGCATGGCCACTAGAAAGGGATAGATCTCGACAAAATCCATCTGCCCCTTTATTTCATTACATGGTTTAATAAATTTTTGCTGACTGAATATTCGTGATAAGCTTTAAAGCATTGTGATCAGTGCTATGAGGGATGGTCGGGCAAAAGGCAAGCGATAAGGTTGGAGAGTGCATTTGCATTCTGGAGGAGCTGTACGGTCTTCCCGAGGTGGATGAGATCGATCCGGTGGACCTGCTGGTGAGGACCATTCTCTCTCAGAACACTAGCGATATCAACAGCCTGCGGGCATTCGCCAGTCTGAAGAGGGCCTATGGGGACTACGAGTCTCTCCTCTCCACCCGAGCGGAGGAGGTGGCGGAGAGCATTCGGGAGGGGGGGCTGGCGGAGATCAAGGCCCGGCGGATACAGGAGGCTCTCTTGCGGATCAAGAGCGATCGGGGGGCGATAGAGATCGGCTTTCTGAGGGGGATGGAGAAGGAGGCGGCCATGAGCTACCTTCTCTCCCTGCCCGGGGTGGGGCCCAAGACCGCCTCCATCGTCCTGCTCTTTGCCTTTGGCATGCCGTTCATGCCTGTGGACACCCACGTTTTCCGGGTCTCGCAGCGGCTGGGGCTGGTAGCTCCCGGCCTCTCCCCGGAGAAGGCGCAGAAGGCCTTGGAGGAGATCGTGCCGCCGGAGAGATACAGCTCCTTTCACCTCAATCTGATCAGCCACGGGAGGCTGGTCTGCCGGGCAAGGGGGCCAAAATGCGAGGAGTGTGCATTGCAGGGGTGCTGCGACTTTTTCCTCCAGGGCCAAAAGCCTTAAATGATAGAAGGAACCACCCCCAATCCGCGCTCCGGTAGTGTAGCTCGGCCAATCATGTGGGACTCTCACTCCTTCGACTTGGGTTCAAATCCCAACCGGAGCATATAAACACCAAGCAATTGCAATGAAATTTTAGATGGATTAAAATACAACTATCATTCTGCTCTCACCAAACGGATGAATCAGGGAGATGCCAGGGCCTCACAGGGGTTTACCCGGCTTTTCTTTGCTGCTCCTTTGCGGATTACTCTTTTTGCTCCTTCCTCAAAGAGGTGGGAGATGCCCTTATAAGCATCAGATCTCCTGATCTCCATCACCTCCTGATCTCCATCACCCCCTGGTCTCCATCACCTCAATGGTGAAATGGTCCTTGTGAAGAGCGATGAGGCCGATGGCTGTTATGTCACCGGGGCGAGCTCATGCAATTGCTCCGCGGCGATCTGCAACCTTGGGAAGTTGTGCAAACACTCCTGGAAGCGCTTTAGCCAGCCAGTGAAGCCTGCGGCCTGGAGGGTGGTAAGCTCAGGGACAGCCTGCCAGGCTGGGCAGGGCCGGATGGCCGGCGGGCAAATAGGCCGGTGGAGGCGGTTTGAATGGCCGCCGCCTGCACTCTCCAGCAGCTTGAATATGAGGCCGAATTGGGGCGCTACTGTATGGAGATGGCCGCCCACCTGCAAGCTCGGCCGCCTTGCCAAGGTCGATGAGTTCATAGGGCTTCTGCAGGAAATGAAAAAGGAAAGCAAAGAGCTTTTCGCCGAACTCTTTCCGGCCTCTTTCCGGAGATGGTTCGTATATCGTGAATCCAAAAATTTGTTATTCAATCTGATTTCGAATCATGTATTGTACGCAAAAGCATTTGTGTATCAAAAACAGCCAAGTTACGATATGCAAATTGTTTTGTATACCATGTAGGTTACATTTTAATATGCAATTCAATTAATAGGTTATTATTCTACATCCTCTGTAATATTAAGCAATTTTGAAAAGTGAAAATTGTTGGCCTACTGCCGCGGCTTTCATTTGCGATGACAGCCAGAAAGCTGCAGAGCTTGTTGGCATGCATGTAATGAGACCCATGGCTGTCGATATTCCGAAGCTGGCAGTATGCTTTAGAGTCTTCCAGCAGTGTCACAGCCACCGCCACCCATGAGAAGACTCCCTGATCAGACCGAACCTTTTGAGCTCTTCAAGCTGGTTTGAGACGAGCTTAACAGCCTGGCTATCCCGAGGATCTATGCCTAGTCCTCCGTACCTGAAGGCAGCAGGCCTGGTCCAGGAAGATCTGAAGAATCAGAAACGCTGGAAGTAGGTTCGTTATGAACGAAAGCACAGCATGTCGGCTGGGCATATTGACTGGCATGAATGGGATAGGACTGATATCAAAGTTTGTGTAATTCTGGATGATGCATCCAGGATGGTGCTGGCTGGTGGGGAGTTTACCGAGATCAATACAGAGAACATCATGCTGATGATCGACCAATTAGTGGACAAATTCTGGTGGCTTTGTCCCTTGAGGGAGCTGATACTCGATCATGGCAGCGAATTTGGAGCCCATAGAATCCATGGCGACGGAAGCTGGAATAGTGAATTCAAAGATCACCTCAAAAAATATGGGGTCGTGAATCTACAATCGGCTGTTATTTATATAACCTATTCCTATATGCTACATGGGGTGTAGCAAAATGGGCAAAAGAGGTCCAAAGCCTCGATTCTTGGATGTAGCATGCCCGAATGAGCAGTGCAATCTATTTGGAATTGCTGGGAAAGGAAACGTCACTGTGTACGGAACTTACAAGATAAGCTCCGGCAAGGTCAGGAAATATATTTGCCACACATGTGGTACCAGATTCTGTGATAGAACTAACACTGCATTCTATGACACAAGAACAAACGAA
Source organism: Methanothrix sp. (assembly GCF_016706325.1). Lineage (NCBI taxonomy): Archaea > Methanobacteriati > Methanobacteriota > Methanomicrobia > Methanotrichales > Methanotrichaceae > Methanothrix > Methanothrix sp. The sequence continues at coordinate 777,202 of NZ_JADJJX010000001.1, read as the reverse complement.
GAAAAGATCAAGCTGGCTCTAAAAATGGCCATGCGTGGAATGAGTGTCTTAGGAATAGCTGAGATCCTTGAGTCAAAACCATCTACTGTAAGCACTTGGATCTCGAAAGCAGCAAAGCATAGTGAAAAAGTCAATGAAGTTGTCTTGAAGGATGTAGAGACCCCAAAGGTAGAGATGGACGAGGCATGGACTTTTGTGGGGAAAAAACACTACCCAGAGAAGGTGAATACGAAGATAAAGGAACTTGGATCTGGATAAGCATGGCTGCAAATTGCAGGTTGGTGCTTTCACATGTTATCGGTGAGCGATCTCAGGAAAATGCAGATCAGCTCGTTTCAAATACTGCCAAAAGACTCAGATCAATGCCGCTCTTTGTGACAGATGGATTAAGACTATATGCAGCAGCTCTTCGAAAGCAATATGGAAAACTACAGCCGTTCGCACCAACAGGCAAGCGAGGGCGACCTCGAAGTCCTAAATTAATCGTAGATGAACTATTACAATATGCTCAAGTCATTAAAATGAGGGTCAACGGTAGACTAAAAAAAGTGGTCAAGAGAATCATATTTGGCAAAGATATAGACCACAAAATGATATCTACCAGCTACATTGAACGGCAAAACCTGACATGCAGACAAGATAATAACCGCATATCAAGGAAAACCATAGGTTTCTCTAAGGAGACTGCAGAATTGAATAACCAAATGACCCTATATTTCGCGCACTTCAACTACTGCCGAAAGCATCGTGCTCTAAAATATAGAAATGAGATGGGCATAACGAAGTTCAATAGTCCCGCGAAGCAAGCTGGCTTAATCGATCATGTCTGGAGCTTGCAGGAACTCTTGACTTTTCCATATTACAAAACTCAAACCCATTAGAGGCTCACGACCGCAAAGTGGGTCGTGAATCTACAATCGGCTGTTATTTATATAACCTATTCCTATATGCTACATGGGGTGTAGCAAAATGGGCAAAAGAGGTCCAAAGCCTCGATTCTTGGATGTAGCATGCCCGAATGAGCAGTGCAATCTATTTGGAATTGCTGGGAAAGGAAACGTCACTGTGTACGGAACTTACAAGATAAGCTCCGGCAAGGTCAGGAAATATATTTGCCACACATGTGGTACCAGATTCTGTGATAGAACTAACACTGCATTCTATGACACAAGAACAAACGAAGAAAAGATCAAGCTGGCTCTAAAAATGGCCATGCGTGGAATGAGTGTCTTAGGAATAGCTGAGATCCTTGAGTCAAAACCATCTACTGTAAGCACTTGGATCTCGAAAGCAGCAAAGCATAGTGAAAAAGTCAATGAAGTTGTCTTGAAGGATGTAGAGACCCCAAAGGTAGAGATGGACGAGGCATGGACTTTTGTGGGGAAAACACTACCCAGAGAAGGTGAATACGAAGATAAAGGAACTTGGATCTGGATAAGCATGGCTGCAAATTGCAGGTTGGTGCTTTCACATGTTATCGGTGAGCGATCTCAGGAAAATGCAGATCAGCTCGTTTCAAATACTGCCAAAAGACTCAGATCAATGCCGCTCTTTGTGACAGATGGATTAAGACTATATGCAGCAGCTCTTCGAAAGCAATATGGAAAACTACAGCCGTTCGCACCAACAGGCAAGCGAGGGCGACCTCGAAGTCCTAAATTAATCGTAGATGAACTATTACAATATGCTCAAGTCATTAAAATGAGGGTCAACGGTAGACTAAAAAAGTGGTCAAGAGAATCATATTTGGCAAAGATATAGACCACAAAATGATATCTACCAGCTACATTGAACGGCAAAACCTGACATGCAGACAAGATAATAACCGCATATCAAGGAAAACCATAGGTTTCTCTAAGGAGACTGCAGAATTGAATAACCAAATGACCCTATATTTCGCGCACTTCAACTACTGCCGAAAGCATCGTGCTCTAAAATATAGAAATGAGATGGGCATAACGAAGTTCAATAGTCCCGCGAAGCAAGCTGGCTTAATCGATCATGTCTGGAGCTTGCAGGAACTCTTGACTTTTCCATATTACAAAACTCAAACCCATTAGAGGCTCACGACCGCAAAGTGACATTGTTTATTGGACCACTCCTATCCGAAAAGGTATATAGGCATGAGATGCAGGCATGAGAGGACGAGTGTGAGAGCGATGCAACCACTGAAAAAGGGGGATTGTGCCCTCTGACTGATGATCTCTGGGTCATATCTTTCATAGGCCGGGACAGGCCTGGCCTGATTCGCGACATTCTGAATAGGCCCGCCCTTCAGAGTGTGAACATCGTGGATATGGATCAGAGGGTGATGCAGGGGATATGCGTCATGACAGTGGTTGCCGATTTTGCCTCAGCAGAGACCACCCCCGGCAAGCTGGAGCAGTGGTACCAGGATAATGCAGAGAGACTGGCCATAGACTTCTCCTTCCTTCCCCTGGAGGGGCATCAGGGCCGGCGTCAGACTGCTAAGGAGCTCTATGTGGTCACCATTCTGGCCAGGGACCGGCCGGGGATCATTCGCGATGTGGCTGAGGTGGCCACCAGATATGAGATCAATATCGAGAGGGCCTCGGTCACCGCCCGGGGGGAGTTGATCTCCATTGAGTTTCTGATGGACTTTGCCGAATGCATTGTTGAAGACTGCCGGGCACAGCTTAAGAGGGAGTGTGAGCGGCTGGGGCTGGATGTGGTGATACAGGATCTGAGCCAATCCAGAAAGGAGAAGAGGCTCATAGTCTTCGATATGGATATGACCATTGTGGACTTCGAGATCATCAACCGCCTGGCCAGCTTCGCCGGGGTGGACGAGGAGGTGAAGGCGATCACTGACCGGGCGATGAACGGCGAGATGGACTTCAAGGAATCCCTCCGCCAGAGGGTGTGCCTGCTGAAGGGAATGCCCCTCACCACTCTGCAGGAGATAGCCGCAGATCTCGAGCTCACCCCGGGCTCTGAGGAGCTGATCCATCACTTAAAACAGGTGGGATACAAGATCGCCCTGATCAGTGGCGGGTTCACTTACTTCACAGATGTGCTGAAAGAGCGCCTGGGATTTGATTATGTCTTTGCCAATGTTCTGGAGATCGAAGATGGTGTTCTCACCGGGAGGATCAAGGGGGATATAATCGATGCCGAGGCCAAGGGGCGGATGATCTTCCAGTTGGCAGAGAAGGAGAAGATCAGCCCGGACAACATCGTAGCAGTGGGGGATGGGGCCAATGACTGCCTGATGATCAAGAATGCCGGCTTGGGGGTGGCCTTCAATGCCAAAGAGGTGCTCAAGAAGGTCTCAGATGGGTCGCTATCCAGGGAGAACCTCCTGGGATTGCTGAATGTCCTGGGCCTGGCGGAGAAGGAGAGAGAAGTTTAGACAGCCAAAGCCCCTGGATCTCTGTCCTGTCTGCAGGATCATCGAATCCGTTGACGAAAAAAAACAGTCTGGTCCACTGCTATTTCATCGTTGATTGGAAAATTGTAAAGGATGTTTTGAGGATAGAGCCCTCAATCCTCAGATCCAATGTTCAATAAAAATTTTTTGATCAAATCGTCACCAATAAATAGTAAAATGGCGATTCATCGCTGCAAGTGCTCATTATAGAGGGATCAATAATGGTAAACGATGTTCGCAGTAGATCAGTGGATCCTGCCTGCCAGGAGATGCTTCGTGTCTGTGAGAGATCGGGCCTGGAGACGGCCTGGGATAGGCTGGAGAGACTGCAACCTCAATGTGGTTTCGGTGAATTGGGCATATGCTGCAGAAACTGCAACATGGGACCCTGCCGGATCGATCCTTTCGGGGAAGGGGCAAGCGCGGGCGTCTGCGGGGCCACTGCTGATATAATCGTTGCCCGAAATCTCCTGCGGAGCATTGCCGCCGGGGCAGCAGCCCACTCCGATCACGGGAGGGATGTCGCGAACGCCTTCAAGCTCATAGTGGAGGGCAAATCCCCCTCCTATGGCATCAAAGACCAAGAGAAGCTCGACCGGCTGATGAAGGAGTATGGTGTGGATAGCCCGGCCCTCCTGGCCACAGCCATATTGGCGGAATTTGGAAAACAGGACGGACCCATCCAGTTCACCCGTCGTGCCCCTCCCCAGAGGCTCGAGCTGTGGAAGAGGCTGGGAATCGACCCTCGCGGCGTGGACAGGGAGATCGTGGAATGCATGCATCGGACCCACATCGGCGTGGACAACGATTATGTGAACCTCATACTGCACGGCCTCAGGACCAGCATCTCCGATGGTTGGGGCGGCTCCATGATCGCCACTGAGCTGCAGGATGTCATCTTCGGCACCCCCAAGCCCCTGCTCTCTGAGGCCAACATGGGGGTCATAGAGCCGGAGAAGGTGAATATCATCATCCACGGCCACGAGCCCCTTCTCTCGGAGATGATCATCGCCGCAGCATCCGATCCGGAACTGATCTCTCTGGCCCGGGAGGAGGGAGCAGAGGGAATCAATCTGACGGGGATATGCTGCACCGCCAACGAGGCCCTGATGCGCCAGGGCGTCCCTGTAGCAGGCAACTTCCTGGGCCAGGAGCTGATCATGGCTACAGGCGCTGTGGAGGCGATGGTGGTGGATGTGCAGTGCATCATGCCCGCCCTAGGCCCCCTGGCCAGCTGCTTCCATACCAAATTGATCTCCACCTCACCCAAAGCAAAATTCCCGGGCGCAACCCACATGGAGTTCCATGAGGAGACAGCAGGGCAGACGGCAAGAGAGATCGTGCGCACAGCAGTGAAAAACTTCCGCAACCGCGATCCTTCACGGGTCCAGATCCCGGACATCAAGACCAAATGCATGGCCGGATTCTCTGTAGAGGCAATACTCTCCGCCCTGGGAGGCAGCTTAGATCCGCTGATAGAGGCCATAAAGGGCGGCAGCATCCGGGGCATAGGGGCTGTTGTCGGCTGCAACAACCCCAAGATCACCCATGACCTCGGCCATATCAGCATGGTTCAGGAATTGATCGAGAACGATGTCCTGGTCCTTACCACCGGCTGCAACGCCCAGGCCTGCGCCAAGGCCGGCCTCCTTCAGCCGGAGGCAGCAGAGAGGGCAGGCGGTGGCCTGAAGGGCATCTGTCAGGCCCTGGGAGTGCCCCCGGTTCTTCATATGGGCTCCTGCGTTGACATCAGCCGCATTCTCATTGCTGCTGCAGCCCTGGCCAATGCCCTGGGGGTGGACATAAGCGACCTGCCGGCAGCAGGAGCAGCTCCAGAATGGATGAGCGAGAAGGCAGTGTCCATCGGCGCGTATGTTGTCAGCTCCGGGGTGTTCACCGTCCTGGGAACAGTCCCCCCGGTCATGGGAAGCAAAGCAGTGGCTGATCTGCTCACCTCCGGTGCCAAGGAGGTGGTGGGAGCGTGCTTCGCTGTGGAGCCAGATCCAGTGAAGGCGGCCGGCCTGATGATCGAGCATATCGATAGCCAGCGCAGAAGACTTGGTCTGGCCTGATGGCGGTGGATAGTGATGGCGATGAAAGAGAATAAGGAGATATTCGTCCGCCTGGAGAGGTGCATGGGCTGCCGGTCCTGCGAGATGGCCTGCGCAGTAGAGCACTCCAGATCCAAGAGCCTCTATGCGGCCGCATCGGAGAAGCCTGTGCCCGTCCGCCTGCTCTTTGTGGAGAGGGCAGAGGGCAGGAATGTGCCCATGATCTGCCGCCACTGCGAGGATGCGCCCTGTGTTGCCGTCTGCCGCACTGGAGCTCTGGTCCAGGACCCGCTCACAGGAGTGGTGGAACGGATCGAAGAGAACTGCATAGGCTGCTGGATGTGCGCCATGATCTGCCCCTATGGTGTGGTGGGCAGGAAGACTGAGGTCAGAATGGCAGTCAAATGCGACCGCTGCAAGGATCGGGATCTTCCAGCCTGTGTCCAGGCCTGCCCCACAGGAGCCCTGGTCTATGCCACCCAGAGGGAGTTCATGGAGATGATGAGAAAGGAGGCTGCGAGCAGGATCGCCAGAGAGGCGCGGGCTGTAGCCGGGGCCTGAACCCTCACAGGCCTCTCAGACCATCGGTGTCAGACGGATCCTGTTTCTGTCCTCTAAAAGCATATTGTAGGGCTCAGTCCTGGGTATGACCCCATACAGACAGAGCCCTCCATTCAGCTCATTTACCAGAAAGTAGCTGTCTGCGGTGTGAATGGCCATGTTCATGCTCTCCTGGCCGCTCTTTACCACCAGGACATTGATGTCATTGGTCTCCTTCCAGTCTCTGATCATCAGGTTGGTCAGGTTCAAAGACGCCTTATAGCCGAAGGTGAACTCAATGGAGTCCAGGCCGATGATATTCAGAATGGGCCGGCCGGTCCTCTCCCGCAATGCATCCCACCTCTTCAGCAGGTCCTTTCCCCAGGCTCCTGCATCATCACCCTCTGGCTGGGAGACGACGACATTGGTGGGCACAAAGATGTCCCGCGAGCTGAGCTGATAGCCGATGCTGGGAAGGATGGACACTCCCCGTCCGTTCTTGATGGCATTGGAGGCCAGGGCAGTCAGAATCTGGTAATACCTCTTGCCCACACCGTGATCTATCTCCAAGACATTGCACGAGCCGTATTTCAGGCCGCCGGTTACGATATCCAGGTCAGGGATGCCAGTTGATATCCGGTCTTCAGAGGGATCGGGAACCCTTATCCCATCGCTCACAATTCGCGCATCTTTCTGCTCCCGATAAGGCTCAAAGAACCTGAACCGGCCGTTGTGCAATGTGACAGTGTAGTTCTTCTGATTGATCTGGACTCCTCTCAGCTTCTCCAGCTTGATCTGCCGGAAGTAGCGGGTCCTCATATTTCCCTCTGTATGGCCGGGGAGGTTGAACTGCTCCATGGTCACCACCCCATCCACAATATAGTCCAGGGGCATGACGCTGGCGAACTCGGAGACGAAGATGAGATGGGTGTCAAGATCACGGGCGAACTCGCAGATGTTCTGCTCGAAGCTGTGCTGGGAGGAGCCTATCAGATGAGAGGTGTAGTTCAGGACTGCATCCCAGCTATCGATTATTATCATGGGGTTGTCCATATCCTCTGTCTCCTCGAAGAAGACCCGGAAGAAGTCCAGGACAGCATAATAGCTGGAAAGCTCCTTGCCCGCCTTTCTCAGGCTCTCCAGGAGCTTGGTTTGAGTGGCATTGACCACATTCCTGGGCATTAGAACCTCCTCCACCCAGGGATTGGTGGCATAGAGCCGGCGGGGATCCACCCGCGTGGATATGTAAACCCCATTTCTCTCCTCGCACAGGCTGCTCATGATCTCCAGGGCGAGGGTGGTCTTGCCCGTTCCCGGCATCCCCTTGATGAGGAGCGTTTGGCCTTTATCGACATGAAAGAAGTCGATTATCTCCTTTGGTACGGAGGTCTGCACATTGCTCTGCATAAAATCTATCCTCGATCAATTCTATCTGAGGTTTCACAATCGCATTTCCTGGCTTTCTTCATCAGCTGGCAGATCTGTTCCGACTTGACCCGAAATGAGAAGTAGACTGTCTCCTCCTCGCCGTTATGAAAATCAATATCCATCATGGGAAATGCCTCCGCCTTCATCCTTCCCTCCTGCTCTTCCCCATGCTTTGTGATTATGCTCTTCGTCCTCCAGAGCTTAGAGGGTCCCACCTCCACGAACTCGACCTCCCCCTCAGAGCTGAGCACAGAGAGATATTTTATGACTGTGGTCTTGCTGACATTGGCCTTCTTGGCCACATCAACTGTGGTCAGACCCACCTCAGACTCGTCTATGACATTCAGAATCCTTTCCTTGTACGAGGCCATTTAGAGCCACCAACTCATAGCATAGCTAAATTCCTGTGAAGTGTTAAACATTTTATGACCGCCTACACATATGATCTATCATGATATTTCAATTTTTCATATAGCTTTCTAAATCGGAAAAAATTATATGCTGATCTATCAATTCCAAGAATGGCAAGAGGAAGATCCAGGGGAGCAATATGACAGAGGAGGCCGAAGATATCAACAGAGAGGCTGCGTGCCGGGGATATCTGGATCCCTGGCCGCCGGTGCGGGGAGAGTACCTGTTGGGCGATCCGGGGGCGAGGGTGGCAGTGGTCACCCTGGCCAGCACCTTTCATCCCCGGGGGGCGGCCATATCCGGCCCCTGCAGGACAGAGAACCTGGGATTGGAGAAGATTGTGGCCAATGTGATCAGCAACAGCAATATAAGAGTGCTCATCATCTGCGGAGCGGAGTCAAAGGGCCATCTGCCGGGCAACACCCTGATCGCCCTGCATAAGAATGGCATCGACGAGAGGGGAAGGATAATCGGATCAAAGGGTGCAATTCCATTCATCCAGAACCTCCCCGCTCAGGCCATCGAGCGCTTTGCAAGGCAGGTGGAGCTGGTGGAGAGGATCGGCCTGGAGGACAGAGAGGAGATAGAGAGGCTGATCTCCCAGTATGAACAGATCTCCACCCCCTTTCCCGAGGAGCCCTATCAGGTGATTGAGAGAAAGGCAGCCCGTCAGGAGATGGTATCTGTTGACAGCGACCTCTTCTTCGGGGCGGGGGTCGGCATGGAGACCGGCAGATGGCTGGTCGCATCCGGGGTATGAGATATGTTCCGTTTCAAGAATGGGCAATCGATAGTCAATGTGGCCGGGGTGAGGTTTGGAGGGCAGCCTGGATTGCTGCCCACCGTCCTTTGCGGCACCATCTTCTATCAGGGGCACAGAATTGTCGAGGATGATGAAAAGGGCAGATTCGATCGCTCTGCAGCAGAGAGGATGATGCTCCGCCAGTCCGAGCTCTCCGGGGAGACGGGATGCCCTTTTGTCCCTCATATCTATGCCCGGACAGCTTCTGCCCTGCTGAGATATCTGGATTTCATAGAGGGGATCTGGTCTGGGCCCTTCATCATCGACTCGGCTGAGAAGAGCACTCGCTCTGCAGCCCTATCTCTGCTCTCGGAGCTGGGGTATGCCGATAGGGCCATATTCAACAGCATAAGCATAGCCACCGACGAGGCCGAGGCCAGGGCTTTGCTGGATAACGAGGTTGACAGCGCCATCATCCTCGCCTACAACCCGGGCGAGCCGGGGGTGGAGGGGGGGATGCAGATCCTGGAGAACGGTGGCCGGGTGAAGGATGAGGGGCTCGTCCCCCTGGCCAGAAGGCTTGGGATAAGCAACATTCTCATCGATCCGGGTGTGATGCCCATGGGAAACGGGGCGGGCTCTTCTCTGCGCTTTTCTGTAGTCGCCAAGTCCCGCCTGGGGCTGCCTGTGGGCTCGGGAATTCATAATGCCATCAGCTCCTGGCAGTGGCTCAAGGGGAGGGATAGAATCAACCGCAGTTGTTGCGATGCTGCTGCTGCCTGCATGCAGCTGGCCATGGGGGGCGACTTTCTCCTCTACGGCCCCATTGAGAGCGGTGAGGTCATCTTTCCGGCCGCGGCTATGGCCGACATCCTGGTGGCAGAGGCGGTAAGGGACCTGGAGGTCTATCCCGAGGCCACTCATCCCCTCTTCCGGCTGGTATAGCCCCCGGCGGTGTATCTGGAAAGGATTAATACTCAGGAGGAGGTATCCAGTGCATGTATCTCTCTCGCGATGAAGAGGCTGTATACCGGGGAGATCGGGGTGAGACCCTTCGCCGGATGATGGAGATCCTGGTAGCCCTGGGCGACATCTACGGGGCAGAGAGGCTCGTTCAGGTGAAATCGGTGCAGATTGCCGGGGTATCCTATAAGAATATCGGAGATGCTGGCCTGGAATGGATATCCGATCTTGAGGGAGAGGTGGTCGTCCCCAGCATTCTAAATCCCGCCGGCATGGACCTTTATTGTTGGCAGGATATGGGGATCAGTGAGCAGTTCGCCTCCAAGCAGAAGGAGATCATCGAGGCCTACCGCCGGCTGGGAGTGACAGTCGACTGCACCTGCACCCCCTACCAGATCTACGACGACCTGGCCCAAAGAGATGACCATCTGGCCTGGAGCGAGTCCTCGGCGGTCTCTTATGCCAATTCAGTTATCGGCGCCAGAAGCAATCGAGAGGGAGGCCCCTCTGCTCTGGCTGCCGCTCTGATCGGCAAGACTGCTCTGTACGGCTACCATCTGGATATCAACCGCCAGCCCAGCCATATCATCGAGGTGAAGGCGGATCTCGCGGGCTCTGACTATGGCGCCCTTGGACTTCTGGCTGGCAGAGAGGTGGGTGATGGTGTTCCTCTCTTCCGGCTCCGGTCCACGCCCAGCAGGGATGAGCTGAAGGCTCTGGGGGCGGCGATGGCTGCCAGTGGCTCAGTGGCTCTCTACTATGTGGATGGCGTCACCCCCGGTCCGCCCGTTCCCCCCGGTTCCGCGGCAGATCATGATGGATGTGAGAGGATCAGCATTGAGAAGGAGGAGATCGAGGCGGTCTATGAGGAGAGCAGAGGAGCTGATGCCGATATAGTGGCCCTGGGATGCCCTCACTGCTCTCGAGAGGAGCTGGAGAGGATAGCCGACCTCCTGGCCGGGCAGAGGGTTCAAAGGGAGATGTGGGTCTGCACTGCCCGCAAGATCAGAGACTCATGCCCAGAGCTGGTGGAAAGGATAGAGTCCTCCGGGGCCCGGGTATTTTGTGATACCTGCATGGTGGTCTCACCGGCCACAGAGGGGTTTGGAAGGATGATGGTCAACTCGGGCAAGGCTCTGGTCTACCTGCCCGGGCTGGGGGGGGTGGATGCCGCCTTCGGCAGCCTGGAAGAGTGCATCGATGTCGCTTTGGGGAGGAGGAGATGAGGGAGGTTCCCTGCCATAAGGTGGCCTCAGGATTTGCCAGCGGGCCTGCTCTGACCACGAGGATGGCCATCTCATTCCTGGGCAATGTCGACCCCAGAACGGGGATGGTGGTCGACCCCGGCCACGAGCTGTACGGCCAGAAGATCAGTGGCAAGGTGCTCATATTCCCCGGAGGAAAGGGCTCTACAGTGGGCTCTTATGTCATCTATCAACTGAAGAAGAGAGGTCTGGCCCCGGCAGCCATGATCAATCTCCGCTCCGAGCCCATTGTGGCTGTAGGGGCCATCATCAGCGGCATCCCTCTGGTGGATAGGGTGCCGGCCGATCTCCTCCAGGTGAAGAATGGAAGCTGCATTGAGGTTGATTCCGACCGGGAGAGGGTACGAATCAGAACTTTCCAAAATGATCCTGCTTTATGAATCCCCTCTCTCTTCTCCTCTTTTCCATCATATAAGCATCGATGGCCGGATGGTAGAACTTATCTGCATACTCCTTGGCCATGCGGGCAGCAGAGAAGTTCGGGCCATTCATCCTGATGGCCTCCTTCATCACTGTCACCCAGCCATGAGGAATGCCGTCCTCAGCAATGTTATAGTAAAGAGGCACGATCTCCTTCTCCAAGAGGGTATAGATTGAGGCTGCGTCCTTTGCATCTCTATCCAATCCGTCCTCTGCTCCCGAGAACGCCCAGCCGTTCTTGCCATTGTATCCCTCAATCCACCAGCCATCCAGTATGGAGAGCTGGGGGACGCCATTTATTGAGGCCTTCATCCCGCTGGTCCCGCTCGCCTCCATGGGAGGAATGGGATTGTTCACCCAGACATCAACCCCGTGCACCAGATACTGGGCCAGCAGCTCATCGTAGTCCTCGACAAATGCGATCCTGCCACCTGATGCTCTGTCCTTGGCGGCATTGAATACCTGCTGCAATAGCATCTTGCTCTGATCGTCGTCCGTATGCGCCTTTCCGGCGAATATGATCTGCACCGGCTTCCAGGGATCATTGAGAATCCGTCTCAGCCGGTCGATATCCTGCAAGAGGAGAGTGGGCCGCTTGTAAGAGGCAAAGCGCCTGGCAAACCCCAAGGTGAGGGCAGAAGGATCCAGAAGCACTCCTGAGGCCATGATCTGTCCCGGTTCGGCTCCCCCTTCCAGCCATTTGTTCCGTGCCCGTTCCTTTATCTTGGTGATCAGCATGCTCTTCATGGAATTATGATGGTTCCAGAGCACCTCGTCGGGGATCTCACAGACCAGATTCCAGATGCGGCTCTCATCATGCTCTTCCAGCCAGGTCCGGCCCATGTAGCGGCACAGGATTTCTGAACCCAGGCGGCGATCGATCCAGGAGGGGACGTGAATGCCATTGGTGACATGATCGATGGGGATCTGATCTACAGGGAGGTTGGGCCATAGAGGCTGCCACATGCTCCGGCTCACCTCTCCATGCCTCCTGCTCACAGCATTGCGGTAGGCTGAGCTCCTGAGGGCGAAGGCGGTCATATTGAACTCACCGGGCCGGGTGGGGTTCAGCCCCAGTTCTATGAACTCCTCCATGGACAGATCCAGGGTGGGAAGATAGGATGAGAGGTACTTCTCTAAGAGCGGATAGGCAAAGGCATCATGGCCCGCAGGAACTGGGGTGTGGGTGGTAAACAGGGTGGTATCTCTGACCAGCCTGGAGGCATCGTGATAGCTCATTCCCCGCTCGACCTTCTCTCTGATCCTCTCCAGCACAGCGAATGCTGGATGGCCCTCATTCAGGTGAAGGACGGCATAGTCCTCGCCCAGGGCTCGCAGTATCCTCGCCCCACCGATTCCCAGTACTATCTCCTGGCGCAATCGCATCTCCCGGTCGCCGGTGTAGAGCCGGTCGGAGATGATCCTGTTCTGTGGCTCATTGGCCTGGCTTGATGTATCGATCAGATAGAGCTTGGTCCTCCCCACCTGGACCATCCAGACCTCAAGGGTGATTGGAGGATCCATGACGGGAACCCTGATCGATAAAGGCTCTCCATTCTCGTCCATCAGCTTGTGAATGGGTGCATTCTCCCGGTCCAGCATCTCGCATGCGCCAACCTGCCAGCCATCTGCAGAGACCAACTGACGGAGGTAGCCCTGGGGGTACATGAACCCCACACCCACCAGGGGGATTCCCAGGTCGCTGCACTCTTTCAGGTAATCTCCAGCCAAAAATCCCAAGCCTCCGGCATAAAATGGCAGGGCATGATGCAGGCCATATTCGGCAGAGAAGTAGGCGATGGCGCATTTATCCAGCTCGCGACCCTCAGCAGAAAACCAACTGCTGGCAGGCTCCATATACCCTTCGAATCTGGCCATCACAGAATCGTAATGCCTCAGGAAGTGAGTATCAGTAGATGCTGTCTTGAGCATATGAGCATCCATCTGGTTGAGCATCTTGACTGGATTGTGATTGCTCAGATGCCAGCCCTGTCTGTGCAGGAGCTTGAACAGCATCCTGCCCTCTGGGTGCCAGCTCCACCAAAGGTTGTAGGCCAACTCTCTTAATCCTGCGATCCTCTCCGGCAGATGGGGAAATTTGTCTCTGATGCCTCTCATGATTTTTTTCAGCTCCAAGCAGATTTTCTATGCATTTTTCCTTAGAGATAAGGCCTTCGATGCCCGATAGAACAGTCATTAAAACGGAGGCATGGGATTTGAAATCGGAATGCTTGGGCCTCATCTCAAGACAGCATGGTTTTTTTAAAGGCAGGTGTGATATTCGCCCTCAAAGAATGAAAATGGCAGCAAGACGGCGACAGCAGCATCATTTTCATAGGGCACAGAGAAAGCTCCCCTCCGTAAATCGACTATACAATTCAGTGAAGAGCTGTTTTTCTGCAGGCACATCACCACACAATTCAGCTCAAGGCAAATTATTTCAAACTGTTTTATTGTTCGCATTATGTACTATAATTCTCAATCTGTGTCATAAAACACTTATACAAATATGTCCAAACCGAGAATGAAGGCTTACATCTCAGGCCTGGTTGCATCTTAGGCCTGTGTTTTAGGTGCATGGGGAAGAGGGAAAGCCGAGGTGAGGGCAATGAATGAGATGGAAGCACTGCTTCAAAGGCGCGAGCTTCTTATTGGGAGGATCATGAGGATGGAGTGTGAGATCCAGAAGATAGATCTGCGCATTGCATTCCTGCAGAGCCAAAAAACGGAACGCATCGATCTTGTCCCCTCCCAGAAGAGCCTATTGAATGAGGTGCTCTTCTGAAGCTCCCTCTCTGTGATTTTGAGCTGGCGAGGCAGAATACACTCCCCGTCTGTTATCCTCAGTCCGACCTGCTGGATTCGATCATATCCATCCGGAATAATGAATTGCGGATAGAGCGATCTGGCCATCCGCGGATATGCGATGGGTGTGCTCTGCAGCCCACTGCCCATCGGACACAATTGAGGCTGAAATCTATTGGGCTTTAAAGCCTAAAGCGATTTGAATCCCATCACTTTATTTACATTTTCCATAGCTTTCAAAAGATTTTCGCCTTTTTTTGTAGTTTCATAGAATGTCCTTTTCCCAGGCTGGACCTTCAAGAGCTTGTTCTTTATCAGAAGTTCCAGATAAGGCTCTACAGTCTTAAAATTCAGGTTTGCCTTATATACGACACGGGTCTTGATAGCCCCATCCATGCAGATGCTCAGGATCTGGGAAATTATCTCTTCTCTATTTCTCTTCATACCTCCACGCTCCTATAGTTCTTATGTTCAATAAGATGCTATGATCTCTGCTTATTAGCCCTTATAATTTAAATATCTATGGCACAGATGAGGGATTATAGCACAAAACGTGAACTATTCGCCATCTATTTTGATTTATTACAAATGTCCATATCTGGCTGTCCTGATAGCTCAGTGCCAATCAGGGGCAGAGCCACGATGGTGGCTCAATCGCAATCAGGAGTAGTGCCATGCTGAGGACAGAGCCCAATTTAAAGGCTTGGCCTCAACATGGCCGGCCTGCTAGTCGGCCTCATAGAAGACATTCTGAGTGGAGTTGACATTGTAAAATGTATCGACCTTGCCCCCGGGATAAACCACAGAGAGCCTCTCCACCCCCCTCTTCAGCGGCTTATCCTTGCTGCCGAAGGGGCGGGAGTAGAACAGGTAGCAATTGTCCAGATTCTTTCCTGCCCCGTTGACCTGTAGAGAGGCTCTACTCTCATCTGCTTTTATGAGCTTCACATCCTTGTATCCGCCCAAAAAGGAGATCAGATCCGGTTCAAGCTGCCTGGCCCCCAGTGCGAGTACATAGAGACGGGCAAAGGTATCAAGGGTATAATTGAGATCGAAGGTGGCGCGATCCCCCTCCAGGTGCATTGTAACATCCCGGACCTTGATATAGTCACCCCTGGCACTGCCACATGAGGAGAAGGCGATTGCCGCCAATAATACCAGAATTATCACTGCTTGTCTCATCTTTCACCCAGCGGTTTTGAGAATAGACGGCATAAACAATATCAACATCATTATTAATATAAATATTATAAACAGAATCTGCTGCCTCTTTTGCGCCGACTTATACTTCGATTCGCAGAGCTCATCGCAGAAGTTCTCGTCTGCGCGCACGGAATTGCCACAGACAAGGCAGTGTTTGTGCGGCTGAATCTCTGTCATCTGATCATCGTCCATCAAAAGCATGGGTGGAGAAGTAGATAAGGTTTATCCTTTCGCATTCGCTGATTAACTGGGTCTGCTGTGTTTGATGGACTGAGCCCTTTAGCAAAATGAAGGAAATGCATTTTATAATAAATTTCGATAAAAAATTATTAGCGGTGGATCAATGAAATAAAAGGCTCTGAAAGAGCAGACCATGCCCTCTCTGATATATAACTTACGAAATAACATTATCTGTAAATCATTCAGTTTGATACAATTTTCCCAGATTTTATGTCCATCAAGGCAAGAAATCTGATTTGGTTTTTCCACTGGAAATAAAGGGGTTTGGTGAAGATCTGATCCCCGCCAAATGCATTAACTATAAAAGGTGCCTTGGCAAGTAGTACTCATGCCAAGAATACCATTGATCATCCTCATAGCTATTCTCATATGGTTTACTCCTGTTGATGGCATAAGAACTCATATTGTAGATGATGACGGTCACTCCAATTACAGAACGATCCAGGAGGCAGTGGCACAGGCCAATGATGGCGATACGATATATGTCAGGCCGGGAGACTATAGCGGGGAGATCATCCTCAACAAGAGCCTCAGCATTATGCCCCTTCTAGGGGAGAGCGGCCCGATAATCCTCCACGGCAGTGGCAAGGAGACGGGAGTCACAGTATCTTCAGATGGGTGCCTGCTGGAAGGGCTTACCTTTCAGGGATATTCAGGGGCAGCAATCAATCTCCTCTCCCGGGGAAACAGTATTAAGAACAATGCATTCGAAGATGCCAGCCCGGCAATACTTGCCACTGGCTCAGAGGGGAACTCAATTACCGGAAATCTGATAAAAGGCTGCCAGGGAGGGGTGGCATTGAGGGACTCCTCCCGCAACAATAACATAACAGCAAATGAGTTCGCCGGCTGCAATATCTCCATATTCCTGGGGGAGTCAGATGGGAACAGGATCAATGAGAACAGCATCTCAGATGCCTATTGGGGCATTTGGCTTGATAACTCCAGCCAGGTGCAGATCCAGAGAAACAACATCACCAGCCGGGGCTATGGCATACTCCTCTTGAATGGCAGCAGTATATCGGTCGCCGGCAATCTGATCGGCATGGAGGATGGAGGCCTTCCCTCCAGCCGCGCCGCCCTGCTGGCCAATGTGAGCGGGGTTGATTTTCAGAGAAACGAGATCATTGGCGGACATATAGGTCTGGCTGCTTTGGAGTGCCATAACAACAGCCTGCAGTATAACGACATCAGCCGGTGCAGTAATGCCCTCTATATCCAGGATGCTATAGGGTTGCAGATCAATAACAATAGCATAAGAGAGGGAGAGTATGGCATAAGATTGGACAACACCAGCCGCAACACCATCACTGGGAACCAGATGGACGGCCTCACCGCCGCCCTTGACCTGGGGGGAGGGGATTATAATCGGATTGCAGAGAACAGATTTACAGACATAAGCGATACTGCAATGCAGATAGTATCCTCTTCTCACTGCGAGATCCTGAGAAACGAGTTCGTCGATGGCCAGCAGGGCATTATGCTCCTTGAATCGCCGGCCAATCTGCTCTGTGCCAATCGCTTTCAAAATGTGAGCTGGAGCCTTTATGTGGAGAGCGGGGATAAGGAAGGCTTCAATAACAGCATAGATGAGTCAAACCTGGTGGATATGGTTCCCATTGCTTATCTGTTTGATCGCTCAGGCGCACAGATTCGGGACAGAGAGCTGGCTCATCTCACCCTGGCCTATTGCAGAAATACAGCAGTGGAGAATATCAGCCTGACCCAGGATGCCGTCTTCCTCTTCCATTCCATGAACAATTGCATAAAAGATAGCAATATCTCAGGATGCTTTGGCATGAGGCTGATCAACTCCTCTGGAAATGAGATCCTTGACAACCTTCTGCAGGGCAACAGATACAGCGGCATCTTTCTTTATGCCTCAGGCTGGAACCTGATTGAGGGAAACAATGCATCCTATAATGAACAGAACGGCATCTCCCTTCTCTCCGGCGAAGAGAATATCATCCGCGGCAATTCTGTGCGGGAGAACCTGGTCACAGGAATCTGGCTGAATCTCTCAGACAACAACCAGATCTATCAAAATGAGATCATCTCCAATTCCCTGGGCTGCCGGGTATCATTCTCTTCCGGGAATATGATCTATCACAATAATTTCCTGGACAATATAGAGCATTCGATCGATGCCGATGGAGAGAATAGCTGGGATGCTGGCAGCAGCACAGGCGGAAACTACTGGAGCGACCATTCAGCCAAGGGCAACCCCAGCAGCAACTGGCCCCGAGCGATTAAGGGAGGGAGGGGAAAGGATGGCCATCCCTTCCAGGATATGAACGGCTGGCGGGAGCCATAAAACGCCACCCATCCTTTTTTCTGGCCGTCCCCGCCCGGGCCGCCTCCCCTTGAGGCCGCAATCTTCTTAAGATGATGGGTCAAGGTGATAAATATGGCAAGAAGAAAGAACGAAGGAAGCGGCCTTCAGTCGTCAGCCGGCCTGATGAGATACTTTGAGGCCGATGATGATTCGATCAAATTCAGTCCCAAGATGGTTCTTGGTGCCTGCATTGGCGCGGGGGCGCTCATCTTGGGCCTGAATATCGCCTTTGGCCTCTGGCCCTAGCTTTGGCTTTGGGCTTTGTATTCTTTTTCCGGCAATGGTATCAAGGGAGCTTGGGCTCTTGGCCCGTGAAAGGGATAAATACCAGGACATACGACGGCCTGCCCAGATATGAATAAAAAGAGCTCTCTGATCCTGGCCTTGGATGTGCTCTCCAGGGATGAAGCCCTGAGGCTGAGCGAGCAGCTCGGCAATTACTTCGATGCCATCAAGATCGGCTATCCCCTCATCCTCCATGCCGGCCTGGGAATAGTGGGGGAGATATGCACATCGATCCCTGTCATCGCCGATCTGAAGATCGCTGATATTCCCAATACCAACCGCCTGATATGCGAAGCAGTGCTGGGCGCGGGCGCCACAGCCATAATCGCCCAGGCCTTTCCCGGGAAAGACTCCCTGCTTGCCTGTGCCGATTGCGCCCGAGACTTTGCCGCCGACCTCTTTGTCGTCACGGAGATGAGCCATCCCGGGGCAGAGGAGTTCATGGCCCCTGTGGCGGAGAGGATGGCCCGGCTGGCAGTGGAGACGGGTGCCAGCGGGGTGGTGGCTCCCGCCACCCGTCCGGAGAGGATAAGGCTCATCCGCTCGATGATCGGAGAGAGGCTCATCATCTCACCCGGGGTGGGGGCTCAGGGCGGCTCCCCTGGGGGGGCGCTGGAGGCAGGAGCAGACTATCTGATTGTGGGAAGGCAGATCTATGGCAGCGCAGATCCTTTGGCCAGCACAAAGGAGCTCATTGAATCACTCCGAGCTGGCTAGATCCGGATGGCCTCGGGCCCGGCGGGCTTCGAATAAAAAGAGGATGACAATCCACTGAGGCGGGGTATATCATGGCACTGCGGGGGAGCTGTTGCAATTGATATTGATCACACCATGGAAAGGGAGATCCTCTTTCTCTCCCGATCCACATCCAGCACCTTCACCATCACCTTCTGTCCAACCCTCACCACATCACCGGGCGCCGGGGCAGAACCGCTGGCGAGCTTGCTTTTATGCACCAATCCATCCTGATGCACCCCCACATCCACGAAGGCTCCAAAGGTGGTGACATTGGTCACAATGCCGGGAATTCTCATTCCCACCTGAAGGTCGTCGATCTCCTTTATTCCCGGAGCAAAGCTGAAGGCCTCAAACACCGGGCGCGGATCTCTTCCCGGCCAGAAGAGCTCATTCAATATATCCCGAAGGGTGCAGATGCCGACTCCTTCCTCCTCATTCGAGTAGTCCTCCAGCCTCAGCCCCGACAGCAGCCTCTCGTTTTCCATGAGCTGGGCCACCGTCACCCCCAGATCCCCGGCCATCCTCTCCACAATCGAATATCTCTCCGGGTGGACTGCAGTGCGATCCAGGGGATTGTCACCCCCGCGAATGCGCAGAAATCCTGCCGCCTGCTCGAAGGCCTTCGGCCCCAGGCGGGGCACAGCCAGCAGATCCCGGCGGGAGCGGAATGGCCCGTGCTCATCTCTGTATCTCACCACCGCCTCTGCCAGCTTCGGCCCCAGGCCGGAGACACGGGAGAGGAGCTGGATGCTGGCGGCATTGACATCCACTCCCACCTGATTCACGCAGGCCACCACCACATCATCCAAGGAGCGGCGCAGGCTTGATGGATCCACATCATGCTGGTACTGCCCAACACCGATCGCCTGGGGCTCGATCTTGACCAGTTCAGCCAGAGGATCCTGCAGCCGGCGGCCTATGGAGATGGCGCCGCGCACTGTGGCATCCTGATCGGGAAACTCGCTTCTTGCTGCTGCAGAGGTGGAATAGACTGAGGCCCCCGATTCATTGACCTGAACTATCTTTATTCTCGGGGGCAGATTGAGCCCTCGCAGGAACGATTCCGTCTCCCGGCCTGCAGTGCCGTTGCCCACTGCTATAACCTCCACATCATATTCCTGGCAGATCCCGGCCACCTTTGAGCCTGCCTCTGCTCTCCTATTGTGGGGCTCATGGGGGTATATCACATCGCTTTTCATCAGCCGCCCCAGGGGATCGAGAACCACCAATTTGCAGCCGGTGCGAAATCCAGGGTCTACTGCCAGGACCCAGCTTCTGCCCAGGGGTGGCTGCAGGAGAAGATGGCGCAGGTTCTCGGCAAAGACCTCTATCGCCCTCTCCTCCGCCCTCTGACGAGCTATGGATACCGTCTCCGTCTGGAGGGATGGTGCCAGAAGCCTGCGGAAGGAGTCCTGGGCAGCGGCCTTGACCAGATTGGAGGCTGGACCGTCCCCCTTAATGAAGATCTTCTCCAGGATGGCCAGGGCATCCTCTTCGTTGACCGCCAGATGGAGGGAAAACACCCCCCTCTTGGCCCCTCTGAGAGCGGCCAGCAGGCGGTGGGAGCTCATGCCGGCAATGGGCTCGGAGAGCTCCAGATAATCTTTGAACTTGCCCTCCTCTGGATGGTCCTTCCCGGCAGCAGACCGGCTCTGCAGAATGCCTTCCGACCAGAAGAGTGACCTCAACTCGGACCGGGCCCCAGCATCCTCGCTGATCCATTCGGCGATGATGTCCATTGCCCCCTGGAGGGCCTCCCCGGCCGATGATACTCCCTTTGCGGGATCGATGTAGAGGGCTGCCTCCTCTTCTGGATCTCGTTCTCCTCTCTCATCCTGGGCGAGGATGATCCGGGCCAGAGGCTCCAGGCCGCGCTCTTTTGCCACTGTGGACCGGGTTCGCCTCCTGGGCCTGAAGGGAAGATAGATGTCCTCCAGCTCAGCCAAGCTTGCCGCCCCGTTGAGCCTCTCCTCGATCTCTGCGCTCATCTGGCCCTGCTTGAGCAGAGAGCGAATGATTGCCGCTCGGCGCTCGTCCAGCAACCTGAGGCGGTTGAGGCCCTCGCGAATCCTGCCTATTGCCAGCTCGTCCAGATCTCCTGTGGCCTCCTTCCGGTATCGCGCTATGAATGGCAGCGTCGCGCCGCCATCAAGAAGCTCTGAGACCGCCCTGACCGATCTCCGGTCGAGCGAGAGTTCTGCAGCTATCCTTTCTATATGCTGATCGAGCATATCAACCTCCATCAGGGGGGAGAAGATCAGAAGGGCTATGCTTTGAGATCATAATTGAAGAAAGTGGAAATCGGGGCCAGTCTCCCAGCCCATGAAAGGCTATGCTCTATGAAATGTGCTTATAAGATCTTGGCGATCATTCTGGATTACACTTTGCTTACTCTATCTGCCTTGGGGCCTTTCTCGCCCTCAACTACCTCGAAGCTGACCTTGTCACCCTCATTGATGGTGACGTCCGGCATGAGGCCGGTTGCATGAACGAAATAATCCTTTCCATCGTCGCCTGCAATGAATCCAAATCTCTTGGTTCTATTGAAGAATTTTACTGTTCCGGTTACCATTCTGATTCCTCAGTATGGTATCGGTGATATTAATCAAATATTTAAATCTACTGGCAGAAAAAGAGCATGGAGATGAATGGACCCCGGAGCTTTCCGGAGACATCCTCTGAATATGAAGGACCCTGGACGATCATCTCAATGGCCCATTCAGCTTCATGAGCTCTGATCTTATTTGGGGACCGGCGGGCTTGTTCAGCTCTTTGTAGATCCTCTTCGCCTCATTGACTGCTATGCATCCCCGGGAGCATCTCCCGCAGTGGTTGCACCGCTCCTGATCCACAATGAGGGTGTCTTGCAGGGTGATCGCCCCCTGGCGACAGTTTTTCGTACAGATTCCACACTTTGTGCACATCTGCACCCTTAATATGACCTCGACCACCCTCTGCAGAAGCTCCTCTGCCTCCGCCCTCCCCGCTATGACCAGGATATGGCCATTGGCGAAGATGGTGGCCCTTCCGCTCTCAGTCCTGAGCAATGCTGCTCCCATATCCTCCTCATACTTCACCCTCCCCAGGATGCCCAGAGCATTGGCCACACTGGAGAAGGGATGATTCTGAGGAAAAGAGAGGGTAGCCTCGATGGAGTACTCCAGTCCGCATGGCGATCTTCCCCGTACTGCCTGAAAGGAGAGCTCCCCTCTTGATCCTCCCCGCTTCGTTAGATCGATACCATGGGCCGCTGCGATCTCCGTCATCTTGGGGGGGTGCCTTCTCCAGCGCCAGAACCCCCAATCGATATATCTCCTGTCCAGGCCGTTCTCCTCTCTCCATTGATGAAGGCAGGAGCTCCACTGATGGTACAGGTCTGGGTGGCTCTCCCTGAGGCGGGAGAGTTCAGACTGCGGCGATGCTGGACAGAGCCAGCAGCCTATTCGCTCATAGTCCTCCTGGTAGAGAGGGTTGGGCAGCTCGCCGTTCCAGTGGATGTAGAGCATGACCTCCAGCGCCCTCCAGTCTCGGATGGGGGAGAGCATGGTCTGGCCGGGGACATAGGGATTCCTCTCCACCCCCTTTATGGCGGAGCGGTTGAAGGACTCGAAGATCCGCCGCCCCTCTATGGTCACGCAGCCACGGGGATACTGCCCGGCCAGGAATGCCGTCATCGGTCCGAGCTTATTGCTCTTACAGCACCAGCGATAATCCTTGGCCGGGGGGCCGAAGATCTTCACCTGCTGGAAAAAATCGCTCTCTGCGCGGATCTCATGCAGCCTGAGCTTGCGGCGGAGGCACAGCTCTCGTACATACTGCACGGTCTCGGGAAACTCCAGGCCGGTATTAATGAATAGGACCTCAATTCTGGGCAGAAGCTTCTGCGCGAGGATGAGCGAGGCCAGGCTGTCCTTCCCCCCGCTGAACGAGATATTCACCGGCAGCCTGTTTCTGGATAAGTAACCCCTGACCTCGGCCAGAGCCTCTCTCTCCAGGCGTTTGAGGTGATCCTCATTGGCCAGGATGGCATTCTCCTGGGTGAAGGAGCCCTTCTTCAAGACAAAATCACTCTGGGTTACATCCTTGATCCTGATCGCCAGGCCATCGCCTCTCTGGCGTACAGTTCCCACTGCAGAGAACTTCCCGATCTTGAGCACCAGGCTCTCTCCCTCCTCCAGAGAGGGAAGCGGGCTTATGATCTGATCCCTGGCCAGCCACTTGCCCTTTATGTGCCCCTTCAGGAGGCTCTCATGGCAGATGACCAGGTTCCTCTTCGCCCTCTCTTTGAGCAGGGCGGCGCCGGCGATCTCCAGGTCCAGCCTCTGCCGGTCTTCTGTGATATCAAACCAGAGGGTGGCAATATGTCTGCCATCAAGTATCACCTGATCTCTGCGGTCCATTCCGGCGATCTTATTGAGAAGGATCAGCCTGTTGTCCAGGAAGTCGGCTGCACCCCAGTTATGCAGGAACAGCTCTCTTAGCAGCTCTCTTCCCCGGGGAGAGCAGAGGCGGACGTCTCCTGGAGGGGAGAGGGGAATTCTCCTGCCGGGTTGGCGGCAGAGGGAGCAGCGCTCTGAGAGGAGAGGAAGATTGCAGTCATTGCACCAGAAAAGCTCGCTTATCCCTGGTGAGAATGATCTCCTGCGGTCTAGCGTGGATCGGTTCAGCATAAGCTTTCATATGATCTTTGGCTGCAGGTATTTAACTTGTGGGATGCTACGCTAGACCGGAATGAGCGTCCTGGAACCTCTGCTTCTCGATGTCCCTGGCCTCAGGGCCTCGGGCCTCCGTTTATCTTTATGGATGAGGATTGCTTTCTGGGCAGCTCCTCTTCAAAGTCGGGGCTAAATCTGCGGCCATTTGGGCATATTGGGGTAGTCCCTATACCAGAAAGCTCCATACCAGGCGTCGACTCCCAGATGCATATAGTCCCAGGGAGTTGGCGGCTTGTACGCCCCCTCATCCGGGGGACAGGTAGGACATGTGGGGCAGACCGGTGTGGGATATATGGGCATTGGACATGTGGGGCATGCCGGACAGATCTGGCACGATTGACAGATCGCCAGTGACATGTACGGGGATACAGTGGTGTTTTTCGCTGTGCTCCCGATTATCTCCAGGTCGATTCCTCCCCGTCCATCGGCCACAACGACTGTATCCTTCACATCGCTCCCCACAATATCCACGACCACTGATCCCGGACCGCCAAAGGCCATGGCGTTTGATGCCATCAGAATCAGCATTGCTGCCAATATAGAATGCTTCAACTAATTCCCCTCCATTGGATCTAATATTTAGCTTGTCTTTTATATATACTGAAAGTAGAAAAGTCTTTCGGCTGGCAGAAGAGAGCTCTGGCTCAGCCGAAGGCTTTCCTCCCCACCTTCGATCTCAGCCTGTAGTGCTCATCCCCTGGCCTAAAGAGACTGCTCCCTGAGCCATCCCTCCCCAGTTCCTGTTGATCATCGGCCGGTTGTAGCGGGTGGGGATATATGAACTCCAGGGATAGCATAAAGGCCGCCTGAAATCATCCCAGGGCGTGGTATAGATCTTCAACTCACCACATGCCCCACATTCATAGCAATTGCGGCACTGCAATGGCCTCTCCTTTGCCAGGGCACCCACCTGTATATTGCTGGCGGTGCTTCCTACTATTTCCAGCACAACCGGAACCCCATCCGGCGATATGAAGGTGGTGTTTGCAACATTGCTCCCCACGATGTCCAGGCTTGCCTGGCCCCCTCCGCTCGCACCCTGCGCCCCAATGGTGCACAGGATGAATACTACTGCCGCTATCAGTTGCTTACTCATCCTTTCGCCCCCTTTTTATAATTAGTTCCGTTAAAGTGTCTTGAAAGTAGAAAAACCTTTTTATTGGCAAACAATTAAATCTCACCCTCGACCAGTTGAAGCCATGAAGCTCATTTATGTGGCAGGCAAGGGTGGCGTGGGAAAGAGCGTATGCTCTGCAGCGACTGGCATATGGGCCGCAGAGAAGGGTTTAGAGACTCTTGTCTTCTCCATGGACCCTGCTCATTCTCTATCTGATATCCTCGATCTGGACCTGGGGGGCCAGACCAATAAGATCGGAGAGCATCTATCCGCCTATGAGCCAGACCTTGCCGAGGAGTCACGCAGCTTCTTTCGCAGATATAAGAATATGATCACCGCCCTCTTCGGCCTCTTCGAGGTGGAGGTAAGGCCGGAGGACTTTGCCAGCATGCCCGGCGTCTCTGAGCTGATATTCATGGATAAGCTCAATGAGATCTATGTCCAGGAGAAGTACGATCTGGTGGTGATAGACTCGGCGCCCACGGCCATGGTCCTGCCTCTGCTCCAGTTGCCCTCCATCACCACTGGATTTGTCACCCGGGTTCTTGGCATCAGAAACAGATGGATCGGAGTCCTCAATATGCTGGAATCGGGGTTTGGAGACTCCATCCTCAAAGAGGTGAGAGCAATGCGGCTGAAGGCAGAAACCATGAGAAACGCCCTTATCGATCCCAATACTGCGAGCATAACTGTGGTGACCATCCCGGAGAAGGCGGCAGTGGAGGAGAGCAGACGGTTGATCGAGACAGTGCAGTCGCACGGAGTGAATGTCTCCGCCATTGTCATCAACCATGTGATTCGGGATTGCCCCTGCCAGTTCTGCCAGGGGAAGATGGCCTCTCAGAGCTCTCACATCCAGGATATCCGCAATCGTTACCAGGATAAGAGGATAGTAATTCTGCCCGACTATGGGGGAGAGATAAAAGGAGAGGGCCTCAAGCGGGTGGCAGAGGACCTCTATGCCAGGGGAGAGATGGAGCTGTAACTGCCCGGATCAGCCGGATTGGGCGGGATTGGGCCTCTTCCAGCAGCGCCTTCATCCTCTATATCCAGAATCTGAACCCTCCTCAGGCACTGTCTCATAGGCCTGACCTCCCGCGCCTCATCCGCCTCCAGGATCTCACCGTGCACGGCAGTGCCGTCCACCCACATCACAAGGTCACTCACCACCGCTCCCTCGGGCAGGGGGGAGATGTAGGTTCCCTCTGCTGTCCAGGGCTGGTCATTGATGAATGCCTGGTCAACATGGGTAGTGGCCACCTGCTCTTTTATCTGGATGTCCACATGGTGGTATTGATGGCCAGGGACTGGTCCAGGCGAACATTCACTCCTGGTGGAGGATCGACGATGATGATGCCATCTGCTCCTGCCGGGCTCATCAGGCCCACAGATATGGTAAGTAGTATTAGTAGGATATATTTCTAAATGTATTTCCACATGATTCCACCCTCGGAATCAGCTCAAAAAGAGCAGATCAGATTCTTAACAAATGATAATGTGTTATTGGTATAAATATGTCTTTGTCCTGCCATTCCCTCTTGCCAAATCCGATGCATCCTCAGACACATATCGCTATTTTGATATATTTTGGCGTGCTCATTCATGACCAATTGATAATCTGAGGTGATTTGGTGAGGGTGAGAGGAGATGTTTGAAAAAGTCCTGATTCCTATAGACTTCTCCCGCTACACTGGCAGGATGATAGAGTGCATAACCAAGATCCCCGGAATAAGAGAGGTTGTGCTTCTCCATGTTCTCGATGCCAGCAATCCCAAGCTCCTGGAGAAGAGCGGGTGGAGCTATGACAGCATCATAAGCGAAGCGAGCACCAGGCTGAATGAACAGGCAGAGCTGCTCTTTGCCCTTATCGGCGGAAAAGAGGCCACAATTTCGGTAAAACCCGTTCTGAAGGTGATAGTGGAGCCCATGAGCGGTGCGGACGGGATCAACCTGAAGCCTCCGGAGCCCAGACAGGATGCTGATTTTATCTATGGGGGTACAGTGGGCGAGGCCATCCAGAAGGCGGCAATGGAGGAGGATGTATCCCTGATAATCATGGGGGCTCAGGGCAAGGGAATGATGGAGGGGATGCTGCTTGGAAGCGTATCCACGGAGGTGCTCCGCCAGGGGGAGACGGATCTTCTCATCATCCGCCATAAGATTCTGGAAAAGGGAGAAGAGGCGGGCATAGAGAGCTTCTGCCCTGATATATTCTCCCGGGTTTTGGTCACCACTGACCTCTCGCCCGCATCAAGGGATGCTATAGCCCTGGCGGGAGGATTGAAAGGAGCAAGAGAGATCCTGCTGGTCCATGTGATCTCCAAAGAGGCGGAGTTTGATCGGGCGGCAGAAGAGCTCAACCGTATGCGGCAGGATTTGGAGCAACCAGGAAGAGCAGTCACAATCCATATCCTCAAGGGCAGGCCAGCCGATCGGATACTGGAGCTCGCCAAAAAGCAGGATGTCTCCCTTTTGATCTTCAGCTCTCAGGGAAAGGGCTGGATCAAGCAGATGAGATTGGGCAGCACCTCATTCGATGTCGCCAGGCGGGCGGACCGACCAGTACTGGTGGTCAGGCAGGAGAGGAGGCCCTATGAATGATGTGAATTTGGACTGCCTTCTCCTGGAGCTGAAGGAGGTCCATCCGGACATCTTCTACATCTCCACTGATGCCATAGTGGTGGCCGATTGGGTGAGTCTGAAATGCAGATACGGCTGCCGGGCCTATGGCAAACACCTATGCTGCCCGCCCTTCGCCCCCTCACCGGAGGAGATGAGGGGGGTGGTATCTGAATACCAGACAGCGATTTTGGCCAGGTTCCAGGCGGAGCCCGGGCCGGGGACCGATCCTGAGCATATCCATCACTACCTCTGGGACTCCATTGCTCATCTGCACGATACCATCTATCAGCTGGAGAGAAGGGCATTTCTCAATGGCTACTACAAGGCCCTGGGCTTTTACGCCCTTCCCTGTGCCCTCTGCGAGAGCTGTGTGGCAGAGGAGATGCAGGAGAGGGGGGTGGGGATGAATCCACTGGACGTTCTCAAGTGCCGCCATAAAGAGAGGGTGAGGCCCTCCATGGAGGGCTGCGGGGTGGATGTGTTCAAGACCCTGGAGAATGTAGGATACCGTCCACAGGTGATAAGATCCTATACGGAGAGGGTTATCCTCTTCGGAATGGTGCTGCTGGAGTGAACCGGCAGATCTCTGTTGAATCTCTCATTCCTTCAAGCCAGAAGTGGATAAGAATAAATAGTAAGAAATATGATATATGACTGCATGTGATTTCGTGTGGATGGGCTTGATATGGCAGAAGGAGATGAGATTTCAGGCAACACTCTGGATCGATCGGTTCTCGATTGTCTCAGGGAGCTGCAGAATGATGGCGATCCGGATATCGTTGCCGAGGTAGGCGGTCTGTTCATCGAGCATTCACCGCAAAAGGTGACGGCGATCCTGCAAGCAGTGAAGAACGGGGATGCTGACGGGCTGAGGATAGCTGCCCACAACCTAAAATCCAGCAGCGCTTATGTTGGAGCAATGCGCCTCTCTGAGATCAGCCGGGAGCTGGAGATGATGGGCCGCTCTCAAGTGCTGGATGAAGCAGAGAAGAAGGCGGAGGTCCTCAAAAAAGAGCATATGAGGGTCATTCAGGAGCTTGACGCTGAGATCAAGAGATCAAACTGAGCGTACAGAATCTTTATATTCGATACGCATCCAGTAGAGGGTGATAGGGGTGGAGTATCGCTTTGACAATTACATCCTGAAGGCTTTTCTTGCTTCGGGATTGCTGGCGGTGGTGATTATGGTTTTAGCCCTGGGGCTGATCCAGCTCTTCCGCTACGGTCCAGGCCTGCCCATATCCATAACCCTGATCCTGGCGGCAATAGCCTTTGTTCTCTCTGCCTCGTTCTTCGAGCGGTATGAGGTAGGCTCCATCATGTGGTCCATGCTGGTCTCAATCATCGCCACCCTGATCTTGGCTCTTCTCTCCGGGGGGATCATATATGCCTTCACCGAGAACATACATCCCTGGGAGGAGATGCTCTCTGGATTTGCCATCTGTGTGATAATATCCATGACCCTTCTCAGCTATCTCAAGCGCAGCCTGGGAGAGATTGAGTATTGATTGCATAAGATGAACCGGACGACAATGGCGTATTCGCCCCCGAAAGCTCTCTTCATAGAGAACGAGCACTAACAGAGTACTAACAGGATTACTAATCGGGCATTAGCCGGGCATTGGCCGAGTAGTAGCCGAGTATTGGTTGAGTATTAACAGATTACTAATACTAGCAGTATAATGAACTCCCCAATGGCCGGTCAAATGATAGACTCTTATGGCCGCAAAGTCACAGGCATACGAATCGCCCTCACCCCCGACTGCAATCTGAGATGCATCTACTGCCATCATGAGGGGGAGCTGCTGCCAAGCGGGGAGATTCCAGCAGAGATGGTGGTGAGCATAGCCAAAGCTGCAGCGGAGTTGGGGGTCTGCTCGGTGAAGCTCACCGGTGGCGAGCCTCTGCTGAGAGGGGATCTCGATGAGATCATTGCCCGGATTCCGCAGAGCCTGGAGATATCCCTCACCACCAATGGCATCCTTCTCGCCGAACAGGCAGAGGCTCTGGCCCGGGCCGGTCTGGACAGGGTGAATATCAGCTTAGACTCCCTTCAGCCGGGCAGGTACTGTGGTATCACTGGAGGAAGGCCAGAGGACTTGGAGAGGGTTCTGGCGGGAGTTGATGCTGCCATAGAGGCGGATCTCTTGCCCATCAAGCTGAATTTTGTCCTCCTTAAGAATAACGAGCCTGAGGTCCCGGATATGATCGAGTTCTGCCGTCAAAGAGGGCTGATACTGCAGCTCATTGAGCTCTTAGACCTTCAGGGCCAGGGCATCAGCGGAGATATTGAGGGGATCGAACGGAGCCTGGCGGCCAGGGCAGATGCCATTCGAACCCGGGAGATGCACAGGCGGAAAAAGTATATCCTGGATGGGGCAGAGGTGGAGGTGGTCAGACCGATGGACAATACTGAGTTCTGCTCTCACTGCACGCGCTTGAGGGTAACCTCGGATGGAAAGATAAAACCCTGCCTGCTCAGAAGCGACAATCTAGTGCCGGTTGATAGCCTGGATCCGGACAGGATCAAGGAGTTATTAAGGGTAGCGAACGCCAGGAGGAAGCCGTACTTCTCCCCGCCGGTCCCGCCGGCGTCAAGAGCCTCTTCGAAGACCACTTTCATTGAACCGAATGTCGGATAGCCGAGCATTTAGCCGATCAGATAGCCGATCAGATAGCCGATCAGATAGCCGATCAGATAGCCGACCAGATAGCCGATCAGATAGCCGATCAGATAGCCGATCAGATAGCCGATCAGACAGCCGAGCATTTAGCCGATCAGATAGCCAACCAGATAGCCAACCAGATAGCCAAACAGCAGGAATGCCCCGGCAAAAGCTTATCCTTGAGAAGAGATGAACCCTGGATGGAATGCAGCTGCCCGGCTGGCTCTCAGCCAGATGCTGTCAGAGCTTGTTGGTGCAGCATTATGAGATCATTCCGATCTAAATGACAATCGACGGGGGTTCATGATTATGGTCACAAACATAACGCTGGAGAGGCTGGAGGAGCAGGTCAGATGGCACAGTCACAATGCAAAATGGAATCAGGATCGATATAAGTGGCTGAAGGGGGTGGAGTTCATTGCCGCAGCCCTGGTTCCATTCTTCGCCGGCTGGGGGGCCTATCCGATTGTCACTGGGCTTTTGGCTGTGGCGGTGGTGGTTCTTGAGGCCATTCAGAGCATATACCAGTTCCAGGGCAAGGGGATAACATACCAGTCCACTGCCGAGGCTCTGAAGCATGAGAAGTATCTATGGTATGCAACTGCAGGACACTATCTGACGGCAAGGAATCCCGAGGCTCTGCTGGCAGAGAGAATCGAGGAGATTTTATACTCAGGGCATGGAAGGTACAACTCCGAGATGGAGCCGATGAGCAGAGCCAGGGTGGCTGGTAAGCAGTAACCAGATGCGGGCAGAGGGGGACGGGGCCTGCCTGCGCTTGGGCGGCAGTGATCAGCACAGAGGACAAAGGCACAGAGGGGAACTCTCAGCAGCGCCATCGCCTGCACAATTTGGCGCAGAGCCGCAGGCTCCACAAATCGCCATCATTCGACCTTTTTCCGCTCTGAGGGGTTCACGCCAAAACCTCTATACTGTGCACATCCATACAGTCCGAGGGCGCGGGAGCTCTCCTGGCCTCGCCCAGCGCCAGCGCCGTCCTCTTGATCCCAAAGCAGACTGCAGCCCCAGCGCGCATACAATAGGGCATGAGGATTTGGCAGAGCACAGGGCAGAGCACAGTATGGTGATAGTGAATATCCTCTCCACAAATCCCACCCATCTATAAAATTTATATTAAATATCTGTAATAAATTTATCTTGCCGGTTATCTGGATTTATTAGCGCCCAATTCGATAACCTTAAATATGATAGGCTAAAATTATTAACATAGAGGGGGTGGGGGCCTCATGATCACAGGATGTAATTGGGCAGGGGAGGCGATCATCAGAGATACTATCGTTTATGATAAGAGGGCTGTTGTCGGCTGCACAGGCATCCTGATTCCTACAGATATCCGGGACTGGCTGTCTCATACTCGGAGCAAGGTGATCGCCAGGGCCCTGCAGGAGATAGGCCTTCCCGTCTCCCGAGATTCAGGTACATTCGATATGAGGACCTGGCTGATCTGGGACTATGTGACGAGGTCAATAGATTACGTCACCGATAAGAGTGCTTTTGGCCTGGAGGATCTCTGGCTCTTTCCTGAGGAGACGCTGATTCTTGGCAAAGGGGACTGCGAGGACACCTCCTTTCTCCTGGCCTCTCTTCTCCTGGCCAGCGGGATCTCAGAGCAGTGCGTGCGGGTGGTGATGGGGCGGGTCGCCTCCCCTGCAGGAGCCTATGGCCATGCCTGGGTGGTCTACCAGTGTGAGTCAGGTCAGTGGTGTCTGCTGGAGACCACCCTGGAGTCGGCCCCTCCCCGCCTTGCTCCTGCCGATCCTTTCACCCTGCCAGGAAATCAATATCAGTACCAGCCCCAGTTCTGCTTAAACTCCTCTCATCTCTGGTCTATGACCCAGATGAAGGCCGAGCTGGCCGATTATCTGAATATCCGGGTCAAGCCCCGGCAGCCGCTGCTATCGCAATGATGCTGATGGGAGTCAGAAATTGCAGATGGTATATTGAAGATGATATGAGACATAAATAATGTATGCCCGCAACGGTATCTATCTGTTCTACCATCGCCTTAGTGTGCCGACTTCAGCCTTCCGCCTTCAGCTTGCCAGCTATTCTCGTTGGTGCATCCTATGGTTCAGGGCCATAAGCATCTCTTCCATACTCTTCCAGTGGCCGCCTCGCCAGTAGAACCTCTGGCAGACAGGACAGATCCAGAGCTCTCCCCTGCGCCCTTCAGCCTCTTCGAGAGGATTGTTGCACAATGTGCACCTCTGAGGATCTATCCTCAAAGCGATACCTCTTTCAGCCATCTCCAGGATCTGCTCTGAGATCTGGGAGGATCGGATGAGAATGCCCTCCACCCCGGCAGCAGAACAGGAGGAAAAGAGCCTCTTATCCCTGGTGATCAGGATCCGCCCCTCTCTCTTCGCCTGTCCCAGCAGTGCCTCATCGCAATCGTTCTCGGGATTGGCCACATCCTGGCCCAGGAGGCGCAGCCATCTGCCCAGGCGGAGGAGCATGAGGTCGACGAGAAATCCTCTCTGTTCGGTCTCTCTTTCCGTCTCTTTTCTCATTCCCTCTCCCCTCTCATTCCCTCATCTATCTCTTCCACAAACCCCAGATATTGATCCGCAACTATTTATCAATTGATCCAGATCCTCCTCTTCATGAAGAAGGCGATGAGCAATGTGGATGTGGCAGCAATCGCAAGAGAGCTTCGGGATCGAATCTCAGGAGGATTTATGGGCAAGGCCTACCAGCAGTCCTCGGACAGGATCTGGCTCACTGTTCAGTCCCCTGCCGAGGGCAGGCTCGACCTTCTCCTGGAGGCGGCAAAAAGGGTTCATATCACCCGGGCCGAGCGTCCGCCCAGCAAGACGCCGCCCCAGTTTCCCACTATGCTCAGAAGCCATCTCTCCGGAGGGCGGATCGTCGATATCAGGCAGCATCAGTTCGACCGGCTATTAGAGATCAAAGTGGAGCGGAGTGGCGTTCCCCGTTATCTGATCATAGAGCTCTTTCCCAAGGGGAGCATGATCCTGCTCGACGAATCCAGAAACATCCTCAGCATGCTCAGAAAGATGCTTTACCGGGGGAGCAAGATGGCTGCTGGAGAGCCCTACCTCTATCACCCCGGCCAGCCCGATCCCAGGAGCATATCCCGGGAGGAGCTGGCCCTCTGGCTCGCCTCCAGCGGCCAGGATCTGGTGAGGTCCCTGGCCCGCGGCCTGAATATGGGTGGAACCTATGCCGAGGAGGTCTGCCTGGTGGCCGGGATAGACAAGAACAAGGAGGCGATCGACCTTGACTCCGAGGAGATCGATAGGGTGCACCAGTCCTTGAGAGATGTGTTCCTGAATGATACCCTCGACCCTCATATCGTCATCGAAGATGGCTCTCCGGTAGATGTCCTGCCCCGCCCACTGAAGCTTTACTCCGGCCTGGAGCAGAAGCGCTTCCCCACCTTCAGCGAGGCTCTCGACGCCTTTTTTATCAGACTTGAGGAGGAGAAGGCGCCCAAGCAAGATCCCCTGGAGCGCAGGATAGAGCTGCAGCGCAAGGCCATTGAGGAGTTTCAGATCCAGGAGGCAGAATTGGTCCGTAAGGGGGAGCTGGTCTACCAGCTCTACGGCAGAGTGGAGCAGATCCTCTCCCTGATGAATGATGCTCAGGCCCGAGGCTTCTCCTATAACCAGATCTGGGAGAGGATCAGCAGCTCAGGCCTTCCCCAGGCCAAGACCATCCTCTCTTTGGACGGCAGAGGGGAGATGCATGTCCTGCTGGATGAGGAGGAGCTGGAGTTGAATGCCGCCTTGACCGTTCCCCAGAATGCCCAGAGGTACTATGAGCGGGCCAAGGAGATGCTCCGCAAGGCCAAGGGGGCCCAGAGCGCACTGGCCATAACCGAGGAGCTGAAGGCCGGAAAGGCTGCACCCAAGAAGGCCCGTGCCGCTCCTTCGTACTACAGGAGAAGGAAGCCCAAGTGGTATGAGAGGTTCCGCTGGTTTTACTCCTCCGATGGCTTCCTGATCTTGGGGGGAAGGGATGCAGACAGCAATGAGGAGATCTATGCCAAATACCTGGAGAAAAGGGACCTGGCGATGCATACCGATGCTCCCGGTGCTCCCCTCACAGTGATCAAGACAGAGGGCAAAGAGGTGCCGGAAAGCACTCTTCAGGAAGCGGCGGTTTTTTCTGTGAGCTACTCCTCTCTTTGGAAGGGCGGACTGGCGGCAGCAGACTGCTACCTGGTTAAGGGGGGTCAGGTGAGCAAGACCCCAGAGCCGGGGGATTCTTGAAGAAGGGCTCCTTTGTCATCGGGGGGAGCGCAGGTACTTCCGGGATGTGCCTTTTGGGATTGCCCTGGGCATAAGGGATGGAGCTCTCATAGGCGGTCCCGTCTCGGCAATAAAGCCCGGCTCAGATCCGGCGGTGGAGATCGAGCCAGGAGAGCTGAATGCCGATGATCTGGCCAAGAGGATCTACCGGCAGTTCTCAGAGAGGGTGGGGGACAGAGCCTTCCTGAAGTCCATAGCCTCCGTGGATCAGATCGTGCAGTTCCTGCCGCCGGGAAATTCGAGGATAAAAGCCACCTGATGATGAATTCTGGGTCAGGGTCTTGAGTTATGGTCCTTGGTTATGATAGAGGGTTGCGATAACGGGTCATGATACTGAACTATGATACTGAGATATGATATTGAGATATGATATTGAGATATGGTATTGAGCGATACTGGCCTATGGTACTGGGCTATGATCAGAGACCGGGCATCGCAGGAAAATTTCCTGGGCTCCTTGCCCGTTTTATGGGCGATGTACCACAGAAGAGCTTCCTTTGTGCTTTGTTCTCTTGGCCTCAGGTTTTAGCCGCAGGGGACTGCGAATCTCCATTTCTCAACTCTTTCGCTCAAAATATCATTGTCCTTAACATCCTGGAAGATGCAATAGATCCTCTCAAGCCTCACCCATCTGCTGCTCCTCTGAGCGGCTGATTGCCCTCCTGCCATCCATAGACAAATTTTTATGCTCTGCTGCTCAGATATAACATCGATGATAAAACAGTTTTCAAATTTCAGCCAGAGGAGCCCCGGGATAATCATACTTCCTGTCCTTATCCTTCTTCTATTATATGGGCCGGCCCATGCAGCCACCATCACCGTTCAGCCCGGGGAGCGCATACAAGAGGCCA
Organism: Methanothrix sp.; assembly: GCF_016706325.1. Lineage (NCBI taxonomy): Archaea > Methanobacteriati > Methanobacteriota > Methanomicrobia > Methanotrichales > Methanotrichaceae > Methanothrix > Methanothrix sp. The sequence continues at coordinate 742,119 of NZ_JADJJX010000001.1, read as the reverse complement.
TCGATCTGGCTCATAATGGCGATATCATCGAGGTCATGAGTGGCACCTACCGGGGGACGCTGGATATCAGAAAAGAGGTCTCTTTAATCGGCATTGATTCCGGAGAAGGAATGCCGGTGATCGATGCCGGCTCGATCTTCGGATCGGTATTCATGACCGCCAATAACAGCCAGATAAGCGGATTTAGGATATTGAACCCGAATGGCGACGGAATCGATGTCGTATCCAGCCATAACAAGATCAGCAACAACATCATAGAAGCATGCGGAGCCGCAATCTACCTGATGGTATCAGACGGGAATACCATCTCCAATAACGATGCAACCGCCCGCTGCCAGGGGGTGATGGCCCTTCTCTCCAGCGATGGCATAATGCTGGCTCACTCGCATGAGAATCTCATCGAGGGCAACACTGCATCAGGGGCATCGATGGGCATATACCTTTACTTCTCCCACAACAACACCGTTCTCAATAACATCGCTCAGAGAAATGATCATGGGATCGCCATCAAGGGCTCAAGAAATAACACCATACAGGAGAACTGCATCTATAGCAGCAAAGAGGAGGGAATTGGCCTTCTGAATGGCTGCAGCGGGAATACCATCACAAAGAACAATGCGACGAACAATTCCATCGGCATATACATTCGAGATTCCAGCCATAATATAATTTATCTGAACGACTTCATAGATAACCGCAAAAATGCCCTGTCCTCTTCTTCAAATAACAGATGGCACTCACCTGGGCAAATCGACTATCCATGCGCGAACAAGAGCTGTACAGGCTTTTTAGGCAACTACTGGTCCGATTATAAGGGCAATAGCTTAGACGAAAGCGGCCTGGGCGATGTCAGCCACGCCTTTGATTATAACTGCCAGGATGACTATCCTCTGATGATCCCCAGTTGCGATCTGATCAAGCCCAAGATGATCCATAAAGGTATAGTAATAGAGCAATAGGTAATAGAGCAATAGGTAATAGAGCAATAGGTAATAGAGCAATAGGTAATAGAGCAATAGGTAATAGAGCAATAGGTAATAGAGCAATAGGTAATAGGCAATCGAGTTGTTAGATTGAAGATACAGCAGCGATAAGAGAAAGGAAGAGCGCCCAATTCAGCTCTCACCCTCCGAAGATCGGATCTTTTCCCCGCTTATCCTTGCCCGCTTCAGGCCGACCGGTGCCGATGCTCATAAGAATTCGTACTTGAGCTTGACAACTGATGGCCGGATCGGAAAAGTCTCTCTTTCATTGTATTGCTGACTGATTCTCCATTCTATATAAAAGACGAATTCACATCCACATCAAAGATCAGATCAATAGAAACTGCCCCGGGGAGAGGCTTGCAGCCAGCATCACCATATTGATCTCCTGGTGATCCGTCCAGGTATGGGCCTGCTGATTTGCCTCATCCTGCCAGAAGGCCTCTATCTCCTCACGAAGGGGCAAGGATCCCAAAAGAGCATCCGGATGAATGCTCGCATCCCTTTGAGTCCCCCCTTGAACGAAGAGCTCCGGCTGCTCCTCCCACCATCTTGCCAGCCCTTCTGCTGCCGTCAGCCCGATGGAGAGGCCCAGCTCCCGGAAGGCCAGGCGGCGTTCAGCCGGCCAGCTCAACTCTCCCCTGCGAAGATATGCCTGCAGTCCGATCTTGGCAGAGAGCAGGACAGTCTCCAAAAGTCCTCCATCCCTCAAAAAACCCTTCATCATCAATTGGGCGATTCGCGAGCCATCGAAGAGCAGCCCCCCTATCCCCAGAGGATCGCTGGTGGGAAGGGTGATCCCCCGGCAGATCCCCGCCATCTCCGAGATCTCCTCTGAGAGATCAAGGGAAGGAGAGATATAGAGATCCTCGCCCGCCGCCTGCAGCTCGCTGTAGGTGACAAGGCCATCCAAAGGATCATGCTGCCCCATAGACGGGACCAAAGGTCGGGAGAGATCGATGCTCATCTTCCAGTACATCCTCCCTCTGCTGTATACAAAGCTGCGATGAGCAGCTTGCGCCAGCTCCACCGCCCACCGCCAGTAAACTGGATCTCCTGTCACCCGAAAGACGCATCGCAGGGCATGCATCCACTTTGTGAGATAATGATAGTACTGGCCATCCCGGTCCCATTCCAGGCGCTCATCGAAGGGCTCCTCAGCCCGGCGTTCCTTCTGGCTCTTTCCGATGCGCAGCCCACCCGCCGTGGGATGGCGTCTCCCCTCCTCCTCTTCCAGGCCGCTGATCCAGCCCCGCCTCTGATCGTCATCCCGGTGGCGGCCTAAGGTGTGATGCACCTGATCCACCAGGGATAGGGCCAGATCCAGATGGCTCTTTTCATCCGTCTGGCTGAAGAGCTCAAGGTAGCTGCAGACGGCAAAGGCATCCGTCCAAAGATACCGGCGAGAGCTTCCTTCCCCGCCCGTCAGGCCGGTGAGGCGGGCATAATCCTCCATGATCTGGCGGACTTCGGCCAGGTTCCCTCTCCTTGTGCTCTCTTCAGTATGATATGCAGCCATCGTCTTCCTATCCATATCATCTGTCGATTGGTCTGTTGATGCACCTGTAGATTCGTCTGTTGATCTGTCTGTCGATCTGTCTGCCCAATTCATCTCTTATCTTCCGCTCTCTGCCGTCCAGATCCTCCCATAGTTGCTGGGAATATCGATCTCCCGCCATTCCCCGGCCTTTGCCCTGAAACCCTCCTCCCCGTGGATCTCCTCATAATAATCGCCTCCCAGCGGAAAGGGGAAGTACGTCTTCTGGTCGCTGTCTGTGAAGTTGAGGGCCACCAGGCTGAAGACATCCCCTGCCCGGCGGGAGAAGAGCAGGAGCCCTCGGGACTGATACCTCTCAGGATCGTCATAGAACCAGTGATCTCCCCTCAGGAACTGCTCCTTCCGCCTGAGCTTCATCAGCCTTCTGGTCAGCCAAATGCTCCTCTTTCCAATGGGATCATAAAAGTAATCCCACCTCATGGGCCGGAAGATCACCACCCTTCCCATGCCGCTCTCCGGGAGAAAATAGTTCTCCCCCATCTCCTGGCCCTGCCAGATCAGGGGAATTCCCCTGGCGGTCATTATGGCGATCAGATAGGGCTGAACCTTATACCAGCATCTCCTGTCCCCCTCTTTCAGAAGGTCGTTGTCATCCCTGCTGATAGTGCGGAAGTTGCAGACAAAGCGATAGTGGTCGTGATTCTCAATATACTGCAGGGCGCTTTTTGGAATGGTATCCTCATTGATCTTCATTGTTTTAGGATAACCTAGAAGGCCCAGCCTGTGGCCCAGGTGGGTCAGATGGCCCTCCAGCTTTTCAGTCTCTGCTCCGGCCACTGCTTTGGCCACATCAGTGGCGGCATCAAAGGTCTGATTCTGCCAGGTGCTGCTGCTATAGGTCTTCTCCAGAATCTCCTCCGGGCCCTCAAGCTGTTCTGCACACTGGATGAGGCGGATCTCATCACCCTCAAAGAACCTCTGCCAGTGATCTTGAGACCCGCTCATCCCCTCAACCAGCTTATAGGTCTGATAGACCAGATTGGCATAGCCCTGGCCGGTGGGGCCATCCCAGTAGTTGGGGACGCAGTCGTACCTGAATCCATCCACATGATAGGTCTTCAGCCAGTGATGGTTGACGGTATAGAAGAAGTCGCGGGTCAGAGCACGCCTGAAATCGGTGCTCTCTCCGAAAAGGTTCTTGGCGAAGTCCCCCAGAAAGGGATTCTCCCCAAAGCCCATCTCCCGGTAGAGGTAGGAGTAGGGAAAGAGGCTGTCCGTATGGCCGTAGACCATATCCAAGATGACGGCGATCCCCCTCTGATGGGCGGATTCGATCAGCCTCTGCATATCTCTTCTCTTGCCAAACCTCTCGTCCACCCCGAAGTAGCCGATGGGCAGAAATCCCCAGTCGGTGGTGTTGGCTATATTGGTGACCGGCATGATCTCAATGCAGTTGACCCCCAGATCCTCCAGGTATTCCAGATGGCGGACGGCAGTCTCCATGTCTCCGCCGAACTCATTTATCATCAGCTCATAGATTATGAGGTCCTCCTGTCTGGGAATCCTCCATTGCTCTTCTCCCTTGCTCCAGATATGAGGCTCATAACCCAGGGTGAAGGCGGAGAGCTTTCCAATGCCAAACTCCCGCGCATAGGGGTCTATTATCCAGTCGATGGGCTCTTTATCCCCTCTTTCCAGAGAATAGCGGTATACATATCTGCCCGGATTGCCCCAGACGGATCTCTTATGGGGCTTTTCAGAGGCATCTATCTCCACCTGGCAGTGCCAGTACTCCCCATATTTTGGATCGATAGAGCATTCCATCGGGAAGCTCTTCGCCGGCACATCCTGCAGGAACTGGTCAGTCTCATGAATTATCTTGACAGAGATGCGATTGCCATTCTCATCCGATACCCAGGGCAGGAAGACCCCGAAGTCTGCTATGCCCTCCGGGGTGCATCTGGCCCCCAACCTCTCCAGTGGCAAGAGATTCATCAACAACCCCCCATTTAATCGAAGAAAGAGCCCTTTTATGATGAGGCTCATAATCAGAGAACGTCTTCTGCAAGGAACTCCAGCATAGGATTTGTCAGTTATCCTAGTTAAGGATTATGAGTAGATAAATAGATACGCATTCAGATAAACTAGTATATAGATATTTGAGTAAATAGATATGTGGATATGGGGATACATGGATTAATGGATGCATGAGTGATCAGATGCATGAGCGATTGGATGCATGAGCGATTGGATTATAAAAATGCTCAAATAAGCAAGCAGGATAATCGGCGAATAGATAGATATTAAGAGAGGGCTCAGGAATCAAATATCGAGGATCACAGATATATCCTATAGCTGCCACAAATATTCCAGCTATGTACACCATCATCGCCTGTGGCATCTTCAAAGATGAGATCGAGAGGGTGAGCGCCGATCTTGGATTCCCCCACCAGACACGCTATTTGGGTCCAGGCCTGCATGTCAACTTCGATGAGCTGAAGGAAGCCCTGAATGAGGAGCTGAAGATGGCTTCGTCAGATGGCAGCCGGGGAACAATTGTGGCTTACGGCCAGTGCCACCCCATGATGGACGAGATCCTGAAACCCTATCATGCTGCCCTACTGGATTGCCAGAACTGCGTGGATGCCTTCATCACCCGCAAGGCTATGGAAGATAAGGCGCGGGAGGGGCTCTTCTTCTATCTTTCCCCGGGCTGGCTTGATGCCTGGCGGGATATATTCAACCGGTTGGGCTGGAACCCGGAGATCGCTCGCTTGCAGATGGGCTCATTTAAAGGGTCGGTGTATATCGATACACTGAAGGACGCTCAGGAGAGGGAGGAGGAGCTCTTGCAGTTCTTTGATTTCACCAACCTTCCCTTCACCATCATGCCAGTGGAGCTGGATCACTTCAAATCACTGATCATCAATGCTATGGAGAGCTTGGAGGATTGAGCTTGGACGAGCTGGAAGAGATTAAGAAAAAGAAAATGGAGAAGATGATGAGAGAGATGAATAAACCCGATGAACCAGCCATAGAGCTGCCTGGAAAGCCGATCATAGTCACAGACTCGAGCGTTGATGCTGCTGCCGGCCAGTATCCGCTCCTCATCCTGGACTGCTGGGCAGAGTGGTGCGGCCCCTGCCGCATGATCGCTCCGATAATCGAGGAGCTAGCAGCGGAGATGAAGGGCAAGGTGGTCTTTGGCAAGCTGGATGTGGATAGCAATCCTCAGACTGCAAATAAGTACAGGATCTCGGCGATACCTACATTGATGGTCTTCAAGAACGGAAAGCTCATCGACAAGCTTGTGGGGGCTTATCCCAAGCCCTCACTGGTGGCAAAGATTCAAAAGTACCTCTGAAGGCCATCCTTCCGGGTGCTCTGGCCTCATTTTTATTTTTTTACCCCGGGCAGGTTTCCTGAAGATCTTACGCCCTCCGGTATGCTGTTGGGAAGCATGATCACTGGATATCCGGTGAGGTTGTAGACCTCTCTGGTGGAGAGATTCTCCGGTGCCAGGTATGAGGGCTTGGTTCTGGTGTACGGATCTTGCCTGAATAGCGGGGTATAGATATCGGAATTGAACTCAAATTTCGATACCGATCCTTGTCTTTGGCTGAGGTTGAACTCCGCTCTTCGCTCCAGGCCGACCTCGATTCCTGCTTTGCGGCTGCTGCTGTTCTCTCCCAGAGCCATTGAGCTCCTGGCGCTCCTGCCTCCAGCGCGCAGGACCTTATCCTCTCTGGGGAGGTTGCCGCCCTCATTTGATGATAAATTAACGGTCGAGTTAGCAGTTGAGTTAGCAGTTGAGTTTGCAATTGAGCTAGTGATTGAGTCGATGGTTGAGTTAGTGGTTGCAGTAACGGGATGCCCTCTGCTGCTCTGTGCCTCTCCGGCACAGGTCAGGGATACAATCGCCATCATAACGACCAGAGCAATCACCAGCCCGAAGACGGTACTTTTCATATCTTGCCCCCTCCGATCCTTCAATTGGTTCTGCCTCTAGTCCTCCGGAGGAGGATTACGGCCAGCACTGCCACTCCGGCGAGGCCGGCTGGAAGGTCTGCGCTCTTGGTCTCATCCGGGAGACTTCTCCTCACTATGTGTTTGGCCTCGATGATATTCTCCTGCAGGTCCATGATGCCGCCATCCTGGCCAATCAAGGCGGTTTGCAGCTCATAGACCCCCGGCTCAAGGGTGGAGTTCCAGGTGATCTCCACAGTCTCGTCGTCCCCGGAGAGAAGCACGGGCGTCTTTCTCTCAGTGATATTGAGAACCTCTCCTCCCTCGGAGAGGGTGAACCTGAGATATCCCTCAAAGGGAACCCGCGACTCGCCCATGACAGTAGCACTGGCCCCGGTCTCATCCTGATAGGTCTCAGTTATCCGCGCGTCCTCAACCGCCACAAAGGGGCTCATAAACGCCCTGGTCTGATTGTGGTTCAGCTCAACGATCTTGACCCGGCCCTCATATGTCAAGCCATTCTTCAGAATGGGCTTCCACTCGTAATCCTTCTGGATGGCTGCGGACATGATTCCGGAGATGGGAACTGCCCTCTCCTGGGTTACATAGAGGGCCCGATCTCCCTGGACCAGCATATAGTAGATGTCCACGATGGTCGGATCGCGGGCGCTTATCGCCATATGGAGGCCGCGGGAGTCGGCACGAAGATCGCGCACATCAAACCTGACCGGCTCGACCCCACCGTAATAAAAGCGATAGCACCGCCGGGAGGGGGACGGTCTGTCCTCAATCCCGTCCTCATCGCTCTTGCTATTGCTCTTTGTCTCATCATCCCGCAGTGTGGCGCAGGCAGAATAGCTTCCCTTATCTAAATCGAGCCTCGGCCAGCGGACGATATAGGTGCCAGGAGCATCGAAATCCAGTCTCTTCGTACTTAGAACCCTGTTCTCCTGGATCAGATCCATCTGCAGAAGTCCTGCCCCCTCCCCTGCCAGGGTGATATCGGCAGAGTCGGTATTGGAGTAGAGGCTGGAGATCTCTATGGACTGAGCTGTTGTGGCCAGGGCCATCAGCAGGGCGAATGCCGCAAGATGGCGGACGGAGTAGGTAGAGGATATTTTCATGGGACGAACCTGCCTGGCAACCTCTCATTTCTGAATGGGTTTAAAACTGTCGTATCGAAGCGAAGGATATAGAGATTGGATAAGAGGGGCTGACAAGAGGGACAGGCAGGAGCCAAAAGGAGCTGCCAGCCCCGCCCAGAGGGGCGTCAAGCTCTCCTGGCCCCGGCCATCAGATCGATAGATTGTGGGTGAACGGCGCAATGATGCTTATCAGCAGGCTGGTCAGGATCACCCAGGTGAAGACGGCGACAGCAGTTCTGGTGAGCCTCTCCGCCTCCTCTGGAGGCACCAGCCGCTCAAAAGCGGTCTGAACCATATCCCTGAAGATATGGCCGCCATCCAGGGGGCCGGCTGGAAGACAGTTGAAGAGGCCTGCATAAAGGTTGATCCAGCCTATCCAGAGCAGGAGGTTGGCTATCCAGAAGAACCTCTCGCCCAGGGGCTCAGCCCATCCAGTCGGCTGATAGACAGCAGTCAGCCAGCCACTGAAACCCGGAAACCCCTTCTGGGTGAAGCCTGGAATTCCGGAGAAGGGCAGGCTGAGCATGTAGGTGAAACCCTCTATGCCCCTCTCTGGTATGCTCTTCAGGACCTGGAGAAACTGGCTGGCTGGGGCTTCCTGGAATACTGCTCCGCCGGAGTAGATAGCATTTCCAGATATGCCAATGCCTATGAAGCCCGCGCTTGCTGTATCCGGCTCCACCTGCTGCCCGTCCCCCTCCAGGCCGCCGGCTGAGGTGAGATTAACCTGATAGCTCTTGCCATCTCCAGTGGTGATGGTGATGATCTGGCCGGGGCGGGTGAGGTTCATCTGACCCCGGAAGCTTTCAACATCCTCCACCTCTCTGCCATCGATTCTGGAGATGACGCCCCCCGCAGGAAGGCCGACAGCATCAGCAGGCGAGTTGGGGAAGACAGAGGCGACCATGATTCCCCTCGCCGCCTGGCCGGGAAGGAGGAGGGTCTGCTTCTGGCCGTTGTGCATGACCTCCATCTCTGCCCCGGCGTTTCTCAGTCTGCTGTAAAGCTCCTCGATCTTTATCGAATTCACTCCGTTCACCTGGAGCAGGGCCATGCCGCTCTCAAAGCCTGCCTCCTCTGCTATTGAGCCCTCCTGAACGCTAACCACAATCAGCCGGTCCACGGGGGAGATGGAGCCCAGAACCGGTCCAAAGAAGAGGGCCATGGCCAGGGCGGCCACCAGGAAATTGGCTATGACTCCGGCGGAGAGGATCCTGATCCGGGCGGCCTTACTCACCAAAGGAGGCTTATTCTTGGCCCCGAAGAGATCTTCATCGTCCGGCTCCACAAAAGCGGCTATCGGGGCAACGAACAGAGTGACAATGCCCATGGACCGAACCCTGACCCCTTCCGCCCGGGAGAGAATGCCATGGGCGAACTCATGCACCAGCATGGTGATGAAAAGGGCGATCCAGCCCCAGAAGAAGGGGATGTACTCGTTCAGGCCGGGGATGAGCAGGATATTTCTGGGGGCATTGTAGCTGCTGGGCTCAGGGGGAGAGAGGATCATCAGATATGTCATCAGCAGGACCAATATCAGGAAATAGGCCATGCTCAATATCACCAGGGGGATTCCCAATGAGACCACAACCCTCCAGAATCTCCTGGGGCGGCTGAGCCTATCCAGCAGCTTCAAGCCCCTGGTCGTGCGTATGAATATGAGGAGAGGTATACCGGATATCCCTCCCACAGTCACTCCTCTCCTCTTCCATTCTTCGCTGTCCCTCAAGGGCAGAAGGAGAATGGAGTACAGGCCTATCAATGCCGCTGCAATGAGCAGCCAATCGGTGAATTCTAGCTGTAACTCGAAGCTCAAAACCCCAGCCTCAATCAGATCGATCCGAGCGGGCCCTAGAGTATGCCCTGCTCTTTCAGTTCCTCTTTAGCCAGCTCCTTATGCTTCCTCTCCAGGAAGCTGTAGACATTGCCATGCGGAGCACCATCCAAGAGCATCTCTATCGCCGTCCGGGCCACCCTGATCTGAGCGGGATAGCCCAGGATGGCCACTGTCTTGCCGTAGACTGAGACCTTGGTGCCTGAGAGCTGCTCCATCACCACCCGCGACCTTCCATCCCTGCCGATGATCCGCCCCTTCAACCGTTCCATATCGCTCCTGGTGCTGGCCACCTTGGATATATCGAGCACATCGAGCATCAGCATCTCGTCGTCCAGGATCACCAGTGCCCTCTCCGGTGAGAATCCCCTGCCAATGGCCTTTACCAGGTCCACGACCCTCAATACCTGCAATGGATCTTCTTCGGATGTGACTGAGATTGTGCCCGTCTCGCTATCTATCTCCAGAGAGGTCTGTGTCTTCTCTTCTATGAAGTGCTTGGTGGAGCCGCTGGGGCCCACCAGAACTCCTATCCTTTCTTCTGGGATCTTAATATCCATTGTCAGCCTCCTTCATTTTGATCTGCTGCTTTTCATGGCTGCTTTTCATTGCTGCTTTTTTAGTGCTGCCTTTTATAATCTGTTTTATAGTCTCGATTTTTAAGTTCTCTAGCCTTCTGAATCCTGTCCCAGATCTCCTCGGATGAGCCGATCGAATATTTTTTCTGGAAGTAATTGGCGATATTGGAGATGTCGCGCTCCAAGAACCTTTTAGACTGGGGATGGTCCAGGGTGACTGACTGCCCCATATCGATTATCACCGGCTCGCCCCGGTCATAGAGGATATTGAACTCGCTCAGGTCGGCATGGACCAGGCCGGCCTGATTATAAAGAATGGATATGTATTCAATGATCTTCTGGTATATGCGCTCGGCCTCTGCAGCCCCCAGTTCCATATCCTTCAGGGGTGGTGCGGCAGCATCTTCCTGGCCTATCATCTCCATCACCAGAATATTCTCTCTCATGGCAAATGGGTGGGGCACCCTCACGCCGGCCTGCTCCGCCCGCAGGAGATTGCGGTACTCCTTACGGGTCCAGGCGGCGACAATGGCTCTTTTTGTGCCCTTGACGCTGCTAAATCTGGGATCGCCATGCAGGTAATCCCGCATCACATTGAAGTTGCTGGTAGAAATGCGGTAGATCTTGAGGGCAAGGACCCTCTCCTCCGAGAGTGCTGCGAATATGTTCGCCTCTTTTCCAGTGCTGACTGAGCCTCCCAGGGCATCTATGACCCCCTTGCTGGCCAGGCTGTACAGGTCCATCAGGGTCCGCTTGTCAAAGACAGCATCCTCGACATTCAGATCGTCAGAGTCCTTGATCCTGGTGCGAAGGGCATCAATGCGGGCATCAAAATCCTCATCCTTGCTACGCCTGCTCATGATCTGTCTATCCGGCCTATGAAGAGCCCTTCAGAAAACCTTTGCGTTGCAGCCAGTCCACCTGGGGGCCGGTGTATCTCCAGACAACATCCGCCTTCTCATTCTGAAACTCCCAGGGGATGATTATGACCACGTCGCCCTCTCGGATCCAGATCCTCTTCTTCATCTTTCCCGGTATGCGGGCCATCCTTGTTACTCCGTCTATGCCTCTGACCTTTATTCGATTGGAGCCAAGAAGGCTTTCTACATGACCGAATATCTCTCTATCCTGTTTACGGGGGAGGCGGACCCTGGTTATTACCGCTCCTTCCTCCCCCCCATGATCACTATTATACAGCTTATCACCTCAAATAATAATTATAGAGCAACATCCCACACCTTCAGTTGAAAATGGCGCTTGAATAGTTAAAGCTTGTGTCGATCCAGTTCCGAAATGGGCCCGACGCGATTCGAACGCGTGATCTCCGCCGTGTGAAGGCGATGTCATAACCAGCTAGACCACGGGCCCTGGGAATAAGGAAGTGAGGCATCAGATATTAGTATTTTGCCCCCGGGCGAGGATGGCCCCGCCGGCCTTTGGGCTCAGACAAGGAATTATTTAAATAGTAATTCGCGAGATTAATTAACTGAATGAGTTCGATGATCAGAAATCCTGTTTATATGCTATATGAAAGGATGCTCAAGGCTCAGGTTTTGGCCGGGGCGCCGGTGGAGCATGTGGCGATAATCCAGGATGGGAACCGCAGGTATGCCAGGAGAAAGGGGCTATCGCAATTTCTCGGTCATAGCCTTGGCGCTGAGACCTCGGAGAGGGTGTCGGAATGGTGCCTGGAATTGGGCGTGCGCCATCTTACTCTTTATGCTTTTTCTACAGAGAACTTCAGCCGGGATGAATCGGAGAAAGGCTATCTGTTTGATCTGATAAAAGAGAAGTTCAATGATCTCAGAAGATCGAAGAAGACTCATAACAACAGAGTTCGAGTGCGGGCCATAGGTCGTCTGGAGATGCTGCCCGATGACCTGCGGGAGGAGATCCGGCTGACTGAAGAGGCCACCAGGGATTACAGCAGGATGTATCTGAATGTGGCCCTGGCCTATGGCGGCCAGAGGGAGCTGGTGGATGCTGCATGCTCCCTGGCCCGCCTGGTGGTGGAGGGAAAGGTCAGAGCCAGGGATATTGATGAATCTCTCATCGCTCAGCATCTTTATCCCCAGGATGGCACTCCCGTTCCCAAGGTGGATCTGATCATCAGGACGGCGGGGGATTTTCGCACCTCAAACTTCCTTCCCTGGCAGGCCAATGGCAATGAATGCGCTGCCTATTTTTGTGCTCCCTTCTGGCCGGAGTTTCGCAAGATCGACTTTCTGCGCGCCATCAGGACGGCACAGACCAGGGTCTCATGCCAATAGGCTTAATAACCTGAAGCATTCCATGAAGGCTGTTCTTGTCCCGATGGGGTAGTGGATATCCTGGAGGCCTGCGGAGCGTTTTTCGCGCAGAGAGCCTTCAACCCGGGTTCGAATCCCGGTCGGGACGTGATATTTATCCTGCGCAGAAATTTAGCTCCGGCATGAAGCATCTTGATCTCCGCGCATCGCCCAGCACTTCATCAATTGCCTCTTAGTCTGCTGGTAGCTCCTCTCTGCTACCCTCGTTCCTCCCTCAAGCTGGATCTTCTTCAAACCAAACTGCCTGGCAAAGTCTTCGACATTCTCATCAAAGCCCTTCTCAAGAGCAAGGCCGGTATCAATCCTGGCCACCTTGGTCAGGCCGCTTCTCTTCAGCATCGACTGCATATCTCTTTTTCTGCTGCGGGTTGACCCCTCCTGGCCCATGGCTTTCCAGTTGGCAGCCCACATCGGTGTCATGAAGAGGGCCACGTCCTGATGCTCGGCCAGAGTCCGGCTGTAGATCTCGTTTCCTCCCAGGGCGGCAGCAATGCAGTCGTCGATCCTCTCCCCCTGCTCATCGCCGAGGAAGTAGAGGGGGCAGGGAAGGTCGAAGAGGTCCTCCTTTGCATCGGCAAGAGAGCCTAGGCCGGCTGAGGAGGATGTGGGGCCGCCCCAGAGACTTCAGCTTCTCCGACAGTCTCATGCTTTCGATACCATCCACCAAGATGAGCTCTCGAGTCTCCTCATCGGCGGATAATATGTGGGCTAGCTCGTCCTCCAGCATCCTGCAGACCACAATGCTTAGCACAGGCATGAATTATCTGGCAATGGATCCGGGCGGATATAATCGTATGCTTTGGCATATAGCGTTTATCCGGTTCGGGGGATAGTTTAATACCGGTAGGATGCTCAAGGCTCAAGAGATGCATCGCATACTGGTTAGCAACGATGATGGCGTTTATGCCTCCGGCCTCGAGGCGGCGGCAAAGAGCGTTCGGGGCCTGGGGGAGGTGACAGTAGCTGCGCCCTCCGGGCAGAAGAGCGGCGTGGGCAGATCTATATCCGTCTTTGAGCCCCTGCGCTATGCCGAGGTGAACCTGAACGGCTTTAAAGCCTATGCAGTCACTGGAACACCGGTGGATTCAGTCATCATAGGCATCTTCGCCATCCTTAAGGAGATGCCTGATCTGGTCATCTCAGGAATAAATGTGGGAGAGAACATCAGCACCGATACTGTTACCACGAGCGGGACCATAGGAGCGGCCCTGGAGGCAGCCAGCTACGGTGTTCCTGCCATTGCGGCCTCGATCCAGGCCGTCGACCAGGGCGATAAGTTCGATATGCATCATGGGGCCAAGCACAGCTTTGATGTGGCAGCTCTGTTTCTGCGCCGGGTAGCGACCCGGGTCTTAGAGCACGGCCTTCCGGTGGGCGTGGATCTTCTGAACCTGAATGTCCCTGTCGGGGCCAGCGAGGAGACGGAAATAAAGGTGACCCGTCTGGCAAAGAAGATCTTCAAGACGACAGTGCAGGAGCGCTTCGACCCGCGCGGGCGGCCTTATTACTGGATAGATGGAGAGCTGATATGCTGCGATGAGGAGGGGACTGATGTGCAGACCATCTATCAGGACAAGCTGGTATCCTTAACCCCCCTCAGCCTGGACTCCACTGCCAGAATCGATCTGAAAGAGATAGAGAAGCTATTTTGATCTCTATCTGGCCTCAGATTCGCCTCCGACCTACCCGGATCCGCCCTGATCTGCCCCTCAGATCACCCCTTTGGTGCTGAGGATGCCCCTCTCTCCCTCCGCCGCCGCCTGGCGCAGGGCCAGCCCCAGGGCCTTGAAGATGCACTCCATCTTGTGGTGGTCGTTTTTCCCGTAGAAGCGGATATGGACTGTCAGCCTGGCTGCAGTGGAGAGGGCTTCAAGGAATGGCCCGAGGAGCAGCACCTCGAAGTCACCTATCTTCTCTCCCCGAAACTCCCCTGAGAGGATCAGATAGGGCCGGCCGCTGAAGTCCAGGGCCACATCCGCCAGTGCCTCGTCCATGGGGACGGAGGCCGAGCCATAACGGCATATTCCGCTTCTGTCCTCCAGGGCATCATCCAGGGCCAGGCCGATGGCCTCTCCCAGAGCCTGGACCCTCCAGAAGCCCTCCTCTGCCTCCGCCATCAGGTCCATATTGGCCGTGCGGGCCAGGCTGGTGAGCATATGATCAAGAAAACCAGATCCTGAGGCTGCTTCAGTTCTCCCCGATCCCCCCAGGTCAATTGCTGCCCGGGCCCGGCAATCTCTGTACAATCCCTTGCCTTTTCCCTTTCTCTTAGCCATTTGAGATCACCTATCCTCGCAGAGCCTGCAGGGTGCGGGAGACGCTCAGCTTTCCGGTGTAAATGGCAGCTCCTGCCACAGCTCCCGCCGCACCGGCATCCCTGAGGGCCAGGACATCCTCCTCGGTGGTGACTCCGCCGGCAGCGATAACCGGTATTCTTAGGGCTGCCACCAGCTCTCTTACGGGCTGGATATCGATTCCTCCCTCCCTGCCCTCCACATCGATGTTTGTGAAGAGGATGGAGCCTGCGCCCTTCTCCTCGAAGATTCTGCCCAGCTCCACCGCCCTCCTGCCCACGCTCCTCTGCCAGCCCTCCGTGGTCACATCCCCTCTCCTCACATCCAGGGCCACCATGATCCTCTCCCCTCCATGCTCTTCTCCCAGGCGGAGGATCATATCGGGCTCTTTAAGGGCCGCAGTGCCCAGTATCACCCGGTCCACGCCCAGGCTGAGGAGCTCTCTGACGTCCTCTTCCGAGCGGATGCCTCCCCCCACCTGAATAAAGACGTCCAGCTCCTTGACGATCTGGGCGAGGATGGGGGCGTTCACCCTCTTGCCCTGGATGGCCCCGTCCAGGTCGATGATGTGCAGGTGATCGGCCCCTTCCCCAATCCAGTGCTCTGCCTGGGTGAGCGGGTTGTCCAGGGCCACCAGCTCTGTTCCCGGAACCCCCCCCACCAATTGGACGCACTTGCCGTCTCGCAGGTCCACTGCGGGAAAGAATGCGAACTTCATGCAGGCCAATTTGCGCCGGATAGACCTTAACCGTTTCGATGGTTAACAAAAGGATGAGGATCTGAGTGATAGGGATCTGAGTGATAGGGATCTGAGTGATAGGGATCTGAGTGATAGGGATCTGAGTGATAGGGATCTGAGTGATAGGGATCGGTGATAGGGTCTGGTGGGGTGAGTGATAGGGACCTGAGTGATAGAGATCTGAAAACTGCTCAATCGAGTCACAGCGGAATCAACACTGGCCACAGCGCCCTCCTCAGAGGAACCAATCCACTTCAGTGGCTGGTCTGATCCCGCCAGATCCCCGACTCAAAGCCAGGGCAGATGCAAACAGAGCACTGGAATCTCACACAGCGTCCTTTTTACAGGAACCCGTAGCACCGCCAGATGCAGGGCCTGCTGTTGGCTTCGCCTGGTGGCTTTGTGCCGTGTCCCGCACCCCGGCGAGAACCTCAGATCCGGCTGGATTAAGGCAATACTGCGCCCGTTACGGCGTGTATCTTTTTGGCCTTATAGAGCTATCCAGTCCTTTCTGTGCGTTACCGACCGCCACACAGGAGGCACCTCTCAGGTATTTAGAATCGTGGCGTATCTACGGTGGGATACGTCTATCGATTTCTTCTTTTCCGAGAGTTTTGTCGGCAATTCTGTTCCCGTTCTCAGTGCAGAACGCGGCTCTTTCATATACGTATGATTAATACTTATAGTTGTCGGTAGGAGTTATATACTGTAAATTACATAATATAAATCACATGACACGGATTGTATAATAGGGCTGCACAGTTGGAGTTAAACAGTAACAGCTAAAGAGGAAGGAACCAGAAGAGAATAGGAGGGAGGGAAAGCCGATAGGGCAAAGGAGGGAGAAAACTCTTATCGGCTTTCGCCGTAATCTATATAGACAATTGCCTAGATATATAGTTTTCGATTGCAGCCGGAGAGCATGGCTCAAGCCTGCTCTGCCGGCAGGCTCTAGAACAAAGATGAACGACTCCCTATCATGAGATGCACAGCTCTTGATTCAGTGCCCTTGCTCTATAGAGGGATGATGGGAATACTGGCAGCCCTCCTGCTGCTGACGGCGGCCACCTTGGCCCTGCCCACCTCAAAGCATAGCTGGACAGAGACCCCCTGGGATGGGGGGCTGGCGGAGGAAGACGGGACAAAGGCCACGACGCTCTCCCTGCCCCTGGCCTTCAACCTGAGCGGGGCAGAGACACCATCGCTGTATATTGGGGGGCATGTTCTGAACCTCTCAGAGTACCTCCCCTGCCAGTTCTCCTGCCAGCTTTGGATTAGAAAAGGCACACAGTGGAGCCATTACCTGGAAGCGGCCCGGGGGGAGGAGGTGGATGTCATCCTCTATATGCCCAGATACGGCAATGTGGACCTTTATCTCATATCCTATGCCAGCGGCACACAGGATCACTGGAACTTCAAGCTCCTGGAGGGATACCATCTCCTCAGGCTGAGGATTGAGGAGGAGGGAAGGCACTTCATGATGGCTGCGCAGAAAAATGAGCCGGGAAATTCCCTGATCCTGGATGTGGTGTCGAGAGCCGATACAGCCACCACCTCACCACTGGACCTCTCCCTCGTCCCCATTGGCAAGGCCAAGGTGACAGTGAGAAGCGAGAGGATGAGGGGATATGATGTTTATTTGGATGGAGTCTTCTACAGCAGCGATATAGGCGACGGCTCCATTGATGGCATTGCCAGCTTCACTGTGAGCGGGGATAAGACCCATACCATAACTGTATCCCAAAGGGACATTCAGGGCAATATCATCAACGTAAGCGAGCATACCAGGATCTTCAAGAGAGATGTCGCCTATACCCTGTTGATAGAATGAGCCTCATATGGGCAGAGTCGACGATCTCATCGATCTGTGGGCGTAAGGATAAAAAACCGGGATAAAAAGGGGTTTCTGCTCATCAGATCCCTCCCATCCCCCTTCTGAGTGGCAATCCATCCCTCTTCAGAGTGGCAATCCATTCCTATTCAGAGTGGCAATCCATCCCTCTTCAGAGTGGCAATCCATCCCTTCGAAATGCCGGCCCGCCTTTTAGCAATCCAGCCTAGCCAACCTGCAGCTCTCTGCCATTGGGCATGCCTCTGCTCGCTCTGAGCAGCGCCCAATCAGCACTGGTTCCGGTCCTCTTGCCATCAGGGATTCGGCCATAGGTGAAGTGATTTCGGCTATGGTCAATCAGATGGGATGCCCTATCCATCGTCTCACCCTGAGCATTGAAAAGGGAGACTGTGCCGTTGCCTGTTGTCGCCCAGCTCTTCTTGCCCTCTGCCACCTTGAAGCCCAGGGGATCGATGATGCCACTGAGGGGAATGGTGACCATCCAGGCCTCATCCTCGACCTTGACCATCCAGCCGGTCAGGTCCACGGGATCCGCCCCGGTATTGTAAAGCTCTATCCACATCGATTCATTATTCGGCGCGCTCAATTCTATCTCATTGATGACCACATCACATATCCCAGTAATTGAGAGGGCCATCAGGCAGAAAAAGAGAAGGAGCACTCTAAAGCCGCCTTTGGCTGCTGTACTCATATCCGGTCTCATCTCCAGTACATCCTGAATCCCATGATCTCTTAACCAGGAGTCTATTCAGCAGCCTTAGAGGATATTGGAGGACCCACGGGTTCCAGCCGCCAGGCCCCAATCGCTATCTGTGTTCGTATCATATCCGTCTGGATGCCAGCCAAAGGTGAAGTCATTTCCCAGGCTGTCCACCCGGAAGGCAGTCCTGTCCACCTCCTCGCCGGATGCCGTGAAGAGGGTAGCATATCCGCCATTGGTATGGTTCCATGATTTCTGGCCATCCATGACATAGAATCCGCCAGCGGGGAGGATTGTCCCCTCGGGAACGGCTGATAGCTCGCCTATCCAGCTGCCATCGGTGATGGTGGCCGTCCAGCCGCTGATGTCCACGCTCTCATTTCCAGAATTATAAAGCTCGATCCATTCGGCTCCTCCCTTCGGGGGGTTCAGTTCCATCTCATTTATGACCACTGATGCCATCGCGCTGAAGGCCAGGATCATCAATGCAGCAGCAAGAGAGATAATCCATATGTTTGATCTCAAAATTTTTCACTCTCCGTATCTTCTTGTCTCAGGGTCGAAGGGAGAGAGCCAGTACTTTCAGTCCCTCCGAGTACACCATCAATGATCTTAATACTGTTTAGTATCCGATCACTGGTATATTACAATATCGCAGTCCGTTGCATCCTCGATGAAGGCTGAAGCCAGATCATTTGTACTCTGAAAAATAAATTAGGAAAACCCTATATAGTTAGAGAGTTATAAACTGACCCTGATAAACCCGGATTAGTCGAAAGGAGATAAAAATCGGGAAATAGCAATGAGGTGGAGTGAATGAAATTGACGATTCTGGCACGCAGGCCAGCAGTTGCACGGCTATTGATCTCTCTGTGCATCGTTCTCGGCCTTCTGATAGCGAATCTTGCCGCTGCTCAGGAGGAGAGTTATATTCATCTGACGATGCCCCTTGGCGACGAGACAGATACCTATGCAGAACTCGGCACTATCGTGCCTTCCGCATTTGATGTCGAACCGTACGAACAGAAGATTCTGAATTATACTGGCGGCAAGGATATTAAGACATCCATCCTCCTGAATGGCAGCCGAATAGATATCTTTCTGCTGTATCCCTGTCAGCCTCCTGCAAGCCTCCTTGATGCAGAGGGATTGATATCCTTGCTCGCCACTGTTGATGCAAACATACTGCTGGCCAATTACAGTCAATCCGAGTTATATATCGATGACCGGCCTGCTATCTGGGGCATCCTGGGGGGATCCCTATTCGCCGCCTACCAGCCCACCAACCAGACGGCAGCATTGATAGTGATGGACGCCAACATCGATGAGGATACGATATTCGATTTCCTGTTGAACATGAATATAATCGTAGATGAGAGCATGACCCCAATCCCGCCCGGCTACTGCGCTGATGCCACAGCAGCAGCCGCCGATCAGGCTGCAGCTATTGCTGCCGAGGCTGCAAACGCCACTGATGCTGCAATGGATGGGGCGAATGCTGCAGACCTTTCTGCCGGCATAGATACAGATAAGGCGGCAGAACAGTCAGCAGCCCCCGCCCTGGCATCGGCAACTCCAGCTCTATCCCGCCAGGATAAGGCCAAGGCAGACCGGGAAGCGGCCATGGCAAAGCTGAGAGAGGTCAAAGCATCCACGAGAAAGTGAAGGGAAATCGCAGAGGTTTTGGGCCTCTCCCATGATCCAGGTCAGCCCAAAACCTTTTAACCAGGCTGTTATTAATAGGAGGGCCGTCACAACCTAAACACATACAGGAGGTGTATTAGATGCCATACAAGAATATAAGCGAGCTGCCCAGGAGCGTCCGAAATCTGCCCAACCGGGCCAAGACCATATACATGAAGGCCTTCAATAGCTGCTGGGAGGAGCTGGAATCAGAAGAAGAGGCGATCCGCGATAGGGCATCTCACAAATCAGCCTGGTTGGCTGTAAAAGAGCAGTATGAGAAGGATGAAGAGACTGGTGAGTGGGTTAAGAGCGATGAATATGTAGGAAGGCGTTCGCGCCATCGCAAGAGCAGGTCCAGCGGGACCTCTTTGCAGACAAAGGCACATGCATGATGCCTGGAAAGAGATGCTGATGAGGAATTGAGTCTCAATGGTTCTAAATTGAGTTCCTCTTCAGCTATCCTGAAGGACATAATCGAAATATTCTCTTGATCTTGGAAAAGCACTTTTGATAGGAAAAGCTTTTTGCCGGGAAGCCTCAACCCATTTACCTGACAAGCAAATCCAATTCAAATCGGTTTGATGCAGGAGTGGTTGAGCATGACCAAAGACATTCTGGAAAAGGGCGCCATCATTCAAAGGGATAAAGAGACCTTTGCCATCGCCCCCCATATTGCAGGCGGCATAATCGATCCCGCTGGCCTTCGAAGGATCGCCGATGTGGCAGAGAAGTATCATGCCAAGGCCTTGAAGATAACATCCGCCCAGAGGATCGCCATCGTGGGTATCGAGGAGAAGGATATCGATAATGCCTGGGCAGACCTGGGCATGAAGGCCGGGGCGGCCATAGGCCTGTGTGTTCGCAGCATAAAGATCTGTCCCGGAACCACCTTCTGCAAGCGCGGCCTGCAGGATGCTGTGGGTATGGGGCTGAAGCTGGACGAGAAGTATCATGGAATGGAGCTGCCCTGGAAGTTCAAGATGGGGGTATCAGGATGCGCCAACTCCTGTGCTGAGCCGGCGGTGAAGGATGTCGGCCTGATTGGCACTGCCAGGGGTTGGAGGCTGTTGGTGGGCGGAAGCAGCGGGGTGAGGCCGAGGCTGGGTATGATGCTGGCAGAGAATCTATCCGATGATGAGGCCTTCGCCCTGATCGATAAGATCGTCAACTTCTACAAAGATCATGCCAAGAAGCAGCGTTTAGGCGATTTCATAGAGGAGATCGGCTTTGAGGCCTTCAAGAGAGAGATTCTGAAATAGGGCACTGAAAATAGGGCGCTTCAGAACAGGGCACTTCAGAACAGGGCACTTCAGAGCAGAATAAAATGGAGACTAGGCTGACACCACTGGTGCAGCCTCAGTCTCTCATCCATTTTCATTCCGGGCCGGCTTAATGGGCTTTCTGCTCCCCAGTAAAGCAAGACCCTGCGGGCTCAGAGACTGTACAGAGCCACTGGACGGCCGGTGAGCTGGGCAGTCAGCCAGGGATCCAGAGAGGCATACTCCGGGGGCTGCCCGCCTGCAGCAGAGCTATTGATGATGATAGGAGTGCTGCTGGAGGCATAACTTGGGTAATACCATAGCGGTGCCTGCCCGGGCGGATAGACGGTGCCATTGTAGATCTTAAAGCCCTTAGGTGCGCCCCCCCATTTCCAGAGGTTATCATGAACCTCTTCAACAACCGGCTTTGTGCTGTGCTCTTCCAGCCAAGAGAGGCCAAAATCCCTCCCACATCCAGGAAAGATGAAGATGGTTGCAGGAGGAGGATGATAAGGCCCATGCAGATCAATGAGGCCAGCTTTTTTTTTCATATCCACATCCCTTAAGGCTCTTATCCGGCCTGGATTAAATTGCTGTTGCTCCTTTTGCATCAGCGGTGCTTCAAGTCACGGCGTAAGGTTGATAATCTCATGAATGAAAATTTATTTGAGCCTGGCTGAAGGGGTTGAAGCCTCAATCTCATGTCCCGGGGCTTCAAGGCTCAGGATCGGGGAGGATGCAGTGCAAATCATGCATAAAGCCAGGCGGACAGAGACGTATTATGATCGGGGGAGGAGACATGTCTGAAGAAGAGAGACCCACAGGGAAGCAATCATTGCCGCAATTCATTCCCAAGCTGAAGGGCAAGAGGGTGATGGTCCGCCTCACCTCAGGCGGCCAGCCAGTCACGGGAACCATAGAGTCATTCAACTCCTATGAGATCCTGCTCCAGACGGCAAAAGGGGAGCTGCTGGTCTTCAAGCACGCAATTGCCACCATCGCGGTCCTGGATGAGCCCAGGGGATACAGGCCGGCTGCATGACGGAGAGCGATGCAATTTAGTTGGGGGCGCAGCAGAGCCTGGCCTCAATTCTGTTATCCTTCAAAGGGGCAACCTCTTCCGCCAGCTCACTGCAAAGAGCAGAGCTGCAGAGACCGCCATTCCCAGGAGGGGATAGCTCTGTCCCAGGAGGATGGCAGTTGACCCCCCTCCTGCTATCGCCCATAGGGCTCCAGTGGAGGTCAGGCCGAGTTTTTTTCTGTAGAATCCAGCGATGATAGGTATGAATAGGCCGCTGGTGAAGACGGTATAGGCTATGAGCAGCGCCTTGATGATGTTGGGGATGAAGACGGCAAAAGTGAGCGCAAAGACCCCAGCGATGATCACTGCAACTCTTGAGGCCTTCATCATATGATCCTGATCATCCTTGAGACTGCTCTCCCGGTGCGCTCTCTGCCGTATTTTCCCGTATATGTCGAAGGTCAGGATGGTGGTGAAGGTCATAAGGCAGGTGTCTGCCGAGGACATAAAGGCGGCAAGCAGGGCGGCAGCCACCAGCCCCTCAACCGCGGGCGAGAGCAGCCCTGCCATCAAGGAGGGCACTGCCTGCTCGGGGGATATCGCAGGATAGAGATGGCGGGAGAAGATGCCCAGAGAGGTGATGAGAAATGCCAGAGGGATCAGGATTATTGCCGTCATGAATGCCGAGAGCTTCGCCCCTCTTGCGCTGCGGGAGGAGAAGATGATCGAGTACATATCAGGGCCGATCAGATAGGCGGAGCCCACCACCAGGATCATGGATATCGCTTTCCAGAAATCCATTTCAGCGGACAGGGGAAAGCTCTGCCCGATGAGAGGCCCGGCTCCAACAGTGCTGAAGGCTCTCCAGAACAGGATCGCCAGTCCGGATGTTATTATGAGCAACTGAAATAGATCTGTCCTTATAACAGAGATCCTTCCTCCGTATGCGGTATAGAGGACGAATACCATGCTGGAGACGATCATGTAATAGTTGATATCCCCGCCAAAGACGGCAGAGAGGATATTTCCCGAGGCTATGATCTGCACTGCTATCACTCCAATCCAGGAGATGGCGATGAGGAGGGAGGCTGAGGCTTGAGCTCTCTCTCCATAGAACGAGCCGACGAGCTGGGGAAGAGTGCTGCACCCAGTAGATCTTATCCTCTCAGCAAGAAAGAGAGAGAGGATGAGCATGCCAATGGTGCCCGATAGCATCCACCAGGACCCGGTAAGACCCTGGCTGTAGCCCAGTCCAGCCATGCCGATGGTGGTGGATGCTCCCAGTATGGTTGCGCAGAAGGTGCCTGTGAGGGCCATGATCCCCTGACGTCTGCCTGCGAGATGGAAGTCCACCAGCCCCCTCAATCGATGCCGCCAGGTTCCTATGATGAAAATGGCCAGCAGATAGGCCGCAATCGCTATAGCTGCTTGATTCGTAAATCCTCCTGCAAAATAGAGATCCGCCGGAAGAAATTTAAATACCTGGCGCATAGTTATCTTTAAAAATAATCCTTGATGGTGAATGCAATGAGAAAATATGTAATGGCAGTTCTGACTGTGCTGTTGGCGGCATCATCTCTGATCGCGATTGCCAGTTCAGCAGGAGAGGTCGAGTACCGACCAGGGGAGAAGGGGGCAGAAAATCTGTTCAACAAGGGCATTGGTGGCCCATGGGTCGGCGGAGAGCCCTTCACCTCGGATCTGTTCAAATCCGGTTCCTGGGCGGATTTCAGACCGATAAGCTGCGTCAAGCATCCCATTGCCAGTTGCCAGTTGATGGGATACTTGAATACAGCAAGCGGATTGATCATCGCCTCTGATGAAGGAAACAGCCTCAATCTCAATCCCGGCCCGGGTTGCTATCCTGTCTATGGATGCTTCGATAAAGGAAAATTGGTGGGGCTGTTCATCGATTTCCGGCTGGGCGCTTCCTGAAGATGTCTCCTGAGGGTCCATTCTGGGCTCTCAAGATGATTTTTATTGTATTCCAGATTCCTGAGAATTTCAGATCCTAGAGGGTGCTCGGTCATGAGTGAAGAGGGTGTATCTCCCGGCATTTGGCGCTACGGCCTCGCCCTGGCGATTGTAATTGCCGGCTTTGGCACATTCGCCTGGTATCTATCCTCAGGAATATCGGGCTCATTGGCTGGATTGACTCAGATGGCAGCTCCGGGGGAAGTAGAGCTGGATCTCGATGAACCGGGCGAGTATATCATATTTTATGAGAACGAGAGCTACTTCGACGGCCGCTTTTACCGGACCGCAGAGCAGATCCCGGGACTTGAGATCGCAGTAGTGGAGAAGGCCTCCGGAAGAAGGCTCCGGACCTATCCCCCTGCAGGCAGCCTCGCCTACTCCCTTGGAGGGCGGTCTGGCCGGGCTATAATGGCCTTCAAAGTAGATGAGGCCGGGATTTATGCTATCAATGCATCCTACCCCTCCGGGCACGGGCCGCAGGTCATCTTGGCTGCGGGAAAGGAGATCATAGAGGGCATGCTGTGGATGATAATGATATCTCTGTCCATAGTCCTGGGCTCCTTGTTGATAGCAGCAGCCATTACCTACAAAACATATACTGAGAGAAAGAGGGCTCTGGAGAGGCCCTACCAGCGGTTATAATGTATCCTCTCCTCCCTGAATCTCCTGGCCGGGGCAGGCTCTTCGTCCGGATATCCCAGGGCGATCAGGGCGAATGGAGTGATCTCCTCGCTGAGGAGGAACATCTTTCTAAAACCCTCTACCCTCTCCTTCATGGGATAGACCCCTGCCCATACTGCACCCAGACCCAGGGCATGCGCAGCCAGCAAGATGTTCTGGGTTGCGGCAGAGCAATCCTGCACCCAGAAATCGGGGTATTTCTCCAAATTCCTGTCGCTGCAGACGAGAATCGCCAGAGGCGACTGCCTGCACATAGATGCCGTTGGACAGATCTGGGGGATATGCTCCAGGATCTTGCGATCATCAATTACTACAAACTGCCAGGGCTGCTCATTTCCTGCTGATGGAGCCAGCATGGCCGCCTCCAGCAACTCCCTTTGGATCTCCTTGGAGACCTCTTGAGGTTTAAATTTCCTGATGCTTCTACGGGTTTTTATTGCTTCCAGAGCTTGCATAGATGTAACCTCATCTGGATCATGCTGCTTTGGCACTTTATAAAGATGTGCAGTGCAATGATCTATGAGCCAATCCCTGAGCCAGGAGCATCATCCTCCTGCTGCAGACCCGTCCGGCATTGGGGCGGCAGCTATAACAATCGTTATCGGAAAGACATGTCCTGAGCTTCGGATAGGCTTAAGTAGCATTGTATCATCCATGAAGCAGGCATTACATCATGAAAAGCAATGGCGTTATATCACGGATAGTGCAAGCGCTATATCACCGTCTGAGAGAGGTTAAGAGCGCGAAAGGACCCTATATTATAATGAGCTTATGAGGCATGATAAATTGGCACCTTTTATAGAGATTAAGGATCTGACGGTTCGATTCGGCGATGTTGTGGCTCTTCGCAATGTAAATCTGGTCATCGAGGAGGGCGAATCGGTCGGCATTTTGGGAAGGAGCGGCTGTGGCAAGAGCGTCTTGATGCACGTCCTGCGTGGTGTGGAATCATTCCAGGATATATCAGGCAGCGTGATCTTCCACGTGGCCAGGTGCAGCAAGTGCCATCATGTAGAGCCCCCCAGCCATGTCGGAAAGAGCTGCAAGTGCGGAGGGACCCTGGAGAAGGCTGATGCTGACTTTGTATCTCTGGGAATAAATGATCCTCTCAGGCGCGATGTCTCCAAGAGGATCGCCATAATGCTGCAGAGAACCTTTGCCCTTTATGGCGACGAGAGGGTGATAGTGAATGTCATGCGCGCAGTGGAGGAGACCGGAGAGAGCATGAGCGTTCATGTGGCTGCGGATCTGCTGGATGAGGTCAATCTCTCTCACCGGCTGATGCATGTGGCCCGGGAGCTCTCCGGCGGTGAGAAGCAGCGCGTCGTCCTGGCCCGCCAGCTCGCAAAATCTCCCATGATCCTGCTGGCAGACGAGCCGACTGGGACTCTTGACCCGGGCACAGCCAGAGTGGTTCACGACTCCATCAAGCGGGCGGTAGATGACTTTAAGATGACCCTGATCATCACCAGCCACTGGGAGGACGTCATGATAGAGCTAGCCCAGAAGGCCATCCTTCTCGATCACGGGGAGATCAAGGCAGAGGGCAAGCCGAAGGATATAGCTGCTCAATTCCTGGCCATGGCTGGATCCTTAGCCAAGCGGGAGGAGGTCGAACTGGGCGAGCCGATGATAAAGGCCAGCGGCCTCTCCAAGAGATATATCAGCATAGATCGAGGTGTGGTCAAAGCTGTGGATGAGGTCGACCTGGTGGTGAATGAGGGAGAGATCTTCGGGCTGGTAGGCGTCTCTGGAGGAGGTAAGACCACTCTATCCAAGATGATCAGCGGCATTCTCACCCCCACCAATGGCAGCATTGCTGTGCGGGTGGGGGATGAATGGGTGGATATGACCGTCCTCGGATCCAGTGGTCGGGGCCGGGCCACAAAATATATCGGCGTACTCCATCAGGAATATACCCTCTATCCCTCTCGCAGTGTGATTGAGAATCTGACTGAGGCCATTGGCCTCTCATTGCCCTTCGAGCTGGCGGAGAGAAAGGCCATACATACCCTGGAGACGGTTGGCTTCACTGAGGAGCAGGCAGAATCAGTTCTGGAGAAGATGCCCGATGAGCTCTCTGAGGGAGAGAGGCATAGGGTGGCCATGGCCCAGGTCCTGATAAAAGAGCCGAGATTGGTGGTCCTGGATGAGCCCACTGGAACGATGGATGCCATCACCAAGATCGAGGTGACGAACTCCATTCTCAACGCCCGCGAGGAGACGGGCGAGACATTCATAATCGTCAGCCATGATATGGATTTTGTAAAGAACGTCTGTGACCGGGCTATGCTCATGCGCAATGGAAGGGCGATATTCACCGGCCTGCCAGAGGAGGTCTTGGGCAAGATCACAGAGAAGGAAGAGAAGGAGTTGCTGGGGAGTTAATTTGAGAGTCTTCGTTGACGGCAATGAGATTGAGCTGGGGCCTGGAGCATGCCTGGCCGACGCCCTGCAGAAGGCAGGCAGCAAGCCTGCTGAAGGCGCAATTGTGGGGGTGGTCAAAGGCCGGGGCGAGAAATCGCGCCAGACCAACTCTTACTGGCTCAATACCTCCAAGGGCAGAATCAGAATCGAGCTTTTGGAAAATGAGCTGCAGAAGATCTGGCATGAGGTCGTGGACAGGATCTTGGGATCTCGAGTAAGGTGGGCTACAGCCGATGGTGTGGCCTTGGGCGGGTTCTCTTCGGAGATATCCTTTGGCCGGAGTGCTCATGAGTACAATCGCTGGGAGGTGGTCCTCGGGGCGGCTGGTTTCGATGCCGAGAACACCCAGTTGATATTCATCCACAGGAGGCATTCAGCTATCTATGGCACACCAGATAACGGTGGGGTTTTCGCTCATGTGGTAGGGGGCAAGAGCACCCTCGACCGGCTGGAGATAGGGGACAAGATCGAGGGTATAGAGCCCATAGTGGAGTGGCAGGACCTGACAGAGAAGACCTCCACCCTTGATATGACTCTGCCTTTGGAGGAGGACATGGAGATCTATACCCGGGTCCAGGCGGAGCTCATCGGGGAGGCCCCATTGGGGGCGGAGTTCTTCCTCGCCTCAACCAGGGACGGCACATTCCGGGTCGATTCCGTATCCAGCTCGTATGTCCTATCCGACCAGCTTCTGACGGAGCGCGTGGCCTATGAGCATCGTGAGCCCCGCCTGGAGGGGGTGGTCACCGTCCGGACTGTCGGAAGGGGCCTGGGCAGGATATTCATCTATAAGCAGGATCGTACCTCGAATCCCAGTCATTCTGTAGTGGCACGGGTCGTCAAAGGCATGGACATGATCAAGTTGGCCCGGCCTGGTCAGTTGATAACCTTTGATGTAACCCCGGAGCGCATAATGCTCCTGGGCAAATCCCTGGAGGATGCCAGGGAGGAGATGAGAGAGAGGGGCATTGAGGCTGAGGCCGTGGGCTATATGGGCGAGGATGCCGTCGTGGTCAAGCAGGATCCAGGGGCCACCATGGAGATCCTGAAAGCCAAGAGGGTGAAGCTCTCAGCGATTCCTTCCAGCCGCCTCATCTCCGTCCAGCTTTACTATGATCTGGCACCAAAGAGCCTGGACTATTTCCGTCATGTCACCGGCCTGAAAGAGAAGCCTCTAGGGCCTCTGCCTGTCTACTTCACCTATGAGAGCACACTGCTCTTCAAGCCGGAGGTAGAGGCGGTGAGCTACAAGGAGCTTCTGCCAGAGAACAAGCCTGTCGGCCTCGTTCCTGCTGGCTCCATAGGCATCTCCAATCAGGTCTCAAAGAAGATCGGTATGGTGGGCATCCGGCTGGAGGAGGACAGGCGATACGGTCCCTCGGGGGAGAAGTTCGAGGCGACGAACATCATCGGCCGGGTATTGGAGCCGGAGAAGCTCAGGGATGTTAAGGATGGAGAGACTATCTATATTCGGGAGGAACGGTAATGCTGGTCACCAAGTATGTGATAATGTCCTCTGAGTCCAATATTCTCCCCTCGGATATCGCCATGAAGATCTATGGTTCTGGCTACGATGTCCTGGTCAAGGAGACCTGTTTTGGGGTCATTATCAATGGGGAAAGGAAGTGGTAGAGGCGCTGGTAAAGGAGATTCGCGCTCTGGACCCGGCCGGCATATTCATCAAGGACCGGGGATTTCCACCAGGCGATCCGAGGAGATGCCGCGGTCGCAGAGGAGGAGGAGCCAGGCCAGGCTTCTATATGATCGAGTCTGAGACAAAGCTGCTTCCCATGATCTCCCGGGCTTTGGCCCAAGAGGATAAGCCCGAGCCCATTGTTACAGAGAAGGTGCGCCCTCTCCCCCTTAAGAGGCTGGAAGAGATCGTAAATGAAGTTTAATTCTGAGGTAAATTAATGGCAAAAGTAATCGTTTATCCTCCCACCAGCATGATCCTCTCGGACCTTGTGGACAGGATGGGACACAAGGCACTTGTAGTACCTGAAGTGGTAAGGAAGCTGGCGACTGATAATAATATCGCTTCACCGCCTTTGAATGTCACCTCCGAAGAGCCCAAAAAAGGGCTTCGCTACGCGGCGGTGGATGTCCCTTCAGGGATCAGGGGCAGAATGGCCCTGATAGGGCCGATAATCGATGAGGCAGAGGCGGCGATCATAGTTCAGGATCCGGGATGGCTGACAGGATGTGCAGGCTGCAACAGAACCAATGAGCTGGTCAGGCTGCTCATCAGGACGAAGGGAATACCCACTCTCGATCTCTCTTATCCCAACAATGACGCTGAGGCCAGGGATTTCGTCCAGAAGATCAGGAATTTCTTGGAGGATTTGAAGTGATTCGCATTGCGCAGCTCTCCTGTGGTGCGGAATACAGCGGCATTCAACAGGAGATCGAACGGGCAGCAGAGATGGTGGGGGCGAAGATAATCTATCCAGAGGTCTCTTTGGATGATATGCTCGATGTGGAGGAGAAGTTCGGGGTACGGGTCTCCTCTGGAGACCTCAATCTGGCCATTGCCCGGGCGGTCAGGATAGTGGAGAACCCGGATCTTGCCGATGCCGTAGTGGTCATGACCTGCTTCCGCTGTGCTGAGGCGGCCATCATCCGCTCCGAGATTCGAAAGTACATCCACGAGAACTCCAAGATTCCCGTCCTGAGCTATTCATTCACCGAGAGAACAACAGCAGAGACCCTGCTCACCCGTATGGAAGCCCTGGTGACAACAGTCAAATACCGCGGCCTTCTGGCGCGGGAGAGGCAAAAGGGCCTCACGGCTGGAATCGATTCCGGTTCCACCACCACCAAATCCGTGGTGATGAGGGATAATGAGGTGATAGGCACAGGCTGGGTTCCCACCACTGAGGTCTTGAAGAGCGCCGATGATGCCTTCCAGGAGGCCCTCAAGGCTGCCGGGGTCAATAAAGAGGAGATCGAAGCTGTGGGCGTCACCGGATACGGTCGATTTCTGGTGGGCAAGCACATCAATGCCAAGCTCATCCAAGAGGAGATCACAGTCAACTCTAAGGGAGCAGTCTTCCTGGCTGATGCCCAGAGGGGGCCGGCCACAGTAATCGACATTGGCGGCATGGATAACAAGGCTATATCGGTTCAGGACGGAATTGCTGGAGGATTCACCATGGGCGGAATATGCGCTGGTGCCTCGGGAAGATTCCTGGAGCTGACCGCCCGCCGCCTGGGAGTGGACATCACAGAGCTGGGCAAACTGGCCCTGAAGGGTGACTACAGAAAGGTGGCAATGAACAGCTACTGCATTGTCTTCGGCACCCAGAGCCTGGTCAACAGCCTCTCCATGGGCAACAAGCCCGAGGACGTGGCCATGGCTGCCTGCCACTCCGTTGCCGAACAGGTCTACGAGCAGCAACTGCAAGAGGTGGAGGTCAAAGAGCCGGTTATCATGGTGGGTGGAACCTCGCTCATCGAGGGCCTGCCCAAGGCGATGGAGGAGCTGCTGCAGGTGAAGGTTACTGTTCCCCCATATGCCCAGTATATTGGAGCTGTAGGCGCTGCTCTTCTGGTGTCGGGGCTGCTGGAGGACTGAGATGGACCCAATGGAGGTCTTCAAGATAGAGGTGACCGGCGAGGAGGAGTTCGGAGCCAGAAAGTACAGGGAGATAATAATGGACATTCTACAGGATCTGGGCCTGATCCGGTCTATAGGCAGGCTCTATGTCTATGTGGATATAGCCATCCCTGTCTTCGCTGTCTATGGCCTCCTCCGTTCCGGTATACCCCCCCTCACAGTCAAGGACGTGGGAGATGTGATGAAGATCGGGGGCGGACATCAGATCAAGATCAATGATGAAGAGCATATGGCTGACCTTCTCAAAGCTCTATGGAAGCGATATGGGCGGGAGAGGGTGGAGCAGCCGGCAAGAGATGTTGTGATCATCGCCTCGGATATCCCGCCCTCTGATCTGATGGTTACCGATATGGAGGCTGAGTTCCTGCAGGATCTGACCGATGCCTTGATCAGAGTGGCACCAGAAGGATTTCGCAACCGCAGAAATATCATGACCAAAGACAGCTTCTTTTTCATTGCTGCTGAGGAGTCGATAAAGCCAGAGCTGATATCGGAGATTGAGGAGAAGATCCGGGAGATGGAGAATGCTTGAGCCTGTGATGTTCACTGGAGGATTGTATAAGCACGACCTGGTGCTGGAGCTGGTAGAGGACCTGGGCGGCTACATCCTGCAGAAGAATGTGACTCAGACGGAGATCATTCTTTTATTGCTGGTCCCCTCAGAGGATATGAACACTCTGGAGATCTTGAGCCGGGAGCTAAGGGGCGAGCTGGTGCGGGCACCGCTGGCAGGGACGGAGGTGGCAGTGGTCACACCAACCCTGGCCATTCATCATCTGCCCCATGTGGCCTGCGATATTGCTGAATATCTGCGTCGGCACGGCTCAAAGACCAATATGATTGGAATGGCCCGGGGGGTGGGCAGGGAGATCGCCCAGATAAATGAGTATGAGACTGCCCTGATAAATGAGCATGATGCTGCCGTTTTCATCTTCGGAAACTTCGAGGATTGCATCAGGAAGAAAGAGCACCTCTACAAGAATATCAGCGTGCCGGTGATAGTGACCGGTGGACCGAAGATCGATGCTGAGAGATTGCCCTATGCCTTTGGCTATGTGCCATCCATAGGCCGGATGGCCCACAGAACCCGCAAGTCCTCAGAGATTGGATCTTTGGACAATATCGTTGAGGTGATGGGCCGGGCACTGGACCAGACACGGGCGGCGATAGCCAAGGATCCTCTGACCACCTCTCCTCCCCGGGTGATGGATGCAGTACGAGAGCAGGTTCCCGAGGTGGAGTTCTCATATTCTCCGCTGCCGATCGCCCTCAATCTGAATGGGGTGCGGGTTAAGCTTCCTTATGGGATCTATAAGGATAAGGTGGCAGCAGTGACCTTTGATGAAGGGGTGAAGCTGGGCGAGGTGGCTGCCATCAAGCCTTCCAGGATGAAAGATTATATACTGGTGAGAATACTTCCCAGCTCGGAGACGGGATTTGTCTTCTAGGTTTTTGGATTTAGCAGAGCCGGGCGGGAATATGGCCAGAGAGCTGGACTCGGGGAAGAAGAGGCCAGGGAAAGCAGGAATCTGAGAAGACAGGAACCAAATGAGGCAGAATCAGGGGAAGCAGGAACCAGGGAAAGCAGGAGTCAGAGATCATGGGCTTTGAGGAGGAGCTGGACGCAATACTGGTCAAGGGGAAGGATAACGCAGCCAAGGACATCTTGACGGCGGTGGAGAAGACCTATGGTGAGATTCCCTATATATTTCAGTTCATGGAGTATGACTCAGAGCTTCTCATCACCAAGATGCTGCACAACAATGCCATCTTGAGGAGCTCCAGCTTGGATGCAAAGACGGTGGAGCTGATATCAGTGGCCGTCTCAGCTGCATTACGGTGCAGTCACTGCCTGAAGCTGCACATCCGTCTGGCCGGAAATCTGGGAGTGCCTGATGACCAGGTTGCTGCAGCAATATTCCTTGCCGGCAACCTGGTGAATGCCAGCGTCCTTGCCACTGCAGCCCGTGATCTGGATGAGGAACGAGAGATCTGCCGTTCCTGCGAGCTGGCAAGCGAGGCCTGTGATATAGATGGCAGGGGAGGGGACTGATCCTCTCATTCCTCAATCCCTAAATGCCGGACTGGCAGCGGGCATAGACGGCTGAGAAGCATCGCCATACCTCAGATTTCCCTGCCGTGCAATTCCATCCATTGGTATATAATGTCATTATTATCTATGAACTCTTGTGTGATAACGGCTGAGGTTTTTTCAGTAATCAGCGATAGTATTATGAGATATGCTGAGAGATATCTGCATGGAATAATCCCGAGGGCGAGAAGAGATGGATAGAGATGTGCTGATCAGACTACTGGGCCTGAACCTGGGCATTGCTGCTGCCAACATAATCGTCTTCTCGCCGAGATTCCTTGATGTGGGCATCATCAGGCCAGGGGTGGGTGCACTGGAGGCAGCCTTTGGCTGTGCATTTCTTGCCTTGAGCGCCTCCGGGCTGGCCTATGGAAACTACAGGCTCCTCTCTGAGCCGGAGAGTGCCATTCCCATCGGTCCTAAAAGCACAAAAGAAGATTATATAGAGGCCCTGAGTGAATACCGGGATCTCGAGACATTCGAGATAAACATCGGGATCTTGCTGGATCAGATCGATAGGCTGCAGAAGAAGAATAAGACCATCCGGGATATACTCCTGCAGATCTTCAGCGCCTCGGAGATCAGCTATCAGAAGTTTGATGAGGTTATTGCTGAGGTAGAGAATATATTTTTTAAGAATATACGCAGCATCATCAATAAATTGAATGCATTCGATGAGGATGACTACATCTTCATCAGAAAGCAGCGCGATACGGGAGCCTTTTCTGAGGAGATCATGGAGGAGAAATTCAAAGTATATAATGAATATATAACATTTGTTAAAGAGGCTACAGAGGATAACGAAGAGATCCTGCTCAAGCTGGATAAGCTGTTGCTGGAGATCTCTGGCCTGAACTGCATCGAGAGCGGTGAGCTGGAGAGGATGGCCGGCATGATCGAGATCGATAAGCTGATCAAACAGGCAAAATATTATAAGAATTAATGATTCAGCAGGAGGGAGCATAGCATGCTGAATGAGAAAGATAAGAATATAGCTTTAAAGATATTGGGATTGACAGTTGGAGTATTCATATTAGCTTTTTTTTTAATTGATGGAGGAGAAAAAACACTGGACGACATAGTCAAGGATATCAATCCGATAACAGTTAAGCATAATGGGGTGCCGGTTGAAATCGATCCCCCAGATCTGACTAAGATCCTGCCGGAGATATCCAGTTATCCGCCACAGGTCAATAGCATCACACCCAGCTATATCGAGATATTCTCATCAACGGAAAAGGCGGGCAGCGGTACTGATGGCTGGCTGACAGAGGTGGCCAGAGACTTCAATAATGCGAAGATCAAGATCAACGGCACTCAGGTATCTGTAAAGCTCAGAGGAATCCCATCCGGTGAAGGCGCTGATTATATCACCTCTGGGAAGTACTTGCCCGATATCTACACCCCATCCAATGAGCTCTGGGGAGAGATGATCATCTCTCGCGGGGCGAAGGCCGAACTGGTGCAGGAGAGGCTTGTCGGCAACGTGGGCGGGATTCTGATCAGCAAATCCAAGAGGGAAGAGCTGGAAGGAAAATATGGCGAGGTGAATATCACGACCGTCATCGATGCTGTCACAAATGACGAGCTTCAGATGGGCTACACCAACCCCTTTGCCAGTTCGACCGGGCTGAACTTCCTTACATCAATACTGCAAAGCTTTGATGGCGAAAATCCACTATCTGCAGAAGCTGAAGCAGGATTCAAGGGCTTCCAGAAAAATATTCGGGTGGTTGCTTATACCACTCTGCAATTGAGAGAGGCAGCTAAGTCTGGCGTGCTGGATGCTTTTATTCTGGAGTATCAGACATATATCAATGAACCGGAGATAAGATCCTATGAATTCATTCCCTTTGGGGTCAGACATGACAATCCGGTGTATGAGATAGGAGAGCTATCTGCAGAGAAGAGAAGAATCCTGAATGAATTCATTAAATTCAGCCAACAGGAAAAATATCAGACCCTGGCCACCAAATACGGTTTCAATAGCTTCAATGAATACAATCCCTCATCAAGACCGTTGAAGGGCGATGTGATCATCCAGGCCCAGAATCTCTGGAAAATTATAAAAGACTCTGCGCCTATTTGTGCTGTCTTTGTGGCCGATGTTTCAGGCAGCATGGATGGAGAGCCTTTGAATAATCTAAAGAGATCCCTGATCGAAAGCCAAAAATATATCGGTAGTAATAATCTGATCGGTCTGATATCATACTCCGATGATGTCCACATCGATCTGCCCATCTCCAGATTTGATCTGAAAAACAGGTCTTTGTTCGCGGGAGCGGTTTATGATTTTAGGGCTGGCGGCAATACAGCAACCTTCGATGGGATTGCAGTGGCCATGAAGATGCTCGAAGAACAGAGAGCTCTCAATCCCCAACTCGAGCTCAGGATCTTCGTTCTCAGCGATGGAGAGACCAACAGAGGCCATTCATTGAAAGATATCAGGGGATTAGTAGAAGAGTCTGGAATACCCATATACACGATAGGGTATAATGCAAATATCGAGGCCCTGAATGAAATCTCTCTTATCAATGAGGCAGCCAGCATCAATGCCGATACCGAGGATGTTGTCTATAAGCTGGCCAATTTCTTTAATGCAATGCTATAAATAAAAGAGGATTCAAGGGAATGAGGCAGTAGAATGGCTTTCACAATGGAGGTTCCAGATGATGGGGCGATCAAGAATGAGGTTCTAAAGCAGGCCAAACCGGTGCCTGAAGAGATCGCCCAGCTTCAGAAGGTGGCGGAGAGCAATGTAGCCGAGATTCTGACCCTGGATATCGATGAGTTGGCCAAAAAGAAGTTCATCCTCAAGTCGATAGAGTCCTTCGGCGCCGAGTCGATGAAAGGCTCGGCAGCCAAGAATTCTATGCTTCAGGTGACAGTGGGGGAGCTGTCCAAGAATGGGGATGATGGTGGAGTGGTGGCAAAGGGTCTGATGGAGCTGACCCGGGAGCTTAAAGGCCTTGACCCCAGCCGGATTGAATTCATCAAGGATGGCAGCTTTCTGGGCAAGTTCTTTAACCCCGTCCGCGATTATTTTGCCCGATACCAGAGGGCAGATTCAGCCATAGCAGATATAATCGCCTCTCTGGATAAAGGCAGGGCGGTTCTGAAGAACAACAACACCACCCTGGAGATCGAGCAGCAGTCGCTGCGTGATTTAACCCGGAGACTGTTGAGAGAGGTCCAGCTGGGCTCTCTGATGGACGAATCGATCAATAGACAGATCGAGGAGGCCAAAGCCAGAAATGAGGAGCCGGAAAAGATCAGGTTCGTCACCGAGGAGGTCCTCTTTCCTCTCCGGCAGAGGATCATGGATCTGCAGCAGATGATCGTTGTCAATCAGCAGGGAATACTGGCAACTGAGGTTGTGATCAGAAACAACCGGGAGCTGATGAGAGGAGTGGATAGGGCAAAGACGGTGACGATGTCCGCCCTGCGAACATCAGTGATGGTTGCAGGCGCCCTGTACAACCAGAAGATCGTCTTGAAGAAGATCCAGGTGCTAAATGAGACCACCAGCGATCTGATCAGCATCACCTCGGATCTGCTGAAAAAGCAGGGGGCTGAGACACATAAGCAATCCATTCAGAGCAGTGTCTCTGCCGAGGATCTAAAAGCCGCTTTCGTCGAGGTCATGGAGGCGATGGATTCCATCAACACCTACAAACAGGAGGCTCTGCCAAAGATGAGGGAGACGATCGAGCAGTTCAGGGAGCTGGCTGCCAAGGGCGAGGAGCAGATTCAGCAGCTGGAGAAGGGGCACAGGCTGGAAATGTAGCTGGTTTTCTGCAAGACCGATCCCTGCGGGCCCAGTAGGCTGGTTTAATAGGCGGGTCCAATGAGCGGGTATCGATGGTCAGGTCCAATGAGCGGGTTCAATGGTCAGGTCCGATGAACAAGGGGCCGGCCGAGCCGGCAAATTGGTTCCACCTGCATTAACCCTCTTCAGATAATGCAATCAAGCAGAGGTCCAGTTGATGATCCTCAGAATAATCGCTGTCGGTCGCCTGCGGGAGAGGTTCTGGCAAGAGGCTGCAGCCGACTACATCCGCCGCCTCCGCCCTTACGCTCGATTGGAGGTGGTGGAGGTTGCCATCAGTTCGAAAGAGGGCCTCTCCCCAGTAGAGGAGATGAAGGCGATGGAGGCGGAAGGGGAGGCGATTCTCAAGAGGCTCAAGCGCCAAAAAGGCTCAGTGCTGGTCCTGGACAGAACTGGAGATGCCCTGGACTCGCAGCAGTGGGCAGAGATGCTGGAGGGGCTCATTCTACAAGGCCAGTCTGAGGTGGCCTTCATAATTGGCGGCCCCCTGGGTCTGGCGCCGGCGGTACTGGACAGAGCAGATATGATCCTCTCTTTCTCTGAGATGACCTTTCCTCATCAGATGATGCGGGTGATCCTTCTGGAGCAGATATATCGCAGCTTCAGAATAATTCGTCACGAGCCCTATCACAAGTGATTGCGGCTAAAGCTCTGATCTGCTGGCAGTTATATTCCCTCCTCCCGCCTGGGTCCCGTCTTGATAGATTTTGTAGCTGCCCTCCATCCTCTCTCCGGCCAGGGCCAGATCGAGCCTGTAGTCCTTATTCTCCTCCACCTGCTTCACATTCAGGCTGATAGAATCATTGGAGGCTATACGGCCGGTGGCGGTTACAGGGATGTTTATGCCTTTCTGGTGGATATTTCCATAGCCCTGCAGCCGGTCTTTGGTCTGAATCAGGATCAGATCCAGTATATCCTGCCTATTCTGCCCGTCGATCACAGCGTCGAGAAAGACCTTCCAGTCGCCCTTCAGATCCACGACCGGATCTTCTTCTGCCACTGCCTCTTTTGCCGCCTTCACCGGCGCAGCCTCCTCTTTAGGAGCTTTTGCGCTCTCATTTGATGCCCCTTCTGTCCGGCTTGCATCTCCACCGGGCGGATTGTTCGGCTTGGTTGCCCCTTCCTCGCCATTGGAGTTGAGGGCAGCTGAATGGCCGGTAGAGGATATCACTGCCCTCTCGTACTCTGCATCATAATGGTATTCGGTGTTGCCCCTGATAATCCATGTGCCGCAACTTGCTCCGGCTGGGCTGCTCAAGAGGGCAGCTATCAATGCCAGATATACTAATGGATGTATGTTCAATATCTTCTCCTCCTTCCGGTCTCAACTGGAGAGTCTGCTGGCGGTGACATTCCCCCTCCCGGCCAGCCTCTCGCTCTCATATAGCTCGCAGATTCCCCTCATCCCGTCGTTGTTGGCGGTCAGATCCATCCTGTACTCCCTCTTCTGCCCGACTAAAGAGACAATCAAGCTGACAGAATCAGCGGATATATGGCCGGAGGCGGCAGCAGGAAATTCAATATCCCCTTCAAGGAGGCTGCCATATCCCTGCAGCTGGCCTTCTCTCTGGATGAGGATCAGATCCAAGGCCTGCTGCCTATCCTTCCCGCCTGGCTCATCCAGCCGGTCGGCCTTCATATCGAGCTGTACCTTCCATTCCCCTCCCAGATCTCTGCCAGGGGCACCCCCCGGGAGGGCCTTATCTTTATTTTGGGCCTCTTTCTGGTGGTCTTTGTCATCTGCGGCCTCTCTTCCTCCCGATCCCCTGACGGTGCCATCAGGATTGAGGGTGGCAGCAGAGCCAGTAGAGGATGCTACTGCTTGATCGAAGTCCGGGTCGGAGAGATAGTCGCTATTGTCCCGGATCACCCACCTGCCGCAGCCTGCCCAGGCTGGACAGGCGAGCAAGGCTGTGATCAGGATCAAGCATAGGATTGAATGGATCTTCAATATCTCGTGCTCCTTTATCTTTGATATCAATCGATTGAGCCTTTCTCGGCTGAGATGGGGAGGATGACCGCCCCCTCAGTTGATGAATCTGCTGGCGGTAGCATTCCCCTCTCCTGTCAATTCATTGCCGGAATACAATTCATAGCGCCCCTGGAAGCTCCAGCCCTCCTTCTCCAGATAAAGGCTCACGCTCTTGTCAATATCATTTCCAAATTCATCTATCACTGCCTTCGACCGCAGTCTCAGGGAGGTGGAGGTGACTGTACCTCTTATGGTCTGGGGGATCTTTATATTCCCCTCGATCAGATCTCCCATCCCCACGATGCTGCCTCCTGTTTGAATGAGATTTTTTATATCCAGAGTGCATCCCGATCCGGCAAGCTCAACGCTCCATTTTCCGCCCACATCCATATCATCCGATGATGCAGACTGGGGATCCCAGGTGCTCCGGGTCTCATCCAGCAGGCCGCCAGCGGCGGCAATTCCCCTCTCATCGGGAGCGAGCCTCGGCTTGCTCACATCGATGTTGGCGGTCTTCCCTCCTGGATGAGGGTTCAACTCGGCTGGTTTGGGTTTTTCCATGCTGGCAGAGGAATCTGTCACCTGGTTTTCAGAGGCGGGGGCAGAAATGGTGAAATTCTGCGATTTTAGGGCCTCAACTCCTCCTGCGCCCGGGCGCTTGACCTGCACCTGGACCTGATTCTGCCCGATATCGGCCTCAGAGGTATTCCAGGTCCAGCTATTCTCTGCTCCCCATCCCGTCTTCTCAATAAGCTCGCCGCCGGTTGCGGGCCCTTTCAGGAAGAAATCATAGAGAAGCTCCTCATCATCCGGAGCTGTTGCATTGGCCACCCAGATGATAGCCGATCCTGCCACCTGCGGGCTGGCCTTGTCTGGATTCAGGCCCTCTAAGGTCACATTTTTCTTCATCAGCTCGCCTGAGGTGTTCAAGGATGAGGCTGTGCTTACTTCGTTGGAGGCCCCAAATGCCGGGGACAATCCGCTGGAGGTCGGAAGATTCTGATTCTTGCTCACATGGGAATCGGTGTCTTCTGATGTGTCTTCTGATGTGTCTCCCAGGGGATTGATGCCCCAGCCATCTGCAGACGCAATATAGGTCAGGGGAAAGATCTGCACTGTTAAGCAGAAGAGCACAGTGGCAGAGATAAACAGCATATTGAACTTCATTCCTTTTCCATCCTTCACCGTTCTCAGCATGCGTCGGTTTTCAACGTTTTAAAGTTTCCCCTTGGACGTCATTCAACGAAGGTGCTCTGCTCGGAGGTGAAGTGCCAATCGGCATCGGCAAGCCCTTCGATAGCTTTATCAATCATTAAAGATCTTATGGCCGGAGACGGCTTATATGCCGTTGGGTGATTGAGCATGAATGCGTGGGATCGATTTATCGGGTAGAATACGATTTCTAGATACTACCCTACGTGACGGCGAACAGACTCCAGGCGTATCTTTGGGCATTGACGAGAAGCTCACCATCGCTCAAGGGCTAGACTCTCTTAGGATGGATGTCATCGAAGCCGGGTCGGCGATGACCTCCGAAGGAGAACGCCTGGCAATAAAAGCAATTGCAAATTCAGGCTTAAATGCCGAGATATGCAGCTATGTCCGGGCTTTAACCTCAGATATCGATATCGCTCTAGCCTGCGATGTGGACTCAGTCCACCTGGTCGTGCCGGTCTCTGACCTTCACATCAAGATCAAGCTGAAGGCCGATCGGGAGTCGGTGGTGCGCATGGCGGTGGACGTGACCGATTATGCCAAGGAGCATGGGCTGATAGTGGAACTGAGCGGCGAGGATGCCAGCCGCTCGGACCTCGATTTTCTGGCCAGACTTTACAGGGCTGGAATCGAGGCGGGCGCTGACAGGCTGGCCTTTTGCGATACAGTGGGCGTGCTGGTTCCAGAGGTGGCAGCGGAGATATTCTCCCGCTTCTCCCGGCTGGGAGCGCCCATCAGCATACACTGCCATAATGACTTTGGCATGGCCACTGCCAATACAATCGCTGCCCTTCGCGCCGGTGCCTCTCAGGCCCATGTGACTGTGAATGGAATTGGGGAAAGGGCGGGAAATGCCAGCCTGGAGGAGGTGGTGATGGCCCTGGAGTCCCTTTATCAGATCGATACCGGGATCAGGTGCGAGGATATCTACCAGCTCTCCAGGACTGTTGCGCGAATGACCGGCCTTCTGGTCGCCCCCAATAAGGCGATAGTGGGCGAGAATGCCTTTACCCATGAGGCGGGAGTCCATGTGCATGGACTTTTGGCCGATACCAATACCTATGAGCCTATGCACCCGGAGAGTGTGGGCAGAAAGAGGCGCATAGTTCTGGGCAAGCATGCCGGCCGGGCCTCAGTGGAGCTGGCCATGCGCGAGTTTGGCCTGTCTGTCACTCATCAGCAACTGGATGAGATAGTGGCCCGGGTAAAGGAGCTGGGCGATAAGGGCAAACGGGTCTCGGATGTGGATTTGCAGAGCATAGCAGATACCGTGCTCTCCATTCAGATGGAGCCGAAGGTGAAGCTGGAGGAGCTGACGGTGGTTGCCGGCAATACCGTCACCCCCACAGCCTCGGTCAAGATCCTCTTGGCCGGAAATGAGAGGCTGGAGGCGGGAGTGGGTGTGGGTCCGGTGGATGCGGCCATCAATGCAATAAGGAGGGCCATCTCAGGTGTGGCTGATGTTCGCCTCGATGAGTATCATGTGGATGCTGTAACTGGCGGGACCAA
Organism: Methanothrix sp.; assembly: GCF_016706325.1. Taxonomy (NCBI): domain Archaea; kingdom Methanobacteriati; phylum Methanobacteriota; class Methanomicrobia; order Methanotrichales; family Methanotrichaceae; genus Methanothrix; species Methanothrix sp. Next base: position 700,937 of record NZ_JADJJX010000001.1, on the reverse strand, counting down.
TGCCCTGGTTGAAGTGTGGGTGACAATGGCAATGGCAGATCGGAAGATCACAGCTCGAGGAGCTGGCGCAGATATTATCATGGCATCAGTGGAAGCGGTGCTCAATGGCATCAACCGGCTGATGCGGCTGGAAGAGGAGGATATAGCTAAATGTCGAAAGGCATAGCCCGGACGGGCTCAGACAAAAATCGAGATACGCCCCAGAAGATGACCGGCGCCCAGGCGGTGCTGGAAAGCCTGAAGAGAGAGAATGTAGATGTGGTATTCGGGCTGCCCGGCGGGGTACTGCTACCTCTTTACGATGCCATCTACAACTCGGACATCCGCCACATTCTGGTGCGCCATGAGCAGGGGGCGGCCCATATGGCAGATGGCTATGCCCGGGCTACGGGAAGGGTGGGAGTCTGCATTGCCACCTCCGGGCCAGGGGCCACGAACCTGGTCACAGGCATTGCCAATGCCTATATGGACTCAGTTCCTATGGTGGCCATCACCGGCCAGGTGAACACCTGGCTGATAGGAAAGGACGCCTTTCAGGAGGCGGATATCACCGGCATCACCCTGCCCATTACCAAGCACAACTACCTGATCCGCAGTGCCAAGGAGATACCAAAGGTATTCAGGGAGGCCTTCTATATCGCTCGCACCGGACGGCCCGGCCCGGTCCTGATCGACCTTCCCCGCGATGTGACTGTGGATGAGCTGGTATTCACCTGGCCGGATGTGAGCCTGCCAGGATATCATCCCTCCGTCAAGCCCCATGAGATGCAGATCAGGAGGGCGGCAAAGGCTTTAATGGAGGCGAGCCAGCCGGTCATCTATGCCGGCGGCGGCGTGAGGTACGCCTCTGCTCATAAGGAGCTCTTGGAGTTAGCAAATAAGGTTAACACTCCTGTCACCACCACCCTTATGGGGGTGGGCTGCTTTCCCGAGGACCATCCCCTCTCTTTGGGAATGCTGGGGATGCACGGCACCAAGTATGCCAACTATGCCATCCAGGAGTCGGATCTGATAATCGCTATAGGCGCCGATTCGATGATCGGGTGACGGGCAGGACCTCCAGCTTCGCCCCCCATGCCATGATCGTTCATATCGATATCGATCCAGCGGAGGTGGGAAAGAACGTGCGGGTGGACATACCCGTGGTGGGAGATGCGCGTAATGCCCTGCAGGGGCTCCTCAAGGAGGTCTCGCCAAAGCCCAAAGGACCCTGGCTGGATAAGATCGATGGCTGGAAGAGGGATCATCCTGTGCGCTACATCCCGGACATGAACATCATCAAGCCCCAGTATGTTATCGAGAAGCTCTGCGAGCTGGCGCCCGATGCCATCATCACCACTGAGGTCGGACAGAACCAGATGTGGGCTGCGCAGTTCTTTGTGCATAAGGATCCGCAGAGGTTCATATCCTCCGGCGGCCTGGGGACGATGGGCTATGGCTTCCCGGCGGCCATTGGCGCCAAGATGGGGCGGCCGGAGAGCACCGTCATCGATATTGCCGGGGACGGCAGTTTCCTGATGAACAGCCAGGAGTTGGCGACGGCGGTGGTCAACGACATTCCAGTGAAGGTGGCAGTGCTGAACAACGGCTGCCTGGGTATGGTGCGGCAGTGGCAGGAGCTGTTCTTCGAGAAGAGGTACTCAGCCACCATTCTTGGCCGGACCAGCCCGGATTTCGTGAAGCTCGCCGAGGCCTATGGGGCGGTGGGCTTGAGGGCCACAAAGCCCTCTGAGGTCGAGGATGTGATTCGCAGTGCTCTGGCGATAGACCGGCCCTGTGTGATGGACTTCATCGTCAATCCGGCGGAGAGGGTCTCGCCCATGGTCCCTGCAGGGGCCACCTTGAGCGAGATATTGGAGCTGGAGTGGTGTGATGAGGTTCAATGCAGCCATCTGGAGAGGATTTACGCCCAGGAGAGGGAAGGGGTTTTCGGCGAGGAGGGCTGCTAGATGAAGCATGTCATAGCTGTCATTGTGGAGAACAAGTCCGGGGTTCTCACCCGCATCGCCGGCCTCTTCAGCCGCCGGTCATTCAATATCGATAGCCTGTCGGTGGGGGCCACAGACAATCCCGACTACTCCCGCATGACCATCTCTGTGCATGGTGACAGGGATACTTTGGAGCAGGTGATAAAGCAGCTCTCCAAGCTGATCAATGTCATCCGGGTGAGCGAACTGGACCCGGCCGATTCTCTGGAGAGAGAGCTGGCCATAATCAAGGTCAGCGTCGACCGGGAGAGCAGGAGCGAGGTTATTCAGATCGTGGACATCTTCCGGGCCAAGATCATCGATGTCTCCCAAAGGTCGATGATAATCGAGGTCACAGGAGATGAGGATAAGGTCGAGGCGATGATTCAGCTCCTGCGCCAGTTCGGAATAAAGGAGCTGGCCCGCACCGGAAAGGTCTCGATGGTGAGAGGGGCGAAGGTAATCAAAGCTTAATTATTATTTTTTGTTTATTTAATATTTGGAGGAATGAGATTTGGCGAAAATATACCATGACCAGGATGCAGACTTGAAGGCATTATCGGACAAGACCATCGCCATAGTGGGATGGGGAAATCAGGGGCACGCCCAGGGGGAGAATCTGAAGGATTCCGGCCTTAATGTGATAGCAGCCGACATTCCCGGCTCCAGGGCCTGGAAGAGGGCGGAGGCGAATGGAGTGAAGGCCATGAGCGTTGCTGATGCAGCCCGGGCGGCGGACTACATTCAGATCCTCCTGCCGGATGAGCATCAGGGCAGGATCTACCGGGAGCAGATCGCCCCCCATCTGGAGGAGGGGGATGTTCTGGGATTCAGTCATGGCTTCAACATCCGCTACTTCCAGATCGTCCCGCCCGAGAATGTCGATGTGGTCATGGTAGCGCCCAAGGGACCCGGCGACCTGGTGCGCAGGACCTATCAGGAGGGCAAGGGAGTTCCCTGTCTGGTGGCAGTGGAGCAGGATCACTCCGGTGAGGCCATGAAGAGGGCTTTGGCCTATGCCAAGGGCATCGGCGGCACCCGGGCAGGGGTCATAGAGACCACATTCACTGAGGAGACGGAGACCGATCTCTTCGGGGAGCAGGTGGACTTATGCGGCGGGGTGACGGAGATGATCAAGGCGGCCTTCGAGACCCTGGTGGATGCGGGATACCAGCCCGAGATCGCCTACTTCGAGGCCTGCCACGAGCTGAAGCTGATTGTGGACCTGATCTATGAGGGCGGATTCATGCGCATGTGGAACAATGTCTCCAACACTGCAGAGTACGGGGGCATGACAAGAGGCCACAGGATAATCAATGATCAGTCCCGCCAGGAGATGCTGGATATCCTGGCGGAGATCCAGTCCGGGGAGTTCGCCCGGGAGTGGATCCTGGAGAGCCAGGCCGGCCTCCCGGTCAAGAGGTCGCTGGAGAAGATGGAGGCCGAGCACCCCATTGAAGAGGTGGGAGCGCAGTTGAGGGCTATGATGCCGTGGCTGGAGAAGAAGTAGAAGCAAACTTTATATCGTGGGAGGTTATAGCATGGTCTCGTGCAGGAGCAAGTTGATGCATTCGGATGCAATGGCATGATATGCTCTTGACATAGACGATTATCAAAAACCAGAAGAACTACATAACAGGAGGGAGGAGCAGTTTCAGAAGCGCGGCCACCTGGCCGCGTTTCGGAAGCTGTATCTATTCATTAAGCAGCAATCACATAATTCAATGGGATTGCTCTGGATGGGCTGCATTGCCCATATATCATACAACCAGTTCCTCTACCATTTCCTGCCTTTTGCTCCATAGAATGGGATAAACCTCGTAGCTGTTGAGTGCATCCATGACCGAAGAGGAGACCGGCTTTTCCGAATCATTTAAAAGAGCATAAGCTCTGGAGTCCGCAGCTCTCACCTCTCTGGTATCGATCCAGGCAAAAGCCGTCGCGCCTGCCTCATCCCTGCTCGGGCGGTTTATCGCCTGGAGAATCCTCTCCGGTCGCTTCTTTGACTTGGGGATCACAAAGTCGAATAGGTGGTCGTAGCCGCTTTTTCCCGTAAATTTCACATTTGGAGTATAACGAATCTCGTTTTCATCCAGCCAGGCGATGACATCCTCTAGAAATAGGCTCGTTACCATTGGTGAAGCCAGATAAAACAGATCATTTACAGCCAGCATGGCTTGAACGAGGTTATGCTTGCGCAGGGGGAAGTCGTCTTTGGATGCACTGACCTCCATTGCACCATTGACCAGCTTCACGCCGAAACCGTTTAGAGTCATTTCAAGAAGTGCAGATCTCTTGGGGCTCTCTAATTTACAGCCCGATATCTCAAGCTCGTCGAGAATATATCCGTCATCGGTGAGGATGTAACTCCCGTTCTGCCTTCGGGCATAGATCTGGAGATAATCATTATTTCGGTCGAGATAAGGCGTAGTTATTTCGATCCAGTCGGCAACCTGACGGAGTGTGATCTTGCTCCCAAGCCATGCAACATACTGATCGATTAACGTCTTTATCTCTTCCATTCTCCAATCCCTTTTTGTATATTTGGCGGTTTAGTTATATTACAGTATCTCATAAAATCCTGCAGCGTTATCCATAAGTCACTTGCATCTGAAAATTCATCCGATGAAATGGATTTTGCCCATTTAGTTCCATAACCCTCTCTATAGATATGAAGATGAGGACAAGCAATTTCTTCTCCATCAGGATTGCGGAGGTGCCCCCAGTCGCCCCCGCGGGCGGCGCTGAGAAGGTCGATCTTTCCCCCCCCCCCCCCCCGCCGCCCCCGGGGGGGTGGGGTTTTTTTTTTTTTTTTTTTTTCTTTTTCCCTTTGCTCCGGGCCCCGCCCCCCGGCTTTGCGGCGTTCTGTTCTCCGGGGGCGGGGGCCTGTTCGCCCTCTTCGGGCTCAAATGCGCCCGCCCCCCGCCCTTTTCTGGGGGGGGGGGTCCGGGGGCGGGGGGCCCGGGCCCTTTTCGGGGGGGGCTCTCCTCTCTTCTCCGTTTTTTTTGGATTAAGGTTCCCCCCTTCCCCCTCCCCTTTCCTTCCTCTTTGGGCTCCGCCCCCCCCTCGGGGGGGGGGGGCCGTTTTGGGGGCGCCCCCCAACCTCCCTTTTAAAAACCACCAGACACATGAAAATTGTGTACTTGGGTAGCGTGACGATTTTGCTGTAAAATTTACAGGAATATTCCGCAGCAGAAACCGACTTGCTGTTTACGAGATGACAGCAAGTCATTTCTAAGAGATATTATAATTGGCCCTGTATCCCCAAGTCGCAAAACTCAGGAGGGACACAGAGCCATGGATATAACTGATTTAGCAGAAGATTATCTTGTCGATGTCCCGATTGTGATCGGGACTCTTTCCCTGTAAGTGAAAGATCGAAAAGAATGCATGAAAAAGCTAACCACTACGCTCTTAAATGAGGTAATGCAGCAGGAAGCGGAGAATCTGATTTAAGCCCGCCCCTATGAACGCACTGGCAAAAGGAAGGCGCACAGGAATGGAACAAGATCGCGATCATTCAAGCACGGTGAAATCGAACTTGATAAACCTCAAATCAGAGAGTTCCCATTCAAGACTACCGTATTCGAGACATATTCTAGAGTAGAAGAATCTGTTAGGATCGCTGTTGCTGAATCTTATCTTAATGGAGTAGCGACAAGAAAGGTCGAAAGAGTATTCTCCAAATTCGGATTAGAAAATATCTCCGCCTCTGAAGTATCAAGAATTTCTAAAAAGTTAGATAAACAGGTACAAGAATTTTTAAACAAGCCAATCGAAGGACCAATTACTTACTTGTTCCTGGATGCAAGCTATTTCAAGGTCCGAGATGAGGGACGGTATGTAAACAAGGCACTGCTTATCGTTACTGGCATCCATGAAGACGGTTATCGCGAGATTCTTAGCGCTGAAGTCGCAGATAGCGAAGATGCATCTTGTTGGGGGAATTGCTTTGAAAGCTTAAAGGCGAGGGGGCTTACAGGTGTCAAATTAGTGACATCCGATGGTCATAAAGGGATACAAGCGGCTGTGCAAAAAGAATTTTTAGGAGCTTCCTGGCAGATGTGTAATGCTCATTTCATGCGCGCAGTGCTCAAGAACATACCCAAGAAAGATAAAAAAGAGGTTGCATATATGCTGAAGGATTCTCTTGAGGATGAGTGCAAGATGCAGGAGCTAGCAGTTATTCTTGATAGTAGAGGCGCTAAAAAGTCAGCAGACACAATTGATAGCTTCCGATTTGATCTTTAGAACTACAAATCTTTTCCTAGACAGCACTGGAGGCAGATCCGGACTACCAACGGCCTGGAAAGGATCAACAAGGAACTGAAACGAAGAAGTCGCGTATCAGGAGCATATTCAAATGATCAATCGCTCCTGAGAGTTATGGTTTGTATCATGATGGATATAAACGAGGATTGGATAACAGGTAATAGGTACTTATCTTTGGAGGAGTGAGTATAATCAGGATATGAGACCTCTAAGATTTTACAGCAATTATGGCACGCAACCGATCCGTCCCAAACATTACTGTAAATAGCCATAAAATTTTGCGTCCGATAGCCGATTGTCATCTATCCAGATCACTCTTATGAGCAGATAGATGGGATTAGGTCAGATTACCCCTCTCCCAAGATCACCAATATGGTATGGCCCTTTTATCAATAGACACAACAAACAAACACGGCACCGAAACCCCCGGAACCAGTCCCCCCCCTTTTTTTTTAAACACAACCCCCCCGGGGGGGGGGGTTGGAATCTCTCCTTTTCCAACGATAAACGGGTGAAGTGACGAAACCCTTTGCGGTAACCCGAGTTTTTGAAATCAACCCCAGGAGCTCAATGAGCCAAATCACCCCTGACTATGCTAATAGGTCTCCACAAATTAGGAGAACTCATTTTCCTTGGCTAAATAACTTTAAAACGAAACACCGGCCATCCTTGAATAAGCCCTGACAAACCCATAGCACCAACAGGTCCACAACTTGGAAATTCTAAATTAGTAATTGAATCAGATGAAGCCCAAGAAAATAGATTTTCGGAGAGGGGTATAATTAAATAATTGCTGGCCAGGGCATCGAGGTTGTATCGAAAGCACTCTGTCCAGAGCGCCGATCGCCTCCTCTGTCCTTCCCATCTCCAGCAAGAGGACGCCCTGTCCAGCCAGGCCTGAGCTGATTCGGGATCGATCTTTATTTGCCAAATTCACATCTCTTCTCTCTTTAAACGGAAGTGATAGGCAGTTCCATATCCTCCAACCAAAGAGATAAATATCATCGACCAGGATGAATTAGCTGGAGATGCTTCATGCAAAAGCTCGAACCTAACTTCACCGGAATAAATAGTCTGAATGAGAATCTGAGGGCAGCAGCTGAGGCTTACACTCTTAGAAGGCCAAATGATGTATACGACTTCTTAAAAAAGGAGCCTTCAGCTATCGCTCTGGTCTCGGAAGCGCATGAGAGAATTCGAGAGCATTTCCCTCAGGACGAGATCTTCCTGGAGGTCCTACGAGATCCAGACTCACCGATGGAAAAGGAGCTTTTGATCTCCATATCCACCAGACTTCCGCCAATCGATGCCATCAAAAAGCTGGACGCCTTTGATGATAGCTGGTGGCTTGGGGCTTCGAGCAATTCGCCTGTGGATATCTGTATTAAGGTGGAATACAGATAGCATCCCGGCAGAGAGAGTTCAACTGGAGCTCTTACCTGGCTTTAGCTGAAGAGCTGGGGAAAAGCTCTGATGATGAGGCAAAGCTGCGAACATCGATCAGCAGGGCTTATTATGCTGCGTTTTGCACAGCATGCAACTTCATCTCTCATGTAGATCATAAGCCGCTTCCAGATGATGAGCCAATTCACCAGTATGTCGCCAATTATTTTAGCGGCAAGACGCATGGCAGCAAAAAGAACAACAAGAGAGCCAAGATCGGCTCTGAACTTAGAAGAATGAGAGCAGATCGAGTAAGTGCTGATTATGATAGCCGCATGAGCAACATGAAGTCTCTGAATGCCGTAGTCATGGACGTTCTGGTTAGATCAGAGCGGGTAATCTCTTCACTTGAGAAAGGCGGGCTTTGAAATGGCAAAAGAACAGAGAATCCAGGACATTCCATCCTTCAAAAAGGCTCAATCTGATGCAAAAGACTTGGTAGCTCTAAAAAACGCTATGCCTGTGCTCCGTGGGCTAATAAAGCTGATTGGCATTGATGTAGACCAATTTGACAATGCATTTAAGGATGCAGAAAGGATAAAGGAATCAATCGAAGAAATCACAACACTTCCCGATCGATTCAACGATCATTTAGTGGCTCATGGCTGGATTATCTATGAGGGGATGAACCTGAATGTTGCAAAGACCGCTTTAGAGAAGGCGGATTCAGGAGACGTTGAAGGAGCAGAGGCTCACCTTGTAGAATACTACAATCCAGAAACCGTTCAGCATAAGCTGCGCAGAATGAAAGATATTGAAGAATTTCGTCCCAGGATGACGTTGGCCCAAAAAGCATTAACTGATTATCGTGAAGGACGCTATCATGCCTGTGTGCCTGTATTGCTTGCGCTTATGGATGGCATGGTAAACGAGCTTTATTTAAAAGCCAATGGGAAGAAAAAAGGCCTCTCTGCAGAGGGTGTTAATCTTGAGGCCTGGAATTCCGTCAGCGATCACAGCAATGGCCTGGGACGATTGGTTCCTTTAATGATGAAAGGCCGAAATAAGACCACAACACAGCAAATAGATATTCCCTATCGGCATGGAATAATGCATGGTATGGATTTAGGCTATGACAATAAGATCGTAGCAACCAAGACATGGGCGGCTCTTTTCTCACTTCGTGATTGGGCCATTAAGGTGGAAAAGGGGACCTTTGAGCAACCATCTGCTGAAAAACCGCTAAATATTGCAGATCTGGTTCATCAGATTCAAAAGAATCAGGAAGATCAACAACTCTTACAGAAATGGAAGCCGCGAGATATCAAACCAGGCCGAGATATCCCAGTTTCGGGAAAACCCGAGAATTACGAGGAAGGATCTCCTGAAAAGCTGCTGGCAGAGTTTCTCGGATACTGGCAGGATAGAAATTACGGATTCATGGCCAAGAGAGCTCTTGCATCAATATGTTCCAAAGACTCCGCAAATCCTCGTGATTTGAATCTGGCCTATTCAAAGAGAGTTTTGAAGGCCTTTGAATTCGAGGCGGTTAGAGATCAAGCTGCTGCGATAACGGTTATAGCCACTAAATTGACCTATGAGGAGTACGGCCATGAGGTTGAAAAGCCATTTGAATTCAGGTTGATAAATCTCGATTCAAAAGGAGAAATCCAAGTCAGAGGACAGCCTGAATGCTGTTGGTTTATCTTGAATTGGGGTTGGCTGTAAATGGGATGCGAGGTTCGCGGCCCGAAAGCTTGCGGAGCCGCAAAGAATGTACTAGCATACCCGCACAAGGTATAAAAAATAATTAAGAGCCATATATAGGCGCCAATCAACGTAAGAATCTCCTGTCTCATACCTTCTGGAATTCATATCCATCGCCTGGTCGAAGGCCAGGCTGGCCACATCGTATCTGCCCAGGATGGTGAGCGCCTCTGCCTTGGTGGTCAGGGCATCGAGATTGTCTGGCTGCATGGCCAGAGCCCTGTCCAGAGCGTTGATCGCTTCCTTCGCTCTTCCCATCTCCAGCATGAGGATGCCCCTTATCCAGCCAGGCCTGAGCAGATCCGGGATCGATCTGGATTGACCTATCGAGCGCGGTCCTGGCATCATCCTCCTCGCCCGAGGCGAGATTGGTAAGGGCCAGCCCCCGCCAGGCCTAGGCGTCATCCGGGTCGAGGCCCAGGGCTCTATCGAATGCCTGTTGGGATTGGTTGTATATGCTATCCTGACCGGCATCTTCAAATTCTGTCTCCTCAACCTCCCTTTCCCTGATCTTTGCAATGGAGATGAGGGCGAATCCCTTCATCTTCCAGGCGGCGGGATTCTCTGGATCAGCCTCCACCGCTCTGTTCAGGGTCTGAATGGCCTCATCGGTCCTGTTCAGTTTGGCAAGGAGGAGGCTCTTATTGCCTGTGGCATTGAAGTCTCCCGGATTGACGGCGATCTCCTGGTTGTAGATCTCCAGAGCCCTCTCAAAGCTCTCAATTGCCTGATCAAATAGTCCCTTCCACTTGAGTTTATAGCCCTCTTTGATCCAGTGATCGGCATCATCGCCTGCGCAGGTCGGGATGCACAGACCGGAAAGCGCTGTCAGGATGAGAATGAGCCAGCACAATCTGCATAGACTGTGATGGTGTTCGACCCGCCTGGTATTACAAATCTCCATTCTTTCCATCCTCCTCTCCATGGTTTATTTGATCTTCCTGTCTCTACTGTAATCTTCTACGGCATTTGACGTGGTGGATATATTTCATTAATCTTGCGCTAATAGAAAAGTCTATAAATGTTTGAGTAATTATATTTCATCCGATGCTTAACATCTTGCAGCTATCAGAGAGCCAGATCTATGTGGAGAGCGATCGCTGGCAGTGCAGCTTCGGCCATGGAAAGCCGGTTAAGCTTGGTCTGGTATTGGAGGCTGTGGACCTGAACGAGGGGAATGAAGAGGGATTCTCGTTCGTCATCGATGCCACTCTGCTCCCCCAGCCGGAGTACCTGGATGAGGAGATACTGGAGGAGGGAAGGGCAGAGGGCCTGGGGACGAGAGAGGAGCTGATCCTCTATGCCTATGAGAGCTATGGCGGGGTGCCGGTGAATATCGATGCCGTCCAGCCTCCCAAGGCCTCATGCGGATTCTCCGGCTTTGTGGCGGATAGCATGATCCGGAGCACTGAGATCGCAGGCACAGGCGAGTCGATGGAGACCCGCCACTTCCAGGATAGAGGGGAGGCCATCTCCTTTGCCCGCGACTTCTATGCCGTCTATGCTCCCGTCATCTTCGGATTCATCGATGTGGTGCTCGACCACCCCCTCCGCACAGGCGGGACGGGCTGGGATAGGATCAGCCGGATGGCGAGGAGGTAGGGAGCGGGAAAAAAGGGGATGGCGCTGGATGGCTCTGCTATCATGAGGCCGAAGGGCGCTTTGCAGCCTTATTCACATCAAAGGGCAGTGGCATAAATAAAATGACATAGCATCGTGCTCAAGGGGCATTCTTGCTCATCCTCGCGGCAGCACTGGCTTGTATCTCCTTTGCCAGGAGAGTCATATTGTTGTAGACGGCTGAGGATTGGTTGAGAATGGCCAAGCTCCCGTTATGCAATTGAAGAGTGCTATTTTGGATTTCCCTTGACTGGCTGGCGCTTTCTGCAGATGCATTGGCACAATCCCGTGCATCCTCCACCATGGACTTCACCTGGCTTGCGTTCTCTCTTATCACCGTGGATAGGGCTAGAGCCTTTCTGTAAGCCTCATCGGTCTTATTGAGGAGGCTACCTGCCCGGGCGGCGTTTTCTGCAGAGGCATTGGAATATCCTCTTGCTCTCTCAACCATGGACTTCACCCGGCTTGCATCCCCTTCCACCTCCACGGATAGAGCCAGAGCCTTTCTGTAAGCCTCGTCAGTCTTATTGAAGAGGGCCCCTGCCCGGGCGGCGTTTTCTGCAGATGCATTGGAATATCCTCTTGCTCTCTCAACCATGGACTTCACCCGGCTTGCATCCCCTTCCACCTCCACGGATAGAGCCAAAGCCTTTCTGTAAGCCTCATCGGTCTTATTGAAGAGGGCCCCTGCCCGGGCGGCGTTTTCTGCAGATGCATTGGCATATCCTCTTGCTCTCTCAACCATGGACTCCACCCGGCTTGCATCCCCTTCCACCTCCACGGATAGAGCCAGAGCCTTTCTGTAAGCCTCGTCAGTCTTATTGAAGAGGCCCTCTGCTCGGGCGGCGCTTGCGGCAGAAGCTTCTGCCTTGGATTCTGCTCTTTCCAGCATGGACTGGACTCTTTGCTCCTTCTCCTCCGTTTTTGCCAATATGGATTTTGTCTCGTTGTAAAGGGCTCTCGTCTCATCTCGAGCAGAAACAGACTCATCTTTGGCTGCAGCAGCCTCATTCATTAAATTCTTGGCTTGAGTTATCATTATATTAGGGCTCAAGGCCATTGGCTGAGGCAGGCTGGGCGTGACGAAGCCTGACCTGGTGAATTGATAGTTCTGCCCAGGCTGTCTTGCTCCTGCATCGAGATTGATGACCTGGTCTCTAACTCCGCTGCCCAGATAGATGTAATCCGTTCCAACAGACTGCAGGGACAGGGCAAGAAGAATTAGAATTGGTACTGCTATTTTAGCATTCATGCAAGCTATCACTCCAATTCAGATAAGCTTTTCCGAGTATATAACACTTTTTTATCATTTATTAATAATATGTAATAATGAAAATACATTATTATGATGCATCCCCGTTGATGATCGAGAATTATAAGAGCCCATTCGCTTGGTTTTGCCTCCCATACTGGCAGGCCATCCTTTGATGAACCATGATGCGATGGGATCTAATCAGAAGAGGAGTCCGACCTGGCAGCGGCCGGAGCCCGACGACAGGTAGACGCGGTAAAGGAGGTCAATGGCGTTCTGTCGCTATTTCATGGGTAAGGATATTATTAGTTAATAAACTTTTTGCTTATAGTAGCAATACGGAATCGCCCAGAGAGATCAGATACATGGTCTGCTAGAGAACCTTTGACCACAAAGCCAGGTCAAATGCTGATCAGCAAGCTCAATGACGGAGAGATTTGATTGCTTCTCGATGAGAGAATATCGCCGAGTTCCAGTAAGTTGAACTGCCTGATGCACAAAAAGTCCATCTCTATTGGTATGTCGGCATCACCATGGATGGAATTATCCTCTCTCCCTTCCCTCATACTCTCCTCCTTCCCTCATACTCTTCTTCTTCCCTCATACTCTCCTCCTTCCCTCATACTCTCCTCCTTCTCTTATACTCTCTCCTCTCTCCCGAGCCGATCTCCTTTGCAGTCGAGATCCTGATCTTCCCGGGCGCCCAGGCGGCGCCCCTCTGCACATTTTGACTGCTCTGTATTGCAGCAGCCTTTGATTATTCCCCGGTCTCTCCACCTTCTTCCCAGATCCTCTCCCATGAAACTGAGGATAGATGAAGATCTCATGCCGGTCAAGTTGGAAGGCTTTCCAGTTAAGCAAGCAATGAGAGTGCACTATGCTTACTATACTTCAATCAGCAACAATAATACTTATCAGCGATTCGATGCTCCATCCAGGCGGCATTCAGTCTCATCCTCCGTCCGGAGAGAGTTTTTCCTGATTCCAATTTAGGGCTACATCGACCTGATCTTCTATACGCAAGATGGTCTCTGATTGTCTTGACGATAGATGACGCGGCTTATTAAGCAGAAAGCTTTAAATGCTACAAAATATTACTATTCTTTTGGTGATTAATACGCGAAATGCATTAGTACTCTTCCTGCTCCTCATCGGAGCAGCGACGATGAATGCCAGCGCCCATGGCGTCTGGGTAGAGCTGAAGGATCTGGTTGATGTCGGCGAGAGCCAGGATGCCTATGTCTTCTACGGACATGCCAACGACCCGGCGGGCTTTGCCCTTCCCATCATGGACTCCCCATATCTCATGACCCCTGGAGGAGAGAAGATCGCATTGAATGCAAACAAGGTGGAAGGAGAATGGCTTCCCGGATATGGCTGGACAGGAGACTATGCAGTCAGCACCATTGTCGCTTACCTTCCTGGCAACTATGTCTATGTCGCGCCCCGCGCCCCCACCTACAGCAATAGAACCCTCCGCCTGACCTACAGCGCCGCTGAGGCGGTCATCAATGCCGGCAACGACAGCTCCGCCAGCTTCAGCTCTGGCCTGCCGGTGGAGATATCATCTGAAAAGCCCCTCTATCAGATCAAGAACAAGGAGAATGTGACCTTCACCGTCAAGTATAATGACCAGCAGGTCAATGCAACTTACTCCGCTTATCCTCAGATGACAGCGACCAAAGTGCAGAAGGGATTCACTGCTGATAAGGACTCCTTCGTCATCAACTTCAACCAGACCGGCATGTGGGTTCTCAACTGTTACTATGATGTTATCGGCGATGGGGAGTGGACTGCAACCTACGACTCCAGCAGCAATATCTTCAAGACCGGGGATGTAGTGCCCTTCAATACCACCAGGTACTCCACCATCCTCTCAGTCTGGGTCAGGAAGTAATTGAAGACAGCTACTCTTTTTTCTTTTTTTAGGTGATCATATTGAGATCTCTCATTCTTTTGATTTTGCTTCTGACATTGATGTCCGGAAGCATGACCGCCTGCGGGCACAGGATGTTCGTGGGGCAGAGCTTGACTGTAGGGCTCTCAGCAATCTATGATGATGGCGAGCCGGCGGCTCAGGCATCAGTCCAGGTCTTCCGGGACGGAGTGCTCTATTCCCAGAACCAGACTGATTCCAAGGGATTCTTTCGCATGACCTTGCCGGGAGCAGGCACTGGAGAGTGGCGGTTTGTAATCTCCGGAGATGACCATGAAGAGACGATCCAGTTCAGCATAAAGGAGGGCTAGCAGGGCTTAGCCTGAGAATGGCGGTAGATGAAGAAGAAAAAAGCAGGGGAGCCCTGCTGACCCCACATTGATTTACCCTTTTTTGTATCAGTCAACCCTCTTGAGATCGGCGGTCCAGGCCCCTCTCAACAGTATTATAATAATAATCTTAACACAAATTGTTACTAATGGAAAAGTATTTAACAATGGTGTACAATACGGACTGGTGATAACATGAAAAAGGCCCTTTTGATATTCCTGCTCCTGATCGGGGCAGCGGCAATGAACGCCAGCGCTCACAATGCATGGCTGGAATCGCGGGATCAGGTGAATGTGGGAGATAATGAGAGGCTGTATGCCCTTTATGGCCATCTCGATGATATAACCGGCATAACTGCACCGGCTATTGAATCTGCCATTCTGGTGGCTCCGGATGGGCAGAAGTCGAACCTCGAAATGGATACTGGCGATTGGCTGCCCGGATTTGGCTATGTGGGCTACGCTTACAAAGATGTGGCCTACCTTGAGCCCGGAGATTATGTCTTCGCCCTGCTCCGAACCCCATCTGTTTATGACCCTGCCTGGCATGGCAGCGGCCCCAGCAACCCCAGGCTGGGCTACAGCGTCGGCAAGTTGGTAGTTCATGCAGGAGATGGGAGCCAGGAGAGCTGGGATACAGGGATGCCTTTTGATATCAATCCCAATAAGGCTCCATATGAGATAAAGGTTGGAGATAGTGTAGAGTTTCTGGCAAAATACAATGGCCAGGCTGTGAACGCCACCTACAACGTCCTTCCCAATTTCAATCTGACGAACATCCAGAAGGGTTCTACTGGGGATGATGGGTCATTTACAGTCAAATTCGATGAGGGAGGGCTCTGGCAGGTAGGCGCCAGCTATGATATCAACGAGCCGTCGACCTGGACAGCGACAATGGAGAGCGCTGGCCGCTTCAAGGTTGGAGACTCTGTTCCATACAACACAACCCGGTACAGCACCTATATGTCTGTCTATGTGAAGAAGTGAGGGGGGCCTCCCTTCCACTTTTTCATTTTCTAGAGGAATATGATTTAATGAGAACATGAAAAGGTTTTTTAATACCAAAGAATATCAATTGATGTGGTAATATGAGGGCGGTTGCATTGCTAATCCTTCTGGGGCTGATGATATCATCAGCATCAGCTCATCAGCTCTATGCTGAGTTTCCCCAGAGACTCGACTCTGAAGCAGTAGCCGATTTCTGGATAGCCTACGGCCATGGCGGCTCTGCCGACACAAAGCTGGATTCCTTGCCGTTAGCCCGGCTGATATCGCCAGACGGGAGCGCAAGCGAGGTGGAAGTTGATCCATATCAGGACGGGCTAAAGGGAGCATTCCCTCTCAAAGAGCCGGGCTGCTATATACTGGATCTGCAGATGACGACCACCTTCTTTGATCCAGCCAGCTTTGGATCATCGGGCAGCAAGAGCCTGGTGGAGAAGTACGGCCGAGTTTTAATTCCCTACCAGTCGGGCGAGGGCTATGAGTGGTCGAGCGGGACGGGCCTGGAGATAGTGCCCAAGACAAATCCCTATCAGCTCAAATCAGGAGAGGAGTTCAAGGCCACAGCGCTCTGGAACGGCAAGCCTATCCCTGGCAGCTACAGCGCTGTAATCAATCGGCATCCTGAGGATGTACTGGTGGTCCAGCATGTTCAGGATACGGAGGTCACTGGAGAGAGCAGCGATGGCAGCATCAGCTTCCAGACCGACCAGCCGGGTTTATGGGTATTGAGCTTTGAGGCCACAGTCGCAGAGAGCGGAAGCTGGACTGCGGTTTCGGATGATCCCTCCGGGAACTACAAGAAAGGTGACAAGCTCGAATATGAAGAGGTCGCTCCCACTGCTTACCTCTCCTTCTGGGTGAACGAATGAGGCGGTAAATGGTCCATATATCCGATGGCGTCCTCCCCCCGGCCATGCTGGCCGCGGGGTTCCTCTTCACCATCATCCTGCTCATCCTCTCTATGAGGGGCATGATGATGGAGGAGATTCCCAAGATCTCATTGATCACAGCCGCACTGTTCGTGGCCAGCCTGGTCCACTTCCCTGTGGGCCCGACATCTGTGCACCTGATCATGAATGGCCTTGCGGGCATACTGCTGGGACGGAGGGCCTTTGTCGGTGTCTTTGTAGCCCTGACCCTGCAGGCGGTCTTCTTCCAGCACGGAGGACTCACAGTACTGGGCGTCAATGCCTTCAATATCGGCGTTCCCGCTCTATTCGCCTGGCAGCTATTCGAAAGGAGAAGAGGGCTGGAGTCTCCCCATCTGGAGGTGGTCTTCGGAGCCCTTGCTGGCGGGCTGGCCGTCCTGATGTCAGTGCTGATGGTCTCCTTGGAGCTACTGGCTCTGGGCGAGGCATTCACTGAGATATCGCTACTGGTGATAGGTGCTCACCTGCCAGTGATACTCATAGAGACAGCAGTTGTGGGAGGAGCAGCAGGATTTCTCTTTAGGGTCAAGCCAGAGATGCTGGCTGATAGCAATAGCAGGACTATGGAGGTAAATTGATATGAGGTGGATATCTGCGCTGATTATTGCCGCCCTGCTCCTGGCGGGGGCGGCCAGTGCTCATAGAATGTTTGTAGGCCAGCAGATAACTGTGGATCTCTTCGTCTTCTATGACGATGGCACCCCGGCAGCCAATGCCGAGGTGAAGCTCTATCAGGATAAAGAGCTTTTTGCCGAGAATGTCACCGATGCCACTGGAAGGTTTACCGTCGCCCTTCCGGGAAAAGGAACGGGAAACTGGAGCTATGAGGTCGTGGGAGGAGGACATACTGAGACGGGATCCATAATTATCAACAATGCTCTCTCAGGAACGAGCGGGTGATGGAATGAAGGCCCGATTGGCCCTGGTTTTGCTTCTCCTCTTGGCAGTTCATCCCTGCTCTGGCCACAGGATGATGATGGGCTATCAGGTAAATGAGGTTCAGGTGACCGCCCTTTACGACGACGGCACCCCGGCTCAGGGAGCGGAGATAGAGGTTAAAAGCGGCGGCGAGACCATAGAAAAAGGGATAACGAACGATAGGGGAGCCTACGTCTTCCGGCCCGGCAGGAGGATGGAAGATCTCACATTTGTGAGCTACTCCACTGGACACCGGGCAGAGCTCAGCCTTGATCTGGAGCAGAAGGAGGCCCAAGAGCATATCTCAAGGCCCCTCAGAGCGGCGTCTGGACTTGGCTATCTGCTGGGAGTTGCAGGATTGGCCATGATATTTATATCCAGAAAGAAAAAATAAAAACCCAGGGGAGACAGAAGCGATGGTGAGCGAAAAGCGAAGGTTGAGCAGGGAAGGGCATGAGCGGCTTCGATCCGGAGAGGTACTCGGGGATTGATTCGCCCTTGCACCGCTGGGAGACGCGGGTCAAGCTCATCTCCCTCTTTATCCTGACGATATCCATCGTCATCGTGGGAGAGATCGGTCAGGCCCTGGCAGGGCTTATAATCGCAATTATGCTGGTCTTGATATCAAGGCTTCCATTGCATCACATCCTGAGATTTATGAAGTGGCCTTTCATATTTCTTCTGCCCTTGGTCATCATCCTCCCCTTCACCGTCAAGGGAGAGGCTCTCTTCAGCTACCACTCTCTGGCGATCAGCCGCCAGGGTCTGGATCTCGGACTGCTGTTTTTGATTCGGGGAATTGCCGCCACTACGTTGGCCCTGATCATTGCGGGAACAGCACCATTCAATGTGAACATCAATGGCTTAAAGAGCCTTGGCATGCCCGCCCCTCTCACTCAGATCTTCCTTTTCGCCTATCGCTACATCTTCCTCTTCAATGAGGATCTGCAGACAATGAGAAGGTCTCTTGCATCCAAGGGATTTGAGATGAGGTCATCTGCCAGATCCGCCCGCATAATGGCGATGGCTGTGGCAATGCTCCTCATCAGAAGCTACGAGCGATCGGAGAATGTCTTCAATGCCATGCTCTCTCGCGGCTATCAGGGAGTACTGCCCTCCAGTCAGAAGATGATGCTTGAAAGCAGCGATCTGATCAAGGGCTTTTCGGTCTTGGCCGTGGCTCTATTTATTCAATTTATCTGAAGGATATTCATTTGATCGGCACGATTGGCAGGTATTATGATGAACCGGGAAATGGCCGTAGAGGTTGAGGACCTCAGCTATACCTACTCAGACGGAACGCGCGCCCTGGATAAAGTCAGCTTCTCCCTGGCAGAGGGGCAGTCCCTTGCCCTCCTCGGGCCCAATGGGGCGGGCAAGTCCACACTGCTGCTTCACTTGAATGGCCTTTTAAGGGGTCAGGGGAAGGTGAAGATTCGAGACAGAGAGATAAGCGATGAGAGCTTGAGATGGGTCCGGAGCCAGGTGGGAATGGTCTTTCAGGATCCGGATGATCAGCTCTTCATGCCCCGTCTGGATGAGGACGTGGCCTTCGGTCCGGCGAATATGGGCCTGACTCAAGAGGAGGTGGATGAGAGGGTGAAATGGGCATTGCAAAGCGTCGGCCTCTCCGACCTCTCGGCAAAGGTACCTCATCGCCTCAGCTTCGGCCAGAGGAAGAGGGCCGCTTTTGCCACCGTCCTGTCCATGAGGCCGCCGGTGTTGGTCCTGGATGAGCCCACATCCAACCTGGACCCCCGTTCCAGGATGGAGATGGTCTCCCTTATCCGGGAACAGCAGAGAAAGGGAACGGCGATCATCACCGCCACTCATGATGTGAATCTGGTGCCGCTGCTGGCGGACAGGATTCTTCTTCTCAATAAGAGCATTGTGGCTGAGGGGGATATTCACCAGATCATGAACAGAAGGGATTTGATGGATGATCTGAGCCTGGAGATGCCCATACTCGCCGATCTTTTCAAGACTCTGCAGGAGGAGAGCCTGTATTCCGGAGCCATTCCTTTCAGAAAGGATGAGGCCATTGGGGCGATAAGAGAGATGCTTCAAAAGAAGGCGTGAAGGATCTGTCTGGCAGTTATGCCCTCACCAGATGACTCAACAAGGCCTATGCCGAGTTCTCCTGGGCCCTGAAAAAGACAAAGAAGCCCAGGGAATACTCCTGGGGCTTCAAGGGTCCCTCCTGGAGGGGATGAGAGAGAGGCTCGATCAGAGCCAATGATGATTATTTTAGATGAAATATATAAACAAGCTTTCTCTTCTCCGGCGGAAGCAGAGCCGCCACCGCCTTCTCCACCTCCTCCTGAGCCGGTCCACCTGCGATTATGATCCCCTCGATGGTGGCAAACCAGCCCTCTTTGATCCCAATCTCGCGGAGCCGCTTTCGATGTCTTCTGGCATGCACCTTGCCCATCTCCTGGCTGTAAACAGCCAATAGCTCCGGATCTTTCCGGATCATCTCCTCGATCTCCTGCCAGTGAATGTCCCTGCTCTCCTGGGAGCTCAACAATCCCCTCAGCCTCTCTGAGTCTGAGCTCGCTGACTCTTCTGGGGAGAAGGGAAGGGTGGTTATTATCCCATATCCTGCCTTGGCCTGGCGGAAACGGTCGAGGATATTTCTTTTCATCTCCGGGCCGAAGAAGAGATTGTAGCAGCTGAACGTCCCATCGAAGATGATCTTGTCCTTAAAGGGGATCAGCGTGGCCTCGAGGATCCGGGGCAGATTGGTGACCAGGTCCCACTGCATAGCCAGTCCTTTCACCCCATATGCTCGAGGCGGATGGCTCTCATCCAGGAATACAGCATAGCTTTTCATAAAGCGAATGAGATAGAACCTCCCTTTGATGAAATGCCGCCAGCTGGATATGATCTTCAGCTCTTCATCTGAAAAGCCAGCCGGATTTTCCTGGACATAGGAATCGATCTGGCCAGGGTCTGAGTAGAGCCTCTCCTTGAGCCTCTCTATCTCCTCTGGATCCCGATCGAAGATATCCTTATTTTGGCTGAGGTTTTCCACGATTTTATATTTATTGTTCACATAAATTAGTAACGAATTATAAAGTCTGAGAAATTGCCTCCTTTCATTATCTGGAAGGTTCATAGCCTTGCATAGGCGTTTCGAATACTTAAATCTAATCAGCAAAATGTAATGAAGTCCTCTCGCCAGCTACTCAGCATCCACAAATCGCTCCCTCAGGCATCTTATCACATCGGGCAGGGTGGTGTACTCCATCTCCTCCTCTGCCAGGCGGTGCGGCTCGAAGGGGCCGTGTGCCCTCATATAATCGGCGATCTGCAGGCATCTATGCCGAGCGCGATCGAAGGCCACATCATTGAACAGGTCGACTGGGCCGATGAAGCGCCCATCAGCAAGCTGGAAGCCCGCGGTTATGACCCGGGGCGGGCCATCGAGCCTGGTGGGATGGGCGGTATCAAAGGAGCAGGGCATTATAGGGCCATTATGACTCCCCCGCATCCAGCCGCTCACCAGATGCCCCAGGGCAAAGGGCTCGAGCACCTCACCCAAAGCGGGCAGTCCGGACTGCGCCCTCACTAAGGCCACGGGATCGTCCTTGCCCACATACCTGCCCGCAGTCTGGTAGAGCTTCTCTGTGCTGATTGCCGCCACTGGCTCATCCTCAGGGAGCTTGCCCCCCGGCCTGCAGTAGACCCTCTTGATCACATAGCGGCTCTTGGCACCGATGAGGGCTAACATATCGTACATCTCCTCCGGGCAGTTCATCAGGACCTTCTTATGCTCGAGGACATCCCAGATCTCGAAGGAGAAGCCTTGGTGGAAGGAGGGGTCTATCACCAGGCCGGCGGTGTTGAAGGGATCGGCGAACATCTTGAAGATGGGGAGGTTGAAGGCGCCAGGCTCAGTCTTGTCCATCATAAAGGCGACTATGGGCTCGGCTGTGCGCTCAGTGATCTCCATCTCCGCCACCCCGGGGCCCAAGCCTTTGATGTTGCCGGAGAAGGCATCAGCCAGAAGGTCCTGGCCGCAGCCATAGAGCTTGAGGGCTTCAGCCACCTCAGTGGCCCGCTCGAATGTCTCCCAGGCCAGGCCGTGGATATCGCCACAATCGCAGCCTGTCCTGTGGCTCATGAGCAGCTCCAGGTCGTCCCCGCAGGACATCACCCTGTAGTCCACCAGACAGCCGGCCCTCCTGGCCTCCTCCAGCTTCTCCTCTGCAGCCTTGATCAATTCGGGATGAACTGAGCAGTGGCCGGGATAGCCGCCAACATCGGCTTTTATCAAACTTATAGTGGTCTTTGTCATATCGATCCCACCTGATGCTCCTGGAAGCGATGCTATCAGGAGAATTGCCAATTGATCAGAATCTTCAATCTATCATTATTATCCCTAATCGACCTGTCGATTTATGGCTCTTTTGGTCCTGGGCCTTTGCGGTCCAAAAATATCTTCTGCTGGACCCAAAAGAGTAGAGAGCATCTGGGCCTCCCCCAGATCATTCCCGAGATCATTTGCTTTTTTGCCTGCTCAGCAGATTGCTTCACCCTTTCAGTGCCGCCGGTCTTTCAAGCGGCACATCCACAGGCTTCACAAATCGATCCAGGAGCTGCCTGGTTCCATTGATCTTCAGCTTATCGAACAGGAAGGCGAACTTCCCTTCCAGCTCGGAACAGATCTCATCACGAACATCCGCCGACAGTTCCCACAGCTCCTGCTTGAACGGCCCGAAGCCCTTCTTGCGGGTCTTGTAGATGAACTGCTCCTCGGTATCCTTCTCCTTCCACTCCCCTTTCAGCTCCGAGCGCAGGTGATCGTAGACCTTTGCCCGCAACTGGCCAGGGAAGCTCTTGCTGTCATAGATGATATTCTGAAAGCCAGTGGCCAGATGAATCTCTGCGGTTTGCGTCGCAGGAAAGCGGTCAAAGGCCTCGTCGGGCAATGTTGACGCCCCGTGCTGAACAGCGCCCGCCAGGCCATACCGGGCGCGGGCGGTCTCCGATAGCTTTTGCAATACCTCAAAATCGATCTTGACCTTTGCCACTGTGCCATCTGCCAGGGGCACGCCCCCATGGGTGGTCCCGGTCTGGACGCTGATCTTGCTGATTCCTTTGAGAGTTGGCCCCCTTCTCTCAAGCTCTTCAAGATAACCATCCATGAAGGCCTGCAGCTCCTCCACAGTGCTGTTCTTTCCCCCAACCTCGCCGATCTCCCCCCCCACGGACACTGTAATGCCATCCGGCTCCAGGTCGCGAATCAGGGGCGGTCAGCTCCGCTGCTAAGGTGAAGTTCATTCTCTGCTGATCCTTGATAGTGGGATGAGAGAGATCGACCAGGGTGGAGGTATCGATGTCGATATTATAAAAACTGGCCAGGATGGCCTCTCTGATCAAATCCCTGACCGCCTGTGTCTCCCTCTCCCCCTCCGCCGCGAACTTCTTGGCGTTTATCTGAAAATGATCTCCCTGCAAGAAGACCGGGCCTCGCCAGCCGGTCTTGATCGCTGCTGCCAGCACAGCACAGGCATACTCCAGGGGCCTCTGCCTGGTGTAGCCTATCTCCGAACGGGCGATCTCAAAGATAACCGGACCTGCATCCCCCTTCTTTGCCGCCCGAAATACCGCCTGTGCCACATCGTAGGTAAGGCCACGGATATTGATCGCTGGAACAGTAAATCCACTGACCTCGCCTTTGCCCATGGCCTCATACAGGGATTGGATGGATGCTGGAATGATCCCCAAACGGGCCGCTCCCCGGCGAATCAGAAATGCCGCTGCTTCTTGAATCACTGAATCGGGGCTGAATACGGCAGTGTAGATCAGATCATCGATCAATTCCTCTTGAAAGCTGCGCTCATCCAGGATGCGAACATCACCCTCTCTCCAGTCGAGTATGGATTGGCATCCTTCTTTTAGCTGATCCTCATTCTGGTAAATCATTGCTACACCTCTCCCCTTTAATTGCATTGCCTTATATTACAACTTATATTACTATATAGTTATATTTATTTATTATTACGTTAGTAAGATTCTTCAGACAGGAATTCCCTCGCCATCGCCACCTCTCTCCGCGATCCGATGTAGATGGGCGAGCGTTGATCGACTGAGGATATTTTAAGAGCGAGTATGTCCTCTTTTCCGTCTATAGCCATGCCTCCCGCCTGCTCCACAATGTAGGCCATGGGCTGGAGTTCAAATAGCAGTCGCAGCTTTCCCTGAGGGGCCTTCTTGAGGGCGGGATAGGTGAATATCCCTCCCCGCTTGATTATCACCTGATTGATGTCGGGGACGAATCCACCGCTGTAGCGTAGCTTGTAGCCATCCATCTCCAGCTTATCGATATATCTCCGGTGGCTCTCCGTCCAGTCCCTGCGAAGGCCACCGGGGGAGAAGATGGATCCCCTCTCATTGAGGCGGATATTCTCCTCAGAGAGGACATACTCCCCCTCGCGATCCAGCACGAACTCATGTACTCCCTTTCCGGCGGAGTAGATCATAGTGATGAGCGGGCCATAGGTGATGTAAAGGGCAGCTACCATCGAATTTTTGCCGCAATCAAATATTGAATTTTTGTGAATGCCGATGATCGTCCCGATGGCCAGGTTGGTGTCCACCAGGGAGGAGCCATCCACTGGATCGGCGGTAACGATATATTTTTCCTGACCATGGCCGATGGTGATGATATCATCCAGCTCCTCAGAGGCATACTCGCGAACGAATCCGGAGTTGCGCATCATATTTTTTAATATCTCATCGGAGATGCGGTCCAGAGCCAGTTGGTCCTCGCCGTAGACATTCTTGAAGCCGGCCAGCTTGCGGTTGGACTCATGGATCTTTGCCGAGATATACTTGCCCATCACAGCAATCTGCCAGATGAGCCGCCGCAGCTCTACCTCGATGCCGCTCTTCCACATGTGCCGCCTCAGATCAACAATGAATCGAGTGCGATCATTTATTCTGTTAGCCATGGATTCTCCCCGATATCTTTTTAGCAGTCTGCAGGTTATTCTTTGAAAATAAAAGTGTTGCCCCCATAGCGAAGGATTATGGTTTTGGCCTTCTAGCTGATGTTTTAGTATGAATCAGAAGAAATGAGAAGGGATGAGGAGGGGTGAGAAGGGATGAGTTTTATATCTGCCAGAGATCATCTATGACTGGAACTGGCCGATGAGGCCTCAATGCCACTGGGAATGAATCGTCCTGCTCAGGGGCAGGGGATCTGGCTGGCTTTAGGTTGAGAGCAGGAGAGGTAATATGGAGCTTGTTGCAAAATACCATGTAGAGACGGACCTTCCCATCCAGAAGGCGGCGGAGGCCATAGCTGCTGAGCAGTCCACAGGCACCTGGACTGAGGTGCGGGGCCAGGATAACCCCCTGGCTGCGTGGGTGATATCCGCCCAGGGGAATGAGGTTGAGATCGGCTTTCCCGGGGAGCTCTTCGAGCCGGGGAATGTGCCCCAGTATCTCTCAGTGGTGGCAGGAAACCTCTTCGGCCTGGGGGCTATCCAGAAGGTGCGCTTGCAGGATGTCATCTTTCCTCAGAGCATAACCCGGGCACATAAAGGTCCACGGTTTGGAATAGAGGACGCGCGCAGGATCCTGGGCGTCTTTGGCCGCCCCCTGGTGGGAACCATCATCAAGCCCAAGGTGGGCCTGAACCCGAAAGAGACGGCAGCCGTGGCAGAAGCAGCAGTGCGCGGTGGACTGGACCTGGTCAAGGATGACGAGACCCTCACCGATCAGAGCTTCTGTCCTCTGATCCCCAGATTAGAGGCGGTCATGTCTGCTTTGGATCGGGTGGAGAAGGAGACGGGCAAGAAGGCATTTTATGCCGTCAATGTCACCGCCGGAGCGGAGAAGATCCTGGAACGGGCGGAGAGGGCTGTCGAGCATGGGGCCAATATGGTTATGATCGATGTCCTCACCTCAGGCTTCTCCTCACTGGAGATCCTGGCCCAGAACCTGAATGTTCCCATCCATGTGCACAGAACTATGCATGGGGCCTTCACCCGTGACAAGAGCCACGGCATATCCATGCTGGTGATAGCCAAACTGGTGCGCATGATGGGAGGCACAAATCTCCATACTGGAAGCTATATGGGCAAGATGTCTTTGGAGAGGGAGGAGAACGACCTGTGCCGCGATGCCCTGCGAGATGTCTGGGCGGGCTACAAGAGGGTCTTCCCTGTGGCCTCGGGCGGAGTCTATCCGGGCAAGGTTCACGGAAATCTGGATGGCTATGGCATAGACTGCATCGTCCAGGCAGGTGGGGGAGTACACGGCCATCCCGATGGCACCACTGCTGGAGCAAGGGCGATGGTGCAGGCAACTGAGGCCTGGCAGAAGCATATTGCTCTTGAAGAGTATGCGAAAGACCACAAAGAGCTGGAAGTTGCTCTTAAATTTTGGGGCCGTTGAGCGAGAGAGGGGATAGCCTCTCCTTTCCCTTGACTAAAACCGAAGAGTTTATATTGGTAGATGAGGATGCAAAAGAGCGTTTATCACGAGCCAAAAGCGATGTAGCGCTGTTTGAAAACAGGAGTGGTGTAGTGAGGGAATATGTAGAGGGATCAGATGGCTAGAGACGAAATCTTATCGAAAATCAAATCGGCAGAGGCTCAGGCCAGGGTTGCAGTCCAGCAAGCTCTGGAGGAGAAGGAGAAAAAGATAGCCGCTGCCACTACCGAAGCAATGAACCTCGTCAAATCCGCCGAGACTGATGCACAGGACTACTATGACAAGAGCGTTGCCAAAGCAGAGAGCGATGTGAAGGTAAAGAAGCAATCCATCATCCAGAGTGGTGATAAAAGCGTCGCCTCAATGAGCGGCAGCGCCAGTGCCAAGCTGGACAAAGCAGTTGAATATTTGTTAAAGGAGTTTATGGGGTCGTTACATGCTTAGGCCCGTTAGTATGAGTCGCGTAGTCGTAGCCGGGTCAAAGGACGTAATATCTCCAGTAGTAGAAAAGCTGCATGAGTTGCGCTTATTGCACATTGTGAATTACAATGGCGATCAGCCTGAGTTTGAATTGGGAAAGCCCATAGGCAAAGCGAGGGAGTACTCAGAGAACCTCATTAAGCTCAGATCAGTCACCAGGTACCTTGATATGAAGAACAAGGCTCCTGAGAGAACCTATCCTGAGTCCCAGGTTCTATCCGAGATGGACAATCTCTTAAACAACGTAGGGGGCGATGTCACTGCCACCTTCGAGCGCATAACCGAGATTGAGGCCGAGATCAAGTCCAAGCAGGATCAGATCAAGTCTTTGACTCCTCTGTCCGTCATTCCTTTGCCCCTGGAGGCTTATCATGGTTATGATTCTCTGGCGACATTTGTTGGCACAGCAGTCACGCCTGTGGAAGCAGACGTGGCAAGGGTCTCTCCAGCAAATGAGGTCTTCACCGGAACCGCCAAGAATGCGACTTATGTGGCAGTATTTGTGCCTGTAGAAAAGGCCAGCGAGGTATCTGCAGTCCTTTCCGAGCACGGCTTCTCTGAAATGTCCGTTCCCAAGCTGGAGGGCAACGTCGATTCGGCTATTGCTTCACTGAATGGCAGCATAAAATCTCTGGAAGGCGAGCTTGCTCCTCTCCGAAAGAAGCTTGTCGATGTGAGAAAGCAATACGAAGATCTGATGATGGCAACGGATGAATACCTGTCCATGCAGGTCAACAAATCCGAGTCTCCACTCCGCTTCGCTGAGACGGAGAATGCCTTTGTCATCGATGGCTGGGTTCCAAGCGACCAGTACAGCCGGCTGAAGAGCGAGCTGGAGAGTGCTGCTGGAGGGAAGCTGGATGTCCAATTGATCGCCGACAAGGAGGCAGAAGAGCTTGTCAAAGGCGGGGAGGATGTCCCAACCAAGATGGACAATCCAAGCATTGTCAGGCCATATGAGCTGATCACCAGGCTATTTGCCATCCCGGAGTACAAGGAATTCGATCCAACCCTGCTGATATTCATCTTCTTCCCGATCATGTACGGAATGATCCTGGGGGATGTCGGCTATGGTGTTATCATCCTGCTGATTTTGACATTGCTCAAGAAGAGATTCAAGACTGAAGGATGGCAGCAGCTCACCAGCCTCTTCATGATATCGGGAGTATGGGCGGTCATATTCGGCATACTCTATGGTGAGATGTTCGGGCCCCTTGGCCTGTGGAACTACATGGTAGGGATGATCTCTCATCATGAGATGGAAATGCTACAAAATGCCGGCCTGTTCTTCGGCGAAGGAACATTCGGTCCGCTGGGAAGGCTTGGCCCGCTGGGAATCTTCCCGTTGTATAGATTGGCAACTAATGCTGTTCTGCTTTTGATAGGCGTAAGTTTGTTCGTCGGCGTTATCCATTGTTCAGTGGGATCCATTCTGGGAATCAAGACAGAGCTGAACTATGGCGAGAAGAAGCATGCCTATTTCGAGCGGCTTCCCGTGATGCTCTTCCAGGTGTTCTTCGGCCTGGCATTGCTTGGGCTGGTCATGGGACTGATGGCTATGGTATACATCAGTGTGGCAGTGATTGTGATATCCATAGTGATGATGGTCATGGGTCCGGAGGGAGCCATGGGCCTGGCACACGTGCCATCTTATGTCAGCAATCTGATATCCTACCTTAGGCTTCTGGCCATTGGTTTGGCTTCAGTGGGCTTGGCATATGCTGCCAACCAGTTGTCGTTCTATGTGATAATGCCCATGCTTAGCGGTGGAGCGACGAACAGTGCCGACTTCTCAATACCTGCAATCATAATAGGTATATTGGTATTGGTATCGGTGCACTTCATCAACATCCTGCTGGGAATTCTCTCCCCCTTCATGCATCCTCTCAGGTTGCATTATGTGGAGATGTTCACCAAGTTCTACAGCGCACATGGTGGTGGAGTGGAGTATAGCCCCTTCGGACATGTCCGGAGGTTCTTGAAGGCATGAAGACGACATTTGAAATCAGAAATTTGAGCACAGATTGTAATATTCATAAAAAGGAGGATTGAGGAAAATGGTAGTTGTAGCAGATGCGGGAATACTGTATGGATTGATAGCTGTGGGTGCTGGCCTTGCTACTGGATTGGCAGGCATCGGTGCAGGTGTTGGTGAGCAGGGTATTGGAGCCGCTGTGGTGGGCGTCGTGGCTGAGGAGCCTGGATTCCTGGGTAAGGGTCTCTTCCTCATGCTTCTGCCCGAGACTCTGATCATCTTCGGCCTCGCCGTATCTCTGATCCTGATGTTCGCCTGGACGCCTTTCTCTGCCATAGTGACACCCTGAGCTGGCCATTCCAAAGGGTGAGAGGCAATGGCACTTGATGCAGTTATTGAGTCGGTTCTGGCAACCAGCAAGGATAAGGTCGCTCAGGTAGAGAGCGAAGGAGACCTTGAGGTTGCACGAATACTCAATGAAGCTAGGGAACGTGCCGCTGAAATCAAATCCAGGAAGGAAGCTGAGGTGGGACACGCAGTAGAGGCTATCGAGCGCAGGGAGATCTCCAGCGCCAATCTCGAGGTCAAGAGAGCGGAGCTGAATGTACACAAGGATCTCCTGGAGAAGGCAAGGACAATGCTCCTTGAGAAGATCGCCAATCTTTCCAAGAAGGATAATGAAGCCATGCTCAAAAAGCTGCTCGAGCCCTACGAACTCAAGGATATGAAGGTCTACTCCAATAAGAGGGATGAGGCCTTCATAACCTCTCTCGCCCCTAATTACGGCGGGAACCTGGATATCGCAGGCGGCGTTGTGGTTGAGAGCAAGGATGGAGCTCTACGTTATGATTTGTCATATGAAACTCTTGCGCGTGAGGTCTTCAGTAACCACATGAAAGAGGTTTCCAAGATATTATTCGGGTGAGGACAATGCCTGTACTACGTTTGCCGAAGTTCGGTTTACCGGTGAAGTACGCTTACATCACGGGCAGAGTCCGGGCGATGAAGACCAAGCTCATCCCGGCGGAGATGTATCCCCGCATGATGAACATGGAGATGTCAGAGATCGCACGATACCTGGAGGAGACTCAGTATAAGGATGAAATCGACGCGCTCGCCAAGGATTACTCCGGTGTGGATCTGATTGAGCATGCCACATTTGCCAATATGGCAAAGACCTTCAGGAAGCTGGCTGAGGTCTCTATAGACGAGCCATCCTTCCTGATTCTGGAGTATCTGAGGCGCTGGGATGTCTGGAACATCAAGACCCTCCTGCGAGGAAAGTTCTCGGGGGCCGCCGATACAGAGATCATGAAGTATCTCGTTCCGGCGGGCGAGCTATCCCCTGAGTATCTAGAGGAGCTGGCGAAGAAGGATAGCATTCAGGATATCATCACCGCCTTTGATGGGACCGACTATGCCAGCGCTTTTGCGCAATACGATGGCAAGAATCTCGCATCTTTGGAGAACGCTCTGGATAAACTCTACTACTTCAGAATGGAGCGCGCTGTAGGCGGCACATTGTCGGTAGGTGGAGGACTGCTGCTCAAATATGTTCGCAGGGAGATAGATATCAAGAATCTGATCACTCTCTTCCGGATGAACAAGGCAGGCATCGATGCAGCCATAATACAGGAGAATCTCATTCCTGGAGGAAAGCTGCATGACGAGCTGTCCCGCATGGCAGGCCAGCCTTTTGGCGAGTTCCTGCGTGGACTGGAGGGCTATCCCTTCTGGTCATCAATATCTGATATCGCAACGTCGGATCTTGATGCCGTGAGCAGAGTGGAGGCCAGATTGAAGGCTTATCTCATACGGTATGCATGGGCTCTTTCCAATTATCATCCGTTATCCATCCTGCCGGTGCTCGGGTACATGGTGAGCAAGGAGACAGAGATCTCCAACATCAGGAAGATCGTTAGAGGAAAGGAGGCCGGACTTCCTGCTGAACTCATAGAGGAACAAGTGGTGGTGGCATAGAATGGAGATTGCTTTTGTAGGTGGAAGCGAGAGTGTCCTCGGGTTCAATCTGGCAGGAGTGAAGAAATCATATGCTGCCAACACCGAAGATGAGATGATCTCCAAGATCAATGAGGTCATGGCAGATTCTGGCGTTGGGATCCTGGTGTTGAAGCAAGCGGACTATAACAGGCTGCCCAAGAGGCTTCAGGAGCAGCTATCAGAGTCTATTAAGCCAACCGTCATTTCCATTGGAACCGAGCATAGCACAGAGATGAGAGAGAAGATTAAAAGGGCGATAGGTGTTGATTTATGGAAGTAGGGAAAATAAAGCGAGTCGCCGGACCACTTGTTCAGGCAGTTGGCCTGAAGTCTTCCATGTACGACCTGGTACTGGTCGGTGAGGAAGGTCTGATGAGCGAGGTCATCGGTATTTCCGGCAATAAGCATATCATTCAGGTATACGAGGATACGGGCGGCGTCAGGCCTGGCGAGCCCGTCAAGGAGACAGGCGCTCCCCTCGTAGCGCAGCTGGGTCCTGGCATTCTGACCCAGATCTATGACGGCATCCAAAGACCACTGCCAATGCTGGCAGAGTCCTCAGGGGACTTCATCAGCAGAGGCCTGTTCGTGGACGGAATCGATCACAAGAAGAAGTGGGAGTTCAATCCCGAGGTGAAGAAGGGCGATGTTGTCAAGCCTGGCCAGTCCATAGGCTGGGTTCAAGAGCAGCTTCTCATCAAGCACAAGATCATGATCCCACCCAATCTCAAGGGTGGAACCATCAAGGAGATCCACAGTGGAAACTTCACTGTCGAGGAGACTGTGGCAGTCCTGGACGATGGAACCAAGATCACCATGATGCATAAGTGGCCGGTGAGACAGGCCAGGCCCGTGACCGAGAAGCTGGCACCCACCATTCCCCTCAGCACTGGGCAGAGGGTCATTGACGGATTCTTCTCCCTGGCCAAGGGCGGAACGGCAGCCATTCCCGGCGGTTTTGGTACTGGAAAGACTGTTATGCAGCAGACACTCTCCAAGTGGGCAGATGTTGATGTTGTGGTCTATGTGGGATGCGGCGAGCGCGGCAATGAGATGGCCGATCTGCTCTATGAGTTCCCAGAGCTGCAGGATCCAAAGACTGGACGGCCCTTGATGGAGAGGTCCATCGTTTACGCCAATACCTCTAACATGCCTGTGGCTGCTCGTGAGGCTTCTGTTTACACCGGAATGACCACCTCTGAGTATTACAGGGATATGGGCTATGATGTGCTCATGACTGCTGACTCCACCTCCCGGTGGGCAGAGGCCATGAGAGAGATGGGCTCCCGTCTGGAGGAGATGCCTGGTGAGGAGGGCTATCCTGCATACCTTGGTGCCAGACTGGCCGACTTCTATGAGCGCGCCGGGCGGGCTGAGGTCTTGAATGGTGGTCAGGGCTCAGTCAGCATCGTGGGAGCAGTCTCCCCGCCTGGTGGAGACTTCACCGAGCCTGTGACACAGAATACTCTGAGAATGGTTAAAGTATTCTGGGCCCTTGACTCCAAGCTTACCCAGCGCAGGCACTTCCCGTCCATCAACTGGCTTGACTCCTACTCCCTCTATGATCTGGACCTGGAGCCCTGGTTTGTGGAGAACGTCAGCGCTGATTGGAACAAGAACAAGAGAAGGGCCATGGCCATTCTGCAGGAGAACGCCGAGCTGGAGGAGATTGTGATGCTCGTCGGATCTGATGCTCTGCCCGAGGACCAGCAGGTCACCCTCGAGGTAGCGAGGATGATCATCAACTTCTGGCTGGCACAGAATGCCTTCCATCCTGTGGACACCCACTGCCCCTACAAGAAGCAGTTCGATCTTCTGCAGGCCATCCTGAAGTACAGGGATTATGCCTTTGAGGCCGTCCAGAAGGGCATACCTGTGGGCCAGATCACATCCCTGCCATCCAAGGATGCCCTGGCCAAGGTCAGACTGGAGGATGAGTACGAGCCCATCCTGGCAAAGGTGATGGCTGATATGGAGAATGAGTTCAAGGCGCTGAAGTGAGGAGGGTTCAAAAATGACAAAGGAATACAAGACTATTACTGAGATCTCTGGACCTCTCATCTTCGTAGAGAAGACTGAGCCTGTGGGCTACAATGAGCTCGTTGAGATCAGGACAGGTGGAGAGCTGAAGAGGGGTCAGGTTCTGGACTCCTCAGATGAAATAGTCGTCGTTCAGGTGTTTGAGGGAACGGGCGGCCTGTCCAAGGAAAGCGCCGTCAGCTTCACTGGGGATGTCATCAAGATGCCTCTATCCCCTGCCATTGTGGGCCGTGTCCTGTCAGGATCGGGAAGGCCCAGAGACGGCGGCCCGGAGATCGTTCCCGATGTCTCAAGGGATATCGCTGGAGCGGCCATCAATCCCGCGTCCCGTGAGAAGCCCCGTGCTTTCATCCAGACGGGCATCTCCACCATTGATGGCACCAACACCCTGGTGCGCGGCCAGAAGCTGCCCATCTTCTCTGGTGCCGGTCTGCCTCACAATGATGTGGCTTTGCAGATCGCCAGACAGGCCAAGGCCCTGGGCGAGGCTGAGTCCTTCGCTGTCATCTTCTGTGCTATGGGCATAACCAACGAAGAGGCACAGCACTTCCTCTCTGACTTCGAGAGGACAGGCGCCCTGGAGAGGGCAGTGGTCTTCCTCAACCTGGCCGACGACCCGGCTGTGGAGAGGATCTTGACCCCCAGGCTGGGACTGACCACTGCTGAGTATCTGGCATTCGATCTGGACATGCACGTGCTCATCATCTATACGGATATGACCAACTATTGCGAATCCCTCCGTCAGATGGGAGCGGCTCGCCAGGAAGTGCCCGGAAGGCGTGGCTATCCTGGGTACATGTACACCGACCTGGCCTGCCAGTATGAGCGCGCAGGGATCATCAAGGGCAAGAAGGGATCCATCACCCAGTTCCCCATTCTGACCATGCCCGGCGATGACATCACCCATCCCATACCCGACCTGTCCGGATACATCACTGAGGGCCAGATCATCATCTCCCGGGAGTTGCACAGAAAGGGCATCTATCCGCCTGTCGACATCAGACCCAGCCTGAGCCGGCTGATGAACTCTGGCATTGGAAAGGGCCATACTCGCGAGGATCACCGGGCAGTATCGGATCAGCTCTATGCTTACTATGCAGAGGGCAATGATCTGCGCGGCCTGGCAGCCATCGTGGGCAAAGAGGCTCTCTCGGAGAGGGATAAGCTGGTCCTTGAGTTCGCTGACAAGTTCGAGAAGGAGTTCGTCAATCAGGGAAGAGATGAGGACCGGTCGATCTTCGATACCCTTCAGATCGGATGGGATCTCTTAGCTGACCTCCCAGAGGCGATGCTCACCAGGATCGACGACAAATTCATCAAGCAATATCACCCCAAGTACGCTGCAAGCGCCGCGAAGAAGTGAGATCATGGCCATAATTCCTGGAACGAAACCGACCAGGGCGGTCTTGATCGCTCTCAAGAGGAGGATGAAGGTCGCCGAAACTGGTCACTCGCTCCTCAAAATGAAGCGTGACGGCCTCATGATTGAGTTCTTCGAGGTGCTGAACAGGGCCAAGACAGTGCGAAAGGAGCTGGTAGATGCCCTGCTCAAAGCTGAGCAGAGGCTTCAAATGGCCTCGGCCATCGAGGGCTCGGTTACCATAGGAAGTGTGGCCTATGCCCTCCAGAAGGAGCCAGCCATCCAGCTCGATTCCCGCAACATCATGGGCGTTGTGGTTCCCAAGATCGAGGCTGAAGCCGTGCAGAAGAAGATGTACGAGCGGGGCTACGGTGTGATAGGGACCAGTGCGGCCATTGATGAGGCGGCAGATGCCTATGAGATCTTGCTGGACAAGATCATACTGGCTGCAGAGGTGGAGACCGCCATGATCAGGCTGGTCGAGGATATCGACAGCACAAAGAGGCGGGTCAATGCTCTGGAGTTCAAGGTGGTTCCTGATCTCAAGGATACCATCAAGTTCATTGGCATGGCCCTGGAGGAGATGGAAAGGGACAACATAGTCAAGCTGAAGATGCTCAAGGACAAGGCCGAGAAGAAGGCGGCAGAGGAGGAGGCTAAGAAGAATATTGAGTTGGCTGCCACCTCTGCCAAGGCCTCTGCATGACCGGATAGTGATGTCAAACTGGTTCGAGCGAAAAGCGGAGGACTGGTTCGGGACGCCCGAAAAGAAGATGCGTCTTCTGCAGTGGTTGGTGTATATCACCAACCTCTATGTTATTTTTGGAATATTTGTTCTGATCTGGCTTCTTTATGGCGACTATATCATTCAGGCCTGGGAGTATTTCTCCGGTGCAAGCTGAGAGAGCAGACTGCCCCACTGATCCTACCTATTGATCCTACTGATTGTTTCTACTGACTGTTTCTAATCACTGATCCTGCTCACTGATCCTACCGATTGATCCTAATGACTGTTTCTAATGACTGATTCTACTGACTGCTTCTAAAGGCTAAAAAAAACCTATATGCTGAGATATTTTGTGCGGCAAGATCCATTACAACATCACAACATCGAGGCGGCAAGGGTATCCTTCATCTGCGCTATTCTATAGCCGGTCACCACCTGCCTTCTGCCTGCCAGGGCACAGTCCAGGTCCAGATCTCCCGTATCCACAAGCAGATGAGGGATCTCAGCCAGCTTGTGGGGGGTGGATACTATTATCAGGTTATCTGTGCCCACCCGGCGGACGACATCAGCGCTGAGCTGCTGGTTGCCTCTGCCCAGGATGAAGCCCTGAGCGCCGATAGGAGAGAGGATGATCTTCACATTCGCTTCCCGGCTGAGCAGCTCCAATAGCTCCCTCTCAGAGGCATCCTTGATCATCAGCCTTCCATCCTGAATCACATCCACCCCCAGTAGGGTCTTCTCCACCCCCAGAATATCTGCTATCCGGCTGGTGGTGCTCCCCGCCCCCAGGATGTAGATTGAGCCATCCCTCATAAACTCGCTGGCGAAAAGGGCGATCTGATCCTTGAATTCATCCTCTTGGCTGGAGCTGTAGATCCTCTTTCGCTCCGAGACCAGGACTGGGAGATAGGGGGTCTTGGCCAGGGCGTAAAGCCTCGTCTGGAGCACCCCCCTGCGGTAGAACTCCTCGTCGACATCCACGATCTCCGTCTCCCTCAAATTCAGCTCTCCCTTAACAAATCGCCCTACCAGATCGGCG
The DNA here is from genome assembly GCF_016706325.1 of Methanothrix sp. Classification (NCBI taxonomy): domain Archaea; kingdom Methanobacteriati; phylum Methanobacteriota; class Methanomicrobia; order Methanotrichales; family Methanotrichaceae; genus Methanothrix; species Methanothrix sp. The sequence goes on along the minus strand of NZ_JADJJX010000001.1, from coordinate 665,489 downwards.
GCCGCCTGAGGGCTGGCGGCAAAAACCCCGGAGTGCATCTTCACCCCGGCGGGAATGCCCAGGATAGGGGTGTGGCCGGCAATCCCCGCCACATCCCTGGCTGTGCCATCCCCGCCACAGAATAGTATGAGATCTACCCCTTCTGCAATGAAGGCCTGACAGGCCTGGATGGTATCTATGGCGCTGCTCTTGAGCGGACTGGAATAGACCTCCTTGCATTCAAGGCTGCACCCATCAAGGCAGTCTCTGCCCATGGAGCCGCTGGCTGTGAGAAAGAGAATCCTGTCCTTCATCCCAGATAGGAGGCAAAGGCAAGCCCTGGCCCTCTCATTTGCCCTTGCCCTTCCCCCCTTCGATTCTGCCTCCTCAGCCAGGCCATCAGTCCCTTTCAGGCCGACTGGGCCGCCCATGCCGGCTATGGGGTTGATCAGAAAGCCTATCCTGGCCCCAGGGGCTGCCATTCTATCTCGCTCTTCATCCTCGATCAGGGCTTCGGCAGCTTGGCCAGGGACTGACGGACCAGCTCGGCAGGATAGACGTAGTCGACAAGCTTGCCATCATTGTAGGCATCATATGATGCCAGGTCGAAGTGTCCGTGGCCGCTGAGGGAGATGAATATGACCTTCTCCTCTCCAGTCTGCCTGCACTTGAGGGCCTCATCTATGGCCGGCTTGATGGCATGGGCCGATTCCGGTGCCGGGATTATGCCCTCGGTGCGGGCGAAGAGAGTTGCCGCCTCGAAGACCTCGTTCTGCTGCAGAGCTGTGGCCTCGATCAGGCCGTCATGCACCAGGTTGCTCAGCAGTGGTGCATCCCCATGATAGCGCAGCCCTCCAGCATGGATGCCGGGTGGTATGAAGTCATGGCCCAGGGTGTACATCATGATCACCGGAGCCATGCCTGCTGTGTCGCCATAATCGTAGGCGAAGAGACCTTTGGTGAGGGTGGGGCAGGCAGTGGGCTCGCAGGCGACCATTCGCAGCTCCTTTTTGTCCTTGAGCTTATCGGGAATGAAGGGGAAGACCATCCCCGGGAAATTGCTCCCTCCGCCGCAGCAGCCGAACATCACATCGGGATAGTCCTCAGTCAGATCGAACTGCTTTTTCAGCTCAAGCCCTTCTATCGTCTGATGGAGGAGGACATGGTTTAGAACCGATCCCAGGGCATAGTTGGTATCATCATGGCCTGCTGCATCCTCCACCGCCTCGGAGATGGCTATTCCCAGGCTTCCTGGAGTGTCGGGCATCTTCTCTCTTATCTGCCGGCCGTAGTTCGTCCTCTCCGAGGGGCTGGAGAGGCATTCTGCACCCCAGACTCGCATGGCGCTCTTGCGATAGGGCTTGCTATCAAAGCTCGATCTTACCATGTAGACAGTACACTTCATGTCGAACAGGCAGGTGGCCAGGCTGAGGGCTGAACCCCACTGGCCGGCTCCGGTCTCAGTTGCCAGCCTCTCTATCCCCTCTTTCATATTGTAGTAGGCCTGGGGGATAGCAGTATTGGGTTTATGGCTGCCCGCGGGGCTCACCCCCTCATACTTGTAATAGATCTTGGCAGGGGTCTTGAGCTTCTCTTCCAGGGAGGCGGCTCGATAGAGGGGGGTGGGCCTCCAGAGGCGGAGGATATCCCTTACCCTTTCTGGTATCTCTATCCAGCGTTCAGTGCTCATCTCCTGCTGGATGAGCGCCTTGGGAAAGATCGCCTCCATGTCCTGGGCGGTCAGAGGCTTCAGCGTTCCCGGATGCAGAGGATGTTTCAGGGGCGTTGGCATATCTGCAGCTACGTTGTACCATCTCTTTGGCAGCTCTTCTTCATCGAGCAAATACTTGATTTTCATCTGGGACCTCCATCTCTATGCTGAGATGCAATCTAATGTACATCGATGATGCATCCCGTCTTTATTTAAATGCTTTGAAATGGTCTGAATAGTTTTGGGCAGATATAAATGCCATTACTGTTAAAATATTTTAAAAATAAAAAAGGATGTGATTCTCATCACTCAATGCTGCTCAGGCTGCATTCAGCCATCTATCTATTCCAATTGCCCAGGCGATGTCGTTATCCGCACTGCTCCAGTACTCACTATTGATCAGCTTCTGATACTCCTTTAATGCCGCCTTGTTATCCAAACCGGCCTGAGGGCCGAAGCTGGTCTTGGGAACGCCATAGACAGATCCCAGATAATCGGGGCTGGTTACAGTGGTTATGCCCGCCGGTGCTTTTGTGGCAGTTACAGTGCTCAATACATCCACATTCACTGTATTGCTGGCCATTCCATCTACGATGAAGGAGATCTGGTATCTGCCAGGCTTGTCTGCATAAAGCCGGAGCTGGCTGGCGGGGAAGAGGAAGTAGTTGAACTCATATCTCTGACCGCTGGGATGGTATACGATGAAGGTTCCCTGTCCCTCCTTGCTGGAGATGGCCAGAAGATTCACCATTGATCCCTGGGGGACCACAGCATACTGCGACCAGCTAGTTGCTCCAGCAAGCCACAGGGAGTTGCCCACAGCAGCTGGTTGATAGGTGGAATAGTCGACCTTCTGCATAGCCGTGCCGAAATACACATATGCTGGTGCCTTGCCAGTCAGATCAACCTGGACGGGAGCACTGAGCAGAGTGGCTGGCGCTACGCCCATGGTGGATCCATAAAAATCATTGTACAGGGCAGAGTTTTCAAAGTCGATAACTGCACTGCCTTGATAGCCGCTTAATGCCACCGGTTCCGCTGCATTAGCTCCTAGAAGACATGCAAATAGAATGAATGCCATCAGGGCTGATGATAGCCAGTTGATTTTCATATTTCATCCTCCAAATATTGATCTCATCGGGTACGGTTAATTCCATGTATATCTATTTTGCCCGTTAAAGCTAGGCATTAGAATAGTTGGATCTATGATATTTATACGTTTTCTGCCACTGATATTCATATTTATTTTTAAAAGTGATCTATCAATTCAGATCATTTTAAAAATTCAATGACGGATGGCGATAGATCTCTGATTATTCATAACTGGTAAATGGATAGAGATCATCTGGGAAGACCAATCTGAAATCAGCATTCAATGATGCCATCATTACAGCTATCGATGATGCCATCATTACAGCTATCGATGATGCCATCATTACAGCTATCGATGATGCCATCATTACAGCTATCGATGATGCCATCATTACAGCTATCGATGAAGCCATCATTATAGCTATCGATGATGCTATCATTGCTGCGACCATTGATGCTGTCATTACAGTGATCAATGATGTAATCATTATATTATCTATCATTTGCCATCCTCGGGGGGAGGATCTCCCTGCTGCAGCGCTCCTACCAGGGATATATCGCGATTGGCGATAATTGAGAAAAAATTTATAGCGGGGAGTAGATTTGAACTACTGGTCTACGGGTTATGAGCCCGTCGGGATATCCTGACTACCCTACCCCGCTGCATATTGGACATACTCACTGATTTATCCTAGCTTATAAGCCTTGCGCGCAGGAGCCCTGCTTGCAGAGTCCATCTTCGTCAGATTCGCTTACTTAATGTATCAGCAGCGCAATCAACTCTTATGCTGCTGATGGGTGCAGATGAGGCAGGAAAGGGGCCGGTGATCGGCTCCATGTTCGTCGCCGGCCTGGTGATCGAGGAGGAGAGGCTCTTCGACCTGGCTGCCCTGGGGGTGAGGGACTCCAAGATGCTCTCCTCAGTGAAGAGGGAGTCTCTGGCGAGAAAGATCACCTCCATTGCCACAGATCAATACATCCTGGAGGTCAGGCCGGAGGTGATAGATGAACTTCGCCAGGTCATGACCATGAATGAGATCATGGTGAGGAGCTTCTCCCAGGTGGTGGAAAGGCTCCATGCCGACAGGGGCGTGCTCGATGCCTCCGATGTCAATGCGGAGAGGTTTGCCCGTGCAGTTCGCAACCGCTGCAAGAGCAGCATGGATCTGATCGCAGAGCACAGGGCAGATCAGAGGCATCGGGTCGTCTCTGCGGCCTCAATTCTGGCCAAGGTGCGCCGGGATCAGTCCATGCGGGAGCTGGAGCAGAAGATGCAGTGCACCATAGGAAGTGGATATCCCCATGATCGCGATACCATCGCTTTTCTCTCCGGATGGGTGAGGGAGAATAAGGAGCTCCCCTCCTGCGCCAGGCATAGCTGGTCAACGGCGCAGCGCATCAAAGCTAGTTTTATATAGGCTGCCTGAAATCAGGATGCTAAGAAGGGATCAAATGGATATAGAGGATACTTTGCTCATGATTCCAGGGCCGGTCAAGGTCGCGCCTCGCGTGCTGCGAGCTATGTCCAAGCCAATGATCAGCCACAGGAGCGCTGAGTTCGGAGCTATTTACAGCGAGTGCATGCAGCTGCTTGGAGAATTCTTTGAGACCAGAAACCAGATCGCGATAATGACGGGCAGCGGGACTTTAGGCATGGATGCTGCTGTAGCCGGGATCATCGGTCATGAGGATAAGATAGTCACCATATCCAATGGCAAGTTCGGTGAGCGCTTCACTGAGATCGGCGAGAGGTATGGCCAGTCCATTCCCGTGAGATTCGATTGGGGCATGCCCTTCGATCTGGATCGAGTTGCAGCCGCCCTGGAAGAGGGGGCCAAAGCTGTGGCCATGGTCCATAATGAGACCTCTGTGGGCCTCACCAATCCGGCAAAGGAGGTGGGAAGGCTGGCAAAGAAGCATGATGCTGTCTTCATTGTGGATGGCATATCCTCCATCGGGGGCAATGAGTTCCCCACAGACGAGTGGAATGTCGATATCGCCGTCACCGGCTCGCAGAAGGCCCTGGCTGTGCCCCCTGGCCTGGCAGTGGTCTCAGTATCTCCCAGAGCGGAGGAGAGCCTCCTGCCCCAGAGCGCCAGCTACTATGCCGATCTGAAGGCCCATCTGAAGAGCGCGCGAAAGGACCCCGCTCAGACCCCATTCACCCCCGCAGTTCCCCTGTTCTTCGCCATGCAGGAGGCATTGCATATGGCGGCGGAGGAGGGGTTTGCTGCCCGGAGGGCGCGAGCAGCAAAGCAGGCGGAGTCGGTTCGCTCAGCTGCCAGGGCGCTGGATATAGAGCTCTTCCCCCAGACCAATGAGCACTCTCATTACTCCAATACTGTGACCGCCATGAAGATGCCCGCGGGCGTATCGGACGACAGGCTGCGCGGGGGCATGAAGAAGAAAGGGGTCATAGTCTCCGGGGGGCAAGAGCAGCTCAAGGGCAAGATCTTCCGCATCGGCACCATGGGGGTATGCTCCAATGGCGATCTACTGAGGACCATTCAGACCCTGGAGCTGATTCTGCTCAAAGAGGGCAAGCTGTCCGCCTGCGGCGCAGGGGTGGAGGCGATGAGCAGGGTGCTGGAGAGCTGATGCTCTTTGGGCAGGGAATTTATTCCATAAAAAAACCCAACTTTTTTATAATACTATCTCCATCATATCGTGCCCCAGAGGCCACCTCTTCAGAGCCTCCTCATGAGGTGGGTACAGATGGCTCAAATGGGTGAGAATCAGCCTCTTCGTCCCCAGCCTCTCTGCCAGCTCTATGGCCTCATCCGCCGTCATGTGCTTGCTGATGGTATAGCCGGGAGGGGTGATGGCATCGGCTAGCATCAGATCGGCATCTCTCATCAGCTCCAGGCTCTTTTCCGGGATCTCCATCTTGGTATCGCTGGTGATGATCACCACCTTGCGGCCGTCGTCTATCCGTACTCCAGCGGTCTCTATTGGAGGGTGGTTGACCTCGAAGAGGGTGAACTTCATTCCTGCGATCTCAAAGGGCTGCCCGGCTATGACATCATGGCGCACGGGGGCCAGGAAATAGAGATAGTTGAGGATATAGTCCATTGTATCCTTCAGGGCATAGACATCCACGTGGCTTTGCACCCGGTGGAAATCCCCAAAGCCCGCATAATGATCATAATGGGCATGGGTCCAGATCACACCGTCCACGCTTGCTATATCCTTCTTCAATAGCTGCCAGCGCAGGTCCGGGCTGGTGTCCACCAGCACCCGGCCATCATCCTCATCCGACTCGATGAGGACGGAGAACCTCATCCTCCGGCTGCGTCCCCCCCGCAGGGCATCCATGCAGGCCGGACACTTGCAGCCTATCTTGGGAGTGCCTATAGCATCGCCTGTGCCCAGAAGGGTGATCTTCATGAGGAGATGCTCCGCTTGTAGTCAGAGATCCTCTGGCGGAAGTCATCGATGGAGTTGAGGAGATCCTGCTGGCATAGCTCTCTTCTGTTCTCCAGCAGGGCATTGAGCACCGCCTCTCTGATCACCAGCCGCAGGTCGGAGCCCGAGTAGCCGTCGGTCATCTCCGCCAGGGTTGCAGTATCCACATTGGCGTTTATGGGCTCGAGGATCTTCTCCAGGATCCTCTTTCTCGTATCCAGATCGGGCAGGGGGAAGTTGAGCACCTTATCAAACCTTCTCCAGGCGGCATAATCCAGCAGTTGGGGATGGTTTGTGGCTGCCAAGAGAAGGACGCCATGCTCGACCAGATTGATCTCATCTATGGCCTTGAGCAGGGTGTTGACTGCCCTTTTCATGGCGCCATGCTCATCTGAGGTCCTGGTCTTGGCCACGAAATCGAACTCATCAATAAAAAGTATGCAGGGGCTGAGCCTTTTGGCCAGCTCGAATACCTTGTCTATGTTCTTGGAGGTCTCCCCCAGGTACTGGCTGGTGATCATGGATAGGCGGACCTCCACTATGGGGAGGGAAAACCAGCTGGAAAGCGCCCGGGCGGTGGAGGTCTTTCCCGTTCCCGGCGGGCCGATGAAGAGGAGCTTGCCGATCTCATACAGGCCTATCTGGCGGAGGTATTCCCTGTTCTCCAGCGCCTTGCCCGTCTTCTCGATCTCCGTCTTCTGCTCCTCGGTCAGTATCAAGCCAGAGATGCTGTCTCTCACATCCTCTGGCGCTTTTATATAGGCCAGCTTGAGGACCTCATCTGCCTCCTTTTCATCCCTGCACAGCTCCTTTATGCGGGCATTTATCCATTCCCGGTCTGCAGAGAGGGGCTTGTTGTCCTGTCTGGCCTCGGAGTAGCTCACCCCAATGGAGTCATAGTTCTCATAAAAGAAGGCAAGGGTGGGATTGGATCTGATCCTGGCCAGATCCTTCTGATTGGCAAACCATCTGGCGGCGACATCAAATACAGTAAGCCTTAGCTGCGACCCGAACTCCTCAAAGGAGATAAAGCTCAGATCCTTGATGACTGCTTTGACGTTCTCTATGCCATAGATCTCTCGCACATCGCTGCTGGTCACATAAATCGGACGCTTTACGCTCTTTGTATCTGCATCGAAGTAATGCTTGCGAATACTGGGTGGCAGATCATCCTCTGTCAGATTCTCTTTGCGGTTGTACAGATCTGCCGTCAAGAGCAGCTCTGCAACCTCAATCGCTCCGCACTTCTCTAGATCGTTCTCTGTGCCCATCTATCCAACTCTCCGGAACTGAACTAAGGCAGTGGACCATAAAATGAGATAAAGCTTTCTGTGGTCGTGAAGGGATGATCCAGGAAAGGAAGAAGCACCAGCCCGAAATAGGCCAGAGCACAGGAAGATTCCAGGCAGTGTATCAGCCGCACAGCTAAGTTGAGGGCCAAAAATATATGGCGCCCAGAGGATGAAGTCTTGGAGGATGGTGATATGCCAGAGATGAAGACAGATGGAGATGATCTTGACCTGAGGCTGAGCTCTGCCTTTGATGGAATCTATGAGATGGCCGGCGGCCTGCCCACCTTCAGGATGCTGATCGATGGCGCCTGGAGGGAGAGCGAGCGGGATGAGGCCTTTGCTGTCCGCACTCCTATAAACGGCAGCAGCATAGCAAGAGCCCAGGCAGGAACAAAGAGCGATGTGCAGCTCGCCTGCCGCTCAGCAAAAAGGAGCAGAGGAATAAGGGAGATGCCCGGCTGGGAGAGGATGGAGATCTTCAGGATAGCAGCGCAGATGTTAAAAGAGCACCAGGAGGAGTTTTTGCATGCGAGCGATGTGCAGCTCGCCTGCCGCTCAGCAAAAAGGAGCAGAGGAATAAGGGAGATGCCCGGCTGGGAGAGGATGGAGATCTTCAGGATGGCAGCGCAGATGTTAAAAGAGCACCAGGAGGAGTTTTTGCATGCTCTGCAGCTTGAGGCCGGGAAGACAAGATCCGATGCTCAGGGAGAGTTCGAGGCCACAGTGCGAAGGCTGGAATTCACCCGCCAGGAGGCGGGCCGCTTTTATGGCGACTGGATACCAGGGGATTGGAATAAGGGGACAGAAGAGAAGATGTCTCTTGTCATCCGTGAACCCCTGGGAGTTGTAGCGGCCATAGTTCCCTTCAACTATCCTCTCTTCATAGCCGCAACAAAGGTTGTGCCGGCCCTCTTGGCAGGAAACTCTGTGGTCGTAAAGCCGTCGAGCACCAACCCGATCTCGGCCACTATGCTGACAAGAATTCTGCAGATGGCGGGGGTCCCGGAGGGCAGCTTGAACCTGGTCACGGGCAAGGGATCGGAAGCGGGCGATGCACTCGTCGAGAGCGATGATGTGGATATGATCAACTTCACCGGGAGCACGCCCATCGGGAAAGAGATAGCAGGGAAGGCTGGATTTAAACGGCTTCACCTGGAGCTGGGCGGAAAGGCCTACGCCATTGTCCTGGAGGATGCAAATCTCGATCTGGCTGCCAGAAGGTGCGTTTATGGATCGCTGAAGTTCTCCGGGCAGAGGTGTGATGCCGTGAGCGCCATCCTGGCTGTGGAGGGGATAGCGGATGAGCTTGTGGAGAGGATGGTTGCCGAGGCGGAGGGGTGGGAGCTTGGCGACCCCAGGGACAGCTCTGTGAGCATAGGCCCCCTGATCGATTCCCGGGCGGCGGAGAGGATAAGCGATCTGGTCAAAGATGCGACGGAGAAGGGAGCCAGGCTCTTATTGGGCGGCGAGCATCATGATGCCTATTTTGAGCCGACTGTACTTGATCATGTCCCCAAGGAGGCTGCAGCGGCCAGGGAGGAGATCTTCGGGCCTTTGGCAGTGGTCATCCGCTGCAAGGATGAGGGCGATGCCCTGGGCTTTGCCCTGGGGTCAAGGTATGGCCTGGAGTCGGCAGTATTCACAGAGAACCTCCATAGCATGTGGCGGGTGGCCAGGGCGCTGGAGTGCGGCGAGGTGACTGTCAACGACTGCCCCTCTCACGGGGTGGGCTACTTCCCATTCGGCGGCAAGAAGGACTCAGGAGTCGGGCGGGAGGGGATAGGCTACAGCATCGATGAGCTGACTGCTCTCAAGACAATCGTCTTCAACCTGGGGCCCGCAGGCAGGGAATAGAGGGATAAGAGAAGATACCGCCTGCGGGCAGCAATGGGCTGGAGGACGGATAGATGCCGTTGCCTCTCAGAGCCTGTTTATCTCCTCCAGCCTCCAGGGCTCTGCCATCAGCTCCGTTCCCACCAGCAGGGCATCTGCCCCCGCCTGTACCATCCGCCTGGCGTCTTCCGGTGTGTGCACCCCGCTCTCCGCCACCAGGAACACCCCTGCCTCCCTCGCCCGCGGAGCCAGCCGCTCGAAGGTCTCCAGGTCCACCTCCAGTGTCTTAAGGTTGCGATTGTTTATGCCGATGATCTCTGCCTCCGTCCCCAGGGCTCTCTCCAGCTCCTCCTCTGAATGAACCTCCACCAGCGGCTCCATCCCAATGGCCCTGGCTGCAGCAATGAAATCGTCCAAATCGATATTTAAAGCAGCGATGAGCAGCACGAGGTCCGCCTGGACCTCGGAGAGCTGCTCCTCACTGAATATGAAGTCCTTTCTCAGCACCGGCAGTCCCGCCTGGCGGGCGGTACGGGCATTCTCCAGGCGGCCTAAAAAGTGGGTGGGCTCGGTGAGAACGGAGATGGCGCAGGCACCGTACTGGGCATAAGCGCGGGCATAAGCGGCCACCTCTTCCTGAGCGAGAGCCCTGCCCAGGGCCTTGGGTTTGATCTCGGCGATGATGGGGATCATGCCCCTGCCCCTCGCCGCCCGGGCAGAGGCGACCAGATCCCTCCTCTCCTCCACCGGCCAGCCCTCCCCGGCCCCCGGCCCGCGAGCCCGGGAGCTCTGCAGAATGTCATCGATCAATGAATGCAACCTTCCACCTCCTCCACCCAGTTTTGGATGATCCTCTTTCCCGAGGGGGTGAGAACCGACTCCGGATGGAACTGCAGACCGGAGTGAGGCCGGCTCTTGTGGCGGATGGCCATCACCACCCCCTCTGCGCTCCGGGCACATACATCCACCTCCGGGCTGAGCCTCTCTATGGCCAGGGAGTGATATCGTCCACCCTGTAAGGGGTTTTCCACTCCCCGGAATATCCCCCGCCCGTCATGCCCGATCCGGGAGCTCTTTCCGTGCACGGGCCTGGTATGGGAGGTGCTCCCCCCATAGGCCAGGTTCAGGGCCTGATGGCCCAGGCATATCCCCAGGATGGGAGTATGGGGATGGCCGAGGATGATATCCAGGCAGTTGCCGATGTCCCTGGCCCTGGACGGATGGCCCGGCCCGGGGGAGATCACAATCCCCCTGGGCTTCAGCCTCTCCACCTCCTCCAGACTGATCTCATTGGGGAGGACGATGGTGTTATCATAAAAGACAGAGACATAATCCACCAGGTTCCAGACGAAGGAGTCGTGATTGTCCACAAAGAGAATAGGCCTCATGCCGTCACCCCCAGGGCCCTTTTCATGGCCGCCATCTTCCTTTCCGTCTCCAAAAACTCCTTCTCCGGATCGGAGTCGACCACTATTCCCGCTCCCGCCTGCACTGTGGCCACACCATCCTGAAGGAGAATGCTTCTGATGGCTATGGCGAAGTCGGCACTCCCGTCCACTGAGAAGTAACCTATGCCTCCGCCGTACAACCCCCGGGGCTCCTCCTCCAGATCATCGATGATCTCCATCGCCCGGAGCTTTGGAGCGCCGGATAGGGTTCCGGCTGGAAAGACCGATCGGGCGGCATCGAACTGATCGCACTCAGCACGCAGGTCGCCCACCACAGTGGTCTCGATGTGCTGCACATGAGAGTACTTGAGAACGGACATGAAGTCCTCGACCTTAACCGTTCCCGGCTGACAGACCGCCCGCACATCATTTCTGCCCAGGTCCACCAGCATGATATGCTCTGCTCTCTCCTTTTCATCCTGGAGCATCGCCTGGGCCAGGGCGGCATCCTCCCCCTCCGTCCTTCCCCTCGGGCAGGTGCCTGCAATGGGGTTCACCCTCAGCCTTCCTGCAAAGGCCGAGAACAGGGTCTCGGGCGAGGCGCCGACGATGGTCAGGGGGCCGAACTCGAAGAGATAGGTGTAAGGGCTGGGATTGATGCTGCGCAGGCGGCGGTAGAGGCCCACGGGGTTGCTGCAGCTCACCTGAGCAGACCGGGCCAAGACCAGCTGTAAGATGTCGCCATCGATGATATGGGCCTTGGACTGGGCCACTCCCTCCTGGTAGATTGACGCCTCCCCCATCCTCAGAACCCGGCCCTGCAGATCCTCTGCCTGGCTGTCCTCGGGATCGGCTCCCTGAATGACCTCCACCAGGTCCGTCTTCGCCCCGGGGAGTATGGGGGCCACGGCGAAGTAGACCCTTCTGATGAGATGGTCGAAGATGAATGTGCTCTCCATCACTGCAAACTGAGCATCAGGGGTGGCGGAAAGGGACCTCCTGTTCAGCCGCTCCATCACCAGGTCGTAGGAGAGATAGCCTATCCCTCCCCCGAAGAATACCTGCCGGCCAAAGCTATTGGCCTCAGAGGATCTCCGGCAGGGGATGGCAGAGCGCAGGGCATCGAAGAGGTCAAACCCCTCTTTGATCGGCCCCTCCAGCCTCTTATCCGATTTGCGCAGGTCTATGCAGTTGGATAGGCGCTCTTCCATCCTCTCTATTCCTCCATTGAAGAAGTCCATGACCAGATAACGGTTCTTGATGGTCACCAGAGCAGAGGGATCGGCGCCCACAAAGGAGAAGCGGGCCCGGTTCCCTGACTTCTCCACCGACTCCAGGAGGTAGGGGTGCCGGCGGGACCTCAGCCTCATATAAAGGGTGAGCGGGGCATCGACGCTCACCTTGTCTGTGACATCAACCATCACCGGCTCTAGCGGCATGATCTCACCTGCTCTACAAACTGCTCCATCCTCCCTCTATCCTTTCTCCCTTCTACCTCGACCCCGCTGGCCACATCAACGGCATGAGGGCGGACGGTGCGCACCGCCTGGCAGACATTATCCGGCCCAAGGCCTCCGGCCAGGATCACTGGGACCTTCAGCTCCCGGACCAGCCGGGCACTGAGATTCCAGTCATGGGTCTCGCCGGTCCCGCCCAGCACACCGTTCTTGCAGGTATCAAGGAGGATGGCGTCTGCCAGCGGAGCCATCTGGAGGGCCTCATCTCCCTCTGCCCGGCAGGCGATGATGATCCTCTGGGAGACGCTATCCCTCAATCTCCTCAGCTCCTCCCTTTTCAGTCTGCTGTGAATCTGCAGCAGATCAGCACCGGTATCCTCTGCGAGACGCAGAGCATCATCCAGATCGCGGGGATGGATCACAGCCACACTGGCGACGAAGGGCGGGACCATATCGATCAGCTCCCGGGCAGCGGAGGCGGATATGCAGCGTCGGCTCTGCTCAATCTCTACAATGAATCCCACTGCATCTGCCCCCGCCTGCAGTGCCCCCTCAAGGTCGAGCCCATCCTTGAGGCCGCAGATCTTGACCCTGGTCATAAGAAGCGCTCCAGCCTCTCTGGCTCTCCACTTGCATTTACCATCCTCTTCAGGGTCTTTAAGGCCTCTCCGGAATCGATGGCCTCCTCGGCCATGCTCGCCCCCTTCCTCAGAGTGGAGGCGAGGCCGGATACATAGACCGCTGCCCCGGAGTTGATGACGATGATATCCCGCGCCGGGGAGGGCTCGCCCCTCAGCACCTCCACCAACCGGCGGGCATTCTCATCGGGCATCCCGCCAGCGATATCGGAGCTCGTTGCCTGCGGATAGCCCAGGTCCTCTGGATGGAGGGTGTAGCTCTTCACCGATCCATCATTGAGCTCAGAGATGCGGGTCTCGCCGGTGTTGGTGATCTCATCCATGCCCTCGCCGTTCACCACCATCGCCCTCCTCGTTCCCAGGACATGCAGCACCCGGGCCAGCTTCTCGCACAGAGCGGGATCGTAGACCCCCATCACCTGCGCCTTCGCCCCGGCGGGATTGGTCAGCGGCCCCAGGATATTGAAGACGGTACGAATGCCAAGCTCCTTTCTCACCGGGCCCACCCTCTTCATGGCAGGATGGAATGCCGGGGCCAGCATGAATCCAATTCCCACCTCCTGAATCAGAGACTGGACCTCAGCCGGGTCGGAGCTGATCTTCACCCCCAGAGCATCCAGGACGTTTGCACTGCCGCACTTCGAGCTTATGGCATAATTGCCGTGCTTGGCCACGGGGATGCCGCAGGCAGCAGTGACGATGGCTGCGGCGGTGCTCACATTGATGGTATTCGAGCCGTCTCCTCCTGTGCCACAGGTATCGACCAGATTGCCATTGACTGAGGGCTCTATGCGGATGGCGGACTCTCTCATCTTCCTGGCAAACCCCGCGATCTCGGATACCGATTCGCCCTTCCTGCGCAGCGCCACCAGAACGGCTCCGATCATGGCATCGGATGCCTTATTGAAGATCTCGTCCATCAGGGCCTCAGCCTCCTCCAGGGAGAGGTCCTGCCCTTCCATGATCTTTTGCAGATAGCTCAAGTGAATCACCAGATCGTTTAATGTACAATTTTGTACTATATTGATTGAAAACATACATCGTATTTATAGATTATGCACCACTGGCTAACTCAGGTCGCTGAACGGGCCGCCTCTGCCGCAAAGGGGATAATCCAGAAGGGCAAATCACAGATTCACCTGCAATGAATTGCAATGAAATCCAAGCCCAAGAGGTGAGCATGACCAGTGGAGAGCTATTAAAGGAGGCAAAGAGGCGTTTTGTCAGGCTGCTGCAGTCTCAGGGAGATGAGGCATATCGCCGGGAGCTGCAAAGCGAGGTGGTCGTCAGCCGGCCGCTCAGCTCTGCCGAGGCCATCGGAGATCCGGGACGGGATGACTTTCCCATAATCAGGGGACGGGAGGTCCTCATGCAGGCGACCTTCAAGGGGGCTGTCGGTCAGGCGTTCACCGCCGCTCAGGGCAGCTTCAAAGGGACCTTGGGGGATGTTCTGGCCTTGCCCCTGGAGGAGAGCTTCGAGCGAGCGGTCTTTGTTTCCACCATGAATGCAGCACTCAGATACCTGGAAAAGATAGAATTGACAGTCCACTGCCGGGATGATGGCCCGAGGAGTTGCTCCTCACAGGTTGCGGACTGGCTGAGGGATCAGCAATGGGAGAAGGTGGGTCTGGTGGGCCTGCAGCCAGCGATTCTGGATGCTTTGGTCAAGGCCTTCGGCAAAGAGAGGGTGATGGTCTCCGACCTGGCAGAGGCGGGAAGCATTCGCAGCGGAGTCAGGGTTCTGGATGGCCTGAACTCCATGGAGATATTCGAGCAATGCCAGATCATTCTGATCACCGGCTCCACCATAGTGAACGGCACCATCGACGAGCTCCTGGACCGGGCACGGGAGCATGAGAGGAGGGTGGTTCTCTTCGGTGTGACCATAGCCGGGGCGGCATACCTCATGGGGCTGGAGAGCTGGTGCGCCTGCTCGAGTTGAATGCCCCTGGCAGGAGGGAATTGCAAAAAATATGAAATATAAAATGGTGTTGGCCCGGGGTGAATTGGCCTGGTGAATTGGCCTATATCAGGCCTACCATTTGCCAGTCTCTATCACATTGAGCTTATCCAGGAGCTGAGCTATCGCCTCTGGGCTGAGATCGTTCTTCCGGCTTATCTTCAGAACACGCGTCAACTCTGTATTCTGATCGGTTCCTGTGAGCTGAGCAGCATATATCTCTGCTGCATCCAGGCCCTTTTCCATGACCACCCTCTTGGCCTCCTTGAGGACATCCCCGGTTATGCAGCTCTTGGCAGCGCCGATCTCCTCAATCGCCCTTCCCATGGCCTCCAGTTCCTTTGAGCTTAGCATATCATCAACCCCACAGATTCTAAACGATAGATAATGGAGCTTGATATCATAAATATCTATCGAAATTCCTTATTATTATAGAAATTCTATCATAATGTGTAGGCATAAATAGAGAGTTCAAAAAAAAAAGCGGAAAAGGGGATCAAAAAGCGAATAAACTGAGGGTGAAAAGAGCTGGAAAAGACATAAAAAGAGGGCAAGAGGAGGAGCAAAAGAAAAGCATACTGAAATTGGCCGAGAGGGTCATAGAAGGGAAGGAGAAGGGTCTATCCAATCTGCAGCCCCGCCACCGCAAGGCCTATCATCCCAAGGATAGATTCAGGCATTCTATGTCCAATCTCAATGTGGCGATACTGGGCGCAGCTGATTATGGCAAGGAGCTGGGGAAGAAGGGCACCGTCAGCGATCTTACCTTCTATAATCTGAAGAAAGGGGAGAGTACAGTAACCCTAATCGAGCCGAGCAGATATCCGGAGAGGATAGCACCCTTATTCTATGCCATCTCCATGTCCCAGAAGATTCTATTGATTGTGGATCACATAGATCCCGCCTTTGGGGAGACGGTCCTCATGCTGGACTCCCTGGAAAAGAAGGAGGGCATGGTGATACTGAGAGATTTCATAGATAAAGATCAGGTCATGCCCTTCATCAGGGGCACAGTGGTTGAGGGTTATGAATTTTTAGATGATGATAAGAATGCCCTTCGCGAGAGGCTCCTGGCCCTTTCTGAAAAGATCAAGACCAACTACGACTCTCCAACCGGGACCATGCCTGTGGATCACTTCTTCAATGTACGGGGTATAGGCACTGTGGTCTTGGGATCGGTGGCAGAGGGGGCATTGAGAAAGCATGATGAGTTGATGCTCCTTCCCGGGGAGAAGACCGCCCAGATCCGCTCCATTCAGAGGCATGATGAGGACTTCGATGTCGCCGGAGCGGGTGAGAGGACGGGAATCGCCCTCAAAGGGGTCGATGTTGGGGATCTGGACCGGGGAACCATCCTCACCAATGACAAATCGATCAAAAAGGCCTCAGAGCTCCAGGCCACGGCCCGGATAGTTAAATACTGGCCAAATCCCCTCAAAGAGGGAATGGTGCTTCACATCGGCCACTGGATGCAGTTCGTTCCAGCCAGAGTACAGGAGGTCCTGCCGGAGGCTGACTGGCACCGGGCTGAGCTGAAACTGAGGCTGGACAGGATGCTCGTCTTCCGGGCAGGCGCAAGAGCAGTCCTGACCTATCCTGAAGGAGCAAAGCTCAGAGTGGTGGGGACAATAGATCTTCCCTGATGGCCGGAGCTCAGTCCTCAGGGGATGGGGATGCCACCTCTTGCCAGTGCTCGCCCCTGGACGGAGCCTGCCTCAATGCCTCTTCCCTCTCGGCATTCATCAGGCCGTCCAGCCAGTCATTGAGCTTCTTGCCGGTGTTATGGGCTGCCCAGTATGACTGGAGCCTGACATGCTGGTCACAGCGATGGTTGAGGCTTATGCCACGCTGGCAGATGGGCCCGCCGCATGGCCCATGGCCCTTAAGGTCGCATTCTGTTGAGTTCATCTCATCTCTCCAGATGCCTGGAGGTTTATCTAGATTATCCCGGAGCCATTCTCATTGTATCCCTCTTCCTCCCATATCAGCAGGAGGATGCGCCGCCCCATCCCGGGAGCCATCAGCTCAAACCGGGATCTTCCAGGTGGAACGACTCCGCAAGCACCTGGGGATTGGTCTTCCCGCATACGAATGTCCTTCGCGATTTGACCTCATTCATCACCACTTTGGCCGGGGCGAAGACATTGTGATCCACCTTGAAGAAATCAAAACCAGCGGCCTTGAAGGTCTGGTAGAAAGGCGCTCCCCAGTCCCGGGAGGAGGAGGAGGGCATCGCCTTCAGGTATCTTTGCAGTTCCTCGATATCCTCATAGACTAGGGTGTAATAGGTCTCGCCACCATAGATTATGGCGTCATTGGAAGAGCCCATGCAATGGGTCATATCCCCGCTGATGGGGGAGATGGGCGCCCTCCCCCAGCCGCTTTTGATGCTGTTGATGTCAAATCCCATAGTGAAGAGCTTGTGCAGGCCGGTCTCCACCACCCGCGCTGATACCTGCACCAGGCCGGCTATGGAGTCGGTGGGGGCCACGGCAATCCTCAGATCGGCAGGATCGATTCCACACCTCTGGGCGATCAATGCCGAGACCTTCTCATCCGGCAGCCTGCTCGACTCCAAGAAGAGGACGGCGATGTCTGAGAACTCCTCGAATCCTATCTTCTCATACAGCTCCCTGGTCTTTCCCGCCAGCACCCTCCCCGGTCCGCTTCCCATGGCGAAGTACTTCTCCGCCTTGATCTGCCACATGGCACACTGAGAGGCCATACAGGATACAGCTGGATAATCTGTGGCCACCTGCACTCCGGGAAGGAGGACTCCGCCAACATCACAGGGTGTGAGCTGAATGTCGGCCAGATCGCTCATGCACAGGCGGGAGAGATATATGCCCGCCCCGATCCCTCCCTGGGCCTCAACTCCTGCGTCTATCACCACTGTGCCGTTCTCAAGCTCATGAACCTCTATTTGCAGCTCATCTCCATAGTCGAGCATCTCCTCAAAGACCTCGAAGCCCATCTCATTGATTCCCATCAAGGTGAACACCTTTCCGCATCAAAAGAGCCACTGTCCATAAAAGTCTATCGACTGGCAGGAGATCGATTCCTGAAAATAAATGCAGGCAGGAAGAGCCTCTGGGGATCTTGCCCCCTCTTCAGAGCATCGGCTAGCCCAGAGGGGGAGGCTGAAGGCCTCTTCCTGCTCTCATCCCGGTGATCAGCCGGGGAGAGCGCCTCAACCGGGAGGCTTCCTTCGAGCTTGATCTGCCTTAAAGGCCGATTGTGGATTTGGCAGGGGAGCCTACGGTATAAGTCTCCCTGGCTTTGGTGGCGCCCACCTGGACAGTCTCGCCGGCACCAAGTCCGCTGCCGACGATGAAGGTTGGTTTGATCTTCATTCCCAGTGCCACTGCCTGGGCCGGCCTGGTCTCCATCTTGCCCAAAATTCCCTCCTTCGGGACAACTGCCGGAGCGCTCACCACAGCAGCTTCCGTCTCATTGACTGCAGGGGGGGCCTCAATTACCTCCGGAGCGGTCACATCCACCACAGCTGGGGCCTCGGTCACACTCTCAAGAGCAGCCTCGACTGGAGGAAGGGTCTCGTTGGCGGCCACAACAACGCTGGCATTCTCTGTGGCTGGAACTGTCTCATTCAATGTGGCATTGTCCAGGGCAATGGTGGCATTGTCCAGGGCGATGGTGGCATTGATGGTTGTATTATTCAATGTGGCGTTGATGGTTGTATTATTCAATGTGGTGTTGTTTGCTGTGATGTTCTTTATAGTGGCGTTCAGGGCAGGGGAGCTGTCATGGGCGGAGACGACCAGGGCTGCGGCCATCATCAGTAGGAGCACGCCTGCAAAATATATTATCTGTTTGGTCATATAATACCTCGACCTTCTTTCAAGTCTTCAAGCTTATCAATTTTCCCATCCAATTGGCTTGCACCCCCTTGCTCCCCCAATGGGGCCGGCGGAGCAGACCACCCTACTCTGCCCGCTCGCAATAATCAGTGGTAACGAAATCTTCCCCCGCCCGCTTCATCTCGCAGACTATCTTGCCATCCACTATCCTCAGTATGCGGTCGGTCTTCTCCGCCAAAGTCATGTCATGGGTCACCAGGATGAATGTCTGGTTGATCTTCCGGTTCAGCTCTCGAAGCAGATTGTATATCAGCTGGGAGGATTTTGTATCCAGGTTTCCTGTCAGCTCATCTCCTATGACGATGGAGGGGTCATTGGCCAGCGCCCTGGCCACAGCCACCCTCTGGTTCTGGCCGCCGGATAGCTGATTGGGCCGGCTGTGCAGCCTATCCCCCAGGCCTACAGAGGCGAGAAGCTCCTCTGCTCGCAAGTGAGCCTCGGCCTTGCTCTTATTGGCGATGAGCATGGGCATCATCACATTCTCCAGGGCAGTGAACTCCGGGATCAGATGATGATACTGAAAGACAAATCCAAGCTCCTGGTTTCGCAGGCGGGCCCTCTCATCCGGGCTGGCGCGGCTGACATCGATCCCCTTGAGGGTGATATGGCCTTGGCTGGGAGTATCCAGCAGGCCGATCATATTGAGCAGAGTGCTCTTGCCGCTGCCGCTCGGGCCGACGATGGCCACGAACTCCCCCGCCTTGATCCTGAGGCTGATTCCGTCCAGGGCGCGGACCTGGACCCCATCTCCATAGATCTTGGATAGATCCTTCAGAACAATTATATCATCATCTCTGTTATTCACTGCCAATCGCCTCCACCGGGTCGAGACTTGCTGCTGAATATGCTGGATAGAGCCCGGAGATGAGGTTCAAAGAGAGGGCGAAGAGCAGGGCAAGGGCGAAGTACTCTGGCCTGGGATCGATTACTATCCTGCCATCTCCTGCTGCTGCGCTGGTCACATTCATGGGGAGAAGAGCTATCGCCCGGGCGGCAGCATAGCCCAGGGCTGCCCCCAGGGCTCCCGCCGGCAGGCTGATGAGCACATTCTCCAGCAAGAATATCATCAGTATAGAGCGCCTTCTCGTTCCCATGGCCATAAGTATCCCAATCTCCCGCTTCCGTTTGCTCACCACCATTATTGTGGTATTGGCTATGACGAAGGCTGATATTAAGAATATGAACATGTAGAAGAGTATATTGGTGACCCCCTGGTTTCCCACGAACCTGGCGATCTCCGGGCTGAAATCCTGCCAACTGGTGGCCTCATACTGGCTGATCTCATTCCACTCCCTGGCCATGGCCGGGGCCTGGGTGTAGTCCGAGAGCCTCACACCAATCTCAGTTACCACATCACCCTCCTCCAGCAGCTCCTGGGCAGTGTCCAAGGATATGTAGACCAGGGTCTGGTCCTTGATCGTCCCCTTCTCCATTATGCCCATCACCTTCAGCCGGAGGGAGTCGTTCTTAAGGTGGAGATGGAAGTCTCCTCCTTCTCTGATATTGAGATTCTGGGCCAGCCTGGACCCCAGAAATGCCCCCCTCTTATTGAACCTCAGCTGAGAGAAGTCCCCGGAGATGGCCGACTGCTGAACCTTCATCAGCTGGTCCTCCAGACCGGGATTGACCCCCACAAACTCCACCGATTGCACATTGTCCTGGAAACGGGCTGCACCCTGTCCCACCAGCCGGGGGGAGAGGGCAGAGACCCCAGGATGAGAGCGGAGCTGACTGGAGAGAGAGCGGTACATATTGATGTAGCTCTCGCCCTCCTTGGGGCCTACCAGGATATGGGGGTTCTTGTTCACAGTGTTCTCTATGATCTGGCTGCTCACGCTCTCAGTCATACCCAGGGACATGATGATAATTGCCACAGCTATAGCCACTGAGAGCAGAGTGAAGGCCGTGCCTCTCCTATTGGTCAGCATATGCCTCAGGGCAATATCCAGCTCGAACATATCCTCCAGTTATCCTCCCCTCAGGGCGATCACTGGATCGATTCTGGAGGCTCTCCTGGCTGGGTAGAGGGCGGCCACTATGCTCAGAGCTATCACCAGAAGATCGAGAAGCAGGATATCCCAGGGGTTCAGGATGAGGGGCAGAGTGGTGATCACGCTCCCCCCGGCTGCGACCTCGAAGGGGACCCGTCCCAGATAATGGACGCCCACCACGCCCACCACCGATCCCGCAGCTGCGCCTAGAAAGCCCAGCAGGCTGCTCTCCGCCAGAAAGATGTTGCGGATGTCCTTTGGCCTTGCCCCCATAGCCATGAGCATGCCGATCTCTCTTGTCTTCTCCACCACCATCAGGTTCATGATGCTGGCCACGCCGAAGAATGCCACCACCATGAAGAGCAGTATAGAAAGTCCAGTCCAAAAGCCGCCGATGTTTATCGCCCTCATGATCTCCGGGTTCTTCTCCTCCCAGCTCCTGGCATTATAGCCCCAGGAGCTGATCAAGCTGGCCAGGCTCCCTGAGTGGCGGATATCATCCAGGCTTATATCCACAGCATTTATCACATCTCCCTCCCCCTTGAAGCTGTGGGCAGTGCCCAAGGAGACAAATGCCACCCGCTCGTCCAGAGGAGTGCCGGTCTGGAAGATCGCCACCACCTTCAGATCGAGGGGGTGGGAGCGGGGAAATGTGGCCTGGACCTGGTCTCCGAGCCTGAGCTGCAGGGATTTGGCCAGCTTAACTCCGATCGCAGCAAATCCCTCCTGCTGAGCATTGATGAAATCCCCCTGGAGCAGCGATCCTTGTATCTTGTATATCCTGTCTATTTCCAGGGGGTCGGACCCCTTCAACAGGGCGTTCTTGCTCTTATCCTTGCGGGAGAGGGTGGCAGGGGTGGTGAGGGAGGCAGCAGCAGACCTTATCCCCGGCTGGGAGGCGATCCGGTCTAAAAGGCTCTTGTAAAGATGGATGAACTCCTCATTCTCCCTGGGCTCGACCACCACATGGGGCATTTTCTCCTCCACCAGGTTGGTGAGTATCTGCTGCTGGCCGTTGATCAGAGAGGAGAACATGATTGAGATGCTCACCGCCAGGCCCACCGCCAGAAGGGAGAGGAAGGTCTGCCGCCTCCTCCGGAGCACATGCCGCAATGCTACAGTCATGGGAAGCGAGCCTGGAGTATCAAGGATATTCAGATCCATTCTCTTCGATCCATATAGAGATCGCTCCCGCCCATTTAGACCTGACGGCATTGGAAAAAATATTTAAGGAATTTCCCCCATCATCCTCAGAGCCAAAGAGGGGACTAAATGCTCAGGGAAGCAGTAAGGCCGATTGTGATTCTATTCATCCTGCTGGCGTTTCTCTGCCCGCCGGCTCCGGGGGCAGGGAACAAGACAGCATACACCCGGGACGGGGTGCACTTCGTCTCCAAGGAGAGGATGGAGGAGAATATATTTTATGAGTATGCCAAGCCGGGCGACTATCGGGAGGTTCTGGTCCCTTCAGATACAATAGTGGTCGGTGCATCGGTCATACCCCAATTGGCAGAGGAGGAGCATCTGGCGCAGGAGCCAAAGGGGACGCCGGGGGATGAGGAGGAGGGGGCAGGAGGCTCTTCAAATAAAAGAGAGGGCTCTTCTGATGGGGGAGAGGACGCCCCCAAATACCCCTATGCCGCCATTGGCATAGGACTGCTTTTGGTCTGTGGCCTGCTTGCATCTTTAGCCTGGGTCAGGAGCCGGAAGAGCCGGCGGAGACGCAGAAGTCTCAGGCGGAGGTAGAGATCTTGGCCAGTGGGAGAAGAATCCAGGCCCATGCGATCGGACATAAACCCTCCCCTCTTCTGGCCGCCCTTTTCGGACTGCTGCTGATCCTCTCCTCGGCCCCGGCCAGGGCAGAGCAGCTGCAGGATGTATCTGAGGATTCCCTGAACCTGACCTTTCTGATGCTGCAAAAGCTCAGTGGCACAGCAGCAGCAGGCGCAGACCTGTATAGCAATGGGGGCGAGGACGGCCTCAAGCTCATCTCTCGCCAGCTGTTGTTCGGCATTCCGGAGAGGGTTGGGGTTCAGATCAGCCCTGATGGCAGCTGGCTCAGCTATCTCTCGGCGGAGAGCGGTTTTTTCAACATCTGGATAGCTCCTGTGAACAGGCTCCCTGCCGCCTCTGAGGGGAGATGGACCCTGAAGCCCGATCTATCCTCGGCCCGGCCGCTCACCAATGAGACCATTCGGGGCATTGAGAGCTACTTTTGGGCCGACACCGGCCGCCATATCATCTTCTCCCTGGACACCTTCGGGGATGAGAACTGGCATATCTACTCACTGGACATAGAGACCGGAGAGAGGCTGGACCTCACCCCTTACGGCAACGTCAGCGCATATGTGCTGGCCACGAGCAACGAGATTCCCGAGGAGATTTTAGTGGGCATAAACGAGAGGGATCGGGAGTATCACGACCTGTATCAGATCAACATCACCACTGGAATGAGAAGCCTCGTCCTGAGGAATGACCGGTTTGCTGGATTTCTGGCCGGCGATGATCTAAGGGTCCTCCTGGCGGTTGATGTGATGGCGGACGGCATTGAGTACCTGCAGACTGACGGCATAGGCTCCTGGAAGCCCTTCATGAAGATAGATTACTTGGATAGCGCCACCACTTACCCCCTGGGCTTCGACAGGAAGGAAGATATTCTCTATATGGCTGAGGGCCGGGGCAGAGATACTGCAGCGCTGACATCCTGGAATCTGCGGACAGGAAGAACTGAGATCCTGGCCCAGGACCCCAGCTCAGACCTGGGCTGGGTCCTCTTCCATCCCACAAGCCCCATCGTTCAGGCGGTGAGCTTCGAGTATTACCGGCATAACTGGACGGTCCTGGACGAGTCCATTCGCCCTGATCTGGAGTATCTGCAGCAGCTCAACCCCGGTGACCTGATGGTCACCTCTCGCACCTCAGACGATAGCATCTGGATTGCCGGATTCATAAGCGACTCTGCTCCTGCCAGGTATTATCTGTACGACAGGAGGGGCAGGGTCGCTGAGCCTCTCTTCAGCGCCAATAGGATGCAGGAGAGGCTGCCCCTCTCAAAGATGCATTGTGTAACCATAAGGTCCAGGGATGGCCTGGATATGGTCAGCTATCTCTCCCTCCCTCCCTGGACGGATGAGGATGGTGACGGAATGCCAAATGAACCCCTTCCCATGGTGCTGTATGTTCATGGCGGGCCCTGGACGAGAGACTCCTGGGGCTTTGACGAGACCCATCAGCTCCTGGCCAACCGGGGATATGCCGTCCTCAGCGTGAACTTCCGCGGATCTTCGGGATTCGGCAAGAGGTTCATCAACGCCGGGGATGGCGAATGGGGAGGGAAGATGGAGGAGGATCTATTAGATGCCGTCCGCTGGTCGATTGAGAAGGGGATTGCAGATCCGGACCGGATCGCTATATTGGGGCTAAGCTATGGCGGCTATGCCGCACTGTCTGCACTGGCCAATACTGGAGGGCTCTTCGCCTGTGGAGTGGACATCTGCGGCCCCTCCAATCTCACCTCATTCCTTCTCACCCTCCCCGAGTACTGGAACCCCTCCCTGGAGGTCAAGCTCCGGAGGGTAGGCGACTACAGAACTGAGGAGGGCAGAAGGATGCTGGATGAGCGCTCCCCCCTCTCCCGGGCTGACCGGATCGAAAGGCCCCTATTGATCGCTCAGGGGGCGAATGATCCGCGGGTGAAGAGGAACGAGTCAGAGCAGATCGTCAGGGCCCTGGTGGAGAGGGGCGTCCCGGTGACTTATGCCCTCTTTCCTGATGAGGGTCACGGCTTTGTCCGGCCGGGAAACGGCCTGGCCTTCTATGCCCTCACCGAGGCCTTCCTGGCAGAGCACCTGGGGGGAAGGTACGAGCCCATAGGCCCGGCCCTGAACGGCTCGTCCATCACCGTCCCGGTGGGGGCGGATCAGATACCAGGACTGGCTCAGGCTCTGGCCCATAAGAGCCCTTGAAAAAGATCCCTTCCACCTGGGAGCGAACCAGATCGACTCCTCTTGCTCGCATCTTCCAGCAGCGGTTCTCGATTGAGAGGGGAGTCAACGGGAAGAAGAGCTCTTTGGCCTCAGATACTGTGAAGTAATGGGTGACGACGCCCGTCCCGCGCAGAAATGTGGCCTCCTCCACCTCCAGGCCCCGGCCCATGCGCATATCCTCCCTCCCAAAATCCCGAAAGAAGAGCTTGCCGCCGGGAAGGAGGACCCGCTCTGCCTCTTGGGCCAGAGAGCTGCGACCGGGCAGGAGGAGATGGCCGGCCACATGATAAGCGAAGATGGCCGCAAAGCTCTCCCCCTTAAATGGAAGCCTCTCCGCCTCGCCTAAGATCAGATCGGATTTCGACCGGGCACAGAGGCGCAGGGCAGGGAGAGAGATATCCAGGGCAGCGATCCTCCAGCCCTGAGGCATAGCAGAGAGGGTCTTGCCATCCCCGCAGCCCAGCTCCAGGACAGTGCTCCCCGCGGGCAGATCGGGCAGACCGCTGACACCCCCTCCCCAGAGCCGCCCCCGCATAGTGTAGTCACTATCCCAGGCCTTCATGTTCATGTGCATACTGCCTGTGATAGGCGAGAATAGATTGTATAGGCGCTATGAATTGATACCCAGCGCCTATATCTTTCTGCTTAATTGAAGATCTCTCTGCTTAATCGAAGGAACTTACCTTGCTGCTTTGGCCACCCGTTCCACACTGTCCTTGTGATTGATGGAATAGCTCTTAACATCGCGATTGGCAGCAGCAATGATCTCATCGGCCAGGGCGGCCTCCACCGTCTTGGCTTTCTTGAATGAGGCGGCATGAGCTCCCTTGGCGATGAACATCAGGGCAGTGTCCACCCTTCTCTGGGGGGCGGTGTCCACAGACTTGGGCACAGTTATGCCTCCGTACTTGAGTCGGACGACCTCTTCCCTCGGCCCGGCATTGGCTATGGCCTGGGCGAGGATGTTAAGGGGATTCTCTTTGGTCCTCTTGGCGATGATATCGAAGGCCCCTTCCACTATGGCATAAGCCTTGAACTTCTTGCCGGTGTTCCTCTCTTTGCGCATCATCTTATTGACCAGGCGCTCGACGATATGCTGCTCAGACTTCTTGAACTGCTGCTTGGCATGCTTTCCGCCGGAGTGCATGACCGCCCTTGGCATAAGGTTCATGTATCCTCTCACACCGGGATCCAGGACCTCTGCCTCGATATTATCCCATTTGCCGAATACCTTCATCTCGATCACCTCACCGGCTTCTCCTTCTTCCCTCGCACGAGCTCCTGCAAGGAGACATTATTGACAGCGATGACCTTGAATCTGACTCCAGGGATATCCCCCATGGACCGGCCCTGACGCCCGCCGATGCGGTCTACCAGGACCTCATCATGCTCATCTATGAATCCGATGGCTCCATCGCCCGGGGCAAAGGCTGTAACCTGGCGGCCGTTCTTGATCAGTTGTATGCGCACCGCCTTTCTTATGGCCGAGTTGGGCTGCTTGGCCTCAATGCCGACCTTCTCCAGGACGATACCCCTCCCCATGGGCGCTCCGCCCAGAGGGTCGGCCTTCATCTTGCTCCCCGACATCCTGCGGATAAACTTGGGATGGCTCCACCTCATCGTCTTCCTATCACTCTCCAGTTTCCTGGCTGCATAGATTCCATTTCCCATTCATTTCACCTTGAATAAATCGTGATCTGCCACTGAAATCAGGTTCATCATTGAATTATGATATCATCAACGCCATGGTGCCTCTGTGCAAGCATCTTGGCTTTAAGTATGTTACGACCATCCCTGCCGATGGCAATTCCCTTGTCCTTGTTTGCTACCTCTACATAAGCCAATCGCTTGCTGTTCTTGTTAACGACCATGATATTCTTGATGGCTGCGGGCTGAAAGAGGTTCTCCAAGAAGACCTTGACATCCTCGCTGTACTCCACAATCTCGATCTGCTTGCCGATCGATTTCTTGACCCGGTTGATGTTGGAGCCCTTCCTGCCTATGGCTGCGCCCATATCTCCCTTTTTGATGACGAAGATGATCCTATCGTTCTCCTCGTCCACTACACAATCCCTTGCCACGCCTCCTGTGAGGCTCTCGAAGAGTGCTATGTATCTTATTCCTTCAGTGGTGAGCTTGAACTCACTCATGCCTCAACACCCCGGATCTCCCGCTGCAGTGCCATTATCTCCGAGTCGCCTGGCTCGATGATGGCCAATGCAGCCACGGAGAAAGGTTTTCCGCAGGCAGATCCGAGATCCTTTCCCATGCCCTGATAACTGTAGACCGGCAGGTCCATGGTCTCCAACTGCATGCGCACGCCTACAGGGCAATCCAGGGCATAGATTATGAGCTTTGCCTCTCCGCTAAGTCCTGCTTCAACTGTCCTATTCGATCCTAGCATTACATTTCCTGTTCTGATGGAACTTCTCAACGCTCTATCTACATTGATCATCGTTATTACCTCTTGCTTGCTACCAGCTTAACGTCTCCGGTGCCGAGCTGTATCGGCTGGCCAACGATGACGTTTTCTGTTACGCCCTTGAGGTCGTCTACATCTCCTCTGATGGCCGCATCCAGGATATGGTTGACAGTGACCTCGAAGGCTGCCCTGGCCAGAACGCTGGCCTTCTCGCCTGAAACCCCATGCCGTCCAATCTGCTTGAGCTCGCCATCCACCGTCATGATGTCCGCCACCAGCATGATGTGGCGGACGTCCACTGATAAACCCTGTTCGCGCAGGGTATCAGTGGCCTCGTTTATGATGGCATTTCTGGCTGCTTCTATGCCCAGCACCTCACCGATCTCGTTTATATTGTTGGTCTTGATCCGGGTGGGGTCCACCCCCTCAAACTGCATGATCTTCTTGAGGGAGGAGCCTTCAGTATAAAGGATATATTCGTCCCCCTCTTTGCGGATCACCACCCTCTTGATGCCCTCCACTCCTTTGAGGGAGATCTTCTTTATCTTCTCCACCAGTTGGAGCAGCTCCCGGTAGGAGGCCTCCTCCGGTGCCATCACCAGCAGGTTCTCCTTCTGGTCCACATCCAGCCCCGTCTCCTCCTTCAGCTTTGCTGCCACCTCCTCAGCAGTGATCTTGCGCTGCTCCAATGCCCCGGGGCTGAGATCGATTATCACATTCATCTCCGCCAGGTCAGTGGCAATAGAGCCCAGGTGGAGGATGGAGGAGGACTCTATGGCCCAGGCAACCTCTCTGGCCAGGTCTCGATCGTGTGCATACTCGGGGGTGAGCTTGATGGTCATGGTGGGTGTGGAGGGGATCTTTCTGGCGTCAACGATCTCTATCAGCCGGGGAAGGCCCAGGGTGACATTGATCTCAGCCACACCGGCATAGTGAAAGGTACGCATGGTCATCTGGGTGCCGGGCTCGCCTATGGACTGGGCGGCAACCACGCCCACAGCCTCACAGGGCTCCACCCGGGAGTGCTGGTAGTCGGCCATCACCCGGGATATGATCTCCTCCATCTCCTCCGGAGTGATATCCGCCCCTTTCAGCTCGTTTTGGATGGCCTCTCTGATGCTCGGGGGAAGCTCCACCTGATCCAGCCTCTCCTGGATCTCCTTTTCTGATAGGCTCATGCCGACTCCCTCTTCAGCACGCTCTGGACGATCCGTTTGACGTTCTCTGTGCTGGCATAGTCCCTTCTGGAGGCATCGACTCCGTCCTCGCCATATTGGAACTGGACGATCATCCCCCTCGTCTCTTTGACTGTGCCATCGTACTTGACCTCCAGGTCCTGCAGGGCATTGACCAACCTTCTTTGCAGATAGCCGCTCTGGGATGTCCTGATGGCTGTATCCACCAGGCCCTCGCGACCGCCAATGGCATGGAAGAAGAACTCTGTGGGATTGAGACCCCCCTTATAGCTGGACTCCACAAAGCCGTGCGCCTCCGCCCCCAGATCTCCCCGCTGGAAGTGGGGCAGGGTTCGGCCGGCATAGCCGCGCATGATCCTCTCTCCTCGAACTGATTGCTGGCCGACACAGGCCGCCATCTGGGTCAGGTTGAGCATGCTGCCCCTGGCACCGCTCAATGCCATCACCACCCCGGAGTTGTCCAGGCCCAGGTAACGGCTGGCGATCTTGCCTGCACTATCTCGCGCCTTGCCCAGGGTCTGCATGATCCTCATCTCCAGGGTCTCATCCAGAGTGCGCCCGGGCAGGGGCTCCAGCTCTCCAGCTTTGTAGGCCTCGATCAACTGCTGGGCCTTCTCTCGAGCGGTACGAGTGGTCTCTTCGATCTGTTCCACTGCTTCTGGAGGGATGTCCTCGTCATCTATTCCGAAGCTGAAGCCGGCATGCATTATGCCCCTCAGGGCCAGGCGGGTCATCCGGTCCAGGAATTGGCTCGCCATGGAGGGATTGTACTCCTTTATTATCCTGTCTGTTATCTTGCCCTTGAAGGCGCCAACAGCCTTGGCGTCTATCGTCCCCATCTCAAGCTGACCGTCTCTTATGACCACATAGGCATCGCTCTCGCACTCCTCTCCCTTGCAGACATCGCAGTTGTAGCAGAAGTCAGCCTTGAAGGTCAGGTTCAGGCCCCGGGGAAGGATGAGGCTGAAGATCTGCTTTCCCGTCCAGTAGGGCTCGCCATCCGCCTCCCCCTCCGGGGCGGGAAGCTCGGATATATCGAACTTCTTCAATAGCTCCATTGCCTCCTGGCGATGGATGGGTTTTCGTCCGTGCGTCAGCAAGAACGAGCCGGTCACATAATCGTGGATGCCGCCGATGATCGGCCCGCCGAACCGGGGGGAGAGGATGTTCTCCTGTACCCTCATCAGGATCTCAGCCTCTGCCCGCGCCTCCTCAGTCTGGGGCACATGCATGTTCATCTCATCGCCATCAAAATCGGCATTGTAAGGTGGACAGACCGCCGGGTTGAGCCGGAAGGTCTTGTAGGGCATGACCTTCACCCGGTGGGACATGATGGACATCCGGTGCAGAGATGGCTGGCGGTTGAACAGGACTATATCGCCATCGGCAAGCTGACGGTCGATCCTCCAGCCGATATCGATCTGCTCTGCGACCTCCTCGCAGTTCCTGTCAGTGACCTTCACCCTCCTCTGATCGGGGCGGGTGACATAGTTCACTCCCGGGTGCCTGTCCGGGCCGCGGCGCACAAATGTCTTCACCATATCGATGTTCCTGGGGTTGGCTATCATGGGCACAGAGAGCTCCATGGCGATCTCCTGGGGGACTCCCACCTCGCCAATGCTCAGATTGGGATCGGGAGAGATGACCGTCCTGGCACTGAAGTTGACCCTCTTGCCGGAGAGGGAGCCCCGGAAGCGTCCCTCCTTCCCCTTCAGCCTCTGGGAGAGGGTCTTGAGAGGCCGGCCGGAACGGTGGCGGGCGGGGGGCACGCCGGAGACGGTATTGTCAAGGAATGTGGTGACGTGGTACTGCAATAGCTCCCACAGGTCCTCTATGATCAGTTGGGGGGCGCCTGCTTCCCGGTTCTCCTGGAAGCGCTGATTGATTCTGATGATATCCACCAGCTTATGGGTGAGGTCGTCCTCGCTCCTCTGGCCGGACTCCAGGGTGATGGAGGGGCGCATGGTCACTGGAGGCACGGGGAGGACGGTGAGGATCATCCATTCCGGGCGGGCCGTGGCGGGGTTCATGCCCATCACCTTGATGTCCTCGTCCGGGATCTTCTCAAACCGGTCGCGGATGTCTGAGGCGGTGAGCTTGTGGCCGTCCTCGATATAGGATAATGGCCGCTCAAACTTGATCTCCTGCTGAGGAGCGCCGCAGTAGGGACAGGTCTTGTTCTTCCTGGCCTCGGCGAAGACCTTGTTCACTGTGTCATCTGTCATCTGGCCCAAACGTTCCAGCTCCTGGATCTGCTCAAGGTACATCTTCTTCTCATTATCCTTGAGCATCAGGCGGGAGCAGTCTCTGCATACTGCCCGCAGGATCTTCCGGATAAGCTTGGCGAAACCAACGTGGATGACAGGAGCGATGAGATCTATGTGGCCGAAGTGGCCCGGGCACTCACCCGGCCTGCCGCCGCAGGACCGACATCGCAGGCCGGGATCGATGACGCCAAGCCTGGGATCCATAAGCCCCATCTCGATGGGAAAGCCGTCATCGTCGTAGGTGTCGGCGGTGATGATCTTGACAACGCTCATCTTTCTAAACTCTTGGGGCGAGATCAGGCCGAAGCGGATCTTGCCTATCCTCTTGGGTACAGTCATGTTCACTCCTAAACAGCATCTTCCAGGATCAGTCGTGGTGCTACACCCAGCGATTTGATCTCATCCAAGAGGAGCTTGAAGGCATAGCTCATCTCCACTGGATAGATCTCCGTGTCTGCTCCGCAGGTGGGGCAGAAGTCAGCATTCCTCCGCCGGTCGTGAATGGCGATCATGCCGCAATGGCTGCAGACCAGCTCTGTGACCTTGTCCGATTCATCCACCAGCCGCTCTTTGAGCGCCAGAGCAGCACCGTGGGCGATGAGCACATCCCTCTCCATCTCTCCGAACCTCAGACCTCCCTCTCTTGCCCGACCCTCTGTCGGCTGCCGGGTCAGGACCTGTACCGGGCCGCGGGAACGGGCGTGCATCTTGCCTGTGACCATGTGATAGAGCTTCTGATAGAGGATCACCCCCACGAAGACGTCGGCCATGATCTGTTCGCCAGTGGCCCCATTGTACAGGATCTCCCTGCCGGTATGGGAGAACCCGAACTCCTTCAAGGCGGCGCGCAGTTCTGGCTCGTTCTCTCCTAAAAAGGCAGTGGCATCGATGAACCTGCCCTCCAGGGAGCCGACCTTGCCGCCGATCATCTCCAGGACGTGGCCCACTGTCATCCGGGAGGGGATGGCATGGGGGTTGAGCAGGAGGTCCGGGACTATGCCCGACTCGGTGAAGGGCATATCCTCCTGGGGGACGATCAGACCCACCACCCCCTTCTGGCCGTGGCGGGAGGCGAACTTGTCACCCAATTCCGGGATCCTCTGGTCGCGGGTCTTGACCTTGGCCAGGCGGTTGCCCGTTTGATGATTCCGTCAGGATGACCATGTCCACCACCCCTCTCTCATTGGAGCGCATGGTCACCGAGGTCTCCCTTCTCTGCTGGGGGGTCAGGCCGAACTCCGAGGGCTCCTCCAGGAAGCGGGGCGGGCTGGTCTTGCCGATCAGAACATCATTGGGGCCCACATCGGCATTGGGATTGACCAGGCCATCTGAGTCCAGTTGATCGTAGGCCTCGCTTCCTCTTGCCCCCCTGACCTCGACGTCCGGTATCTCGAACTTGTCCTCCTGGCCGCCCGGATACTTGCGCTCCTCTGCTTCCGAGACCCGGAAGAAGTGGCTGCGGGAGAGGCCGCGCTGGATCGAGCCCCGGTTCAAGACCAGAGCATCCTCAATGTTATATCCCTCATAAGCGAGGACAGCCACCACGAAATTCTGGCCGGCGGGCCTCTCATCAAAGCCTATGGCCTTGGAGGTCTTCGTCCGCACTATAGCCTTCTGGGGGCTGTTGAGATAATGGCCGCGGGTATCTGGTCTGAGCCTCATATTGGCGGTGGACATGCCCAGGCATTGCTTGACCATTCCCGCTCCCATGGTGTTCCTGGGGCTGGCATTGTGCTCGGGATAGGGGACCAGGCCGGCGGCGATCCCCAAAATCATAGATGGATCAAGCTCCAGGTGGGTGTGATCGGGGGTTATATCCTCCTCCCAGATGGCGATGAGGCTGTTCTCCTCCTCCTCGGCATCCAAATACTCCACCAGCCCTCCGGCCACCAGATCATCGAATGTCATCTCTCCTCTCTGGATCTTGCTGACCTGCTCTGCCGTTACCTGGGCCCGGCCATCCTCGACCACGATCAGGGGCCTCCTCGCCCGGCCGGAGTCGGTGTTCATGAAGATCTCCCCCGTCTCCTCGAAATAGGCCACATTCATCTGATTGCTGATGCTCCCCGAGCGCCGGAGGCGGCGGATGCTCTCGATCAGGGCTCCGGGTTCATCATGATAGCCCACTATCTCACCGTTCACATATACTCTAGCGCCACCTGTTGGTGCTTCAGACAATGCTACCACCTACTGAAATTACTCCTAAATCCATGAGAATCTTCTTGATATCATCCGAATCGTCTATCCCTTTGGAGAGCTCGACGCCCTGGGCGAAGTTCTTCACCAGGCCGCAGTTGGGGCCCTCAGGGGTCTCTGAGGGGCAGATCCGCCCCCACTGGGTGGCATGCAGATCTCGAGCCTCGAAGTGGGGCTGGGATCGGGATAGAGGTGAGATCACCCGGCGCAGATGGGATAGGGTGGCCATATAATCGGTCCTGTCCAGGAGCTGTGAGACGCCGGTCCTCCCTCCTACCCAGTTGCCTGTGGCCAGGGGATGGATCATCCTCTCTGTGAGGACATCCGCCCGGACGGTGGTCACCACATTCAGATCCCTGTTTCTCATGCTCGCCCGCTCCAGCTGATACTTTATGTCCCGGGTCAGGCGGTTGAAGGCCACCCGGAAGAGGTCCTCCATCAGGTCCCCGGAGAGCTTCAGCCTCTTGTTGGAGTAGTGGTCCTTGTCGTCCTCGCTCCTCCGTCCCAGGGCCAGCTCGAAGCAGGCCTCGGCCATTCGGGAGAGGAAGAGAGCTTTTGCATAGCGGTCCTTCTCCTCAACACCGATATGAGGGAGCAGGTAGCGATCCAGAACGTAGGTGGCCCTCTTCTTCTGGTACTCCTTGGCCTGGCCGGCAGCGACGCGAGAGCCGATCTTCTCCAGGGCCTCGTCATTGGTCGAGACCTCTGACTCCTCCAGGTTCTCCAGCATGAACTTGATGATCTCCGGGTTATCGGATACTGATTTGACTATATCCATATCTGTCTCCATCCCCAGGGAGCGGAGAAGGGTGATGAAGTTCAATCTGCCAGAGACGGAGGGGAATGAGACCTCGAGGATGGAGCGGCGGCCTCTTTCCACAATGACCAGCGATCTGTAGCCCTGCCTTTGGGAGAAGACCTTGGCCACCTCGATGTTCTCGTCATAGCGCTGGTTGTACTCCACCAGGATCTTGTTCGGGGCCAGATCCTCCAGGGTCATGATCACCCTCTCCGAGCCGTTGACCACAAAGTAGCCGCCGGGATCAGAGGGGTCCTCTCCAAAGGATATCATCTCGTCTGCGTCCAGGCCGAAGAGATTGCAGACCCTGGAGTTGAGCATGATGGGCAGTGTGCCTATGTCAGCCTCCACTGGATCTTTCTCCGTCTCCCCCTCGACGATGGTCATCTCCAGCTTGATCGGCGAGGCATAGGTCAGGTTGCGCAGACGGGCATCATTGGGGTAGAGCCTCTCCACTGAACCGTCCGCCTCGCGCACCATGGGCTTTTCCACCCGGATGTTCCCCAGCCGGACATAGGTGTTCTCGATATTGGTCTCTATGACATTGACCTCATCGATCACCTTCTGCAGGCCTTTATCTATGAAGTCATTGAAGGAGTTGATATGATGATGCACCAGCTTATCCCTGGTAAAATAGGCGCTATAAAGGGCATTTCTGTCGAGCAAAAGACCACCTTTAATCGATTACCAGCCGGTAGAAGACTGAATGTTTGGCTGTTGTGCTTTTCCTTATTATCTTGATTATGTCGCCCACTTTGGCCCCGATCTCCTTGGCGGCGGGGTCGCTTGCATGGATCTTCGGCAGTTGTGGCGCATCGATGCCGAACTCCTTCAGCACCTGCAGTCCCTCATCCGGAGTGAGCAGAATATGTTCCGGAACCATCTCATGATCTCTTACGGCAAATTTGGTCACAAAAACCACCAACCCTTAGAAGGAGCAGCATACAGGCTCAAGGAAACTCCAAACGGGCTCGGGGGGATTTGAACCCTCGACCACCTGGTATCTTCATACAAAAATTTAAAAGCCAGACGCTCTGCCTAGCTGAGCTACGAGCCCTCGCGGCCTGGCATTCCTCAAGCCCTATGTGCTGCACTAGTTGAGAAATGAAGAGATCCTCCTTAAAAGCCTTTTCCTTTGTGGGACTTACATCAGTCCCACTAGGCGAGCAATCTCCGATCCAACCTCGGAGGTGGTTGAGCTTCCTCCCAGGTCATATGTCTTTATCTGGCCTTCAAATAGGTTCCGCTCTATAGCCGAGACTATGTCAGCTGCTGCAGCCGGCTGGCCGAGATGCTCCAGGAGTAGAGCCCCTGCCCAGATGGTGGCCAGAGGGTTGACCACATTTCGGCCCTTATACTTGGGGGCAGAGCCATGGATGGGCTCGAACATGCTGGTGCCCTCAGGGTTGAGGTTGGCTCCCGGCGCCAGGCCCAGGCCGCCCTGGATCATGGCCCCCAGATCGGTGATTATGTCTCCGAACATATTGGGGGCGACGACCACATCGAACCACTCCGGATTCTTGACAAACCACATGGTTATGGCATCAACGAAGTTGAAGTCATACTTGATCTCTGGATATCCTTTTGCCACATCCAGAAGGATCTCCCTCCAAAAGCCATAAATGTCGCTGAGCACATTGGCCTTGTCGACGCTGGATACCTTCTGGCGGCGCTTCCTCGCCAGGTCGAAGGCATACTTTATCACCCTCTGGCAGCCCTCCCGGCTGACCTCGCCTATCTGATAAGCGATCTCCTCGCTATCTGAGTCGATATCCAGGCCGAACTTTATATTGTAGAGCTTGCGGCTGACCTGGAAGTCGGCATGGC
Source organism: Methanothrix sp. (assembly GCF_016706325.1). Lineage (NCBI taxonomy): Archaea > Methanobacteriati > Methanobacteriota > Methanomicrobia > Methanotrichales > Methanotrichaceae > Methanothrix > Methanothrix sp. Next base: position 630,172 of record NZ_JADJJX010000001.1, on the reverse strand, counting down.
TTTTGCCCTTCTGTGCGCGACTGCCTATGCCGATGTAAAAGTCCTCAGTGTTCTCGCGAACCACAACAAAATCGATATCTTTCGGCGTTTTATCCTTTAGAGGGGTCCAGACGCCCTCCAGTAGCCTGACCGGCCGGAGGTTGATATACTGGTCGAGGTAGAAACGCATCGTGAGAAGGACGCCCTTCTCCAGCACCCCTGGCCGGACCCTGGGGTCGCCTATCGCCCCCAGATAGATGGCCCGATAGCCTGAAAGCTCTTTGAGCGTCTCCTCGCTTATCAGCTCGCCCGTCTTCAGGTAGTGCTCTGCACCGATGGAGTAATCGATCCACTCCAAGGAGAAGTTGTACTTGTCTGCTGCTGCCTCCAGCACCTTCTGGCCCTCGGCTACTATCTCCGGGCCGATGCCATCGCCGCCGATAACTGGTATTTTATAGTTCATGCCCTCACTCCGGACACCTGTAGTCTGGTGTACTCCACCAGGCCGCCCGCATTGACGATCTCCCTTAAGAAACTTGGAAGTGGTGTGGTCTTATAGGATTCATTGCGGGTTATATTCTTTATTACTCCGCCCGCCATATCGATCTCGATATAAGCGCCCTCCTCGATCCTGTCCACATCTGGACAGATGAAGAGGGGCAGTCCTATGTTTATGGCGTTTCTGAAGAAGATTCTGGCAAAGGACTTGGCGAGGACTGCTGAGATACCAGCTCCCTTCAGGGCCAGAGGTGCGTGCTCTCGCGATGAGCCGCAGCCGAAGTTCTCCCCCGCCACCACATAGTCTCCTTCCTTGACTGCTCCTGCCATCTCCGGGCGCACCCCTTCAAAGAGGTGTGCAGCCAGTTCCTGCGGATCGTTCATCACCAGGTAGCGACCGGGGATGATGGCATCGGTATCGATATCGTCCTTGAACTTCCAAGCTCTGCCCGCCAAAATATCAAGCTCCCCAATAGTGAACCACTTCTCAATGAGAATGAAGTATATTAAAGTAATGCACAGAATTTTTTGAGAAAGAGCGCCTTTCCCGTTCGCGATCCCCAGTCCGGGGAGGAGAGCAGGGCTGATGCTCCGGCAAGCCCTCCAGGCGGCAGTGATATAGTGGAGGAGGAAAGAGAGGGCCAATCCCGCCTGCTGGAGGGAAGAAGGATCCAGAGGCAGGAATTAAAGGCGAGGATAAGAGGCAGGGATAAGAAGCAAGGGGCATGAGGGGCATAATCTTTATCGCAGTGAGGGTACTTGAGATGGGAGGATTGGCAATAGGCAGCATGGGATGCTGATACCTGTCCGGAACCGCCGGGGCTTCTCTCCCTGCTGCCTGAGGCCCTTCTATGTTGTCAGGAGGGAATAGAGGGCGATGTCTTTGTGTGATAGGGTCATCTTGATAAATCGGGATGGGAATATGAGGGACCAATATAATTATTTTGAGGTGCTCAGACTTGATTGAACGCAGCAAGGTTCTGGAGGTGTTGAGGGGATACGAGCTCAAGGATCTGAGAATCGGGATGATAGCATCCCATTCTGCCCTGGATACGGCAGATGGCGCAGTGGAGGAGAACTTCAGGACTTTGGCGGTATGCCAGGAGGGGAGGGAGAAGCCCTATGTCAGGTACTTCCGGGCGGAGAGGGACCGGAAGGGGAGGATAATAACCGGCATGATCGATGAGATTATGATGCTGAAGCAGTTCCCGGATGTCTTAGACCCGGAGAACCAGGAGATTCTCAAGGATAAGAACACCCTCTTCGTTCCCAACCGCTCATTCACCTCCTACTGCGGCATCGATGCTGTGGAAGAGCAGTTCGCGCTTCCCCTGCTCGGCTCGCGCAACCTCCTTCGCTCTGAGGAGAGGGGGGATAAGAGAGATTACTACTGGCTGCTGGAGAAGGCGGGCCTGCCCTTCCCCGAGCCGGTGGAGGCGGAGGAGATCAACCAGTTGGTGATGGTCAAGCTGCCCCATGCAGTGAAGACCCTGGAGAGGGGGTTTTTCACTGCCGCCTCCTATGAGGAGTATTGCCAGAAGGCTGATCTCCTCTTGCGCCAGAATGTAATCGATCAGGATGGGATTGAGCTGGCCAGGATTGAGCGCTATATCATCGGCCCGGTCTTCAATCTGGACTATTTCTACTCCCCAATAACGGAGAGGATTGAGCTGATCGGTATAGACTGGAGGTTTGAGACCAGCCTGGACGGCCACTGTCGCCTGCCCGCTCCCCAACAGCTAACTCTCAATGAGCAGCAGATCAACCCCGAGTATACTGTCTGCGGGCACAACTCCGCCACTCTTAGGGAGTCGCTCTTGGAGAAGGCCTTCGTCCTGGCGGAGAAGTATGTGGAGGCGACACAGGAGTACTACAAGCCCGGGATCATCGGCCCCTTCTGTCTGCAGACCTGTGTGGACAAGGACCTGAACTTCTACATCTATGATGTCGCGCCCAGGATCGGCGGTGGGACCAATGTGCATATGGCAGTTGGCCATCCCTATGGCAATGCCCTCTGGCGGACAAATATGTCCACGGGGCGCAGGCTCGCCCGCGAGGTGAGGATCGCTCTGGAGAACGGCTGCCTGGAGCAGATTGTGACCTGAGGCTGCAGGAGAAGATGACTGAAATCGCGCAGACAGGCGAGGGCGGGTCCAAGGAGCGGACACAGAGCCCGGAGGTTCCCAAGAAGCTGGGGAGGATTGCAAGGAAGCTCTCCGCCTCCGGGGAGGAGCTGGTGCTCATCGCCCCGGCCATTCTGCACAGCCAGGCATCGAAGCAGATGCTGACCATCGCCAGGATGGGGATGCTGGACAAGATCCTGGGCTACCTGGTCACCACCGATAAGAATGTGCATTTCGTCCGCCCGGGGCTGGCCTGGGATAGTGTGCGCTCAGTGCCCTTGGATCAGGTCACCGGTGTGGAGTATGTGGATGAGTTTCATAATAACACCCTGAAGCTGCTGGTGGGGGAGAAGGCGGAGAAGATAGTATTTTATGATGATCTGCATGGCATCCGGTTTTATCAGTATATCCGGGGGCTGAAGCGATAGGATCAGGCAGGTGGGGTCCGGCCGGCCCAGACCCCCTCTTCCTGAGATGTATTGTTGCGCAATGGAGCTTTGACGATTATGATGCTGCCATCAAGGGAGGGCATTCAAGCCCGGAGGAGGGAAGAGCCGACTGATTACGGAGGGCAGGAGATCGTTCTCGTTGCCCATTGCCTTCTCAATCCTATGACCCGGGTCAAGGGCCTGGATCCTCTGGCCTTCTCTCCAGCCGGGCCGACGATTCAATTGCCCTGCCCGGAGGCGCTCTATCTGGGCCTTGAGCGCTGGGCTGTTACCCGAAACCAGCTTGATGTACCCCAGTTTCGCCTGTTCTGCCGCTCGCTTATTGTCCAATATGCAGACCTGCTGCAGATGCTAGCAAGAGAGGGAATTCGGGTGCGTATTGTGGGCGTAGCCGGCAGCCCGAGCTGTGGAGTTGTCAGCACGAGCAGCGGCTATAGGGGCGGGCGGGTTGAGGCTTGCGAGCATGAGCATGTGCCCGGGCGGGGGGTCTTCATGGAGGAGCTGCTGGCTGAGCTGGAGGGGCGTGGCATTATCTTTGACTGCGAAGAGATCGGCCAGAAGTCCGGGAAACAGTTCTTATAATTTTATAGGTATATAGAGGTCCCTGCTCCCTTTGGGGATGACAGTGCTATTCGGCCCTTCCCTCTATTGCTCTCCTCTCAACGCCGGGTGCTTGGCTATATGCCCGGCCAGAACATCATTTCAGGACTGCGCATCACGCCTGGACTACGAATACCATTAAATACTACTACTGCATGAGACATGGCTGCACCCTTTTGCGGGGGTTGCCAAGCCAGGTCAAAGGCGCTGGATTCAGGGTCCAGTCACGAAGGTGTTCGTGGGTTCGAATCCCATCCCCCGCACTATCTATTTCATGTGATTGGATGGATGTCATATTCACGGATGCATCTGAGAAAGTGGTTTGCCGGCTTCAAGTTCAACTAATACAGATATCTTGAAACCACTGTAGAGGGGCTGACTGCCTTCGCCATGCCCTCCCCTCCTCGGATCGTAATTGCTCGATTTTTTATCCACTCAGAGGATTGACATAAAAAATTAATCGCGATATTAGCCTTTGGACAAAGGAGTTTCTAATCATAATTTTTTCCTGAGATAAAGGGTTTATTTGGCCGGATGAATCTGATTGTTGAATGCAGCCCCCCTCTGGACTAAATAAATGCTAACCGTAATGCATTTAAAGTAGTTTGAAGTGATGGAATACTGATCATAAATATGAATTAAGAGGGTGAGGGCGGGAGAGGCTTCGAGGATAGTCTGCAGAAGGTCCCGTATCTGGCTTCTGACTGGCTAAGACGGTATACAAGGCAGGTCGCTGAATTGAGGATGCTTCAAATACATCTGTGATAGGTGATAAGAGCCATCCAAGGATGATAAGAGGCGCCTGACCATTCAGCGATAGCTGTAAGATTTTCGTTTGATGCCATCCATCGCCATCCTGTGCACTTATCAGTCTGCAGATCGCGCCATCGCCGGGGGCCGCTATGAGGTCTTTGATGATGTTGATAAGCTTCTGGCTTGGCTATCTGAAGATCCCTGATATCTTTTCTATCAGGCCTTTCATATTGTTTAGGCCTTCGCTTTCAAGCCATCCCCCTAATCAATTCAGGAAGCTAACCAAAAAAGATGCCAATTTAAGAGAGAGGCTTAAAAGAAGCAGATCAAAGTGATAGTCAATAACCCCGAGTAGAATCATTGATCTTCCTTTAGAGCTTTTGGGTTTGCCTCATGGCATCCGGGACACTGATTCTGTGGGGTTCCTAAGAGCTTTTGCAGTTGGAGCTGGGTGGCAGGCAGGCCTGGCCGGCTCCGGCAAGGGGCCGGGAGGAGGCATGGTTCCTGAGGGTGCCCTGCATGGCTTTGCGGGATGATATCAAGAGGCCGGAGACGATCGAGGTGGGGGGGCAAATGTCGTTGATTTGGCTTTTCATCCTCTGGTTTTGTTCTGCATTTCTGGGATGTTACTGCAAATGTTTACCGGAAATAGGAGTGGATTTTTTGGGTTTAACCATCGCGGCCATGCCGGCCTACAATGAGGAGCAATCCATTGCCAGGATGGTTTGTGGCTGCAAGAAGCACGTCGACTGCGTCGTAGTGGTCGACGACGGCAGCTCCGACCGGACGGCTGAGATTGCCGCGTCTTCGGGCGCCCACGTCGTCCGCCATATGAAGAACAGGGGATATGGCGCAGCTTTACAGACCTGTTTTGAGACTGCCAGGGATTTGGGCGCAGAGAGGATGGTTGTCATCGACTCGGACGGCCAGCATGATCCTGAAGAGATACCAAAGCTGCTAGCCCGCCTGGGCAGGGGCGCAGATCTAGTGATTGGCTCGCGGTTTTGCAACGGAAACGGCAGCGATATCCCCGCCTATCGCAAGGTAGGTATGAAGGTGCTTGATATCGCCACATATCTGGTTGGCGGGATCAAGGTGACCGATAGTCAGAGTGGCTTTAGGGCCTACGGAAGGCGGGCGATCGACTGCATCTGGATCGATAACCAGGGGATGTCTGCAGGCTCGGAGATTCTGTTGCAGGCCAAGGACAACCGTCTGAAGGTCGAAGAGGTGGATATCCACTGTAGATATGATGTGCAGAGGGCCTCAACAGAGCACCCGGTGAGCCACGGGGTCAAGATACTATTGATACTGCTGCAGGATATGGAGCTGCGCCGTCCGCTGTATTATTTCACCTTGCCGGGAACTGCTCTGGCGGCGGTGGGAATCGGGATCGGGCTTGAGCTGTTGCGAGTATTTTATCATGGTGGGCAGCTTAGCTATGGGCTCACACTGCTGATGATACTGCTGACGCTGGTAGGGTCGTTCATGGCATTTACTGGGATTATATTGCATGCCATATCCAGGCTGATCGACCAGTCGATAAGGAAGCTCGAGATCGAGAGGCCGAGAAAGGCGAGGGTGGAGTCGGTGTAAGTGCGGGCTGGGTTTAGGTCGGGTAGATGAGAGGCGATAAAGCGACATAATCGTTGCAATCCTCGGGACATGGCCGGAGGTCATCAAGAAGGTCACGGTGATCTGCGAGTGCCAACACCTATGCCCGAACTGCAGCGTGATCCCTGCTGGCCTTCTCTGCTCTCGTCCTATGGATCAATTTGGCATGGTTTTGCCCTTTTGTGAGAAGGTTGTTTAGCCTTTAGAATCCTATTTCAGTGGAGTTTTTGCGGTTTAAGGTCGTTATCAGCAATGGGGAAGATGGCCAGTTGGTTGTAGAATGCTCATCTCTTCCAGGCTGCGTCTCATAAGGAAGAAACGTTGAAGAGGGCCAGTAAATGACCGAGGATGCTATACTGGGCTGTCTGGATGTGCTTGGCGATAGAGCCCTGACCAAAGGCAGTGAAAGGATGGTGGAAGTAGAGGCTTAACGTCCCGGCTGGTTCTGACCGATTCAGGAGTGGGTGCAGAGGGAGGCCTGCATCCTTGGCATGCCCTGCGTGACCTTGCGGGATAACACAGAGAGGCCGGAGACGATCGAGGTGGGGGCCAATGTGCTGGCGGGGGCGGGTGGTCATCAGATGATGAAGAAGGCAATGCTGATGATGCAGAGGGGGGGGGGAGGCCCGTTTGGGATGACGGGCAACAGAGAGCATAATCGAACATCTGCGCCTTCGCAGATAAAGCCAAACACAAAGAGCGTGAGATTGTAGATGACGATGAGGTTCACAGCATACGTCTCCGGAAGGTCAGGAGGTCGGATATCGAGCCAGGGTAGTCGATATAGCCAATGCTCTTGGCCTGAAGGGCATGATAGAGAATCTGAAGGACGGCAGGGTGAAGATCATAGCCGAGGGCGAAGATGAAAAGAAGCTCAGGTGGTTCGAGGATGCAATAGACATAAAGAATGCCCTGATCTATGTCTCATCCATAGAAAAGAGCTACTCTCCTGCAAGCGGCGAGTTCAATTCGTTCGGCAAGCTGGTGGCAAAAAGGAGACCACACAAGGTTGGATACAGCGGCAGGCTACCTAAAAGAGCTTATCTCTGCCGTCAATAAGATGAACGAGAACCTGGGCGGCAAGATGGATCAGATGCTCAGCAAGCAAGATCAGATGCTCAACAAGCAAGATCAGATGCTCAGCAAGCAGGATCAGATGCTTGGCAAGCAGGATGAGCTTCTTGATGAAGTCAGAAGCATGAACGATAACCTGAGCGGCAAGATGGACCAAATGCTTGGCAAGCAGGATCAAATGCTAGACAAACAGGATCAAATGCTAGACAAACAGGATCAAATGCTAGACAAACAGGATCAAATGCTAGACAAACAGGATGGTCTTATTATCGAAGTCAAAGATGCGAACCGGAAGATGGATCGGGTACTTGAAACGGGCATTGTCCAGTTGAAGAGCGACATGGCCGAGGTTAAGTCTGCCCTTAAAGCGAAAGGTATAATCTAGGCTCTTCGCTGAATTTTTATCTGTGAGATCGGGCATAATTATCTTCTCTGTGCTTCAGTCCGGCGAAGGCGGAGAGGCACAAGGAGACAGAGAGCTCTGTGATTCTTTCTTTTCACCCCGGAGCGATGAAGGCGTCCGGCCCACTGGGGCCGCTCGGGCTCCAGGGGTGGGAGGCTGGCATCAGGCCCTGGCTCTGGCCGGTTCAGGAGGGGTGCAGGGGGAGGAGCCCGTTTTGGGATGACGGGCAACAGAGAGCATAATCGAACATCTGCGCCTTCATAGATAAAGCCAAATACAAAGAGCGTGAGATTGTAGATGACGATGAGGTTTACAGCATACGTCTCCGGGAAGGTCCAGGAGGTCGGATATCGAGCCAGGATAGTCGATATAGCCAATGCTCTTGGCCTGACGGGCATGATAGAGAATCTGAAGGACGGCAGGGTGAAGATCATAGCCGAGGGCGAAGATGAAAAGAAGCTCAGGTGGTTCGAGGATGCAATAGACATAAAGAATGCCTTGATCTATGTCTCATCCATAGAAAAGAGCTACTCTCCTGCAAGCGGCGAGTTCAATTCGTTCGGCAAGCTGGTGGCAAGGGGAGACCGACACAAGGTTGGACACAGCGGCAGGCTACCTAAAAGAGCTTATCTCTGCAGTCAATAAGATGAACGATAACCTGGGCGGCAAGATTGACCAGATGCTCAGCAAGCAGGATGAGCTTCTTGATGAAGTCAGAAGCATGAACGATAACCTGAGCGGCAAGATGGACCAAATGCTTGGCAAGCAGGATCAAATGCTAAGCAAACAAGACCAGATGCTCAGCAAGCAGGATCAGATGCTCAGAAAACAAGATAATCTTATTATCGAAGTCAAATATGTGAACCGGAAGATGGATCGGGCACTTGAAATGGGCATTGTCGAGTTGAAGAGAGACATGGCCGAGGTTAAATCTGCCCTTAAAGCGAAAGGTATAATCTAGGCTCTTCGCTGAATTTTCATCTGTAAGATCAGACATAAATTATCTTCTCTGTGCTTCAGTCCGGTGAAAACAGAGAGGCACAAGGATACAGAGAGCTCTGTGCTCCTTTCTTTTCATCCCGGAGCGATGAGGGCGTCCGGCCCACCGGGGCCGCTCGGGCTCCAGGGGTGGGTGGGTGGCTGGCATCAGGCCCTGGCTCTGGTCGGTTCGGGCGGAGTGCAGGGAGGCCTGTATCCTGGGCGTGCCCTGGGTGACCCTGCGGGATAACACAGAGAGGCCGGAGATCTTGGGGGTAAAGTCCAACGTTCTTGCTGGGGCCGATGCTCTGCGGATGGTTGAGAATGCAAAGCGGATGATGCAGCAGGGGAATTGGTGGAAGAATCCGTTTGGAGGCGGCAGAGCGGGAAAGATTATCGTTGAGCATCTCAGAAATTGACCATGTATGATAATTCTTTCATGAACCTTTATAAATGATCAAGAGCCAATTAAGTATTCGTGAGCGCTCATGATAGATGGGATCGATCTTATGGTCATTCATACATGGAGTTGTACCTGACAATGGCATCTGCGAATGACGAAATTGATGCTCTGATGCGAACTGAGATTTATAAGTCCCGAGAGGAGCTATTGAAGGATGCATTAAGAGCTCTATTATATATGAAGCCGGGCCTCCGAATCGAGATAGCTATTGATCTTTACAAGAATGAGAAGGTCAGCCTGTGGAAGGCTGCTGAAATAGCGGGGCTTTGCATGGAAGAGTTTAAGGACGTGCTGGCCTCCAGGTCCATTAAAGTCGAGGTAGGTGGGACGGATGAGGAGAGCCTGTTCCGACTGGCCAGATTGGGCCTCATATGACGACGATGATTATCATCGATTGCGATGTAGCAAGCATGCTTGCCAAGGTCGATCGCATTGATATCTTGATTAAAGCCTTCCCGGATGCGAACTTCTGTATAACCAACTCAGTTTACGCAGAGCTCATGAGGGCTAAGCATGCCGGTTATTCCTTTCCTGACCGGATCTTCAAACAGCTTCCGGTTATCACAATGGACCGAGATGATCTCAAAGCGTTTAAGGAAATCTCAACGGATAGCACCGTGCAATTCTGCCAGCCTTCAACGAGGAGATCTCCATCGGCAGTGTGATCTTGCGCTTCGCTGAATTTTTATCTGTAAGATCAGACATAAATTATCTTCTCTGTGCTTCAGTCCAGCGAAATACAGAGGTACAAGGAGACAGAGAGCTCTGTGATTCTTTCTTTTCACCCCAGAGCGATGAGGATGTCCGGGCCACCGGGGCCGCTCGAGCTCCAGGGGTTGGAGGCCGGCATCAGGCCCTGGCCCTGACCGGTTCAAGGGGAGGAGCCCGTTTGGGATGGCCGGGCAGAAGAGAGCATACTCGAACATCGGCGCCTTCATAGATAAAGCCAAATACAAAGAGCGTGAGATTATAGATGACGATGAGGTTTACAGCATACGTCTCCGGGAAGGTCCAGGAGGTCGGATATCGAGCCAGGGTAGTCGATATAGCAAATGCTCTTGGCCTGAAGGGCATGATAGAGAATCTGAAGGACGGCAGGGTGAAGATCATAGCCGAGGGCGAAGATGAAAAGAAGCTCAAGTGGTTCGAGGATGCAATAGACATAAAGAATGCCCTGATCTATGTCTCATCCATAGAAAAGAGCTACTCTCCTGCAAGCGGCGAGTTCAATTCGTTCGGCAAGCTGGTGGCAAAAGGGGAGACCGACACAAGGTTGGATACAGCGGCAGGCTACCTAAAAGAGCTTATCTCTGCCGTCAATAAGATGAACGAGAACTTGGGCGGCAAGATGGACCAGATGCTCAGCAAGCAAGATCAGATGCTCAGCAAGCAAGATCAGATGCTCAGCAAGCAGGATGAGCTTCTTGATGAAGTCAGAAGCATGAACGATAACCTGAGCGGCAAGATGGACCAAATGCTTGGCAAGCAGGATCAAATGCTAAGCAAACAAGACCAGATGCTCAGCAAGCAGGATCAGATGCTCAGAAAACAAGATAATCTTATTATCGAAGTCAAATATGTTAGCCGGAAGATGGATCGGGCACTTGAAACGGGCATCGTCGAGTTGAAGAGCGACATGGCCGAGGTTAAGTCTGCCCTTAAAGCGAAAGGTATAATCTAGGCTCTTCGCTGAATTTTCATCTGTAAGATCAGACATAAATTATCTTCTCTGTGCTTCAGCCCGGCGAAAACAGAGAGGCACAAGGGTACAGAGAGTTCTGCGCTTCTTTCTTTTCATCCCGTAGCGATTAGGGCGTCCGGCCCACCGGGGCCGCTCGGGCTCCGGGGATGGGAGTCCAGCATCAGGGCCTGGCCCTGGCCGGTTCAGGAGGGGTGCAGGAGGAGGCCTGCATCTTGGGCGTGCCCTCCCATCGGCAGTGAAAAAGAAGACTCGTACCTTTGCTGAGACCTTTGCGCTTTTTGTGGTTGAAGCCCTTCTATGGCAGCCCGATCAAAGCGAGGTCAGATCTGCGACGAATACAGACCGCAAAGCTCACAAAGGGCACCAAGACCGCACCAAATCTTCTCCCGATTATCAAGCATCCAAAAGGCGGCGATCTACCCGTGATCATTGCAATTATCCTCGGGACCCGGCCGGAGATCATCAAGATGGCTCCGGTGATCCGCGAGTGCCAGCGCCGATGCCTGGACTTCAGCATCATCCACACTGGCCAGCACTACTCCTACCACATGGACCGGATATTCTTCGAGCAGCTGGAGCTGCCTCAGCCGGATCATAATTTAGATGTAGGCTCCGGCAATCACGGTGAGCAGACCGGGCGGATAATGGCGGGCCTGGAGAAGGTGCTATTGGCAGAGCGGCCCGATGTGGTCCTGGTGCAGGGGGACACCAATACTGTGATGGCCGGGGCCCTTGTTGCCTCCAAGCTGCACATCAAGGTGGGGCATGTGGAAGCGGGCCTGCGCAGCTACGACCGCAGTATGCCCGAGGAGATCAACCGGGTGGTGGCGGACCATATATCTGATTATTGTTTTGCTCCCACTGAGAACTCCAAGGCCAACCTGCTTAAAGAGGGCATTGCCGGTGAGAAGATCCACATCACCGGCAACACCATTGTGGATTCCGTCTATCAGAATCTGGAGATCGCCATGAGGAAGGTCAACGTCCTGGCCGACCTGGATCTTGAGCCCAAGAGATATTTCCTGGCCACCTCTCACAGGCAGGAGAACGTGGACAGCAGGGAGCGACTGGGCGAGATCATCCGGGGTCTGGAGATGCTCGAATCCGAGTTCGGCCTGCCGGTGATCTTCCCGGTACACCCCAGGACAAGGAAGATGGCGGAGAGCTTCGGGTTTCGAGTTCGGTGGCATCAGAGCCATTGAGCCGCTGGGGTTCCTGGAATTCCTGCAACTGGAGGCCAGCGCCCGGCTGGCCCTGACCGATTCGGGTGGGGTGCAGGAGGAGGCATGCATCCTGGGCGTGCCCTGCGTGACCCTGCGGGATAACACAGAGAGGCCGGAGACGATCGAGGTGGGGGCCAATGTGCTGGCGGGGGCGGATGGTCATCAGATGATGAAGAAGGCAAAGCTGATGATGCAGCAGGGGGGCGGGTGGAGGAGCCCGTTTGGGGATGGCCGGGCAGGTGAGAGCATAATCGAACATCTGCGCCTTCATAGATAAAGCCAAATACAAAGAGCGTGAGATTGTAGATGACGATGAGGTTCACAGCATACGTCTCCGGGAAGGTCCAGGAGGTCGGATATCGAGCCAGGGTAGTCGATATAGCCAATGCTCTTGGCCTGAAGGGCATGATAGAGAATCTGAAGGACGGCAGTGTGAAGATCATAGCTGAGGGCGAAGATGAAAAGCTCAAGTGGTTCGAGGATGCAATAGATATAAAGAATGCCCTGATCTATGTCTCATCCATAGAAAAGAGCTACTCTCCTGCAAGCGGCGAGTTCAATTCGTTCGGCAAGCTGGTGGCAAAAGGGGAGACCGACACAAGGTTGGACACAGCGGCAGGCTACCTAAAAGAGCTTATCTCTGCCGTCAATAAGATGAACGAGAACCTGGGCGGAAAGATGGACCAGATGAATGAGAACCTGGGCGGCAAGATGGATCAGATGCTCAGCAAGCAGGATCAGATGCTAAGCAAGCAGGATCAGATGCTCATCAAGCAGGATCAGATGCTTAGCAAGCAGGATGAGCTTCTTGATGAAGTCATAAGCATGAATGAGAACCTGAGCGGCAAGATGGACCAGATGCTCAGCAAGCAGGATGATCTTATTATCGAAGTCAAAAATGTGAACCGGAAGATGGATCGGGCACTTGAAACGGGCATTGTCGAGTTGAAGAGCGACATGGCCGAGGTTAAGTCTGCCCTTAAAGCGAAAGGTATAATCTAGGCTCTTCGCTGAATTTTTATCTGTAAGATCAGACATAAATTATCTTCTCTGTGCTTCAGTCCAGCGAAATACAGAGGCACAAGGAGACAGAGAGTTCTGTGCTCCTTTCTTTTCATCCCGTAGCGATGAGGGCGTCCGGCCCACCGGTGCCGCTCGGGCTCCGGGGGTGGGAGGCTGGTATCAGGGCCTGGCCCTGGCCGGTTCGGGTGGAGTGCAGGAGGAGGCCTGCATCCCTGGCATGCCCGGCGTGACCTTGCGGGATAACACAGAGAGGCCAGAAAAGATCGAGGTAGGGGGGCAAATGTGCTGGCGGGGGCCGGTTAGCGCAGATTATAGGCGGCGCCAGGCAGATGCTCGGAGCGGATGAAGGATGGAAGAGTCTATTTGGAGATAGGAACACTGGCAATAAAGTTATACAGATTATCGAAAGTTAACGTTTTTTTTCATTCAGCCAACGGAATTCAATCACAAAGGCAAGAGATCGCAAAGGCCTGCAAAGGTCAATTGAGTTCGTGATAGCCAACAGAACTTCGGACAAGCTTGATAAACATCTCATGATTATAATTCGTGGAGCTTTTATATGAATACTCGGAAGATACTAGTAACTGGCGGTGCAGGATTTATCGGCACTAATCTGGTAAATGAGCTTAAGAGCCGGGGTCATGAGGTAACGGCCCTGGACCTTTACAATACCGACCGGGAAGACTACATCCGGGGTGATGTCAGGAACTACCGGCAGTTGGAGAAGGTTTTCGACCAGCATAAGTTCGATTACGTCTATCACCTGGCTGCCGAGTACGGGCGCTGGAATGGTGAGGATTACTATGAGAATCTGTGGCAGACCAATGTGATGGGCACAAAGCACATTCTCCGCCTGCAGGAGAAATTGAAATTCCGGATGATCTTCTTCTCCAGTGCTGAGGTCTACGGAGATTACGAGGGCATCATGTCTGAGGATGTGATGATCAACAATCCCATAAAAGACACCTACCAGATGAACGATTACGCCATCACCAAGTGGGCGGGGGAGCTGATGTGCATGAACTCGGCCAAGATGTTCGGCACCCAGACCGTCCGGGTCCGGCCGGTGAACTGCTACGGCCCGCATGAGCACTACAATCCATACCGGGGGTTCATTCCCAAATTCATCTATCACGCTCTCTTCAACAAGCCTTACACCGTTTTCAAGGGCCACAAGAGGATAATTGATTATGTGGAGGATACTGCCCGGACCTTTGCCAATATCGTGGACAACTTCATTCCTGGGGAGGCCTACAACGTGGGCGGGCGCCAGGAGTGGGAGCGGGACATCAAGGAGTACTCAGACCTGATTCTGAGGGCGGTGGGAAGGGATGAAACCCTTGTCACCTACAAAGAGGCCGAGCCCTTCACCACCAAGATCAAGACTATGGACTTCTCCAAGTCCGTGTGGGATCTGAAGCATGATCCGAAATACCCGCCGGAAGAAGGGATCAAGCGAACTGTGGAATGGATGAAGTGGTACTACAGGATTTAGAGCCCTTTGCCAACGTTAACCACAGAGGAGCAGGGCTTTGGTGCAGACTTTGTGCTCTTCGTGAGCTTTATGGTTTATTATTCTGCGCAAGTTGGCTGAACAAAATTAGCGCAATGCAGACTCAAACCAAAAAAAAACGTACAGAATGGCTGACATAACTGCAACAGATTGTAAGTGGGATCGATAAATGAAAGACATTTACTCAGATTATGATGGAAAGACAATTCTTGTCACCGGCGGGGCGGGAGCAATAGGCGGAAACCTTTGCCGGAAGCTCTCTGAGCTGAACGCTGAGAAGGTAATAATCTTGGACGACCTCTCCTCCTCTTACGAGTGGAATATTCCCAAGGCCAAGAACATCATGTTCGTGAAGGGGAGCATCCTGGACGATGAGATGCTGAAGCGCGTTTTCAAGGAGAAGCCAGAGTACGTCTTCCATCTGGCGGCTCACTTTGCCAATCAGAACTCAGTAGATAATCCTGAGATCGATCTCATGGTTAATGGCATGGGAATTTTGAAGGTGCTGGAGTATGCTCAGCTTGTGGATATCAAGCGCTTCGTCTACTCCTCTTCAGGCTGCGGGGTCTATGGCCTTGATTCCGTGATGCCCTTTGAGGAGCATGATACCTCCATCAGCCTGCACACGCCCTATCAGGTCACAAAGCTGATCGGAGAGCTTTACACCAATTACTTCCATAACCTGTACGGCATGCCGACGGTCAATGCCAGGTTCTTCAACGTCTTCGGGCCGGGGGAGGTTCCTGGGAGGTACAGGAATGTCATACCAAACTTCTTCTACTGGGCCATGAACGGCAAGCCGCTTCCGATTACCGGCGACGGGACCGAGACGCGGGACTGGACTTATGTCGATGACATAATCCGCGGACTGCTGGCGATGGGGGTTGTGGAGGAGGCAATCGGCGAGGCCTTCAATCTCGGCTCGGCCAGGGAGCACAGGGTAATTGATATGGCCAATATGGTGAACAAGCTTACAGGGAATGAGGCGGGGATTGTATTTGCTGAGAGAAGGAATTGGGATGTGAAGTGCAGGCTGCTATCGTCGGTGGAGAAGGCAAAGAGGATACTGGGATACCAGCCAGAGATGAAATTTGAGGATGGGCTGAAAAACGTTCATCAGTGGTTCACGAATAATTTGGATGATATACGGAAAGCAGCTGAATTCTAATGCGACGCCGCTAACATCATCTGTGCCTTAGATCATCCGGACCTGGAGAGCCTAGCCCAGGATGCGGCTCTTGGTGGAGCATCGATTCGAAAGAACTGTGGAGAAATGAAGAAAGGTGCTGGAGGTGGTCTGCAATGACGCATGGTGGCGGAGGAACTAAGAGACCGTCAGCGCTTCATCATATATTCTGCATTAATTACATTAAAAAATTGCTCCCGATGATACTCGTCACCCGTTGTAGATGAGGGCTGCAAGTATTGGGTTCAACGCACTCATGGAAGTTATAGTATGCTTGAGGATGGTAAACAGAAGTTGGAAAACCTAGCTGATCAGAAACCTAAATCTGAATTCAAACCGCTAAAAATTCTCGTTGTTGTGCCCAATTTCATTCCGGAAATTGGCAGTGCGGCGCACATATACTATGACCTTTCAAAATGTTTTGTTAACAGAGGTCATGAGGTTGATGTTATAACGACCTATCCCAGAGGGCATTACCTTTCCGAAAATAGTATCGATCCAAATATACCTCTAGACGAAGTAATTGATGGAATCAATATCCATCGATGTAAGTATCCGGTTATCAGGGATAATATTGTCATTCGAGGACTCGAACATTTCATAATTCCTAGGTTGTATTTTAAAAAATATCTTGAAATAGGGAGAAAATTTGATTTGAGCCTGATATATATACCTCCATTACCTCTTTATTATTTTGCAAAAAAAATAAAGAAATATGATGGGACACCATCCATCTTGAATTATCAAGATTTTCATCCCCAAGAACTTATAGATGTTGGGATTATCAGAAACCCTCTGGTGCGAAGAATTATGGAACATATAGAAAGACAATCATACAAGAATTCGGATTACATTACCGTGCTTACTGAAGGAGGTATAGAATTTGTTACACAGAGGGGGGCAGATCCAAAAAAAGTCTGCCATATATATAACGCTGTAAATCTAAATGACATCAATTCTCATCAAACAACAAATGATTTCAAAAAGGAAGAAGGGATCGAAGATAAATTTCTCATTTCTTACGCTGGGATTCTTTCATATTTCCAAAATGTAGACCAAATTCTCGAAGTCGCCAAAGAACTAAAGGAATACAACGATATCGTTTTCTGTATAGTAGGCGACGGAAACAGCAAAGAGATATTAGAGCATAAGATCTCTAAAGAACAAATTAATAATGTTAGATTGCTCCCACTTCAATCGCGAGATAAATATTACGATATCATAAAATCGTCAGATATTTCGCTATTATCCCTTGATAGTAGAATGCAAGCTCCTTGTTTGCCAGGGAAGACCATTAACCTCATGGCATTTGGGAAGCCGATAATTGCACTAGTTCCGGAAAATAGCGAGACTGCAATTATCCTGAAGCGCGTACAATGTGCAGTGGTAGTAAATCCAGGAGATATTGAAGGAATGCGATCGGCTATTCTTCGCCTTAAGGATAACGCTTCTGCTCGTGAAGCAATGGGAAACAACGGCAGGAGGTACCTGGAGCAGAACATGAACGTGGAAAAGAGCGTATCCATATACGAAGAGATTTTTCGCGCCCTTACAGAAAATAAGGATTTGGCGGAGAGGTCGATTTCTTCGAGCAGCAAGAATACGTTTGGAGGTATGAATTCTCATGGCACATAAAGTGGCAATCTTGGATACAAATGCCCTGGAAAACAAGGGAAGCTATGGAAGACTGATAGGTCTATTAAGAGCCCTTTTGGCTTAGATGGTATTTTGTTGTGAATTATGCAGGGATTATGCCTTACTTATAAGATGTTGACACTTTGATTATTATAATTAAATTAATATTAATTATATAATTGAATGGATGTAAAATTCCTCCCATTTAATGATAGTTCGAAAACGCAAAATGTTATATAAAACATAAATAATTTAAATAACGTCAGCTCATTATCTAATCAGATGCAAGGAAAATACGAACAACTATTTTCGAGATACTCAAAATCAAATGAGGGATAAAATGGAACGAGGGTCTTCTATATGGATAGGAAGCTTTCAATTTAGCCCTATCTACAAATCTCATTGTTGCGCATTGGGCAATCAACTCGAAAAATTAGGATTTTCTGTTAGATATTTATTTAGCAAGGAGTATGATTGGATGCTAACAGATCACCAAAAAAAAATACTATTTTTATTGGTAATTCTACCGATATCCTTTCTGCTATTCGGGATGGTTTTGATTTAAGGAATGTTGCAATTTTAAGGGAAAAAATTATAAGTGAGAGACCTGATTATATTTATATGTATAATTTCCATCCTTTTTTAAATTATTATTTAGCTAAACTAGCGCAAAGAAATAAGATCAAATACATATACCATATGCAGGAACCGTATGCTGAAAATAAAAAAATCTATGGAGGAGCATCCCAATATTGGCTACATACGTTTGAATTTTTTCAAGAAAAATTAGTAAATAATGTGAATACCGTTGTCCTTTCGTCTAATGTGGCGAGAAATCTTTTTAAAAAAAGATATAAAAAATTTAAAAGGAATGTAATATTCATACCTTTAATGTATGAAGACCTTGGACATAATGATAGAAATGAAAAAAGAAGATATATAACTTTTATAGGGCCACCTGTTCCTTCAAAATCTCCAGAAACTTTTCTTAAAATAATAGATAATACACAAGATCTGGATCTAGATTATCTCTTAATTACTCGAAAGCCGGTTCGAGATAAAAAATATATTAAAAAGAATTTAGAAATATATTTTAAAGAGAGAATCAGCGACTATGAAATTGGAGATAATCTAAGCCGTAGCATTATGACAATTGCTCCATATAAAGTCTCAACACAAAGCTCTGTTATATTAACTTCATTTATGTATGGAACACCAGTTTTGTCTACAAATGTAGGTGGAATCTCTGAAGTAGCTTCTCATGGGAAAACAGGATATTTAGTAAATTTGGGTTCGTCAGTCAGTGAATGGATAGCAGGTCTTAAATTTATATTGTCAAATCAAACTATAATGTCTCAGAATTGCAGACAAGAATTTATAAATAATTTTTCTGAAGCAAATTGGAAAAATTATTTAGATTATTTATAGTATAGATCAAGTTGCAAGAGAATTGCTGTTCACAAGCTAATCATGACGGCACTAACAACATGAGGGTAAAGAGAATTGGATTGTGCCCAAATGCTAACCATGAAACTGGCGAGTTATTATCAGGGGTGGAGTCCTTTCTGAAGTCCGATTTGGGAAACGTAGGCATAATGATTTCTGACTTCCGAGAAACTGGGTACTCTGCCCGAAGCATACCCCATTCATTTTGAGTGGGGTAACAATGCTCAGTTTGATTTAGCGAGGCGAGAAAGCCATGAATGTTCCTGAATGCGAATCAAAACTTTTTTTCAAAGGCGATTTTCAATTTTCTGAATTGATTAAGATGATCCTTCCGGGGGAGGCGTCTCTGTACACGGTTGCAATATTGATCTCTTTCTTCCTGAAATCTGAAGGGGCCAGTAGAGTAGCCGAACTGCAGGCTAAGGAATTAACAGCAATGGGCTACTCTGTGGTTGTCTTTACATTTGAATCTGATATTCATCCCACTGACTTCAGCGTTAAGATCATAGAATCTTGCACAGGAACGTCTACATCTAAATTAAGTATATTATATAGGGCATTATTCCCATTTAACCTTTGGAAATCAATAAGGCTTAGCTCCAAACTCAAAACAACAAATTTAATCATCGTTCATCAGGAGACATTAGTAAATGTAGCCTATTATGCGAAATTATTTCATGGATCTAAAATAATTTATTGGCATCATCATATTACCGAATCTCGTTTAATGACATTGAGAGAGCGGCTCTATAATCTGATTATTTCTCCATTTAATTGGAGAAAGATAAAAACATTCAATTTCATTATCTCAATAAGCGAACATTCGAAAGACATGCTCAGGGAAGAAAAAGGCGTTGAGAGTATAGTAGTCTATGATGAAATTGAATATAGTAGATTTAATAATAATAATCTAGATGGAACATACATCCGGAAAAAGTACAATATTGAATTCGATGATCCTGTAATTCTTTTTGTTGGACGAATAACCCCAACGAAGAACATCCATTTTTTAATATCTGCTTTCAGAATCGTAAAGATGAAAATCCCCAATGCAAAGCTAATTATTGTAGGCAGGGCTTACAATAAACCCTATGCAGAAAGTTTAATGAGAAATTGCGATCCAGGAGTTTCTTTTGCTGGATTTGTGGCTGATGAAGAGCTGCCGAGTTATTACGCTGCATGCGATGTCTATGCTACGTGTTCTTTAGTAGAAGGATTTAATATGCCTTTAGTCGAAGCTCAAGCTTGTGGAAGATCTGTCGTTGCGTTCGACATTGGCCCTCATAGAGAAGTTGTAAAAAATGGCCTTATAGTTGCTGAAGGAGATCTTAACGGATTTGGTGCAGCTTTAATATATATATTGACTTCAAATAAAGGGGATGTGAGTCTCTAATAGGTTATAGTTTTATGAAACTGAACCTGGTCGAGCAACTGGATGCGATACCGCAGGCTGATGCAGAACTGTATCAGAGAACTAAACACCGAAAAGCACACATGAACGGCTATAAGGAATTATCTCTGAAAAAAACGAGCATGAGAACTAAGGCATAAGAAGCCTCAATTCCGGGAAATTTCCTTTAAGGGAAAAGCAATGCCGTGTTCAAGGAATCTCAACCCTTGGAGTTGAGAATCTATCAGCGTCTAGAGTCTCAAGGATATCTTAAAAACTCGACGCGGAAATAGAAGAATTCTTCAATAAGCCAATTAAACGCCTAATCTCTTATCATTATATAGATGTAAGCTAATAAGGGTTAATCCAAGATAGACTCCTCGCTGTTTCATGTGGGTAAATTGAATTTGAGTTTCCCGGTCCTAAGATAAATAGTAGTAATGAAATTTTTTGTTAATCTGAAACCTCTGGCACTGTCCTTTGCAACCTGGATCAGACTATTTGCTCCTTTCAGGATACCATTATCGATTTTAGTTTTAATATAGTTAGTTACACCATTCCAGTGACTCTTTATCATTTTAGCGCAATCGATCACAGGATCGAGTCTGCTATGCGTAGCCCAAAAATACCAACGTTTGAGGTAGTCCTCGGCTGATTCCCGAGATTCATAGCTCCAAAAGTCGCGAAGGGCTAATTTGATATTATAAGCTCTCACCGTTTTTAATCGGATACGTTTTAGTGGCGTTAACATCCTATTTTGATTGGTTGTGTGGTTCTCGGGATTTTTAAGCCAGATATATCTTGTTCTTTTCAGCAAAGTATTATGTGATTGTTCTTCACGCCCGACTTTATCAACGGCTTCATTCATCAATTTCATAACATGAAATTTATCAAATGTTATCGATGCATTAGGAAAACTATTTTCTATGCCAGATATAAAAGCAGGTGATATATCGCAACAGAAATTCTCAATATTTTCGCTAGATCCGTTATACAGCTCTAGATCATCTTTAAATGTTTCGATCATTGAGGCATCTTTTCCTTCGCATACATGGAACAGTTCCGAGGAACGTTGCCAAGAAACCAAGCGTCATGAGGAGAATGGAAAAACATCATTTGGTTATACTGAATGTATTACAGCTTCTCCATTGAAGTATACTCTACTTGTTTTCTCTATTTGTCGCTCTTTGTCTCCTTTTCTATTCCCCTTTATATTAAAAGTAATTAAGGTATTATTATCTTGATCATACGGATATCTCTCAAATACGATAATTCTGTCTAGTGGTGTCTCTCCCCAGAAAAAAATGGCAGAATGAATAAAATATCTTGTTGTATCTATTAAAATTATAGGTTTTGCGGGGCTAAACCCAGCTATCCACTTGCCAACAGCCTCATATTTCTGCATATCCGGCAAATTATTTTCACACCAATAATAATCATTTTGGCCGAGACTTTTAAAATAATAAGCAGGAATATAATTTCCTCCAAAGAATGTTAATGTTATTATTCCTGCTGTAAATATGCATAATAATACAGTTATTGTCGTTCTTTTATTCAGTGATTTTAGCCATATATCCCTCAGCCTGAATAGCGTTAATGCTGCAAATACCCCAATCAACGTTTCATAAAACGCCACAATCCTACCAACCTCCAAGAAAATCAACGTATTTCCAATAATACCAAGTGCAATTAGAAGTGTGCATATTATCGAAAATAATATCTCTTCATGCGTTTTGGTTTTCATTGTATAACAAATTGATCCAAATCCCAATATAAGTACAATAAAACGAATATTTTGTATTATATATGTTGGAAAAGGAACACTACCCTCAACAGAGACAAGGGGGGCATTATACGGATTTGCAGAAAAAATTATATGAATGTAATCATTAATATGTCCAGAAAATACATAAAAGTGATAGCTAAGAACTATTATTAGCAGAAGAATGCTAGAAAAAAATATTTCGCTTGTCCATTCCACTCCAAATATATTTAATTGAGGGCTTGAGAGATTTCTATTAGCTATTAGTATAAATAAAAGTGTGCAGGAAAGAGATATCAAGATAAATGATATAAATAAGGAAGAAAAATAATGAGATGTGGTAAATGCTATTATAAATATAATAGCAAGTATTCTATATTCCATTTTGTTCTTTAATTCCCACGACCTTGATAACACAACGAGCAAGAACACAAGGATTATAAAAGCATATCCTTGAGGGTGATATTCTGACTGATAAAAGATTACATGTGAACTTAGAGACGAAATTAGTCCAGATATAAGAGATACTCCATAATTTTGAGAGACTGAATATGCTAACAAATAAACTCCTAAGAAAAAAATCATCCCGAAAATGGGCTGTTGGTAATTAAATAACCACATGTGATCAATGCCTCCAATTTGGGATAATAATTCGGTCATTATCATCATTAAAGGCCAATTAATTAGATTTTCTAATGGAGGGAACCAATAACTATATATTTGTTCTAATGTCCGGAATTCATGTATATTTAGAAATGTGACCAAAAAGGCATACGGATCCCAAAGCACTGGGTACGATAATCGAAGATATGGGATGCACCTCGCAATAAAGCAGATCAACAAACATTGGGGCATAAAAAGTATCAATTCTTCTAAATATTGTATCATAAAAGAACCAATGATAATTGATAACAATAGAGCAAATATTAATATTACTACAGATATATCGCTAACTATCGTATTAATAAGGGTCGGAAACAGCTTAAAATATAAAGCACTAATTGCGACAAGTACCCATGAGATAATAGAAAGACAATAAAGAAGCTTTTTTCGTAATATTTTCATCATTTTTAAAACTAATTGAGAATTTTCTGTATATGCACATATTTTATTTTTCATTGCGTTGCCACCTATTTACTGCCCTACTGTCCTTGGTATGCTACTATTATATGTTATTCAGTATATGTTTACTCCTCTGAATAGTTCGATTAATGCTGATTTCACCTATGACAAGCATGTGGCAAACAATCTACCCCATCGGGAAACGATAATAATAATTAGCCTCGTTCGAAATCTGCTATTGAGAATTGGTTGCACAAGAAGCTGCTTAATTGGTTCATTGGTATCGATTATGATAAACACATCCGTTATCTCTAATATGGTGATTTGAAATTTTGAAAAATTGATAAAATCAGACTGCGTGCGGCCGCCCTACCCTAAGGATGGAGTATGCTTCGGCCCGCACGCCCTCACGCCCGGTTTTGTGGAATCTTGAAATCGTCAAGTCTTCGTTGCCATAATCTCCTGGACCCGCACGATTGAATCTCCGCTTTCGGTTTCCTCTGAGATCCCTCAATATAGTGCTTGATTGTATCCGCAGTCACATTTCCCACAGATCGAAAGAACTTGCCACTTGACCATAGGCTTTTATTGAACGATTTTTATTAAGGAAGTACTTAGGTGGGATTCCAAGAGCAAGTGAGCGTGATCCGCCACAATTTCTATTATATGAATTTTATATATTTGCTCTATGTAACATGTCAATATTTTTGAGGATCAACTCACAATCCTGTTTAACTCGCCTGTCATAGAATATTTTGTATCAATACTTGAGCATCAACACGATGTGGAGGTGATTTGACCTTAGTCACGGCTGAAACTGCGCAATTTCAAGCTTATCACATCCTATCCACAGGTGGGTGGCACCGCCTGGGCTAGGGTGTCAAGTATAAACTCATCCTAAAAGAAGTGATGTTTAATCAATTTTGGTGAGCACAAAGAATGAGAGAGGGTTCACTTCATCCTCACTCTAAAGGATGGAGAATTCGCGACCCATCGCGCTCCCCATGTATTAACTGATGACCGATGAACTTCATTATGGAGATTGCTATGAAAGCTCTAATTTTAAATCTTGATCCTAAAAATAAGGGTAATGAGGCACTTGTCTCTTCGACCAAGTTTGTAATCAATCAATTTGAAGATGACATCAAATTCATTAATATGGGTGGGATGATAGATGCTATAAATTCGCAAAATACTATCATTCCATTACCTGCTGAGACTATTCTGAATCCCAACGCGTGGTTATATTTGCTAGAATGCTTTATCGTTAAGATCTTGCGACGATACGGATTTAAAGCCAGTTTGCCCACCATATCAAGAATCCATATTTACGATGATGTTGACGTTGTAATAAATAGCGGAGGAGACTATTTGAGTGGAGAAAAATTCACTTTGAGTGGTTTCTTAAATATTATATATGCTCTGTGGCTTGACAAACCAGTAGTTTTATTTGCTGAGAGTCTTGGATACTATAGATATTTATTGAACCGTATAACTGCCCGCTATGTTTTCGAAAATGTAAATCTGATATTGGTCCGCGAAGACCTTTCCAAAGAGTATCTATTGAAAATAGGGATAGATCCAGAAAAGATACATGTTACTGCTGACCCAGCATTTCTTTTATCTCCTGCACCACGCTCAAGGATTGATGAAATATTGAGATCTGAAAGCATTATAATCACATCGAGGCCGGTTATTGGCATAAATCCTAGTGGATTGATCGGTAGATATCGCGATCCTGCGGAGTCTGAAGAGGCATATACTCAGTCAATGGTATCTGTTATCGATCATCTTATTAAAAGTTGGGATGTTAATGTTTTATTAATACCACATGTGTATACTCCTGGCAGTGATGATAGAAGAATTATTGGTGAAATTATAAAAAACGCAAACAATCCACAGAGGATTTTTCAGATTAAGAATGAATACTCTGCAGCCGAGCTGAAAGGAATCATTCAACTATGTGATATTTTTATTGGCTCAAGAATGCACGCAACAATTGCCGCAACATCTCTTTGCATTCCTACTGTAGGAATTGCTTACAGCCATAAAATGAATGGAATTTTAGGCGGTTTGCTTGATATGGATCAGTATATCATCAAGATAAGTCAATTGAATGACACCCGGTTAATAGAAATTGCTGATTTGGTTTGGTCTAATAGAACTGCAATAAAGGAACACTTAGAAGAAACCATGCCGAGGGTAAAAGAAAAGGCTCTATTGAATGGATATTATTTTTCAAAATTCCTGAAAAATCTTGAGTCAAATCGGGCGAGTCATAGCAATCAACAAAACGAAAGGTAACCAATTCCTTGAGAATTTTTCCGGCCATATCTTCCAACGGTCTAGGGAATTCTACCTCTGAAGTCAAACAGCACACCCCACTGCAAGCTGCGAAGCATGTTCGAGTCGTTTGCCTTCATTCGAAATCCAGCAAATTCATTTGTTTATGGGATTTCTTTTCTTCAGGCGTTCCTTGTGTTTCAGCATAATTCCATATGGTGTCAGCTATAACACCATCGTCTACAGTTCCGACATAACCTCATCGCTCTAAAATTCTTCTTCCCAAAGCTGCTTTTTTACTTCTGAAAGCTTTTTAAAAAACTCTCCTTCGATAACGCCCTTTATATTTTGCACAATTCTTAAAGGCAAATAGTTGCAATGCCGACAAATACTTCAACCATTTGGTATCGATTATGCCGCTTTCCTTAAGTCGGTTTCTTGACCATCCCAGCAGCAAGCTGTGGGGTATTCATTTAAAAATAAATATACCTCTAATCATTAAATGAGCGATATGTCAAGGATTTATTATCGATGCTTAATTCAGTAGGTCGCCTTAATCGTCATTAGAAGATGATGAGCGACTCTGACCGGTAACATAATAGTATTTTGTATTGCCAGCTGCGTCAGAACCGGGCGCATCGCTTTTCTGAAGCTCTTTGTGTCTGTCATATTGTCAGCCCAAAGATCCTTGCTAATTATGCGCATCTCATCCTTCAAAACGATTTCCCTCCTCAAGAATAAATTTCTCGGTTTTTCTGGCCTTATCCTCGTTAGCACCTTTTGTCGTCTTCCCTGATCGAGATACATACGGTACCGTAGATGCTGCCGTTTGACCGCCACAACTCCTGCTTGACTCCTCACCAAACGATTGACCGAGATTGGTTCGAGCTGTGCTCCCTGCCCTCGTGCAATAGCTTTTTCCACTAGCGGTGACCTTACAAGCATTAGACTAGTTCCCCTGCCATCTTTCGCATATTCTGGGAGCCATGCATCCATGCAAGTTACATCCGCGCACTCTGCAAATATGTCATCGCAATAGTTGCAGGCATTCGGAGTGAACCATCGGTTCGTCCATGCCTCAGAGATCCCCTCTTTCCGAGAGATCTTCTTCACTTCGCCGTCATCAGTTGTGAAGGCAAAGTGAAAATTGGTCGCTGGGTGATCCAAGCTCTTTCCTCTGTATCGTACACCAATAACATTCCCTTGCGCTCCAACAACAGACGCTATATAATCAGTAAAATGCTTGCTCTTCATCTGCCCGCAGACAAGGCCTACGGTGATTGCGATCCTTTCTTTTAGCTTTGCATTTCTCTGCTGAGCTAGCCTGACGGCTTTGAGAAAACATGGAAGGCCGGTGATAGCATACCTGCCTGGCACCTCGATGACCTGCTTGATTACCCCCGACATCTCTACCGGGTAATAAGCGGAACCGGCCCCGGTCCGAATGCCCTCGGGAGTATTGAATATCCTGAAGGAGAAGAGTTTCTCGGGATTACCAGTGGGAGTAACGCAGATGACATGGTCGATGATGTCCTCTGCAAGCATCTTTTCCAAAAGCCAGGTAGCGATCCCACCCGAGGCACTGGTCTTTCGATGCTTCTCGGAGTATCCAACATATGATGCGAGATAGTAGCCGGTCTCAGGGCGGTGCTGGATCTCCGGGATTTCTCCATAGAGCCGGTTTCCGATTGTATCCTCATTTTCGCCTGAGTCGGTGAAGGGGCAGACCGTCAGGCAGGCACCACACTCCTTGGTGCATGGAGAGATCTCTACTGGGTTGTACTCTCCATAGCGGTTCCACTGCATCGCAAGGATGCTCTGTGGACAGAAGGCTGCACAGATGCCGCAGCCGATGCAGAGATTATGTTTAACCGTGTTCGCTATTACTGATTTCATACGATGATCCTCCTGACTGCTGGAGGCAGGTAGGATCCGAAGAGCTTGCGTTCAGATCCATTAAGACCGAATACCCAGACCGCCACAAGGTAAACCAGGGTGATAGTAGCAATGACAATGGCTGGCATTTCAGGAAAGGGGAGGACTGCACGAAGGGCTGCGGCCGAGATGCAGATTAGACCGGTAGCAGTGATCCCGGGGAGCATCGACTGGGTGAAGGTGTGTGCGCCTACTCCAAGCACTCTTGTTGCGTACCAGGGAGTGAAGAAGGCGTTCTTTAAGGTAAGGACGATCGCCCCAGCAGCTGCAACACCATAGTAACCCATTTCAGTCTGGAGCGAAAGGATGACTGCTAAGCAGAAGTTCCCGACTCCCATCAAGAATGTCACGATACCCGGCACCCGCACGCATTTGTGGGCGATGTTAATCGAGAAGAGAGGCATCACCGAGAAGTTGACCGTGAGGTGCAATGTCAGGAGGATCATCAGCGGCCAAAGGAAGGCAAACTCATCTCCCACCCAGAGAGTGAGGAGTTCAGGTGCAAGCCCGCAGACAAAACCGATCGGAAGAGCCATGGCAAGCCCCATCAGTTTGACAGCACTCTTTGTGACTTGGATAAGAGTGCCGGTCTGTTTTCGGGCATAACAGGAAAGGATTGTCGGTGTCAAGACGCCCGAGAGCATTCCGGCGATTGCCCGCAGGAGGATGACCCACTGTAGGACGATCGCATATTCGCCGGCAGATGGCGCCCCGAAAAGGAGGTTTACAATGATAAGGTCGATCTGAAGGAAGAGGAGGGCGCCGATATCATTTATGACCACCCACCATCCCATCCCACAGATTTCCATTACCCTTCCGCGGTCAAAGGAGTTGACTGAAATCCTTAGATGCGGGCAGACCCGCTTGGCAAGAAAGATCGCAATCCCTGATGCCACCAACGCTCCGACTAGGTAGGCTCCACCGATCAGGGCGAGGTCTGGATCAAGGATGGTAAAGAGAAGAAGGATCAATCCGGTCTGGATAATGAGGTTTGTTAAGTTGACAAGGTTCTGGAGGTCAAGGCGGTTATAGGCAAAAAGCTGGACAGTGAAGTTTCCGCTCCATGACCGGATCAGAAACCCGACTGAGACCCCGAGAAAGAGGAGGACTGCATCGGTCTCCATCCCTTTCGGAACATGGAAGATAGAGGGAGCGAAGCAGGCGATCATGAGGATGACCGGCACTATCAGAAGGATGACCACGGTAAGCCCGAAAAGAGCGGTGTTGAATGTCTTATTCGCCTCTTCGTAGTCTTGCCGCTGTAGGTCGATGGTGAGAAACCGGGAGACTGCGGTGTTAAGCGATTGGACGGAAATCGCTACATAGCTAGTGATCGAAGTCGCGAGCGGTATGATTCCGTAGGCAGCAATACCGAGGGTATTGATAAAGTAGGGCACAAGAAGTATACCTATGATGATGCTTGCTAGAAAATAAGTGATATTTGCCGCAAGGTTGCGGGGGAGCTGCCCGGCAAAGCGTTGATTAATCTCAGCCTCGGTCTGCACAATTTAACCTCAGGCAAAGGATTTACTTATGATCTTTGCTCTATTTGTACGTGTTTAGCTGACCAGTTTTATAGTTAGCATTTGGGATCGCGAATGAGAGCATTTAAATAGCAAAGAGAAATTCCAACAAAACGGGCTTTAAATAGGTTATAAGCATAAAGATAAATATGAATATATAATATCTAAAAATCCTTGAGTTAGCGCATATGGATATTCTTAAATCCCTTAGCCTGTAATCTCCTTCAGTCCTTCCTCCAGCGAATACCTGGTAGCAAATCCTAGGATCTCCATCCTAACAGTATCCGCCAGCGTATGCATCACATAGTTCTTAATGGGATTATCTCTGTAAATTGGCTTTAGATCCGTTTCCAATCGGGAATTTATTAGGTCCACCACATGATTGAAGCTAAAAGCCTTGCCTGTGCCAGCATTGAAGATCCCAGTACCTTTCTTTGAGGTTAGGAGCATAGCATCCACTATATTCTTCACATAAGTAAAGTCACGGGTCTGGCTACCGTCGCCGAATATGAGCGGCCGCTCTCCGGCTTTCATGCCCCAGAGGAACTGCGAGACCATGTTGGCATAAGTCCCCTTGGCCTCTTCATGCGGGCCGTAGACTGAAAAGAATCTGAGCCCCACATAATCTATCCCATAGAGCTGATAGTAGAGCTCAGCCACCCTCTCAATGGCCAGCCGTGCCTCGGTGTAGTAATCTTTGACCTGTATGGTTGCATCTTCGCGGTGCGGAGTGGGAACGCCGTTGTAAACCGAGGACGAGGAGGCGAATACTACTTTTTTGGCCTCGCTTCTCCGGGCCAGCTCCATTGTGGCCACCATGCCGTTTATGGCCTCACCCACCAGAAAGGGATCCTTCTTGTACATGGGCGAGGAGGAGGGAATCCCTAGATGAAATATGACCTCCGGCTGCAGCCCCAGATCCAGGCAGTTGTTGCAAGATCCCTTGATGAAATTCACATCCTTCTTTACCGATTGGAGATTATCGATGCTGCCGGTATGCAGGTTGTCAAGTACTGTGACCTCATAGTCATCAACCAGCTCCTCCACCAAATTGGAGCCGATAAATCCCGCTCCTCCAGTAACCAGTGCCTTCATCTATTTACCCCTCTATTGAATAATTTTATCGATATACTATAAAATCGGTTTATTGAATTGGATGTTGAAAAAATAGGCTGATGCGCGTCCTTTGCGGTCTATGTGCCCTTTGCAGTTCAATTCCGTTTTTTCCTCTGTGCCTCTGCGCCTATGTGGTCTCGTGGTTACAGTGGTCAGTTTCTATTGCCAACTAACGGAGACGCAGAGGCTTTTGCTTCTTTCAGGAAGGGCGACCTTGGGCAGAGTCGGCTCATCTCCGAAGATCGCTGATGAGGATGGGAAGATGAAACTCACTGCCCGGAGTCCTTAGCCGCCATCAGCACATTGAGCGTGCCATCCATCCAGGATGCGTATGCCGAAACCATAGAAAATTTTGGCTCTTCGCTATTTCGTGTGGGTAACCTCAGGATATCGATTCTTAATCCATGATACAAAGCCTGCAATGAGTCAGGCTTTAAGGATGATTGGTATTGATCCCATCATCAACTGTGCTATCCCGGCAATTGTGCGATAACTCTGATCATACCTTAGGATTCTTGGCCACCCACATAAAACAGCGAGGAGCCAAAGAAAAACATAATTATCGAATCCAGATAAGCTCGCTTTTCGTACCTATGATGTGCAAATCACTGCAATAAGGAATACCAAAAGGCCCTTTTTCAAATACCCTTTTTATTTGCCTGATTCCTACTGATTCTAATAAATTCTTAAGCAAACCGAAAGAGAAGCCACATTTATGAAAATTTCCTTCATATTCTTGTCCACCATAAATATTTTCTACATTCTTGGATGTAGGTTTTAGGAAGAATAAGAGAGCCCTTATACGTAGCCAAGGGCAGCGAATTTCTATTTGACCCCCAAGCTTTAAAACTCCAACCCATTCAATTGCTACATCACGAATTTCTCTGTGGCTAAAGTGCTCTATTGTATGTGCGGAATAGACTCGGTCAAACGACCCTGGTTTAAATGGAAGCCTAGTAGCATCTGCAATGACATCCACAGCTTTCGTTTTTCGTCTATCCACTCCAACAGCACCATCCATTTTTTTTTTCACCGCACCCTATATCAAGCACAAACATAAAATTCACCTCATATCCCATTAAAATTTGGATGTCTCTAATTGTCCTTCAAATCACAATAGCAGACCCGTCCAGATATAAGAAAAAATATAGAATTAAATATAGATATAACACGAAAAAATCCTTAAGCAAGATCATATGATTATTTTATAAATCCTTAGCCTGTTATCTCCTTCAATCCTTCCTTCAGCGTGTACCTAGAAGCAAATCCTAGGCTATTCATCCTGGTAGTATCCGCCAGCGTATGCATTACGTAGTTCTTGATTGGATTCTCTCTATAAATGGGCTTCAAGTCTGATCCCAGACAGGAGTTGATCAGGTCCACCACGTAGTTGAAGCTGAAGGCCTTCCCAGTTCCAGCATTGAAGATCCCAGTACCTTTCTTTGATGTCAGAAGCAGGGCATCCACGATATCCTTCACATAAGTGAAGTCACGGGTCTGGCTACCGTCGCCGAATATGACCGGCCGCTCTCCGGCTTTCATGCCCCAGAGGAACTGCGAGACCATGTTGGCATAAGTCCCCTTGGCCTCTTCATGCGGGCCGTAGACCGAAAAGAATCTGAGCCCAACATAATCTATCCCATAGAGCTGATAGTAGAGCTCAGCCACCCTCTCGATGGCCAGCCGTGCCTCGGTGTAGTAATCTTTGACCTGTATGGTTGCATCTTCGCGGTGCGGAGTGGGAACGCCGTTGTAAACCGAGGACGAGGAGGCGAATACTACTTTTTTGGCCTCGCTTCTCCGGGCCAGCTCCATTATGGCCACCATGCCGTTTATGGCCTCTCCCACCAGAAAGGGATCCTTCTTGTACATGGGCGAGGAGGAGGGAATCCCTAGATGAAATATGACCTCCGGCTGCAGCCCCAGATCCAGGCAGTTGTTGCAAGATCCCTTGATGAAATTCACATCCTTCTTTACCGATTGGAGATTATCGATGCTGCCGGTATGCAGGTTGTCAAGTACTGTGACCTCATAGTCATCAACCAGCTCCTCCACCAAATTGGAGCCGATAAATCCCGCTCCTCCAGTAACCAGTGCCTTCATCTATTTACCCCTCTATTGAATAATTTTATCGATATACTATAAAATCGGTTTATTGAATTAGGTGTTGAAGAAATGGGCTGATGCGCGTCATTTGTGGTCTATGTGCCCTTTGCAGTTCAATTCCGTTTTTTCCTCTGTGCCTCTGCGCCTATATGGTCTCGTGGTTACAGTGGGCAGTTTCTATTGCCAACTAACGGAGACGCAGAGGCTTTTGCTTCTTTCAGGAAGGGCGACCTTGGGCAGAGTCGGCTCATCTGCAAAGATCGCTGATAAGGATGGGAAGATGAAACTCACTGCCCGGAGTCCTTAGCCGCCATCAGCACATTGAGCGCGCCATCCATCCAGGATGCGTATGCCGAAACCATAAAAAATTTTTTATTATTTTTCAATTCCGGACTGGGCATTATTAAAATAATATATTTATTACCTTCAACCCGAAGATCTGAGCCTCATCCTCTCCATTCAACCCCCCTCAGCTGATTCTCTCCAGCTCGCGCTACAGTCCGATCCAGAATCCTCTTATCACAGGCAATCGGCATCCTTTTTGGCGCCACATCAATTCAGATTCCGGCGGCTTGATCTCAGCGGGCTTATATTCTCGCCCCTGGGCGGCCTTTAAGCCTCCAGTCCTCTGAGCATCTCATTCATCTCGAAGTTCTTAAATCTTTTTCTAATATCAATCCATAAAACCTTCCAATACATCTGAAAATCCTTTATTGCTTGATCAATCAACCGGGACGCCCCACCCTGCGCGATCTCCGCCAGGGCATTCAATAGAAAACATCGCCCTGCTCACTCCCCTCCAGGAGAGGGCAGCAGAATGAGCATGAAAAATAGCATCCCGGTTTCGCTCGTCCGGCTGACTTTCAGCCTGCTCTTTATTCTATAATCATCTGGTCTATCTTGGCCAGGGCCCGGCCCTCGCCTGACCAGCTCGCCTGCCCCCTTCCCGCACTGCTCGGCCCTCCCTCTCCGATAGGAAAGGCAGAGGAGGGGCACCGGCTCAGCCAGGATGACCTCACAGATCTCATAGCCAGGCCCGTCCGGCCGAGCAATCACCGGTGTTTGGCAAACCACTCCACCGTCTTTTCCAGCCCCATTTCCAGATCATATTCCGGCTCATAGCCCAGCTCCCTTCTCGCCCTGCTTATGTCCGCCAGAGAGTCTCTCACATCCCCCGGCCTTGCCGCTTCATAGACCGGGGCAATGCTCATTTTAGTGATCCTCATGATCTTTGCTGCCAGCTCATTCAGGCTCACTCTGCAGCCGCAGGCCACATTGAATACGCCCTCCGCCGGCCCTTCCATGGCCAGGATATTGGATTTGACCACATCCTGTACGAATGCGAAGTCCCGCGTCTGCCCTCCATCCCCATAGATCACCGGGGCCTCCCCCGCCAAAATCCTGGTGATGAACCTGGGGATGACTGCCGCGTACTGCGAATTGGGGTCCTGCCTTGGGCCGTAGACATTGAAATATCGCAGGCATGCTGTCTTCAGGCCGTAGACCTCTGAGAAGGCCTGGCAGTAGTACTCCCCCGCCAGCTTCGAGACTGCATAAGGGGATAGCGGATTGGGCCTCATCTCCTCCCTCTTGGGAAGAACGGGGTCATTCCCGTAGGCGGCTGAGGATGAGGCATAGACCACCTTTCTCACTTTGCAGTCCCGGGCGGCTACAAGCACATTCAGGGTGCCGCTGATATTGGCCTCATTGGATGCTACTGGATTGTCAACAGAGCTTTGAACTGAGGCGATGGCAGCCTGGTGGAAGATCGTGTCCGCCCCGGAGAACTCCCGTTTGAGAAGCTCGAGATCGGTGATGCTGCCCCTGATGAAATCTATCCTGCCCATGATCGATTCGAGGTTCTCGATCCTGCCCGTGGAGAGATCATCGATCACTGTAACCTCATGCCTCTTCAGCAATTCCTCTGCCAAGTTGGAGCCGATGAACCCCGCTCCACCAGTTACAATTATCTTCATGGATAAATTCATCTCCTGAATGACGAGACTTCATGCCTTCGAAGAACCATAATTCATAGATCGCTCTTGACGGACTATCGTGCCTGAATCTCCCTCTCGATCATCTCCGCTGAGAGCACTGTCCCCCGGCAGGTGTGCATGTTTATGGAGAGCAGCAGCCCCACGACCCTCCCCTCCTGCACCAGGGGACTGCCGCTATCCCCGGGCCCGGGGAGATCCCCTGGGGGCAGAATCACATAGACTATCGACCAGGAGGAATCGGAGACCCGGCAGTCTATGGAATGGCGGGCATTCACCAGCTCCGCCCTGCCTGGATGGGGCCGGCCTAAAGCCGTCCTCTGGCAGGGGGCGGGAACGGGAAAAAAGGCCAGATCGGCATCATCCGGAATATAGGATACCCGGCAGGAGACGCCCCCCAGCCTCAGATCCCGCGTCTTCGCCTGATGAAAAATATGGGCCGGAGCCACGCCGGCAAAGCCGTCGCGCCAGGGGATGATCGCCCCGACCACACCACCGGAGCGGCCGGCTATGAACTGGTCGCCTGATCTGATCACATTATCCAAGCTCGCTTGATGCCTCAGATATACTGCTGGATGAGCCCCTCAGGCTCAGCCATATGATCCCTCCCTTTGAGCAGGATCTTTGCTGCCGCCCTCTCAAAATCGCTCTGGTAGACGGTGATCCTCTCCTCCCGGATGGCATACATGCCCGCCTCAGTGGAGAGGGCCTTCAGATCAGCGCCGCTTGATCCCTCAGAGAGATCGGCTATCAGCCGCAGGTTCACATCCCTGTCCAGGCTCATGCCCCGGGTATGGATCTTGAGGATCGCCTCCCTTGCCTCCCTGTTGGGCAGGGGGATCTCAATCACCCTATCGAAGCGCCCCGGCCGGAGCAGAGCCGGATCGAGCATATCAGGACGGTTGGTGGCAGCGATGAGCTTGACCTCACCCCGGGGGTCAAAGCCATCCATCTCCGCCAGGATCTGCATCAGTGTCCTCTGCACCTCGCGATCACCGCTGGTGGCGCCATCCATACGCCGGGCGCCGATGGCATCCAGCTCATCGATGAATATTATCGCCGGGGATTTGCTCTTGGCCAGCTCGAATAGCTCGCGAACCAGGCGCGCCCCCTCACCGATATACTTTTGCACGAACTCCGAGCCCACCACCCGCATGAATGTGGCCTCTGTGCTCTGGGCGACAGCCTTCGCCAGGATGGTCTTGCCCGTGCCTGGCGGCCCGTGCAGAAGAACCCCTTTGGGAGGATCGATCCCCACCGAGGCGAACAGATCCGGCCTCTTCAAGGGGAGCTCGACGATCTCCCTGATCTCAGAGATCTGAGTGTCCAGCCCTCCGATCTGAGAGAACTGCACATCCGGAGCCTCCTCGATCTCCATGCCGAAGACAGCCGGATCGCGGGGGGAGGGAAGAACGCACATCACTGCAAATGACTGCTGGTTCAAGCCCACCTGGGCCCCGACCTTCAGCTCCTCCTCGATAAATTGAGATAGGCTGACGACGAATCTGGGGCCGGTGCTGCTCTTGACTATCACCCGGTTCTCATCCAGAACGTCTGCTATTGTTCCTACGATCATCGGACCGACGCGCAAGCGCTCCAGCTCACTCCTGAGCTTCCGGGCCTCACGCTCGAACTTGAGCTTCTGGTTCTCAATGAGCCTCTTCTCGCCTTCTACGCGGTCCTTCTGCTCACGCAGCGCCAGGTTTCGCTCTTCAAGCTGGCGCATCCGGTCCAGGATGTAGCGCGAGAAATCCGCGCCGGCCTGTGCCTCATTCATGCCTTCTCCACTATCCATAATTACAAAGGTTATTAAACTTTGACCCGTATAAAGGTTTCCGAAATGACCGAGAAGCAATGCGAGATTTGCGGCGCCGAGATCTCAGGTTCGCCCCAAAAGATCGTTATTGATCGCTCAACTATGGAAGTATGCAAGAGCTGTGCGCGCTTCGGAAAGCCGGAGGACAAATGGACGCCAGTTCCACGGAAGATGGTTCCTGTGGAGAGGGCCTTCACTGTACAGAGGCCCAAACCGCGCGACCAATTCAAGGATTTGGTGGAGTTGGTCCCGGAGTTCGGGCGCAAGATCAGAGAGGCGAGAGAGAGCCTGGGACTGACGCCAGAGGAGCTGGGTATGAGGATAAAGGAGAAGGTCACCCTTCTGAGGAAGATCGAGAGGGGGGATATCTCACCTGAGGACGAGGTCAGAAAGAAGCTGGAGAAGGAGCTGAAGATCAGGCTGACCGATCAGGCCAATGAGGCTCAGGTCAAATCCGGCGGCTCAGGCAGAGGGCTGACACTGGGGGATGTGGCAGACATCAAACGGAAATAAGAGATGATCGCCAGCGCTGCTCGATTTATCATTGGAGGGGGGGCAGTAGTGTACCCCACTGAGACCGTCTACGGCCTTGGTGCCAATGCTCTGGATGAGCAGGCGGTGCTGAGGATCTTTCTGATCAAGAAAAGGCCCCTATCCAGGCCCATCTCTCTGGCGGTCTGCAGCCTGGAGATGCTCAGAGATGTGGCCCATATTCGCGATGAGGAGATGAAGATCCTGGAAGAGCTCCTCCCCGGGCCGGTCTCCGTCCTCGTCCGGAAGAGGAGCATAGTTCCGGATATACTCACTGCCGGCTCTCCCCTGGTGAGCATAAGATACCCGGACCACAAGTCAGCCCTCAGTATAATCGATATTGCTGGACCCATCACCTCCACCAGCGCCAATCGCAGCGGCCAGCCGGCGCCGGTGAGCGCAAAGGAGGTGGCCGAAGAGATAAAGGAACGGGTGGACCTGGTGGTAGACGGTGGCAGATGCCAGTACAGCCAGCCCTCCACCCTCCTGGACCTGGAGAGAGGAGAGATAATCCGCCCGGGCGCGGGCCTGGATCGGGCGATGAAGGCCATAACGGCGATGAAGGCGATAGAGTGAGAGCCCGGATCAGGGACTTCTTCCAAACCATTGATGGCTGGATCTTTGCCGTATCTGATTACCACCATCCCCACGGCCTTCGCTCTCTGCTTCGCTATATCCCCGATCCGGCCGGGGAGCGGATCGCTGATGGCATACGATACCGGAAGATGGACTTCGACCAGGCATTTGATTTCTTGCGCCAGAAGAGGCCGGATTATATCAGCGATCTTCATGTGGTCCCCCCATCAGATCTCCTCCGGCTCTATGATCCCTCGCCGGGCCTGAGGGCCATAGTCGGGGGAGATCCCAAGACGAAAAAGCTCGCTCTCATACTCAGCCGGGCTGGGGTGCCCTGGGATAAGATGGGAATCACCGGCTCCAGGCTCATAGGCCTGCAGGCCCCGGACTCGGATATCGATTTCGTGGTCTATGGCCCCATGTGGTGGAGGGCCAGGGATATAGTGGAGCGGGCAAAGAGGGAGGGCGCTGTACAGGAGCTGGATGAAGAGACCTGGAAGAAAATATACAGCAAGAGGAATCCCGAGATCAGCCTGGATGAGTTCATCCTCCATGAGAAGAGAAAAGGGAACCGGGGCATGATCGACGGCACCTACTTCGATCTGCTCTTCACCCGCGACTGGGACCAGATCCAGCCCCTGGAGAGGGGCACTCCTGCCGGCCAGGGGCTGATTGAGGCCACTGTCACAGACTGTGAGTTCGCATTCGACAGCCCGGCCATCTTCCGGCTGGATCATCCTGAGGTGAAGGAGATCCTCTGCTTCACTCACACCTATGCCGGCCAGGCCCTTCCCGGCGAGAGGATAGAAGCGAAGGGCGTCCTGGAGGAGACTGCCAGTGGTCTTCGCCTGGTGGTGGGGACTACGCGCGAGGCGCGGGGAGAATGGATGAGATCGCTCTCGCTGATGGAAAAAGCTACTCAAGAGAGGTTATAGAAATGCTGCAAGTTCGACCCTTTGATATAGAGATAGGCCAGCACAAGGTTATGCTCAACACCACTGATGCCCGGGAGAGGGGCTTGAATCCTGGGGACCGGGTCAAGGTGAGGGCCAAGGGGGCGGTAACCACTGCCCTGCTCGACACCACCACCCAGATGGTCAACCCCGGGGAGATAGGCATCTTCACCGAGGCCCTCAAAGAGCTTAAAAATCCTGTGGATGTGGATATCATGCCCGCCCCAAGACCGGCATCTATCTGCCACATAAAAAGCCTGATGGACAACCAGAGGCTGAATGAGGATCAGATAAGGACTGTGGTGCAGGACATAGTGGACAACAATCTCAGCGATATCGAGCTTGCCGCTTATGTTACTGCCTCCTACATCCATAACATATCCCCGGAGGAGGTGGTCTGGCTGACCAAAGCGATGATCGAGACTGGTGAGCGGATTCACTTCGACACCCATCCGGTAATGGATAAACACAGCATCGGCGGCGTTCCCGGAAACAAAGTCTCCCTTCTCATTGTGCCCATTGTCGCCGCTTCAGGCCTTCTCATCCCCAAGACCAGCTCCCGGGCCATAACCGGGGCAGGTGGCACAGCCGACCTGATGGAGGTGCTGGCCCCGGTGGAATTCAATGCTGCCGAGATCAAGGAGATCACAGAGAAGGTGGGAGGAGTGATCGTCTGGGGCGGAGCCACCAATATCGCTCCCGCAGATGATAAGCTGATCAAAGCGGAGTATGCATTGTCCATAGATCCCTACTGCCAGATGCTCGCCTCCATCATGGCCAAGAAGGGGGCCGTCGGAGCGGATGCTGTGGTGGTGGACATGCCGGTCGGACCGGGCACCAAGCTGGCCACGCCAGATGAGGCTAGAACCATGGCCAAGGACCTCATCGATCTGGGTGATAAGCTCGCAATCCGGG
Source organism: Methanothrix sp. (assembly GCF_016706325.1). Taxonomy (NCBI): domain Archaea; kingdom Methanobacteriati; phylum Methanobacteriota; class Methanomicrobia; order Methanotrichales; family Methanotrichaceae; genus Methanothrix; species Methanothrix sp. The sequence goes on along the minus strand of NZ_JADJJX010000001.1, from coordinate 591,548 downwards.
TGGAATGTGCCATGACCTTTGGAGGCTCTCCCGTGGGAAGAACCATAGGGCCGGCGCTGGAGGTGCGGGAGGCGCTTGCCGTTCTGGAGAACAAGGGAGGGCCAAACAGCCTGAAGGAGAAGAGCCTCTCATTGGCTGGCATACTGCTGGAGATGGGGGGAGTGGCCGGACGGGGAGAGGGCCATGCTGCTGCAGAGGAGATCCTGACCAGTGGAAAGGCTCATGCCAAGCTGATGGAGATCATCGAGGCCCAGGGCGGCGACCCCAATGTGAAGAGCGAGGATATCGTTATCGGCGAGAACTGCGAGGATATCTTGGCACCAACGGGCGGATATGTGGTGGCCTTCTTCAACAAACGGCTGGTAGAACTGGCTCGCCTGGCTGGCGCCCCCTCCGACCAGAATGCTGGAGTTATCATCCATAAGAAGATGGGGGAGAGGGTGAAGAAGGGTGAGCCTCTGATCACCATCTGCTCCTCATCGGACTGGGAGCTGGATAGCGCAGTCAAGGATGCCAAGAGAGCTATGCCAATAGTGGTAGAGGGAATGCTGCTGGGACGGTATCCCCGCATAACTGAGCTTTAGAGATGCAGACTGAGATTCGGAGTGCAGATTGATGAGCTTTGGAGTGCAGGCTGAGATGAAATTGAGCCTGGGAGTTGTCAATGAAGGTCGCAATAACATATCATGAGGATTTCGGAAAGCATGGTTTTAGCGTTCTGAGGGAGAGGATTCAGCCATCCTTCGAGAGGCTGATGGAGTCTGGTCTGGTGGACGGGGTTGATGTTCAGGTCCTCCGGCCCAAGCCCGCTCCAATAGAGCTGGTCAGGCAGGCCCATACAGAGGCTCATATGGCCAACATGGAGACGGATCAGTACCGGGATGTGGCCATTCTGTCTGCAGGAAGTGTGATGATGGCGGCGGAGATGGTGGCCACCGGCCAGGCTGAGTCCGCCTTCGCCTTCACCGGGACCGCCGGCCACCATGCCTCAAGGGGAAGCTGCTGGGGATTCTGCTACTTCAACGATGTAGCAATCACTATACTGCGCCTGAGGGAGATGGGCTTTGAGCGCTTTCTCATTGTGGATGTGGACCCCCATTTCGGCGATGGCACCCGCGACTTCTTCGGGGATGATGCCGATGTCTTCCACATCAACCTGCACAGCGGATCGGGAGAGTCTTACGATCCTCAGCGGCACAACTACGATATCGGCCTCTCCTTTAATGCAGACAACCAGGCTTTCCTCTCCGCCCTGAAAAGCAGCCTGGAGCTGGCAGGGGACTTCGACTTTCAGATGGCTTTTGTCATCTTCGGCCATGACTCTCATCAGGACGACTATGGGGGATTCAACCTCACCTTTGATGCCTATCCCAGAATGACCCAGATAATAAAAGAGGCCGTGGGCGATAAGGGCCTGGTATTCGTCCTCAGTGGCGGGTCCTGCGTTCATGTGGGGGCAAGTTCGAGTGCGACATGCTCTTCACCCGGGAGGAGGATAAGAAAGCAGCAGTGGAAGAGCTGCTGGACTTCATGGCCCGCAACAAGGGCGGTGTCCCGGCGCTGATGGGCACAGAGAGGGAGTTTATCATCAAGAGAAGGAGCGGGAAGGCTGATCCATATAGGGAGCTGAAGGAGGAGAGCAACCGGGTGGCAAGGGGCCTTCTCCCCCAGGCAGAGGAGTTCTACGAGCAATCCCCGGACAAGATCGAGGCCCTGATCAGAATCGCCTCTGCTGCCAACTCCATGGAGTTTGGGGTGAAAGGGCACGACTTTGACAACGCCACCTTCGGCAGAGCCTTCGCCGGCACCCTCCGCGAGAGCCTGCATGCGGATATGGATGAACTGAAAAGGCGCCTGCAGTCATTTGATAAGATCTTCTATCTGACTGACAACTGCGGCGAGGTGATATTCGATCTGTTCGTGATCGAGAGGCTGGAGGAGATGGGCAAGAGGGTGGTTGTCGGCTCGAAGTCCGAGCCCATCATCAATGATGTCACCGCCCAGGAATTGAAGAGCTTCTCTGAGGTGGATGTGATACCAACCGGCAATGTGGTGGGAACGGCACTGGAGCACCTGAGTGAAGAGGCCTCTCTGCTCCTTAATGATAGTGAATGGCTGATACTCTCCAAGGGCATGGGCAACTTCGAGACCATGACGGAGTTCGACCAGAGGCTGAAAGGGAGGCTGATCTATATCCTGCGGGCCAAGTGCGAGCCTGTAGCAGCAAAACTGGCCGTCCCCAGGGGCTCGCTGGTGGCACGGGCGGTTTAGCCGGCTTCAGCAGTAGTTCATATCCACTTCTTCTGGGGCGGGCTCATCGGGCTCGATGAGGACCGACTCCATCAGGGAGAAGTCCAGTTCGAGATCGAATAGATCTCTCATGGCATAAAGAAGGTTCATAGTTGCTGGGATATCGACCAGATCGGCCCCGGAGCTGGTTCCCAGCAGGCAGAAGCCCCTCATCCTGTAGAGGGGCGCCATGCCGGCCAGAAGGCCGTTCATGCCCCCTATGGCCCCGCTCCTGAGGAGAGGAACTCCGGCATCCTGGAGCAGCATTGCTGATTCGAGGTCCGTGGCTGTGCCGAGTATGCTCTCGGCCGTCTCTCCCACAAAGGCGGCCAGAGTTATCACATCTGTGATCCCCTCCGATTCCATTGCCTGGAGGATCTCCCCCGCCAGCCCGTGCATCCCCAGCACATTCAGAGGCTGGGCATCGCCGGAGAGAACGAATATCCTCTCTTTATCCCGGGAGTGCAACAGCTCTGCATGCATAAGCTCTGCCCGTCCAGCGGAGACCGTCACCTGTGGCGGGAGGCTGTAGGAAAAAAAGGATCTGACGCTGCTGCATCCCAGTGCAGTGCTGAAGTATTCAGCCGCCACCTTGCCCACGCTTCCAATCCCCGGAAGGCCACATATGCAGACGACTCGAGACTCAAACATCAGCAGAGGCTTGATACATGCTGCTATAATTTGTTTTCGCCGGAGGATGATCAAAGGGCCATGCCATATAATCGGCCCTCCGGCGTCATCTGATTGTGCAGTTTACCTGCCCACGGCCTCGATCATCCAGTTGACCCCAACCGTCTCATTGGCCTTCGTGGTGAATTGAGCCGGTTGAATTTCTCCATTGATGAAGATGAATGAATTGCCTGTCGGGCTATCACTCTCCATCATTATGGCCATCCCTCCACGATCATAGAAGACGACATAGAACTCTTCATCCACCTCAAGTGGCGGAATCTCTATCACCCCATAGAATGGGCCCTGACTGGAGAGGAAGTAGCCGTTCTGTAGATCTGCAAATCTATAGAGGAGATGCAGGTCCTTATCCCTGATCTCGAGCAGGAAGTTCCTGTCCGGGGGTAGGATCTCAGTGGTATCACTAAACTCGCTCCATCCCAATACCTGCACTCCATACAGCCTCCAGCCGGGCTTGGGAGCTTTGAACTTGACGGCTTCCCCCACGTCCAGGCTGTAGGGCCCAAAGGCATCCATCATTGAGAATAAGCTGAGGTTCATCTCAGTTGCATTCTTTCCGCTATCCTGCTTCAGAAAGGTCAGATCCGATCCGGATGACGTATCTGCAGCCAAAGCTCCAAAGCATAACGCCATGCATAAAAGCCCGGCTATTGAAGGACTGATCTTGTTCAAATGATCACCTGAATTCTTTTGCCTTTAATTGCCCACCGCTCTGATTATCCAGTTGACTTTGGTCGTGGAGTTCTTCTCATCGGTGAACTCGGCTGGAAGCAGCTCAGAATGCAGGCTATCATAGAAATAGGAGTTGCCCGTGGCATTTTCCAGCTCCATTCCGATGAACATCGATCCCCGATCATAGAAGATCACATAGAACTCATCGGTCACGGGAACGGGGGGCAGGTCTATGCCCCGGAGAATTATTGCCGGAAAGGTGAAGAAGGCATTCTGGGTATCAACCATCCTGTACAGAAGATTTAAATCAGAATCCCTAACCTCAATCAGGAAGTTATCTGATTTGGGAATCGATGAGGTATTTCCATCAAAGCCGTTCCAGCCGGCAATTCTCACCTGCTTCAGCCTCCAGCCTGGATTTGGGGCGTTGAACTTGACCGCCTCGCCCACAGAGAATGCATCCATGTTCATAGCAGTGCTATATATCTTCATATTCATGAGGGTGAGATTTGTGCCGCTATCCTGCTTGAGGACTGCCATATCTGCACCCAAACGACCTCCATCACTCTGGGATACTGCAATCCCAAGCAAAGATACAAAACATAAAGCCAGAACAATTGAGATAATCTTATTCAATCGATCACCCGGGCAGCTGAATACATCTTATCTTTATAAAGATGATGCTGGATTCAGATGTGGCTGGCTGCAGGGTACCCTCTTCAGGGCACTCTCTTCCTTCATTCAGCCTCAAAATCCTTCCTGAGAGAATGGCCTCCGCCGGCCCGTTCACCTGCAAAGAGCATGTTCCCGGAGGCTTCTGCTGTTTATTCATTAATCAGGAAGAGGGCTTCATTCAGGGGCTGGCCTGATTTGCGTGCCACAATCATGATCTCCATCTCATCCAGGTCGAGGGGCCTTCTCCCCCAGTCCCCTGCAGTCCCGCCCCAGATGTTGGTCACAGACATTCCTGCCAGGCGAAAGAGCAAAACCAGCTCTGTGGGGACGAATGCCCTCTCTTTGACTGCAACTGCAGGCAGCCCATCTCGGGGCGAGCATTCCGAAGACTCAACCAGATTCAGGGGATCGAACCGTCCCTCCTCGACCTCCTCGTTGGTGCTCCTGCGAATCGATGCCAGGGCATTGAGAACGGTGAATGTGGCCTTCGCCTGCATTTTCAGGCTGCGGGATATATTGCAGAGTATGGAGAGGGGCTGGCCGATGGGATCATCCCCCTGGCCGAGAAGCCCAAAGCCTCCCTCGCAAAGGCAGATGGCAGCATCGTACTTATCCGGCAGGTGGAACCGGGCAGCGTCAGAGCGGATCCACTGGACATTCACCCCCGCGCTCCTGGCAGCATCCGCCGCCCGGGCGAGCATCTCTGAGGAGAGATCAAGCCCGGTTACAGCATATCCCCGCCTGGCCAGCTCAATGGAGTGACGGCCTGTCCCGCATCCAACATCAAGGATTGAGCCGCCCTTCTCCACAGCCAGCTCCTCTGTGAGAAAATCAACCTCCGGGATGGTGTTTTTTGTGAATACATTCTCCTCATAGATCGGTGCATGAGCATCGAAGAACTCCTCCCATACGCTTCTTTCTCTCATCGGCAGCACTCCTCTTGAGATGGGATATAGCATTTTCCGCGCCGCTTCATCTATGAAGCCGGGCTGCAGCCCTTTAGGAAACCGTCCGGACAGATACAGTCAGCCCGAATCGATAAATTCATAACGTTCCTCGTCTGCATTAGCTTAGCTACCAGAGGTGTACCCAATTGAAGATAATCGGTCTTGCCGATCCTGAAGTAGAATCAAGTCTCCGCGGGGCGGGCATAGGCATGTCAGTCTCAGAGGCGCGTTCCATCGCCGAGGTTCTGGGCCGTGACCCCACCCTCACCGAGCTGTTCTGCTATGATGCCATGTGGTCAGAGCACTGCTCCTACAAGAGCTCTCGCGCCACTTTGAAGGAGTTCCTGCCCACCGATGCCCCAAATGTGGTAATGGGCCCGATCGAGGACTCGGGAATAGTGGCCATCGATGAGAGATGGTGCGTGGTCATATCCCATGAGAGCCACAACCACCCCAGCCAGATCCTGCCAAATGAGGGTGCTGCGACTGGCATCGGAGGAATAGTCCGCGATGTGAACTGCATGGGAGCGAGGGTGGTGGCCACTGCTGATCCGCTCCGCTTCGGCGATCCATTCGGCCCCAAGGCCAGCAAGGTCCGGTGGGTGGCAGAGGGAGTGGTGGACGGGATCTGGCAGTACGGCAATGCCCTGGGAGTGCCCAATATAGCCGGCGATGTAGTCTTCAATGAGAGCTTCGATGACAACTGTCTGGTGAATGTGGTATCCCTGGGAATAGTCCGCCGCGACCAGATCATCCGCTCCCGTGCCCCACCGCTCTCAGGTGAGAGGGGCTATGATGTGATCCTGGTGGGCAAACCAACTGACTCCTCTGGGCTGGGCGGTGTCACATTCGCCTCTGAGGCCCTGCGGGAGGAGGATGAAGAGACCAACCGGGGGGCAGTGCAGATCCCGGATCCTTTCCTGAAGAACGTCCTCTTCAAGGCGAACAGCGATCTGTTCAGCTTGGTGTGGGAGTCAGGAGTCGAGATCGGATTCAAGGACCTGGGGGCGGGGGCTTCACCTGTGCCACATCGGAGATGGGGGCTGCGGGAGGCTTTGGCATGGAGATCGACCTGGATCTGATGCACAAGGCAGCAGATTTCCCCCCCGAGGTGCTGAGCATAGCCGAGACCCAGGAGCGTTTCCTGATCATCGCCCCGGAGGAGCTTAGGGAGAAGATCCTGAAGATCTACAATGAGGACTGGGATCTGCCCAACGTCTACGAGGGGGCAAGGGCGAGCGTTGTGGGCAAGATCAATAGCGGCGACAGATATATCGTCCGGCATAAGGGGGAGGTGGTATGCGATGTGCCCATACAGCACCTCACCGGAGGCATCCGCTATGAGAGGACTGAGAAGGAGAGGATCTACAGCGAGGCTGAGCCCGAGATCAGCGAGCCTGAGGACTACAATGAGGTGCTGCTCAGGATTTTAAGGTCGCCGAATATCGCCTCCCGGGAGCACATCTACCGCTACTATGATACCGAGGTCATGGGCAATGCAGTGATCAGGCCGGGCGAGGCGGATGCAGGGCTCATCGCACCAGTGCGGGGGGAGAGATTCGGGGTGGCACTGGCTGTGGACTCCAATCCCTTCTACGGCCGGATAAGCCCCCGCTGGGGGGGAGCGACAGCAGTGGCCGAGGCCATGAGAAATGTAGCTGCCATAGGGGCCACCCCCGTCACCATCACCGACTGCCTGAACTACGGCAATCCAGAGAAGCCCGAGGCCTTCTGGGAGTTTCGGGAGGGGGTGAAGGGGCTGGCTGAGTCCTGCAAGAATCTATGGCTGAAGGACTATAAAGAGGCTAGAATACCAGTGCCCATAGTCTCAGGAAATGTGAGCTTTTACAATGAGTCCCCCCAGGGCTCTGTGGATCCATCGCCTGTGATCGCCTGTGTGGGGATCATAAAGGACTTTGAGAGGGCGATCACCATGGATCTGAAGGCGGCTGATGAGGATCTCTATCTCATCGGCCCCCGGTTTGATGAACTGGGCGGCTCAGAGTACTATCAGACCATCTTCGGTGTCATGGGGGCCAATGTGCCTCGGGTTCGATTCGATCTGGAGAGGAGCATGATCTATGCCGTCATCGATGCCATAGATGAGGGTTTGCTCTCGGCGGCACATGACATCTCCAATGGCGGGCTGGCGGCGACGGCAATGGAGATGGCCATAACCCGGCCGGCGAGGTTTGGCATGGAGCTGGACCTGGATGGTGTGATCTGCGGCGATCTGGATCTGAGAACGGACAAACTGCTGTTCTCTGAATCATCGGGCTTCCTCCTGGAGGCGAAGGCAGGAAAGGAGAGGAGGCTGGAGGAGCTATTGAGGAGCCATGACCTCCTGCCGGCAAAGATCGGCAGGGTGACAGCGAAGAGAAGGATCAGGATCAGCAGATCGGGGGAGACGGTGGCCGACCTGGACCTGGACGAGGCGAGGAATGCATGGACTGAAGGCCTGGTGGAGGCGATGAGATGAAGATCGCAGTGATGCAGTTCCCTGGGACGAACTGCGAGTTTGAAACCCTGGTGGCGGTCAAGGAGGTGGGAATGGAGGGTGAGATCTTCCGCTGGAACCGGCCGGAGGGGGAGCTCTCCTGCTTTGACGGGTTCATCATCCCCGGGGGTTTCGCCTATCAGGATCGGTTGCGGGCGGGGGCGATTGCCTCCAAGGAGCCGGTGCTAAATACCCTGAAAGAGGAGGCAGCATCGGGCAAGCCGATCTTGGGAATCTGCAATGGTTTTCAGATCCTGGTGGAGGCAGGACTCTTACCCGGCCTGGTTCCCGGAGGGGAGAGGGTGGAGATGGCCCTGGCCCAGAATGTGATGGTCTCCAAAGGGCAGATCGTCCGCCGGGGCTACTACTGCGATTGGGTGTACCTGCGCCATGATGCCTCCTCCAGAAGGTGCAGCGGCTCGTATCTGATTGAGATGGGCGCTCTCTTGAAGATCCCGATCGCCCATGGGGGGGGGAACCTGGTCACCGCCTCGCCCGGGCTGATCAAAAAGCTCAACGATCAAGAGCAGGTGGTCTTCCGCTACTGCGATCGGAATGGCCGGGTGATAGATGAGTTCCCGGTGAATGTGAACGGCAGCACAGAGAGCATCGCCGCCATCTGCAATCCACAGGGAAATGTCCTGGGGATGATGCCTCATCCGGAGAGGGCGTTCTTCGCCTGGCAGCTTCCCTCCTTCGATCCGAGAAAGCATCGGCCCAACGAGCCGGGTCCGGGAAGGCGGATCTTCGAGTCGATGAAGCGTTACATCGAGGTGGAGTCATGTTGATCAATCTGCGCGTCTGGCTGAAGATACCGGATGCAGAAGCAGCTACAGTAAAAAATACCCTTGTCCGGAGACTGGGTTACGGAAATGTTTTAGGGGATGTGAAAAAGGAGAGGATCTTCTCCATCCAGGTCGATTCCGGGGATCCTGAGGAGCTGGCCCGGGCCTTTGCCCGCGAGCTGGTCAATGAGAACAAGGAGAGCCATAAGGTCCTGATCGACAGGCTGGAGTTCGAGGAGGGCTATGTGCCGGTCAAGGTTGCCCTGCATATCGAGGATGGCGAAGCAATTGCCATCCGGGAGAGGCTGAGGAGGAGGCTGGGCTACCAGAATGTGGTGGATGTGAAGAAGGCGACTGTCTGGAAGCTGTATTTCCGGCTGCTGAAGCCCGAGGCAGAGATCACTGCGCGTGAGATTGCCGAGAAGCTCCTCATAAATCCGCATAAGGATAGCTATGAGATAGTGATGTGACATAGCTGACGGGGAGGGCGGAGGGTTGGGCAAAGTCGATTGAAAACCAGGTAGGAGGAAAAGATGGTCGTGATGGTTGTGGTCGACTTTCGCCCGTTCATCAGTCGTCATTCAACGATATATAAATCTATGGTACAGATCGGGCTGTGATCATCAGTTGAACAATGCAGGCGGCTGTGAGCCCTATGATGAAGACCATTGCAGCTCTTGCAGTCGCCCTCCATATCCACAGCTCCGCCCGCGATCTTCTCTCCCAGGCCGAAGACGAATATCAGAGCGGCAAAGGTCCAGAGCAGGGGGTTGTCCAGACTGCCCAATGGCACTCCACCCAGGACGAAGAGCTGAGAGAGGGAGAAGGCCACCATCATCTTTCCGAGGAGGTCCGTCTCTTTGTGCCGCCAGTTATAGAGGTTGCTTACAGCCCACACGGCCAGGGGCAGGAGCATGGGCAAAGGTGCCTCTGCAGCAGAACTGCACCCTAGGTATCTCAGCCTCTTTCAAAGCTCCTGCATCTTAGTCTCCTCATCAGATGCCTCTTTTCATCTTTATCTGTGATCTCCAGTTTGCCCTTGTTGGAAATGCTCTCCAGGACCGCCCAGGAATGATGAACATGGCAGCACTGCCAGGCTCTCATAAATGATGGTTCTCTTTCTTTTTGAGTCCCCTGAGGATGTATCTCTTATCACTTATGGAAATAGGTCCTTCATAACCAGTGCTCCAGCAAACCACGTGGCTTATGATGTAACTTATTCATTATATAATATTCTAGATCGGTTTCTGCTGGGCAACTCTTATGAAGATTGAATGCCGACTGGCACCTCAGCTATGGCGCGCCTTGAAGACCTGACTGCTGGGACACTGGTAAAGGGTATTTTGCCCGATGGCCTGGTTACAGTAATCCAAGCCAAATGGCATGGCTCTAATGTCGTTGAACTGACGTATAAGGACAGCACTGGCAACCCCAGATGCGAGCTGCTTTATCGCGATCGTGAGCCAATCCTGGAGATCGCGTCTGCAGGGCTGCCCTGGTCCTTCGATGCAGATGGTGCTATGTTCCGCCTGGTATCAGAAGCCCGCCGTATCCGCATGGCCTATCTATTCGACCCCCTTCTTGCAGTCAATACATCATTGATAGACCCCTTACCCCATCAGATAACTGCTGTTTATGGTGAGATGCTCACTCGCCAGCCATTGCGTTATCTTCTGGCCGATGATCCTGGCGCTGGCAAGACCATCATGGCCGGACTTCTCATCAAGGAACTCTTGGTAAGAGGAGACCTTCACAGATGCCTGATATGCTCCCCGGGAAGCCTAGTCGAGCAGTGGCAGGATGAGCTAGGCAGCAAATTCCATCTGCCCTTTGATATTATCACGAGGGAGACTGTCGAGGCTTCTCGCAGTGGCAATCCTTTCGCTGAGAAGAATCTGGCTGTCATCCGGCTCGATCATGTAAGCAGGAACGATGAACTCCAGGCGAAACTGGCCCAAACAGATTGGGACCTCATAATATGCGATGAGGCCCATAAAATGTCAGCCACCTTTTTCGGCGGCGAAGTGAAATATACCAAACGTTATCGTCTCGGCCAACTCCTGTCCAGAATCGCCCGCCACTTCCTACTCCTTACGGCCACACCCCATAACGGGAAGCCTGAGGACTTTCAGCTATTCATGGCACTTCTGGATGGAGATAGATTTGAAGGTAAGTTCCGAGATGGCGTGCATAGTGTCGATGTCTCCGATCTTATGAGGCGCATGGTTAAAGAGGACTTGCTCAAATTCGATGGCAAGCGCCTCTTCCCAGAGCGGCTCGCCTATACTGTCAACTATAGTCTGTCTAGCCTAGAAGCAGATCTCTATGCCAGGGTTACAGACTATGTACGGGAGGAGTTCAATCGAGCCGATGCCCTGGAAAATGATGGCCGCAAAGGAACAGTAGGCTTTGCGCTGACGACTCTCCAGCGCCGTTTGGCATCCTCCCCGGAGGCCATATATCAATCTTTGAGGCGACGCAGGGAGAGGCTTGAAAAACGCCTCAGAGAAGAGCGGCTGATGAAGCGAGGTGCAGAGGCACGGATCGAGGCAGCGAAGGATCTGCCGTATCTGACAGAGGATGAAATCGAGGATTTGGAGGACGCTCCCAATTCAGAAATCGAGATGACTGAGGAGAAGGTGGTAGATCAGGCCACTGCCTCTCAGACCATAGCAGAGCTGGAACTGGAGATCACCAGGCTAGGAGAACTGGAAGGTCTCGCAAGGCGAGTCAGAGCAAGTGAAAAGGATAGGAAATGGGATGAACTCTCCAAGCTCCTTGATAATAATCGAGAGATGTTCGACGCCCAAGGTCACAGGCGGAAGCTGGTCATTTTCACTGAATTTCGAGATACTTTGAATTATCTGGCCGAAAGGATCAGAAATCAGCTTGGACGTCCTGATGTCATAACCACTATTTATGGTGGAATGGGCCGGGAGGAGAGAAAGAAGGCCAAGGAGGCTTTCATCCAGGACAAGGATATTTTGATTCTTGTGGCCACTGATGCTGCAGGGGAGGGCATCAACCTTCAAAGAGCCCATCTCATGATAAACTACGATCTGCCCTGGAATCCCAACAGGCTTGAGCAGAGGTTCGGAAGGATTCATAGGATAGGACAGACGGAGACCTGTCACCTTTGGAATCTTGTTGCAGCCGAAACCCGTGAGGGCGAAGTTTACAACCTATTGCTCCGTAAACTGGAGGAGGAGAGCAAAGCTCTTGGAGGAAAGGTTTTCGATATCCTGGGGAAGGTGACATTCGATAACAGGTCATTGCGAGAGCTTCTCATAAATGCCATAAGGCAGGGCGATAGCCCAGAAGCTAGAGCTTGTCTCAATCAGGTGATATATAAGGCCCTGGATAGGCAGCAGCTCATCACCCTGATAGAAGAGAGAGCCCTGGTGCACGACAGCATGGACATAACCCAGGTGATGCAAATAAGAGAGGAGATGGAAAGGGCACAGGCCAGGAGGCTGCAGCCGCATTTCATAGCATCATTCTTCCTGACGGCTTTCAGGCTCCTGGGCGGGAGCATAAAGGAGAGAGAGGCGAGGCGGTACGAGGTAAGCCATGTTCCTGCTATGATAAGAAACAGAGATCGCCTGATAGGCACGGGCGAGGCGGTCCTCACCAGGTATGAGAGGATATGCTTCGAGAAGGATCTGATCAGCGTGCCAGGCAAACCTCTGGCGGCCTTCGTATGCCCGGGGCATCCTCTCCTGGACGCAACCATCGATATCATCCTTGAGAGGTACAGGGATCTGTTGAAGAGAGGCTCAATTCTCATAGATCCCAGTGACTCGGGCTCGGATGCCAGGGCACTGGTCTATCTGGAGCATTCCATTCAGGATGCAAGGATGGATTTATCAGGCGAGTATAGAGTTGTCTCCAAGCGCATGCAGTTTGTTGAGATCGATTCCGAAGGCAAGGCCCACAATGTTGGCTATGCACCATATCTTGACTACCGCCCAGCCAGTGAAGAAGAGCAGAAAGCGATTGAGCACCTGCTTAAGGAGACATGGTTAAACCAGGAGCTTGAAGATAAGGCTTTCTCATATGCAGTAGAAGATCTTGTGCCCCAGCATCTTGGAGAGGTTAGACAGAGAAGAGAGGAGCTGATATCCAAGACGATGGATGCTGTGAAAGATAGGCTTACCAAAGAGGTCAATTATTGGGATCATAGGGCCAATGAGCTGAAGGATCAGGAACGGGCTGGGAAAATCAATGCACGAATCAATTCAGCCAAAGCTCAGCAGAGAGCTGACGATCTTTACGCCAGACTCCAAAAGCGCATGGCTGAGCTGGAGCAGGAGAGGAGATTATCGCCGATGCCGCCTGTGGTTATTGGAGGTGCTCTGGTGGTTCCCCAAGGTCTCATTGAGAGGTTGAATGGCGCCGTAAGAGGCATGTCTGATGATCCGGTAGCAAGAGCCAAGGTGGAGCAGATGGCCATGAGGGCGGTGATGGAGGTGGAGAGGGCATTGGGATATGAACCGATGGATGTGAGCGCAGAGAACCGGGGCTATGATATTGAATCAAAGATCCCTGAAGAAGGAAGGCTGAGATTCATTGAGGTCAAAGGCAGGACGAGCGGATCGGAGACGGTTACCATCACCAGAAATGAGATACTGACTGGACTGAACAAGTCTGAGGATTATGTCCTGGCTGTGGTTGAGATCGATGGTGAGGTGGCAAGACCCTGGTATATTCGGCAGCCTTTTGGAAAAGAGCCGGACTTCGGAGCGGAGAGCGTGAACTATTCTCTGCGCGAGCTGTTGATTCATGCTAAAGACCCCAATTAAAATAGCATAAATTGCAATCGAAAGGAATGGAGTTAAATAAAATAGAAATGATAGGGATTGATTGCCAGATTTCACCGAGCTTGCAGGAATTTATCTTTGACTTTATCGAAGGTATCTTCCGCCATTCGCCTTCCTATGGTCTGTGGGTCTTCGATCTCGATCAGCATCCTCTTCTGGAAACATTTGGGCAAGTATGTCTTCTCAATCTCCCTGATCGACTTATATTTCCTGGGTCCGCTCATCTCCTCCACCTCTATAATAATTAGCGAAGAATTGAGGATTCAATTCCGCCTTGAAATAATGTTTCCTCTTTATCCATATAAAACCATCTCCTTTGGAGATCAAGGCAACGTCAACAGGACCACCAACCGTTTCACTTTCCATGGTGACCTTTCTCTTGAATGATGTCAGGTTCACAAGTGATTCCGCCATTGCTGCCAGTTCGTCTTTGGGAAGAAATGAGACTACATTAATTATGGGCAGGACGTACTTATCTTTGCGGTGATTTTCCAATTTCGTTTTGAAATCAGTTAATATATTTTTTCCAGCTGAAACAAGATTTTCTTTGAGCTTCTCCTGTTCCTCTGGCGTATATTTTTGCAGGTTTCTTGAGATTGCAGCAGCATATCTATCGAAGATATCGTTAAGGAACCCATCCTCCACATTCAGGTAAAATGGGTCAGCGCCCTGCATAAAAGTGTCCACCATCTCCCTTTGGGCAAATGGTATTATAGCCGCTCTGTTATTGAAACCGATCCGTGTTGTCCTCAGCCGTTTATACTTTAGCTTGTCATGGGCTATGCCTTCGAGGTAGAGTTCATCCAAGACGGGGAACGTATCCAGTTCACCAAAGCCTGCTATCACGATGCCTGAGAAGCTTGGATTCTGGATTCCAGAAGGGAACTTTGAGAAGAGACTGCACACAATGCGCTCCAAATGCTCCTGGCATTCTTTTGATAAAGGAAGTTTTTCGAAAGTATCTTGAATCAATTCCTTTATATTATTATAATATTTTTTATGTATCTCTTCGCAATAGCTTTCGGGAATTGTGGCGATATTCTCAGTGACTTTCCATGTATCATAGTGGCTTTTTATTACATGTACGACGGTTTCATGAACGCCTTCTTCGGTCAGCTCTTTTTCATCCTCTATCTTTTTTTCTAATAGTTTAATAATATCTGAACGTATATATAATAAATAATTTAAAATAGATTCGATAACGTGCTGATCCTGAATCTGAGCAGGGAATAGGGAGTTGCCTTCGGCTAGAAATCTTATGAAGTCTTCGGAGTAATCCTCAAGTTTATCGAATTTGTTTAAGCCCAATTTATTCTTATATAATTTTATTATTACTTCCCAAGGCACGCCCATAAATGAGGCGTTTTGATAGAGCATTATTCCAACAGGGTGATATTTCGAGAGCGAGAAGAGCTTATTTGCAGAGGTGAATATCTTGGGACTTGAATCACCCGACAAGGTAACAGCGCTATCTGATGCCAGTGCAATAGCCTCTTTATTAAGAATAGCAATCTCAGCAGTCATGTCTTATTCGGTGCCCCTTCTCGTCGAATGAAACAAATGATACTGTCATCGAATTTATAGCTATCTCAGTCATGGAGAATCTTCTCAGATCGAGGTTGAAACGGATTGTTTTCTTGTATAACAAATTCCTAAATAATATAGCAATAAATTCCGTTAACGCACCTTGTATTATTGCATGCTTATTATGGAAGCCATACACTAGTTTTGCCCTACTGTGCAAAACCCTTTTCTGCTAGACCCATATTACTCTTGGAGGTCTTATTACGTCTGCCCCATCCTACAGAAAGAAGCTCATCGAGGTGGCCCTGCCCCTGGAGGCGATCAATGCCGCATCCGCACGGGAGAAGTCCATCCGCCACGGCCACCCCTCCACTCTGCACCTGTGGTGGGCGCGACGCCCGCTAGCCGCCTGCCGGGCGGTGCTCTTCGCCTCCATCGTTGATGATCCCTCCAGCCGTCCGGAGGAGTTCCCGACAGAAGAAGCTCAGGAGGCAGAGCGGCAGCGCCTCTTCAAGATCATCGAGCGATTGGTTTTATGGAAGAGCACAAATAACGAAGAAGTCTTGAATGAGGCCCGAGCGGAGATCCTCAAGGCCACAGATGGCCATCCCCCGCCGGTGCTCGATCCCTTCTGCGGCGGCGGCTCGATCCCCCTGGAGGCGCAGCGCCTCGGCCTGGAGGCTCATGCCAGCGACCTGAATCCCGTGGCAGTGTTGATCACCAAGGCCCTCATCGAGATCCCGCCCAAGTTCGCCGGGATGCCGCCGGTGAATCCCGAGGCCAGAAAGAAGATGCAGATGACGCTGAAAGGGGCGAAGGAGTGGAAGGGGGCTGAGGGGCTGGCAGAGGATGTGCGCTACTATGGGAAATGGATGAGAGATGAGGCGGAGAAGAGGATAGGCCATCTCTATCCAAAGGCCAAGCTGCCCGATGGCACAGAGGCCACAGTGATCGCCTGGCTGTGGGCCAGGACGGTGAAGTGCCCCAATCCGGCCTGTGGAGCGATGATGCCATTATTGACATCATTCGTTCTTTCCTCGAAGAAAGGAAAAGAGGCATATTTAGTTCCCAAGTTCGAAGGGAAAAAATTATCATTCGATATAGCATCACAGCCACCTGATGTCGAAGACATAAAAAAGGGCATGAAACGTGGCATGTCTGGCATATTCAAGTGTATATTTTGTGGAACCACGACCACAAGGGACTATGTAGCTGCTGAAGGTAAAAACAAGCTCATCGGAGTATTGCCTACAGCTATCGTAGCGGAAGGCTCAAAAGGTCGAATATATCTGCCAGCTAACGATTCAATATTGCCTGAAATTAAGATTCTACCAGAAATAGATAAAGCTGGCCTTGAAGCTGAGCTATCTCCTAATCCTCGTGATGTTTGGTGCAGAAATTTTGGACTGAATACACCTGTAGATCTTTTCACCCCTCGCCAGCTCGTCGCCCTCACCACCTTCAGCGACCTGGTGGCCGAGGCCCGGAGGTGCGCTCTTTCCGACGCACTTGCAGCAGGCATGCCGGAGGGGAAGGGCATTGCCGAGGGCGGGCGGGATGCGCGGGCGTATGCGGACGCGGTGGCGACGTATCTGGCAATGGCCTTCGATAGACTCGCAGATCGAAGTTCAACAATTTCTTCGTGGGATGCAACCCGAGATAGTATTAGAAATACCTTCGCCCGCCAGGCTATCCCCATGGTCTGGGATTATGCTGAAGCCAACCCTTTCAGCAATTCAAGCGGCAACTTTCTTGGCGCCGTGGGTTGGATTGTGGATGTTCTTCGAATGCTTTCTCCAAAGGTTAATGGCCGCGCTGGACAGTATGATTCCACAATGCTCATCCCCCATAATCTCTCACCACTCATCTCAACAGATCCTCCCTACTACGACAATATCGGCTATGCAGACCTCTCCGATTTCTTCTACGTCTGGCTAAGGAGATCCCTGGCTCAAGTCCATCCCGATATCTTCAGCACCCTGCTGGTGCCAAAGGAAAGAGAACTGGTCGCCATAGCATACCGCTTCAACGGCAGCAAAAAGGAGGCGGGACGCTTCTTCGAGGAGGGACTTGGCAGGACATTCAATCTGACAAGAAAAGTCTGCAGATGGGACTTTCCTCTTACCATTTACTACGCCTTCAAGCAGGCAGAGGAAGATGCTGCAGATTCGGGCCTTGCCTCAACAGGCTGGGAGGTGATGCTGGAAAGCTTGATCACATCTGGCTACGTCATCACTGGCACCTGGCCCATGCGAACAGAACTCTCCAACCGTAGCGGCTCCCTCGGAACCAATGCCCTCGCCTCCTCCATCATCCTGGTCTGTCGCCCCCGCCCTGACGATGCGCCCATCGGCACCCGCAAAGAATTCATCTCCGCTCTCAAGAGGGAGCTCCCCCTGGCCCTGCACCAGCTCCAGAAGAGCAACATCGCCCCCGTGGATTTAGCCCAGGCGGCCATCGGTCCAGGCATGGCCATCTTCTCCCGCTATTCTCAGGTCTTGGAGGCAGACGGCTCGCCCATGCGGGTGAGAACCGCCCTGCAGCTGATCAACCAGCACCTGGACGAGTACCTCTCCGAGCAGGAGGGGGAGTATGATCCCGATACCCGCTGGGCTCTATCCTGGTTTGAGCAGTACGGCATGAACGAGGGGCCATTCGGCGATGCTGAGACATTATCCAAGGCCAAGAACACATCCGTCGAGGGCATGGTCCAGGCGGGCATACTCAAGGCGGGCGCAGGAAAAGCCAGGCTCCTGGGGCGCAACGAGCTGGACCCAGACTGGAACCCGGCGACTGACAGGCGCCTCACCATCTGGGAGGCCACAGAGCACCTGATCCGCGTTCTGGAGAGCCAGGGAGAGGAGGAGGCAGCAATGCTGCAGAGCAGTCTCGGCGGATATGCAGAGAGCGCCAGGGACCTAGCCTACCGGCTCCACTCGATCTGTGAGCGCCGTGGCTGGGCGCAGGAGGCCGTCTCGTACAACTCCCTGGTCACTGTCTGGCCAAGGCTCAAAGAGCTATCTGTCAAAAGGGAGAGGCCGATGGACAGGAAGCTGACTGACAAGGGCACCTTTGAGTGACGAAATGAGATAATAATAATCAAACAGCAGATATTGATATAAAGGCCCGAGGCAAATAAATAAACCGAGGAGGCAAGGATGATCGTCTGCCATCTAATCTTGAAAAACTGGAGGAACTTTCAGGCAGTGGATGTATCCCTGAAAGAGAGGGTGTTCCTTATCGGACCGAACGCATCCGGCAAGTCCAACCTCTTGGATGCCTTCCGGTTCCTCCGGGACATCGCCAAGGATGGCGGCGGCCTTCAGAAGGCTGTCTCAGATAGGGGCCGGCTTCCCAAGATTCGATGCCTCTCCGCCAGGAGAAGCTCCAATGTCGAAATCGAGGTTCATCTGGCCGAGTCATCTCAAGGATCGGTCAAGTGGAGATATGCCATCGGCATCACTCAGGAGAGGGGTGGAAGGCGTCGACCTGTGCTGGTCTACGAAAAGGTCTGGCATGAAGATGATCTTATCCTGAGCAGACCTGATGAGCTGGATAATGAGGACGAGGAACGCCTCACCCAGACCCACCTTGAACAGATCAACTCCAACATGAGCTTCAGAGAGGTCGCAGGTTTCTTGACCTCAATTCAGTATATGCACCTCGTCCCCCAGCTTCTCCGCTATCCGGAGGCATTTCCGGGCCAAGAGATCCCAGGAGATCCTTTCGGCAAGAGGTTCTTAGAGAACATTGCTAAAACCAACGACAGAACCAGAACCGCCCGGCTGAAAAAGATCGAGGGCTTGCTTCACACTGTAGTGCCTCAGCTCAAAGAGCTCTCATTCATCAAGGATGAGACCGGGGCTCCGCATCTTGAGGCAGTCTATAAACACTGGAGACCGAGGGCCGGAAAGCAGAGGGAAGACCAGTTCTCAGATGGCACACTTCGTTTGATCGCCCTCCTATGGTCACTTCAGGAGTCTAAGTCGCTTCTTCTGCTGGAGGAGCCTGAGCTCTCATTGAATGCAGAGATAGTGAGCAAGCTTGCTCCTATGATCTCGAAGCTGCAAAGACAGACCAAAAGACAGGTTGTACTCAGCACCCACAGCCCTGACCTTCTCTCTGATAAAGGAATTGGAGGCGAAGAGGTGTTGATCCTGGAGCCCGGAACCGAGGGCACACAGGTCCATGCTGCATCCTCCGATGAAGAGATTAAAAGACTCCTGGATAGTGGTCTGAGTATCGCAGACGCAGCCCTTCCAACAACTAACCCTCAAATGGTCCTGACGACATGGAGCATCTGATTTGACTGTG
This sequence comes from Methanothrix sp., assembly GCF_016706325.1. Lineage (NCBI taxonomy): Archaea > Methanobacteriati > Methanobacteriota > Methanomicrobia > Methanotrichales > Methanotrichaceae > Methanothrix > Methanothrix sp. The sequence continues at coordinate 572,335 of NZ_JADJJX010000001.1, read as the reverse complement.
GAAATCCCCATCAATCTGGCATATGAGGACGAGCTCAGCCTAGAGGTTCTCCTTCGCCTTCTTAACAGCCCAAATGTGCGCTCATCGGATAGATGTTTTTCTGTGGGGCACTGTTTTCATGGGAGAGGGTATGGCTATTTAAAGAAAAACATCACTCGATTCAATGAAGCCTCTAAGGGGATGCCGTATCTGATTCTTACCGATCTGGATAACAAAGAGCGTGCGCCTCTATTGATCAATGAATGGTTGCCCCAAACCAGAAATCCCAACCTCATCTTTCGCATTGCGGTAAGGGAAGTGGAATCATGGCTGCTGGCGGATGATGCTGGCTTTGCCAGGTTTCTTGGCATAGCCAAACATAAGATGCCAAGAGATCCAGATGATCTGAATGATCCTAAGCAGACCCTGATCGCTTTGGCCCGGGCCTCAAGAAAGAGAGATATTAAAGCGGATATCGTCCCAAGACCAGGGAGTACAGCAAAGCAAGGCCCTGCATACAACAATTGTCTGATCCCATTTATCCGAGACAAATGGAATCTGGAAAAGGCTCGTTGGCATTCTCACAGTCTGGAAAAAGCCCTACGAGCACTGGAGACATTTGAACCCCAATGGCAAGCTCAGCGCTGCCAGGAATAACAGGTTGATTTATTGGTTTTAAGGAGAGGCAAAAGTTGGCAATAAGCAATCACGATCGCGTCGGCAAAGGATTGGAGAATCTCAGGAGAGGCATTCAGCCCTTCGTGGAGAGAGAGCTGAAGGCGTTCTATGGCAACCTCTGGTTCATGGATGGAGTGGAGAAGACACTGGGCGATAGAATCGGTCCCGAAGCCAGAATTGCCGGCCCGGAGGAGGAGCGCTTCTCCAAGCTGGATGCCCTGGCGCTGCTGGTAATCATGTGGGATAACTGGTCTCGAGAGCTCTTCCAGCCAAAGCTCGGACACACCGGCAGGAGCTATATCAGCGAGCTGAGAGAGGTGAGGAACAAATGGGCCCACCAGCAGGCCTTCTCCACTGAGGACGCCTACCGAGCTCTGGATACTATGCAGCGCCTGCTGGAAATGGTCTCAGCTCCCGAGGCGGAGATGGTTCAAGCCAGCGCCAGAGAGATGATGCGCCAGAGATTTGAGGAGGAGACCAGAAGGGAGCTGAAAAAGAGCGCTGAGATCGCCACTGAGACCCGGACTCTCAGCGGCCTGAAGCCCTGGCGGGAGATCGCCACCCCCCATCCAGATGTGGCGGCAGGAAGATATATCAAGGCCGAGTTTATGGCAGACCTCGCAGCCATTCTCTCCGGTGATGCCGAGGACGAATATTTGAATCCCCAAGAGTTTTTCGGACGCACCTACATCACAGAAGGATTAAAGTATCTCATTCAGCTGGCGATCAAGAGGTTATCCGGCCAGGGGGGCGATCCCGTGGTCGAGTTGCAGACCAACTTCGGAGGCGGAAAGACCCACAGCATGATATCTCTCTATCACCTTGTGGGAGGCGAGATAGATCCGAAGACGATACCAGGCTTAGATTCTGTGATCAGCGAATCAGGTACTGACAAGCTTCCCGTCGCCAACAGAGCAGTCTTGGTTGGCCAGAAGCTGAACGTTGCCAAGGGAAAGACGAAGCCGGACGGCATTACCACCAACACCCTCTGGGGAGAGATGGCCTATCAGCTCGGCGGCGCCAAAGGCTATGCCCTAGTGGCAGAGAACGATCTCACAGGTACGAGCCCCGGCTCGGACACCCTCAAAGAGCTATTCGATAGCTTCTCTCCGGCATTGATTCTCATAGATGAGTGGGTGGCCTATGCTCGCCAGCTCTATCATGTCGACGGCCTGCCTGCAGGCTCCTTTGATGCCAACATGACCTTTGCCCAGGCTCTGACCGAGGCAGCAAAGCGGTCCCCGAGGACACTGGTCGTTGCCAGCATACCAGCCTCAGACAGCGAGATCGGAGGCGAGGGAGGACAGGCAGCCTTGGAGCGCATTCGCAATACCTTTGGCCGTGTCGAAGCAGTCTGGAGACCAGCCAATGCCGAGGAGAGCTTCTCCATAGTCCGCAGAAGGCTCTTTGAGCCTATGACAGATTATGCATCCAGGGATGCTACTTGCCGGGCTTTTGCCGACCTATACCGCCAGAACAGAGGCGAGTTTCCCAGGGACTGCTCAGATTCCGATTATGAGCGAAAGCTCAAGGACTGCTATCCCATTCATCCCGAGCTCTTCGACCGTCTTTATCAGGACTGGTCAACCCTTGAGAGATTCCAGCGCACCCGCGGAGTGCTCCGTTTAATGGCTGCTGTCATCCACAACCTCTGGGAGAGGCAGGATAAGTCGCTCCTGATCATGCCGGGAACACTGCCTCTGGACAGCTCTGATGTCAGATTCGAGATCACAAGAAACCTCCCTGACGGCTGGGGACCGATCATAGATGCAGATATAGACGGTCCTACCAGCAAGCCCATAGCCATCGATAGAGAGAATCCCAACCTGGGCCGCTACTCTGCCTGCAGAAGGGTGGCCAGAACGGTCTTCATAGGCAGTGCACCCTCAGTTGCTGCCATGAAGGTCCGAGGTCTGGAGAAGATGAGAATCAAGCTGGGCTGTGTCCAACCGGGCGAGGCTCCTGCCACCTTTGGGGATGCTCTCCAGAGGATGAGCGAGCAATTAACCTATTTATTTGGCAACGAAAGCCGTTACTGGTTCGATACCCATCCCAGCGTGAACCGAGAAGCAAGGGATAGGGCAGAAGATCTTCTGCGTCACCCTGATGAAGTGGAGCTGGAGATAGTCAGTCGCTTGAGGTCCAGACAGAGACCTGGATATTTTTCTGCTCTTCATATAGCTCCTGCTTCCTCTTCCGATGTCAGCGATGAGATGAAGACCCGGCTGGTGGTACTCGGACCCAGATACCCCCATAGCTCTAAGAGAGGAGTGCCAAGTTCCGCTATAGATCAGGCCAGTAAAATCCTGAATGAACGGGGCGCAGGTCCCAGGATCTACAGGAATATGCTGGTCTTTGTGGCTCCAGACAGTGATCGTCTTGAGGAGCTGAAGGATGCTGTTCGCCAGTTTTTAGCCTGGAACTCAATCGAGAGGGATAAGGACATCCTAAACCTGGATACCTTCCAAAGGAGGCTGGTTGAGGACGGAAGGGCGAGGTCTGATGAGGTGGTCGCCTCAAGAATGAATCAGACCTTTATCTGGCTGCTTGTACCAATGCAGGAAAAGCCAGATGAACCTGCTATTGAATGGGATAAATCCAGGATCAATAGCTCTGGTAAGGAATCTCTTCCCGATAAGGTATGCAATAAACTGATCTCTGATGAACATCTCATCATCAAATGGTCTCCAGCACGTCTCAAGATGGAGCTGGATAGGCTGCTTTGGAAGGATCATCCTCATCTCAGCATTCGCAAGCTATGGGAGTACCTATGCACATATCTATATCTCCCACGCCTGTCCGAAGAGGATGTGTTGCTCAATGCCATTGTGGCAGGGCTGCACAGCAAGGATTACTTTGCCTATGCAGACATGATCGACGAGAAAGGCAGATATCACGGCCTGATTTTTGGCAGCGGGCGAAGCTCCGCAGATAACGACGGACAGACCGTCTTAGTCAAACCGGAAATAGCTCAAAAGCAGATAGATGATGAGAAGAAGGCTCGAGAGGCAGGTAAGGTCCAAAGCAATGCTGATGAAGGGGCTGACGGAGCAATCTCAGAAGGTAAAAAAGTACCAATCCCAGGTGAGGGACTGGAAGATGGACCAGATGTTGTGCACACTCCAAAACCACCGAAAAGGATGAAGAGATTTTTTGGTTCTGTTGAGCTTGATCCAAAGAGGGCTGGCCGTGATGCAGGAAGCATAGCTGAAGCAGTGATCCAGCATTTGGAGTTAGAGAGAGGGGCCAATGTCAAAGTAACTATAGAGATCATGGCCGATTTACCAGAGGGTGCTGATGAGAGGACCATAAGAACGGTATCCGAAAATTGCAAAACACTGAAATTTAAGCAGTTTAGCTTCGAAGAGGAGTGAATGAAGAGGGTTGAATGCACAGAGGAAGAGTTTTTCCCCCAAATGCACATCGCATATCTTGCGGTCTTATGAGAATAGCTATGCCGTTCCGAAGCCTTCTGGACTGCCCAATTATGGCCTCTAGAGGCAACCGGACATAAAGGCCTTGCTGTCCAGCAGCCAGTTCGTGACCACTATGCAATGATCGGCATGCAGGCTGGTCGGCCCGAGGGCGACCACCTCTGCCCCTGCTGAGGCGAGGAGCGCCTCCTCCTCTGCAGTCATTCCGCTGTGGTCTCCCAGGACAAATGCCATCTCTTCTTCCAGGGGCTCATCCCTCAGACAGCGGAAGTCCTTTCCATCCTCCTTCAGGTAAACCAGCCGGACAGATCTCTGCCTCAGATCCTCCAGCAGCCTGGGCAGGCCGCCGCTGCGGACGAATATTCCCGGGGTGGACATGCTCCATCCCGGCGCGGCCTCGACCGCCAGGGCCTTCTTGAGGAGAGCTGCTGTGCTCCTCTCATCCGGATTGAGATGACGGAGGCTCTCGCCCACCAGCTGGATGGTCTTGGGATTCTCCCCACCCAGCAGCACCAGATATACCAGCACATCCTTTCTGATGCCATGGGAGAGGACAAAGGCAGAGGTTACAGAGCGGCAGAGGATATCCAGCCGGCCGGAGGTGCCGGGGATATCCTCCAGGGAGAAGCTGGGCTCAGTGGTGGCCTTATGGCCTACGATGATGAATATGCGCATTTATCAATCTCCTCATTGATGCCTCCATTGATGGGCGACATGAATCATGCCACCCTGGCCATCTCATCTCCTGCCATTCCCACCACATTGAAAGCCAGGTCCTGCACCTCTGCCAGAATGATGTACTCACCGCTTCTGGCAGCAGTCTCCTCCAGGCGCAGCCCGTATCCCTCCTGGGCCGAGCCGGCTAAAAGCACTGGGCCGGCGAACTCCACCGCCTCTTCCTCTGTATTTGCCGGCAGTCTCATCTTCAGAAAGCCGATCCTGCTCTCACCGGGAACCAGACTGATGTTCTCCATGGCAAATTGGGAATAATTGCCTCCCGGCATTGTCCTTTCCACCAGATCGCTGGATAGATAGTAAGCCCTTCCGTAAGAATCAATCAGGGCATTGAATCTGCCATCCTGGCCGAAGTAGGCCTGGACAAAGAGGGTCAGATTCTCCCTCCCTTCCAGGATCGCGGGCACAGAGAAGGCGAGAAGGTGGCTCACATTCTCAGGGACCCTCAGCTCATTGGCGGCAAACACCGGCCCGTAATATGAGCCATCCAGGGAGATCTGGCGTACAGCCGCCGGCCAGGAGAACTCAAGATCTGCCCTGCCCCCCTCCAGAGCCTTCATCTCCGACCAGACTATCTCATGGCTCGAATTGTCGATGATATATAATGCAGCTCTAAGGAGGTTATCATCCTCATCCAGAGCCATAACCCGGATCTCTGCCGGGCTGGCCTGGCTTGCCCTCTCCCTCTTCATCTCCAGGCTTATCCTGGGGGCGGGAGAGGAGCCCAGAGCCCTGATCATCCAGTTGGTCTGGTTATAAGAGCGGTTCTCCAGATCCCAGGGCAGGATTCTATTAGGATTGCGGGCGGTGAGGGCCGACCTCTGATAACGGGAGCTGTTATCGACGCCCACATACACACCGGCGAACTCATAGACCGAGATCAGAAAGCTGCCGGAGACAGTGGTATCTGGGATATCCACCACTGACCAGGTGAGGTTATCGGAAAAGTAGGATCGGGCCCTGTCTGTCGCTCTTGAGAGCAGGGAGAGATTGCGATCCCAGATCTCAACAATCAGCATCTCAGATCTTGGCTCAGGGGCCAGCTTTCCCAGTATCTCCACGCCGGAGAGGGTCCAGTTCTCGCATGGTGCATCATAGAGCACTGCATGTCCCCGCAGCCCATCCATCCAGATGGCATCCTCGGCGCTGCCATCATCATAGCCCAGCCTGACCAGCTCGGCGCCCGCAATTCCTGTAGCTGCCGCCATCCCAATCAAGATAAGCACTAAAACTCTAACCATCAGACCATCCCTGCTCTCTTCTGATCTCAGCTCTACTCTTGGCAATGCAATTGATAACAGGTCAGCTTATACCTTTCGACCAAACCCCTCAACCATTCCCCCTCAACCACCCCTCCTCAACCAGCCCCCTCAACCAGCCCCCTCAACCATCCCTCCTCAACCATCCTCCTCAACCACCCCTCCTCAACCATCCACCCTATCCAAAAGAATAATAAACCCATAAAGCGACTCTCTTCTCTTCAACAGGAGCTCAAGATGATTCGCATCATATCCCTGGACATGGATGGCACCCTGGTAAATTCAAGGTTCGTAGACAAGGTCTGGATGGAGGGCGTGCCCAGGCTATTTGCCGAGAAGATGGGGATGGACTTCATCGCCGCCAGAGAATATGTCATCGGCGAGTATACCAAGATCGGCAGCGACCAACTGGAGTGGTATGATCTCAAGTTCTGGATAGATAAGTTCGGCCTCTCTGTGGGCAAAGAGCAGCTCTTAGAGCTTTATGAGGATGAGATAGAGATCTATCCCGAGGTGGAAGAGGTCTTGGAGCTTCTCTCCCGGAATTATGAGCTGGTGGTGACCTCCAATGCCGCCCGCGATTTCATCGATATCGAGCTGGATGGACTTGAGGGCTACTTCCGGGAGATCTTCTCTGCCACCAGTGACTTCCGGGAGGTCAAGAAATCTCCCCTCCTTTATGGCGCCGTCTGTGCTCATATGAATGCCAGGCCCTTCGAGGTGCTGCATATAGGTGACCACTATCGATATGATTATGAGTCGGCATTGGATGCCGGCCTTGATGCCCTCTTCCTGCACCGCAAGGGCGAGCGGCAGGGACCGGAGGTTATTGGCGACCTGAGGGAAGCAGTGGAGCTGATCGGCGGATGCATATGAGGGCTGGCCTTGGAGGGCTAAAATAGTTTTAAAAAAAGAATATCGTCCACTGAAAATATCTACGCTCAGTAGGTTATATCCTCGACTTTATCTCCCTTTGGCATTATGGAATGATCGGGGTTGCCAGAGGGATTCATCTCATTGCGTTTTCCCATCGCCTTGAACTTCGCCATATGCTGCTTTGCCATTTCGATCTTATCATCCAGGACAGTATGGACAACATATGCTTCTTTCCTCAATTCATCATAGTACAGCTCATGCCCTGCCCAACCATTGCTCTTTCTGACCGCCATCCTATCATCGAACTTCTGCTTCCAATCGCTGAAGTCATCTATCTTGTGTCTGACCACACCAATCCTTGTCATATCTTATACCGCCATAACTTTCTGATTCATTCATTGATCCATTCATCACTCCCGCTGGGCAGCATTTCACCGCCAGCATTGGTTTATTCAGGAGAATTTCATCTTGCCAGCTCTGATATCTCTGTATCTGGATTAGGGTGACCGAGCCGACATGATCTGCTCCCGCCACTGTTGGCAACAATGTATTCAGACTTATTTAAGACTGATTATTAGATAATAAGCCTAATAGCCAAGGCTCCGGGAGCTGAGGATCAATATCGATATTTGCAGGCGAAGGGAGGGTGAGAAGTGGCCGGGAAGAGACAATTGCCTTCAGATGTATGGGGCTTTTTATTCCCTTCATGCGCGAACTATGAGCGGGTTCGGCCTCTGGATGATCGGACGACCCCTGGGTTTGCCTTGGAGGCTGCAGTGAAGCTATCCTCGCCCCTGCGCTCCGGTGGCCATAAAAAAAACCATTCCAGGCATCAATAGAGGATGCCCTTATTATTTTTGCCAATTGTCTTCTTCTTTGCATAGGTTTAAGTGAATTAAGTGGATCATACTAACTGAAGTCCATGCCCATTGGTGTTTATGTATGTCACTGCGGCCTGAATATCGCCGGCGTCTTGGATGTGGAGGAGCTGAAGAGCTTTGCCGAGAAGCTGCCCGATGTGGCCGTAGCCAGAGATCTGCAGTTCTCCTGCTCCGATATTGGGCAGGAGCAGATTCAAAAGGATATAGCTGAATTCAATCTCGACAGGATCGTGGTGGCTGCCTGCTCGCCCCGCCTGCATGAGCCCACATTTCGCCGTGCCATTGCCAAGGCCGGTCTGAACCCCTATATGCTGGAGATGGCCAACATCAGAGAGCACTGCTCCTGGGTTCATATGGATCTGCCGGCCATGGCCACAGAGAAGGCCAAGGACCTGATAGCAATGTCCGTGGCCAAGGCCGCTCTCCTGCAGCCCCTGGAGCAGGAGCAGATCCCGGTCAACAAGGATGTGCTGGTGGTGGGGGGAGTAGCCGGGATCGCTGCTGCCCTGGACCTGGCAGACGCGGGCTTCCATGTCTTCTTAGTGGAGCGCCGGCCGACCATCGGCGGGCACATGGCCCTGCTCACTGATGTCTTTCCCACCAATGACTGCTCCATCTGCGTTCTAGGTCCCAAGATGTCTGAGGTCTTCAATCACCCCAATATCACCCTCTACACCTACTCCGAGGTGCTGGGGGTGGAGGGCAGTGTGGGCAACTTCACTGTATCCGGCGTCCACCGGGCGCGCTATGTGGATCCGGTTCTCTGCAAGGGCTGCATAAATGAGTGTGCGGACGTCTGCCCGGTGGAGGTGCCCAATGAGTACGACTTCGGCATCGGCAAGAGGAAGGCCATCTATATTCCCTATCCTCAGGCCGTCCCTCTCTCGGCATGCGTCGACCCAAAGGCCTGCATTGGCTGCTCCCGCTGTGTCGAGTCCTGCCCCACCCAGGCAATCAAGCTGGATCAGGTGGCCGATCACTTCAAGATCAATGTGGGGGCGATAATAGTGGCCACTGGATGGCAGCCCTTTGATGCCGCCCGGAAGGAGGAGTACGGCTTTGGCCGGTTCAGGGATGTCGTCACCACTCTGCAGATAGAGAGGATGCTCAATGCCTCCGGGCCTACAAAGGGGGAGATCGTCCGGCCGAGCACGGGCGAGCTGGCCCGGTCTGTGGCCTTCCTGCAGTGTGTCGGCTCCAGGGACTCCACAGTCGGCAACATCTATTGCTCTCGGATCTGCTGCATGGCCTCCCTGAAGAACGCCCAGTTGATTGCAGAGAAGTACCCCGACGCGGATATCACTATCTACTATATCGATATCAGGGCATGCGGAGAAGGGTATGAGGAGTTCTATGTGCGGGCCCAGATGCTGGGCATAAACTTCGTTCGCGCCCGCGTATCCCGCATCGAGGAGGAGGATGGGGATATCTATCTCATATTCGAGGATACCCAGAACGGAGAGATAAAGAGGGTCCGGCATGATATCGCCGTCCTCTCTGTGGGCCTGGAGCCGGAGAGGAGCGCAGACGTCCTGGGCAACCTTCTGGGCCTCTCCCGCAGGCCGGACAATTTCTTTGAGATCGCCCATCCCAAGATGAGGCCGGTTGAGGCTCATATCGATGGGGTCTTCATCGCCGGCTGCGCCTCCGGGCCCAAGGAGATTCCCATATCCATCGCTCAGGGCAGTGCCGCGGCAGCCAAGGCCATCAGGCTATTGCAGAAGGGATTCTTGGACCTGGAGCCCACATCTGCTTATGTGGATCCCGATCTGTGCATCGGGTGCAAGCTGTGCGTTGATGTCTGTCCGCAGAATGCAATAGCAGTGAAAAGCCCAGCTTATGTGGACGAGGCAGCCTGCAAGGGCTGCGGATCGTGTGCAGCAGCCTGTCCTGTGGATGCCATAAAGATGCGCCTCTTCTCAGATGAGCAGATCCTGGCCCAGATCAGAGCAGCGACCGAGGTGAAGAAGGAGTTTCCCCTCATCATCGCATTCCTGTGCAACTGGTGCAGCTACGGTGCTGCCGATCTCGCCGGGACCTCACGCATCCAGTATCCCACCAACGCCCGCAACATCAGGGTTATGTGTTCAGCCCGGGTGGATCCCAGCTTCGTCCTGGAGGCCCTGCGCCGGGGGGCGGACGGGGTGCTCATCGCCGGCTGCCGCATAGGGGAATGCCACTACCATGATGGGAACTACCAGGCTCTGCAGAGGGTGAATGTATTGAAGGGGGTGCTGGAGAAGATCGGCATAGATCCGGGAAGGGTGAAGATCGTCTGGTGCGCTGCCAGCGAGGGGGAGATCTATGCCCAGGAGCTCAGGGAGTTCATCGGCGAGCTGAAGGCCATCGGTCCCATAGGAACAGAGCTCAAAAGGAGAGGAGAAGGGCCGGGTGAGGAGAAGGGCGATCCGGGCGGGGGAGCGGCGAAAAAAACCATAAAACAGAAGAGAGCAGATACAAAAAAGAGCGAATCGAAGAGAGAAAGGGAGGCGGATCCGGACGCAGTGCTGTCACAGGAGATGATCTCCGCGGGAGGTGATGAGCAGCATGATGGAGATTGAGAAGGAGATGGAGGTGGAAGGAAGCCATATCCTGGCCAGGCAGAGGACCAAGGATAGCGAGAAGACTCTGGATTACGATTATAAGAAATGTGCCGGCTGCTCCATTTGCGTTGCCATCTGCCCGAAGAAGGCCCTGCAAGAGGGGCCGCTGATGGAGATCGCCAAAGGGCTGGATGCCCCTCCTGTATTGATCGATCTTGATCTCTGTGCATTCTGCGGGATGTGTGTGAACTTCTGTCCCATGAAGGCCTTCACAATGAGAGTCGAGGAGAGAAAAGCTGAGCCAGAGGCGGCAGAGGCAGCCGAGACAAATGCATGACCGAAGATAGCTGTGAGAGAGTGGCCCGGCCGGTACCAAAGCCGGTCGACTTCAGAGAGAGGGATGAATATCCCAGGCTGGTGGCAGAGGCTAAGCCCAATGAGAGATGTCTGCCCTGTCTGCTCTGCGAGCCCGTCTGCCCTACAGAAGCAATCAAGGTGACCTTCGACAAGAGCAGAGAGGATTTTGGCGCACTTCGGGAGGGGATCGAGGGGAAGATCACCATCGATCAGGAGAAATGCAACCTCTGCGGCCGGTGTGCCAAGTTCTGCAAGGCCTTCCTGCTGGTGGATAAGGGGGAGAAGGAGAAGGATCCGCGCAATCTGGTCCCCTATGAGCAATTGCTGGTGGATGAGGATCTTTGCGACTACTGCGGCCTGTGCGTCTCTCTCTGTCCGGAGGAGGCGATAACAGTCGAGGGCGAGCCTTTAGAGCGGGATGAGGAGCCGAGGATCGAGGGCAAGATCGAGGTCGATGAGAGCCTGTGCATCGGCTGCGGGAGATGTGCCCAGGTCTGCCCCTATGAGGGGATGGATGTCTCCAGGCCATTTCAGGGGCAGATCAGGATGGTGGAGAAGAACCTCGATCGCTGCGATCCCCTGGGCTGCCTGGCCTGCTTCAATGTCTGCCCCGCTCAGTGTTGGTATGTTGATGAGCGGGGAAAGGCTGCTTCAGTGGAGGATCAGTGCATCCTCTGCGGGGCCTGCGAGAAGGCCTGCCCCGTCTCGGCGATTGAGGTGCAGAGGTCTGATGTCAGCCATACAGAGGTGAAGGAGACCCCCTGGGCAGAGGAGTGGAAGGAAGCGATCAGTACCATACTGACTGGAGAGAGGAAGATACCAGATGTGAGCGGCGCTGTCCAGCCTCCTGAGATAGAGAGGACGCCCCTGCCTGCTCCCGAGATGCCCAGGATAGATCCCGATCTCTTAAAGATGGTGGATGAGGCCATAAAGCCGCTGGTGCCTCTGCTGGCCAAGCCCAAGGTCCGCCAGATCATGGAGAACGAGCCGCCGGACAGGGCGAGCGAGAAGATAATAGAGAGGCTCCGGCAGAACGAGGAGAAGAGGAAGAAGGCAATGGAGACGAACGAGGGGGCGGAGTGATGGCCAAAGCCTTGGATGAGGACTTCAAAGAGGAGGTATTGAGGCTGGCTGGAGATGAGGTCAAAAGCTGCATTCAGTGCGGCACCTGCTCTGCCAGCTGCCCCACTGCCCATCTCATGAATCCGAGCATAAGAAAGCTGGTCAAGCTCTGTCTGGAGGGCAGGAAGAATGAGGCGCTGCACAATGAGACCCTTTGGCTCTGTACCTCCTGCCTCCTGTGCACAGTGCGCTGTCCGCGGGGGATAAGGCCGAAGATGGTGGTCTCCGCTCTGAAGGAGCTGGCGGAGAGGGAGAGGATAGAGAGCCCCGGACGGGAGTACGACCGCCTCTTCAGTGAGCAGATCGCAGATTATGGCCGGATCAGTGAGCTTCCTCTAATTGCTGAGTTTCTGCTCTCCTATCCCCAGGGGAGTGTTCAGTCTATGGAGGTGGGCCTGGAGCTTCTCCCCCGGGGGAAGATCACCCTGGAAAGGGAGCAGGTCAAGAGAAGAGATGAGGTCAGGAGGATTATGGAGGAGCTGGGCAAATGAGGCTGGCTTACTATCCGGGCTGTGTCTCCCTCTCCACAGGAAAGGAGATGGACAAGTCCACCAGAGCAGTCTTTTCCAGACTGGGGGTCGATCTGGAGGAGCTGGAGGACTGGAACTGCTGCGGGGCGACGCACGTCTCCAATGAGATGGTGGCCACAGGGCTTGCCGCCCGGAATATGTCCCAGACGGAGCTGGATATAGTGACCTCCTGCTCCATCTGCCTCAGCAACCTCAGGGCGGCGGCATTGAAGCTGGAGGATGTGGAGATCAGAGGGAGGGTGAACGCCGTCCTGGAAAAGGAGTACAAGGGAGCGAGGGTACGGCATGCTCTGGAAGCGATCCTCGAGGCCCTGGAAGAGGACGAGGAGGGGATTGTGCTGCCTTTAAAGGGTTTGAGGGTGGCCCCCTACTATGGCTGCCTCTTCTCCCGCCCGGTGGGGGTGCACAGCCCAGAGTATCCCGTCATCCTGGAGAAGCTGATCCGGATTTTACAGGCAGAGGCAGTTGACCTCCGCCTGAAGACCTTCTGCTGCGGAGGACCGATCTTCATGCCCAAGGAGGAGGCCGCCAATGAGACCGCCTATCGGATCCTCAAGGATGCCAAAAAAGAGGGAGCAGAGGTCATAATCACCCTCTGTCCCCTGTGCCAGTTGATGCTGGACACCAAACAGAGATCTATAGAGCAGCGATATGGTGAGGATATAGGAATTCCGGTGCTTTATGTGACTCAACTGGTGGGCATCGCCCTCGGCCTGGGGCCGGATGAACTGGGAATGGATATGAATGCCGTATCCCCTATGCCAATGATGGAGCAGATATATGAGAGGATGGCAGAGGGGTGAGAGATCACTGCAATAGAGAGGGATGATGATGGGATCGGTTCGATCGCCGAAAGGCTTAAGGGCCAAACCCTCCCGGGAGGGCGCAGGGAGAGCAGAGTATAATAACCAGAATCATCTCTAACACCCCTACAATGGCTCAAAAGAAGACCTACTGGGAGATGCAAAAGTCCTTCTGGAAAACCCCGCCGGGGGTTATCATCTGGTTTGCAATGCTGTTGGCGATATTTGCCGGTGGGATACTGGCGCTGAACTTTCTGGGATCGCCATTTCCTGTTATTGAGTTCTTCAATGCTGAATCAAGGTTCCTCGAGCCGGGCCAGTCCTCCAACCTCAGCTGGAGCGTAGTGGGCGCAAGCCTGGTCGAGATCGATCAGGGCATCGGCCCGGTTCCCCTCAAGGGATCAATATCCATATCCCCGGCCGAGGATACCGTATACAGACTGACTGCCACAAACGGCAGCATAAACAGAACGATAGAGCTGAAGGTGAGTGTATCATGAGAGCTGAGGGCAGAAGATGCGGCTCTTCCCCGTCCTCTGGGGCCAAGCCTGGGGCCGCCATCTCTCTTTTCTCTTTATGCCTGCCGATCATCCTGCTGCTCTCTCTTCTCCCCGGATCTTCAGCCTCTCTGGATGAGGCCCGCGGGGTGGTGACAGAGGTGATCGATGGCAGTACATTCGATCTCAGGATGGAGAAGGGCAGTTCCGGAACTGAAAAGAGAGTGGAGAGGATCACACTGGCTGATGTCCGTTCGCCGGATATGAAATCGGCCCAGGGCCTGGCAGCCAGGGATTTCACATACGCCGTGCTGATGGGCAAGAGGGTTTACCTGGATGTTGACGATCTCTCCAGACGGAGAGGGGACGCCGAGGATAGGCTGGTCGCAGTCGTCTATCTCACCGGGGCCTACGGCCAGCCCATCCCTTATCCCAACTTCAACCTCCTGCTGGTGGAATCAGGCCATGCTGTGCTGGCCAATCAGACGGACAATGAGTTCGATCCGGAAGATTGGAGAGAGGGCCTGAAAGGCTCAGGCTGGGAGCTGCAGAAATACAAACCAGAAGGCGGCAGCCAGGAGAATCTGTTATCCCGGATCGAGGCAGAGGTGGGGGATAAGCTGGGCAGGGCTGCTCAGGCCGCTTGGGACTGGCTGAGGGCAGAGATGACCAATACCAGCCTGGAGATGATAAACAGCAGCCTGGATCAGGCATTGAACCGAGGCTGAGCCAGAACATTCAATTTTTATAAAACTCGATCTAAAATCAGTTTATATCCTTTCTCTATCCCGTTCCGCCCACTGTGGCCTGCTCCACCAGAAGATGAGGCGAGCCATCGCTCACAGGCACCAGTTGCCCTGACTTTCCGCATCGTCCGCTATTGTACTTCAGGTCGTCTCCCACCGCCTTCACATGCAAGAGCGTCTCCAGGATCTTCCCGGACAGGGATACATCTCGCAGGAGCTGTGTTCTCTCCCCATCCTCGATGATGTAGCCCTTCTTGGCATTGAACTGGAATATCCCCTCGCCGGTGCTGACCTGTCCTCCCCTGCTCCCTGCCAGATAGACTCCGCTCTTCAGCTCCTCTAAGATCTCCTCCAGCTTCCAGTCGCCATTGGCGATGTAGGTATTGCTCATCCGCACCACCGGCCGGCTCACTCCCTCTGCCCGGGCATTGCCCGGCACGCCCCCCAGCCTGGCGGCGGTCTCCCGGGTGTTGAGATAGGAGCGAAGAACACCGTTCTCCACTAAAACAGTCTCCTGGGCCAGGCTTCCCTCATCATCAAAGGGATAGTAGCCGTTCAGCATCAGGCTGGGATCATCCTTGACCGTCACCAGCTCTGATCCAATCCTCTCTCCCAGCCTCCCCTCCAGGCAGGAGTCTCCCTCCAGGATGATATCCCCCTCCGTGGCATGCCCCACAGCCTCATGGACGAATACCCCGGCCAGCTCCTGGTCCAGGACCACAGGATAGCTCCCTCCCCGTGCCGCCTTGGCATCCAGGAGGGCGACAGCCGTCTCTCCCACCTGCCTGGCCAGGGATTGGGGATCCTCCCGGTCGAATAGCTCCAGGCCTCCCACACCGGCTCTGCCCTCGCCATCGGTCTGATAAAGGCCATTCCTGTGGGCGACTGCACTGATGATAAAGCCCATCCTGGTCATCCTCGACTCCAGATCCAGTCCCTCTGAGCTGCTGTAATGGGCCGTCAGATCCATCTCCGAGTAGACCGCCTGGGTCGATGATACCCCTTCGACCTTTGCTGCATCCTCGATCTCCCTTAAAAGGGCCACCTTCTCCTCCAAAGAGAGGTCCCTGGGATCTCTCTTGACGGCCACCACTGCGCTTCTGCCTGACGGAGCCTCAGCCAGACGAAGATCCTCCTGCCGTCCGATCTTCCGGGCGATCCTCTTTGCCAGATCGATCTCCTTTTCCAGGCCGTCCACCCGATCGGTGGTCACAAAGCCCCAGGCACCGCCAAAGAGAGCACGGACTGATGCCCCCTGGAAGGGCACCTGAGCTATCTCCTCCAGCTTTCCATTATCCAGGACGATCCTGGTCCGGCTCCCGCGCAGAACGCGGGTATCAAAAAAATCCACCATCAAGCGATCAGATGCTCCGGATGGGGGTCGGTATCGTCTCAGGGATGTTGATGCCGATCTTCTTCTCCACTGCGAACTTCTTCAGCTTCTCAACCAGCCTGGTCCTCTGGCTGCTCATGGCATACTCGAAGACCTCGCTGATGTTGGAGACCGGTATTATCTCAATTGAGGCCTTTACAGCATCGTCTATCAGGACGTCACCCATATTGGATTTGGGGATGAGGACCGTCTTGATCCCCGCCTGGGCGGCAGCCTCGATCTTCTGGGTGACCCCGCCCACTGGCATGACATCCCCCCGCACAGAGAGCGAGCCGGTCATGGCCACAGTCTGTTTCACGGGCACCCCCTCCATGGCCGATATGACAGCTGTGGCTATGGAGATGGATGCACTGTCGCCCTCCACCCCCTCGTATGTGCCTATGAACTGGATATGCACATCCTTCTTGGTGATATCCTCACCCAGGAACTTCTTGATCAGCACAGAGACGTTCGTCACCGCCTCGCGGGCGATCTCCTGCAGCTTTCCAGTGGCGATGATCTTGCCCTCCTCCCTGGATTGGGCAGGGGTGATCTCGGCCATGATGGGCAGGACAATGCCCGAGTCGCCCATCACCGCCAGGCCATTGACCCGGCCGATCTCATCCCCGGTGGAGTGGAACATGCTGTAGTCCTTGCGCCTCTCCATGTATCTGTCAGCGAGCTGCTGCTCCACCGATCGGGCCATCTTCTTGGCCTGCATGACGTGATTCACCTCGGTGAGGGGGGAGGATTCCGCCCGGGCCACATCGCCAGATACTCTGATCAGGCCGCCCAGGTCGCGGAGCAGGAGAGTGAGATGCCCCTTTCTGCCCGAGCGCCTCTTGGCCTCTCTCATGACCTCAGCCACTGCATCGCGGGTGAAGTGAGGGATCTTTCCATCTCTCACAATCTCCTGAGCCACGAACCTGATGAGCTTATTCCTGTTCTCCAGGGTGTCATCCATAGTGTCCCGCATATAGACCTCATAGCCGTAGCCCTTAATGCGCGACCGGAGAGCGGGATGCATCCCCTGCACAGCATCCAGGTTTCCAGCAGCAATCATGACAAAGCTGCAGGGGACGGGCTCGGTTCTCACCAGAGCGCCAGAACTCCTCTCGCTCTGGCCGGTGATGGGATAGAACCCCTCTTGCAGGGCGGTGAGGAGGCTTTGCTGAGACTCCGGGCGGAGGGTGTTGACCTCGTCGATGAACAGCACCCCTTTGTGGGCTTTATGAATGGAGCCACACTCCACTCTCTCATGGGATGGCGTCTCCAGGCCACCGGACTGAAAAGGATCATGGCGGACGTCTCCCAGCAGTGCCCCAGCATGGGCACCGGTGCCATCAACATAAGGCGCTTTCTTCTTGCCGTTGTTGTCCACCAGAAGCTTGGGGACCATAGCATCCTCTTTGGGCAGCAGATAGCGCAGAGAGATGAATAGCAATGCTGCTGCGATTATTCCGAATAGAAGCTGGCCCATGTAATAGGCATAAACGATCAGGGCCATGACGATGATCATCAAGAACATATTTCGCGTCTGGACCTTCTTTCTCGCCTCCAGTTTCTGGGCATCGACTATCTGTTTGCCCCTGCCTGCGGGAACGGTGCGGATCCTGGGGGTATTGTTATCCTCGGGATTGGCGTAGACCAGGACATCCTGCAGCTCCTCAGCGGGAAGAAGCTCGCTCATGGCCTTGCCAAGCATCGACTTGCCAGTGCCAGGAGAGCCTATGAGCATGACATGCCTTCTCTGGCTTGCCGCCTTCTTGATCACCTCAACCGCCTCGTCCTGGCCGATAACCTGATCTATGAGGTTTTCAGGTACGGTTATGCTGCTCGTATCCTTGAAATCTATATCGCCAAGCAGTTCATTCGACTCATCTTCTGAAGTCAATTTTTCGGTCCTCACAGCAATTATTGGTTGTTCTTGACTATATATTTGATGCTTTATCTGCATGCTCTTCTCTTTCCAAATCATTAAGCTTTCAGGCCTGGAATTCCCGGATCATCCTGGTGTATCCCTGCAGCATATCTTTTGATAGGTGTGGCCGGATATACTCCCTGGCCTCCTGGAAGTGCTTCTCTGTAACAAGGATCTTATCGATTATCAGCTCTTCTCTTCTCATTCCCGGACGGATATGCTCCCGCAAAGCGAGCATTCCCGCCTCTCGACAGAGCATCTCCAGGTCGGCGCCGCTGAAGTCCTCAGTGATCCGGGCCAGCCACTGAGCAGAGACCCCATGAGCGGCCATATTTGAGAGATGGATCTCCAGGATCTTCTGACGAGCCTCTTTATCAGGCATGGGAATATAAACTAAGCGATCGAACCGCCCCGGCCTGAGCAGTGAGCTGTCCATAAGGTCTGGACGGTTGGTGGCTGCCAGAACAACCACCTCCTTCAGCTCCAAGAGGCCGTCCATCTCAGTGAGGAACTGGCTGACCACCCTCTCCGTCACATGTGAGTCCGATCCACTGCCCCGGGCGGGGACGATGGAATCGATCTCATCGAAGAATACCAGGGCGGGAGCAGCCTGGCGGGCTTTGCGAAATACCTCCCTTACCGCCCTCTCTGACTCGCCCACCCATTTGCTCAATAGCTCCGGGCCTTTGATGCTGATGAAGTTGACATTGCTCTCCGTTGCCAGAGCTCTGACCAGGAGGGTCTTGCCCGTGCCGGGAAGGCCGTAGAGCAGAATGCCCCGTGGCGGCCGAACGCCCACCGAGGCGAAAGCCTCCGGATACTTCAAAGGCCACTCCACCGCCTCGATCAGCGACTGCTTGGCCTCATCCAGGCCGCCCACATCATCCCAGTGGACCTCTGCCACCTCCACGAAGACCTCCCTCATCGCTGAGGGCTCGATCTTCTTCAGGGCGGAGAGGAAATCTTCTCTGGTCACCCTGAGATTGTCCAGCACATCCATTGGTATGTCCTCTTTCACATCCAGGTCGGGCAGAGCCCTCTCCAGTGTGCGCCTGGCCGCCTCTTTGCACAGGGCATAAAGGTCCGCTCCCACGCAGCCGTGCGTCGCGTCTGCGATCTCCATCAGGTCCAGTGATTCATCCAGGGGCATGCCGCGGGTGTGGACATAGAGCACCTCCAGCCGCCCGTTTCTGTTCGGTATGCCGATCTCGATCTCCCGGTCAAAGCGCCCCCCCCGGCGAATGGCAGGATCGAGGGCATTGGGGCGGTTGGTGGCCGCTATCACTATCACCTCCTCCCGGGAGGAGAGGCCGTCCATCAAGGAGAGGATCTGGGCCACCACCCGCCTCTCCAGGTCGCCTGAGACCTCCTCCCTCTTGGGGGCGATGGAGTCGATCTCATCGATGAATATTATAGAAGGCGCCGATTTTGTCGCCTCATCGAAGATCTGGCGGAGCCGCTGCTCGCTCTCGCCATAGAACTTGGATACTATCTCCGGCCCGGAGATGGATATGAAGTTGGCCTCAGTCTCGCCTGCCACTGCTCTGGCGATGAGAGTCTTTCCCGTCCCCGGCGGACCGTGCAGGAGGACACCCCGGGGAGGGTTGATTCCCAGGCGGCTGAAGAGCTCAGGATGGCGCAATGGAACCTCGATCATCTCCCTGATCTCCCTGATCTCCCGCGCCAGGCCGCCGATGTCCTCGTAGGATATGTCCCGGGTATGCAAAGAGAGTTCATCCAGGGTCTCCCGGGTAATGCTGATTATGGTCTCCCGGGTAACCAGAACCGGGCCACTGGGCACTGTGCTCACCACAGCCAGATTGAGGCTGCTGTTTATCATCTCCACCCGGAGCATCTCCCCCTTTATCACTGCCCTGCCCTGCAGCATACGCAATAGATACTGCTGTCCTCCCAAGAGCCGTATCTGGCGGGTGGGAGAGACGACGATCTTTCTGGCGGGCCGGGCAGTGGCCCGGCTGACATTGACCCGGTTGTCTATCCCCGTTCCAAGGTTGGAGCGGGTGTTTCCATCGATCCGGATGATATCCTGGGGGTCTTCAGGGGTTCCCGGCCAGGCGATGGCATAGACCTTATCACGGGCATTGATCTCCACCACTCCGCCGTTCTCCACCCCCAGGCGGGCGAGAATAGTGGGATTTATCCTTGCCACACCCTTTCCTGCATCCTTATGATAGGCCTCTGCCACTCGCAGCAATACTGAAGCCTCCTCCGCGGGCTTCATGTCCCCAGGAATGGTATCGCCGGCGTCTGCCTCATTCCCTGAATACGGCCGGGAGTCGTCTGCCGGTGGCTGCGATGCTGATGAAGGGATGGGTGTAGATGATGCGGGATTGTCTGAGGATGATCTCATATGCTCCATTCTTGACCTCTTAAATGCACTATACCGCGCTCTTTGAGCTTATTCAAGCTATCTAAAACCACCGCTCTGGGCACCTCCAACCTGGTGGCGAGATCGGATGAATCTGTGCAGCCGCAGAGCAATGCTGTTATGATCTCCTGCTCAAGCTGGTCCCTGGCGTGAGTTCCAGCAGCAGAAGATGCCTTCTTCCTGATCTCCATCTCCCGCGATTCGATCTGAGCCAGCAGCTCATGCAGCTCATGCCGCTTCTCCTCCAGGAGATGGAGTTCATCCCGGAGAAGCTTCAGATCCGGGGAGGCCTCAGCCTCCTCAAAGCCTGGAGCATTCCTTGAGGCATCCTCAGAGAGATATGCCCGCACACCATAGGAGTAGGGAGAGACTGCCACCTGCAAGACCGTCCTCCTGGCTATGCGGAAGTATTTTCTTCTCCCCTGTTCCTGATAGCACTCCACCAGCCCTGCCCTCTCCAGCATCTCCAGATGATCTATCACCGCCTTCGGCCCCACATCCAGCCTCTTTGCCATCTCATTGAAGTAGAAGGGACGGAAGGAGAGGAGCTGGAGAATGCGTCTTCTATTTTCATTCCCCAAGATGTCTAAAAGCTCAACAGGATCCAACATATCACTCATAATCATTCATTGAACTTGTGGTTAGTAACGTTAGGTTATAAATGTTGTGGTCTCGATTGGGCTCCAGGCGAACCGATTACAGCAACAGCTACCGGAGGGAAGGAGAGCAATCTCAGCCGCTCTGATCTATGGCCAGGATGAACCAGAAGAAGAGAATGCCAATGGCGATGAGGAGCAGATTCACCAGCCTCTCATCTCCTATCCTCCAGCGGGCCAGGGTGAATTTTGTGCTGATCAGGACATGTGCCAGGAAGAAGAAGACCAGATATAGATCCAGATTGGTGTGCATGCGCTCGGCCATGTAAAGGGGCAGCAGGATTTCTTTGTTCCAGGCGTATCCTGATATCAAGAAGATGATCATAAATACGAGCAGTATCCAGGCGGATAGCCTGTTGATCTTGACGAGGAGCCGACCGGTATTCATGGAAGGTCACCGGGTATGCTACTTCCAGTCCAAGGATAAAAAATGATGGTAGATGATCAAAGATCCATCAGCATATACCGATCCATCAGCATATACCGATCCATCAGCATATACCGATCCATCAGCATATACCGATCCATCAGCATATACCAATCCATCAGACCTGAGGGCTGCTTAGAAATTGGAGATCGGTGAGGGGATGCAAGAGCAATAGTCGGAGCCGGAAGGATGCTGCCTGGCGGCCTGCCCCCGAGCGAATTCTCCTTTTTGCCTTGCTATGGAAGTGATACAACTAGATACAGAGGCACAAAGGTACAAAACGAGAGAGATAGTCTCCTGAGGTTCGCTAACAGAAAACAGCGAAGAACTGATCAATCGATGTTGATGCCGTTAACTATTTATTTTGTTCAATTCTCAAATACCAACTGTCATGCCCTTGGGGCAAGGTGTGAGATGGCGGAAAAGGATAGCAGGGCATGCAAGAGAGTAACCCGTTGCCATAATGATCTCATCGACCTTCTGCTTGCATCGGGAACGGATCGCAGAGGCGCATATGAGCTGGTCGTCAGGGGCGGGCAGATAATCGCCCAGGATGGCCTGCGAAGCTTCGCAGAAAGGTCGCAAAGGTATCTGCGCAGAAAATTATTTCCCAGTACGAATCCGCCAGCGCCGCCCTCCCAGAGGGAACTGGAGGATATGCGCTTGCAGTCTGCGAGATTTGAGTGCCGGCCGAAGATCAGCATAGTAACTCCTGTTTTTAACACCCCTGAGGACTGGCTCAGAGCTGCTATAGACTCTGTCTTGCTGCAGGCATATGATAACTGGGAGCTATGCATCGTTGATGATGGATCAGGTCAGCCACATATAAGAGAGTTATTGGATCACTATCAGCGAGAGGATGGCCGGATCAAGGTAAAATATCTGAATGAGAACAAGGGCATATCAAATGCCTCAAATGAGGCCCTCGCTCTGGCCAGCGGGGAATTCGTCGGCTTTCTGGATCATGATGATCAGCTCCTCGCTCATGCACTATATGAAGTTGTACAACTATTGAACTGGAATGCCAACACCGATTTCATATACAGCGACGAGATCATGATCTCTGAAGGGGGAAAGCCCATATACGCCCTTTTCCGGCCAGATTTCTCCCTGGATTATCTGCTCTCTCACTGCTATATCATTCATTTTGCTGTCATAAGGAGGAGCATTCTGAAGGAGATCGGCGGATTCAGGACTGATTTTGCTGTATCCCAGGACTACGATCTGTTTTTAAGAGTCGTCTCCCAGACCAGAAATATCTCTCATATACCAAAAATCCTGTATAAATGGAGGCAGCACCAGGCGAGCGGTGGCCATCAGCTCAAGGAGAGGGTGATGGAGTCGAGTCGAAGGGCGCTGCAGGATTTTGCCGATAGAGAGGGAATCGGCGGTGAGGTCTATTGCACAAAGCATTTTAATTTTTTCAGGCTGAAGAGGGATATCCTCGATCAGCCCAAAATCAGCATCATCATTCCCACCAGGGATCGAATCGATCTGCTCAGCAGGTGTATCGAAAGCATCCAGGCTAAGAGCTCTTATGGCAATTATGAGGTCATTGTAGTGGACAATTTAAGCCAGGAAGAGGAGAGTGCAGCTTATTTTGACTCCTTGCAGAGAAACCATAATGATTATAAAATTTTGAAATTCGATGAGAAATTCAACTATTCTCGACTAAACAATTACGCGGCAAAATTTGCCCTTGGCGATCACCTGCTCTTTTTAAATAACGATGTAGAGGTGTTGAACCCCGATTGGCTGGAGGCGATGCTGGAGCAATCACAGCGGGATGAGATCGGCTGCGTTGGGGCCAAGCTTCTTTATCCTGATAAAAAAATACAGCACGTAGGAGTCATTGTCGGCGGAGGGGGGCGGGCAGAACATATATATAAATGGTCTGATTCAAATCATATCGGCTATATGGGCCATTTCGTCTCCATCAGAAACTACAGTGCAGTGACTGCTGCCTGTCTGATGATCAGAAGATCGATATTCGATGAGGTTGGCGGATTTGATGAGGGCTATGAGGTTGGATTTGGGGATGTCGATCTCTGCCTGCGGGTTCGGGAGCTGGGATATGAAAATCTATTCACTCCTTATGCAGAATTGATTCATCACGAGTCAGCCACAAGGGGAAGATCGCTATCAATTGATCCTCATCCCTCTGACACCAAGAGATTCATGGAAAAATGGAAAAAATATATTGATAAGGGCGATCCCTACTACAATCCCAATCTCCCCCTTGACTGCTTTGACATCTTGCCTTATGTATCCTGGTGATGGCCGATCCCCAGATGGATGCATCCAGATGGATGCACTCTGGGTCAGGTCAGGGATGTGCAATCCTTCTCAGCGAGTCCAATCTTGCAGCCTTCTGCAGAGCAGCATGGCAGCCATTCATCCTGTGGCTCATACCATGGGAAGCTGGACTTCATCCGTATGCTTCTGCTGATATTATAGCTCCCGCTATACCTTTCCTCTCCCATGCTGGCCTGCGGATAGGTGATCTTCTTCGTCTCCGCTTTGAGGCTGGAGAAGCCATGCCTCAGGTCGGCAATGCCAGTGGTGTATGTGCTGATATTATAACGGGTCTCTTTTTCGGGCTTCAATTCTGCATGCAGGATGGCATCATCAGTGGCAAGTACAGTGGCGTTCATCCTGGTGATCAGCATACCGATATCTGAATCTTTGGAGAGCTCGGTGTTGTAGAGCAGACTGGAGCCGGCATAATCGAGATTGTTTCCGGCGTACTCCCGGCTGTTGATGCCCTGGCCGGAGTACCTCATAGATCCTCTGGACCGGAGGATGGCCGGCCACTGCTCTGCAAATTGAAAGGAATATACCCCCTTCTCATGTACAAGGTTGAAGAGACTGGCTTCAGTTGTGTTCGCCTCCAGGGTCAACTGCTTCTCTGAGGCATAGCGGCCCTCCTGGGCAGAGGTCCTCTCTCGCAGGCGGAGGTCATTGATCTCCACCTCTTCATAGCAGGAGTGGTAGGGGGAGAGGGCCCTTCCCCGGTACTCCACCGGGGATATGCTGCCCTCGACATACTGGGAATACTCGAACTTGAGGCTCTCGCTCTCTCGGCTGATCGTCCAGGTGGTGGTGTTGGTGCCAACTGATACTGTGACCCTCTCCGCATGCCCGGCTGAGATCAATGCCAAAATAATCAGCAGTGCAATTATGCCCCCCTGAAATTGATATTTATATCCCTTCACAATCGATGCCTCCCTGACGCCCCACCAAATCTCTTATCTGGATCAGCATCTATCGGCTATGAGATGAGATGCTATTGGGAATGGCCCATCCCGGGGATGTGATCACTCTTGCCATCTTCCCCTTGCCATCTTCCCCTTACCATTTTTCTCTTACCATTTTTCTCTTACCATTTTTCTCTTACCATTTTTCCCTTACCATTTTTCTCTTACCATTTTTCCCTTACCATTTTTCTCTTTCCATCATATGTTTTGTATGTCATATATGTTATTATGTCAAACGTGTTTTATGTAATGTAAATTATTTATCTATATCGTCTGGGACTTTCATGATCACTTCCTCTTCACAAGGCTGGAAATCAAAAAGAGACCTCTGCTTCTTCTCTCTTCTCACCTTCTTCCAAGCCGGAAGGCGGATCTGGCCGTATCTTCCTCCGCCTCCGGGGAGAACCTCCACGCATCCCCTGCGGAAGGCCTCAATGCCTCTGATCACCTCTGCCTCCGCCCCGGCCGACTCCATCGCCTCAAGCTCCTCAATGAGCAGAACCTCTATCTCCGCCATATCCCCGGTCAGGGCCTCGTACTGCTTCTGCACTCCTGCGGTCATGGGACTTTTATGGCCCAGAGCGAGGGCGATTATCTCTGCCAGAGGGATGAGGTGGATATATGGAGGACGGTGAGGGGGGTGGCATGGCAGCTCATAGTCTGCCAAGAGGCCGATCCGGTCAGCCACCCCCAGCTTTATCAGACCCCGGCAATGGGGGCAGCGTCCCATAAATTCATCCTTCTGCACCGGGCTATACTGCTGAAAGCAGCGGGTGCAGGCGGTGCGGTTGTACTTTCCCTCACCGGGAAAAAAGCCTGCATTGAGAGTCGGCCCTCTGCCCTTCTCCCGGCGGATGGCTGAGGCGACCTCCTGGAAGCTGCACCCCTCCACTCTCATCTGATTGAACTCCCGGGCCAGCTTATTAGTGCGGGGGGAATGGGCATCGGAGTTGGAGAGAAAGGTCTTATCAGAGAGCTCTGCGATCCGGTCTGCGTAGTCAGTGTCCGCGCTCAGCCCAAGCTCAATGAAGTCTATCCGATCTGCATTCTCCTGATAGCAGTCGGAGAGGGATCGGTGGTATGCATACATCCCTGTCCAGGGGGTGAAGGCATGGGCGGGCCCGACAAGGCCCCCGGCCTCCAGGGCCAGATCGGCGATCTGGGCGCCATTCAGATGCAGTCGCGGCCTGCCGTCCTGCTGCAGATTGCCTGAATGGGGGGAGAATGCCTCTGCCAGCTCCTCTGCTTTGGAGGCGTCCGGCAGGAGTATGAGGTGATGGACCCTTTCTGCATCCTCCACCTCCACGCTCAAGAGAAAGAGAATATCTCCCAGCCGGCGCAGCCCCTCCTCCTCAGGCAGCTCCCGGATGGACTTCAGCCACAGAGGATGCAGGCAGTCGCCGGTTCCCACTATCTTCACCCCTTTTTTTGCCGCCCCCCGTGCGATCTGTGCCAGTTCCATGTCGGCGGATACAGCCATTGAGTAGCGGGAGTGGATGTGTAGATCGAGATTGACCAGCATATCATCGCCTTCTGATCTGGATCTATTTGCGGGGGGATAAACCCTTTATGCTCATAGCTCCATCACAGGATGCTAAAATGGAGAGCAACAGAGATATCCTGGAGGGCTACCGCCGGGGGGAGATCTCCCTGGAGGAGGCTTTGAAGCGGATCCGGATGATGGATTATTGTGCTGTGGGTGAGGTGGCAAAGCTGGATATTTGCCGGATGAATCGAATCAGTATACCAGAGGCGATTCTGGCGGAGGGAAAGGATAAGACCGATCTTCTGGCCATATCCCTTGCCCATCTGGAAGAGACGGGAAGTGTGATCGTCACCCGGGTCTCATCTGAGCAGTTGGTGGTATTGCAATCGGCCAAGCTCCCCCCCAAGAGCATCTTCGAGCATAACCCCCGCGCCAGGACAGTGGTCATCCGCACTGCTGAGCGGCCGCCCAGGGAGGGCACAGTGGCCATCCTCGCGGCGGGAACAGCGGATATTCCCGTGGCCGAGGAGGCGAGGGTGGTGGCAGAGGAGATGGGCTGCCATGTCCTCGCCGAGTACGATGTGGGGGTGGCCGGCATCCACCGCCTCTTTCCCAGCCTGGAGAGAATGGCGGATGCTGATGCTTTTGTGGTGGCGGCGGGACGGGAGGGCACCCTGCCCGCTGTGGTGGCCGGGTTGGTGGACGCTCCTGTGATCGGTCTTCCTGTATCCACCGGCTATGGCATAGGCGGCGGGGGAAAGGCGGCTCTCTATTCAATGCTCCAATCCTGCTCCGTCCTGACGGTGGTGAATGTGGATGCGGGATTTGTGGCGGGAGCATATGCTGCCAAGATCGCCCGGCAGAAGGTTCATCGAGATAAACAGTTTTAAATTATTTCCCGGAAAGTATTTATACCATCAAAAGGCTGGTTGGGCTTGAGCGGGTATACTCATCTTTTTTACTAACCCCCACTCCCCTACCCGCTCTTATTATCATCAATTCTCAGAGGATAGGGAGATCCAGGGCGGAGCCGACCTTCTTATGTGCCCCGCCATGGCTTTGAATGGACGCATGGAATAGCGGACAGCTCCTTCACACACTATTCCATTACGCTTGATTTTATGAAACTTAATTTTACTTAAAGCTTTTGCTCCTGGAAGAATCATGGGCTACAGGCAGTGAGCGCCTGTTGATGCATGAGGAGAGATCGACGGAATTGATCTTTGTGCCCGACTGCTGTGAATAGGCCTCTATCCTCCTTTGGACCAGCTCCAGCATTCCCCGGGAGACAAAGATCAGACAGCTTCTGCCTGCGAGCGCCTTCAGGATGCACTTGTCTATCGCCCCGTAGGTGAAGTCCAACCGGAGATTGGCCTCTTCTGCCAGCAGCTTGGCCCTGGTGCCCATGGCCGCGGTGCAATCAGCATCCACTCTCCTCGCCAGCTCTGCTGCCCTCTCTGCTGCCCTCTCCGGCTCAAGCTCGTCGGCATTGCAGATGTAGATCTTGCCCCTATCCTCCTCCTGGACAGCATTTCCATCCCCTCTGCCCTGCAAGAGATCGCATAGCTCAAGAATGCTCTTTGGAGTCTTCCTGCCCTCTGCCAGCCTTCTGTTCACCAGCTCATGATAAAGCTCCACCACCATTGGGGGCTTGAGCCTGGCTCCCTGGATCAGCTCCAGATCGCCGAACACCTCCTCTCCTGAGCCCCGGCGGAGGACACCGCCATCCTTCATCAGCACCACCTCATCCGCCCAGCGATAGGCCAGTTCCACATCATGGGTGGAGATGATCAATGTCTTTCCCCCCAGGTTGAGCTCATCGAGCATCTCCATGATCTCCTCTGAGCTGGCGGGATCGAGGTTGGAGGTGGGCTCATCCAGGATCATCACCTCAGGCTCCATGGCCAAAATCCCAGCGATGGCAGCCCTCTTCTTCTCCCCTCCGCTCAGGTGATGGGGGGGACGGCGTTCGTATCCTGAGAGGCCGACATACTGCAGGGCATAGGCCACATGCCTTTTTACCTTCTCCGGGGGAAGTCCCAGGTTCACCGGCCCGAAGGCAACATCCTGATAGAGAGTGGGGGCAAAGAGCTGATCATCGGGGTTCTGAAAGACCATGCCCACCCTCTGCCTCACCTCTCGCAGTGAGCGGGAGTCATAATCCAGCCTCTTATTCCTGAATAATACCTCCCCTGCCACTGGCCTTAGGATGCCATTGAAGATCAGCATGAGGGTGGATTTTCCTGCCCCATTGGGCCCCACCAGGGCGATCTTTCTCCCTTCCTCTATGGCCAGGCTGAGATTGTTGAGGGCATGGGTGCCGTCGGCATAGACGTATTCTACTCCTATTGTCTCCAGAATTGCAGCCACTCTCTTCTCCTCACTCCCGCTCCTCTCAGATGATCCCCTGTCTGCTGCTGGCAATGCTGATCGCCAGTGCCATAGCCAGGTAGGCGGCAGCGGCTACAATCTCCTTCGCCCTTGCTCCTCTCCTCTCCTCCATGAGATCCAGCCGGCCATCATAACAGCGGGCATCCATGGCTATGACAAGCCTCTCCCCCTGCTCCCAGGACCTCAGGAATAGAACGCTGGCGAGCATGGAGAAGGAGGCAAGGGAGCTTCTGATGCTCCGGTTTCCCAGACGCATCACCTGGGCATTATGGATCATTGCTGCCTGATCCAGCAGGACAAATATATATCGATAGATCATCATGGATAGTTCTATCACCGATTTGGGAATTCGCAATGAACTGAGAAGAGCGAATATCTCTATCATGGGGGTGGTGAGGGCGATGAAGAAGAGTGAGCACATGCCCCCGAAGGTCCGGGCGATGAGCAGCAGGGCCAGGGCAGCCCCATCCTCTCTGATCCCCAGCACCCGGCCAAAGAGATCCAGGGCATAGAGCATATCTCCAGAGCCATGCATCAGAGCCACCACCAGAGAGCTGATAAGGGCGAAGGAGAGGGGGAAGAGGAGGAGCCGGGAGTAGATACGAGGGGGGATTTTGGCCAGGATAAGGATGATCAGGCTCATGCTTGCAGCCACAAAGAGGGGGGCGGCTGGTTCAAGAGAGGATATGCAGATCGCAATCGCTCCCAGGCCAAAGAACAGCTTGAGACGGGCACTGGTCTCACGTAATCCATTGCACTGGGCCCAGTCATCCAGAAGGTCATGCATCCGATCCTGCTTCTCCCTTCCTCTCTTTCTGCTCCCCCTCCTTTCTCATCCTCCCCTGGTAGTAGCCCAGAAAGTAGCCTATGGCCAGGCTACCCAAGGCCGCCTGCAGGGCGAAGAGGAGGCTCTCCACCTCGCCGCTGGGCGGCTCCCAAATCGGGCTGGACCAGGGCTCATAGGCGCCATCAGTCAGCTCATCGATGACCCCCTCCGATTGATCGTCTGCTCCCGCCCACTCATGCTCCCCAGTGGTGCTCTGGTAGATGAAGAGGATGGCGAAAAGGGCAACGATCCCCAGGACAGCGATCTCCAGCCTCATGGGCTGGCCTCCTGGAGCAGCCGGATGGCGGAGGCGCTGGCCACTCTGAGCCTCACCAGGATATCGCCCCTGAGCCGGACCAGATATTTGAACATAAGGGCAGTCACCGCCCCCTCCACCACCGCCAGGGGGACCTGAGTGATGGCAAATACGGCCATGAAGGCCTGGAAGGAGGCGATAACGCCGCCCGAGGCGGCGGGAAATGCCAGAGCAAGCTGCATTGATGTCACCAGATATGTGGCCCAATCGGCGAGCATGGCTGCCAGGAAGACGGAGAGGTACATGCCAAGCCCCATCCCGCTGGCCAGCCGGTAGACCAGGTATCCGATCAGGGGGCCGGCGATCCCCATGGAGAATATATTGGCGCCCAGAGTGGTCAGGCCGCCGTGGGCAAGGAAGAGGGCCTGATAGATCAGCACTATTGCCGAGAGGACGGCTGTTATCCCCGGTCCAAAGAGTATCGCCCCCATGCCCGTTCCCGTGGGATGAGAGCAGCTCCCGGTGACTGAGGGCATCTTCAGGGAGGATAGGACGAAGACAAAGGCCCCGGAGACGGCGAGCAGAGGCAATATCTCCCGGCTCTCCTTGATCATCCTGTTCATCTTATAGACGCCCCAAGCCACCACAGGCAGCGAAAGCACAAACCAGATCTCCCACCAGGGATGGGGGAGAAAGCCCTCCATTATATGCATAGCATCACCATTCTGCAGCAGAGATATCCTGGCATATAAAGTTTTCTTGTGTTAGAACCAAATAAATTTAATTGATTGAGAAATGCCCTTAAATAATCCCCCACCAAAATAGGGGTCATTGAGCCAGATATTCACTGTCACCAATCTCAATGAGAGGATAAAGGAGCGGCTGGAGAACGATCCCCGCCTGCACGACCTCTGGGCGCAGGGGGAGGTCTCAAACTTCGTCCATCACCGCTCCGGCCACATGTACTTCACCCTGAAAGACCGGGATTCCCAGATCTCTTGCGTCCTCTTCAAGGGGCAGGCAGGGCGGGTGGAGACGGAGTTGAGGAACGGCATGAATGTTCTCCTTTTTGGGGACGTGGCGGTTTATCGCCCTCAGGGGAGGGTGCAACTGGTGGCCAGGGCCATAAAGAGGGATTCCGGCCTCGGTTTCCGGTTTTTGCAGTTTGAGGCCCTGAAAAAGAGGCTGGAGGAGGAGGGGCTCTTCGAGCTGGAGCAGAAGCGCCCTCTCCCCCCCTATCCGGAGAGGATAGGAGTTGTCACCTCCCTGCAGGGGGCAGCATTGAGAGACGTTCTGCGCAGCATCGGGCCCCTATCCGGCCAGGATCATAATCTCTCCCGCCCAGGTGCAGGGTGAGGGGGCAGAGGAGAGCATAGTCTCTGCTCTTCTTGCCCTGCAGGGCAGGACTGACCTGATAATAGTCTGCCGCGGCGGGGGCTCGGCTGAGGACCTTTGGTGCTTCAACTCCGAGGTGGTGGCCCGGGCTGTCTATGCCTGCGACAGTCCAGTGATCTCCGCTGTGGGCCATGAGACGGATGTCACCATCACCGATTTTGCCGCCGACGTTCGAGCGGCAACTCCGACAGCAGCGGCCAAGATGGCAGTACCGGATGTGGAGGAGCTGAGGATAAGGCTGCGGCAGAGCCGGGTTCGGATAATACGCGCCCTGTGGAGCTGCCTGGAGAGAAAGGAGGAGCGCCTGGAGTATCTCCAGCGCAGCCTCTCTGCTGCGAGGATGTACTCTCTGACCGGCGACTTCAGGCAGCGGCTGGACCACCTGAGCGACAGGCTGGATTTTGCCCTGGCTGAGGAGCTGAGGGATCGCCGGGCCAGGCTGGATGCTGTTTGCGGCCGGCTGGCAGCAGTGGGCCCACGGGCCACATTACAGCGCGGCTATGCCCTGGCCCGCTCAGAGAGGGGCCTGGTCATGGCCTGGGACGATGTCCGTCCGGGGGAGGAGATAGAGCTTATATTGGGCCGGGGTGGGCTGAGATGCCGGGTCTTGGACTGTATTGAGGAGAAGGAGAGTGGAGAATGAAGGAGGATGGCGGAGAATGAAGGAGGAGGAAGTGGGACTGGAGGGAGCACTGGAGGAGCTGGAGAGAATAGTCGAGGAGCTGGAAGAGGGAAAGCTGAGCCTGGAGAGGAGCCTGGAGCTTTATGAGCGGGGGATGAGGCTGGTCCGGCTGTGCAACCTGCGGCTGGACGGCGCCCAGAGGAGGATCGAGTGCCTGACGGGAGAGATGCCCCCTGATCTGCTCTGAGCCTCCTCCCTCAGAGCGATACTGATTCCCCTTGCTCTCATCTCCGGCTCTCTCTCCGGCTCTCATCTTGGCAGGAGGCAAAGCTTAAATATGGCTATGAATGTACTTTTCTATACATCATAGTATTAATTCGTACATTAAAAAGCCCACAGGTGATTTATTGAGGAGTATGATGATCGAGGATTTCGCAGTCAAGTTCGGGAGGTATGGCGGCCTCTTCGTCCCCGAGACCCTGGTGGCTCCCCTGGCCGATCTCTCTTATGCCTATGATCAGCTTAAGGGGAGCGCCCAGTTTCAAGATGAGCTGAAAGCCCTCCAAAAGGACTTCGCCGGCCGGCCCACATCTCTTTACCCTGCCCCCAATCTCAGCCGGAGGCTAGGCTGCCAGGTCTATCTTAAGAGGGAGGACCTGATGCATGGCGGAGCCCATAAGCTAAACAACACCTTAGGCCAGGCCCTGGTGGCAAAGAGGATGGGCAAGAGCAGACTGATCGCCGAGACGGGGGCGGGCCAGCACGGTGTGGCCACGGCCATTGTGGGAGCAAAGCTGGGCTTTGAGACCCAGAT
Source organism: Methanothrix sp. (assembly GCF_016706325.1). Lineage (NCBI taxonomy): Archaea > Methanobacteriati > Methanobacteriota > Methanomicrobia > Methanotrichales > Methanotrichaceae > Methanothrix > Methanothrix sp. Next base: position 540,083 of record NZ_JADJJX010000001.1, on the reverse strand, counting down.
CTATATGGGGGAGGTGGATATTGAGAGGCAGAAGATGAACGTCTACCGGATGGAGCTGATGGGGGCAGAGGTGATACCAGTCCGCTCCGGCTCCCGGACACTGAAGGATGCCATAAACGAGGCCCTGAGGGACTGGGCCTCAAGCTTTGAGCATACCCATTATCTCCTGGGGACTGCTGCCGGGGCCCATCCCTTCCCCACGATGGTGAGGGACTTTCAGAGCATTATCGGCCAGGAGACAAAAGAGCAGATCCTGGCAACGGAGGGCCGCCTGCCGGACAGCATCGCTGCCTGCGTGGGAGGGGGGAGCAATGCCATGGGCATCTTCGCCCCCTTCCTGGAGGAGGAGGTGAAGCTGATTGCTGTGGAGGCAGGAGGGCGGGGTCCGGGGATGAGCGAGAGGATGGCGGACAACGGCGCCTCCCTGGGCTACGGCACAGACGGAATACTGCATGGTGCCCTCACCAAGATCCTTCAGGACCCCTACGGCCAGATACTGGAGTCCTACTCTGTGGCTGCAGGCCTGGACTATCCCGGGGTGGGGCCGGAGCTGGCCTATCTGGCGGAGAAGGGCCGGGTCCTTCCCAGGCTGGCGGACGATAGGACCGCCCTGGAGGGATTTCGCGCCCTGTCCCGGCTGGAGGGGATAATCCCTGCTCTGGAGTCGGCTCATGCCATCGGCTATGCCCTGAAGGAGCCAGAATCACTGGGCGATCTGGCGATAATCAACCTCTCCGGACGGGGGGATAAGGATCTGGCCACGGTGATGGAGTATGAGAATCTCTGAGGCCTTCAAGAGCAGCCCCCTGCTGATCGTCTACCTCTGCTCTGGAGATCCCTCACCCGCTGCCACCCCGGAGCTGGTAAGGCGGGTGGTGCGGGCAGGAGCGGATATAATCGAGCTGGGCCTTCCTCACTCCGATCCCATAGCAGACGGGCCGACCATCCAGGCAGCAGCACAGAGGGCCATCGCCGCCGGGATGAACACCGATATCTATTTCCAGGTGGCAGCAGAGGTCAGTGTTCCTGTGCCCAAGGTCTTCATGGGCTACTACAATATGGTCTATGCCCGCGGCCTGGAGAGGTTCGTCCAGGACTGTCTCCTCTCGGGCATAACGGGCATGATCGTCCCCGACCTTCCCCCGGAGGAGGCCGCTCCCCTCAAGGCGGCCTGCAGCAGGCATGGCGTGGACCTGATCTATCTGGTGGCCTCCAATACCCCACCGGAGCGGCAGAGACTCCTCGCTGAAGAGACGGGCGGCTTCCTCTATCTGGTGGCCCGGCCTGGGGTGACGGGGGCGAGAAACGATCTGTTGCCCGATACCGGGGAGCTGATCCACCGGATGGCAGGAGATGTGCCCAAGGCGGTAGGCTTTGGTATCTCCACTCCTGGTCAGGCGGCTGAGGTCATCCGGGCTGGGGCCGATGCCGTTATTGTGGGATCGGTCTGCGTTGACCTGATAGCCCGGGGGAGGATCGAGGAGATGGAATCACTTGTGGCGGAGATGAAAAGGGCAGTGAAAGAGGCGGGACGGGAGAGGTTGTCATGAATGGGGAGCATCCAGGAGATGGGACGGGCGGCGAAGGGGGAAGGGGATGGGTGGAAAGGACACGGCGGGATCTGGAGGACGGGGCCGATGCTATCATCGTCTGCTTTGGCGACTCCATCACTGCCGGCTATGCCGTGCGGAGGGGATTTCCCTCCTTCTGGCAGGAGTTGCTCCGGCAGAGGTTCCCTGACTCAAAGATCGAGATGATCAACTCCGGCCTCTCCGGGGATACCAGCCTGGACGGCCTGGCCCGGCTGGACTGGGCGGTGCTCTCCTATGAGCCCGACCTGGTCACAATAAACTTCGGCATCAATGATTGCGTTTTGGGTCTGGGGCTGGAGGAGTTCGAGATAAACCTGGTGGAGATGGTCCGCCGCATCCGGGCTGGCCCAAACTCGGAGATCCTTCTCCTATCCTCCCAGCCCCTGGAGACCCCTCCCTATGACCGGATGGTGCTGGACTATTATCAGGCGGTGGAGAGGGTGGCTGAAGAGATGGACGCCGGATTTGTGGACGTCTATGCTGCCTGGATGAGAAGGGTGCAGGCCGGCGCTTCCCTGAGCTCTTTTATCCTGCCGGGCCTGGATCATCCCAATGAGGCGGGCTACAGGATCATCGCCGAGGAGCTGATGCGGCTCTTTTGATCCTGCAAGGCATCTTCTTTCTTTTGAAAATAGGGCCGCTTTTCCTCAAGATCGCATCCTATTCCCGGAGAGTGGCTCAGAGGGCGGGCCTTTGGGTTTCAGCACCGGTATCGGGCTGAGCTATATGCTGAAATCAGAAAAGAGCCGCACTCGACGCAGATCTGCAAAGGAGTTCATAAAAAAGTTCAATTACTATTAATGGCAATAGCGATCTATGTATTTAGTTAAAACCCATATACATGAGAGTGGTATAGAGGGGGACGGAGTCTTTGCCGGGGAGGATATCCCCCTGGGGACTATTGTATATTTCTTGAGAAAAAATTGTGCCTTCATCAGCTATGATGACTTTTTATCTATGTCTGAGGAGGAGAAGGATAAGACCATCAGGTATGGAGTGCAGGATGAGTCGGGCAATTGGCTGCTGGGGGATGGAGAAGAGAAGCTCAACCATAGCTGTGATGCCAACACCCTGAGCCTGTTTGTGGATGATGCCTATTGCGATATTGCCGTCAAGGACATATCTGAGGGAGAGGAGATCACAGGGGATTATAGTCTGTTCTACAGCTCTTTTCCCTATAGAATAGAATGCAATTGCAATGCATCAATCTGCCGGGGGGTGGTCACAGGTGGCTTGCAGGTTGACCTCCAGACCTATGATCGGTGGCGCAGGCGCATCTCAGAGGCAGTAGGCTGTATCTTTGCTGTCGAACAGAACCTATTCTCCCTTGAGGATGAGGAAGCCAGGAGGCTGACAGAAGCGATAAGATCTAAGTGCAGGCCAATGGTTTTTCCTTATGTCAAGTTCTCTTTAATCTCAGATGAATGCCCTTGATCTCAGATGGATGCCCTCGATCTCAGATGGATGCCTTCGACCTCATCAATATTCGGGAATGTCAGCATCAGCTGCCGGCTGTAGCCTCTCTTTTTTTGGTGCGGTTCTCCTGGCTCCGGCTGCCATTTGTCTCCTGAAGGATCATGTAGTTGAGAACCAAAAGCACGCAGATATTTCCGATCAGGCCCAGCAGGGCGGGAAGCTCTGCCCAGTAGAAGAGTATGACCTGCACTATGAATATCTGCACCAGGATGGCGCTTTTGAGCATCCGGTAGGCCTCCAGGCGGGAGCTTTTCATCTTCATGATGGCATAGATGACCATGGCGGAGGATAGAGTGGCTGCGCCCAGCCCGGCCAGATCGAAGAACGACAGGTCGGGAAATATGGCATACAAGCCCCTCTCCAGGTTGAGCCGGAGGTAGATGAGCAAGAGGTCGATGCCCAGGGTTAACAGGGACTGAAGGATGAAGAAGGCCATAACCGCTTTCACAAACCAGCTCTTCTTGACGAGCCTGCGGTAGTAACGGCGCAGGCGCTGCTTGGTGGCGGTGTAGATGTCGGCTTTGGGCAAGGGCACACTGTCGGTGCTCTGAAGGAGCTCCTGCAGGGCCCGGGTCATGGGATTGTCCTGGGGGCTCTCTCTCAGCAGAGCCAGGGCCTTTCTCCTCTCCAGGCGGTCCAGATCCTCCAAGACTGCCTCTTTTGCCAGCTCCAGGACATTTATCAGTCTCTCCTGCTCGGTGAGCTTCGGCTTTCTGATCAGGGTCTGAACTGCCAGGTATAATAAGACAAATACAATATAAATCAGAGCCACTGTGGGCTTGAAGAAATAATCGTTATCCCCGGTGATGAACTTGCCCAGCTCATCGATGAAAGCGCCAAATCCCAGGCCTCCGATCACCGCCACCAGGTAGTTTGCTGATTTATTGATGTAACCCAGATTGATGACCAGGGCGATCATCATGAGCACTCCGCCCAGGAGGACATGAGCGATATGGAGATTGCCCGGGCTGAGGCTGGGATATCCTGTCAGGGCGAGAAAGAAGCGTATTCCCAGGACGGAGCATACCGCCATGACCAAGAATATCTCCAGCAGCGTTCCCGCTTCCAGGTTGCGTATGAGATGGCGGTTGAACGGATTTATCCGCCGGAAGAATTCCCGCATCTTCCCGTCACTTCAGGCTTCTTCAATCTGATAGTAGTACTCTCCCTGCTCCTTTTGCATCCGGTCCAGCCTGGACTCAGGTTTATTGACCCTGGGCCTGCGGATCTCTTCGTCCCGCCGGAAGGTTATGCCTATCCCCTTGAGGAAGGCGTTCATCCCCTCGCGCATCTCCAGGGGGGTATGAGCCACGCCGAGGACTCCCGGAACGCCCTCGAAGACCATCAGACGCTCGGACATCAGGTCGATCAGATAGATGTCATGGTCCACCACCAGGACGGTCTTCTCAGAGGACTCAGCAAACCGGCGCATGACCTTGGCCGCTAGCATCCTCTGCTCTACATCCAGGTGAGCGGAGGGCTCATCCAGGAGATAGAGGTCTGCATCCCGGCTGAGGCAGGCGGTTATGGCCACCCTCTGCAGCTCTCCGCCGGAGAGCTCAGGGAGGGCCTTCTCCAAGAGGGGCCCGATGCCCATGGGCCCGAGGATCTCTGCCTGATAGTAGCTGCTATCAAATCCCTCTGTCACTCCCCGCAGCATCCCCTCCACAGTCATCTCTGTCTCTGCCTTCAGGTATTGGGGCTTATAGGATATCTTCAGCTGGCTCTCGAAGCTCCCGGTGGTGGGCTTTTCCACCCCTGCCAGGATCTTGATATAAGTTGTCTTTCCAATGCCATTGGGGCCCAAGATCCCCACCACCTCCCCCCGGCGAATGATCCCCGGCTCTGCCTCCAGGCGGAAGGAGGAGTACTGCATAGCAAAGGCATCATAGGCGATGAGGGAGGGGATATCCTTCTCTATCCGGGGGGCATGTACCTCGAAGTTGATGGCTGTATCGCGAAAGCGAACATTCTCCTCGGGCAGGTTGCCGCGAAGGTACTGGTTTATGCCCACCCGCACCCCTTTGGGCCTGGTTATCACTCCGTAGGCGCCGGGGGTGCCATAGATGAGATGGACGTTATCCGCCAGCAGGTCGAGGAGGGCTAGGTCGTGTTCTACCACCATCACCGCCTTATCCCGGGCCAGTCTCTGCAGTATGCGGGCGGAGTTGATTCGCTGATAGATATCAAGGTACGGGCTGATCTCATCGAAGAAATAAAAGTCTGCGTCCCTGGCGGCGGCAGCAGCAATGGCCACCCTCTGCAGCTCGCCGCCGCTGAGGCTGGAGATATCTCTTTCCATCAGCTTTGATATCCCCAAGCTCTCCATCAGCTCAGGGAGGGCTCCCCTCTCATCCGTCCTCTCCAGGAGGCCTGAGACAATGCCTGAATAGCTCTTCGGGATGCGATCAATGTACTGGGGTTTGTAGGAGGTCTTGATCCCTTTAGCGGCCACCTTCTTCAGATAATCTCCCAGGATGGAGCCGGAGAAGCGCTGGAAGACCTCCTCCCAGGAGGCAGCTTTGCCCAGGTTCGGCCGGAGGATGCCGGAGAGGATGGACACCGCTGTGCTCTTCCCTATGCCATTGGGGCCCAAGAGGCCGGTGACCCTTCCCTCGATCGGCACGGGCAGGCCGTAAAGGGCAAAGCCGTTCTGGCCGTATCTGTGAATTGGATCCTCCATCTCCTCTGGCAGGTTGATGATGGTGATCGCTCCAAAGGGGCATTTGTGCACGCATATGCCGCAGCCCACGCAGAGATTCTCAGTGATCTGGGGTTTGCCGTCCACAAAGACGATGGTCTCATCGCCCGTGCGGACGGGCGGGCAGAAGTATTCACACTCTTTGGAGCACTTTCTCGGTTGGCATCGATCGCGATTGATGATAGCTATCCTCATCTTCTACCTCAATTGAGAAGTATCGTCCAGGTGACCAGCCAGAGATCGACTGCAATGAACCCCACATAGAGCCAGTCCTTGGTCTTGAATCTGGCTGCATCTATCCCCATCAGGGGGTAGATGGCTCTCTGCACCAAAAAGGTGGCCAGAAGCACTGATAACAGTATAAAATGCCAGGGGTATTCGCCTATCTGCCAGGGGTATTCGCCCGTGCTGCTGGCCAGGTGATAGCATCCAAAGCCTGCCAGAACCCCCAGTGCGGCGGCGAAGACGGTCTTGACTATCCCATCATGCCGATCCTTTTTTCTCTCGGCAGCGCTCTTGGGCACGGGCCTTGGCGACTCCTTTCTCTCTTTAGGTTCCCTCTCCTTTTCTGTCACATTCTTTTCCCGCTGTGCCGCTGCCAGCCCTTGCTCATCCTTCCTGCGAGACTTCTTCTCCTTCTTGGCCATCGAAGTCTCTGACCGCATTATATGATAATAGCGTTTTGGTCCGGGAAAAGTCCAAGTACTATAACCTAGAATTGCAATTGCATGTGTATGACCGTAGCGGACGCTTCGGTGTTCATCTGGGGCAAGAGGCCCCAGGGGGAGTTGATAACCGTCCCCGCAGTAGAGGCGGAGCTCAAGGATATAAGAGCCAGGTCCAGGCTCCACATATATGATGCCCGGGTGGAGAGCCCCAGCTCAATGGCCTTGAAGGCAGCTCGGGGTGCAGCAGAAGAGACCGGGGACATTCGCTCACTCTCTGCTGCCGATCTGGAGGTCCTGGCCAAGGCGCTGGAGTTGAGGGCCACTCTCGCTACCGATGACTATGCTCTGCAAAATGTCGCCCTTCACCTCGGCCTGAAGATCGAGCCCATCGGCCAGCCCCGGATAAAGAAAAAGCGTAAATATATTCAAAGGTGCCAGGGCTGTGGTCGGAGATTTGAGGGGGAAGAATGTCCTGATTGCGGAACTCCTGCCGGAAAGAGGAAAAGGTGTATGAAATGAAAAACATTGAGACTTTGATGAAGAAGGCAGCTGAACTGAAGGCAGAAGGGCTGGTAGAAGGTCAGATCTCAGAGGAGCTGAACGTCTCCGAGGAGACAGTGACCTGGCTTTTGACCCATGCTGAGAAGGCGAGCACCGCACCCGGCCCCAAGGATATCTCTGTGGACTGGTCGGCCATTGGCCGGAGCGCCTTCAGGCTCAATCATATATCCGAGGCTATAGCCGATATCATCTATGAGACCCTGGAGGCGAATGAGAGCAGTGTGGATGTGGTGGTGGGAATCGCCCTCAGCGGCCTGCCCATAGCCAGCATGGTGGCCAATGACCTGTCAGCAGAGCTTGCAGTCTACACTCCCAGCAAGCAGATGATCGCCCAGGAGAACAAGAGGGCCAAGGGCAACCTTAGCTCCAACTTCTCCGATGTCCAGGAGAAGAACTGCATCATCATCGATGATGTGATCACCTCCGGCCACACTCTGGAGGAGGCGGTGGGGTATTTGGATGAGCATGGGGCCAAGATCAATGCCATCGCCGTCCTGATCGATAAGAAGGGCATTGACGAGGTGGCCGGAGTGCCTGTGGTCTCTCTTCTGAAGGTCATAAGAGTGAACTAGGAGCCAGGTGAGTCAGATGACTGAGTCTGTTCTGATGGCCAGCTAACCCTGGCCATTTGGAAAACCTTTTAGCAATCCTCGCCCTTCTTCCCGATAAAAGCTGATGCGCCATGTTCACAGAGGACGAATACCGATTGGACTTCTTCATCGAGGAAGGATTCCATCATAAGAACTGCAAAAGATGCGGCAAATTCTTCTGGACCAGGGATGAGAGCAGGGATACCTGTGGTGATCCTCCCTGCGATCCCTATACCTTTATCGGCTCACCCATATTCGAGCGCCAGTACAGTCTGGACGAGATGCGCGAGCATTATCTGGCCTTCTTCGAGGCCCGGGGACACACCCGCATCAAGAGATATCCTGTGGCGGCCCGCTGGCGGGATGACATCTATCTGACCATCGCTTCCATTGCCGATTTTCAGCCTTTTGTCACCTCAGGTCTGGTGCCACCTCCGGCCAACCCCCTGACCATCAGCCAGCCCTGCATCCGCCTGGACGACCTGGACTCTGTGGGGCGGAGCGGGAGGCATCTTACCACCTTTGAGATGATGGCCCATCATGCATTCAACACCCTGGAGAAGGAGATCTACTGGAAGGACCAGACGGTGCGACTCTGCGATCAACTTCTCATTGGCCTGGGGATGGATCCCTTGGCTGTGACCTATAAGGAGAACCCCTGGGCAGGCGGGGGCAATGCCGGTCCGAGTGTGGAGGTGATGGTGGGGGGCCTGGAGCTGGCCACACTGGTGTTCATGGATCTGGTGGCCACGCCCAATGGCCCTGTGGAGATCAAGGGCGAGCGCTATGAGAAGATGAAAAACTACATTGTCGATACCGGCTATGGCCTGGAGAGGTTTGTCTGGGCCTCCAATGGCGCTCCCACCATCTATGATGCCATATTCCCGGATCTGGTCAGGCAGGTGGCAGACCTGGCGGGCGTCGAGCACAACCTGGCCGATCCGGAGTATGCAGAGATCTTCGCTCAGAATGCCCGTCTGGCGGGGATGGTGGACCTGGACGAGCACTCGATGAGCGATCTGCGGGCGAAGATCGCCGCCACCATCGGCATCGATCCCCAGCGGCTGGAGAAGGCCATTTTACCCATGGAGAGGGTCTATGCGGTGGTCGATCACACCCGCTGCCTGGCCTATATGCTGGGCGACGGGATCATACCCTCCAATGTCAAGGGCGGCTACCTCTCCCGGCTGGTCATCCGGCGCACCCTCCGGCAGATGAGGGAGCTGGGACTGCATCTGCCCCTGGCGGATCTGGTGGAGCTGCAGATCTCCCGGCTGGATTATCCTGACTGGCGGGAGTCTTTCCCTACCATCAGGGAGATCTTAGATCAGGAGGAGCAGAAGTATGCTGAGACCCTGGAGAAGGGGATGAGGCTGGTCCGGAAGACGGCAGAGAGCTATCTGAAGAAAAAGGAGCCCGTGCCCCTGAGGGAGATGATAGCTCTTTATGATAGCCATGGCATCCCGCCGGAGATCGCTCGCGAGGCAGCAGTGCAGGCGGGGGCTGAGGTGGAGCTGCCGGACAACTTCTACTCTCTGGTCGCAAAAAAGCACATCCGGGCAGAGCCGGAGGAGGAGAAAAAGCCCCCCATACCGGGCAAGACGGAGCTGCTCTTCTATGAGAATCCCTTCGAGGAGGAGTTCGAGGCCCGGGTTTTGGATGTAGTGGAGGGGGCAGAGGGCGAGGGGGCGGTCATACTGGACAGGACCCTCCTTTATCCCGAGGGGGGAGGGCAGCCTGCCGATCACGGCACCCTGGAGAGGGATGGGCAGGTCTACAGGGTTGTGGATGTGCAGAAGTCGGGAGATGTGGTCCTGCATAAGCTGGCTCAGCCCGGCGGCCTGGCCAGGGGGGACCTGGTTCGGGGAAGGGTGGATATGCTCCGCCGGCTGGCTCATGCCCGCCATCATACAGCGACGCACCTGGTCCACGACTCGGCCAAACGCATCCTGGGCAAGCACATCTGGCAGGCGGGGGCGCAGAAGAGCGAGGAGCGGGCCCGGCTGGATATATCCCATTTCAAGAGGATCAGTGATGCCGAGCTTAAGGCCATAGAGCTGGAGGCCAATCGCAGGGTGATGGAGCTCACTCCTGTTGATACCCAGTTCCTCCCCCGCACTGAGGCGGAGAAGCTCTTCGGATTCGAGCTCTATCAGGGGGGGGTGCCCCCAGGCAAGCTCATCCGGGTGGTCAGGGTGGGAAGCGATATTGAGGCCTGCGCCGGGACTCACGTCACCAATACCGGCATGATCGGTATGATCAAGATCCTGCGGACGGAGAGGATTCAGGACGGGGTGGAGAGGATAGAGTTCGCTGCCGGCGAGGCGGCGGTGCGGGCTTGTCAGGCCAGGGATGACCTTCTGGCCAGAGCTGCAGGCATCCTGAGGGTGCCAAATGAGCAGCTCCCCAGGACTGCGGAGAGGTTCTTTGAGGAGTGGAAGAGCCAGCAGAAGGAGATCGAGCGGCTGAAGGAGGATCTGGCCACAGTGCGGCTGAAGACGCTGACGGCTGAGGCCGAAACAATCGACGGCCTGCGGGTTGTTGTGCAGAAGATGGGCAATGCGGATATCGATGAGCTGCTCAAGGCCGCGGCCCTGCTGGCGGAGGAGGACTGCGTGGCCCTGCTGGGCTCGAAGAGCGGAAAGCTGGTGGCGGCCGTTGGTCAGTCGGGCCTGGCCAAAGGCATCAAGGCGGGGAGCATAATCAAGGCCGCAGCCAGAGCCCTGGGCGGAGGCGGAGGCGGCAGGCCGGAGCTGGCTCAGGGCGGAGGGCCGGATACAGAGAGGCTGAAGGAGGCCCTGGCGGCGGGGAGGGAGGCGATCCGGGCCGGGGCCTGAATTTTTCTCTCTATCTCTTAAATTTTTTATCCCTCTCTGAATGCTCGCTGACCTTTCAGAGTTCTATGGCGGGCTTTCCGCCTCTTTCCCTTATCCTCATATTTATATCAAAAGAGCATCAAATAGCTTGTTTGTGAATAACGAAGATCTACTGGAAAGGATAACCATAAACTCCAAGATAATGGTGGGCAAACCAGTCATCAGAGGCACCAGGCTCACCGTGGAGTACATCCTGGGGCTTCTGGCTCATGGCATCAGCATGGAGGCAATTATGGAAGAATATCCCGGCCTGGTGAAGGACGATATCTTTGCCTGTCTCCTCTTTGCCTCCAAGACCCTCCAGGATGCATCCTTTGTTCCCCTCGGCGCTGAGGCCGTTTAGATGCGATTTCTGGTTGATGAGTGTGTGGGCCCTTCCGTCGTCCGCTGGCTGCGCGAAAATAATCATGATGCCTCTTCTGCTTACGAGGATTGCCGGGGTGGGAAGACGAACGCATCCTTGAAAAAGCCTGCACAGAAGGGGTATAGTAGTAACCATGGATAAGGATTTTGAACTAGATGGATTTTGCCATGATTTTATCTGCCTCTCCTATTCTCGATATTTTCATCTTTGGATCCATAAGATTCCAATAATCATACTTAGACGAGCATCAAGGATGAATTGGGTGAAAATTTTATCGGGAAAATTACGCCGTTTGCTACCTGTTATTTAATAAATTAAAGTTATAATACAATTTGATGTAAAAATTGGAAAGTGGAGAGGATATTCAATTATCGGAACTCTCCCAGCAAAAAAAGAAATACTTCTACCATTTTCCCCGTTCTCTAATTGTGACCTTAACCGATGGCCAACGAACTATATTATCCCTAAGAACGATAATATAATATAAATAACTACACAGAAAGCTATAAGGTTGGCAATTGTTTCAAAAGCCCCACTATTATAACTAGTGTTATTGGTCTCATGTTTTCCATACTTCTGCGCCCAGTGGCCAGGGTCATAGGCTTCTCTATATTCATCATATTCTTCTTCAGTCATTTCTTCTTCAGTCATTTCTCTCAACCTTGGCATATCAATCAAAATGGGTTTTTAGATTTCGAAAAGGCTTTGGCTTTTCCGATTGTTAGATGTCTATAATGTACATTCATTAAACAATCCTTCTATCCTTTAAATCTCTTATGCTCTTGCCTGGACTCCCCATTATCTCTGATCGAAAGCTTTTTTATACTCCAACTCATTCCATCTGGGGAATGAGCGAGGGAAATATCGAAAAAGAGAAGAAGAGCGCGGCTAAGCAGAAGCCCGATCTCAAGAATAAGCTGGACCTTAAAAGCAAGCTGGACCTGGATGATGTGGACCTGGGCATCAGTATGCCCTCCACCAACATAAATGAATACATCCGCGTCCTCAAGCTGGCTCGTAAGCCCACCCGGGAGGAGTTCAATATGATCGCCAAGGTATCCATGGCCGGCATTGGCATCATCGGCTCCATTGGCTTTGTCATATATGCATTGCTCACTGAACTGCCAAAAATGTTTTAGAAAAGGCTGCTCAATCCAGAGCAGCCCCTGAATAGATCTGCTTTGAGCCTCTGATCGTTCTGCCCAGTCTATTCAGCCCGAGCCTTGCTCATGGCCCGCAGGGTGGCTCCAAACTCCGATTCCACAATTGAGCTCACCCCCATGGTCTTGGGATGCAGATCGATCTCCACCATGACATGCTGGTGGCCCAGATCGCGCAGTGGTTTGACCTGCCGGGGGCCATTGGTGATGGAGAAGACCTCCAGGCCCTGGAGGGCAGATGCTGTCACGGCATGGGGCACCCCCGATACCACAGCGAAGTCATATCCCCCCTCCTGCACCTTCTGGGCGATTATATCTCCCGTGACCGGATACTCGTCAAGGCCTCCGATGAGGCTGAACTGGACCCCTCTGGCCCGAAGGTCGCGAGCGACATTGGCTGCATCCCTCCTCACCTTGGGCAGGCCGAGCCGATCGTCCAGATTGGCCAGGGTCTCAACCTGCTCTCCCCCCACCTCGGCCACCGCGGCGGTGATGTCCGCAAACATATAGGCGGTCTCCTTCTTGGCATTGAGGATATTCAGACCCCGCTTCCCCTGCCTGATCAGCTCCAGTAGCCTTTCCGCCCCCTGATATTTCAGGTCGCCCCTCTCCGGAGGCAGGTACTCAGCGCTGGCCGCGCCCCGCAGCCGTTCCACCTCGGTCGCCTTCTCCAGAAGGTCCTTTTGGCGGGTGAACTCCTGCTCATCTATTATCCCCAGGTCCCTCGCCGCCTCCAGGGTGATGATCACCCCTTTGGTGTTATCCCTGTAGCCGGCATGAACCTCCACCTCCAGAACGGGGATGTCAAGCTCCGCCTCAAGAACTGCCTGGTGCAGGTCATCGCCTATGATCATACTGCTGCAGGTCCCGGATATGGCCATCAGCTGGGGATTGAACAGCTCCACAGCCTTCTTGAGAAGGGCTGTCAAAGCCCCATGGCCTCCGAAGACGAATCCTGCCTCATCCAGTGCAGTGGTCAGCACCCTCACACCATCCTCCTCCAGCAGGCGGGCATGCTTGAAGCAGCACCCGCTGGGGCCGTGAAGGATGACCACCTCCGCCCCCAGGTCCCTCAGGGTGTACAGAGCAGCCACAATGGAGCTCGGCCTGGGATGAATCACATTCAGATTTTGTATTTCGCTTGCCATTTATCTATCACCTGAAACATTTGACTGCACTAAGCAGCCTCCTGGGGCGGGTGGATTGGGCCTTCTGCAGCCCCGTCTCCCGGTTTTCCGCTGTCCCCGCCCCCAGCTCCTCGGCCAGGGGCCTGAGCCTCTCTCCCACCAGGATCAGCTCGCCGATCTCCGAGCGCCTCTCCCTGAGAAGATCCGCCAGGAGGGGGATATCCAGCCCCTCGCAGACCGTCTGGGCATCCTCTCCCACCACCACTGTCAGATCGGGGCCCTGAAGCTTATCCAGGGCTCGCCTCACATCGGCCACCTTCAGCCCGGAGTTGGAGCTGTCGAATACCGTCTGTCCGCCCAGTCGCTCGATCTTCATCCGGCCGGAGAAGCCGCCAAACCCCTCCAGCGCCCGGGCAGCCTCCACCCTCTCCACGCCCAGGAGATCGGCAGCCGCAGCCGCTGCGGATATTGCCGTCTGGTAGCTGGGGAGATCCAGATCTGCGCTCAGATTCAGCTCAAGCCTATCTTCTCCATAGAGCAGCCCGCCGGGCAGGGCCTGGACCAGGCCTCCCTGGGCAAAGGAGATATCAGGCGAGATCCTGCAATCGGCATTGGCCACCAGCCTCGAGCCTCTGCGGGCCAGGGAGAGCATCTGCAGCTTGGCGCTGCTCGCCCATCTGCTGCCGCCGGCGATGCGGTAGTCATTGGCAAAGCTGGTCAGAATTCCCAGCTCCCCTATGCCCGTCCCTCCCAAAGAGATCTCGCAGATCAGAGCCTCTGCTCCCTGGGCCAGTGCCTCCTGGGCCGCCAGAATCACATTGGCCGGGGTGATGCTCAGCCCCTCCCTCAGCAGCCGGGCTCTGCCCTCTGACCATATCTCCAGGCCGCGGGTGGTATGGGATAAGACCCTCTTTTGGCCGGAGAGGATCATGGCCAGTAAAAGAGCAGTGGTGGTCTTGCTATGCGTTCCTGTGACCTCGATTCTCAATAGATCCTCAGGGATCAAGGCCAATAGCTCGCCCACCGCCTGATGATGAGTGATGACCCTCTTTCCCAGGCCCCTTGCCTGAAGCAGATGGGGGTTGGCCGGGGAGAGGTGTACCGGGGCCACCACCATCTCGAAGTCCTCCAGGCTGGCAGAATGATGGTACACCTCTAAAGGCTCAGCCTGGATGCCGCACTCGACCATCCTCCGGGCGATCGTCTCTGCACCATGGATGGTGTCCAGGACGGCTACTTTAGAGACTCTTTTGCTCGCCTTGCCGCCAGTGATGCAATGCATTCGTCCACGCCCAGGGGTTCGGCGCAGATTATCTCCACCTCATCTCCCCAGATGTTCAAGACGCCTCTGCGCTTCTCCGGGTCCACCCCCAGTTCATGCGGTATATCCTGGCGGGTGTGGACACCATGTGCTAAGAAGATGGGCAGGGCGATGATCTTCTTCACCCCCGTTCCCTGAAAGCTCTTCAGGCCGGCAGGGATGTCCGGCTGGTCCATGTTGAGATAAGCGGTTCTGATCGAGCCAAAGTCGTTGTTATTGCCGATCATCTGGGCGAGGGTCTCCACCAGCTCCTTGTTGAAAGGCAGGCTGGATCCATGCCCCATTACGAGTATGCCTACGTCCTTCATTGGAACACCAGTATTACTTTTTACTGTTCTTGTGTTAATTGGGGGATTGTATTTGTGAGTACTAAACCCTTTCGAGAGGACGGGCAAAATACCTCTCAAAGACCCCCGCTATCTCATCCGGCGTCTCCAGCACATAGACATCCTCAGTGCGGCGGAGCTTGTCCACATTTTCTGCATCCTCTTTTCTGATGCGCAATCTCATCTCGCTGCCATCGGGAAGGATGGTGGTCAATATCCCCGGAGCATAGTCGCAGGGCATGATGTAGGTGGGCACAAATGCCTTCTGAGACATGATGGCGGCATTGGAGAGGAGGGAGTCCGCGAGGCCAAGGGCGATCTTGGTCACAGTGTTCGAGGTGGTGGGGGCTAAGAGAAGAAATTCATAGCGCCTCACCTGCAACTGCCCGGCGAGGAAGGGGGAGTTGGAGTTGATCTCCACCCAGACCTTATCGAAGTGCTTCTCCAGGGTATTAAAGAGCTTGTAGTACTTTATCACCTGCTCTCCCGCCTTGGAGACGAAGACCCTCACATCCACCACA
This sequence comes from Methanothrix sp., assembly GCF_016706325.1. Lineage (NCBI taxonomy): Archaea > Methanobacteriati > Methanobacteriota > Methanomicrobia > Methanotrichales > Methanotrichaceae > Methanothrix > Methanothrix sp. Next base: position 524,800 of record NZ_JADJJX010000001.1, on the reverse strand, counting down.
TCCTCATACTGCTTTTGCAGCTCTATCATCCTCTCGACTGTCTCTACGATGCGGTCGCCGCTGCCCGTAATTCCCCAAGCGATCTTTCTTCTTGCCCCACTAACTGCCATAGCTATTCACCAGAATCCTTTGTCTTATTGCTCCTCAACCACTCCAGGGTCTCAGCAAACCGGCGGACGGTCTTTCTCAGAGAGCGGAACCCCTCATCATCCTTCTTCGCCTCCTCCAATGTATCATGAGACCAGAAGGTGGCGCCGAGGTTGGCACCGAAGAATCCCCCGCTCACCGGGATCATGCCGTTGAGAACGTAGAAGGCGTGGATCTGCTGCAACGCCAGCTCCTGGCCGCCCATGCGGTCCCCCCCGACGGCTATCGCCATGCCCGGCTTGCGCCTCAATGATCTGGGATCGGCGGCCAGGGTGGCCCGGGTCCTATCGATGGCGATCTTCATCTGGGCGCTCATGCTGCCATTATAGACCGGGGTGGCCAGGACATAGCCCTCTGCCTCCCGGATGAGGGGATAGAGCTTATACATATCGTCCTTGACGATGCATTCCTTGTTCTTCAGGCAGTAGTCGCAATGCCTGCAGGGGCTGATGCTCTTGCCCCGCATAGTGAAAAGCTGGGTCTCGTAGCCCCTCTCCTCCAGCATACTGAGGGCCACACCCAGGATATGCTCCGTGGCCATCTTGCGGGGGCTGCCGGATATACCGAGAATCATGGCCAATTGTTGGCGCTGATGATATTTCAGACTTGCCGGAGGGCCGGGCTCGCCTGATGGATCCTGCGAAATGGGTCGGGCTGAGGATGTTGAGCTGAGGATGTTGAGCTGAGGATGTTGGGCAGAGGATGTTGAGTTGAGAGGAAGGGGCTGAGAGGCTCAGAGCAGGCCGCGATCCTCCAGGCGCAGGCGGATCATCTCATCCACCTCTGCGGCGCTGGTGGCGAAGACCTCCCGCAGGATCTCCTTTGCCGTCTCCAGCTCCTGGGCTCTCCTGTCCAGACCGATTCCGAAGACTGCCTTGGGCTCTGCCCCCTGCCTCTTGAGCCTGGGCCAGATCATCTGTTCGATAACGCCTGCCATGATCTCTCATTTAGTACGTGTAAAGATAAATAGGTTACTGTAAAAAATGATATCGATAAATCTTTTTATTGATTTATAGAAGTACGTGTAAGATACGAAATTCTCCCAAAAAATCCTCCCATAAAATCCTCCCATAAACACTCTCTCATAATCGCTGGGAGAAAAAGGATGGGCGTGCGGGATGAAAGTGATCTGCCTGTGCATCTGGTGAGAATTCTCTGCAGCATGCCGCCAATATGATTCAGCGAAGAGCATATATGATGCCGTCTATGACAGGTGGCATGTTCAAGAGGATGTGGGCAGGACAATGATCAAGGGCAGAGTATGGATCTTTGGCGATGACGTGGACACGGATGTGATCATCCCGGGAAGGTATCTGCGAACGCGGGACCGCCATCTCTGGGCGGAGCATGTCATGGAGGGAATAGACCCCCAGTTTGCATCGCGCGTCGGCAAGGGGGATATAATCGTTGCTGGCGAGAACTTCGGCAGCGGCTCGTCCCGCGAGCAGGCCCCCGTGGCACTAAAGGAGGCGGGGGTGGCTGCTGTGGTGGCCCGCTCCTTCGCCCGCATATTCTACCGCAATGCAATCAATGTCGGCCTTCCTCTCATTGAGGCGGCTCCCCTGTGCCGGGAGGGGGATCTGGTGGAGGTGGACCTTCAGGCAGGCACAGTGCGGGTGGGGGAGAGGGTCTACCAGGGAGGTCGCCTTCCCCGCTTTCTGATGGAGATCCTGGAGGACGGGGGGCTGGTGGCCCACAGGAGACGGCAGAGGGGCCTGGACTGAGATGATCTTTCCGGATAACTACAAATTCGTGGGCATAAAGGACCGGGAGGAGCGGGGGGCACCAATCTACTTTTCCACCCAGTATCTGATCAGCCGGGACGGCCCCCGCCTCTATGCAGTTAAAAGCAATGGCTCAGGCTTCATGAGAGAGGCGGAGGAGACGGAGCTTATCGCTTCAGGCGAGGAGATCGTCTTCTATCCCCAGAGGGTGGACACCAGGAACAGGACCCTGCTGATCGATCTGGCATCTGAGATCACCAGAATGGGGAAGGCGAACACAGTGGTCTTCCAGGGTCCGGACGAGCACATCACCTTCGTCAAGGATCCCGATCCCGGTCAGGTGCTGAAGATCGAGGTCCTGGATGTCTCACCTCCTGATCCGCCCTGGCTGGTATCCGCCCTGCGGGGGCTGGAGGAGTGTGGTGTCCTGGGGGATCTGATGGTGAGGTTTGTGCCCCGGATACTGGATCTGAAGAGCTTCGACTGCCCAACTGTCTATTATCCCTGCCGGGCAGGAGGGCTGGGCAGGTCCCTGGACTGTGACCCTGTGGTCCATCACCGGCCGAGGATTGTGGGCTGCGAGGTATCGCGGGAGATCTTCCTGGCCAGCAATCCGGGAAAGGAGTATGAGTTCATCAATGTCTGTCCCCTGCACTGCCGGGAGGAGGAGCTTCAGACTCAAGGGCCCTTCATCACCCGCTGCTGCCGCTCCGAGCGGCGGGGGAGGGCGGAGAGGTGCGGCCAGCCGGGCGTCGTCGTCCACTGGGGGGACGGGCCCTGGGAGATAGCGGAGGCGGTGAGGTGTCTGGTCAGAGATCTAAGAGGGTAGCAGTGGTCGCCGGGGACGGCATCGGACCGGAAGTGGTGGAAAGCGCCCTGGAGGTGCTCACTGCCGCGGGAGTACATCTCGATCTGGTCCGGCTGGAGGTGGGCCTGGGCCGCTGGAAGAGAACGGGGGAGGCCCTGGGGGATGAGGATCTGGATACAATCAAGCAGTGTGACTGCATTCTTCTCGGGGCGATCACCACCCCCCCCGACCCCGGCTACCGGAGCGTCCTATTGCGGCTGCGCCGGGCCCTGGACCTTTATGCCAACATCCGGCCCTTCCAGTCTTCGGATCTTGATCTCATCATCGTTCGCGAGAACACCGAGGGGCTCTACTCCGGACGGGAGGAGGTGGGGGAGGAGGAGTCGCGCACCACCAGGGTGATAACCCGCCGCGGCTCGGAGAGGATCGCCGAGGCGGCCTGCGATCTGGCGGCGAAACGGCGCCTTCTGACCATCATCCACAAGTCCAATGTGCTGAAGAGCGACTGGCTCTTCTTGCAGACCTGCAGGGAGGTGGCGGAGCGGCAGGGCGTCCCTTATGAGGATATGCTGGTGGATGCTGCTGCCTACAACCTGGTGGTAAATCCCAAAAGGTTCGATGTAATGGTCACCACCAATCTCTTCGGTGACATCCTCAGCGACGAGGCGGCGGGGGTTATCGGCAGCCTGGGGCTTTGTGCCAGTGCCAACATCGGCGAGTCCCATGCTCTATTCGAGCCCATTCACGGCAGCGCTCCGGATATCGCCGGAAAGGGCATCGCCAACCCCATCGGCGCCATACGCAGCGCAGCCATGATGATGAGCTGGCTTGGTGAATCCCGCGCCGCGGGCCGGATCGAGGCGGCAGTCCGTCGGGCATTGGCCACGGGGGTGAGGACGCCGGACCTGGGCGGAAGCGGCAGGACTGAGGATGTAACCGGGGCGGTGGTGGGCTGCCTGATGGCAGAACAGTCTGAAGAGCCCCCTATGTAAGAGAAGTAGATTCAAAAGAGGGAAATGCAATTTGGCTGAGGGATGCCAAGACTACTTCTTTCGCTTCATGATGCGGGCAAACCAGCGGGAGAGAGACCAGGGAAGGCTGTTCTCCAGCCTTTTCCTGATCACCTCCGGGCTGTCTCTTCTCTTCTTTGACTTCCTGCTCATATGATCCCTTTCTCTATTGATTGCCAAGCTCTGGTTAATACCTGCTGGTCGATCCCTGCTGCTTGATGCCAGCTGGACAATGCCCATCGGTCAATGCCCGCTCTCAAGGGATGAGGGGAAAGGATGGCTCTTCATCCTCCCTCCGCCTGATCCTCGCCTCCGCCCCCCTTCTCACCTCCGCGGGATCGAGGGGCATTCGGGCCACGCCGCTCTCTATGGCCGCCCGGGCCACCGCCTCAGCCACAGCAGGAACGACCCTCATATCGAAGGGGGAGGGGATGATGCACTGGGGGGTGCGGTCCTCCACCAGTCCGGCTATGGCGCGGGAGGCGGCCATCTTCATGGGTTCATTGATCTCGCTGGCCCGCACGTCCAGTGCACCGCGGAATATTCCCGGAAAACCCAGGGCATTGTTCACCTGATTGGGATAGTCGGAGCGGCCGGTGGCCACCACACGCGCCCCTGCCTCCTCTGCCTGCTCGGGCATTATCTCAGGAACGGGGTTGGCCAGGGCAAAGACCACAGGATCCTCTGCCATGCTCCTTACCATCTCCTGGGTGAGGATGCCGGCTACAGAGAGGCCTAAGAAGACATCAGCGCCCCGGATGGCATCTTTCAGGGTGCCGGTGAGGTTGCGGGGATTGGTGATACGGGCGATCTTCTCCTTGAAGGGGTTCAGGTCTTGCCGGCCCTTATGAATCGCCCCCCGGCTGTCACAGAGGATGACATCCTCTGCACCGAAGCTCAAAAGGAAGCTGGTGACGGCAACCCCAGCCGCCCCTGCCCCGCTCACAGCCACCCTCAGATTCTGAAAATCCTTTCCCACCAGGTGGAGAGCATTGATCAGGGCGGCCAGGGCGACTACAGCCGTCCCATGCTGGTCATCATGAAATACCGGGATATTCAGGGCATCCTTCAGCCTCTTCTCCACCTCAAAACAACGGGGGGCGCTGATATCCTCCAGGTTTATCCCCCCGAAGATCGGCTCGATCATGGCCACGGTCTTCACTATATCCTCAGGATCCTTGGAAGAGATCGCTATGGGAAAGGCATCTATCCCGGCGAAGTTCTTGAAGAGTATTGCCTTGCCCTCCATCACTGGAATGGAGGCTGATGCTCCTATGTCTCCCAGGCCGAGGACTGCACTACCATCCGTCACCACTGCCACCAGATTTCCCTTGGCAGTATAGCGGTAGACATCATCTGGATTCTTCTCGATCTCGCGACAGGGTTCGGCGACGCCCGGGGTATAGGCCAGGCTGAGATCCTGGCTGGTGGCACAGGGCACCTTGCTGTGAACGGCAATCTTTCCCCTGAAGGCCTCATGAAAGGCCAATGCTTCTTCTCGAAGGGACATAACATACTCCTGAGGGAGGCATTGAAGAGAGCAACAGATATAAAGCATGGGCAAGAGGGAGTTTAAGCTGGGCCGGGGTGGCAGAGCGGACAAATTCCAGGCGGCTGCAGGCCGCGGGAGTCCAAACGCGGCAGGCTCGAGACCTGTTGTCCCTTTCAGGGACACTTGGGTTCAAAATGGCGGGGCGCAATAGACCCGCCAGGAAAATCCCAATCCCGGCGCCAAAGAATATCCAAAATCTCACATCAGAGCAGTTGAGAGCAAGAGCTGATTTATCATGGCTAGATTTCCAGAAGCAGAAAACAGGATCCTTAACCTGAAGATATGCATGCGCTGTAATGCGCGAAACCCGGTAAAAGCGACCCGCTGCCGCAAATGTGGCTATGAGGGCCTGAGGATGAAGTCCAAGGAGAACAAGACCGCATAGATCTGAGATGAGCTATAAGATGGGCAGGGTCGAGCTGCACCTGAGGGATGCCATAAAAGAGCGTGGGGCAGGCCATCTAACCCTTATCGATCCCGATTCCCAGAGCCCCCAGGAGGCAGGAGGAATGGCCCTGGCCGCCAGCCAGGGGGGGACGGATGCCATCATGGTGGGCGGCTCCATGGGGGCGACGGGCTCCCTCCTGCATGATACTGTGGCCGAGATCAAGAGGGTGACAGATCTCCCGGTCATTCTCTTCCCGGCAAGCGCAGCCGGGCTGTGCGAGAATGCCGATGCCGTCTTCTTCATGAGCCTGCTCAACAGCCGTTCGCCCAGCTATTTAATTGAGAACCAGGTCCTGGGAGCGCCCCTGGTTCTGCGCTACCGCCTGGAGGCCCTGCCTATGGCCTACATCATCATCGAGCCCGGAGGGACAGTGGGCTATGTGGGCGATGCCCGCCTGATACCCAGAGAGAAGCCGGAGCTGGCCCTCGCCTACGCCCTGGCAGGAAAATACCTGGGCATGAGGCTGGTCTACCTGGAGGCTGGCTCCGGGGCCGACTCACCTGTGCCCGCGAGCATAGTAGCCCAGGTCAAGAGGCTTTTAGGCGATGCTCTGGTCATAGTGGGCGGGGGGATTCGCAGCGGCAGAGCAGCCGCAGAGCTGGTGGCCGCGGGAGCGGATCTGATCGTGACGGGCACAGCAGTGGAGAAGAGCCAGGATGTGGCCTCTTTTATCTTTGAGCTGACCTCATCCATTCGCAGGTAGCTTTGAATGTCACCGGATCCCTTGAGGTCTCCAGGATCGCCGGACATTGACGGCTTTCTCTTTGTGGGAGATAGCATATGCAACTCGGATATGTTTTACCTCTCCCGCTTTCTTGCCGGGGATAGATTCGCCATCCTCCTGCAGGAGAGGACAGCTATCCTCGTCTCCTCCATGGAGAAGGGCAGAGCGAAGAAGGAGTCCTGTGCAGATGAGGTTGTCAGCACCCAGGACTACCATATCACTGAGAGGCTGAAAAGCTCAGGGAAGTTGGAGCTGGCTTATGCTGAGGTATTGAAGGATTTTTTGAGGGATCACGATATAATGCGCCTGGGAGTGGCATACAGCTTCCCAGCAGGGATATTTCAGCATCTGTCCCCGCATTTCGACCTTCAGATCCTGGAGAGTCCAGCCAGGAGGGCAAGAGCAAAGAAGAGCCCCCGGGAGATCGAGATGATCACCTCCGCCCAGAGGGCCTGCGAGAGGGCGATGCGCCGGGCAGCAGATCTGATCGCCAGCTCCGAGCCCCAAGCAGATATCCTCATCCGCCAGGGCCAGCCCCTCACTGCAGAGCAGGTGCGATCGATCATTGATATCTCCCTTCTGGAGGATGGCTGCGAGGCGGCAGACAGCATCGTCGCCGGCGGGGTGCAGGCTGTCGATCCTCATGCGCGAGGGACGGGACCGCTGCCTGCCAACTCTCCCATAGTCATCGATATCTTCCCCCGCTCCAAGTCTCACCGCTACCATGCCGATATGACTCGCACCCTCCTCCGGGGGGAGGCCCCCCGGGAGGTGAGAGAGCTCTATGATGCCGTCCTCGCTGCCCAGGAGGCGGGCATAAGGGCCATTCGGGCTGGCGTCTCGGGAGAGGAGGTCCATCTTGCCGTCTCTGCCGTCTTCCTGGATATGGGCTATCCAGAGAGGGATGGCTGCGGTTTCACCCACTCCACCGGGCATGGCGTGGGCCTGGATGTGCACGAACCCCCCTCCCTGGGAGAGGGCGGGGAGATCTTGGAGGCCTCCCAGGTGGTGACAGTGGAGCCGGGCCTGTACTATCCGGATATCGGCGGGGTGCGGCTGGAGGACCTGGTGGTGGTGAGGGGCGCGGGCTGTGACAATCTCACCCGCTTCGAGAAGGATCTGGTCCTTTGAAAGAGTCTTCCTGCGGGATTGGACACTATCAGTCATCTGGATCGAGAGAGGATTTATAGCTGATCTGCCACTTGCTGATGATTGCTGATGATGATGGACGCAGAAATTCTGGAAAATTACCGCAAGGCCGGGCGTATTTTGGCCCAGGTGCTGGAAGAGACGAGGCCGAGGGTGGATGTGGGGGTGCCCCTGCTGGAGGTGGCCGAGTTCGTTGAGGAGGCGATACGGTCAAAGGGCGGCCAGCCCGCATTTCCCTGCAATATATCCCTTGATCGCTGTGCAGCTCATTATACCCCCTCCCCAAAGGATGAGAGCCTCTTTGCCGAGAATATGGTGAAGCTGGATGTGGGCGTGCATGTGGACGGCTACATAGCCGATGCCGCCATCACCATCGACCTTAGCGGCCATGAGGAGCTGGTCCTCGCCTCCCGGGCGGGCCTTGATGCCGCCTTGGAGCTGGTCGGGCCGGGGGTGAGCACTGCCGATATTGGCAGGGTGATCGAGGAGGCCATAACTGGATACGGCTACCGGCCGGTCTACAATCTGACCGGGCACGGGCTCTCCCGCTATATCGCTCATGATCAGCCAGCAGTGCCTAACAGGAGGGTGGACAAGGGGGTGACGCTCAAGGAGGGGGATGTGATCGCCATCGAGCCCTTCGCCACCAATGGCTCAGGCAGAGTCAGCGAGGCTCCCGTCACTGAGATATATGGTTTCTCCAGCCCCCGGCCCCAGAGGCTTCCTGCGGCCAGAGCTCTGATGAAGGAGATAATGGAGAGCTACAAGACACTTCCCTTCGCCAGACGGTGGCTGAAAGGGGAGAGGGCGGAATATGCATTGATGCAGCTTCTGCGCAGCGGCGCAGTACATGGATACCCCGTCCTGTGGGAGGTCGAAGGGGCACTGGTATCCCAGGCGGAGCACACAGTTATAATTCAGGAGGATGGGTCTGAGGTCACAACCAGACCACTCTAAAGAGGGTTTTTAAAGGAGAGGCTGAGCAGAAGATGGATGAGTTGCGTCCTGGGGCCTAGTCGTTCTCCTCGCTATCCTCCGATCCATCCTCGTTCTTATAGCTATCCTCACCGATCATGGCTGCGGATATGGCATCAATGCCGTCCATCAGCTCAGCAGTCATGCAGTAGGGCAGCTCGCCTATCTCCGGGATGCTCTCCCCGCCGATCACCCTCGCCCCAACCTGGCTGAGCAGATTGAAGGCCTCATCCAGATCTCCCTCATCCTCCGCCGCCATTGCCATTGCCACCAACCTCTCAATCGGGCTCTCCCGGTCGAAGCTTCCAGTGATATAGCGCTGGCTGGAGACGAAGACCGCCTCCAGGGAGGTTTTCAAGGACTCTATCATCAGATCGGCATCCTCCCCCAGGGATTCGTGATCATTGAAGACTATGGAACGGATGGCTTCGATCTCAGCCAGGGCCTCTTCAGTGCTTATGATCTCCCTTTCCGAGCGGGCTATCACCTTCAGACAGGCCAAGACAACGTCATCCATTATGTAGATGAAGACCGCCCCCGAGCTCTTGTCATCCGACTCTGTGAGCTTGAAGTTGCTCTCCTTCACCTTGTTCATCCAGTTTAGCCATCGCTTCTGGGTGTAGAACTCTTCTTTCATTGTGGAACTCATCCTTTCTCTTGACAGTTCAGCGGTATGTATCCGCCAGGGCCACTCTCTCGATAACCAGATCCTCTAACCTGTCCTCGCCCACGGCCTCAATCTCTGCAGAGGAGATATTAAAAGTCTCTTTCACTGCTTCATATCGGCAGGAGCAGCCAAGTTCATCCGGCCTCAAGAGCCGGGCCAGCTCCCCTTCATCCGGCCAGGAGCACTCTTTGCCCCAGCGGGCAAGGATCAGGGCTATGCGCTCCGTCCTATCTGATACCCCCATACCAAAGGCCTTTTCAATCTGCCTCTCGCCGGAGGCATATCTCAATATCTCCAGGCCGGCATCCTTAGCGATGTTCCTCTTCTGGGAGAAGGCTGACAATGCCTTTTCTGTGGCAAAGAGAAGATGTCTGGTGCTTACCACCTTATCCGCATCCAGGGCCTGAATAATACAGCCGTATTGAAGTTGCAGATCCCTTATCGCCGAAATGAGTCCACTCTTATCGGTGATGGCAGGCCGTCCGAAGAGAAGCCGGATTTCATTCATCCGTGGCAAAATCAGATCAGATGCTCTAAAAGCTTACGGTCCTGCAAATCGGTTACCTGTGGAAAAGAGAAGAGCTCCACACTGAAGTGAGACTGAATATGCTAAAATCTGAGAAGGGCAGTTCTCTCTGCCCAGTTAGTTGGAAATTCGAGCGTATCAGACCAGGCTTCTAGATCAGGCTTCCAGACCAGTTTTTCAGACCAGGCCGGCGCGCTGCAGCCTCAGCAGATCTGCTGTGTTCAGCTTCTCGCCCTGCCGGAAGTGAGTGAGGATCTCCTCTGCTTCGCGCTTGGCAACCTCTTTGGCGCGATCCTCTTTGATATCCTTATTCTTCTTCTTCAAGCCCATGATGACCTTCTCGAAGTCGCGAACCTCGCGCTGAGTGCGGATGAACTCCTTGTGCTGCTCGTCTGCGGCCTCCTGAGCCTTTACAAACTCCTTGTGGGCAGCATCAGCCTCCGCACGGGTCTGATCAGCCTCCTTGAAGGTGGTGATCATCTGATCATGGTATTCCTGGGCCAGCTCTGCATACCTTGTGACTTCATCATGGTGGTTTGATGCCTCGTCCCTCAATGCCTGAGCCTCGTCCAGCAGCTTTCTCAGCTCCTCGTTCTTCTCTAGCTGCTCCTTGCGGCCCTTGAACTCTGCATGCAGGGAGGCGATCTTATCAACCAACTGTTTCTCTTTATCCGGGCTCAAGACCTCAGTCTGCTGCCGAAACTCAAGGTGATCTATCTCCCGGCGCAAGTCTCTGATGGAACGATCGCCGGTAAGGTTGTACTTCTTGCGGATATCATCTATCCTGGCATAGAGCTGATTGGTCTTCTCGTTGAACTCATCCCTCAGCCTTTTGGATTCAGCCACATTCTTATTGTTCTCATCCCGCAGCTTCTTGAGCTCTTGTGCTTTGTCGATCAGCTCTTTTGTGGCGTGGTTGAGCTCATTTCTCTTGGCGGCCCACTTGCTCGCCTCAGCGTTCAGTTGGCTGCGTCTGTCCTTAAAGGCAAGGGACTCCTGCCTGAGTTTGCCTCTCTTATCTTCTAGTTCTGCCAGCATCCCCCGTTTATCCTCCTGTTCCAGCCCTCGGCTGGGGTTTGGCCCCGCTCCGGAGCCACAAAACCCGGGAATTCTTCGCCAGGGTGGCGAAGCACTTCTATGTGACGCGGTACGTATGGGTTTTTTATATGCTCATTTCACTGACCAAATGGACTGCCAGATCTGTTGCTTAGTTCTCATTTGAGCTGCATTCCAGCGCTCAATTGATTAAGGCAAGCGGTCTTGTCAAAAAATGGCCCTTCCATAAGATCAATAGGAGCAAGCATACTGTTACTATCGAGAAATCCTTTACGTATTAACCTTTTGGTATGTCTGTGGGGCGGGAAGGATTCAGTAGAATGCCTGGTCGCTCGCAGGCCAAGATCAGCGAGGGAAATGCTTTCTAATTGACTACATGAGAATGGATTAACAAGTTATTTGATCGACGGGCCAATTGATCGACGGGCCAATTGATCGACGGGCCGATTGATTAATTCGCTAATTGATTAATTAAAGAATTGATTAATAGGCGAATTGATTAGTTGTCTAATGGATTATTGGCTAATTACATGGTTATGGGCGGGTCACAGAGGATCATCATGAAAAACGAATGCATGGGGTCCATTTTTACAGTAATGATCGATGATATCACTTGTTAGTGCTTTCTAGTATGTCATGTATGCGGCCTGACTGCATGGATTGCTGAAAGTGCGCTCGAAGAATTTCATAAAAACCTTGCAAATATAATGATAATATGCTCGCCGTAAAGGGAAAATCCATATCGTATTTGTATAAAGCGATCAACAGATTAAAATAGGTGAGTTGACCTAAAGAAAAAAAGGATCACTTTAAAGAAAATAGCGATATTCGCTTAGATGGAGGGATTGATCTGAATAAGGCTATATTAGCATCGTCGGCAGCAATGATTTTGATCATTTTTACCGGGATTTCGCTATCCTTAGAGACAGAAGATGATATAGCGACACTCAAATACCCCAATGCATATGTGGAGAAGAACACCACCTTTAACTTCGAGCAGAGTGTGCAGGGCAATGGTTATTTCATGACCTATATCTATGCCCGGGCAGGAAATTCCGCCGTCAAGAACTATGCTCATGGCAGTGGTTCATTGAACAGCGAGGCTCTCTTGACCCTGCAGGATCTGGACAAGATGACCCACAATACATACTCCGACTACAATGACTACACCATGAACTGCATCGAGTTCAAGGAGGATGTCTCCATGGTCTATGCACCCATGAGGATCGCTGTCGGGAACGGGTACTATGCAGCGAACCCCCTGGACTACAGCTCCCTGCTCAAGGAGAAGACCTGGGTAAAGAACCATCTCTCAGGCACCAGCATGCATCATGAGGTCGAGTATGCCCACGCCCTGGATAAAGAATTGAATGTAGTCGCCAAGGATCTGTACAACTACACCTACGATCCTGAGACGGTAGGCAATGCCTATACTCAGATGACCATAAATGAGGATGTAACCGATGGCAAGGCCCACATTGGAGTGCTGCAAGCCGCAGATACTTATGTCGGCGATAATTATGTGGACGTGACCTTTGGAATCTCCAACATGAAATCAGCCTGGAGGAACCCGGCCATAGAGATCGATGAGGACTACTGGGGAACCTACCACATCGAGAAGAATATGACCCTTGAGGTGCCCTACCATCTGGTTCAGAAGTCTGAAGACTGGCTGCCATGCTGCTTTGGCGGCTTTGAGTCCATGAATGCCATGGACAAGAAGGCACTAAAGTCTGCGACTGGCGTATTCGATTGCACCTGCTTCAAGGCGCCAACCCAGGCCCAGTTCCCAAGAGTCTACTGAATAAGGGAGCCTGCCTCCCATTCTTTCTCCTTTTTTTGGACAGTTAATCTGCGCCCAAGGATGCTCTCCTCTGGCTCCAGGTGGCCTGTCAGCAGAAGGCATTATAATCCTGTCATGAATAGCTCTCTTTATGCAGTTCGCGGCATGGGAGCCAATCTATCATCAGCTTTTAGAGGACTTCGGCTTCTCCTCAGCCAGGGATGAAGAGGGGGCTTTGCTCTTGGCAGGCCTACTGCAAGGCCGGATCGATTGCCTGGCCAGGGCAGAGCGGCGGGTGCGGGGAAGAGATGCAGTGATCTATGGCAATGCGCCCTCTTTGGATCTTGAGCTGGATGTGCTTCCCGAGAAGGATGCCGCCCGGATCGCAGCCGACGGTGCGGCAGAGGTCCTCTTGAGAAGAGGGATAGTCCCTGATATCCTGGTCTCGGATCTGGACGGACCCTTTCCTGCCATTCAGGAGGCCTGCCAGAAGGGGGCGATCATCGTGGTTCATGCTCATGGAGACAATCTGGATGCCCTCTGCAGATATGTCCCCCAGTTGGAGAATGTCATTGGCACCTGCCAATGCCGCCCTCCGGAGGGGCTGTACAACTTCGGAGGATTCACAGATGGAGATAGATCTGTATTTCTGGCCTCAGAGCTTGGGGCCCTCTCAATTGAGCTGGTAGGCTTTGACTTTGAGGACCAGAGCGTAACTCCCCGCAAGAGAAAGAAGCTGGCCTGGGCTGAGAGGCTGATCAAGATCGCCCTGGCCAGCCGGGGGGGCAGGTGAGGGCTTGCAGATGACCTTCCCCGGTTTCGTTCTCCTTGTGCAAGGGTGTGCAAGGGGCGGAGCAGCGTTTGTGCAGTGCCGGGCAGTATTTGAGCAGTGATGGGGCATTGCAGAGCAGCACTAGGACAGTATATCCAGAATGGAGGATAAAGCCCTCTCTGCTACTTCCTCTTCCCTAAGGCTGGCATCTATGCTCACAAAACGCTCCGGCTCCAGGTCTGCCAGGCGGCGAAAGTTCCTGTCCACCTGGCGCAGAAACTCCAGCCTCTCGAACTTCTCTCTCTCCGAACGGGTGCTGATTCTCTGCACAGATAGCTGGGGATCTAAAAGAAGAAGAAGTGTCCTGTTCGGGCAGAGGTTCCATGGCCGGTAGATCTCTCTGATCCAGGCCACGGGGTCGGGGACAATTCCGATCAGAGTCACCCCCTGATAGGCGGCAGTGGAGTCAGCATAACGATCGCATAAGACTATGGCTCCCTCCTCCAAGGAGGGTATTATGGTATCGGCCAGATGGCGGGCATGGTCTGCCATGAAGAGGAATAGCTCCTCCATATGCCTGGCGGAAGAGAGCCCCTCAGCCGGCTCTTTCAATATCTCTGAGCGCAGTGCCTTCCCAGCGGCGCTGTCAGAAGGCTCGGCGGTGATGAGCAGCCTTCTATTGGGCAGAAGCTCCCTCAGCCTGGCAGCGATATGGCTGATTGCTGTGCTCTTTCCCGAGCCATCGATCCCCTCCAGGGTGATGAGTTGACCGTTCACGATCTCTGTACAGATCAGAATGATAATTAAATTGTCGCCCGATACTAACTCTGGCACCTCATCCGCTGGGTATCCGCAGTCAGGCCAGCAACCCTCGCAACGGGCGTCTGTACCGCATTTGGGTTGTCTCATGGTCACAGGTAGACAGTAGTCAGTATCCTACCATAAGGACCTATCAACGCGGCCTGTAGTCCCCATCCTGCGCCGGCAATCACAGCAGAACAACATTCTAAGCTCATGCCTGCTCTTCAGGGGACAAGGATAGAATGCATTCCTGATTAATAAAGCTGTCTATATATGATACATTGATCGCAATCGCGTCTATATACTGTATATTAATCGGTTGAGGGGGTCTCTTATGTTGCCAGTAAGCTTTAAGTTGATGTTGAACATCAATAATGCTGAGGTGCTTCGTTTGACCGACAAGATCTATGTGATCGGACACAAGAGTCCCGATACCGATTCTGTGACATCTGCCATAACCTATGCCAATCTGAAGAATGCCCTGGGAATTAAAGAGGCTGTGCCTGCTGCCGCAGGGGACATCAATGCCGAGACCAAGTTCCTGCTGGACTACTTCAAGGTTCCCTATCCGGAAAAGCTCACCGATGCCACAGACAAAAAGGTTATCCTGGTGGATCATAATGAGATGGATCAGGCTGTGGATGGTCTGAATCCAGAGAACATCGTAGAGATCGTGGACCACCATAAGATAGGCGGCATTGCCACCGGAAAGCCCATATTCTTCCTCAATGAGCCTGTGGGCGCGACAGGTGGCATCATCGCGAGCCTGTACGAGAAGAACAATGTGCCGATCAGCAAGGAGATGGCCGGTCTGATGATGTCCGCTATCCTCTCTGACACCGTCCTCTTCAAGTCGCCCACCTGCACCCCTCGCGACAAGGAGACTGTAGAGAAGCTGTCTAAGATTGCCGGTGTCGATCCGATGGAGTTTGGCATGGAGCTTTTAAAGGCCAAGAGCGATGTCTCCTCCAAGTCGGCCAAGGATATCCTCATGGGCGACTTCAAGAAGTTCGACTTCTCGGGCATAAAGTCCGGCGTGGGCCAGATCGAGGTCATGGACCTGAAAGACCTGGAGCCGAAGAGGGCGGCAATCCTGGATGAGATGAACAAGATGAAGGATGCCGAGGGACTGGATATGATCGTTCTGATGCTCACCGATGTGATGAAAGAAGCCAGCGACCTTCTCTTCGTGGGAAGTGCCCAGGCTGCGGCAGGCTTTGAGAAGGCCTTCGATGGCAAGATCCAGAACAACTCCATCTACAAGGAGAAGGTTCTCTCCAGGAAAAAGCAGGTCGTCCCACCCCTGGAAGGCGCCTTCAAGAAATAGAGCATCCCGCTTTGATGCTTTGGTGATCTCTGGGCCAGCCAGCAGGCCTGCCTTTCTGGCCGGTCTGCAGGCCACCATCAATTCTTTTTTCCTCCAATAGATCTCAAGCCAGCTATCGAATCTAGCGGCTGGGGTGAAGGCATATATCCGTTCGGTTCAGGCGAATCAATGGCAGGGATAGATGCCGGCGAGCGCAGGGGGGCACCTCATAGTAACCCCTCTCCAGATCACGGGGCCGATCCTCTATTGCAGGGGAGGATGATCTGCTCTTGCAGAGGCGGCAGCGATAGCCCTGATCCTTGCCTGCTGACTTCATCCTCCTGTGGCATTGGGGGCATAATGGGGCTGCTTTCACCCTATCCGGAGCAAGGTGGAGGATGTTGATCTTCTCCAGGTTCATTGTCCCGTCCCGCACCGAGCCGTAGACCTCCAGCTCGTCTCCTCTCCTGAGCTTTTTTATAATGTCGCGAAAGTTCTTGGTGGGCTCGAAGGCGGCGCACTCTATCCTTCTTCCTCTCTTCACCCCTCCGCCATCCAGCCTTTCTCCATTGTGCCTTTCTTCATTGCGCCTTTCTCCATCCAGCCATTTCTCATTCAATTCTTCTCCATTTGGCCCTTTTTCATTATGCCATTTTCCATCCGGAGATTCTCCCTCCAGCCCTTCTTCACTCAATCCTCCTCCCCCCTTCTCAAGGGTGAAGAACAGATGCCCTCCAGGGATCACCCTGGCCGGCCCGGCGACAAATCCATGCAGCCGATAGCTCTGGTTCTCTGAAATCCTGCCTATCTCTCCGGGGAGGATATGAGCATCTGTCCCCTGGTTGGTCTGGTAGAGCACATATCTATCCACAGGCTCTGATCTTATGGCCTCAAATGCCCTTTTGATGGCAGTGGGATCTGAGCCCCTTATGCCGAAGAGGACGGGATCGGCGGAATGAGGGGCGAAGACCACTCTCCCGTTGTGATGGTCCACAGTATCCCAGGTCAGGGGATAGGTGAGCCTGTCCGCCTCCCACACTGTGGAATGATCTATGAACCGGGGCGTGCCCCATCTGCTGGGCTGGCGGTAGGCGATCAGCTCATAGGTCCAGTCGGGCAGCTCCGCCCCCACGGCAGCCAGAGCACCGATAAGGCCCCTTCCCTTCTTGAAGCCCCGGTACCATATCCCCTCTTCATCCAGAAGGGAGCGGGCGGCGTCTATGCTGAGTATCTCCCTGACTGCAGAGCAGTAGAAGGCCTTCATCCTCTCCGTCACCTCCTCCGCTATCACCAGGCCGGGATTGGTATTGGCTCCGGAGAGGTCGGAGAGCTCAAGAAGCGTCTGTAATGCTACTCTCTTCACCATATCCGGCTGCTCGCTGTCCAGTGAGAAGGTGAGGGCGGCATTGCCCCGTGTCTTATAACGGACACAGGGGTTGAGGCGGATGAGCCTGGGCAGTCCACATATCTCTCCCCAAGGAGCGAGCCTCTCCATGAGCACTGCAGCCAGATAGGTGGTGCACAGGCCCCTCTCAGAATCGGTATCATCTATTCCAATGAACATGGTCAAGCTTAAATAGCGGTCAAACGGACATATATAATGATGGATAAGGAGCTTCTCGCTGCGCATGTGGAGGAGGTCTTGAGAGAGGCAGGGTTCTCCACCTCTGAGCGCTGCTATCTCCGTCCCAGGAGCTTCGATCTGGCAGCCAGAAGAGGAGATCAGTTCCTGTTCTTGAAGATCCTCTCCAATATCGATGGCCTGAATGAGCGCACAGCCTTGGAGATCAGGCGTCTGGCCAGGCACCTCTTAGCCAGCCCCATACTGGTGGGGGAGAAGACCCGCGATCAGTACCTGGAGAAGGGGGCGGTCTACTTCCGCTACGGCATTCCCACCCTCAGCCTCTTCACCCTGGCGGACTGCCTTCTGGAGGGGGTCTTGCCCCTGGTCTATGCGGCGCATGGGGGGCTTTATGTGCGCATCGATGGGGAGCGCATGAGGCAGATCCGGCTGGCGCGAGGGATATCCCTGGGAGCTCTGGCTGCAGAGCTTGGCGTCTCCCGCCGTACCATCAGCAAGTACGAGGTAGAGGATATGGACACCTCAGTGGATGTGGCTCTGAGGCTGGAGGAGATCTTCAATGAGGAGCTTATCGAGCCGGTGGACCCCTTCCAGACGGAAGCGGTGGGAGCAGAGAAGATAGAGGTGAGGGGTCCGGTGACGGACAACATCCTCCGGCTGCTCCTGGAGATCGGCTTTGAGGTGGTTCCCACCACCCAGGCGCCATTCAATGCCATAACCAGGGAAGGAAAACTGGTGGTCCTGACCGGGGTGGGCAAGTTCTCTCAGAGCATAGTCAAGAAGGCCCGGCTGATGAGCAGCCTCTCCTCCGTCGCCCGCACCAAGTCGGTGGTGATAGTGGATGGGGAGACCAAGCTGGAGTGCGTAGAGGAGACCGCCCTCATCGAGAAGAGGGAGCTTGAGGATATCGATGAAACGCGGGACTTTGAGGATCTGGTGGCGGAGAAGCAGAGCAAGTGAGCTTTTTTGAGGCATACATTCTTCTATTCCCGTCTTGATTGCATTCTGGAGGATTGCAGCTCTCATGAGATCGCTCAAGGACAGAATCAGGGAATCGGGACGGGTATTCGTTTTTGGCATAGCAGGTGACAGCGGCTCGGGCAAGACCACCATCTCTCGAGGCATCAGAAGGATCCTGGGGGAGGATATGGTGGCCACCTTCTCCATGGACGATTATCATTCCCTGGACAGAAGGCAGAGAAAGGAGAGGGGCATCACCCCCCTCCATCCGGAGGCCAATCAGTTCGACCTCCTGGCAGAGCATCTGGAGGCCCTGCGGGGCAATGAGAGGATAGACAAACCAGTCTACGACCACCGCACAGGGGAGATCGCAGGGACGGTGCCCTTCGGCCCGGCGCCGGTGATCATCGTAGAAGGCCTCCATCCCCTCTATACTGAGCGGCTGAGAAGGCAGATCGACTTCAAGATATTCGTGGACCCTTCCCGGTCGGTGAAAAGGCTCTGGAAGATCAGGAGGGATGTGGGGGAGCGGGGCTATGAGGCGGCTGCAGTGATGGCAGAGATTCTGCAGCGCGAGCCGGACTACAAGCTCTATGTGGACATTCAGAAGATCTATGCCGAGATTGTGATCAAGATTCAGGAAACCCGCTTTCATCCCTCGCTCCTTGATTCAGAGTCCACCGCCCCCGACTGCTATTCAGTGAGGCTGATCATGAAGATCCTGGAGCATCCCGTCCCGGAGGTGGGAATGAACATAGATCTCTCCAAGATACTGCGCCGCTCAGAGCATGAGTTCTCCATTGAGTTCCAGAGGGACGACTACTACGGAAAGAGGGTGGGGATCATGACCATGGATGGGGAGATTCATCAGTCCATGATATCTGAGCTGGAGAGAAGGCTGGGCGAGGCGCTGGGGACGGATGGCATGATAAGCGACAGAAGGGAGGAGTATGTCAATGCCATTGGCCTGGCTCAGCTCATCTTAACCTGGAACTGCACAGAGAAGCTGGATCATCTCCTTCGGGAGGAGGGATATTAGAGAGTCCAAGGGATATTAGAGAGTCCATGAGTGCGAAGGCCCAAGTCCCAGCCAGGGTGAAGGCGATGGGAGATGGTCTCCTTGTGCCTTTCCCACGGGAGGCAGATGCTTTATTATGAGATCTGCAGGCTTGGGCCTCATCACAATGATACAGAACACATGACTCTTTTTTTAAGAGGCCTTCGAGAAATCGGGATTGACCTTTGCCAGTCTTTTCTGCTCTTTGTCCTCTTTGTGGTTAAAATCCGTTATCTGTAGTCGACTCCCCGCCAGTTCTCTCCCTTCCAAACCTTTTTATATACCTACTCTCTTGTGAGGAAGGAAAACCCGATGACTGGACGCTGCGAGAGAGCCATCCTTATCCCGTCCTCTCTCACTATGGAGAGCAGGGATATGCGTGTCAACACCCTCAAAGTTGGCCAGATCGCAAGGGCAGCAGCAGTCTTCCGCGTGAGCAGGATAGTGATCTACCGGGACCCTGAGTTCAATGATTCCCGGTTCATATCCCTTGTTCTGCGCTACATGGAAACCCCTCAATATCTGAGAAAGATGCTCATCCCCCGCCGGGAGGAGCTCCGTCATGTGGGAATGCTGCCCCCGCTGCGCACAGCCCATCACCCCATCAACTCAAGATCAGAATCGCTCAAGATTGGCGAGTATCGAGTCGGAGCAGTCGTTGAAAGCGTCGGATCTGATGGTGGCGCCTGGGTGGAAATAGGAATCAATCGCCCAATTCCCCTACGCACCGGAGAAGAGTTACCGGTAGGGCAGCGCCTGAGCGTCAGAATCTTTTCGCAGGAACCGCTCGCCGCTGAGCCTGTGGAACAGAAGGATATTCCCCATTACTGGGGTTATGAGATCGAGGTAGTGGATAGCCTGGAGAGCTACCTGGCATCACTGAAAGATGCCCGAATCGTTCTCGCCTCCAGAGATGGCCAGCCGGCGACGCCCCAGGTACTCTTGAATCTGGGCCGGTCGGGCCAAAAGCGCGACCTTGTGGTGGCCTTCGGCTCACCGGCACGAGGCGTAGATGCGTTCTTGAGTGAAGAGTCAATGAAAAGGTATGAAATGTTCAACACCATCCCTCATCAGGGAACTGAGACCGTCCGAGTGGAGGAAGCAATCTTCGCCACCCTCGCCCTTCTCAACCTGGTGAGTTTGGAGGACTAAATGGCAAAAATACACCGACCTAGAAGAGGTTCGCTGGCCTACAGCCCGAGAAAGAGGGCCAAGAGCGAGGTCCCCAGGATCAGAAGCTGGCCTGAGAAGGAGAAGGCCAGGATAGCAGGCTTCGCCGGCTATAAAGCAGGCATGACCCATGTCATGATGATAGATGACCAACCACGCAGCCTCACCGAGGGCATGGAGATCAGCACGCCCGTTACCGTTCTTGAGGTTCCTCCCATGAATGTGGTGGCCGTGCGCGCCTACGAGAGCTATAATGGCGGCCTGAGACCAGCAGGCGAGCTCTGGGCAGAGAACCTGGGCCCTGAGCTCTCCCGGACGATGACCATTCCCAAGAAGACCCGCGGGACTGCTCCTGGAGATCTGGCCGCTCTGGGCGAGGAGATCGCCGATGTCCGCGTTCTGGTGCACACCAATCCCTCACTTGTATCCGGGATTCCCAAGAAGGCTCCTGAGATCATGGAGATGCCAATCAATGGCGGCTCAATGAGCGACAGGCTCTCTTATGCCCAGTCTCTTCTCGGCCAGCAGATCCCGGTCTCCAGCGTCTTTGAGCTGGGGGACCTGGTGGACACCTCTGCCATCACCAAGGGCAAGGGCACCCAGGGACCGGTCAAGCGCTGGGGAATCGCCCTGGCCAAGAGAAAGCACGCCAGGACGGGCAAGCTCCGCCATGTGGGCAACCTGGGTCCCTGGAATCCATCCCATATAAGCTGGCGCGTTCCCCAGCTTGGTCAGATGGGCTACCAGCAGAGGACAGAATATAACAAGAGGCTGATGTTCATTGGAGCCGACGGATCGAAGATCACCCCGGAGGGAGGATTCCCCGGCTATGGTGTGGTCAGAAATCAGTACATCCTGATCAAGGGGAGCGTCCCCGGCCCAGTCAAGAGGCTGGTGCGGATGAGACATGCTATAAGGCCAGGAAAGAACTTCGTGAAAGCTCCCGAGCTGCTCCATGTGAGCCAGCAATCCCAACAGGGGGTCTAGAGAATGAAGGCCAATGTAATTGATCTATCGGGAAATGCAGCAGGCGAGGTCGAGCTGCCAGCGGTCTTCCAGGAGGAGTACCGCCCGGACATCATCAAGAGGACTGTCCTCGCAGCCCAGGCCAACAGACTTCAGGCTTACGGACCTCACTTTTATGCTGGCATGAACACCTCTGCTGTATCCTGGGGCACGGGGCATGGCACCTCCAGGGTTCCCAGGCTTAAGAATAGCAGGAGAGCTGCAGGTATTCCCATGGCCGTGGGTGGCCGGCGGTCGCATGCACCACAGCCAAATGCCGTCTACAAAGAGAAGGTCAACCGAAAGGAGAGAAGAAAAGCCATCCGCTCGGCCATTGCCGCTACGGCATCTGCCGCTCTGGTCGAGGCCCGGGGCCACAGGTTCTCCCGCGAGCTGCCGGTGGTGGCCAAGAATGATCTTGAGTCCCTCAACAAGACCTCTGATATCATCAAGTTCCTGGTGGCAGCAGGCCTTTGGGATGATGTCCTCAGGGCCAAAGCCGGAAGACATATCCGCGCCGGCAAGGGAAAGCTGCGAGGAAGGAAGTATAAAGGCAGAAAGAGCCTGCTCATCGTCGCTGGAAACGATGCAGGTCTGGGAAAGGCAGCCCGTAATCTTCCCGGTGTCGACTTCGTCACTGTGGATAGGCTGAACGCTGAGCTGCTCGCCCCTGGAACCAAAGCCGGCAGACTCACCATCTGGACGGAGTCGTCCCTGGAGAGGCTGGCTGAGAGAGGCTCCCCGGAGGCAAATCAATGATTATCAAGAGCCCTTATGTTACTGAAAAGGTCACCAGCATGATCGATGCCGACGACACCCTGGAGTTCCTGGTGAACATCGATGCCACCAAGCCTCAGATCAAGAAGGCCCTGGAGGATCTTTATGATATCAATGTCCTGGCAGTCAGGACCATGATCACCTCCCGGGGAGAGAAGAAGGCAGTAGTTAAGCTGGCCAAAGAGGGCAGCGCGAACGAATTGGCCACTAGACTAGGGCTGCTGTAGGTGGAATACAATGGGACATCGAATCATATCGCAGAATAGAGGCGCAGGAGGTCCCAGGTACAGGGCACCTTCTCACCGGTATAGAGCAGAAATCAAACACCTGAAAAGAGACCATGACGAGACCGTCAAGGGCATCGTGCAGGATATTATGAGAGATCCAGCTCGAACTGCTCCCGTGGCCCTGGTGGCCTTGAACAGCGGCGAGATGAGATATATCCTG
This sequence comes from Methanothrix sp., assembly GCF_016706325.1. NCBI lineage: Archaea > Methanobacteriati > Methanobacteriota > Methanomicrobia > Methanotrichales > Methanotrichaceae > Methanothrix > Methanothrix sp. Next base: position 502,354 of record NZ_JADJJX010000001.1, on the reverse strand, counting down.
GTGCCCGAGGGGGTCTATATCGGCCAGGAGATAGCCTGCGGCATATCTGCACCGATCGAGCCTGGAAATACCCTCCCCCTGTCGGAGATACCTGAAGGCATACCGATCTGCAATGTCGAGTCGCAGCCCGGGCATGGAGGCCAGTTCGCCCGTTCCTCTGGGGTCTGTGCCATCCTCGTGGCTCATGATGTGGGCAAGACAGTGGTCCAGCTCCCCAGCGGGGAGATGAAGTGGCTCAACCCGAAGTGCATGGCAACCATTGGTGTGGTGGCCGGGGGCGGCCGCCTGGACAAACCCCTGGTCAAGGCAGGCAAGAGCTTCTATAAGTTCCAATCCAAGCCCAAGAAATGGCCTGTGGTCAGGGGCGTGGCAATGAATGCAGTCGACCATCCCTTCGGCGGCGGCGGATGGCAGCATCCTGGCAGGCCAAAGACGGTGAGCAGGAACACATCCCCTGGCAGAAAGGTGGGATCAATCGCTGCACGGAGAACCGGTAAGCGCTAGGTGATTATTTTGGCTAAGAAAGCAGGATCCAAGCTTCCAAAAAGGAAGGAAGAGTTCTTGTATCGGGGTCGGAAGATGGCCGACCTCGCCAAGTTGAGCATAGAGGAGCTTGCCGGGCTGTTTCCAGCGCGGCAGCGCAGATCGATCAAGAGAGGAATTGCCAAGGAGAACAAGAAGCTCCTGGCTAACCTGAAGAATAAAGACTCAGTCCGAACCCATATCCGGAATATGATTATCCTCCCTGATATGGTGGGCAAGAGGATCGAGATCTATAACGGCAAGAGCTTTGAGAGGGTAGAGGTCATTCCCGAGATGGTCGGGCACTTCTTCGGTGAGTTCTCTATGACGCGCGGTCGCGTCCAGCACGGAGCCGCAGGGGTGGGCGCTACCAGATCAAGCAAGTATGTGCCGCTGAAGTGAGGTGTGAGATTGGGCAGATTGAACTATTCGCTTACGCCTGCAGGACGCTCATCAAGGGCCATGGGGATGGAGCTTCACATCTCACCTAAGCATGCCCGCGAGATCTGCAGAGCGCTAAGAGGCATGAGGGCCAACCTGGCCCGTGCCTATCTGGAGGATGTGATCGCATTGAGAAGGCCTGTTCCCTTCAGAAGATACAATAAGAATGTGGCCCATAAGCGCGGCTTAGTGGGCTGGGATGCAGGCCGGTACCCTGAGAAGGCAGCGAGAGAGGTGCTGAAGGTTCTGGATAATGCCATCGCCAATGGCGAGTACAAGGGCATGGAGCCTGATAAATTGAGGATCTACCATGCCGGCACCCTCAAGGGCAGAACCATTCAGGGCTGGATGCCCCGGGCTATGGGAAGAGCCACTCCCAAGAACACTCAGACGGTGAGCGTGGAGATGGTCTTGACCGAGGTGAAGAGCTGATGTCCGTTGAGAAGAAGTTCGTGGCCGAGGGCATAACCAAGGCCCTGGTCAATGAGTTTCTGGCAAAAGAGCTGGAGAGGGCGGGATATGGCGGCATGCAGATGAACCGCACCCCCATGGGGACTCAGATCACCGTCTATGCAGAGAAGCCGGGGATGGTAATAGGCAAAGGAGGCAAACTTATCCGCAAGATAACCCGGGACCTGGACCGCAGATTCCGCCTGGACAATCCTCAGATTGATGTGCAGGATGTGGGCCGGGGCGATCTGAACGGCAGAGTGGTGGCCAACCGCCTGGCTTCATCCCTGGAGCGGGGCTGGTATTTCCGCAAGGCGGGCCAGTCCATGATGCGAAGGGTTATGGATGCCGGGGCTCTTGGCTGCGAGATCGTTATCAGCGGCAAGCTGACCGGTCCCCGTTCCAGAACAGAGAAGTTCATCGCCGGCTACATCAAGCACTCCGGCAAACCGGCCATTGAGCTCGTGGATAGTGGCTACTCTGTGGCGGTGAAGAAGCTGGGAGTTATAGGCTGCCAGGTGAGGATCATCCCGCCTGATGTCCGGCTGCCAGACGACTTCCAGATTGAGGCTCCTCCATCAGTAACAGAGCCGGCACCACCGTCTGTCCCGGCCCCTTCCCCGGCGCCAGCACCAGCGCCCGTAGAAGAGAAGAAGAGCGAGCTGGATCAGCTCCTGGAGCCGGAGCCTGAAGCGGCCAATGTCATGCCTGAACCCCTGGAGGAGCAACCCCTGCCCCAGGATGCAGCAGAGGAGGCTCCCATTATAGAAGAGGGGGACGGCAGCGCGCCTGACACCAGAGAAGAGTGATTCAAATGGCGATATTCAAGATCGATGAGATCAGAAACATGAATGCGGAAGAGATATCCGAGGAGCTCAATAAGCTCAAAAATGAGCTCATCCGCGAGAGAGGAGTCGTCACTGCCGGTGGTGCTCCAGAGAAGCCGGGGAGGATCAAAGATATCCGCCGGACGATAGCCCGGATCGAGACGGTCAAGGCGGAGCGAAGAGAGTGAGACTCATCCCCTCGAACCTGGCGAGGCACGAGCTTATCGGCCTGGATGTTCTGGTCGAGTCGAGCAGCGAGCCAGGTATCGTTGGGCTCAGAGGAAGGATTGTGGACGAGACCAGGAACACATTCCTTTTGGAGGCGGAGAGCAAGGTCTTGCGCATTCCAAAAAAGAATGCCAGCCTGACCTTCACCCTGCCTGACGGACAGAGGGTGAGGGTCGCGGGCTCGGTTTTGATCTCGCAGCCTGAGAACAGAATAATCAAGAGAATGCAGAGGACGAGGTGGAAGTTATGAGGGATATCGGACTGGACGTAGTACCACCGGAAAAAGAGTGCGACGATCCCAAGTGTCCCTTCCACGGTACCCTTCCCGTTCGCGGCCAGGTCTTCAGCTGCACTGTGGTCAGCGATAAGATGGATAACACCGTGGTAGTTATGCGCAAGTTTGAGAAGAAAGCAGCGAAGTATGAACGATTTGAGAAGAGGCAGTCCAAGATCCATGCGCACAATCCTCCATGCCTTGAAGCCAAGGCAGGAGATCGTGTCAAAATAGCTGAGTGTCGGCCCCTCTCCAAGACAAAATCCTATGTGGTAGTGGAGGTCTTGAAATGAGAGGACAGAAGGCCAAGATCCCAAGGACGATCAACGCTGGCGCATACCTGGATTGTGTAGACAATACAGGTGCGCGGATGCTACGCGTTATCTCGGTAAAGAATTACCGGGGCGTGAAAAATAGACAGCCCTGCGCAGGAATCGGGGACATGGTGATAGTCTCTGTCAAGAAGGGAACTCCTGAGATGAGAAAACAGATACTCAAGGCTGTCATCATCCGCCAGAGAAAGGAGTATCGCAGGCCCGATGGCCTCAGGGTGAAGTTCGAGGATAATGCCGCCGTCATAGTGGACGATGATGGCGTACCCAAGGGCTCAGAGGTCAAGGGACCTGTAGCCCGAGAGGTGGCGGAGAGGTTCAGCAAGATCGCCTCTGCAGCATCCATAATTGTGTGATGATTCTATGATTACAAAACAGCCCAGAAAGCAGCGGAAAGAGAGGTACACTGCACCGCTGCACAGGCGGCAAAAGTACATGCACGCCCCCCTGAGCCGGGCCCTGCGGGAGGAGCTGAAAAAGCGCAATGCTCAGATACGCAAGGGCGATACAGTCAGGGTGGTGCGTGGAGATCATGCCGGAACAGAGGGTGCAGTCGAGGATGTGGACATCAAGAGATGTACCATCAAGGTGGCGGGAGTGAGCAACTACCGTGCTGATGGAACAGAGGTACCCAGAACCATTCATCCCTCTAATGTGATAATCGTCAAGCTGGAGCTTGAGGATGCTGAGAGGGAGAAGATATTCGAGAGGCGATCTGCTTGAGCCTGCATACGAAAAGATTGACCATCCCCGTCAGCTGGCCAGTAGCCAGAAAGACAAGCGTATGGGCCCCCAAGAGCAGACCAGGCCCTCATTCATCTACAGAGAGCATGCCTCTCTTGATGGTGGTCAGAGATATGCTGAAGCTGGTGGACAATGCCCGCGAGGCCAAGACGGTTCTTTATGAGGGCAAGGTCCTGGTGGACGGCAAAGCCCAGAAGGACCACAAGCTCCCCGTAGGGATATTCGATGTCATAGGCCTGCCCCTCCTCGGTCAGCAGTACAGGATGCTGAAGGATGAGAAGGGGATGTTCTATCTGAGCCTTCTTGAGCCGGGAGAGGCGAGAAAGCTGGCCCGGATCGAGAACAAGACCATCCTGAAGGGCAGCAAGCAGCAGCTCAACCTCTCCGATGGCTCGAATAAGCTGGCGGAAGGCGAGTATAAGGTGGGCGACTCCCTGGTTTTATCCATACCGGAAAAGGATATCGATGAGAGGATCGAGTTCAAGGTCGGCAACCTGGCCATGGTCGTGGGCGGGAAGCACAGCGGCCAGATGGGGAAGATCAAGGATATAATCAAGGTGAGGAGCTCTCAGCCCAACCGAGTTATAATATCGGGCGATGAGGAGTTTGAGACCATCGAGAGGTATGTCTACATGATCGGAACAGAAAGCCCGGTCATCAAGCTGGGGGCAACCAGATGAATGCGATGCTCGAACCCCATATCGACAAGGTGGTCGTGCATGTGGGGGTAGGAGAGAGCGGTCAGAGGCTGGTGAACGCCGAGACGATCATGAAGGCGATCACCAATCAGCAGCCCGTCCGGTCAATGGCCAAGAAGACTCTGCCCACGTTCAATATAAAGAAGAAGGAGCCCATTGGCGCCAAGCTGACCCTGAGGGGCAAAGCAGCAGAGGACTTTCTGCTCCTTGCCCTCAAAGCGGCAGGCAATAGCCTGAGGAAGAGCCAGTTCGATCAGCAGGGCAACTTCTCCTTTGGCATCGAGGAGCACACCGACTTTCCTGGCATGAGATACGACCCGGAGATTGGGATATTCGGCATGGACATCTCCGTGGCCCTGAAGAGGGCCGGCTACAGGATAGCCCGGAGAAGGGTAGCCAAAAAGAAGCTACCGGCCAGACAGAGGCTGAGCCAGGATGATACAGTGGAGTTCGTCAAGAAGAAGTTTGGCGTTGAGGTCTTGGAGGCAGCATGAAGAAAGGCAAGAAGGTCTATGGAAGGGGAGCAAACGTTTGCAAGCGTTGCCGCCGCAAGAACGGCCTGGTGAGAAAGTACGGGATTTACCTGTGCCGTCAGTGCTTCCGAGAGATCGCCCCTGAAATGGGATTTGAAAAGTATTCGTAGGTGGTTGCAGTGTTATTGGATCCACTGGCCGATGCGATGTCCGTAATAAAGAATGCGGAGAGCGTAGGCAAGCCGGAATGCATCATCCATCCCGCCTCCAAGGTCATAGGAAGGGCTCTGAAGGTCATGGCGGATAGGGGATACATCGGCGAGTTTGAGTTTATTGATGATGGAAAGTCAGGAATGTTCCGGGTGAAGCTCCTGGGGAGAATCAACCGCTGTGGTGTCATCAAGCCGCGGTTCTCCACCAAGGCTACAGAGATGGAGAAGTGGGAGAAGAGGTTCCTCCCCGCCAAGAACTTCGGGGTGCTGATACTGAGCACCAACAAAGGGGTCATGGCCCACTCAGATGCCAGAGCTCAGTCCCTGGGCGGGCAGCTCCTGGCATATGTATATTAGGTGGTCTGATGGTCAAAGAGATTGCGCGACAGGTAGAGATCCCGGAAGGAGTTACAGTCTCTGTGGACAGGAATGTCGTCACAGTGAAGGGGCCGAAGGGCGAGCTGTCCCGGAGACTCTCTTATCCCGACCTGGAGATCAGCAAAGAGGATCTTCAGGTGGTTGTGAATTCCAGGGTCGATCGCAAGCGCCACAGGGCAATGGTGGGAACGCTGGCCTCTCACATAAACAATATGATTGTCGGCGTCACAAATGGATTTGAGTACAGGATGAAGGTCGTGTACTCCCACTTTCCCATCCAGCTCAAGGTAGCTTCCGATGAGCTGATCATAAACAACTTCCTCGGCGAGAGAAAGCCCCGATCTGCTCGGGTTCTGCCAGGAACCCGGGTCGAGGTAGGAAAAAGACGAAGTCGTGATTACAGGCATCGACAAAGAGAATGTTGGCCAGACCATGGCCAATATCGAACAGGCGACCCGGGTGCATGGCTTCGATGTCAGGGTATTCCAGGATGGGATATATCTGACAGACAAGAGGTGAATTCGGATGGCAGAGAGATTGCTAAGAGTCAGAACCAGGCAGAAGTCCAAGAAGCCCGAGTTCAACTTTCATGATTCACATAAAAAGAAGAAGCTTGGCACAAGCTGGCGAAAGCCCCGCGGCCTGCACAATAAGCTCAGAAAGCATATTGCTGCCAAGGGAAAGCTGGTCAAACCCGGGTTCGGAAGCCCGAAGGCCGTTCGAGGGCATCATCCCTGCGGGCTGGCTGAGGTTCTGGTCAACAACGTGGCAGAACTGGCAGCCGCTCAGGGCTGTGCAGTGCGCATTGCCTCCTCTGTGGGGATGAAAAAGCGCCTGGACATCCAGGCAGAGGCGGAGAGGATGGGGCTTAAGGTCCTCAATCCCAAAGGAGGGGCCTGAATATGTCAGGATTTACCACCCAGCGAAGGCTGGCAGCATCCGAGCTGAATATTGGCGAGAGCCGGGTCTGGATCAACCCCGATCCCGAGGTAGCCGGTCTCCTGGGCGATGCCATCACCCGGGAGGATATCCGCGCCCAGATCCAAGAGGGTAATATAAAGGCCAAGCCCAAGAAGGGCAACAGCCGGGGAAGGATCAGGGCCAAGAATGCCAAGAGAGCCTACGGCCACTGCAAGGGGGTTGGACGCAGAAGAGGCGCCAAGGGCGCTCGCAGCCCACGCAAGGAGCAGTGGATGACCAAGATCAGGGCTCTGCGAAAGAGGCTCAGGGAGCTGCGTGATTCCGGCCAGATTGACCGACATTCTTACCGCCTGCTCTATCGTAAATCCAAGGGCGGAGAGTACAGGAGTATAGCGCATATGAACTCTTACATAAAGGCCAAAGGCCTTGCCCGGAGTGAGTGACTTGGCGACCGGACCGCGGTATAAAGTCCCTCTACGCAGAAGAAAAGAGGGCAAGACCGACTATCACATCAGATATAAGCTGCTGTTATCCAAGAGACCGAGAGTTGTAGTCAGGAAGAGCAATGCCAGCACCACCCTTCAGCTGGTGGTAGCGGAGCTGGAGGGGGACAAGACCTTGCTGACGGTGAACTCCCGCGAGCTGAGGGATTTCGGCTTCTCCTCTGCTGTTGGCAATCTGCCTGCAGCATACTTGACGGGACTGCTCTTCGGAAAGAGGATGCTGGCCCTGGGAGCAGAGGGGGGAATAGCAGACATCGGACTGCATGCCTCAACCAAAGGAAACCGGATCTACGCCGCCATCAAAGGGGTAGTAGATGCGGGAGTAGATGTGCCTCACAGCCCCGAGATCTTCCCCGATGAGGAGAGGATACGGGGCGAGCACATAAAGAGCCACACCGGGAATGAGATTGTAGCCCAGTTCGAGGCTGCAAAGGAGAAGATACTGGGGTGAGTGTATGGAGCAGAGGAGAAGACGGGATTACTACCAAGAGGAGTGGATCCCCAAGACCAGGCTGGGAAAGCTGGTCTATGAGGGGCAGGTAACCACTTTCGATGAGGCCATTGCATCCGGTCTGCCCATAAAAGAGGCGGGACTGATAGATGCACTCATACCAGGGCTCGAGGATGAGGTTCTGGATATCAACATGGTTCAGAGGATGACCGATTCGGGAAGAAGGGTCAAGTTCAGAACCACAGTCATTGTGGGCAATAGAGATGGCTATATCGGCCTGGGCGAGGGAAAGGATGTCCAGGTGGGAAGGGCCATCAAGAAGGGCATCGATGATGCCAAGAGAAACGTCATGAAGGTGAACCGGGGCTGCGGAAGCTGGGAATGTGGCTGTGGCCAGCCTCATACTGTGCCCTATCAGGTGGTGGGCGAGTCCGGAAGCGTCCGGGTAGTGCTCATTCCTGCGCCGCGCGGCCTGGGTATTGCAGCCGGAGATACCAGCAAGAAGGTCATGGATATGGCTGGGATCAAGGATGTCTGGACCAGGACTGCGGGCTCCACCAGAACCACCATCAACTTCGCTAAAGCGACATACAATGCACTCGTCAATACCATAACTGTGAGGGCCTGAAGATGTTTGCCATAGTGAGATTGAGAGGGGAGGTGAACCTCAGGCCGGAGATCAAGGACACCCTGGCGATGCTCCATATCCATCGGGTCAATCACTGCGTAGTGGTCAAAGAAGACCCCCATTACCGGGGCATGATCCAGAAGGTCAAGGATTATGTGGCCTGGGGGAAGATAGATGATAGTACTCTGGCCATGCTCTTAGAGAGAAGGGGCAGACTGAGCGCTAACCGGCGCCTGACAGAGCAGTATTTAAAGGAGAATACACCTTACTCATCTTTTATGGAACTGGCTAAAGCCATCAACTCCGGATCAGCCAGTCTGAAAGATCTGCAAATCAAGCCCATATTCAGGCTGCATCCTGCTCGGAAGGGCCTTAGAACCACCAAGAAGACCGTTCAACAGGGCGGAGATCTGGGATTTCATCCGGATTTGACGGATCTTATCAAGAGGATGAGGTAGAGAAAATGGTTAGACCAAAGACCAAAAAAAAGAGAGGTCATAGAACCTACCACGGCAAGCACAAGAACATGCGCGGGGGAGGGAGCCGTGGCGGCCGTGGAGATGCAGGCAAGTGCAAGCATCACTTCATGCGATCCATCCTTCTCGGCACCGATATGGGCAAGCATGGATTCGTCCGCCTGCCTCTGGCTGAGAGGGTGGACACGGTCAATGTCGATGAGCTGGACCAGCTCGCCGGCCCGGACGGCAGGGTTGAGATCAATGAATTTAAGGTTCTCGGTCGGGGCAGGATATCCCGGAGGCTGGAGGTTAAGGCTCTGGGATTCTCCGCCAAGGCCAAGAGCAAGATCGAGGCTGCTGGTGGTCAGGCAGTAGTTGTATGAACCAGCAAAGTTTCTTTTATGCGATAGAGCCCTTTGTGCGCCGGCTCCCCTCTGTGGAGCGGCCCACAGGGCACGTCCATTTTAAGAAAAAGCTGAGCTGGACACTGGCTATATTGCTCCTGTACTTCATACTCGGAAATATACCCCTCTTTGGGCTTTCAGCAGCATCCATAGACCTTTTCAGCTCTTATCGTGCCTTCTTCGCCGGATCCTTCGGGTCGATGATGCTCTTGGGCATCGGTCCCATCGTTACTGCATCCATTGTGCTCCAGCTTCTGGTGGGCTCTGATATCATCAAACTCAATCTGAGCGATCCCCGCGATCAGGCCATCTATCAGGGCACTCAGAAGGCTCTGGTCTTTGTGATGGTTGCAGTGGAGGGGCTGCCTCAGGTCTTGGGCGGCTATCTTCTGCCCGATGCAGGGGTAGCGAATGCTCTGGGCGTCTCCTTAGGCGTTATATCTTTCTTGATATTTATTCAGGTCTTTATTGGTGGATCTCTTATCGTCTATATGGATGAGGTCGTCTCCAAATGGGGTGTGGGATCGGGTGTGGGCCTCTTCATCGTGGCGGGAATAAGCCAGCAATTGGTCACTGGTCTGATCAATCCGGCCCGAGGCGATGCTGGGTTGGCAGTGGGCATCATCCCCAAGTGGATTGATATCATCAGGCTGCAGCTTATCAGCTTTGATACCCTCTTCACCTCTGAGGGGCTGAGATTCATCATGATCACCGGCGGGATCCTGGCCCTGATATCCACCATTCTGATCATATTGCTGGTCGTCTTGGTGGAGTCAACCAGAATCGAGATTCCTCTGGCCCACAGCCGGGTGCGGGGTGCAAGAGGCCGCTTCCCGGTTAAGCTGGTCTATGCATCAGTCCTTCCCATGATCCTGGTGAGGGCTATTCAGGCCAATATCGAGATGCTGGGGGCATTGCTGGCATCAAGGCTTGGGGTGGTCTCCACAGCCACTGTGACTGGCGAGGGAGTGACCACGGTCTATACCGGCTACTCCAGCCTCCTGGGCAATTTCATATCTCAGTCCCAGTTTGATGCCGCCACCGGCGCTGCCATCAGCGGACAATCACCCCAGCCGGTATCAGGGCTCATGTATTACCTCTCGCCCATAGGAGGGCCGGGCGACTGGATTCCCAGCATGGTGACAACATCCACAGCCGGGATGACTGAGCTTGGCTTCTCGCCCATTGCCGGCTGGCAGATCCTCTTGCATGTGCTCACAGATTCCGTCTTCCTGATCCTCGGCGGCATTCTGTTCGCCATATTCTGGATTGAGACCACTGGAATGGGGCCCAAGAGCGTCGCTGCCAAGATCCATAACTCTGGACTGCAGGTCCCCGGCTACAGAAGGAACCCGGCATCAATCGAGAGGCTGATGGAGCGGTATATTCCAAAGGTGACTGTGATCGGCGGCGTGATCATTGGGGTCTTGACACTGGTTGCCAGCCTTCTGGGAACCCTGGGCGGGGCAGGCGGTACCGGCCTGTTGCTTGCAGTGAGCATCGTCTATCGGCTCTACGAGCAGATAGCCAGCGAGCAGATCCAGGAGATGTACCCGATGATGCAGAAGTTCTTTGGAGCTTCCGCATGAAGCAATCCATGTCCAGTTCGCTGGATCGAGCGGCCCTGATCGCGGGCATACTCCTTTTTTTTGGAGTGATGGTAGAGGATTACAGAAGCCTGTTGGGACAGGTCATGAACCATCTTTTGGGATGGCTGCCCCAGACGGGGCTCTCATTCCCTGTGATCCTCTTCATCCTGGCGGCCATAACCGGCCTTTATGCCAGCCTGGTTCAGAAGTATACCATGGACTGGGAGTTCATGCGCCGCCAGCAGGAGAAGATGAGGGCTCTGCAGAGCAATATGAGAGCGGCTCAGCTGGCGGGGGATCAGGCCAAGATCCAGTCCTTGCAGACTGAGCAGATGAAGATGGTCTCAGAGCAGGGGAAGATGATGCAGATGCAGTTCAAGCCCATGCTCTACATCGGCATCATATCCATCCCCCTCTTCATGTGGATATATTTCTACATAAAAAGCTCCGGGGGGATCATGATGACCTTTCCCTTCTGGGGGCCGCATAACATTCAGGAGACGGTTTTGGGGCCGATCCTCTACTGGTTCTACTGGTATTTTGTCTGCTCACTGCCGGTATCGCAGATCATCAGAAAGGCTCTGGACATAGGGAGCATGAGCTGAAGATGATAATCACCATCAGCGGCTCTCCGGGCACGGGGACCTCCACCCTGGCCCGGGCCCTATCCCTCCAGCTCGGCCTGCCCTGGGTCAATTCCGGGGAGCTGTTCCGGAAGATCGCCAGCGAGAAGAACATATCAGTCAAGGATATGAACCGCATGGCGGAGAAGGGGCCAGAGGTCGATTATATGATCGATGATGCCCAAAGAGCCCTGGCCAAAGGGGGGGCGGGGGTCTTCGAAGGAAGGCTTTCAGGCCACCTTCTGGACGCCGAGCTCAAGGTCCTCTTGAAGTCCGATCTGAGGATCCGGGCGGAACGGATATCCAAGCGGGAGTCAAAGCTCCTGGAGGATGCCTGTCGGGAGACCAGACTGCGAGAGGAGAGCGAGGCCCGCAGGTATAAGAAATACTATAACATAGATATCAATGACCTTAACGTCTACGATCTGGTGGTGGATACGGGGAGGTTCAATGAGGCGGGCACCTTGGCCATCGTTCTTGCGGCGGCGAGGGCCTTGCAGTCTCCATGATTCACAGGCCGAGAAAGGATAAGGGCGAGCTGTCAGGAGATCGGGCCACCCGGCAGCCCTCAAGATATTCCAGACAATCGAAGAAGTCCGGGCGGAGATCATCCACAGCTTCGGCCCGCTCATCATTCCAGCCTCTGACCGGCGAGGGAAAGGGGAGAGATTCTCAGTCCGGCCTCAAGATCCTTCCAGTGGATAGAACGAGGTCGGTCCTGATGAAGAGAAGAGGCAAGACCGATCCTGCTTATGGCACCTCCCCCCGGGAGAGGGGCCTGGAGATGCATCTTCGTTTAGGGGCCATCAATCTGGACAAGACCTCCGGGCCGACGAGCCATGAGATCGTGGCCTGGGTGAAGAGGATTTTAGAGGTGGATAAGGCCGGCCACAGCGGCACCCTCGATCCCAAGGTAACAGGCATCCTGCCCGTTCTCCTAGGGGATGCGACCCGGGTCATGGAGACTCTGCTCATGGCAGGAAAGGAGTACATCTGCCTGATGCATGTTCACAAGCCAGTGCCCAAAAGGCGCATCATCGAGGTCTGCGGGCAGTTTGTGGGCCCCATACTGCAAAAGCCCCCTCTGAAGTCCTCCGTAGTCAAGGAGTTGCGTACCAGGACCATCTATTATCTGGAGGTGCTGGAGATCGAGGAGCAGCATGTTCTGATGAGGGTGGGCTGCCAGGCGGGGACCTACATCAGGAAGCTCTGCTACGATATGGGCCTCGCCCTGGGGACGGGGGCTAACATGGAGGAGCTGCGCCGGACCCGGGCCGGCCCCTTTCGCGAGGATGATACCCTGGCTACCTTACACCAGCTCATGGATGCCTATATGGCCTATAAAGAGAGAGGGGATGAGAGCCTGCTTCGCCGGGTGATACAGCCGGTGGAGGCAGCCCTGGCGCATCTGCCCCGGCTGGAGATAGCGGACAATGCTGTGGATGCCATATGCCACGGCGCGCCCCTGGCCGCCCCAGGCCTTCTGAGCCTGGAGACGGGGATCAGCCGGGGGGATGATGTGGTCCTCTTCACACTGAAAGGAGAAGCTGTAGCCATTGCCAGAGCGGAGCTGAGCAGTGAGGAGATGCTGGCCTCAAGTTCGGGAATCGTGGCAGCGACCGAAAGGGTAATAATGGAGCCCGGCACCTATCCGAAGGCGTGGAAGCTGGCCGAGAGGGACGGCTCCACTGAGATAAGGGCAGAAGCAAAGCGATGAAATCCCAAGTTCATAACCTGTGCCGAGGTCGTCTAGCGGTAGGGCGCCAGCCTGGAGTGAGCATCTCCTGGATAGCTGGTGACTCGCAAGGGTCACGTGAGTTCGAATCTCACCCTCGGCGCTGTTTTTTTTACATCCATCCCCGCATCTCGCCGCCCAATATCCCCTCGTTCAGCTCTCTGCCGGAGTGCTCTCAGCGGGCTATTCATTTAAGATAAATCGCCTTCGGGAGGTGATTTGTGCTCCTCATATTGAATCCTCTCCCAAACCATCTCTTATATCTGATCTCTTCTTATATCTGATCTTTTTTATATCTGTATCCCGCTCCTTCCAGAGCCCTCTCGATCTCCTTTATATGCTCGAAACCCCTTGTCTCCAGCTCCAGGTCCACCCGGGTGTAGCTGAATGCCACTCCGCTCTCATTTCGGGCATGGTGGATGTGCACCACATTTGCCTCCTGACCGGCCAGCAGGCTCAGGAGGCGGGCCAATGATCCGGGAGCATCCCTCAGGCAAAGGGAAAGATGCATCAGTCTCCCATCCCGGCGTAAGCCAGTAGCGATGATCCTCTCCAAGAGCAGGCTGTCCAGATTGCCGCCGCTCACCACCAGCACTATACGGCTTCCCTCTTCGATCTGCAGCGATCCGCCGACGAGCGCCGCCAGAGGGGTAGCAGCCGCCCCCTCCGCTAAAGTGCGCTTGCGTTCCAAAAGCCTGAGCACTGCAGAGGCGATCTGATCATCGTCCACCAGAATGATATCGTCCACCAGCTTCTGCAGCAGCGGGAATGGGGCCTCGCCCACCTGGGTGACCATGATGGCATCGGCGATCGAGCCCTGCTCCTCGGCCTGGATCTCCACCGGCCTTCCAAGCTCCAGAGCCGTTTTTGCTGAGGGGCAGGATGCCGCCTGCACCCCCACCACCCTCGCCTCCGGCCGGATGGCCTTGGCTGCCAGGGCAACGCCCGCTATCAGTCCCCCTCCACCCACTGGCACTATGATGAGATCCGTGTTGGGCAGGTCCTCCAGGATCTCCAGGCCTACAGTCCCCTGGCCGGCTATGATCTCCTCATCGTCATAAGGATGAATGAAGATCCTGTCCGTCTCCTGAGCCATTCGCCGGCCGATATCTATGCTCTCCACCAGGCTGCTGCCCTGCAGCCTCACCTCTGCCCCATAAGCGCGTGTGGCCTCCTGCTTGGAGATCGAGGCCCAGACGGGCATGATGATCGTGGCCGGGACACCAGCAGAACAGGCGGCCAAGGCCACCCCCTGAGCATGGTTTCCCACTGAGGCTGCTACGACCCCGGTCTGGATCTCAGTCGGATGGGACAGGAGTTTGTATGTGGCCCCCCTGACCTTGAACGAGCCGCACATCTGCAGGTTCTCCAGCTTCAGATAGACCTCGGCATTGGCCATTCTGCTGAAGGTGGGGGAGTAGACCAGTGGGGTGCGAATGACCTCATCCTTAAGGAGATCGGCCGCCTTCAGGACATCAAAGAAACCGATCATGATATCTTCTGTCTCTTTATCTTGCCACCAGGTCAATCAGATCCTGATCGATTGGAGTTCTCTCGTCCACTGCAGACAGGAGTTCATCGTGAATGGAGCTCTCTGAGTAGAAGAGGGTCACCAGGACCCCTGCCTCCTTTGCTGCCTCGATGGCAGGGAGAAAGTCGCTGTCCCCTGTGACTATAACTGCTTTTCCTATCATCCGGCCACAGCTCAGCCGGACCAGATCGGCAGCCAGAGCTATATCCACCCTCTTTTGCACAAATTCTCCTCCCACCAAGCCCAGCCGGCCCAGCTTGACCTCGAATCTGGGGAGCTTTCGCAGGGTATAGACGAACTTGTCCATGGAGGCAAACCTGCGGCTCTCTTCCTCTGTGGAGGGGTTGCTCTGGTAGGGCATACAATTATAATAATAAGTACGAAGACGCTCGTACTCGCCGCAGAGAATGTCCGAAAAACGGGCAAGGTCGATCTTCGGTTTCCCGAAATCGACATCTAAAATCTTGGTCAAATAGGCACCATCGATGAAGACTGCTGCACGATCAGCCAAACTGTTCACATCCAGGTCCATAATTACTGCCATCCACCAGGAACGGCAGTGAATTATTATCTTTACCTACTTTCTCATCCTAACATATATCTAATTTGCGTTCCCCGATGGCTCCTTGCTCCGGGTTATCTCTATCAGCTTGATATCGAAGTAAAGCGTCTGCTCGACCAGGGGATGATTTGCATCCAGGGTGACTGTGGTCTCTGTCACATCGGTAACCTGTGCGGGGACATAGCTGCCATCGGAGATACAGATCTCAAGGTTCATTCCTTCCACAGGCACCAGATCTGATGGAAAGTCCTTTTTATCCATGGTTATGGCCCGATCTTCCCGGTAATGGCCATAGCCCTTTTCCGGAGGTATCTGAACCGTCTTGGACTCTCCCGGACTCATCCCAATCACCGCCTCTTCAAAGCCGGGGATAAATGCGCCTGATCCGATCTCAAATTCCAGTGGATCACATCCTTCTGATGTATCGAATATTACGCCCGTGCTCAGCTTTCCTGTGTAGTGCACCTTTACAGTGTCGCCTATTTTAGCCTGTGCCATTAGAGATCCTCCTCTGCTATTCGCAACTCAATTCCAATAACTTGCATATAGCTTCATCTATATGAGAAGATCCATATCTAGGTAGCGACAAATTAATAGCTGATCGGTTTAGCATTATTTCAAGGTCAAAGGTGGGATTGGAG
This sequence comes from Methanothrix sp., assembly GCF_016706325.1. Lineage (NCBI taxonomy): Archaea > Methanobacteriati > Methanobacteriota > Methanomicrobia > Methanotrichales > Methanotrichaceae > Methanothrix > Methanothrix sp. The sequence continues at coordinate 486,729 of NZ_JADJJX010000001.1, read as the reverse complement.
ATGATTAGATGGAAGGCTGATCGAGGGCTTGAAGCCAGAATGCTGCTTACTATGTTCCTTTTAGCGATCCTCTACCTGGCGTTTCTGGCAGTTCTCGTCTCCCAGGGCGTCAGCAATATGGTGATCATAATCATCATGGGCGGATTCATGCTCCTTCAGTATTATTATTCCGATAGGATGATCCTGACGAGCATGGGTGCGAGAATAGTCTCGGAGAGCGAGGCCCCCGAGCTTCATCAAATCGTCTCCCGGCTCTGCGCCATCGCCGATCTGCCCATGCCCAAAATCGCCGTGGTGAACAGCTCAATGCCGAATGCCTTCGCCACGGGCAGAAACCAGAAGAATGCAGTGGTGGCTGTGACCACGGGCATAGTGCAGAGGCTGAATCATAGCGAGCTGGAGGCGGTCCTGGCCCATGAGCTGACTCATGTGAAGAACAGGGATATGATGGTCATGACCATAGCCACATTCCTCTCCTCCATCGCCCAGCTCCTGGTAAGGTATCTGCCTTTCATGGGTGGTGGGGGTGGAGGCAGAGGACGCGATCGCGACTCTGGGGGCAGCTTTGTAGTGGTATTCATAGTCTCCCTGCTGGTGTGGGTCCTGAGCTTCATTCTCATCCAGGCCCTATCCAGATATCGGGAGTTTGCTGCCGACCGCGGTGCGGCGATCATCACCGGCCAGCCATCCAACCTGGTGAGTGCCCTGATGAAGATAAGCGGTTTTAAGGTGCCCACAGAGGATCTGAGAAGGGTGGAGGGACCGGTCAGCGCCCTGTTCATAGTCCCTGCCCTCACCCGTTCATCCCTCATGAACCTCTTCTCCACCCATCCCACTCTGGAGGCCAGGATAGAGGCTCTGCAGAGGATCGAGCAGAGCGGAGCGATCTGAATATGGGATTTTTGGACTCTATCCTGGGAAAGACCCGCCTTCCCGATGCCAAGATCGACCGGCTCTTTGCCATCTCCACCGCCTGTGTGACAATGGAGGCCAACCTCGACCTTGTGCCGGATGGGCAGGCAGGGGTATGCATCAAGCCTATGGAGTCCTCTTATTATGAATCTGCCCGAAAGGAGATCGAGGGTCTTCTCGGTCTGAGCTTCAAGGAGACTGGAACATCGTTCAGCTTCCAGAAGGATGAGTACGGCTACGCCTGGGTGGTCCTTACTGATCCGGGCTTTGAAGACCTGGTGACCAATATCCAGATGATCTGCCAGATCCTTATGGAGCAGGGATTTGGAACCCAGCTTCTGGCAGCAGTCTACAGATTCAAGGGAGAGGTTACTGCATACTGGATCTACAGCTTCAAGCTGGGATTATACTATCCCTTTGTGCCCAAGCCCGGCAAGCAACGCGATACGGCAATGGAGTTCCGGCTGAAGGCGGTGATGCAAAAGGAGCTGCCCATCGAGAAGGATATGGCTAAGTGGTATCCCATGTGGGGAATGCCCTTATAGGGTCTGCTCTTATAGGGTCTATTCTTATAGGGTCTACTCTTATAGGGTCTGCTCTTATAATTTCCAAAAACCTAAAATCCTATCCAATTGAACAGCCCCATCATCTTCAGGCCGATGATGATCATCAGGGCGACAAAGACCCTCTTCAGCTTCTGCTCTGAGATCTTATGGGTGGCATTTGCACCCCAATGGGCAGTCAGCATGCTCGCTCCAGCCAGAAGGATGAATTGAAGCAGATCGATATAGCCCACACAGTGAGCGGGAAGCCTTGCCACCCCCCAGCCGTTGATGGCATAGGAGATGGTCCCTCCCATGGCGTTGAAGGCAATGGCCACAGTCGACGTCCCCACTGCCTGATACATGGTGAAGCCCATAGCAATCACCATAGCGGGGACGAGTATCACCCCTCCCCCTATTCCCGTCAGGCCGGAGATCAGCCCGATTGCCACCCCCCATAGAACATAGGGCACGAGGCCCTCGACCACCTGGGGCCTGCTGCGCCTCAGCTCCCGAGCGAAGATCATTCGCAATGCTCCTGCCAGGATCACAAGGCCGAAGATCATTCTGAGAAGCTCTCCTGGGGCATGGGCGGCGATGGTTCCGCCCAGTAAGGCTCCCACCAGGCCAGAGAGGCCCAATGTCACACCCTGGCGCCAGAGCACAACCCCCTGGCAGATATGGCCATGGCATCCGCAGAGCGATGTGGGCAGTATGACGGCCAGAGAGGTGCCAAAGGCCACCCTGGTGGAGAGGGTCGGATCCACCCCCATAGATGTGAGAGCCCAGATCTGCACTGGGACCATTATAAAGCCACCTCCCACTCCCAGCATGCCACAGGCAAATCCCACCACCATGCCCGTCAGCAGGAGAATGAGAATATAGATGAGCATCGATTCTGCTATCATAGCCAAAGCCAATTGCAAATGAATCCCTTCGTGTCATCCCATCTTATCTCATTTTATCTGACCATATCTAATTTTATCAGATCATATCTAATTTTATCTGATCATATCTCATATTGACGGGGGATTAGGTGGGATTTGCTATTTCGTTATTTCTGATCTTCACTTGGCCGCATTCTGAGACTGGATCAGCTCCCGGTGTTTGGCCAAAATCTCATCTGCCAGCTGGTCCAGACGGCGAAAATCAGCCTCCTTGGGATATCCCTTGGCTATCACGGGATCGAAGAGCTGCAGCTTCAGGTTGGGCATAGTCTGGGTGATCTGCTCCAGCATCCGCCCTCCCCAGCCGAATGAGCCAATTATGGATGCATACCTGGTCTTCGGCCGGAGGGCATTGGCCAGGATGGCGGCGTAAAGGGCGAGGGGATGGGCACCGGAGAGAACTGTTGGCGTGCCTATGACCACAGTTGCAGCGTCCACCAGGGACTCGGCTAAAGATCCAATATCGCTATTGGTGAGATCGAACCGTTTGACCTCGATGCCCCTGGTGATCAGGGAGTCTGCGAAGTAGTCGATCATGGCCTTTGTCGACCCATGCATGGAGACGAAAGGCAGGACCACCTGGTTTTTGACCTCATCCGAGGACCATGTGCGATAGGCATTCAATATGAACTCCGGTCGAGCATAGATGGGGCCGTGGCTGGGGGCGATGAGATCGATATCAAGGCTCGATATCCTCTCCAGATGCTTTTTGATGTGCTGGCGGAAGGGCATCATGATCTCTGCATAATACCTCTTTGCTGCCCTGTAGACCACTGCCTCATCAGCATAAAGATCGCTGGTAGCCAGATGCGAGCCCAAGAAATCACAACTGAAGAGCATTCGGTCTGCGGCAAGATAGGTCAGTATGGTATCAGGCCAGTGGACCCAGGGGGCAGAGATGATCTGCAGGCTCTTGCCTCCCAGGTCGATTGTATCGCCATCCTTAAGCTCCTGTGTTCTCTCTTTATCCACCAGGCCGAACTCAACCAGAAGCTCCAGACATCTTGCCGAGCCGGCAACTTTTGAGTCTGGGTATTGCTCCGCCAGCCGACCCAGGCTTCCGCTGTGATCCTGCTCTGCATGCTGGGCGATTATGTAGTCGATCTTCTCTATGCCCAGGGCATTCAGGTTATCGATGAGCGCATCGGCCTTGGTCGAATCCACAGCATCGATGAGCGCGATCTTCTCCTTTCCCTGGATCAGGTATGAGTTATAGCTGGTTCCATCGGGGAGGGGAATCAGGGCATCAAAGAGCCTGCGGTCCCAATCTATTGCTCCGATGGAGAGTATTCCCGGTTTTATCTCTCTTATGAGTGTCATCTCTCTTCTCCTGCTAGCTTCCTGGTTGCTGTTCATTTGAGTTCTACGAAGTCGCTCTTTGGTGCGCCGCATTGGGGACAGGTCCAACTCTCCGGTAACTCCTCAAAGGGGGTGTTGGGGGCGATGCCGGAGTCCGGATCTCCTTTCTCGGGATCGTAGATGTATCCACAGATAGTGCACTGGTACCTTTTTGCCATGAAAACCACCTTCTTGTATTGCCAATCATCCTTGTTTGAGTATAAGCATTTGCTTTGCATAAGAGCAGCCATAGGAAAAAGCTGAAATAACAATGATTTCAATAAGTACCTCGATTCGAGGTGTTTAAATGGAAGGCACCGGATCAAAGAGAGAAGGCAAGTTCAAATGCAAGATCTGTCGCATGATATTTGAGTCGAAGGAAGAGCTGAAGTTTCATATGATGGAGGAGCACAACAAAAGGTGATTTGTCTTACAGCTGAGGAGTTGAGAGATAACCGGCGGCTGGCTGCACAAGTCAAAATCTATTCTCATTGATGGGGCTGGCCTGCTCTCTTGTTCCCTTTTTCAGCTTTTTTCCGTCTCTTCTGGCCAGTCCGGGCCACATTGCAGAGGGCGGGTTTATATATCAAGCGGTATATCTCATATCATATCACATCATATCATATCCTGATCTTAAGAGGAATATGACGGCGATATCCGAGGAGGCGATCGTGATGAGGAGAGTTTCGATCATTCTTTTAGTTCTCATTCTCATGCTCCTTGCACTGGCAGTGGCGGCAGCTGCTGGCAGCAAAGATAGGATTCAAAGCGTCGGCGGCGAGTTTGGGCGGAATTGGCTGGAGGGCAACCTGGCAATCAAGAGCAATAAGACTGCTCCTGATAATCGCAGCAATCTAAGTCGAGCAGATCCCTTCAGCGAAGACTGGCTGGGCATAACCTCGATCCTGAAGGCCAGCAATACGACAGAGAAGAAGCCTCAAGTGAGCAGCAAACAAGAGCTTCCCTACTCCTTCAGTCGGATGATCACGCCCGTTCACCAAATAGATGCCAGTTGGAACCAGAGCAATATGGTCATGGCATTGCCTGAACCTGATAAGAGCGGACTTATAAATGGCATTCCGGCAGAGATTTACTATGCGATAGGACCTGCGTATTATAATTTCTGAGTATGAAGGAGGGGTCGAACTTCTATTAAGATGGCTCTTGAAGATGGGACAAAGCTGCTGCAATTGATTCAAGAACTGGAAGACCGAGGCTTTTTGAATCCACTGAAGAATGGCTTACAACTGAGAAGTATTTATCTATGGATATAGAGTGGTGAGTGGGTTAACAGGGCTGTATAAATTACAGAAAATCGGCATACTGCCTTCATTCCGTTCACGCGCCGTCTGAGATCGATATATTAAATCTTCGCTGCACATAAATCTCTACTGAGGATTGCGAATCTGCACTGGGAGATAGGCTATCTGCAGTCTCAGCAGCAGATCGAGAATATCCCTTTTAGCGGGAAAAAGGCTTTATCCGATCAGAGGGATCTGTTCTTCTGTGGCAAAACAGGACTCGCTCTCTGTTATCCAAAAGATAAACGAGCTGGAAAGCATTATAGGCAGGCTAAGTCCAGTACAGAAGATGCTTTTAGGGACTGATGGCTCAGTGACCAGCCTCCTGGAGATTCTCACCGGCAGCCCAGTTGAGATCGAGACTTTGACACAGGAGATCGTCCCTGCAAATCAGGTAGTGGCGAAAGAGCTTAACCTGAATCCCGGAGAAGATGTCAATTACCGGGTGGTGAAGCTGAAGAAAGCTGAGACCGGCGAGACACTCATTTATGCCGTCTCTCACACCCCCTTAAAAAGGCTGGAAGAGAGCTTCCGGGACGACCTGACCAGAGCCGATATACCAATTGGAGTTATTCTGAAAAAGCATAAGATGGAATCCAGAAGAGAGATAAATAGTGCCGGATTCCTGCAGGCCGGCAGAGAGCTTAGCCAAATCTTCAATATCTTTCCAAAAGAGCTCGTCCTCCAGCGTAACTATAAAATCATCCGGCATGGAGAACCACTGATAACCATCGAGGAGACATTTCCATACAACAGCTTTCAGGATGGCAATAGAGTGGTGATAGAGACCCCTGCCAGGATCCATTTGACTCTGACTGACCTCACAGGTACGTCCGCCCGTGTGGATGGTGGAGTAGGAATCACACTGGACGAGCCAGTGATCTTGCTTGAAGCAGAGAGAGGGAATGAGCTTTCAGTCGAGGGTGAGAATGCTGATCGAGCCGAAGCTGCTGCCCAGGCAGTAATGAGGCGCTTCGGCCTGGGAGGAGCGCGGCTGACTGTAAGAGAGGATTATAAGATGCACGTGGGCCTTGGCAGGGGAACGCAACTGGGCATTGCAGCGGCGAAGGCACTCTGCGAACTTTATCATAAGGAGGTCAGCGTGCGGGAGATCGCCAGGACCATCAACCGCGGCGGGACAAGCGGGATCGGGACGGCGGCTTTCGATATGGGCGGCTTTATCATCGATGGAGGGCACACCTTTGGACCGGGCAGAGAGAAAACGGATTTCAGGCCTTCTTCTGTATCTTCAGGCATTCGCCCGGCGAGAGTGATAGCCAATCACGATTTCCCCCAGGACTGGAGGATCCTGCTTGCCATACCCAAGGTCCCCAGGGGCGCCCATGGCCAGCAAGAGGTTGATATTTTCAAGAAGTACTGCCCGGTGCCTCCAGCCGAGGTTCATGAGCTCTGCTACCAGATACTTGTTAGGATATTGCCTTCCGTAGTGGAGGAGGATCTGGATGAGTTCGGAGCGGCGATAAACCGGGTCCAAGAGATTGGGTTCAAGAGGATCGAGGTGATGCTTCAGCACCCCTTGGTGCGGACCCTGATGGAAGAGATGAGAGCGGCAGGAGCTGCCTGTGCCGGCCTCAGCTCCTTCGGGCCGACGGTCTTTGCCGTTACCGATACTCAGGCAAGAGATATTGAGTCTGCAGCCTATGATGCAATGGGATCTGAGGGTGGGGAGGTCATGATCACAAGAGCCCGAAATGAAGGGGCTCGGATCAGGGCATTCTAGTTGGACAGGCCGACGACATCTGCCTCTCTTATCCTCTCAATATCCGCCATCCAGCCCACTATTCAGCCCACTATTCAGCCCGGAGTCACACGGCTCGTCCCATTGGTACACCAGTGACAAGAACGGGCAGTGCCAGGAACAGGTCCTCTACACCATCGTCTTTTTCAGCGGATCTCCCTCCAGATTTCCTCCCCCAGCCGGCTCGTTTTCAGCTGCCCAGCCTGCTAGGGAATGGAAATCAACTCCATGCTCCTCCCATCCAGAGCAGAGTTCTCTCTGATGGCGTTATTGTACAATATATTTTTTGCGATTATGAGTCTATGAGCCTGTGCGCTGCAGCTCTTCTCAATCCTCATCCAGATCTCGGAAGATGGTCTGCTCCCTTCCCGGTCCCACAGAGACTGCTCTGATCTCCACTCCCAGCAGATCCTCCAGCTTCTCCACATAATCGCGGGCATTCCCGGGCAGATCATCATACTCCTCAACCTCGGTTATATCCTCCGTCCAGCCGGCTGACTCCTCGTAGACCGGCTTGCACCGGCCGAGGTCTGCTGTGCTCTCCGGCGGATAGCCGATGATCTGGCCGTCCAGATCATAGCTCACACAGACCTTTATGGGATCGATTCCCGTGAGCACATCCAGCTTGGTGAGGGCCAGCTCAGTGTAGCTGTTCAGATAAATGGACTTCAGGCCCAAGACGGCATCAAACCAGCCGCATCTGCGTGCTCTCCCTGTGGTGGTGCCGTACTCTGCGCCCTTCTCTCTCATCTGCTCTCCCATGGAATCGAGAAGCTCCGTAGGCATGGGGCCCTCTCCCACCCTTGTGATGTAGGCCTTGACCACCCCTACCACATTGTCAACCATTGTCGGGCCCACGCCCAGGTTGGTGCAGGCGCTTCCGGCAATGGTAGAGCTGGAGGTGACGAACTTCTGGGTGCCGTGGATGACGTCCAAGAATGCCCCTTGTGCTCCCTCGGCAAGGACGCTCTTCTCCTCCAGGAGGGCGATGTTTATCTCTCGGGAGACATCGCTGATCCTGTCCTTCAGCTTCTTTCCAATCTCCAGATATTCATCGATGTAGGGAGCATATCTGACCACATTGGGGTCGCCGCCCATATCCGTAATGGCCTTCTCTTTGGCGGGGGCGATCTCATCGAGCTTGGCCTCCAGAAGAGCGGGATCGGTCAGATCTCCCACCTGGACCTCCTCGCGAGCGATCTTGTCCACATAGGCGAATCCAATGCCGCGGTTTGTGGTGCCGATCTTCTCCACCCTTGCCTTCTCACGCAGGCTGTCCAGCTCGATGTGATAAGGCATGATAACCGTCGTCTTGGGGTCAATTCCCAGATCGACCCTGATCCCCTCTGACTCCAGGGTCTGAATCTCATTCCAAAGAACGCGGGGGTTTAGCACCACGCCAGGACCGATCAGAAGCCTGCGGCCGAAGATCGCCCCGCTGGGAACCAGATGGAGCTTGTACTTCTTCCCTGCCACGACCACTGTGTGGCCAGCATTGTCCCCGCCCTGGAAGCGAGCAATGATATCGTAGTTCTCTGCCAGCAGATCTATTATCTTGCCTTTTCCCTCATCACCAAACTGCGCACCGGTGAGTATCGTAAACATACTCCGTGAGATGGCCGGTCACGTAGATAACTATTTTGATGAGATCATCCCCCTCTCTCGCCCAGGATGCTGCAGACATGCTCTGCTATTGCTTCTGTCACATCTACCCCCCAGGCATCATGGATCCCTTTGCCGGATGGCGTCCCGTTCACCTCGATCACCAGCAGGCCATCCCTGCTCTCCAGGAGGTCAACGCCGCAGTACACAGCACCAACAGCACGGGCAGATCTTACAGCCAGCTCTTCCAGCTCCCGGGTCTCAGGGCAGGGGGTGGGCTTGCCGCCCTGTGCCAGGTTGCTGATCCATTCTCCTGGTGGAGCATTGCGATATATTGCTCTTTGAAGCTTGCCGCCCACCACAAAGGCCCTGATGTCGCGCGGGGTGTCGGAGGTTACGGCGATGAACTCCTGCAGGTAGACCAGGCCGCAGGCCTCCACTATCCCTCTCAGCCTCTCGATATCCTGCTGCTCGCTGCTCTTCAAGAGGATGATGTCCCGGCCTTTGTAGCCGAAAAGGGGCTTGGATACAGCCACCTTAAAGGAATGGAGGGCCTCCTCGGCGATATCCGGGCTGGTGGTGACCACAGTTCTGGGGGTGGGGACTGATGCCTCATGCAGCCTTCTGGAGGTGGCATACTTGTTTGCTGCCCCGGATATGGCCTCCGGGGGGTTGATGATCGGAATTCCCTTCTCAGCCAGAGCAGTCAGGGCCTCGAAGCGAAAGGAGACATCGACCGCCCCCCGCCTCCCCAGATCGCGGACCACCAATGCATCCAGACTAAATAGATCTGCCCCGCCACATCTGAGATCCAGGCCACTGTTGATGCTGCTTTCAAGCCATGAGAAATCAAGAAAGACTGCTTTCGCGTGCCTCCGGGAGAAGGAGGCCATCAGGGCTTTGGCTGTCCAGTCGCTACGGTCGGAGACCACGATTCCAACTCTCATGGCCAGAAGTTGGCGGGCAGATATAATATCCTGATTGCTCGGGAGATTTGCTCGGGAGATTTGATCGAGAGATTTGATCGGGAGAATTGGCCCTCATCACGAAGGCGCCGGGGCACAGAGGAGGATTTCTACAGTATACCCGCCCGCACAATTTTATGCTAAAAAAATGGAAAGCCAAAAGAGACGATTCCGCTCAACTGAGGAGCGGAATCAGGTCCAGAGCCTGAGGGTTGACCACAGAGGATGTATCGAGGATCTTCTCTCCTAGGGCTCGAGCCTTGATCAAGGGTCGCACAGGCTTTCCAGCCTTGTTCCTGGGGATATCAGCTATGAATATCACATCTGAGGGTATGGCAATGGGGCCGAGGGTCTTGCGCACGAAGGTCTTGATATCCTTCTGCAGATAGTCATCTCCCTCAACACCGGGCTTTAGTACGACATAGGCCACTATGCTCTCTCCTTTAACCCTGTCTGGCTTGCCCACCACAGCCGCCGCCTCCACTGCGGAGTGCTTCTCTGCTGAGGCCTCCACCTCTGCATTGGAGATGCGGTGGCCCGCCACTTTGAGAACATCATCCCCCCGTCCCAGGGCCCAGATATAGCCATCCTCATCCACCCGTGCCTTGTCTCCGGAGTGATACTTGCCTGGGAAAGCAGTCCAATAGGTCTCATTATACTGGACTGGATCCTTATAGATCTCTCTGAACATAGAGGGCCAGGGTTGGGTGATGATGATATCTCCTGTAGCCCCGGCAGCAGAAGGCTGGCCGTCCTCGTCCACCACCTGAACATTATATCCGGGCAGGGGGAATGATGGCGAGCCGGGCTTGAGCGGGGTTATGGGCAGGGGGGCGATGACCTGAGAGCAGGTCTCACTCTGGAACCAGGTGTCCATAATGGGTGCAGATCCGCCGCCCACATACTCTCTCCACCAGATGAAGGCGTCTGGGTTCATCGCCTCGCCCACCGATCCCATCAGCCGGACGGTGGAGAGGTCGTACTTTTGCGGCCATCCAGGCCCCTCATTCATGAACATCCTGATGGCAGTGGGGGCGGTATAGATCACAGATACTCCGTACTCCTCGATGATGGAGAACCAGCGGCCAAAGTCTGGATAATCCGGCGACCCCTCGTACATGACACTGGTCGCACCCAGACAGAGCGGCCCGTAGGCGATGTAGCTGTGCCCGGTGATCCATCCGATATCTGCTGTGCACCAATAGACATCGGTGTCCTTGATGTCGAAGACCCAGGAGGTGGTGAAGGCGGGCCCAACACTGGCTCCGGCATGGGTATGGACGATCCCTCTGGGCTTTCCTGCAGCACCGGCGGTGTAGAGGATGAATAAAGGATCGGCAGAGTCCATGGGCTGGGTTTTGAATGTTGCTGGCTGGCCGGCAACAAAGTCATCCCACCAGAGATCCCTTCCCTCCTGCATGGCGATCTCCTGGCCATTCCTCTTTGCCACCACCACTCTCTCTATGCACCCCAGGCCGGAGATGGCCTCATCGGCCTGCGGCTTGGTGGCGATGGGCTTTCCCCGGCGGTAAGAGCCGTCGCAGGTGATCAGGAGCCTTGGCTGGCAGTCCTCCAGGCGGTCGCGGACGGCAGTGGCTGAGAATCCAGAGAAGATCACCACATGGATGGCGCCGATCTTGGCGCAGGCCAGCATGGCGATGGGCAGCTCGGGGATCATGGGCAGATAGATTCCCACCCGATCTCCCTTCTTGATCCCCATCTTCTGCAGGGCATTGGCAAATCGATTGACATCTCTATAGAGCTCATAGTAGGTTATCTTGCGCACATCTCCCACTGGCTCGCCCACAAAGATATAGGCCAGCTTGTTCCGCCGCCAGGATTTAGCATGTCTGTCCAGGGCATTGTGGGCGATATTGATCCTGCCGCCGGTGAACCATTTCGCAAAGGGGGCCTTCCAGTGCAGAACATCGCTATAGGGCTCGAACCAGTCGGCATAGCCTCTGGCCATCTCATCCCAGAACTGGACATAATTCTCTGAGCACCAGGCTCTAAGCTCTCTCTCCGACTTCATGCCCTTCTCCTTCATCCAGGCCAGGACATTGGAGTTCTCAACCAGGTCCTTGGGCGGATGGAACAGGCCTTTATCTGAGGTCTTAACAGAATTTTCCGTTTTATTATCAACCATTTTAAATCGCCTTACTATTTTATATCTTTAAAAGACATTCTATATCGTTACACAATTTATCAGCTTATTTGTAATTGCATATGACATTGAAATGCCTTTTAAACAATTAATTTTTGTTGTATTACAAGGATATAAGTTTGTTGAATCTTATTTATGATGATATATTCTCTTTTGGGCTGTTTTATTTTTAATGATCTTTCTGTTTGGCTTTCTGTCATTTTCCCCCTTAAAAAATTCTTTTTAGCTGGAAAGCATAATGTGTGATGGGAAATCGGATTCAATAGCCTCGAAATGGCGTTGATGCTGCTCCGGCTGAACATCTGGAGATAAGAGTTGGATTTTCATCACTATTCCTCATCTCCAGGCATTCAAGTCAGCATGATAATTGAAATCATTCATTCATGTCGATGAATATGCAAAAGATGGACGATGCAACCATCGATTAAATATTATTAATAATATTTATAATATTAATGATATTAATGTTATAAATATATCTTACATCAAGCGGTATTGGCAGAAGAATATATCCAATCCAAAACGGGTTTTGCTGCTTTCTGTGGTCAAGCCTAAGGATATCGTTTCTCTTCTCTGTGTGCCCTTATCTTTTGCAATGGCATATGAAAAGGCTGGATCGGATCGATTGATCAACTGCTCGATTTCTGCTGGACTTCCATGCTCTTCGATGCTGCAAAGACCCATTGCCCGCTCATATTCAGCTGCTTTTGGGCAATTCTCAGGCGGAGGGCGGCCGGGGCAATCCGTCGGCAATCCATCCCATTACGAAGGCTGCAGCCACATCGGATGCATAAGCCTTCCAGGCATCTCGCTCTTCTCTGCCTTTATTCTTCCCTTGGGCACGGGCAGATCTGAGATCCCCCGGATCATCATGGAAGCTCGCAGAAATTCCAGAGCTTTTGGCCGGCTCTATGGGCAGCTGCCGCCCCTGCTCCTTCCATCTCCACAGCATTTATCTTTGGCCACATTTCAAGAGCCTGGGCGAAGAAGTCGTTAGTGGGATCGTCCACCACCTGGTCGCCCGATGCAATCTCGCCCCTGACGACCTGGGGCGTGCATTCCCCAGGAGGCTCTGCCTTGATAAGCCCCCGCCAGCCGCCGGAGGAGGCATAGGCCATGGCGCTATTGAACAGCGCCTGGTCAGTTCTGTAGGTCCAGTTCGCCCGAGGCTTGAACTCTCGTTCCAGTTTGCCATATTCATAGCCGTAAATGATATCTGCAACAACGACATCTCCCAGCCTGGGGCGAGAATCTATCTCTTTGGGGTCGGGCAGACCGCCGGCAATTCCAGAAACGAGAACATATTTTGGCCTCCAGAGCCGCACCGCCTCTCCGGCCGCCAGAGCGCCTTCTGTGGTCCCGGCCCGTCCGATCATGCCCACTGCTATTTTGTAATCCGCATTGAGATTTTTGCAGAAGGTCTTCCCGAACTTCCAGGCATAGCGGTTTGGTACATCTCCCATATCCGGCGGCGGGCTTGGTTCGGACAATCGATCCCGGATGCTGCCATATTCCTCAGGCAGGACAGTCAGGATGACCACATCTGCCAATGATGGAGATTTATCCTCGAAGACTGGGCTAAGACACAATAATGCTGTCACAATTCTATCGAGCTTCTCTGGAAACTCTGGCTCATGTTCGATCTCTTCCAAAATTTCACAGAATTGTTTTTTATCTTCTTCTGGCAGCAGCTTGCAGAATTTCTTTAATTGCCAAACAACTCTTGAGCTATTTTTTGATATGCTGGAGAGGCTATTTAAGGAAAGAGCCATTGCTGCTTTTTGAAGCTCATTGCCTGGGGCCTCATATACAGTGCCAGAACCACGAGTGATCTCACAGATCTGTCTGGCCTTCTTCTGGATCTCAGCGATTGTGTCCTGTATATTTTCCTCAATAATTGGACTGCCTTTCCGCAACAGCTTGACGGCACCGGGGGCTCCTTTTTCGGCAGCTTCCATATGACTTGCTGCTTTATCACAGTACCAGCGATAGGTATTGAGTTCGCTGGCAATCTCTTCCAGAGATCTGCCCTTCAGCCTTTGAGACTCCTGAAGGGCTTGGGCCAGGCTCTCGACTGCTTTTAGGAGTTCATCCCTGCTCTTGGAGCCTCCAACTGCCTCCTTCGCTTCTATTAGATACCTTTGGATCTCGTCCTCCTCACCGCCTTGGAAAGTTATAGTGTAATAAGTGCGATAAAAAGGAAGACAGAATCTTGCCGGACTATATTCTGACTCTTGAGACGATTTTTCGAAATAAGCAACAGCATCCATTAACTCATCTTTTAGTGTGTCGTTATCTTTAGCCTCAGTGGCTTTGGATATTGCGGCTCTTCCCAAAGAGTGATAGGCATGCATTCGCACAAAGCTGTCTTCATCCTGGGTCAGCCTGTGAAGATCCTTCCAGGCCATTGTTTTGTCGGGAACATGGACGAAAGCCCTTCCCAGAGCTCCTGCCGCTAACATTCGCACGTAGCTGTCATCATCCTGGGTCAGCCTTTGAAGGTCCTGCCAGGCCGATGGCCTGTCGGGAACATGGATGAAAGCCCTTCCCAGAGCTTCTGCCGCTAGCATTCGCACAAAGCTGTCATCATCCTGGGTCAGCCTGTGAAGGTCCTGCCAGGCCGATGGCCTGTCGGGAACCTGGGCGAAAGCCTCTCCCAGAACTCCTGCAGCTTGTGATCGCACAAAGCTATCATCATCCTGGGTCAGCCTTTGAAGGTCCTGCCAGGCCGATGGCCTGTCGGGAACCTGGGCGAAAGCCTCTCCCAGAGCTTCTGCCGCTAGCATTCGCACAAAGCTGTCTTTATCCTGGGTCAGCCTGTGAAGATCCTGCCAGGCCATTGTTTTGTCGGGAACCTGGGCGAAAGCCCTTCCCAGAGCTACTGCGGCTTTCCGTCGCACGTTGCTGCTTTCATCCTGGGTCAGCCTGTGGATCTCAGCTTGATCTAGCAAAGAGACTACACCAGGCACTAATTGCAGTCGAATGATAAAAATTTATTCCTCAACGATGCAATAGACTGATTTCATTCCGTCCTGGAAAGAGCGATGCCTCTCAGCCAAAGGCAGAACAGGATAAAACAGCTCGAATAACCAGAGCAATAAAAAAAAAGGTGATATCCCGCTTACAGATCAATGCGCGGGATGTTGTCCACGGACTCGGGGTTGGCCAGAGCAGAAAGGTCTCCGGTCTCCTTGCCCAGGGCCTTGGCCTTGATGACACGGCGCATGATCTTGCCGGACCTGGTCTTGGGGACATCCTTCACGAAGAAGACCTTGTCCGGGTATGCCACCGGGCCTAGGACCTTGCGGACGTGAACAGAGATCTCCTTCTTGAGATCATCAGACTCGGCAACTCCATCCCTGAGAATGATGAAGGCGACTATCTTCTCTCCCTTGACCTCATCGGGCTGGCCGACCACGGCTGCCTCAGCGACCTTGGGGTGGCTGACAGCGGCGGACTCGACCTCTGCATTGGAGATTCTGTGCCCTGCAACCTTCAGTACGTCATCGATTCTGCCCTGGATCCACCAGTAGCCATCCTTATCGCGGGTGGCCTTGTCTCCAGCCAGGTATGTGCCGGGCTTGATATCCCAGTACATATCCCAGTACTCCTTCTTGTACCTGACTTCATCTCTGAAGAAGGCACGGAGCATGCTTGGCCAGGAGTTGTCTGAACGATGTTGCCGCCGTATCCGAGTGGCACGGAGTTGGCATCCTCATCATAGATATCGACATTGAATCCAGGCAGGGGAATGTGACCGAGCCGGGCTTCTCTGGAGTCATGGGCAGAGGAGCGATGATATGACATCCAGTCTCAGTCTGCCACCAGGTGTCGATGATCGGGGCCCTGTCAGAGCCTATGTTCTTTCTGAACCACATGTAGGCTTCTGGGTTGAGGGGCTCGCCCACAGAGGCCAGGATCCTCACTCTGGACAGATCGTATTTCTTCACGAACTCCTCGCCGGACTTCATGAACATCCTGATTGCAGTGGGTGCAGTGTAGAATACAGTGACATTGTACTTGTCGACGATCGACCACCAGCGGCCAAGATCAGGGAAGTCGGGCGATCCTTCGTACAGAATGGTGGTAGCACCCAGGCAGAGCGGGCCGTAAACCACGTAGCTGTGGCCGGTGATCCATCCGCAGTCTGCAGTGCACCAGAAGACATCATCATCATGAACGTCCATGGCCCAGGAGGTTGTCTGAGCGGGGGTGACAGCATATCCGCCATGAGCATGCTCAATGCCCTTGGGCTTGCCGGTTGTGCCTGAGGTGTAGAGGATGAACAGCCTGTCTTCTGGGTCGAGCTTTGCGGTCTCGCACTCCTCGGACTGGTCCTTCACGAAATCATCATAGAATACATCGCGCCCCTCGGTCATGGACACATCCATCTTGGTCCTCTTGACCACGACTACCTTCTGGACAGAGGGTGCAGTCTTCAGGGCCTCATCCACATTGGGCTTGAGAGGCAGTGGCTTGCCGCGCCTGTAGAAGCCATCGGCAGTGACGACAACCTTGGCCTCGGCATCATTGACCCTGCTGTTCAGGCCGCCAGAGGAGAATCCGGAGAAGACGATGGTGTGAATGGCGCCGATCTTGGCGCAGGCCAGCATGGTGATGGGCAGTTCGGGGATCATGGGAAGGTATGCAACCACTCTATCTCCCTTGACCACGCCAACGCTCTTGAGGGCATTGGCCATCTTGTTGACCTCTTTGTAGAGCTGGCCGTAGGTGATATCCCTGGTATCTCCCAGTGGCTCGCCGATGAAGTGGTAGGCTATCTTATCCTTCTTGGCGCCCAGGGCATGTCTGTCCACAGCATTGTAGGCCACATTGATCTTGCCGCCGGTGAACCACTTGAAGTAGGGCTTGCCGGAGTCGTCCATGACCTTGGTGTAGGGCTCAAACCAATCGGCAAAGGTCTTGGCCATCTCATCCCAAAACTCAATATAATTATCAGAGCACCACTTGCGCATCTCCGCCTCAGTCTTGAAGCCCTTCTTCTTCATCCACTGATAGGAATTGGAGTGCTCAATTATGTCCTGGGGGGTGTTGAAAATCCTTGTCTCTTCCTGCAGAGCAGCTGTTTTTGCTGTTTCAGCCAATTTAGTACCTCCTTCTAATCTAGATCTGGCGTTCCCCGCTCCCGATTCTGTCAGGCTCGATGGCTGAAGGGATCCGATCAGGAGATGGGATCCGATCAGGATGCGAAATCCAACCAGGATTTCTATTCAGCCCGACCCTCCTCTTAATTGCATATCTTGCACACCGGTGGGAGTTGGTAACCATCGAAGCGAAACCTACGTGATCATTTATAAAGCTATCGAGATAAAAATCATCATGATCTTTAATAATAATTATTTTTCACTATAATCTCGTTTGCCCGCCCTGATTCCTCCCGGCTGCAGATCGATCAGAGGTCTGGGTCTGCAACCATGGATCCTGCCATCTCTTCTATAGAGCAATTCCTTGATCTCCGCCCAATGCTCTGGACTGTCCAGATGGCAGCACAGCTCCACCGGGGCCGGCTCTCCTCATGTCTGATGATGGAATCTGGCCGCGAAATACATCTCTAATGCTCTATTGTACTCCAGGGTGGGAAAGCAGCCCCCCATGGCGAAATGGCAGCCGATCCGGTCCTCATGCAAAGATGCAATCAGCTCCTTGAAGTCAGAGAGCATCCTTTGATAGATCATGGAAAAGCCCACAATCCTGAGCCCGGCCTTCTTTATTGCCTCTTTTCTGTCTGAGCTGCAAAAGCAATCTCAGGGGACTATATCTGCAAAGATCTCGCTCTCTGCTCACTTGATGATGGGAATGGCATCGACCGACTCCGGGTTAGCCAGAGCGGATATATCCCCCACTGGATTGCCCAGGGCCTTGGCCTTGATGACCTGGCGCATGATCTCGCCAGATCTGGCCTTGGGCAGATCATTGGCGAAGTAAACCACCTCTGGATAGGCCACAGGACCAAGAACAGAACGAACATGCTTGGCCAGTACGGGCTTGAGATCATCGGCCGGTTCCACGCCCGTCTTGAGGATCACAAAGGCCACTATGACCTCACCTTTCACCTCATCCGGCTTGCCTATCACAGCAGCCTCCGCCACCTTGGGGTGGGAGACCAGTGCGGACTCGACCTCGGCATTGGATATCTTGTGTCCGGCCACCTTCAGCACATCATCGATTCTTCCCTGGATGGTGAAGTATCCATCCTTGTCCTTGGTGGCCTTGTCGCCTGCCAGATAGGTGCCGGGCCTGATATCCCAATAGGCCGACCAGTACTCCCTGTTGTATCTCTCAGGATCTCTATAGAAGGCCCTGAGCATTGACGGCCAGGGGGTCATGCTGATGATCTTGCCTCCAGAGCCGGGGGATACAGGATTGGCATCTTCGTCATAGATGTCGATGTTGAATCCGGGCAAGGGGAAGGTCGGGGAGCCGGGCTTCAGAGGGGTGATGGGCAGAGGAGAGATCAGGAAACAGCCCGCCTCAGTCTGCCACCAGGTGTCCATAATCTGGCACTTATCGTTGCCAAAGAACTTCCGGTACCAGATCCAGGCCTGGGGGTTAATGGGCTCGCCCACAGTTCCCAGCAGCCTCAGGCTGGATAGATCGTACTTCTCGGGCCACTCCTCTCCCGCCTTCATGAACATCCTGATGGCTGTGGGTGTGGTGTAAAAGACGCTGACCTCGTTCTCCTCTACGATCTTGAACCAGCGGCCAAAGTCCGGGTAATCGGGCGATCCCTCGTACAGGATGCTGGTTGCGCCCAAGCAGAGGGGTCCGTAGATCACATAGCTATGGCCGGTGATCCATCCGACATCTGCAGTGCACCACCATATATCATCTTCCTTGATATCGAAGACCCAGGCGAGGGTTTGGGCTGGGGTGACGCAGTATCCTCCATGGACATGCTCGATGCCCTTGGGTTTGCTGGTTGTTCCCGAGGTGTAGAGGATGAACAGTCTATCCTCTGAGTCCATGGGCTCAGCCTCAAGCGCCGGGATGTCGGGAGGATCTGTAATCCAGTCGTCGGGCTTCTTCAGGCCGATGAGCTCATGGTACCAGATATCCCTTCCCTCCCTCATGGGGACATCCATGCCCGTCCTCTTCACCACCACCACATTCTGCACACTGGGGGTATCGGAGGTTGCTTCATCCACATTGGGTTTGAGTGGCAGAGGCTTGCCGCGACTGAAGAAGCCATCAGTGGTGACCACTACCTTGGACTCGGCATCGAGAATCCTGCTGTTCAGGCCGCCAGCAGAGAAGCCGGAGAATATTACGCTATGAATGGCACCGATCTTGGCGCAGGCCAGCATGGCTACTGCAGTCTCGGGGATCATGGGCATGTATATAGAGACCCTGTCACCCTTGATCACACCCAGGCTCTTGAGTCCAGCCGCGAACCTGTTTACCCGATCGTAGAGCTTGCTATAAGTGATCTTTATTGTGGGCTGGTCGACGGGCTCAGGCACGAATATATAGGCTGCCTTGTCCTTCCTGGCGCCCTTGGCATGTCTATCCACAGCATTATAGGCCACATTGCACTTGGCACCCACATACCAGCGAGCATAAGGCGGCTTCCACTCCAATACCTGTGCCCAGGGCTCAAACCAATCGGCATAGGTTTTGGCCATCTCCGCCCAGAACTGGATATAATGCTGGCCTGTCCAGGCACGCATCTCGCGCTCGCTCTTGAATCCTCTCTTCTTCATCCACTGCATGACATTGGAATTCTCAACCAGATCCCTGGACGGCTCGAATATCTGGGTCTCTTCATATAGAACAGATGTTGTTGCTTTTTGTTCAGCCAAATTTATAACCTCCTTCAGTCCCTTTTCCTCCCAACCCCCTGCCCGATCTGTCCTGATTCCCACGGCCAATTCAATACAGCCATCGGGCTTTATTTGTTGTCATATCGGCCTGGATCCTGGCCAGCAGGGCCCATTGTAAATATCAATGATTGATAATTAGCCTGTTCTTTCATTCACAAATTTGCCGGGGCGAATTAACATTATGGTTGATGATTATCATTATTTACTATTATTAAGTATGGCTCTCCATTCGAGATCTCTATGTATCATTCCATGCAGCATTTACATGTACGTTCCATTCAGCATTTACATGTACGTTCCATGCAACATCTCTATGCAGCATTTCCATGTGGCATTTTCATGTAGTATTGATGAGGGCAGAGCAGCTGGCAAACAGATGAATAATGATCAATGATCGATAACAGGTACTGGTTAAAAAAAAGAGGCGGAGATCCCCATCAGACGACCTTGGGGATGCCATCTACTGCTTCTGGGTTCATTAGGGTAGATGTGTCTCCGACTGGATTGCCGAGGGCCTTTGCCTTGACGACACGGCGCATGATCTTGCCGCTTCTCGTCTTCGGGAGATCATTAACAAAATGAATCTCTGAAGGCGCCGCCACCGGGCCGAGGGTCTTTCTGACGAAGGTGATTGCATCCTTTGCCAGCTCAGGAGATGGCTCATTGCCAACTCTCAAGATAACGAAGGCTATGATCGATTCACCCTTGACCTCATCGGGCTTCCCAACAACAGCCGCCTCGGCGATCTTGGGATGGGCCACCAGGGCTGATTCGACCTCGGCATTGGCTATTCTATGGCCAGCCACGCTGAGGACATCATCGATCCTTCCCTGGATGAAGAAGTAGCCGTCCTTGTCCCTCGTCGCCTTGTCTCCAGCCAGATAGACGCCGCGGCGGCCGGGGACATCCCAGTAGAACTGCCAGTACTCCTTCATGAACCTCTCTTTATCGCCCCAGAATGCCCTCAGCATCGATGGATAGGGCTTTAAGGAGACGATATTTCCTCCAGACACCAGTGGAACCTCGTGCCCATTCTCATCCAGCACTGATATGTCGTACCCGGGGAGCGAGAATGTACACGACCCGGGCTTCAGGGGGGTGATGGGGAGGGGGGAGGTAAGGAATGTTCCGGTCTCCGTCTGCCACCAGGTGTCCATGATCTGGAGCTCGCCCCGTCCGATGTGCTCACGGTACCACATCCATGCCTCTGGATTGATCGGCTCTCCCACTGAACCCAGCAGCCTCAGGCTTGAGATATCATATTTTGCAGGCCACTCCGGGCCCTGCTTCATGAACATCCTTATCGCAGTGGGAGCAGTGTAAAGGACAGTGACCTTATGGTCCTGTATGATCTTCCACCATCTTCCAATGTCTGGATAATCCGCAGCACCCTCGTATATGAGGCTGGTCATGCCCAGGATAAGCGGTCCGTAGACGACGTAGGAATGGCCGGTGACCCATCCGATATCGGCAGTGCACCACCACACATCGTCTTCCTTCAGATCGAATACCCAATGAAGCGTCTGAGGCGTTCCAACGGCATTTCCGCCTGTGGCATGCTCGATGCCCTTGGGCTTGCCGGTTGTGCCTGAGGTGTAGAGGATATACAGTCTGTGCTCGGGGTCAAGCCATACCGGGTCACACTCCTCGGGTTGGTCTTTGACCAGATCATGCCACCAGACATCCCTTCCCTCTTGCATCGTTACATCAACGCCGGAGCGCTTGAATACGATTATCTTCTCGACAGAGGGGGCACCAGCAGCGGCCTCGTCTGCATTGGGCTTCAAGGGCAATGGCTTTCCACGCCTGTAGAAGCCGTCAACGGTGATGATCGCTCTGGAGCCACAGTCAGCAGCCCTATCCATCAGGCCTTTGGAGCTGAATCCCGAGAAGACTATGCTATGGATGATGCCGAGCTTGACGCAGGCGAGCATGGCGATGGGAAGCTGGGGTATCATCGGCATATAGATGCTAACCCTGTCTCCCTTTCCCAGGCCAAGGCTCTTGAGACCGTTAGCGAATTTATTGATCTCTTTGTAAAGCTCGCCATAGGTGATCTTCTGGGTCGGCTGATCGGTCGGCTCAGGAATCCAGATATATGCTATCTTGTCCTTCTTTGCGCCCTTGGCATGCCTGTCCACGGCGTTGTATGTGATATTGATCTCACCGCCGGTGAACCAGTGGAAGTAGGGCATCTCAGAGTCGTCCATTATCGTGGTGTAGGGCTTATGCCAATCGACATAAGTCTTCGCCATCTCATCCCAGAACTCCAGGTAATGCTCATCAGAGGAACACCAGGCTCGCATCTCCTTCTCAGTCTTGAACCCCTTCTTCTTCATCCATTGCATTACGTTTGAATTCTCTACCAGATCCTTTGGCGGATTGAAGATTCTGGTCTCTTCTTGGAATACCGCCGTTTTCATCTTTTTTTCTTCTCCAGCCACTTTTAACACCTCCTAGATCATAATCAAATATTTTGTGCACTTTCCTCCTCGATATCAGAGCAGATCTGGCGCGAAGAATCTGCCCGCTGTCCACTCTAATTCAACACAGAGAACAGCATTTGTTTTCCGAATTCTGATAGGCCTTTCAGATAAATAAGGTTTTTGCTTGTTAATAATTATAAATAATAACGTCTATGGATACCCCGCTTCAAAAAGCGGCAAAACCACAAAGAGCCTGGAGGAAGTCATCCCGGGGCAGCTGGAAGAATACTGGCAATGCCGGCCCAGCCGTCATTATTGCAGAATTCCACTCAAATAGTATGGATTGGTTTCTGTGATCTTTATCCTGCACCAGCTTCCCAGATCCAGTGCGCCCGGGATTACAATGCCAGCATAATTAGAAGATCTGGCCTTCACTGTCTTGCCTCTCCCGCACTCGGTGACAAGGGCAGGCAATGATCTTCCCAAATAGCGGCTGTTCCTCCTCTCAGCGATCCTCAGCCATAGCCTGGTCATCCTCCTTGAGCGCTCCTTCTTGATCCTGTCCGGCATATCGTAGAGGCTGGCGGCTGGAGTTCCCGGCCGGGAGGAGAATCTGGTGATATTCACCTTATCCGGCTGCAGCCGCTCAATGAGGTTCATGCTCTCCTGGAAGTCCTCCTCCGTCTCACCTGGAAAGCCGGCGATGATGTCGGTGATTATGGAGATCTCAGGATAGGCAGAGCGAAAGGCGCCCACAATCTCCAGGAACTCATCTGAGGAGTATCTTCGTCCCATATCTCTCAGGACGTCATCCGAGCCGGACTGGACAGGGATGTGCAGGAAGCGATAGATCTTGGGGCTCTGAAATGCCTCAATCAACCTATCCTGAATGGGCTTGACGCTATCGGGGTTCATCATACCCACTCTGAGCCTGAAATCCCCGGGAATCTCAGCCAGCGCCTCCAGCAGCCCGGCCAGGTCTGATCCGATATCGGATCCAAATGCAGCAGTATCCTGGGCAGAGATCTGAATCTCTGCTGTGCCAAGCTGCACCAGCCTCTCTGTGGCAAGGAGCACATCCTCGACCGGCCGGCTCTTCAGCCTGCCCCTGGCCCTTGAGACTATGCAATAGCTGCATGAGCCGGCACAACCTTCCGCCACATTGACTATGCCGCAGCTATCTTCTCTGGAGGAGGATTCGCGAAGAGGTGCACCAATGCGCCTATTGAATGGCATCTGCTCGAGAAGGGCGCCCTGGGGCGGCAATTGCCTTGATTGCTGATTCCAGAATTGCTGATGCTGCGATTGCTGATGCCTTGATTGCTGATGCCGCGAAGGCATGGCCCGGCCAGCATAGAGCTGAGAGATCCAGGTGGCATCCCCTCTCTTTAGGGGCCCCAACCTCCCCTGGCAGCGCAGGGATTGAATTGATTGGGGCATTGCCGCTGCCAGGCACCCGCCTATGAGCAGCCGATCGCCCTCCAGTTGCCGCAGCCTGCGGAGGACCTTTCTCTCCGTCCTCTCTGTGACGGCACAGGTATTCACTATCACCATATCTGCCTCCTCCAGGCGGGAGGGGATATGGCCCATCTCCTGCAGGGCTTCTGCCAGCTCCCGGGAATCTCCGAAGTTGGATGTGCAGCCGAAGGTCTCGATATAAAACCTCATTCTATAGCCTCACTCAAGGCCATATCCTCCCTTTGCACCTGATAGATGCCATTGATCGCCCCCATCACTGCAGGGGCGAGGAAGAAGCCGCCGATGCCGGCCACCAGGGCCCCCCCAAAGAAGGAGAGCATTACCAGCAGAGGATGCATTGAGGACCGGGTGGAGACTATGTAGGGGCCTTATGAACAGCTCTGAGGGAAGGTAGATGAGGGCGGAGCTGATGACCAGAAAGAATAGTGCCCCCTCCAGGCCCACATTGAAGTAGCGGTAGACGGCCAGGGGAAGTATGACCACCCAGGAGGTGAGAACCGGGACCATGCCCGCGATAAAAACGATGCTCGCCAGGGCTATGGGCCTGGGGATGCCGAAGAGATAGAATGTGAGTGCTGCAATCAGGCTTCCCACAATTGAGGTATAGACGGTGCCGATGTATATGCCGCCGAGAATTCTGTCGATTCTCTCGATGTACCTTTCCAGTATCCTCATCTCGCCATCTGGCAGAAGGGATATCACAGACCCCACAAAGGCCTCGCCATCCAGGAGGATGAAGTAGCAGATGGGAAATGAGATGAGAAAGTTGATTATCCCCAGGGAGGCCAGCCGGCCGATCTGGAGGATGGGGACGGATGTCGCCAGGGGGCCGATCAGGCCGAAGGCATTCTCCAGGGCGGAGATCAGCCCCTCCCTGATCCAGAGGGGGAGGTCATCTGCTGTCTGCTGCAGGAGGAAGCCTATCCATGATCTGAGAGCCTCCTGGTTTTTCGCCAGGGCTATTATCTGGCCGGCCACCTCCAGGCTTCCCAGGCCCAGCATGAGGAAGATGGGCACAACGACGCATATGGCGGCGACAAGCGAGCCCAGCCTCCTTCGCCTGCCGAACCTGTTCCGGATGGGCCGGCCCACATAAGCGAAGACGCTGCCCAGGATTATGCCGTCTAAGAATGGAAAGGCATAGTAGGCTGTCATGCAGACTGCAGCCAGGGCTAGGATCAAAATGCTCTTATGCTCTCCAGACCATCTGCCAGGGTCGTAGTCCATGAATCACACCGGAGAATTTGGCGGTTTTGTGGATGGTTGATTTTTTATGCTAAATATGAGTGACGCTTTAGCAATGTTTTAAGGGTATGATGAGTGGGGTGGGAAGAGGCTTGCCGGGTTGGGGGCGGAGGAGATCAGGGCCTCATGTGTAGCTGATCGTTCTCCAATCTCAGCAGATGAACTCTTCCCGAGAGCTTGCCTTCCCTTTTCTCTGCCCCTTTTCTGCTTTGATCGTTTCTATCAGTCTCTGTGATTTTGTGCGCTTTGTGGAAGGTTATATAATTTGGTTTTTGATTGCACAGCTAATTATTTAACCATAAAGAAAACCAAGCGCGCAAGGGCCTATAATGGCTCGATCCTGAACCCCTATTGTTCTCTCAGCGAAGCATAACGCGGCTGCACATCTCCCAAGGCCCATGAAAAGAGGCTGCTAAAGGCCCCTGAGGCCAAAGCCGGCCCGTCCGCGGATCTGACCCTGGAGGATTGCTGAGCCAATGTAAGCTCATGCCTCCCCCGAAGGAAGCCCTAGGGCTCAAGCCCTGTATCGATCTGCCTTTCGGGAAGCTTCTCATCAAGCCGTCTGCCAGGTAATTATCAAATCTTTCCTGAGCAGCTCCATACAGGAATCTGTCTATGATGATCTCTATTGCTTCTTGAGGGAATTCATACTCGTGGATAACTCCATACAATAACTGCTTATAGAGGTCGCTGTAAAGCACAACTTTGAGAAATAGCAAGGGAACTGCTATTCACGAGCTGATCATGGCGGCGCTGACAACATGGGGACGGAGAGGATTGGATTGCCTCCAAATGCTAACCATAAGACTGGCCAGCTAAACACGCACATTTCTTTTAATCTTGAAGCTGTATCCCTCGAGTGCTCTTCCTGCCTCAGGCATAGGCCAGCTCCAGCATCCTCTCCAGCCGCTCCAGCTTCTCACCCGGATCGCTGTTCTGCTCACGTACCCAATCAATCAGCTTCTTCACTGCCCGGCCGCTGTCGATGATATCTCCCGCCCTCTCCACCCCCTCTCGCAGCTCATCTGAGCGGCCGGCGATGCAGAGCAATGGCGCTGCATTCAGGCATACAATCTCCCTTCTGTCCTCCCTGTCCAAGCCCGACAGGAGCTGAAGGAGCCTTACTGCCTCCTCTTCGACATCCCCGAGGTTGAGGAGGGCCGATTCGTCCCCCCTCTTCAGGCCCAGCTCGCAGGCATTCAGGGCATACTCCCTGATCCTGCCATCCCCGTCCAGCTCCGCCACATCTGTCCTTCCAAGGGTGGAGATCTCATCCATCCCCCGCAGGCCATCGCTGCTCCGGCCATGAACCACAAAAGCCCTCTTGTAGCCTATCTCCCTCATCGCCCGCGCCACAGGCAGAATCATCTCCCGGCTGTAGACCCCGCGGACGCCGTAAGTGGGCAGAGCGGGGTTGGCCAGTGAGGCTGCCACATTGAGGATCGTCCCGAAACGGATCTGGGAGAGGATCCTGGAGAGGGCGGAGGGGTGTACCCTTTTGCTGGTGCCGTTGAAGATGCCAATGCCTGCAACCTCGATGCTTCTTTTGACCAGGCCGACCTCGCAGTCCACATCGACTCCCAGCACCTCCAGTATATCCACTGTCCCGCAGCGCGATGTTACCGCCCGGCTGCCGTGCTTGGCCATGCTGATGCCCTCTGCTGCAGCCACAATCGAGGCCGCTGTGCTGATGTTGAAGGTCTTGATCGAGTCCATGCCTGTGCCGCAGTTCTCCGCCAGCAGCCCCTGGACGTTTGGACTGACCTTCAATGTATCCATCTCATAGACCGCCTCCCAAATGCCGGCGATCTCCTCTGCTGTGGCCCCCTTGGCGGTGATGGCCGCCAGAAATGCCCCTTGCTGCAGATCCGGCTGCTCAGCTTTCAGGATCTGAGTGAATAGATCAAAGGCCTCTTCTCTGCTGAGGCTCTGGCCCTTGATCAGAGCATCAACCCTCCTCCCAAAATGCCTCAGCCTCTCCTCTGAGAATCCCTTCCTTCCATCCTTCGACATCCCATCCCCCCACTGGGCTGCAATCGACGTCGTTCCGATCGATCAGCATCCCTTCAGGCAAAACAAACCACGGACTTGAATCCCGCTCGCCGGGAGGAATGCGCAAATGCCTCCTCGATCCGGGGCAGATCCGTCCTCTTGGTGATGATCCAGTCTGCCTTTATCTGCCCGGACAGCAGGAGGCGGGCAGCCAATCTGTTATGCCTGCTGCTGCAGCCGTACGAGCCGGTGATCGTCTGCTCAAGGTAATGCATCGAGCGCAGGTCAAGCATCTCTGCATCATCTCCTGGCCGGGGACCGGAGAATATGCAGATCCTCCCTCCGGGGGCGAGCAGACTCATCTGCCATTGGTTGATCTTAATCTCCGGGGTGGCAGTCAGGATAGCATCCACTCCTCTGCCATCGGTCTCGCTCAGAATAGTTCTTTCCGCCTCCCTGAAGAGATCCCGTCCATCCCCATCCCTGTCGTCTGGGGATAGGTCAATCACCTGGGCAGAGGTATTCCTCCTGATCTCCCCGATCCGGCCGGGCAGCCTCTCTGCTACCAGGATCTTCTCCGCCCCTTTCAATTCCGCCAGCAGGGCATGAAGAGCACCAATGGGCCCGCCACCCCAGATGAGAACGCTCTCTCCCTCACTGAGCCTGGCCTGCTCCTGGCCGTTGACGCAGCAGGCCAGAGGTTCGGTCAGTGTGAAGAGGACAGGGTCTGCCCCCTCGGGGAGGGGATTGATTGAGCAGGAGAGGCTCTGCCTGGGGAGGGCCAGGCGTTCGGCAAATCCGCCGTCGCAGCTAAAGCCGATTATCCTCATCTTCTGGCAGCGGTTGTCCGCCCCCTGCAGACAGGCAGGGCAGCATCCGCAGGCGATCCCCGGCCAGAGCTGCACCAGCTCGCCCGCCTTGAGCTCTGAGGGGCAGCCGGCCTTTGCCTCAGGATCGATCTCTTCTATCCGGCCCACAACCTCATGCCCCAGGATGCGGGGGTACTGCAGATCTCTGTGCCCCTGATCGAGCATCTTGATATCCGTGCCACAGACAGCACAGGCCTCGACCCTTATCAGCGCCCCTCCCGGAGGGGAGCTGGGCTCAGGCAGATCCAATAGCATCAGGTTCTTGGGGCTTTTCAGCACTGCTGCCCTCATTCTTTTAGACCTGCTTTTTGGGAAGCTCGACTGTCATCAGTACCCGATCGCTCTCGCTGACCAGCTGCTCTTGAGAGAATCCATATAAACCGGCCAGAAGGCTGGCTCCGCCCATGCCCACTCCCTCCTTGACGTAGCCCTGGGCATAGACCTGCAGCCCGGGAACCTTCGATCTCTCCAGGCCTGGATCGACATAGTGATATGGCCTGCCCGCAGCCTCCACTATCTGCCGGAAGCTGGCGCTCCTGTCCTCCATGATGTACTTCGTAGTGGCTATGGATACATCCCCCTCAAGGCCCAGGGCCTTTCCCAATGCCAGTACTGCAGCCATCTGTGTTCCTCCCGCCAGCACCACTCTGCAGCCGGATCTGCTGCCGGACAGGCCGCTCATCAACCCCAGGGCGCAGGGCATCATAGGATCTCCCAATTCTTTTATCGCCTCCATTGGATCATCCTTCAGGCTGCCCGGAGACGCTCCCGCCCTGGCCATCGCCTCTGCTGCCACCTGCTCCTTCAGCCCTATCGGATTGGAGGAAAAGCTGCTGCTTACGTTTTCTCTGTAGCCGAGGGCCCTCAGGACAGCAAGAGCAGTGGTTGTGCCGCCTGCTATTGACTCCCCGATTAGAATGCAGTCTGAGAGCGCAGCAAGCTTGCCTCCCAGCCGTCTGCCCCTCTCAAATATCCCCTGAGGATCTCTGACCCCCCTCTGCTCTCGGATGTCGCCACCCGGCTCTCCTCCCAGCTCGATATAAGGGATGGCAGGCTTCTTTCGCAATCCTGAGGCGATGAAAAGGGAGCCGATGCCCGTAAGGTTCAGGGCGGCCTTGGTTACCACTGCCGGGGTGGGCGAGCCGCCGGGAGCCTCGGGCAGCTCGGGCATGGTGATGATCTTATTGGTCTCCACCAGCTCAGCATCAGCGCCCGGGGTGTAGTCGGTCAGCTCGGGTGTGGTTCCAGCCGCAGAGAGGCCGGGTATCTTGCCGGTGTCCGTATTCGATATGATGCAGAGGAATAAAGGCCGCCTGGGCAGCGGCCCGAAATCGGAGTAGATCCATTCTGGCATGAGATATAATCCGGCGATCTGGGTATATTAAATCAACGCTACATTATTTAATTCAAATTAATTTGATTGACACTAAAGTCCTTTTGAGCTCTCGCGCAGTCGTTCCCGGATAGCTTATTTCAACCCCTCCGCTTCAGTGGCATCTCCTCAGTATAGCCTGCCTGAATGGCTGCTCATCAGGCACTGCTCGACAAAGGCTTATTAAGGAGAAGATGTGACAGGGAGTCGTTATAGGCAAACGACGAAAAGTCTATCGCCGAACAGTGGGATAACTGGAGGCTAATACTTGAGCTTAAGATACATGATTCTTCCCCTGCTGCTTGCATTGCTCACAGCAGGCCTGTCCCTGGGGCAGCCCGCCGGCAGTACAAGCATTGCAGATGATAATTCCAGCATAGAGGCAGTCGTTGATCAGAGCGCCACCCTCTCCTTGAATGAGAGCATCAATGAGAGCACTTCCCTCAATGAAAGCCTCTCTCTAAATGAGACTGGAAATGTGAGCAGTGCTGCAGTCAATGCTATAGCAGCCCCGTTGAAGGCCGATCTGAACTACATCTGGTCGTTCTCCGGGATTGAGGCAGGCCTCATAACCATGGCCCTGGAGCAGAATGGAAGCGTCATTTTGGGCCGGGCCAAGTACGAGCCAGATGATGGAATGGCCTGGAATGCTGATGTTTTGGGCTCCGTGGAAGAAGATAAAGTGGAGCTGACAATGAGCGCCATGAAGGATAATGCATTGACCACCACCAGATTATCTGGGATCTTTGCTGATGAGGCCATAAGGGGCAACTTCACCCAGGTGAGGGATGGCAAGATCGTAGCCAATGGCACCTTCAATGCCACGTGGATCAACCCGGACATCTCCAGCTACACTCCTGCAAAGGTCGAGGCGCCGGCTGCAGTGACAGCCCCCGCTCCGGCAGAGGTCACCAGCACTGCGGATACTGCTGACGCTGCTGTGAATAAGACCACCAGCAAGGTGAATGAGAAAAAATATACAGACGTTCGGGAGTTCAAGGATAAGATCGGCATGGGTGGCGACCTGAGCGGCATTCCTCCTGGTATGAGCGGATTTTAGATAAATGAATGGTGGCGCCAGGAAGCTGGCGCAGCATCTCTTTTTTTTGCCACAGATCTCTTTTTGCCTTAGATATTTATAGCAAAATAACGATAACTCATTGGTCAAGGAAGAATGTGGTGGTTCTAATGAATACTGAGCATTTGAATAGGGGATGGCATCCCCTGATCCTTTTTCTCATCTGTGCTCTCGCCTCCTCTCCTGCCCAGGGGGAGGAGGCTGCGGGGGCAGAGGTGGCCGGGCTCAAGGCAGCAGCACCGCTGCCGGCATTGCTATCGGCTGAGGATGATCTCTCCTCCAATGCGAGCCGGTCAGCACCTGAATCCGGGCAGAGCATATTGGATCTTAGCTATATATGGTCTGTTTCAGGCATCGAGACCGATCGGGTGATAATGGCCCTCAACCAGGAGAACGAGATACTCTATGGCCAGGCAAAATACGAGCCCGAGGATCAGGATGCCTGGAATGCAGTGGTGATCGGTTCGGTAAATGACGATCGGGTAGAGCTGGTCCTGACCTATATCGATGGTGGTGTGGAGACCATCACCCGTCTGAACGGGACGTATGACCCCTCGGACCAATCGATAAAAGGCGAACTGTTGAAGCTGAAGGATGGCGTGATCTCGGAGCGGGGCAGCTTCGAGGCCATATGGATAAATCCCGATACCTCCAGCTACATCCCTGCAACTATACCCCAAAAGGCTGAAGCGGCAGTAGTTCAGAGCACACCGAGCAGCCCGGAGCCTTACGTGGATAGGACGGTTGCTGTAAGAACGGGCACGGGCTCAGAGGGCTACTACTATGATGTCCGCAAGGATGCAGCGAGGATCCTGACTGGAGTGGGAGATCTCAGCCAGATACCAATTGGAATGGGAGGAAGCGGCCTATCTTGAGGGATGTGGCCCCAGGTCTTCCCATAAGAGACAGCGAAGAGCACTTCAGCTTCTCTTCCCTTTTTCTCTCTTCTTTTCTCTCTTCTCTCCTTTGTCTCCTTTCTCATCCTTTTCATGGGACTGGATGATCTCAGAGAATGCATTTATGACCCTCTCCAGCTCCGGGCGGGCCAGTCCGTAGGTGCTCAGCTTGAACTGGCGGGTGAGACCGGGCTTGATTCCGCACACTCCCCTCTCTTTCATCTCCCGGTAGAGGAAATAACGGCCTCCTTTGGCGGTTTGGGATATCTGATAGAGCCTCTCAGCCAAAAAGAACATCAGATCATGGTTATGCGGGCGGTCCCCCATCTGCACCAGATCCATCTTCTCCATCTCTTCAGAGAACCAGCGGGCATTCTCCACCTCCTTTTGCCAGCGGCCCACCCTCTCCACCACCGCCGGGAATGAGGCCATCAGGGTTATGAGGGGCGCTCCCCTGACTGTGCAGCCCAAGAGCTCTACCTCCTTGTTCTTCTTGGTGGCAGAGGGCTTGAATATGATCCGGGCGTACTCTTCTGAGGCCCCCAGGACCCCCACCGGACCGCTGGCGGCCATGGACTTGTGGCCGCTGCCCACGATGATGTCCGCCCCTAGCTCGCGGGCTCTGACCGGCATCCTGCCGATGGAGTAGGCGCCGTTCAGGAGCAGTGGCACATTATAATCATGGCAGATATCGGCGATTGCTCGCGCATCGGGCAGGTTGCCATAGTTGCCATCGGGGTAGGTCAGCAGGGCCAGTGTCACATCCCCCTTCCGCTCATAGGCCCTCTCTATGGCCTGGGCATATCCCTCCGCGCTGATGGCATAATCAGGCTCCTTGCTGGGCGGCACATACTCCACTTCGAGCCCTGCCCGCTCCGCTGCCAGAACTGAGGTGTAGTGGGCATTGCCATCCATCACCACGAAATCCCCCTTCTGGCAGAGGCTGTGCATGGCAGCGAACTTCCCCTCCCGCGCGCCATGGGTGACCCTAACCTCGTCTGTGTCCAGGAATTCCGGAAGGACGCTGTGCACAAACTCCTCCACCGGAGGATTCCTGATGCGATCCAGCATCCCGGCACAGAAGTCGCAGATGGAGTAGCCGTCGCCCCATTCCAGCAACGCGGCCCTTGCCTCGGGGGTCAATATCCCCCCTCTCTGCAGGGGATCGACATTTATCTGGGCGATATCCCTCTTAAGCCTGGTGAACCTCTCTAGATTTTCAAGCATTCACCCATCGGTTATCCTCTTTCAGTATAATACTTTGCCAGCATCAGGCAAAAGGTGATATATTTTCCAGGCAGATTACTTTCAATGGCCCTGCTGATAGCTCACAGCACAACAGCCGCCCAGGCAGCAGAAAACAGCCTGGAGGGGATAATTGCCGCCAAACGCTGCCGGGCGGATTTTGTTCATATGGATGTGAGGCTCTCCTGTGACGGCAAGCTCATGCTGATGCGTGATGAGAGCGTGGACAGAACCACAGACGGAAAGGGGTTGGTAGAGGATCTGGGCTGGATGGAGCTCCGGGCCATGCATGCCGGAAAGGGGCCGGTCCCCACTCTGACTGAGGCTCTATCTCTGGCAGAAGAGCTGGGCCTGGGGGTGGTGGTGGAGATGAGAGAGGAGGGTCTGGAGGCCCTGGTGGCGGAGGTGGTACCGGAGGAGAAGAGCATCATCATCTCTCCCTATCACACCAGCCTGCGCGAGATCAAGGATATCTCCCGTCTTAAAACCGGGATCGTCATCACCTCATTGCCCATAAAGCCAGTAGAGCTAGCCCTCTGGGCTGAAGCGGATGCCATATTCCCTGAGAGGGTCAATCCCCGTCTCTTCAAGGAGGCGCATCAGAAGAGAATTGAGGTCTATCCGGGGGTGGTCAACAGCCTCTCCCAAGCGACCTGGCTTTTGAGGCTGGGGGCAGATGGATTGCTGACGGACGATCCATGCCTCATCGAGGAGGCGCTTCTTCAGCCTGTCCAGGCCACTGGCCGGTCAAACTGCGAATACTATCCCTGCCATTTCGAGGGCCAGGATTGCACCCATTGCTTCTGTCCTCTGTATCCATGCAAGGACGAGGAGTTGGGCAGGTTCGTGAGAACGAAGAGGGGGAAGAGGTTCTGGAGCTGCATCGACTGCAAGCTCGTTCATCTGCCGAATGTGGCAAGATATCTCTCCCTTCATCCAGAATCAACAACAGAAGAGCTCAAAGCCCTTGTAGACTGATCCAATGGCTCTGCCCTGGGAGCATATAGCATCGCCGCTTGTCATCCAGAATATATTCTTCACCGACGGAAAGCTTTATTGATACCTGATGGAAAATGCAGGCCTCATGAGACATATTATGCTTGTATTGATTGCTCTGATTGCTCTGGTAGGGCTTATGTCGGCCGGCATGAGCAAGGATCCTGCACCGTTCGAAATGACAACCATTAGAGAAGCAGGCGATGCCTCTCTACTGACCACTCCTTCCATTGCTGCTTTCTTGAATGATAGCTGGAAACCAACTCCCTTTGTGGCACCCTCTGCAAGCGCTCCTCTCTACAAGAAGAAATCCTTCAGCAATAACACCACCAACACCACATATGCCATCCACGACTTCCTTAAAAACGAGACCAATATCACAACCAATGCCACAGTGGACAACTATATGGTAAAAGGCGGCAGCATTTACCAGTTCCTGAAGGACAACTGGACCCCCTCCACTCCGGTTGAGGTCATCCAGACGGCTCCTTTCACCAAGGGCAAGATGAGCTAGAGCACTGGGGTTGAATCGATTTCCGATGATCGGTTTTCGGTGATCGATTTCCGGTGATCGATTTCCGGTGATCGATTTCCGGTGATTGGTCTCAGCTGATCGATCTCTGACCTTTGATTATTTGGCTGGATCTGGGCTGGCAGAAGGGCCCAATGCACTCTCTGCTGGCCCGAATGATTTAATCCGGGAGAACGGCTTTCTGCTTTTAGGCTTTCTGCTTTTAATCCGGGAGAATGGCTTTCTGCTTTCGGGAATGATGCCCTCATGCTCTTGTTCCGGCGTATCTTCTGATATTGAGGCTCACCACATCAAAGGGGATGGTATGCCTCTCCTGCCGGAGATTCTCCTGAAGCATCTGGCACTCTCTTCTATAGGATGAGGCGACCTCTCTGGCATAAGCCATTCCCTCTGCGGTTAGCATGTATTCATACCTTTGCAGCCACCGGCCCTCCATCTCATAGTGCCTTTGGTCCTGATAGATCATGCCATTGGCCACCAGGATCTGGATATCCTCAAATAGCCTCTCGCTATAGGGAAATCCATATTCAGTATGAAAGCTGTAGTCGAAAAGGCCAAAGAGGCCTCCGGGGCCCTGATCCTTCAGCCGGGCCACCGTTCGGTAAAGCCAGGTTATGTTTCTGATCCTGGGGACCAGGATCTTCTCGCCGTACCTCTCTGAGAGCAGATTCTGCAGGGTGTAAAAGAGCAGCAGCAATCCATCAATGGGAAGATAGCTCTCAGAACGGATAAATGAGAGCAGCTTCGCCGACTGCTCCCTTATATCCTTCAGGGAGATATCCGGCTGCTGATCAGAAAAAAGGATATGGCGATCTGGCGGGTCAGAGACTTGACCAGGCCTGCTGCCAGAGCAGATTCATCATAAAGGAAGCCATCGGTCTGGGTTCTCATCGACCTTGGCACTCCACTCCCGGCGGTGATGCTCACCAGGGCCCCATACTTTTTGCAGAGGGTATCCTCGAAGAGCTTTCTCATCCTCCCGTGGCGGGAGATGGTGGAGAGGGCCATTCTGATATCCGGGGCCAGGGTGCGGTGGTCAAACCTGGCAGCCAGCGGAATCTCCTGGCCGAACTTTATCCGCTGGAGAAGATCGCGGGCGGTCTCGTCTCCCTTATCCCAGATGAACCGCAGCAGGTCTGGATCGGTGTACTCCCGGAAGAAGAGCTCTATCCTCCTCTGGGCATCATCCCGATCCATCCTGGCCAGGGCGTTCTCCAGCGCCAAGAGAAGCATGGCTCTTATGGATTGGACAGAGGGATGGTAGATTAGGGCATTATAATGATGGGCGCGGGCGATGAGCATTGATTCTGCTGCGGTCTGGGACATCTCTGCCCGGTAGTCGCCCTGGCCGGCTAGGGTTATCCTGCCCTTATAAATGATGAGGGACTGCAGGATCTGGTCTGTATCCACCAGGCCCAAAGAGACGCCAGAGTGATGAGAGTCCCTGAGCAGAAAGTCCACCCGATCTGCATCCAGGTCGCCCACAATGATCTGGCCCAAAGGCGGAATCCTGCCACTGGCGATCTCGGCGACCTCAGCAAATAGCCCATCTGCATCGCCGAAATCCCGTTCTGCTATCATTATCGCCTCCTGGCCGAAGGGATGGGAGGTGATTATATCCTGGGTGAACTCCTCATGCCCGGTGGCTCTCTTGCCGCGCAGCAGGGGCTGGATCTCCGGGTTGCGGCCCAAAACCCCCTCCACAGCATGAGAGAGGGCGGAGTGGCCCAGATCGTGGAGCAGGCCAGCCAGCCTGACCTTGCGGATATCATCCCCCGGGAGCTCCAGGTGCTCGGCCATCCTCCCCGCCATATGCATGGTTCCTAAGGAGTGCTCGAAGCGGGTGTGATTGGCTCCGGGGTAGACAGCTTCCACCAGGCCCAACTGCTTAATCCCCTTCAGCCTTTGCACTGGCCGGGATCGGATGATATGCCACTCCAGCAGATCAACGGGAATGGAGCCGTGAACCGGATCGCGAATGGCATCTCTTACAGCGCTCACCATAGGTCGCCAGATGATTGCTGATCAGTCGAAGGGCTCTGGATATCTCACTTCGGAGCGAGGAGCAATATGGCCGCCGCCAGATCTCCCTTGGCCTCCACAAGGGCAGCTCTTGCCTCCTCCTCCTTCGCGCCGGTCTGGGCAACCACTAAATCCACATCGGATTCTGGGATCTCAATCTCCTTCTCCTCCTCCTCCGCTGCTCCGGATAAAGGACGCTCCGAGGCATCGCCTGAGATCTGATAGCTGCGCTGGCCGTGAGCGTCCATTATCGCAACAGAAGCGTTATTCAGAACGATCTCCTTGTCAGACATGCGGATGATGACCTCGGTGACGCCCTCCAGTTCATCGATGTTTATTCCCATGTTCTTGAGCATGCCTTTCATCTTCTTGGGGCTCATGCCACCCCTTCCTCCCAAACCACCTAAACCAGGAAACATGTCGATCACTCCAATGAAAGAGCCGAAGCTCTCTTATCTGGAACTAAATGCTCTGCATATCCTTGGTGCCTTTGCGCCTAGGCATCATAAAGGCTGTTCCAATCCATCATTCACCTTTGGGATGACCTCATTCGCTAATACTGTATATACCTCACCATAACAGGTATCCAAAATACCTGGCGGCATAGACCAGGCCCACCAGGATCACCAGCAGCCCGAAGATCCTGCTGGTCCACTCTCCCACAGATACATACTTCTCCCCGATCCTGCCACCCACCATTCTGGAGAACGTGGTGATGGGGATGATGGGCACTCCATGACCGATGCCAAAGAAGAAGAGCATCGTTCCGCCGACCAGGGGGGTGACGCTTTGGCTCGCCAGCCAGATCAGGACCGGCATCACCATGGAGAGGGCACAGGGAGCCCAACCCAGGGCGAAGAAGATCCCCAGGGTGAAGGCACCGATGAATGCCGAATAGCGGAAGAGGTTGAGGGAGAACTCCACAGCCCTCTGCAGCAGGCTCTTTCTCTCCTCCATAGGCTTGTCTGAACCCTCTCCGGAGGGATCGCCCCGAGAGAGAGAGAGTCGGCCCAGGGGCAAACGAATTGTGACCGGCTCGATGATCTCCCCCAGAGGCTTGAAGCTGCTCACACCAAGCAGCACCATGATGCTTCCGGCGAGCAGGTCGAAGATCCTGGAGTCCCGGAAGAAGACCCCCACCTGAGATATGAACAGGCCGAGCACAAAGAAGACTGCAGCCATGCCAATGGTGAAGGCGACTCCGATCATGAACCCCTCCTTCGAGGTGGAGGCACTGGCCCGCAGGTACTCCTCCTTTCGCCGCACAGTCATGACATAAGAGAACACGGCAATCATCAGGGCGATGGAGCAGGGGGCAAGAGAGGTGAAGATGCCCAAAAGAAACATGCCTAAGGCGGTGGCATCCTTTCTTGAGACCTCTCTCTCCATCCCCGCCCAGAGGGGGGAGAGTATGCCCTTCCCTTCTGCCGAGCCGGCACCCTCTCCAACATCCTGTCCAGCATCCTCTCCAACATCCTGCCCAGCATTCTGTCCAGCATCCTGTCCACCGGAGGGAGGGGCTGCCCCGACTCCTTTCAGAGCAGTCCGGTTCAGATCCTGCGCATCCTGTAAATCCTGCAGATCCTTAAAAAGGCTCTCCGCCTTCTGTACACCATCTGCTATCCCCTCGCCCACCCGGTAGACGTGATAGATCGGGCCGATCCTGCCCTCTTCATCGATCAGGATAATGGTGGGATTGGAGGAGCCTCCCCTCACCATCCAGTAGTCCAGATATTTGCTGCCGATGGGATAGGGGTCCAGGTCCTCGATCCAGGTCCAGGTTATATTGATCTCCCACCAGGCCTGGACCAGCTCCCAACCGTTCATGGAGTAGGGGTTCTTCCTCAGGTTCAATGTGACTATCTGAACGGCAGGATGCATGGCCTTGAGGGCGGCCAGCTCCCTTACCTGCCCCTGCAGGGACTCTTCGCATTCGATGCAGAGTGGATCCTCGATATTAGTTATATGCAGGACGGCCGGCGAGCCCTTCAGATCGGTGAGATTGAAGCTCTTATCATCCCAGCTTCTAGTGCTGAAATCAGGAGCCTGCAACCTCTCCGCAAGCGCGGGATTGGCGGATAGGACAAGAATCGAGAGCAGGGAGATGAGGGAAAGCAGCAGAATGAGAAAACGGGCATATCCCGGGCCCGGTCCGCTCCACCTGCTCCTCCCTCTGGACTGCTTCGGAGAGCTCAGCTCATCTCTCACTGCCATCGGACAGATCACTGCTCCCAGTCGGCTGCATTCTTCTCATAGTAATAGATGGAGTCTTCT
The DNA here is from genome assembly GCF_016706325.1 of Methanothrix sp. Taxonomy (NCBI): domain Archaea; kingdom Methanobacteriati; phylum Methanobacteriota; class Methanomicrobia; order Methanotrichales; family Methanotrichaceae; genus Methanothrix; species Methanothrix sp. The sequence goes on along the minus strand of NZ_JADJJX010000001.1, from coordinate 448,932 downwards.
ATATAGCTATTGATCTGGGCAGTGCTCATGATATCAATCTCGCTATGCCAGCCAACCTCGACCTGGCCATCCTCGGTCTCGATCAGGGTGAGAAAGATGGTGGTGGGGACAAAATTCTGCTTCCCGGTGGGGTTATAGGCATCGAGGATCTCCTTAGCCTTCAGGTATCCGCTTCCCTCCGCCAGCACATCATAGTAATGGATATCATCCCGGTAGGTCTGCACTGCCTCATTGATCCTGGGGACATGGGTCTTGCATGGCACGCAGTTGTTCTGATGGATCAGGATGAGCAGGGGCTTGTCCTCCAGAGCCCTCAGGACCCAGTCCGGATGCTCGACGGCAGACCCTGAGTTTACATTTTTATGCGGATAGACTGTCCACCAATCAGAATCATCCATGCCCACAGAGTGCTCTGGATCGAAGCTGCCATCATCCTCTGCCAGAGCATTGCCTGAAAGAGGGATGGCCAGAAGAGAGACGGCCAGAAGAGATATGATCAAAAACATTAAGGAAATTTTGAATCCATCAAGCATGATTTAGACCTCCTACTTTTTCTTTCTCCGTTCTTTATTTGAATATTTAGAGATTACTATCTCTTGCAGCAGAGATCAACAATGGAGATCTGCAAAAATTCCAGCCATATTGGACCTGCTGGCAGTGCTGCTGGCAATGCACCCCTGGGAGAGGGCTCCACAGGCTCTATTGCATCTGCAAAGAGATTCCCTGACATGAAGCGCAGCCCGGCAGTGATGAGGAAAAAGCTCCAGAGAAAACCGCCGGCCATTGATCTTTTGCATCCTTTATGCAGAACCATTACGAGCCCTTTGGTGATAGTGCTCTGTATTTATTGCTTTTGGGCCGGAATCTGAATATACATGTGATTTTAGCTCAGAAAAACCTTAAATTCAAAGAAGTCGTATTAAAAAGAGGAAACATATTGGAGGATATAAAAATGGCCAATGATACTGTGAAGAAACCAAGATCCAAGAGGAAGAAGAAGGAGATGGCCGGAGAAGGGGCGGCCAGGGTCAGGCCTAAGGGCGCGGCCCGGGGGGGAGGGGAGACGATAGAGTCAGTGGATCTGGTATTCGGCATCAATGCCGGCATCATTTGGGACCTGCTCAACCTGAACGGACCGATGTCAGCTGGGGGATTGGCCAGCTCTGCCGCCCTGAGAATAGAGGATGTCCACGGCGCACTGGGCTGGCTGGGCCGGGAGGACAAGATCGATGTGAAAAAGAAGGGGAGATCGAGGATTTATTCATTGAAGCCCTGAGAGATCCAGGGGCTTTGCAGGCAGACCTTGAGGATCATCTCCTCTTGATCCTCTCCACCCCATCCTCCCGGGCGAGATAAAGCTCATCCAGATTATCGAATATGCCGTGCTCGACCACTCCCGGAATGGGGCTGATTCTGGCAGCTATTGACCGGGGGTCCTCGATGATCCCGAAGTCAACATCCATAACAAAGTTCCCGTTATCGGTGATTACCGGCCCGTCCTTCATCCTCCCCAAGCGCAGCACAGGTCTTCCTCCCATCTCCTCGAGCAGCCTTCCAGCCAGCTTTGCGGCAAATGGCAGAACCTCCACCGGCACCGGCCAGCTCAGCCTTTCCACAAACTTGGACTGGTCGGCAACGATAACGAAAGCTCGGGCCGAACAGGATACCACCTTCTCCCGGGTATGGGCTGCTCCTCCCCCCTTGATCGCCATCAGGTCCCAGCTCACCTGATCTGCTCCGTCTATGGCCAGATCGAGAACCGGATGCTGGTTGAGGCTGGTGAGGCTGATATTAGATTCGATGGCCAGCTCCTCTGCCTGAAAAGAGGTGGGAACGCCATAAAAGTCCAGCCCCTCCTCCCTGACCCTCTCCCCCAGCCTTTTTATCGTCCAGGCGACAGTGGAGCCCGTGCCCAGGCCCACCACCATTCTATTGCTGACCAGCTCTGCTGCCGCCTCGCCTGCCGCCCTCTTGGCAGAGGCATTGGATGATGCGTCCTTCATGCTCCTCTCGATTCGTGGCGATTAATCCAAATTTTTCTCACGCTATCCATCTCACTCTATCTCGACCCATCTCACTCCATCTCGACCCATCTTGCTCCATCTCCATCCATAATCAGAGCAGTCTGCTTCTCACTGTGGTGAAGACCGGACCGCGCAGGTCCATCTTGTGCTTGTAGCTGGTGATATATCTCTCCAGAGAGGGGTGGATCTTGATGTTGATATCAGCCGGGCTTCTCACTATCCTCGCCCTGGTCTCAGACTCCTCTCCGGCCATTGCCCTCTCCTCAACCTCATAGGCGGCCAGGGCAGCAAAGGAATCGATGAACCGAATCCCTGTGCTCACCCCCTCATTGAAGGCCTCCTCCCAGCGGGGGGTTCGGGGAATGCCCATGATGTTCTTCTTGTGGACAACGATCTCATTGAGGGATGCCGGTCCGCAGAGCTTGGTGTTCTCCTCCGGCTCGACCACAGAGACCTGAATACGCCTGCCGAAGAGCTCTCCCTCCCAGGCGAGAAACTCGCAGGGAGAGGCGGCATCCCCCTGCTCAAGGCATACCCCGATCACCGACTCGGCTATTGCCTGCCCCTCTGGAGTGCAGGGGGTATTGTCAACAGTGATCATCTGAGCCATCTCCCGGGGGGAGAGCTCCCAGCCGGTCTGGAACTGGGGATAAGAGAGTGCTCTTACATCCTGAGAATTATGCAGTATCATGGCCAGCCGCTCCACACCCAAACCCAGATTCATTACTGGATAGGGAATATCATATTGAGAGAGTGCAATGGGCGAATAGATGCCGAATGTCGCCACCTCCACCCAGCCGCTGCTGTACTTGGTGGCCGAGCCGACCAGGCCCGGATGATAAGCATAGACCTCGATCTGCGTTCCGGGAATGTAGTATTTGCTCCTCTTCTCGTCCGGCCGGAACTGAAACTTCTGGAAGCCAAACTGGCTGAGAAGGCCATCGGCAACTGCTTTTCCATCCTCAACCGATACATCCTCATCCATGATCACGCAGCTCGCAGAGTAGTAGCTCATCAGCCGGGCGGCATCCTCGGCCTGCTCCCGGCGGAAGCATCTGTCCACAGAGAACAGTCTGATGGGCAGCTTCTGGCGATAGTGCAGATCGGAGAGGGAGAGGAACCACCCGCTGGTCATATGGCTTCTCAATGTGCGGGTGGTGGCTTCGGCCTTCAGGCCCCTGAACTCGGGAAAGACCCTTTCCAGGACGGTGCCGATCAGGGCATCGGGAGCAGAAAGGGCTTTGGCGATCTCTCCCACCAGGTCGTCCCCCTCTACCTGGCCTTTCTTATAGGAGTGGAGGATCTGCCGGAATGCCTCCACCTCCTCTGCTGTGAGCTCGCGGCTGAGAAGGGCATTTATCTGGGCGATCCTCTCGTCTGATATGCCTATATCCGGCCGGGGGAGTCCGGCGAGGTAGAAGCATCTGTCCAGCACTGCCAAAGCCTCAGAGCCGAATTGGCGGTAGACATCCTGGGCATCGACCATCACCGGATTCATGGCCTCATTGAAGCCAAGGCGAACGTAAGCCTCTCGAAGCTTCTGAATGGTATCGAAGATGGGATGAACTGAGCCAAAGGAATAGCTATTTCGCGGATACCTCTCATTTAAGGACGGCCGGCCGAGGTACTCTTTTCCTTGCTGCCAGGTCTTATCGAAATCCTCTCGGGCCGCCTCCTTGATCTGATTGGGATCAAACTTCATGATCTTGACTCCATTATCTCAACTCCATGACCTTGACTTTGTGACCTTGACTTTGTGACCTTGACTTTGTGATCTTGACTTTGTGATCTTGACACTTTGATCTTGATTTTATGATTGAACATCATGAGCTCTTGATTTAAGCTCCTTGAGCCCTCTATTTCGAGCATTGATTTTTAAGCAGTGATGATTCCATCCTGGAGATCTCCAGGGCATTGGTGAGATCTCCTCGTGTTCTCTCCAGCATGGACCGGGCAAGATCGCTCTTCCTTCGCAGACCTCTGGTTATGGCGTCCGGATAGTCAAAGAGCATCAGCAGATAGTAGATCTCCTCCATGACCTGCAGATAGTACTCTCCGTCCTTTGCCCTGCCGGAGCGTATGAGATCGAGAATATGACGGCGAAGCTCTCCTGTGGTGTCGCCCAGTCCGGCCAGATAGTTCACCCTCTCCACTGCTATCTCATCTGGGCTGAGGATCTCATGTCTGGTGATAATGGAATAGACTGAAAGGGCCTCAGCATACTCCTGCTCTGCCCCATCCACAAAGCCGGCATAGCGCACATCCTGGTGGTTAACCAAGAGCGTCCGGATCTTCTCCAGCTCTTCTCCAGCCTGATCGATGAGCCTTTCTGCCTCCTCGATCTCTCCTCTGTGTACTGATCTGATGGACGAGGAGCACAGGCGGATCGCCTTCCGGGAGAGGAGCAGTGCCTCCTCGCGAGCCCGGTCTTTGTCATCAAAGCCTCTGAGCAGTTCAGTTGAGATGCTCTCAAATATGGACGGTCCGGGCATCTTTATGCCCCTCATCTATTAAACATCTTTTTAAGCCTCTTCACAGATCTCTGCCCCTCTTCCAGAGAGCGTGATTCAGTGACTATACGACCACTATAGCCATTCAGGCTGGCTGCTACCTTCTCCCAGGGCACAGTGCCATTGCCCACTGGCAGGTGCTCATCCCTCTCTCCGCAGTTATCATGGGCATGAACATGGATTATCAAATCCCGAAGCTTCAGGAACTCCTCTACATTCCCGTTGGTGTTGGCATGCCCTATATCGAGGATGAATCCCAGGTTATCCCTGTCAACAGTCTCAATTATGCCCTCAATCTCCTCCGGGCGTCTCCCCAAGATGGCAGGCATATTCACCATGTTCTCGACAGCTATCATCATGTCCAGATTCAAGGCATGATCGCAGATCTCCTGAATCCCCTTGATGTTCTGCAGCCAAGCAGCATCCGGCATGTGCATTCCCAGGGGGGAGAAGTGGCCGGGGTGGACAACCGCCAGGCGGGCAAAATCGCATGCCAGGTCCAGACAGCTCTTCATCTGCCTCACTGTCTCCTCCCATATGGGCTGGTTGACTGAGGCTAAATTCAGGTCCGAGTAGGGCAGATGGATGGTGATGACCAGATTTGTGGTCTCTACAATCCTCTTAGCCTCGGGCAGGTTCTCTGCCGTCAGCCTCTGCCTCCCCTCGTTCACTATCTCCCAACCACTGTATCCCAGCTCCTCCAGTTGGTAGGCCCAGTCGAAGGGCCTGTCCACCAGCTTGCTGGATGAAAAACTAAACATCCTCCTCCATTCCCCCTTCGAATAGATCGATCTCCTCCACTGCCACCCCGTTCTCAGTGACCGGAGCCAGCCAATCGATGATCCTCTCCCCCTCTGTGGCCAGAACCTGGATATGCAATGAACCCAGTGGCTCCTCTTGGGGCGGGAAGCTCACCATCCCCATATAGGCCGCCTGCTTGCTGAGCTGAAACTGGATGACATTGCCTCTGATGCCTCCCTGCAGGACCGATCGCGCAGCATCCAGAATTTTCTGGCTTCTAAGGAGACGATGCAATCTGATCAGTGATCGGGGGCCGTTATAAGCATTGATGCGATCGGTGCGAATATCCATTATCAGTCCGGGGAAGATATTCTCGATCGCCAGGACTACCCTATCCACCCTTTCAGTAGGCTGGACGGCTGAATAGACTGTGACCTCGATCGTTCTCATCGCCCCTAGATGTGGCTGGTCTTGTATCTGAGAATAGCAGCTATGCCTCCAAATGCTTTATTCAGTTGCGCCCCTTCCTCAAATTCTGTGGAGATGATCTTGACCTCCGCCCCGCTCAGCTCTGCCAGCTTGGATAGATCTGAGACTATATCCTCCTCCTCCTCTATGGCCAGGGGGCTGGAGCACTTCAGGCAGTTGCCCAGAGGCTCAGATGAGCTGCTCCTTGTCCGGCTCTCGGAAAAATCGCAACTGCGGTTGGTGCAGACGATCTTGGCCCTGGTCTTCCTCAGATCCTCAGACAGGAGAAGGGTATCCACTGCTCCAAGCTCAAGGTTGTGGCGAACCTCCCTCTCTCCGTATGCTGCCAGACCCTTATCTGAAACCAGCTCTCTCATGAAACGGCGCATGATCTCTTTATCCTGGGTTACCTCCAGGCCGGCAAGCTGCTCTTGAGCGGAATCAACCAGCTCATACAGCCCTGACTCATCGGTGTAAGAGACATCCAAGACCGCCAGGATCTTTCGCTGCAGCTCATGGTGCAGAAAACTGCCCTCCACAAATTCCTCTTTGGTGGGTGATGGGCCGCCGATAAGGATTCCCTCCAGGTTCTTGGGATCGATGGGCAGAAATGCGTCATTGGCCGACTCGCCTATTCTCTTATAGAAATCATGAATGGCGATCAGACGGAGCTGCTGGAACCTATGGCTGGACTGGCCGCCCTTTCTCTGCTTGCCCGGAACGGTGGAGGTCAGTGTCTTGATGGGCTCGATGTACTTCCCTTTCAACAGGCCGATTGCCGCCTCCCGCCTGTCCAGGACGATCAGGCCAAAGGTCCTCTTGTCGGCCAGCATCTCCTCCAACGGCTCAAGATAAAAGGAGGAGTCGCAGTGATATCGGTATGTGATCAGGGGGTCGGGCGGCTCCAGAGCGGTGCTGAAGAGCTCTGTGCGATTGGCACCTATGTCCACGCTGCCGATGAACAGGACGACGCCATTCTCTGGAGGTTTTGGGATGAGCTTGAGCCTGGACATGGCCGACTCCAGGGATCCCTGGACGCTGAGCCTTGTTACCCTTGACTTGATGTTGGCTGCCTGTCCATACTCCTCCCGCAACTGGCTGGTGACATCGGATATCTGCTTGTCAGGAGGAATATACAGGGAAATGAGCTCCGTTCCCCTGCCCTTCTTGCTCCGGATGTTGTCAAGAAGACGCTTAAATTCATACCTTTCCTGCGCTGTAAACTCCATTCTGGCTGATCTCCAAATTTTCTCCTGGATCAAGATATAAAAGGCTTCTCCAAAAGGATTTCTTCAGTGAATCGTCCTTGAGGCTCATCATTCCTGATCGAGATCGATTATTATTACTATATCAATAATTCAAATTAGATGACTGTTATAAAGAATGGGGTTCAACCTGGCATCCCAGTTTAATCGACAAGTGCAAACTGTTCAATAGAAATTTCAAGATTTGATCTATTCAAAAACTATATAAAGATATAAGTTATCTTATAATCTATGGACCAATTAGTCGTTCTCCAGGAGATCTATTCATCGTTTTCCCGGGGGGGGGATGGCCTGCAAGAAATCAGCAGCAGGGCCATTGAAGGAAGTTGCCCGGAGCTGATAGCCAAATTGCTGGAAGGTGCGAAGCATGGCCAGATCGATGAGGATGTCTGTCGCCAGCTTTCGGGCTGCCTTGTGGATGTCTATGAGATCAAGCGGATGGGGGATATCTGCCGCGGGGCGGGCATGTATGCTCTGGCCATAAACAACTACAACAAAGCCCTTTCTCTCTGCCACGATTCCGTTCTCAGGCCGGTGCTTCAGAACAACCTTGGCCAGGCCTATGCCCGTCAGGGCGATCTGGCCAGAGCCGTCTTCTATTATAAGAAATCCGCCTGCTGCTTTGAGAAGTCCGGGGATCTCATAGGCCTAGCTCATGTCCTGGGAAACCTGGGATCTGCCTATAGACAGAACAAAGATTGGGATCGGGCCATAGAATACTGCTATCGCAGCCTGAAGACCTTCGAGGAGAAGGGGGACGATCTCGGCATTGCTCAGATGACTGGAAGCCTGGGGCGGATCTATGCCGATATGGGTGAGAGAGATCTAGCAGCCCGATACTTCGAGAGGAGCCTGGAGGACTTCCAAGGGCTGGGGGATAAGAAGAGCGCCGCCTGGATACTGGATCGGATGGGGAGGATTGCCAGTGAGAGATATGACTGGGATGGTGCCTTGAGCTGCTATCAGCAGAGCCTCGCTTTATTCGAGGAGCAAGGTCATACCCCAAGCAAGGGGATTGTCCTCTCCAATATGGGACGGATGCATCTGGAGAGGGGGGATGCTTCAAAGGCTCGCGAATGCCTGGAGGATGCCATACCCCTGATCGGCCAGCGTTCACTGCCCGGCAGGGCGAATGCCCTCTCCGCCCTGGCTGCGACCTACAGCACCCTGGCAGAAGGCAGCCTGCTGGAGGCAGAGGATAATGAGGACCTGGGACTGGGCTCAGGCCGGCTGCAAAGGCAAGAAGCATCAAGGAACTTCAGCCTGGCTTCAGGCTGCTTCTTGGAGCTTCAGTCCACCCTTCCCGGAATAGAGGGGGGTGTGGAGAGAAATGCAAAAATTGCTGAATGCAGGTCTCACCTTGCCAGGTTATCAGGCTACATCTCTGATGAGGAGGCAGTAGACCTCGCAGATAAGGCTCTGGCATCGCTGGATCTGGCAGCAGAGAATGCAGATGAGCCGGAGAGCTCCCGGATCAAAGGGCTGGAGAGGAGCATCACCGGGATCAGAGAGGCAAGATCGATCGGTCTGATGGGAGATGAACCCTGGCGGCTGTCCAGGTCGGTCTGCAGAGCAATCGAGCATCTTCTGGCAGGAGCCAGGGTTTGCGAGGCCTCAGATGTAAGCAGCAGTATGACCCTTGCTCTGGAGGGCTTTTTGGCCAGCATGAAGGTCAAGAATGCAGCAGAGTACCCCGCCGAGGGCCTCAGTATCGCAGTTGCACAGCTGCGCCATGCTGGAGAGCATCTCTCTGCCCATCCTTCTTCTCATCTCCCCGCTCATTCCTCTGCTTTAAAAAGGGACTCCAGGGAGAGGGATGCTCGCAGGCTGATCGAGGCGGCAGCAATTCTGGAGGGACAGAGGAGCAGGAATGATATCTCTGCACCAGCTGGCGAGGATGGTGGCCACAACCGGATATGCTTTGGCCCGGAGAGGGATGCATTGCTGCTCATAGGCAGTGCGATGATCAACAGCCTGCTAGAGCAGATCGATGATACCAGGGAGATCCTGGTCTGGGATGAATCTTTGAATCTGATTCCCAGTGAAAAGAGGATACAGATCGATATCGTCGAAGAGGATGGAGAAGGATACGGGGAGAGTGGAGAAGGATACGGGGAGAGTGGAGAAGGATGCGAAACGGATGAGGAGATCACCTCCGATCCGGAAAGGGATTATGAAATGCTGCCCGATCTGGAGATCTCAGAGGATAGGGCGCAGGCACAGGAACTGATTTTAGCCGATGGCACAGTTGAGCCCTCTGAGTTCTATCTATCCGAGATCGTATATCCCACTGAGAACTGGCTGGTTCCTGCCAGGGGCAGTGCCATTTGCAGGAAGGGCAATCCCATCGGTTTTAATACCTGGAGGCGATCGCAATTCTATGGGCCTGGCCCCTTCGACCGCCTGGAGAAGCCCAGCGACGGTATGGAGAGGATTGAGGAAGGGGCGGATGGTGGACTTCTGGAGGCGCTTCATCTCAATGGCGATGGAGCGGGAGAGAAGGAGAGATGGGAGAACGAGCTTGAACATCCCGGTCCTGGGCCTCGCGAGCCCCTCTTGGAGGGGGAGGGGGAGAAGGATAAAGAGGCAAAAAACAGGGTCTGCCTGTTCAGTTCAAAGACTGCAGTACTCCTGATCAAGGTCATGGCAGTGGTGGTGATTCTGCTCATGGCCATCGAAGCGGTGCTATATTTGATATAGAAGGGTCAGCTATATCTGCACTGATAGGATGAAGAGAAAGCAGTTGGAGATGATGCTAGAGCGGCTGGAGGGCTTCTCTAAACCCTCATTTGCCCGAGAGCAGTACTCAACCCCTGCCTCTGTGGCAGCCGAGCTTCTCTTCCTGGCTGCAATGCATAATGATCTGGGCAGGGTCTGCGATCTGGGGAGCGGGACTGGCGTTCTTGCTATAGGCGCGGCGCTCATGGGTGCGCAGGCAGTGGGGGTGGAGATAGATCGGGATGCTCTGGCCACGGCCAGGAAGAACGCAGATAAACTGGGCGTGGATGTGGATTTTATCTGGGCCGATGTCAAAAGCCTGGAGCTGAAGGGCATAGATACAGTGGTCATGAACCCCCCTTTTGGTGCTCAGAAGACAAGTGAAGGAGATCGCGCTTTCCTCTCCTGTGCCCAGAGGATTGCCAAGAGGATTTACTCTCTTCACAACCGGGGAAGCTCCCATTTCATTAAAAAATATATATATCCTAACCTGGTGCAGGAGGTCTATTGCATCCCCTTTCCTTTGAAGAGGTGCTTTGAGTTTCACAGCCATGATCTGAAGATGATTGAGGTTGAGCTGTACAGAATAACCTGCGGCGATTGCAGCGACTGTGGTGATTGCAGCGACTGTGGTGATTGCAGCGACTGCGGCGATTAAGAGCTATAGCGCCTGCTGCCATTGGGACGGCAGCAATCTCATATGCCCTTTTGGATCAGTACTCAAGATCCGGATGGAGTTGTGTCTTCATGCCAGGCTTTAGATACTAGTAATTTCTAGATGAGAGATGTTAGCGATGAGTACAGCGAATTTACAGAGGAATAAATGATGGACGGTTGCTTTGTGCTTCCTGGAGATATGGTGGGGTCATTGGAGGAGTTCATTCCCGGAGACTATACCTATGCCAGGGAAGGAATGATCTTTGCAAATACAGCCGGCTTGGTCAGGGTTGACCCCAAGACCAGGTCTGCCAGCATCATACCCAAGACCAACCCCCCAGTCAAGCTCAGCCAGGGCGATATAGTGGTGGGTGAGGTGATCGATCTCAAAGATAGCCTGGTGATAGTCTCCCTGGCCTTCAAGAAGGGGCATGAGGACAGGCCGATCTCAGATGAGGAGGCCACTATTCACATATCCAATGTGAGAAACTCCTATGTCAAGGACCTGCGCTCTCTCTTCTCTATGCGCGATATCCTCAAGGCGAAGATCGTCGATGGACGGCAGATGAGGCTATCGACAGGGGATGAGGATCTGGGAGTGATAAAGGCTTATTGCAACCGCTGTCTCACCGGCCTGATGAAAAAGGATGGAAAGCTTGTCTGCCCCAACTGCGGCAATAACGAGACAAGAAAGATGAGCTCTGCCTATGGGCTGGGGGTTGTGTAGATGAATCTGAAGATAATTTCCAAGACCGAGAATGAGGCCGTCATCGAGTTTCTGAGGGAAGGCCATACCATTCTCAACCTGCTCCGAACTGAGCTGTTGAAGGACGAGAGGGTGCTCCTGGCAACTTACGACACCAGGTTTCCGGTAATGGACAACCCCATCTTCCGGCTCATCACCAAAGGGGATGACCCCGTCCTCATTCTGAAGGAGGCTACATCCAGAATCATAGATCAATGTGAGGAGTTCTCGCAAGTGTATGCAGAAGCGATGAAGTAGGTCTGCTCTCTCCGAATAACTGCTCTGAGGGATGCCACCCGCCGGGCGGATATGTTATGGGGGGCCAGGATCACATATCCGGCAGCTGCTCCTGCTGGGACCATCCCCTGCTGCACTGATGTCGCTTCTGCCCTCCTCTATGGCAGGATTTCTCTGAGCATATCGCCTTTATAGAACTCCTTTTCTTTCTTTTATCTTGAATTTTTCATTCAGCAGATATATATACAACCATTCTCCACCTCTCGCGCATAATCCTGAGGAATGAGCATGAAGAATGTAGTAGTGATCTTGGCAGCGGCCTTGATGCTGCTGGTTGCAGTCACAACTGCAAGCGCGCAAGAGACCAGCAAAGTCCCTGAGGCGGCAGAGCAGGTGGAAGAGTCTGCTAAACAGGTAGAAGAAGCGGCACAGCATGCAGAGAATGCATCAGCAGATCTGATGGCTTCCGCTGCCGAAGTGGAGAACCTGACCGCCAACACCACTGAGGCTGAGAACATAACCCAGGCGACAGAGAAGGTCGAACAGAAGGCAGAAGAGGTCAGCCAGGCAGCTGCCAAGGCAGATGAGGCTGCTGAGAAGGCAGAAGAGGCTGCAGAAAAGGTGCCCGGATTTGGAGCGGCCTTTGCTGTTCTTGGACTTCTGTCAGCAGCCTTGATAACTCTGAGAAGAGCTTAATCGAATTGAATTTATTACTTTTTTACCGGCAATTCTTATTAACTCCCTGACCAGACTCCCGGACATAATGAAGATAAGGATCATCCTCAGGATCCTGGGCTTGCTGGCTGTGCTTCTGGGCACAATCATGCTCATACCAGGGATCGTCTCCGCCATCTACAAGGAGCCCTTGGGTGTGGTGGCCTTCGGCATCAGCTCTCTTCTGGCAATTATCGCCGGCCTGATCCTGAAGCATTTCGGGGAGAGATCCGATATGGGGCGGAAGGATGCATTTGCAGCCGTCTCCTTCGGCTGGCTCATGGCCGGGCTGATCGGCGCTCTCCCCTACCTTCTTCTGGGATTGGGGCCAGTGGATGCATTCTTTGAATCTATGTCCGGCTTCACCACTACTGGAGCTACCATTCTCAGCCATTACGATTCGCAATATTACTGGATACTGAGCCAGGAGGTGGTACGCAGCAGCCTGGCCTATGCACTGGTGGAGAGGGCCACACATCAGCTCATCCACTGGTCTCCAGCGGGGATAATCGAGCTTGGATTCGGCATCAGCCTGGATTTTATCGATCTGCTAACCATTAAGGGAAGCTATTTCGGCCTGCTATTCTGGAGATCGTTCTCCCAGTTTCTGGGCGGCCTGGGAATAATCCTCCTGTTCATCGCCATCCTTCCCAACCTGGGCGTGGCGGGAAGGGAGCTTTACTCAGTTGAGGGCCTGGGGCTGATGAAGGAGGCCTTGACCCCCAGGGTGAAGAGTGCAGCGAAGGCCTTCTGGGGGATTTACCTGGGGCTGGCGGGGCTGGAGGCTCTGCTGCTGGTGGCCGCGGGCCTGCCCCTCTTCGACTCCCTCTGCACATCATTTTCAAGCATTTCCACTGCCGGCTTTTCCCCGAGAGCCTACAGCATTGCAGAATACAATAGCATTCTGGTGGAGGCCATAATCTGCATCTTTCTCTTGCTTGGAGGAACCAATTTTATAATATATCATCAGATTGTGCTGAAGAAAAATTTAAATTATCTTTTAAAAGATGCAGAGTTCAGAGGCTATATTTTTATTATGTTTATAGCTATTATAATACTAATACTCTTTGGGCAAATACCAGGTGGCATCACCAATGCCCTGCGCTCATCTGTCTTTCAGGTGATCTCTACCATGACCACCACCGGCTTTGTGAACAACTTCGAGTATGATGCCTGGTCTTTGGCGGCCAAGCTGGTCCTGCTGCTGTTGATGACCATTGGCGGCTGCACAGGGTCCACTGGTGGGGGCATGAAGGTAGGGCGGGTGATAATAGTGCTAAAATATGTTCATGCCGAGCTGATCAGAAGCCTTCATCCCAAGGCGGTCATCACCATAAAGATGGCGGATAAGGTGGTCAGGGAGAATACCGTAAGGGCTGTGGTTTTATTCGTGCAGTTGTACATAATGATATTCATCCTTGCCACTTTGATCTTTTCCATCACTGAATCATCAAATCCCCAGTTTGGCGCCCTCTCCGCTATCTCTGCTGCAGCATGCTCCCTGGGGATAATCGGTCCGGGCTTCGGGGTGGTGGCAATGGATTTTAATGCCGTATCCGATGGAGGAAAGATCTTGGCTGTATTTTGTATGTACATCGGCCGGCTGGAGATCCTTCCTGTGGTATTGATGTTCCTGCCGGAGACCTGGTCGGAGTAGGCCATCATAGGATGGTGCTGGATGATATAGGATGAGACAGAGATACGGATGATTCTGGAGAGACAGGATGAGACAGAGGGATGCCTGAAGAGATTGATATTGCAGAGGGAATAAGCATAGCTTCATATGGAATTGGATTGCAGACCCTATGAAATACTTTTTCGGTCTTTATATAAATAATGGGCCAATCGCATAAAACACAAAAAATTTTATTATAAGTTGATCGATTTCTCTTTGATCTAACTTTATATTCCTCTTATCAAGGATAATTTTTTATCAAAGATCCTTTTTCTTGGGAAAAATTAAAGTAAAATGTGATATGGATAGCATAAGATATGACTGATAGATGGGATACATGCTGGGACGCAGCACCAGGGCTATATGTGCTGCTCAAAGAGAGCAAATCATTAGAGAGCGCACGCAACAAAGTAGCTCGATACATCGAAGCCAGAGAATGGACTTATGCCTGTGATGTGAGCGAGATTGAGGCATGGGATTATACCCTTTTCAAAGAGGCCGTACGAACGCTAAAAAATATAATATCACCAAAAAATGAACGCATCACCGGCACCTCTTCCCTGGAAAAATTGTGGGTGGCGGCAGTCAATGGCGATGCTGATGTGGCTGATGACTTCGTCGATGAGTTCATCCATCTCTTCAAGGCCCTGAAATTAAAGGCGGACGTGTATCCCTCCCGGCTGATGGAGGGAATAGATATCCCAAATTTTGATGAATTCGAGGGCCGGAAAGCGGGAATTATGCGCTCTGACTACCTGGACCAGATGGGAAGGCGAATGGATAGATATCTGTCAAGATATAAATCCGGGCTTGACCCGGGGATCATTGAAAAGCGAGAGGAGAATAAGAGGAGGATTCTCGATATCCTCAACTCCTCTGAGGATGATTGGCATGATTGGCATTGGCAATTTCGCCATATTTTTAAAGATGATAATGGATTAAATATAATCCGCCAGGTGATTGAGCTAGACGAAGAGCATGAGAGTTCTATAAGGCTGGCCATAGATAACAATGTGCCCTTTGGCGTTACCCCTTATTATCTCCATCTTATGGATAAAGAGCCCTGTGACATGGATTATGCCGTGCGCAGGCAGGTCTTCCCCCCGCTCAGCTATGTGGAGAATATGATAGCCCACAGAAAGGACAAGATGTGGGCCTTCGACTTCATGAGGGAGAGGGACACCTCTCCTATAGATCTCGTGACCCGGCGCTATCCCCGGGTGGCCATTGTCAAACCCTATGAATCATGTCCTCAGATCTGCGTCTACTGCCAGCGCAACTGGGAGATCACCTCCCCCCTCATGGTCTCGGCCCAGGCTCCTATGGAGAAGATTGAGGCGGCACTGGATTGGTTTTTAGAGCATGAAGAGATGATGGACATTCTTCTCACAGGCGGAGACCCCTTGGTTATGAGCGACTCCTTGATCGATAGGATCCTGTCCAGGCTGGCCCAGATTCCGCATCTGAAGAACATAAGAGTGGCCAGCAGGATGCCGGCCACAGTCCGTCAGAGGATCACTGAGGAGCTGTGCGAGATCCTGGGCTATTATCAGGAGCTGGGAAGGAGAAACCTCTGCCTGGTAACTCACTTCATGCATCCCTATGAGATAACACCGGAGACTCTGGCGGCAACAGGAATGGTGAAGAGAACGGGAGTTGAGATCTACAACCAGCAGGTCTTCACCTTTGCCAACAGCCGGAAGTTTGAGACGGCATCCCTGAGAATCATCCTGAAGCAGATTGGAGTGGATCCCTATTATACCTTTAATATGAAGGGCAAGACGGAGATCGAGGACTATGCCGTTCCCATAGCTCGTATCCTGCAGGAGCGTAAAGAGGAGGCAAGGCTGCTTCCCGGGATATTTCGCACCGATGAGCCGGTGTTCAATGTCCCCGGCCTGGGTAAGGACCACCTCCGGGCCTGGCAGAACCATGAGCTCATCGCTATCACCTCTGAGGGCAGAAGGGTGTACTCCTTCCTTCCCTGGGAGAAGAACATAGCTCAGGTCTCGCCTTTTGTCTACACTGATGTCTCCATACATCGATACCTTCAGAGGCTGATCAAGAGAGGTGAAGATCCGGAGGATTACAGGAGCATCTGGTATTATTATTGAATTAAGGAGATGGGGCAAAAAGATGTGGTAAAATTACTGGGCGGTCAGCTTCTCATGGGCTCTCTAGAAAAAATCCTGCTGGAGGGTGCGACAGCCCCCTTTTATTGTAGCTTGCTTTATCATTGAAGTTGCGCCCAATGCTCATAACATTGAGAAGAAATAGTTCAGCGTCTGTTAACCCGCAAGCCATCTGGCCATCCCTCTGGCGCGCATGGCTTGTTTGCCTAGTGAAATAAGTCTCGAGTGAATAGATTGAATCTTCACCAAATGCAGGTGAAATAATCAAAAAACCTAATTTATAATACAATATTCGGTAAACACGCCTTTAGGAAGTCTCCTACCTACTGGAATGGCCCGCAAATAAAGTCTCGCGTCTGCAAAGAAAGTCCCTCATTTTAGGGACTTTGCATGCAAAGCCAGTCCCACCGAAAACTACAAATATCTATAATGATTATGCATATAGAATGTCGCCTCATGCGAGGGCATGGTGGGTGTACTGTGGGCTGAAACGCATCCGAGAGCGATCTGCAGAATCTGGCCATTAATTCGCCTCTTCCTGCGAGCAAACGAATTCGTGCCGCTCTCAGGAGCAGCTCGATGGCCCATGCTGCAGAAGATGCATGCCGTCGTGGCAGTTGCATTCGGCTGCGCGCCTGTGGGATAACAGGGCAGGATCAAAAAAATTGCGTCCCTTAACTGGTACAGCAATCTGCCTGGGATCTCGCGCTAATACACATTCGGGGCATGAGGCGACACCTGATCAAGATGATGCCGAAACCGGGATGAGGCCACACAGTGAGATTCTGTGGGAATCCCTGAGGGGATGTTTGCGCGATTGGGTGTGTGCCACTCGTACTCGGCCCAAGTGTCAAGCCCAGGCAGATCAAACCATCGCCATCCGGAATACAGATTCCTCCAGTTGATGCGAGCCCGATCATCACTGATCTGCCTGAGGCTTGGCGCTACTCAGTTTGATTCTATCTCCCTAGGTGCTGTTGTCTGTCATCTTCCCCACTGGAAAGGATGTTATTGGAGAGGAGGCAGTCCTTGGAGAACATGAGATTTATCCCTTCTCCACTTATCTTCGAGTTCTCTATAACTGTGCCATCGGAATCGATCACATAGGCCTCTTCAAACACACAGCCGTCGATATGAGCTTCTGGACACCCTCTGAGCCAGATCTGTCCTGCTGTGAGGTTTTTTAGCTCAAGCTGCTTTTGATCCTCATAATAGAGAATGGGCATCCCATCCTTCTGGCAGCCCTCAAACACAATGGAGAAGTCCTCCAGGACCGATCCGGCCATTGATATCTCCGAATTGATCAGGGACAGATTCTTAAAGATGATCTCCTTTGACCAGTCAACGCATAGAGTGCCGTTGACCACTGTTGCATTGCAAACAGTGGCATTCTGGGAATTGAGCACCCACAGACCCACATCCTTCATTGTGCAGCCCTCGATGGCGCAGTCCTCGGCATTAAATAGATCGATCTCCTTTACCTGGTTGCAGTTCTTGATGGTGCAATTCCTCGAGATCTCAATGATGCTCTCTGCCATCCTCAAAGGGCCATGATTCACCGTCGCATTGGCCAATACCCTCGGCCTCTCAGAGTAGAGTGGTGAGATTGCGCCCTTGATCATGATGCAATCGGCAGTGCAGTTATCAACAATGCTATCAGAGATGCCCTCCAAGAAGATGTTCTTCGCAGTATCATTCTTGATCTGAATGTTATTGGACCTGGAGATGCGAAACATCGAGCCGCTGAGGGCTATGCAGTTCTCGATTATCACATTTTTAGCATTTACCATGCCTATGCCCACAGGCTGGGATGATAGCAACTTGCCTCCCCGACTGTCCACACTGACATTTTTCAGGATTATTGGAGCCCGGGTATCGGCGATCATTATGCCATTTCCGGGCAGGCCATTCAGTGCAAACCCTTCAAAAACATAGGCGCCACTGCTCTCCTGCCGGGGAGAAGCCGCACATGCAATAGCAGCGCTAAGCCCCTCATTTCCCACCCCCACATTGAACAGTCCACTGGACACTCCCAGATTGATCCCCTCGATGATCTGATGGTCAGTGCAAATGATGTTAGCATAGCAGTCCTGACAGTATTCGTTGTAGCTATCGCCGCCGGAGATCACCATTGCATAATCGTCTCCTGATGCTGCTGGCAATGTCGAGAGCAGAATCAGGCACATAAAACATACTCGGTATCTGATCAAAAATCATCCCTGCCTCTATCCCGGTGATATTTGGTTCAGGCTCTATTTCAACCTTTCTTCATAGATAGGGAAAACCGCAGGAGCAGTCTGATACACTCAGCTTAAGATCTCTTCTTTGCGGCAGCTGGCCAGAGCCTCTCTTATCGCCTCGATCCGGGTGGGTTTGGCGATATAGCCATCCATCCCCGCTTCCAGACACAGCTCCTGATCTCCTTTCAGAGCGGAGGCGGTTACTGCTATTATCCGGGGGCCATTCTCCGGCCAGCGGCGGCGTATCTCCCTTGCTGCCTCCAGTCCATCCATCTCCGGCATCTGAACATCCATGAATATTATATCGTATCTCTTTCGCTCCAGTGCCTGAATGGCCTCAATGCCGCTGGCCGCCACATCCGCCTGATAGCCCAGCTTATTGAGCATCTTCTTGGTCACTATTTGATTGATTGCATTATCCTCTGCCAGCAGGATATTTAATTCATTATCGATCTGTCTCCGATCTGAGATCAGCCTATCTCGGGCTGAGCCGGGATGTAATTTAGCCAATCCAAGATGGGATGATTCGAGAGCATCCCCGTCATCCCCGATGACTGGATCCACCTGAATTGTGAAATGAAAGGTTGAGCCTTCTCCGACCTTGCTTATAGCCCACATTCTTCCATCCATCATCTCTGTGAGCTTCTTGCTGATGGCGAGGCCCAGTCCTGTCCCCCCATATCTCCGTGCCGTCGTGGCATCGATCTGGCTGAAAGACTGGAACAGACGTGACATCTTATCTGCCGGTATTCCGATTCCGGTATCTTTAACTGCAAAATGAAGCTCAAGTCTTCCATCTTTCAGTCGATTGCTGGAGACGGAGAGTGTGACCTCCCCTTGATCGGTGAATTTTACTGCATTGTTGAGCAGATTGATTAAGATCTGGCTGATCCTTGTGGGATCGCCCAGGATCACCTGAGGGACGCCCTCCTCGATGGTATAGGAGGTCTTTAATCCCTTATCATTGGCGCTGGTTATCACCAGATTCAAAGAAGACTGGATACATTCATTCAGATCAAACGGCCTGCGGTCAAGCTCAGCCATGTTGGCCTCGATCTTCGTCAGATCCAGGATATTATTGATTATGGAGAGGAGGGTATCACCGCTGCTGCGGATGATATCCAGGCATTCCCTCTGTCCGGCAGTCAGATTCTCCTCTTTCTCATCCATGAGCAGGTCGGCCAGGCCTATGACAGCATTCATAGGCGTGCGGATCTCATGGCTCATATTGGCCAGGAATTCTGACTTGGCCTTTGTAGCCGATTCGGCTTCTTCCTTGGATCTTTGCAGCTCCTCTTCCACATGCTTTCTATCTGTGATGTCACGGATGGACTCTATCGCACCCCAGTAGTGGCCATTTGAGTCGTAAAGGGCAGATGCACTTCCCTGAAGATATGTCTCTCCGCCGTTCAGTGCGGGCACATAGGACTCTCCCACCAGGTAGTTGTCCTCTTTCTTCAAGATATCGTAGCTCTTCTCATAATCCAGGCAGATGGCTTCATTCACTGATGAATCGGCTGCAGGATCGCCATCCGGAAAGATGCCCTTTATCATATCTATCAAGATCGGTCTGCGTTTCCCGTAGAAGGGAATGGCATATTCATAGTCTCCTTTGCCCAAAATCTGATCTGCTCCAACTCCGGTCATATTCTCCATAGCCCGGTTCCAGGCGGTCACTTTTCCCTCTTTGTTAATGACAAATGTTGGATCGGGCAGGAAGTCGATGATCTCCGCCAGGCGGCGTTCAGACTCCTGCAGTGCCCTCTCCGCACTCTTCCGGGCGCTGATGTCCAGGGCCACATGAACCAATCCGGTTATATTGCCGTCTGCATCCCGGAGAGGGTTGCTCCGGGAGATCCATGCCCTACCGTCTGGAGTGACCATATCTCCCTCCTGGGACTGGCCCACCTTCAAAGATCCTGCTGCACTGCAGCCTGAGCAGGGCTCACTGCGGCCGTAGAGGAGCTCATAGCAGTGGAGCTTCCTGCACCCATTTCCGTCGACGCCCAGCAGATCCTGCAGGGAATTATTGATCCAGAGCAGGTGCATTGATGGATCGAGATATGCCACTGTGACATTCTTCAGTCCACTGAGAATTGCCGCTTTCTCCTGCTCGGAATTGCGCAAGGAGACCTCTGCTCTCTTGCGCTCCTCAATCTCCATCAGAGTCGTTGTCAGCAATTGGCTCCTCTCATCAAGGTTTATCTTCTGGCGCACGAGCATCAAAGCTATGACCAATCCTATGCAGGCCGCTATTATGGATTGGCTGATCGTTTGCGGATACTCATAACTCCACATGAGAAGGGAGAATGCTCCTCCAATCCCCAGGTGGGGCAGATAGGGCATGATGGATGATCTGCCAATTCTTGAATTGCTCAGGAACTTCAGAGAGTCGGATGGGTTCTCGCTTGCTTGCAGGAGGCCTGCCAGTCCGAATAATAGGTAGCTTGAGATCCAGGCGACATCTTTGAAGCCTCCAGAGATATATATTGATTTTTGCACTTCAATGGCCCAGAGCACATCTGTGATCAGAAATACTGCTGTACCAATGGCAAGAAAGAAGATCGGAAAGCGTCCGGGAGAGTTGAGCTTTCTTAATAGCAGATGGATGGAGGCTGAGAATACAACCAGATCCATTATCGGATAGAATGCTATTATTAATAATTTTGTATTACCTGTAGAGAGCGATGACAGGACTGGTGCGATGATGAAGACCCAGAATACCAGGGCGGCAGAGACCACCACGATGGCTGTATCCAGGAGGATTCTGTGCCGCTCCCGGGTTGAAGCGACTGCATCTGGCAATAGCAGGATGCCTGCAGAAAAGAGAGGATAGAAGGGAAGGTAGCCAATATTCGCGATAGATTCCAATGGATCATTATCGAATACAAGCTCTATTATAGCCCATGACAGCTCTCCAAAGGTCTGAAAGATCATAGCAATGGCGAGGAGCATCCAGGCTTTTTTGAATCTTCCATCCGTTTTTTGTGCTGCATAAAACAGGAGCAGAGCAGAGACTGCTGCGCTTGATATCAATAGGGCGTCATCGATGAGAAGAGAAAGCGAGCTATCCTTAATCCATATAAGGATGAGGATCTGGAGCAGTACCACTAGTATTGATATCTTGGCTGCAGTGCGAAG
Organism: Methanothrix sp.; assembly: GCF_016706325.1. NCBI lineage: Archaea > Methanobacteriati > Methanobacteriota > Methanomicrobia > Methanotrichales > Methanotrichaceae > Methanothrix > Methanothrix sp. The sequence continues at coordinate 427,665 of NZ_JADJJX010000001.1, read as the reverse complement.
GGAGGGTATATGCAAATTTTTTATGGGGTCTTTAGGGGCGATCGAATTTCACCTGATATTATATTGTACCTTAACTAAAAAAAGCTTTTGGTATTGGTCCATTTGAGCATCCCTTGGAGCCCGAACAGAGTAATGGAGCCTTGATCAGCAAATATGTACAATATCTGTATTTCCATGCCCCATTTGCCATGGGAAAGCTTCATCATCATCATCCGATTGAAGAAAATAATTGCGGAGATCTGTATGTATAATAGATCAAAAATAATTCATTCTGGAGCAGGAAAAAATCATCTCGGATCTGGAACAATTGAGATTGTGATGGCTGACATCACCACATTGGAGGTCGATGCCATTGTCAATGCTGCTAACAGCTCTCTTTTGGGTGGGGGTGGGGTTGATGGCGCCATCCACAGGGCGGCAGGAGCAGGGCTCCTGGAGGAATGCCGCCGGATCGGGGGCTGTCCAGTGGGAGAGGCCCGCATAACCGGTGGGTACCGGCTTCCTGCTAGATCTGTCATTCATACTGTGGGGCCGATCTGGAGAGGGGGGGAGCACGGAGAGGATCAGCTTCTCTGCAGGTGTTATCAGAGCTGCTTTGCCCTGGCAGAGAAAAACAAGATCAGGAGCATTGCCTTCCCGGCGATAAGCACGGGAGCTTACGGTTTTCCCTTAGAACGGGCCTGCCATATCGCCCTCCGTGTGATGATCGACCATCTGACTGAGAGAGAAGGGGATGAGAGAATGAGTGTATTCGCCGTCTGCTTCAGTGAAAGGGCATTCCAGTGCTATCAGGAGGTATTTCGTGAACTTTGATATGGTCGAGCAAGAGAAGGGGCTGGAGAAGAGCAATGGGAGAGCAATGGGAGAGCAATGGGAGGGCAATGGGAGAGCAATGGGAGGGCAATGGGAGAGCAATGGGAGGGCAATGGGAGAGCAATGAGAGAGCAATGGAAGAGCAATGAAAGAGCAACGAAAAAGCAATGAGAGAGCGATGGAAGAGCAATGGAATGCTCCTCTCAGGGCTTGACTGCAGTCACCTTTATGCTCAAAACAGAATCTCTGATCTCCTTCTCCTGCTCTGGGGTGATCTCCGGATCCCCGCAGGCTGAGCATCCAGAGCTCTCGAAGATCAATGATTCAACCGGAAACCTGGATTCCGCCACCAACCTGACATCTTTGAAGCCCACGCCCTTGATGATATCGATGTAATCCTCCTTCATTATGGCCCCGGACAGGCAGCTTATATAGGCTTCAGTGCAGTTTTTGACGAACTGGGGCAGCTCCTTGAGCAGAACAACATCAGATACTGCCAGCCTTCCACCGGGCTTCATTACCCGGAAAGCCTCTCTGAAGGCCAGTCTCTTATTGGGGATGAGGTTGATCACACAGTTTGATATGACCACATCCACATACTCATCTGCCACCGGCATGTTCTCCAGATCTCCTTGCCGGAAGTCTATGTTTGTGTATCCACCATTCCGGCAGTTGACCCTCGCCTTTTCCACCATCTCTGAGGTGATGTCAACTCCGATCACCTTGCCCGATGCTCCCACCCTGTTGGATGCCAAGAAGCAGTCAAATCCCGCCCCTGCCCCCATATCCAATACTATCTCCCCTTCAGAAATCGAAGCCAGGGCGACGGGGTTGCCGCAACCCAATCCCAGGTTTGACTCGGGCGGAGCTGCCTGGATCTCTTCATCTGTATAGCCCATCCTCTTGCTCATCTCCTCCTGGGCATCAGCCTCTCCCAAGCAGCACCGGGAGGCGTATTCAGATGTTGCTTGCTTGGCTATTCGGGCATAGCCCGCCTTGACCACTCTCTTGATCTCTCTCTCCTTAAGTGTCAGCATAAGACCCACCAATCCCCGCTCTTCCATCATGACAGGACTGATCATCTGGGAAATCCGTTCTGGCTGCTTGATCACAGCTCATAATTAAGGCTTTTCTTTGACGATGATCAGTCGATGGCGGCGTGAATATTATTTTCCGTAATCTTATACATTTCTTGTATTATTATCATTATTCGGTTTATAATCACCAATGTTTTTTATAAGGGTCTGATGCCGCAACCAGAGGGCGGCGATGACTGCAAGAGATAATACCAGCCAGACGGCAAAATACAGCCTGGCGGAGTTCTCAGTCCAGCTCTGCTGAGAATGGATGAAAGCTGCTGCTCCCAGGGTTACAATCACTGAGAAGAACATATTGGCGGATGGAGCCAGGCCATCCCTATAGGATGTGCAGAAGCGCTCCCATTCCTGCTCTGCCGCTCCTGCCAGTGAGATGGGATTCCTTCCCAGGAATACCCCTATGCGTTTGATCCTGGAATCGGCGGACATGATGTAAAGGTCATAGCTTATCGCCACTAAAGGGACGAAGTAGATGAGCCAGAAGATCCTCGCGATCTCAATTTGAAGATCCACAGAGCTTACTCCAAATAAAACGGTGATAAAAGCCAGCTTCATAGTGATCAGCTTTGCGCGCTCATTCTGAGTTCTTATCTTCTCCTCATGAAGGGCTCGCAAAAACTCCTGATCGTTGTCTTCCATCTTGGCTGCTCCCTTACTCAGTATGTATCCTTTATATTAATAACTTTTGCCTGTTATATAAAACTGATGGCAAGAATGTAACCCTTCGGCTGAATCTCATTCAATAGACCTACTCATATCTGCAGTCAGTCCATATGCATGCTCATATCTGCAGTCAGATCAGTTGACCTCTGTGGTATCAAACAGATAAGCGCCAAGGAACAGCATTGCTGCACAGCATACCCCGAGGACGGCAAAATCGGTCAGGGGCGAGAATGCGCTTGTGCCAATCAGGCAGTACCTCAGCCCGTCCACACCATAGGTGAGGGGATTGAAATAGGCCAGGATCTTGATCAATTCCGGAAATTGGTCCAGTGGATAGAGCGCTCCAGAGAGGAAGAACAGAGGGAAGATCAAGAAGTTCATGATCAGACTGAATCCCGACATATCCTCCATCTTGGAGGCGAAGGCCAGGCCCAGGCCGATGAAGGTCGTCGCAATGAGGATCATGAAGACCAGGGAGAGGATCAGCCCCTGAATGCTGGGAAGGCTCATGCCCAGCATTATCCCCAGGAACAGTATGATCAAGGCCTGAAGAATGCCGGTGGTCAGGCCGCCAGCAGTACGCCCCAGGACGATGGCTATTCTGCTCACCGGCGAGACCATGATCTCCTTTAAAAAGCCAAACTCCCTGTCCCAGAGGACGGATAGGCCGGCAAATGTCGCCGAGAAGAGCAGGGTCATTCCTATGATCCCGGGGGTAAGAAAGCTCATGTAATCAACTCCTTCTGGAATTCCGGGTATCCTGCCGATGTTTCTGAAGCCCATTCCCAGGAATGCCAGGAAGAAGAAGGGGGAGGCAATGGAGCCGAACAGGCGGCTCTTGAGCCGGAAGAAGCGCAGCATCTCCCTGAGCCAGATGCTGTAGATGGCATATAGATCGCCCTTGAGCCTCGCTGCGCTCATCTGCCGCCTCTGGGGGGTGCCATCTCCGCCCTTTTGTTCCTGCTGCCGCTCTCTTCCATCCTCTTGCCAGTGAATTTGATGAAGACATCCTCCAATGTGGGTTTATGCAGGCCGACGGAGCTTATGACTGCATTATTCCTGCTCGCCTCCAGGACTATTTCCGCCACTCTGGATTGGGCATGGTCCACCTGAAGCTTTATGCTTCCATTATCTGAGCTTATGGACTTGATCCAGGAGAATGATTGAAATGAGCGGATGAGGGCATCCTTGTCGCTATCAGTCACCAGGGTTATGGTATCCGAGCCGATGGCGTCCTTGAGGTTCTCCGGCCTGTCCAGGGCAACTATCCTGCCCCGGTCCATGATGGCCACCCGGTCGCAGAGGAAGTCCGCCTCCTCCATATAATGGGTGGTGAGGATGATGGTCACGCCCATTTCCCTGTTCATTCGGCTGATGTACTCCCAGATATAGCGTCTGGTTTGGGCATCCAGTCCGATGGTGGGCTCATCGAGAAAGAGGACATGAGGGCGGTGCATCAGGCCGCGGGCGATCTCCAGCCGGCGCTTCATGCCCCCGGAGTAGTCCTGCATCTGAATGTCTGCCTTGTCCTTCAGGTCGACCAGCTCCAGGACATCGGCTATCCGGGCCTTTCTGAGGGCTGAATCCATTCCATACATCCTGCCATGAAAGTCCAGGTTCTCCCTGCCGGTTAGCATGCCATCCAGAGCCGGGTCCTGGAAGACGACACCGATGGATGATCGAACCTGGCTTCTCTCCCGGACGATGTCGTAGCCCCAGACCTTTGCCTCACCGGACGTTGGGGTGAGCATGGTGGTGAGCATCTTGATGATGGTGCTCTTGCCCGCTCCATTGGCCCCCAAAAGGCCGAAGAGCTCGCCCTTTCTGATCAAGAGATCGATGTTGTCTACTGCAGTCGTCTCGCCAAACCTCTTGGTGAGGCCTCTTGCAGAGATTGCTGCATCATCTACTGCTTTTGCCGGTCTGGCTTCTCTCTCAATGCCATTTGCCAGCTCTCTATCCATCGGCCCTCTATCCATCAGCCCTCTATCCATCAGCCCTCTATCCATCAGCCCTCTATCCATCAGCCCTCTATCCATCAGCCCTCTATCCATCAGCCCTCTATCCATCAGCCCTCTATCCATTAGCCTCTATCCATCAACTCTCTGTCCATTAGCCTCTATCCATCAACTCGCTATCTATCAGCCCTCTATCCGCCGCAGCCCTGGCCCGCCATCCATCTGCATCATCATATCCAATCTCATCAGGCGGCATTCGAAGATATAAAAGGCCAACGGAGAGGAGGGATGCGATCCATTGATATATCTCCTTCGTAATCAATTTATAAATGTAAAACGCCTTTTGTCCTCTAAAGCAGGGTGGAATGAAAAAAACAGTATCGGGCTTTGATATGAGAATTAAAGAGCCCGTTAAGGATAAAAGGGATATAGCATCAGGTACGGGAGGATAATCATGGACTATATCAGGATCGGTGGAGTCTGTCTGCTTCTCATGCTTCTAGCTGCGGCTCTGCCAGCAGATGTATTAGCGCAGCCCTCACCATCATCATCAAACGAGGCTGCCTCAAGCATAAGCCATAGCCTGCTCTCAGGAAGCAGCGCAAAGGAATCGCCGATTTCAGCAGATACATTGTCGAAAAGGAATGTCGGGCTGAAGCCCCTGGGAAGCAAGAGCAGCAGCAGCACATCATCCAGCGCTGCGGCATCTGAGCCGATAACAGCACAGGCTTCATCTGCCCAGGCCACGACACCGGCCCAGACGGCAGCCACGCCCTCCGCGGCAAAAGCTGCAGCAACGCCCCAGAGAGCGGCCCCGGCCAGCCCCCCTGTGCCAGACCAAATGGCATCAAGTGCTCAGGCAGAGTCCACACCTGCTGAGGCCACCAGCTCCACTCAGGCGAAACCCGGGAGTGCAACCACATCGCCACCTGTGAACACCATCACCCCTGACCAGATCGACCAGGGGAAGACGAAAGCAGATTCAAGCGCTGCCAGCACATCTACATCCTCTGCCAGCAGTGAAACCGCCCGGCCGGCCTCTACCAATGCATCCGCCGGCGAGGTCATAACCCCTCCTGAGGATGTTGCCACAGGGACGGTGATCTCGGGTACCGATCCCGCAGCCACTGCTTCCAATAAATCCTCTGCCGAGATCAGTGGGGCGAGGAACGCTTCTGCTGAGCAATCGGCTGAAGAGCGTACAGCAGAAGATGCCTCTGAGAACGAGACCGGAGCAAAATCCGGCGCGGCTGAGAGGGAGGAGGTAGCAGAAGGGGAGAACAGGATCTGGAGTGAGCCTGATAGTCCCTACAAGTACACCTGGACGCCCAGGACGTTCTCTGGATTCTTCTATGATCTGGACAATGAGGTGGGCAGTGAAACGCTAACAGTAAACCTTCAGCCCAATGATAGATCCCTTAAATCCGGCCAGTTGGCCTATTCCACCAAGCCCGAGGACACGGACTTCGAGTTCGATGATTGGGGAAAGTATGAGGTCATAGGCTTTATGGCTGAGAAGTACTTCGCGGGTTATAAGGCAAGCGACTTCTTTAAGCGCGATAGAAGCCTGATAAATGACGGTCAGTTGAGAAAGGTACTGGTCGACAGTGACGAGGAGAAGACTGTTACCACCGGATCGGTTCTAGCCCTGGAGGAGGGCTATGAGCTGCGCATCAAGCAGATAGATCTCAATGGCAATAAGGTCTATATGGCTTTGGCCAAGGACGGAGAGGAGATCGACAGCAAGGTCATAGATCCGCTGAGCCTTCGAAGCTCCACCTACAATTATGAGACCAAGGTCGCTGGAGAGGACACCTCACTGATCCTGGCCCATATCTCCAATGTCTTTGCCAGCACCGAGTCCGCCCTGGTGACCATTGACGGCCTTTTCCAGATCTCCGATAGCTATGCCTCGGTGGAGGATGGCGATAAGTACGGCAAGATGGAGGTGAGAAGCGTATCCGATTCCGGTGTGGACATGGAGAACAAAGACTCCATCACCCTGAGGAGAGGGAGCACAGTGGGGATCTTCGGAGATGTCTCGTTCCTGGTTGCCGATGCCGATGAACTACGGTTTGCCCCATTTGTTCAGAAGACGGGAAGCTATGATGTAAGAGGTACAGTGATAAACCCCTCGGAGAGGGATCGTTTCACCTGGACCCCTTATAACTTCGAGGGATTCTATTATGATATAGATGATGATGTCGGAACTGAGGAGATGACCATCAAAATCAGTGGCGGCAACAAGATCGAGGAGAAGGACCTGGTCTATATAACCAAACCCCTGCCGGTGAAGTTTGAGTTCGATGCCTGGGGCAGGTATGATGTCATCGGTTTCATGGCTGACAAGTACTTTGCCGGCTACAACGATCAGACGGAGTTCACAGACGAGGCCAGCGCCATTGGAGAGGGCGAGCTGAGGCGCGTGCTGATGGACAGCGATGACAGCCGCACCATTGCCAGCGGATCGGTCCTCTCTTTGGAGGAGGGCTATGAGCTGCGCATCAAGCAGGTGGACCTCAACGGGAATAAGGTCTACCTGTCACTGGCCAAGGATGGAGAAGAAGTGGACAGCAAGGTGGTCACCCCATCCAATGATCCATCTGACAGATCCTCCAATTATCTGTATAAGGTAAAGATGGGGGCGGCAAAGGATGTTCCCCTCATTGCTGCTCATGTGGAGAGCGTCTTCAGGAGCACAGAGTCAGATCTGGCTACTGTAGATGGCATATTCCAGATATCCGATAGCCCCAAGTCGGTCGAAGAAGGGGAGATGCATGGCAAGATGAAGGTCGATACCCTTGATCGGGATGAGGTGGTGATGAAGAACGATGGCACCATAAGCCTGTCCAGGGGCAAGGATGTCGATATCATGGAAAATCTGAGGATTCAGGTTGCCGATAGCGATGATAGGCTGCTGGCTCCTGTTGCCACCAAGACAGCGGAGGGGGCTGAGATGTCTCTGACTGCTCCGGATGCTGTGGTGGAGAGATCAACCGGGATCTCTGTCCGGTCTGGAACTGCTCCTCTATCTGGAGTGGCGATCTCAATTGATGGCAGCACCATCGGCATCACCGATTTGGCCGGATCGATCAGCTATACACCGAAGAGCACAGGCACAAAGAATGTTCTTGCCCGGAAGACCGGCTACAAGGATGTCAGTGCCAGTATGGTGGTGAGGACAGCAGCAGAAGCCGCCAATCTCACCGCCGCCCAAAGGGCCAATCTCACCCTGGCCAACCAACTGACCCTCAATGCCCCGGCGGAGGTGGCTGCAGGAGAGAGCTTCTTGATAACCATCACCGAGGGAATAAACCAGACACCAGTTGCTGAAGCACAGATACTGCTGGATGACAGGGTGATAGGAAACACCAGCTCACAGGGTACCTTCACCTATGCCGCCAATTTCACTGGTGAGCACTCCTTGAAGGGAGAGAAGGAGGGCTACAGCCCTGCCAGCAGAAAGATAATGGTGACCTCAGCACTGAAAGTCCTGGAGCTCAACCTGCCAGAGGGTGCTCGTGTCAAGCAGTCCATGAAGATCTCGGCTGTGGTGCAGAACGTAGGCCTGGAAGAGGAGACCATCACCCTCAATCTGATGGCAAATGAGTCCTTTGTCGAGAGCAAGAATGTGACTGTAAGGGGTGGAGAGAACAGCACAGTGCAGTTCAGCTATAAGCCGGAGGAGCCGGGGCTGCATAGATTCAGCGTGGACGGGAAGACAGGAACGGTGAATGTGGAGGAGGCTCAAACCAGCAATTGGCTGATCGGCTTTATCCTCGTCCTGCTAATTGCCATCGGAGCAGGAGTATATCTGTATCAGACCGGAGAGCTGGATCGGCTGCAGCGGCAGATAAAAAGAAAGATGCAGGGGCGATAGAGTCGCGCCATGCATCCTTTTTTTTGTTCTTCACTCTTTTCTGTGGACAGATCTGGGAGGGCGGTTTATCTCGTCGTTGTGCCTTTATTGCTTTGTGGCAAAATCGGTGTGCTTGGGCCTCAGCACAAAGACACCAAGCACAAAGAAGAGTCCTCTGGCCTACAATGCCACATAATTTGGCGAAGAGTCAGATATTAAGAACTCATTTCTCCAGCACTTCGCTCATCAGCTTCATGCTCTTGACGAACGGAGGCATACCAGATGTCAGCAGCACCACTCTCAGCACATCAACTATCTCATCCTTGGTGACTCCGAACTCCTTTATAGCGCTGATCATCTGCTTCTTTGTCGCCCTATCATCGGAGGCGGCGGCATTGATCCCCAGGGCGATGAGCTTCTGGGTCTTATAGTCCAGGACCTTGCCGGTATAGGTGGCCTCATTCAAGGCCACTATTGCCTCGTACAGATCGGGATAATCCTTCTTTACAGTGGCCATACCCTCGCCGAAGAATATCTGTTCTTTCATATGCAGTTCACCAATAGACATGCTACCTGCATAGAGTTATAGATTGCCATCCAAGATGGTCCAAATCAAGGATGGCTCCGATCGCCCATAACTCATTGATGCGGGAAATGGTTTTAGTCCCGGCCTCGCTCCAATATCTCTAATTTTTTTTTAATGGCCTCTCGGGGCATCTTTGGTGGGATGGTGTAGCTTGATTGTCATCTAAGGATCAACCCACGTTCCCCCATCCCCTTCCAAAGCCCTCCTCAACTGCTCGATGCTGCTGATCAGGGCAGAAAGGCCGGTGGATTCAGCGAAGATCGCTGCCGCCTCCACCTTAGGCCCCATAGAGCCCGGGGGAAATTCTCCCCGTGTCAGCAGCCTCCTGGCCCGGGAGGCCTTCATCCTGTCGATGCGCCTCTCAGATGCGCTGCCAAAGCCGGTTGAGACATGGGGCACATCGGTGAGGATGACGAACCTCTCCGCCCCTGTGGCCAAGGCCAGCTTGCAGGCGGTCAGATCCTTATCGATCACCGCCTCAACCCCGGACAGCTCCCCCTTCTCATCCCTTATCACTGGTATTCCGCCTCCTCCCCCGGCAATGACCAGATGGCCATGGCCCACAGCATCCATTATGGTGTGCAGCTCGACTATCTCCAGGGGCCTGGGCGAAGGGACCACCCTTCTCCATCCCCTGTCTGCCCTCTCCCTCATCATCCATCCCCGGGAGCTGATCAACCCCTCTGCCACCTCTTCGGTATAATATGGGCCCACTGGCTTGGAGGGGGTGGCAAATGCGGAATCGCCAGGGTCAACCAGGACCTGGGTCAGGAAGGCTGCTATCTCTCTATCTGGAATCTCATTTCTCAGAGATCGGCACAGAAGATAGCCAATGCTCCCCTGGGTTTCCGCCACCATGATATCCAGGGTCTCAGCTGGTATGTGCTCTCGTGTGGCCTCGATCCGCAGCAGGATCATGCCCACCTGGGGGCCGTTGCCATGGACAAGCACCATTCCCTCCTCCCGGTCCATGAGCAGCCTGACTGCGCGGGCGAATGCCGCTGCCTCTCTCTCCTGAGTCGAGGGATCGCGAGGATCAAAGAGCAGGGCATTTCCGCCAAAAGCGAGAACCGTTGGTCCAGTCATCTCATTCCTCCTCTCTTGCAGAAGCTGGCCCTGTTGAATAGGATGAGGTGAAAGGGATGTCGCTGCTCTCCCCCGGCCATAAGATCCCATCCGCCCTGTTCTGAGCCTGGTCCGGGATCATCTGATGGTCCTCTCCCGCATAGACCACCGTCTCTTTTTATATATGCCTCTCATGCTCCTCGCCCTCCTCAAGGCTCAGATCAGCAGCATCCAGATGAGCCAGCGAATAGAACCTGCGCCGCCTGCCGGGCCAAATCCCCGTAAGTATGCATCTAATATAAATCCCAGCGCAGCGAATATAGATATCGGTGATTCTCCCATGGCGGCAACTGTAATTGAGGATCCGGCCCTCAGGAACAGGCTTGGCGTCTTCAAGGATCGAGATGAGGCGGGAGCTCTTCTGGCCAGATCCCTGGAGAGCCTCAGGGGAAGGGACGCCATCGTCCTTGCCATACCCTCGGGAGGCATCCCCATCGGTCTGGCTGTAGCCGCCCATCTGAATCTGCCCTTTGATCTGCTCATCATCAGGAAGCTTCCCATCCCCGGCAATCCGGAGGCGGGATTTGGCGCAATAAGCCTGGAGGGGGATGTAGTCCTCAATCGCCCCATGGTCAGGATGCTGGGCCTGAGCGATGTGCAGATCGAAAGGCAGGCAGAATCAGTAAGAGAGGAGCTCAAGACCAGGGATCGCCTATTCCGGGGGGGCAGGCCACCGGCGGAGCTGCGGGGAAGGACGCTCATACTGACTGATGACGGACTGGCCTCCGGTTATACCATGATGGCTGCCATCCGCCAGGCCAGAAGAGAGGGGCCCGCGGAGATCGTGGTGGCTGTTCCCACAGCCTCCCTTCATACCATTGATCTGCTGGCCGGGGAGGTGGACAGGATTGTGTGCCTGAATATCAGAACAGGGAGCTATTTCGCTGTGGCTGAGGCCTATAAAGACTGGTATGACCTCTCCCGGGACGAGGTGGTGGCTCTATTGAGAGAGAGCGGATTTCTGGCTGATGATCTCCGATGAGACCGCTGATCATGGGCAACGGTCGGATGCTGATCTGCCAGGATGAGAGAGGCACAATAAGGGATATCTACTTTCCCTATGTGGGCCTGGAGAATCATGGCAACTCCATCCGGGCTGGAATCTACGATCTGGATCGGCGGATATTCAGCTGGCTTGAGGATTGGGATATCGATCAGCACTATAAGACTGACTTTCCAGAGAGCTTTTTTGCTGATCGGCATTCAGATAGGATGCCTCCCAAGGGATATACCTCTCGGGCTTCAAGTATAGGGGAGACAGCATTCCATAATGCCGATCTGGATATCAGGGTTCTGATCTATGATGCTGTGCATCCATCCATACCATTCCTTTATCGGACTGTAAAGGTCGAGAACCTCTCACCTCTTTCCCGGAATCTGAGGCTGTTTTCCAATCAGAACTATATGATCCTGGAGAATAAGATCGGGGAGACTGCAGTCATCGATGGAGATGTACTCGTTCATTATAAGAGGGATCGATACTTCATCCACGGCAGCCGTCCTGTGTTTGATCAGTTTGCAACTGGAACTGCAGAATGGAAGGGGCTGCAGGGCACCTGGAGGGATATGGAGGAGGATGGCGCTCTGAGCGGCAACGTGGTTGTTCAGGGCTCGGTTGACTCCACACTGGCCTGGACGATCTCCGGGCTGCTGCCCCATCAGCCAAGAAGAGTAGATTTTTGGATAGCCATAGCAAAGGGCTATGCCAGTGCAATCCGCATTCACAAGCGGATTTTGAATACAGGAGAAGATAGCATCTGCCGGCAGAGCTTCAACTTCTGGCGGTCCTTCATCGAGCGCATATCGCTCCTTCCAGAATGCAAAGAGATGGGCCAGCTTCCAGAGAATGTGAAAAACATCTTTTATCGCAGCCTGCTGGCTACTGTGGCCCATATGGATGTGAACGGTTCAGTGATCGCCTCCTGCGACTCGGAGATAAAACAGTTTGGAGCAGACCTGTATACCTATTGCTGGCCTCGTGATGCCGCCTGGGCATGTCTGGCACTGGATAGGATCAGATACCATAACCTGAGCGCAGAGGTCTATGGATTCCTCTCAAGGATCCTGACTGATAGGGGATACTTTCTTCATAAGTATACCCCTGCCGGTGACTTCGGGAGCACGTGGCATCCAGTGCCGATGATTCAGATCGACGAGAGCGGCCTGCCCCTTTATGCCCTCTATCAGAACTGGCTGATCTCCAGGGATGTATGGACGACAGGGAGATACTTCTCCTCCCTGATAGCTCCTGCAGCCGATTATCTTGCCAGCACTCTGGACCGGAAGACGGGATTGCCCAGGCCCAGCTATGACCTTTGGGAGGAGAGAAAGGCGGTGAACATCTACAGTGCCTGCTCAGTTTATGCCGGCTTGAATGGAGCATGCCGGCTGGCAAGGCTGCTGGGCAATGATGATGAGGCAGGATATTGGTCAGAAGCAGCAGCGGTGGTGAAAGGGGCAATACCAGGGCTGTACGATGAGAGCCTGGGCCGGTTCAGGCGTTCTCCCTCCGATCCCAGCCTCGATTCATCATTATTTGCTGTCTGGTATATGGGAGTTCTTCCTCCCGATGACAGCCGGGTGGCAAACAGCATGCGGGCAATAGAAAGAGAGCTATTGACCCCCTCGGGAGGGGTGGCCCGCTATACCGGCGACAGCTATCAGGGGCATATGAATGCCTGGATCATATGCACACTGTGGCTGGCTCAGTGGCATATCGCAATGGGAGACCTGTCCCGGGGCTTGGAGCTCATCTGCTGGTGTGCTGACCATGTTGCAATTACCGGCCTCTTGCCCGAGCAGGTGGGGTATGATGGCGCTCCCAGATCGGTTCTTCCCTTGATGTGGTCTCACTGTGCCTTTGTCCTGGCGGTGATGGATTACCTGGACGCCCTGGCACAAGAGAGAATGAGCGGCCATGGAGAAGCCTCTATATAACTGATCTCTCTGCGCTGTACAGCATTGCCTGCAGCATGGCATTTCTGCATTATACAGCATTGCCTGTAGCATGGCATTTCTGCATTGTGCATCATAGCTGCAGAGCATGACATCCTCCTTCCCAGCCGGGAGCCGTATGCAGATCCTCACCTTCCTTCTGCCCGTCTTCGGGCCTTCTTTCCCTCTTCGATCAGCTCCTTTACCTTCTGGCCGCCTTTTTGGCCGATCTTCTCGTAAAACTCTCTGCCATGGGTCTCGGCGGTCTTCATACCTCCCTTTCTTCCCGCCTCCTGCACAGTCATCTTGCCCTTCTCCATCTTTTCCCTTCTCTTCTTCTCCTCCAACAGAACATACCTCCATATATCAGACGGCAGAACCTGGACACACCCTTCCAGCTCCGAGGCCTTCTCCTGTCTTTGCGGCAGTTTATCATTCAGAACTTCTTTAAATATTTATGTTTTGGTCTGAGGCCTCTGCCAACAAGGAAAAAAAGCGGGGTTAAATCCAGGTCAGCAATTCAATCTGATGAGCGCTCTGCGGCCGGGGATGCCAGGCATGGAATAGCAGGCTGAACAATTCCGGTATGCCAGTTCATGCACAATCCCCAATTCCGATCTCCGTCGTTTCGGCGGCCAGTGATCGGGCGATGCCCACCAGGTCCAGCTCCTCCTCCGCCTGCAGGATCTCCTCCCTCCTGGCCCGGGTCATGGGCTTGCTGGGCACAGCTGTGCAGGGCTTCGTCTCAGCAGTCACATCATAGGTGCCGATCTTTCTGGCCAGATTGATTATCTCCAGCTTGTCCATGGCTATCAGAGGATGGTAGACTGGAACCCCTATTGCTGCCTGCTCTGCCAGGATGTTCTCTGCAGTCTGGCTTGCCACCTGGCCCAGGGAATAGCCGGTGACCAGCCCCAGAGCCTCCTCCCTCTCCATAACCTGGGCCGCTATCCGGTACATCAGACGCCGGCAGAGGATGCAGGTGGCGCGGGGATGATGCATCTGGATCTTCTCAATTCCCCTCTTAATGGGAATGGTGATGAAGTTGATCTTCCGGCCGCAGCTCCACTCCGCCAGAACCTCGGCACATCTTTTGGACTGATCTATGGAATCGGCAAAGGGTCGGGAGTCAAAGTGAAGGAGTGATACTGGACAGCCCCTCCTCATCATCATCCAGGCAGCAACAGGAGAATCTATGCCCCCGGAGATCAATGCCAGCATCCTGCCCTGCGATCCCAGGGGCAATCCCCCCAGGCCCGGCACCACATCGGTGAAGATGTAGGCCCCCTCTCTCCTCGCCTCAATGAATATCTCCAGCTGAGGATCATTGAGGTTGACAGCAGCACCAGTGGCCAGACGAACCGCCTCGCCTGCTCTCCGGCCGATCTCCCCGCTGGAAAAAGGAACCCCAAACCGCCGGGGCCGGATGGCAAATGTCCATATGGCTGGGTCTGAGCGTATTACTGAGTCTGAGCGTGCTACTGAGTCTGAACGTTCTGCTGAGTCTGGGCATGCAACCGGGCCTGATCGCACTGCTTCAGCCATAGCGTTCTCAGCCGTCTGCACTGCGGCCCGGCTTATATCATCGAGATTGGGGGGAACAGTCCGAGCAGAGCTGGCGGAGACGACTCCAAAAATCTGGGTGGCAATCCCGGCCGCCCTCACATCAGTGGAATGGATGAATATCCGGCCTGCGCTTCCGGATATCCTGTGATCAACCCCCGCTTTATGCAAACAGATGGCTATATTGCTCTTCAGGATGCGCTCCCAGCTCTGCCTGGTCCAGCTCTCCTTAAGAGCGATTTCCCCGTAGCGTACCAGCACTACGTCCTGGGAAATCATGTTCTGATCTGAGTGGCTTTGATAGATCTCTTTATCTTCTTCACTCTGGAACCAGAGGCGGTATATTTCTGCAGCGGACCGGGCTTCTTATGAGTGACCTCGGCCTTGGTTACCTGCCTGACCTGGCCCTTTCTGCCCTTGATCTTGACCCATTCTACGCTTCCTGTCTTTCCCATGGGACCAACCTATCAAATCCGGATTTAAAAAGGTTGTGATTAGATCAATCCGGTCAGGGGGATTCGTCTTCAAAGACTCCAAACGGAATATTTTTAACCAGCTATCCCATTATCTGATATGTGAAAGGCGAGATAGAGCTTCCTACAATCCAGGCCAAAAAATCAATAGCCTTGATTGCAGTAGGCCTCCTCGCTTACTCT
Source organism: Methanothrix sp. (assembly GCF_016706325.1). Lineage (NCBI taxonomy): Archaea > Methanobacteriati > Methanobacteriota > Methanomicrobia > Methanotrichales > Methanotrichaceae > Methanothrix > Methanothrix sp. Next base: position 412,411 of record NZ_JADJJX010000001.1, on the reverse strand, counting down.
CTTTATCTCTATCATGCCGGCTATCAGGATGTGATAGAGAGCCTGAAAAGCATAAAATTGAGCCTATTTGCTCTGGCCGCACTCCTGGCCCTGCTGGGGGTATTATTTGATGCTCTGGCCTGGAGGTCTATAGTCCTCAAGTTCGACTACAAGGTGCCCATCCGGGATATATTTCTCATCTACCTGTCCTGCGGCTTTATGAACAATCTCATACCCTCGGGCAGCTTCTCCGGGGAGACGGCAAGGATCTACTTCCTGGAGAAGCTCGACGGCGGATCGCGAATCGGCCAGTCCTCGGCCACTGTGGCCACCACCAGGATCATCACCGCCATACCCTTCTTTCTGGGAACAGCCATCGGCCTCGCATACCTGGACCTGGCCACAAATGCTCCCCCCTGGGCTCTGGCCATATGCTATTCCATTGCCCTGGTCCTGCTCGTCCTGAATGGCACATTCTTTGCCATCTGCTTTCTGGACGATTGGCTGGAGAGGATCGCCTTTGCTCTCATCAAGTATGTGGAGATGTTATTTCCCGTCCGTATAGACAAGAGCCAGTGCAGCCGCATTCTGGGCCGGTTTCACCACTCCATGACGCTGCTGGCAGAGCATAAAAAGACCCTCTTCATCAGCACCTTCTGGGCCCTGGCGGCATGGCTATGCATGACCATGGTGGCTGTGGTCGTCTTCCTCTCGATGGGGGTATTCATCCCTCTATGGGCGGTCCTGGCGGTCTATTCTGTCATGATATTCCTGCAGATGCTGCCCATATTCCTGCCCGGCGGCCTGGGGGTGGTGGACATAGTGATGAGCACCCTTTTCACTGCCATCGGCCTGCCCGTGCATACAGCAGTCTCGTCAACCCTCCTCATCCGTCTGGTCCAGTTATGGATGCTGACCTCACTGGGCGGGGTGGCAACTGCTTATCTGGTCAAGAAGATCAACCGGGAGGCCCTGATCGCCGGGGCGGAGAAGAGGTTAGCAAAAGGCTTTTAAGTCCGCCATGCCACTAGAAGCACTCGCTGTTGGGACAGTGGGGTAGCCTGGTCTATCCTCGAGGGTTTGGGACTCTTGGACCGCGGTTCAAATCCGCGCTGTCCCATTTATCATCGATCTGGAGAATCGATTTCAAGTTCTAGAGCACCACTACCTCTTTACAACAGCGGCAAGCCTCTCTCATCTCTCCTGTATCCATTCCTGGAAAATGATCGATCAGACAGAGGTCAGCAGGCTCTGCCCTCTGGAAGAGCCTGGCCAGATCGCCGTGATAGACCTCTATATCGATGGCACCGCTGGCACGGCCCGCCAATACCGGTGCCGTCCCCACTGGCTCAGATGCCTCCTCGGGATACTCTATCTCCTCTATCCCCAGCAGCTCTTGATTGGCCTTCAGGTTGAGGAGGACGTCCTGCACCGCCGGCAGCCAGGCATCATTCAGGACCACTTCTCTCGCCCCGGCCAGGGCGCACATCAGCCCCAGCGTTCCCGGGCCGCAAAGCCCGTCCACCACCCGGAAAGCCCCTCCCTTCAGCATGAGCTGCTCTATTATCCTCATCTTGGGGGCGTTCTGCCTGGAGAACTCGATATGGATCTTCGACTGGTGCTTGTAGATGACAAGCTCTCCAAAGAGGCTCTGGCAGACGTCCGCTCTGAGATCGGATCCGGCCAAGAGCAGATTCTCCTGGGGTTTTTCACCTGCTTTATGCATCCCAGGAATGCCCTGGGAGAGGATAACCCCTCTGATCTCCGAGATCCTCTCCACCATGGCCTGAGCGGCTTTCTGTGATATGTTCTGTCCCTGAATGATCAGCCCCTCCCGCCCCAGGCGGGGTGGATAGGCGAGGGGATAGCCCACAGCTAACAGCGGCGATCCTACGCTTCTTAGAGTATCCCGCTCGTCGCGCAGGCCGAATTCATGCAGAACATGAAGAGCATCGAGCATTACAGCATCAAGCGCCGCCCTACCGCAGGATGGGCACCTCTTTATCCTCCCAGGAAGATCCCGCCAACCGCGGGTCTTGTCCAGATCAGGCTCAGGCGGGCAGTCAGGGCAGGCCAGATACCTCTTCTCTATGTCAGCCAAGACGGCATCTGCAGGCTCGACCATTGCTATTTCGGAAGCGTGGTACCTCATAATGAGCCGATCCTCCAGAAGGACTTTTAACATTTTCCCGAAACAAATATCTTGCCCCGGAGAAAAGTTTGTAAATAAGAAGAGCATTAGGGCGGCGAAGGTGGTTTTGACATGGCGCAAAGAGGCATCAGGGAATATGACGCAAAGAATCTATTGGCTAGATACCTTCCCGAGTACCTCAATGATTTCTCATATAAAGGGAACCTGGTATTGGTTGGGCCTGATACAGATCTGGAGGAGCTGGAGGGAGCAAATCCCTGGCTGAAGACGACCAGGCTGGTGGTCAAACCGGATCAGCTCTTCGGCAAGAGAGGAAGGCTGGGCCTGGTTCTCCTGGATGCTGACTGGGAGGGAGCAAAGGGGTACCTCAGGGAGAACATGGGCCTGGAGGTTACCATAGGAGGAGTAACCGGGAGGCTATCCCACTTTCTCATCGAGCCCTTCACCCCTCATGAGGATGAGTACTATGTGGCCATCAGCTCGGATTATGAAGGGGACAACATCTTATTCTCAATGGCCGGCGGCATCAGCGTGGAGGAGAACTGGGACAGGATGCTCTCCATCCACGTGGACACCTTGGCAGGGATAGACGATCTGGACATAGGCTCCCTGCTGCCAGCAGAGCTGGGAGAGAGAAGGGCGGCAATAGAGAGGTTCATCATCGCCCTATGGAGGTTTTATACTGAGACCGGATTCGCTTACCTGGAGATCAACCCCTTCACCTTCGAAGGCCCCTCTATCGTCCCCCTGGATGTAGTGGCAAAGCTGGATGATGCAGAGGAGTACTGGCAGAGGAAGAGATGGGCGGGCCTGGCCTTTCCCGACCCCTTCGGAAAGACTCCCTCCAAAGAGGAGCTATTCATCCATCAGATCGACTCCAAGACCGGGGCCTCTTTAAAGCTCACCATCCTCAACCCGGAGGGAAGGATCTGGACGATGATCGCAGGAGGAGGGGCGAGTGTGATTTATGATGATACCATCTGTGACCTTGGATATGCCTGTGAGATGGCCAATTACGGCGAGTACAGTGGAGACCCCAATACCGAGGAGACCTACCACTACACCAGCACCATCCTGGATCTGATGACCAGGAGCAAGCACCCTCAAGGAAAGGTGCTCCTCATCGGCGGGGCTATTGCCAACTTCACTGATGTGGCCAAGACCTTCAAGGGAGTGGTCATGGCCCTGGAGGAGTACCAGCAGAAACTGCAAGAGTTCGGGGTCCGGATCTATGTCCGCCGGGGCGGTCCCAACTATGAGCAGGGCTTAAATCTCATGCGCGATCTGGGCAAGAGGCTTGGAGTTCCCATTAAGGTCCACGGACCGGAGACGCATATGACAAGAATCGTCTCCCTGGCACTGGAGGAGAATCAATGAGCAGGAAAGAATACATTCTCTTTGATAAAGATTCAAAGGCATTTGTCTATGGCTATCAGACCAATGCCATCCAGCGCATGCTGGACTTCGACTACATCTGCAAACGCGAGTCGCCCAGCATCTCAGCCATCATAAATCCCAGCAGAGCAGGGATCCATAAGGCATTCTGGGGGACCAAGGAGATAATCCTGCCCATGTACAAGAGCATCTCCCAGGCAGCAGCGGCCTGCTCAGAGGCAGATGTGATGGTCAACTTTGCCAGCCACCGCTCTGCCTTCGAGACCACAATGGAGGCATTGGCGGAAGATACCATCCGCGTCGTCGCCGTCATCGCTGAGGGGGTGCCGGAGAGGCAGTCCAGAGTGATGGCCGCCACTGCCAGAAAGCTGAATAAGATCGTCATCGGCCCGGCGACAGTGGGAGGAATGGCCGCCGGTGCCTTCCGCATAGGGAACACCGCCGGCACCATCGAGAATATCATCGCCTCCAAGCTCTACCGGCCTGGATGCGTGGGCTTCGTCTCCAAATCCGGCGGCATGCTCAATGAGGCCTTCAATATCATCTCCAGAAACACCGATGGCATCTATGAGGGGGTGGCCATCGGAGGAGATCGCTACCCTGGATCGAATATGCTCGATCATATCCTCCGTTATGAGAAAAATCCGGCCATCAAGATGATCGCCTGCCTGGGCGAGCTGGGCGGGGAGGATGAGTACATGATAATCCAGGCCCTGAAAGACAAGAGGATCACCAAGCCCCTGGTGGCCTGGGTCACCGGCACCTGCTCTCCCTTCCTTCCGGCTAGTGTCCAGTTCGGCCATGCCGGGGCCAAGGCCGACACAGAAAAGGAGACCGCTCAGGCCAAGAACGATGCCTTCCGCCAGGCTGGCGCCTATGTGCCCCGGTCCTTCGATGACTATGGAGATGTGGTTCGCCAGGTCTATGAGATGCTTCTCTCTCAGGGCATTGTGCAGAGGTTTGAGGAGCCTGAGGTGCCCTTCATACCCGCTGACTACAGCAAAGCCCTCGCCTCGGGCGAGATCCGCAAGCCCACCACATTCATCTGTACAATATCCGATGATAGCGGGGAGGAGCTGCTGTATGCCGGAAGGAGGCTGTCCGATGTCCTGGACAGGAGGATGGGGATCGGTGGAGTCATAGGCCTGCTGTGGTTCAAGAAGGAGCTGCCCGATTATGCCGCCAAATTCATCGAGCTGGTCATACAGATCGTAGCCGACCACGGCCCGGCTGTCTCAGGCGCGCATAATGCCATAGTGGCCTCCTGTGCAGGAAAGGATCTGATCTCATCCTTATGCAGTGGCCTTTTGACCATTGGCCCCCGGTTTGGGGGAGCAATCGACGATGCTGCGCGGGAGTTCAAGCGGGCACAGGAGACCGGCCTGGCCCCGGAGCAGTTTGTGAATGAGATGAAGAGGAAGGGGATTAACATCCCTGGCATCGGCCACAAGATAAAGAGCGTCAAGAACCCTGACAAGAGAGTTCAGCTGCTCATAAGCTATGCCCGGGCCCACTTCCCCTCGACTGAGCTGCTGGATTACGCCCTATTGGTCGAAGAGCTCACCACAGCTAAAAAGGGCAACCTGATACTGAATGTCGACGGATGCATCGGCATTCTGTTCATCGATCTGATGAGCTCCTGCGGCGCCTTCAGCAAGGAGGAGATCGATGAGGTGGTGCGCCTGGGATATCTGAACGGGCTGTTCGCCCTGGGCCGCAGCATCGGCCTGATAGGGCATATCCTGGATCAAAAGCGCCTCGGCTCCCGGCTCTACCGCCATCCGGCAGAGGATATAGCCTATATGATGCCCTCTGAGGAGGAGATCCAGTGCAGGCCCTCAGATCGGATCGAAGATCGGCAGAAGGGCGTCTGAGATGATGGAGGACTGACATTTGAGAGAGAGAGCGAGCAACACTGAGGCGGGCGGGACTTGGCGAGCATAAGCCAGAAGATCCTCTCCCGTGCCTCCGGCCATCCCGGGATAGCAGAGCCCGGGGAGATCGTGGAGGCGGATATAGATTATGCCATGTCCCATGACGGGACATCTGTCCTGGCCATCCGATCCTTCCGGGAGATGGGCTCGGAGAGGGTCTGGGATCCGGAGAGGGTGGTTGTGCCCTTCGATCACATCGTGCCTGCAAACAATGAAACTGCAGCCGATCTGCAAAGAGAGGTGAGGGAGTGGGCAAGAGAGCAGAGGATATCTCACCTCTTCGACTGCGGTACTGGGGTCTGCCATCAGGTCTTCCCCGAGCAGGGCTTCGCCCTTCCCGGCCTGCTCCTGGTGGGAGCTGACTCCCATTCCTGCACCTATGGCGCTTTTGGAGCCTTTGGTACTGGCGTTGGAGCCACTGACATGGCCGAGATCTACTCAAGCGGCCGGCTCTGGTTCCGGGTGCCCCAGACCCTGGAGGTGCGGGTGGTGGGAGAGGCAGCTCCTTCTGTCTCTGCCAAGGATATCGCTCTCCTGGTGATAGGAGATCTGGGTGCAGATGGCGCCACCTACAAGGCAATCGAGTATACCGGTCCCGCCATAGAGGATCTGAGCATATCCGGGAGGATGACCCTCTGCAATCTGGGTGTGGAGATGGGGGCCAAGGCGGCCATCGTCCCGCCGGATGAGAGGACAGAGCAGTGGCTCCGCGGCCGGGCCCGCCGGCCTTACACCCCTGTCCACTCCGATCCGGGCTCATACCAGAAAACATACGATTACGATATAACTGAGCTTGAGCCTCAGGTAGCAGTCCCCTTCCGGGTGGATAACGTCCGGCCGGTCTCGGAATTGGCTGGGCTGGAGATAGATCAGGTCTTCATAGGAACCTGCACCAACGGCAGGCTGGAGGACCTGGAGGTGGCGGCCAGGATATTGAAGGGAAAGAGGGTCGCAGTCAGAACCCTGGTGATACCGGCATCAAGAGAGGTTCTGCTCGATGCGCTGCGAGGCGGTATCATCCAGACTCTGGTGGAGGCAGGAGCTATGATCGGACCTCCCGGATGCGGTCCCTGCCTGGGAGCTCATATGGGGGTTCTGGCGGAGGGAGAGATATGCGTCTCCACCTCCAACCGGAACTTCCCGGGAAGAATGGGCAAAGGGGGTCTGGTCTATCTGGCCAGCCCTGCTACTGCTGCTGCTTCTGCTCTCCAGGGCCGTCTGGCCATCCCCGAGGTTGGCAGATGAGGTTTGATCTTCACATCCACTCCAACTGCTCAGATGGACGGGACGATGTCAGGACAATTCTGAGGGCTGCTGCCCGCCGGAATCTGGACGGGCTCTCCATTACCGATCATGATACATTGAGGGGATCTCAGCAGGCGATGAAGATCATCCGGGAGGACAAACTGGATCTGATCCTCATCCCCGGAGCGGAGGTCACAACCTCGGAAGGCCATCTTCTGGTCCTGGGAGTATCCGAGCTGCCCCGCCGGGGGCTCAGCCCGGAGGAGACTGCTGATCTGGCCCATGATCAGGGAGGGATAGCAATAGTCCCCCATCCATATCATCCCTTCCGCCATGCTATCGGACGCATACCGGAGTGCGATGCAGTGGAGGTCTACAACTCCAAGCATCTCTTCGGCATAGCCAATGCTCGCGCCTTGATCGAGGCGAGGAGGCGCCGCCTCCCAGCAGTCGCAGGGAGCGACTCTCATTTTGCCGAGACCGTCGGCCTGGGTGTCACAGAGATCGATGCCGGAGATGCTGAAGAGGCGATAGAGGCCATCCGGGCGGGGAGGACGAGGATCATAGGGAAGAGGACGCCCCCCCGGTTTTTCATCGGGAACACCTTCAAGTCGATTTACCTGATCCTGACCACGGGAGGAGGGCGAAGGCGTAAGGCTTAGTTCCGGGATGGACGGACGGCTATGCTTTAAGCGGACAGCCGCGCCCTTCATGACGCGGCAGTTCACTCTGATAATCGTCTCTTCAAGCTCAGGGGGTTCATTAGTGGATATCGAGACACTTAAGCATCTGGCGCTCTTGGGAGCGCTCCACGGTCAGATCAGAGTATCCAGCTCTGCTCTGGCCTCGCTTCTGCTCTCCAGCCCGCAGACCGCCAGCAGAAGGTTATATTCTCTGGAGGGGAAGGGCTGCATCGAGCGCAAAGTGACGGGCTCAGGCCAGAGGATCAGGATCACTGAGATCGGAAGGCTGCTGCTGCTCTCCGAGTATCAGGATTACAGGAATATCTTCGAGAGGGAAAGGAGCACAGTCATGCAGGGGAGGGTGGTGGGTGGCCTGGGCGAGGGGCAGTACTACATCTCTCGCGAGGGCTATCGCAATCAGTTCTTCAAGAAGCTCGGATTTGTGCCCTTTCCGGGCACACTGAATATCAAGCTGGACGATCCCTTCAATCCCGGTCCCCATCAGGTTCTCATTGAGGGATTCCAGGAGAAGGAGAGGACCTATGGTGGGTGCAGGTGCTACAGGATAAAGATCAATGGCCAGGATGGGGCCATCATCCGCCCAGACAGGAGCTCTTATCCTCTGGATCTGGTGGAGGTCATATCCCCTCTGCGGCTGAGAGATGCTCTCAAGCTGAAGGATGGCGATGAGGTGAGACTGACCCTGCAGTGACAGTCCATCCCCTTTAAATTCTCCTTTAATTCTCTTTTAATTCTCCTTTAATTCTCTTTTAATTCTTCTTTAATTCTCCTTTGATTCTCCTTTTTTTCGAAGGTTAATTATATCCCCTGAGAGCTGGCAGATGATCCTGATGCCAATGGAAAAACACTCCACCGGGGCCTGGTTTCTGTTAATCTGCCTTCTCTTGACCTGCACCCTCCTCGTATCCGAATCCCTCCCTGCTCTAGCTGCCACCAGTGGCGCGGGCTCTGACCCTTCCCTTGGCTCCTATTTGCAAGAGGCTATGATCCTCTACCAGAATGGCTCTTATTCCCTGGCCTCAGAGAGGATAAACCAGTCGCTGCAGATGGAGGGGGAAGAGGCTGAGGCATGGCTTCTCAGGGGAAAGATCCTCTTTCAGCTGGGATATCTTCAGGAGGCTGTTCGCTCTCTTGACCAGGCTCTGAGGCTGAACCAGTCCCTCAAGGAGGCCTGGAGCCTGAAAGGAGAGGTACTGATCGAGGCGGGAAGATACAGAATGGCTCAGATATGCCTTGACTACGCCCTCCGCCTCGATCCCGGGAGCATAACCCTCTGGAACCGCAAGGCTCAGACCCAGGAGATGCTCGGAGATTATGATCGCGCCCTGGTAAGCTATGAGAGGGCGCTGGCCCAGGAGGGCGAGAAGAGCGAGACCCTCTCCCGTCAGGGCAGTCTGCTCCTCTCCCTGGGTCGTCATTCTGAGGCCCTGGAGAGCTTCAGCCGGCTGCTGGAGGTGGACAGCGGCAACGCCCTCGCCCTGAGGGGCAGGGCGGAATGCCACCTCCGGTTAGGCGAGAATGATCTGGCGGAAGAGAGCTATCTGATGGCATTGGAGGAGGAGCCGGAGGAGAAGGAATCCTGGCGGGGACTGGCCCTGGCCCGCCGCGCCAGGGGGGATCTGAACGCCTCCCTCCAGGCCTTCAATCAGGCCCTCAGGATAGATCCCCAGGATATGGAGACTGCTCTGGGCAGGGCTGATCTCCTCTTGGCGATGGGGGACTGTACATCGGCTCTGGAGAGCTATTCCCTTGCCCTCCGGATAGATGGGGACAACCTCTCTGCCCTTTACGGCAAAGGGCGATCTCTGGACGGCCTGAAGAGGAGGGATGAGGCTCTGGACTGCTACCGCCAGATCCTGGAACAGGAGCCGGATAACATCATGGTCCTGCAGGAGATGGCTTATGGATTATTAGAAAAGGGCGACCCATCCCAGGCCGCAGAGGTCTACGGCCGCATCCTGGCGAAGGATCATGGGAATACAATGGCCCTGCTGGGGATGGCAAGGGCGCAGTCGGATCTCATGGGATCGGGCCAGGCCCTGCGCTATTACGGGGAGCTTCTCAAGCAGGATGCCAACTGCACCCTTGCCTGGACGGGAAGGGGAGAGATACTGCTGCAGCAAAATGATATCGATCCGGCTATAGAGAGCTTCACGAGGGCATTGGATATCGAGCCACAAAACCAGGACGCCCTCTTGGGGCTGGCAGATGCCCTCTATCAGAGAGGAAGGCTGGATGAAGCCTGGGGCTACTATCAGGCCGCCCAGGCGGCAGGCCCCAGCCCGCGGGGCTACAGGGGGCTGGGAGGCATCCTCTGTGCCCGGGGGGAGTATGCCCGGTCCATCTCTCTCTTTGAGAGCGCCCTTGGCCTGGAGGTAGATGGGACAGAAAGCCTGATGGGGATGGGCCTGGCCCAGGCCGGCGCTGGCAATATCTCCTTTGCCCTGCAGTGCTTCTCAGATATCCTCACCATCGATCCGGAGAACTGGGCTGCCCGGTCCAACCTGGGAAGCCTGCAGGCGGCCCTGGGAAGATATGATGAGGCAGCAGCAAGCCTGCAAGAAGCAGCAAATCTGTCCCCGGCCTCTGCGGACATCTGGTACAACCTGGGCCAGGTGTACAGGCTCCTGGGCAGGCACAGCCAGTCCAGGCAGGCCCTCGAGAATGCGACCAGGCTCTCTCCTGATGACCCTGTTCTGTGGCTGGAGCTGGGCTATGCTCAGGAGAGCTGCGGAGAGGCAGACCGGGCTGCAGAGAGCTTCCAGAGGGCTGCCGCCCTTGATCCGGAGAACGAACTCATTCAGTACTCCCTTGCAATATCTCTGGCCGGCCAGGGCCAGCTTCATGAGGCGCTCTTGGCCTTCGAGAGGGTGATGAAGATCAATCCCAAGAACGATCTGGCTAAGCAGAGCATCAATATGACCCGCAGCCTGATTGATGGATTATGACTCAATACGGATCGGGAGGGGTTGAATGATCATGCGGTTAGGATTAGGATAGATTAAACCAGTGGCTCTGGCTGCTTTCCCTCCGGCATCAGCGGCAGGCCCGCCCGGTGAAGGAGCAGCGGGCCATCAAAATGCATCGCCCGGTTCAGTATCAGCCTCTTTCCCATTGGAGTGAGGGCGAAGACGGGAATGGCAATGCCAATCTGCATCAGCGCCCTTCCTCTCACCACCTCTCGCACCGCCCGGGAGGCGCAGGACCAGACCAGGTCGCAGCATTCCGCCAGAACCTGAGCCTCGCTTATGCTTATGCCCGTGGTGTGAACGGCTAGAATCGCGGCCCCGGCTCCCATAGCTCTCTTTCTCTTCCTCAGCTCTATAGCCTCATCTGCCCTGTGACCGGCCACGGTTACAGCAATCTTTCTGTATCCTGCTTCTGCTGCTCTCTCAAAGCCCTGGATCTGGTCGACCCTCCCCCGTCTGTCGATCAGGATGCAGCCTCTATCCTCCAGGCCCGCCTGGATCTCCTCTATCGGCTCTGTCCTCACCAGCCCTGTCATATGAGCCCCGATGGCCTGCAGAACCTCTGGCTTCGCCACTACCACCGTTCCCGCTCCCTCGCAGACCAGCACTGCGGCATCGACGAGCCCCTCGGTGAGGGCATCGGAGAGGATCTCCGAGGCTCCGAAGCTCACCGGTTTGTTCTCGAGCTCCAGCACTCTCCTCGGGCCGTACATGCCCAGCTCTGCCATATGCTCTTCCAAGACCTTCTTGACAGTCTCTTTGCTCTCTTTATCGATGCCGTACAGATCCCGGCGCAGGGGGCAGGAGCGTATGGCAGGCTCAGTCAGAACCTCCACCTCCCCATCCCGGACCCTGACCCGGGCCCCAGCCATCTCCAAAAGATGCTCGGACACGATCAGATCCAGATCTTGCAATTGCAAAGAAGTCCAGAGGCGATCATAATCAGCAGTCAGGCCGGCCGCTTCAGGCTCGCGGCTCCAGCCTCCTTCTCACCGACTCGGCATGGGCCATCAGCCCCTCCGCCTCGGCCAGAGTGGTTATGGTATCCTCAAGCCCCAGCAGCCCCTCATCGGTGATCATCTGCAGGGTGATCTTCTTGACGAAGTGATCCACATTCAGGCCGGAGAAGATCCGGGCATATCCGGAGGTGGGAAGCACGTGATTCGTTCCGCTGGCATAGTCCCCTGCTGCCACCGGGGTGTACTTTCCGAGGAACACACTTCCAGCATTGCGAATGGACCTCAGGACGTTCATCGGCTCCCGGGTGATTATCTCCAGATGCTCAGGGGCAAAGGCATTGACGAAGTCCAGCGCCTCATCCATATCGTCCGCCAGCAGAACGGCGCTGCTCTCCAGGCTCAGCCTGGCGATCTCAGAGCGGGCAGTTCCCTCCACCTGAATTTCCAGCTCCTCGGCCACAGCGCTGGCCAGGAGATCATCCAGGGAGACGAGGACGGAGATCGACTTGGGATCATGCTCCCCCTGGGCGATCATATCAGCAGCTATAACCCCAGGATCGGCCGTCCTGTCGGCCAGGATCAGAACTTCGCTCGGTCCGGCGGGAAAATCGATCTCCGACGAGCCTCTGATAAGCATCTTGGCGGCAGTGACATAGACATTGCCCGGCCCCACGATCTTGTCCACCCTTTCAATGCTATCTGTCCCCAGGGCCATGGCCGCTATAGCCTGCGCTCCGCCGATCTTGTAGATCTCGTCCGCTCCCGCCATATCTGCAGCAGCCAGAGTCAGGGGATTGATCGATCCATCCTTTTGGGGCGGGGTGCAGACCACAATCCTGGGCACATCCGCCACCTTGGCGGGAATGACTGTCATCAGAGCCGAGCTGGGATAGGCCGCCCTGCCCCCGGGGACATACGCCCCCACAGAGTCCAGGGGGACGACCTTCTGGCCCACCAGCACCCCGGGAGAGGCCTCGCTCATCCAGAGCTCATGCTCTTTCTGTTCATTGTGGAAATAGAAGATATGATCTGCCGCCGAGGAGAGGGCCTCAAGGAGCCTGTCCTCCACCAGGTCATATGATTCATCGATCTCCTCCTGGGTGACGCGCAGATCATTCAGATGTGCCCCATCGAACTTCTCTGTATACCTGAATAAAGCCTCATCTCCCTTCGAGCCAACCTCCATTACGATCTCATTTACTGCAGGAAGGATATCCTGAATGCCCACATCCCTGGAGAGAAGAGAATGCAGATCCTCATCCTTCAGCTCGACCAGCCTTTTGGTTATCACCGTAAAAACCTCCTCGCCCATCCATTATTATCCAAGTGTCATCTGCTTGACTGTATTTTGCTTGATTGTATTGCGCTTCGTTGTATATGCTTCACAATCAGGTTGATAATAAGCTTATTATTGGGAAGATCTCCGATCAGATGTAGTTGTTCCTCCCCCGCTGCCCCTGGTAGAGGGAGGCCACCCTCTCCAGGCTGTCTGCCTCCTCCAGCGATTTATCATCTCTCACCCTCACCAATCTGGGGAACCTGAGAGCATATCCTGATGAGTAGCTCTGGCTCTTCTGTATCTCCTCATAGGCCACCTCGAAGATCACCGCCGGCTTCAGCTCGACCTCCATCCCCTTCTGCATCAAGATCAGATCCTGGAACAGATCCGTCAGCTCCGCCAAAGCCTCGTCCGTGAGGCCGGTAGCCACCCAGCCTATATCCAAAAGCTTATTCGTGGCCTCATCCAGGCAGGCCAGCCGGTATGAGCCCAGGAAGCTGGCTCTCCTGCCCTCGCCCCATCTTGCCCCGATCACTGCCAGATCCAGGGTCTCCATAACCGGCTTGATCTTGAGCCAGTTCTTGCCCCTCTTCCCGGGGGCATATGGAGATAGCGGATTTTTAAGGATCAGCCCCTCATGGCCCTTATCCAGCGCCTGGCGGTAGATCTCCTCTGCCCGCTGGATGCTGTTGGATATGACCTGATCCGCCAGTATCGAGCTATCGGCTATGCCCTCCAGCAGCTCCCGCCGTCGGGTCAGGGGCAGATCCAGGGTGCTGTTGCCATCAAGATATATCAGATCGAAGAGAAATAGATGCAACGGCGTCTCCTTAGCCTGCTTTTCCACTTTGTACTTTCTGCGAAAGCGCTTTAAGATCTCCTGGAAGGCCAGAGGTCTGGAGTCCTTGCCCATGGCCACCACCTCCCCGTCCAGGATGGCCTCATCTGCCCTGACCCCCTGAGCCAGAAGGACGATCTCGGGAAGGGATCTGGTCACATCCTCCAGCCGGCGGGAGAAGATGCGAACTCTCTTTTTGTCCTTGTGGATCTGCACCCTGGCCCCATCGTACTTCCACTCGATCGCTGCAGAGCCCAGCTCCTGCATGGAGGAGGAGATCCCCTCTCCTACCTGGGCCAGCATCATCTTGATGGGGCGGCCTATTTGCACGCTCAGATCGGCGAGGGTACCCCGCCGAGCACTGACGGCCACCAGGCCGATATCATTGGTCAGATTGTAGGCCCTCTCCACCTCTGATGCATCGCGGGAGAAAGCGCGGGCAATGGCATCTCTCATCCCTCCCTCGCCAACCCCAATTCTCATGTCCTCTATCGCCAGGCGGGCGATATATTGCCCCTCCAGAGGAGTGGCCTGGCTGAACAGATACAGCAGGTTCTTGACCTTGGTGTCCTGGCTTCCCTTTCCCGAGGCCCGTGCCACTGTCAGGAGCCTTTGATGAACCTCTTTGATGGAGAGAGGATCATGTCTTATGAAGGCGGCAAATCCGATGGGCTTTTTATTCTCCACCGCTATAGATGCCACCAATCCCGGGTCTCCTGTGGAGCGGAGCCATTCCATGATCCTCTCTGTCGAGCATCCGCAGGCACGGGCCATAGCCTCATAGAGGATGCTCGGCCCCACGCCCATCACCAGATCAAGGCTAGGCGAGAAGATCTCTCCCATAACGAACCCGGAGGCAACCTCCAGTTCATCATCATCCAGATCCTTCAGGAATGATGCCACCAGCTCTATCTTCTCCAGGGAGCCGGAGACCCCCTCCACCCTCTGGCAGAGCTGGGCGAAGCTCAAGAAACTGCTCATTCTTACCCGGTCATTGGCATGTTTTTTTTTTATTTTCTGGAATGCCTAGAATATGGCATCTATCCGCTTGGTCCTGTAAATGCTGGTGATATCGGTTAGAATGGCAGAGGCCGTCTCGATGGAGCCTGCACCAAGGCCGGAGACAGTGATCGTCCCGGAGAGATCGGTGTATATAGCAGCGGAGTTTAAAGTCCCGGCCACAGCCAGGGGGCTGTCCATGGGCACCAGTGTGGGCCGGACGGTCAGAGCGGGCACATCCCCGATCAGCTTTATGGCATATCCCCTCTTCTTGGCCAGAGCAAGGGCTTCGGGGGTCACTCCTGTTATGCCGGTCACATCAACATCGGAGTACTTGATATTCATATCGAACAGAGAGTTGGCCAGTATGACCACCTTTCCTGCTGTATCCACCCCCTCCACATCGTAGCTGGGGTCGGCCTCGGCGATTCCCATATCCTGAGCCTCGCTCAGGGCGTGGGCATAGGGTATGCCCTCCTCGGCCATGCGGGTGAGAATATAGTTGCAGGTGCCATTGAATATGCCCCGGACGCCCAGGATGGCATTGCCCACCAGTGTGCGCTCAACCAGGCTGATCAGAGGCATTGTGCCGCCGACGGTGGCCTCGAACTTGAGCATTACGCCATTGTCCTCAGCCAGCTTCTTCAGGCGGCCGTAGGATACCACCAGTGGCCCTTTGTTGGATGTCACCACATGTTTGCCCGAGGCGAGGGCGGCCTCCATATGGCCCAGCCCCGGCTGGCCGTGGACGATGTTGGTGGGGGTGACCTCGATCATCAGGTCGGAGTCTATGGCATCTATGGCCTCCTTCCCCTTCATGCTCGATGTGGCCACATTGGCCAGTGTCCTCTCGCCCAGTATCTTTTTGGCATCCACTCCATCCTCGGATGTCACTGTGCCGGTGTGATCGGTGACGCTGACCAGCCTCAGGTTCAGGCCCATCTCGCGGAGAAGCTCCCTCTTTCTGCTGAGGACATCAACCACCCCGTGCCCCACTATGCCAAAGCCCACCAGGGAGATTTTAACATCTCTCATACTGCCTCCATCTCAATGGGCTCGATCACGAGCAGCTTCTTCTCCTCGCCCACATTGCGCAGAATAGTCAAAGCCTTGTGGATCTCAGCCTTGCCTGTAGCGCGAATCTTGAGATAGGCGGAGGAGTGCTCACTCACTCCTGGCATGGTCAGGGAGAGGTCCATCACCTCGGCAAAGCCGGTGGAGTCGATCCGGTTTATGGTATCTCCCAGGTCGCTGTCCAGAACATGGCCTACCAGCACCACAGATACTGACTCAATGAATCGGTCCTCGCCTGCACGCACCACAGAGATCCCGCTCTCCTTGAGCCTGGCCTTTACCGCCTCGATTCTTGAGCGATCCATCTCCACAATGAATCGAACCGGGATCATGCCCCGGGGGGTTTTTCGATCCCTGTGGTGGACCACACTGATGATGTTGGCCTTGTTATCGCTCAAGGGTTGCATAGCCAAGAGCAGTTGGCCGGGAACATCCTGAAGCTCTAAATCCATGGAAAGTCGCATAGCATTCCTCATAATTTGCTGAAATTCTCCTGATGGTTAAATTAAATAAACCTTGTGCAGATGGGATCGGGGACCGGTTATTTAAGATTGATAGGAGCAGGGATCTTTGAGCGACGGATCTGGTGGGGAAGGTGATTTATGGGAGCTTGGGATGGATGCCTATCCGATAGTAATTAATATCACCTCTTCCAAGCAGTAGCCAAAGAAAGTAGGAGGATCTTCATGGCAGGTGGAAATGGTCTGGCAATTGGATTGATGCTTATAGGTTTCATAGTGATGTTTATTGTGCCCCTCGTATTCTTGGCCAGCCTGTTCTGATGGCGGAGAGAGTCTGCAGGCTATTCTTTTTGTTTTATAGAAATTAGATCATATAGATAGCCCAAGATCTATTGAATTCACATCTGCATCTAGAGGAGTCGAAGTAGCCCTGCTGCAACCCATTTGGTCTCCTGGTCATGGCGATTGGATCTCTGCTGGATCTATTTGACTTGCCGGTTCCGGGTATCGGAGAGGGATCGAATTAAATGAGGCAATAGCCTCAATCTTTGGGGCATATGATACCGCGGCCCGTCAGGCAATAAGGAATCATTATCAATTGGGATGTCTGACTCTTCAGTCTCACCCTGCTGAACCCGATATAATGGCATCCTAACTTCAACAGATTTTATACACCGCGAGCCTTCAAAGAGGAGCCATCCAAAAAGGCAATGGTTGCAGCAGCAGGATCTGACCTGATCACACTTGACCTTGCCATGGCCGAGGCGGGGAGTGTTGTCTGGAAACAGGTGCTCCTCTTAGGCGAGAGTCTGGAGCTTTTGCCGAAATCATTTAAAAATTGTCAGAGATTTATCGCCCGAGCCTGCGAGCTTCTCAGGGGAGAAGAGCTGGCAGTGGAGGCAATTGAGATCTCAATCGAAAACAAGATCGCCTTCCAAGCCTCTTTATTTCTCGCCGGGGCAGCTCTTGTGCCGCTCACCTCTTGACCTTGGATGGGAAGTTATATGAGAGGGCCAAACCGACCGGGATTGTGCATCTGATTTTGGGCTGCACATCCAGGAGGAGTCATCCAAAAGCTTTTTGGTGGAGAGGGGATCAACCTGGATCGAGGGAAGCGAAATTGCAGGCATCAGGAAGCATAAAAATGGAGGATGTTTTCAACAACAGTAATCTCTTTTCCAACCATTACCTGGAAAGCATGATCCAGAAGTCAGCGGAGTGGGAAGATGAAAGCGGTCTTGCTCTTGCCTACCGCAGGATAAGGGATAAATTCTTTGAAAAGGAGAAGAACCTCCCCCGGTACGTTGAGGCAGATCTGGAGCATAACTGGATCCGCCCGGTCCTGGATGCTCTGGGCCATCATTATGGCGTCCAGGAGAGCCTACATCACGATCCCTTGAAGCCTGATTATGCCTTCTTTCCCCATGCCCAAGCATTGGATGAGGCTTATGCCCATAAGGGGGCGGAGGACTTTTACAAGAGGTCTGTGGCAGTGGGGGATGCCAAGGCCTGGAATATAGCCTTGGACAAGAGCCAGCAGGGAAGGGCCTTGCGGGAGATGACCAACCCCAGCTTTCAGATCGACAACTATCTGCGGGCGACCCCTCCCAAGTGGGCGATCCTGACCAATGGGCGGCTGTGGAGGCTCTACCATGAGGACTCCAGCTTCACCATGGACTCCTACTATGAGGTGAACCTTCCTCATATGATCGCCTGTATCGAGAAGACTGGAGATCTATCTGTCTTTAAGTACTTTTATCTCTTCTTCCGCAGGGAGGCCTTTCATCGCCACGAGGAGTATCTGCTTTGGCATGGCCAGGACCAGCGGTTATGAATGTGGCATCCTGCATGATTCCTTTTTTGCACCTTGAGTTTCATGGCATCAAGTTGCCTTTGCATCCCAGCCCATATTTTCTGGTCTGTACCGGTCTCAGCAAGGCGTTCTCTGAACTTCCATATTGTTGTGGAATCTGGAACAATCTCCGTTGTGCCAAGAAACACTCTAAACGAGATGCGATCGGCAATTTCCCGTTAAAGCTGCTCATCGGATAGGCTGTAAAGCTGTTGAATGAAAAGAGACTTGAGTATCACGATCACATCGAGATGTGGTCAGCCGCCGCGTTCGATATTGTTCTTATACATAGCTTCAAGCAGCGGTCTGAACTCTTCCCAATTCAATCTACCCCCAATATCGACCAGCTCATCACCAAGATCTTTGACCCGTTCGTATTCCAGACGAAGGGCAAAATCAGTGAGGCTTCTCATGAAACATTATATATTAATAACAATATTCATAGTTATCGATTAAAAGAGGTTTTTCAGAGTTCTTTTATGATCCTGAAACCAGGAAAGTAGGCTTTCTGCTATATCAGCCAAGACTATCACTCATTCAGCTGCTTTATTATCTCTTCTCCAAGTCGCTGAGCGAGCAGGGGCGGAACAGCATCACCAATTTGTCTCCTAATCATTGTATCAGATCCGCAAAATGTCCAATCATCAGGGAAGGTCTGAAGCCTCTTGAGTTCTAAGATCCGGAGTTTTCTGCTTCTCCAGTGAAAAGGCCCTGTATACGAACCCGCCTGGGCAGGGATGGTCCAAGATGGAAGATCTGGCGAAAGCTTGAGCAGGAAGCTCCAATATCTTGATCGATATCTGAAATGTGGGATTCCGTCTCCCCGATCGGTAAGATGAATATAATTCTTTCCCGGTGGAATGAGCTGGAGAAGCTTTCCATGCTTACCTCCAATTAGCTCCGCGTCATCCGCACTACCATTATCCAGATCACCAATGGCATCTCCTGCTGTCATAAAGTTGCCATTTGTGATGGTCGGATCGGGTATCCGAGGGATAATATCCTGCATTCCAATTATTATCAGCCGCTTTCTAAGTTGAGGGACACCATAATCTGCAGCATTGACCACGGCCCAGGTGGTGGAATATCCTGCGGATTCCAGCTTTTTTAGGAGTAAATCTAAAAGCGGTTTAGCATGTCTATAGCAAAGGCCTGGCACATTCTCAATAAAGACTGCTCTAGCATTAAGCTCTCGAGCGAGCCTGACTGGCTGGAATATTAGATCAGCCTTATTGGCATCTTTTACCTTGCCCTCTGTCATCCAGTATGCAAGCTTTGAAAATGGCTGGCATGGCGGCCCAGCTGCAACAAGATCTACTTCGTCAATAAAGGAAGCAGACTTGATGCGCTCGCTAGATATCGCTCGAATGTCTTCGCACAGGACCGGGCAGCCTTTGCGGCTCAGCCTAAGGGTTTCGCATCTCACAGGATCGAGTTCTACAGAGGCACGGAACTTGAATCCCGCGTTCTCTAGCCCAATATCAAGCCCTCCTGCTCCAGAAAACAACCCAATGGCTATAGGCCTACTCATGCTAAGCTTCACTCCATAGATTCGTATCGACTTTAATTTATATCATCTAATGGTGGGGTGTATGTAAATATTCGCACAATATAAATATTATCATTGATTTCCAATTCTGTGCTCATAACCTCGGTCGAACAAAGCGTCCTAAGAGATTTCCATAGCAAAGTTGATTCATAGTGCTCAAACTGGGCTGGTATATAGTCTAATAAAAACTCAGAACATATAACAATAAGCTTCATTCTTGCGCGTGAAAATGCGACATTTGAACGCCTAAGATCTAGAATAAACTCTGCATTGGTGCTTATAGCCGAAGGGTCACTCTCTGTTGCAGAGACGATAATAGTCTGTCTCTGCCCCCCCTGAAGGCGCTCAACTGTATCGATAATGTGCAACGGGCCATCCATACCCATAAATTGTTCAAGGCGCCTCTTCAATAGACCACGCTGTCCACGGTGAGGAGTTACAATGGCAATGGAATCAGCCGGTTGAACGCCACTAGATGCAAGGATTTGCTCTACAATGGCCAGCTCAGCCTCGTTGCTTAGCTTTGATTCCCTTTCATTATGAGTTACAAGATAGAGACCTGTTTCTGTCTCCCATATTTTTTCCCAGCCATTTTCTAGTAATTCTAATGGATACTGCTCTTGTGGTCTCCCTTCGAGTTCTATATTGTCTAATCTGTATAGCCGACTGATTAGCTCTCTTATCTCGGCAGGCAAGCGATGAGTGTATCGGAGAGCATTTTGAGCCACAGCTGAATTTGAAACTTTAGATTCAATATTTTGAATCGCCTCATATGCGCTAGTAAATGGTTGATACAAAATAACCGGAGGGCGATCTTCATTCTCCCAATCATGAGCTACAATAGGAGCTAGCTGTCGATGATCTCCTGCCAACATAATTTCTCCACTATTGATATCGATCAAAGTTGCCAGCGCCAAGAAGTGTGGGAACACCATCATACTAGCTTCATCTATAACTAGCTTTGATACTTGCAGATCTTGGAGTCGTTTACCTCTCCTCTCCCACATTTGCAGAAGTGAGGCGGTTGTTCCGCCTATTATTGCGATCGATCGATTACGGATCCTTGAGATGGCTCTCGCGGGCGATTTTGAAATGATTATTTCTATTGTGCCGTCTGGGTGCGAATCATTATCAGATAATACGGTCTTTGCAAGCCCAATTTGAGGCATGGAGAAATCATGTGTTTCAGCATGCTGTTTGAAGGATGGGATAATATTATCAATGCGCTGCAGCAGTTCATCTAATGCAGTATGTGTGCTTGCAGCAATGACTATTACATCACCTTCGGCAAAGCGGGTCGTGAATCTACAATCGGCTGTTATTTATATAACCTATTCCTATATGCTACATGGGGTGTAGCAAAATGGGCAAAAGAGGTCCAAAGCCTCGATTCTTGGATGTAGCATGCCCGAATGAGCAGTGCAATCTATTTGGAATTGCTGGGAAAGGAAACGTCACTGTGTACGGAACTTACAAGATAAGCTCCGGCAAGGTCAGGAAATATATTTGCCACACATGTGGTACCAGATTCTGTGATAGAACTAACACTGCATTCTATGACACAAGAACAAACGAAGAAAAGATCAAGCTGGCTCTAAAAATGGCCATGCGTGGAATGAGTGTCTTAGGAATAGCTGAGATCCTTGAGTCAAAACCATCTACTGTAAGCACTTGGATCTCGAAAGCAGCAAAGCATAGTGAAAAAGTCAATGAAGTTGTCTTGAAGGATGTAGAGACCCCAAAGGTAGAGATGGACGAGGCATGGACTTTTGTGGGGAAAAAACACTACCCAGAGAAGGTGAATACGAAGATAAAGGAACTTGGATCTGGATAAGCATGGCTGCAAATTGCAGGTTGGTGCTTTCACATGTTATCGGTGAGCGATCTCAGGAAAATGCAGATCAGCTCGTTTCAAATACTGCCAAAAGACTCAGATCAATGCCGCTCTTTGTGACAGATGGATTAAGACTATATGCAGCAGCTCTTCGAAAGCAATATGGAAAACTACAGCCGTTCGCACCAACAGGCAAGCGAGGGCGACCTCGAAGTCCTAAATTAATCGTAGATGAACTATTACAATATGCTCAAGTCATTAAAATGAGGGTCAACGGTAGACTAAAAAAGTGGTCAAGAGAATCATATTTGGCAAAGATATAGACCACAAAATGATATCTACCAGCTACATTGAACGGCAAAACCTGACATGCAGACAAGATAATAACCGCATATCAAGGAAAACCATAGGTTTCTCTAAGGAGACTGCAGAATTGAATAACCAAATGACCCTATATTTCGCGCACTTCAACTACTGCCGAAAGCATCGTGCTCTAAAATATAGAAATGAGATGGGCATAACGAAGTTCAATAGTCCCGCGAAGCAAGCTGGCTTAATCGATCATGTCTGGAGCTTGCAGGAACTCTTGACTTTTCCATATTACAAAACTCAAACCCATTAGAGGCTCACGACCCATATTTCACCGCAGTTTCATAAAAGCCTTATATTATTAGTTGCCAAACATGTGGAAGGAGTTGTGAATATGAGATCTTCTACTGCTCTTCTGGCTGCCATCTTTATGCTGGTCTGCCCTGCTCTGCCTGTGCCGGCTCTGGAATTGAATGTCTCGACAGTCTGCGATAAGAGCCTCTTCATCGACCTGGGGCCAAGCTTCGAGATTGTCAGCAACAGATTTGATGACAGCAGCAAAGGAATGATCTCCAATGATATCACCATCTCCGATACGGCACAGGCCGGATCTGCCTATGTATCTGTAATGACTATATTCGATAAAATCCTCAGTATGATGAACCCAGACGCTTTGTCCGGGCTCTTGCAGGCTGCAGGGATAGAGGCAGTGGGAGAGGAAGGCCACAGAGAGATCGGCCAATGGACTGCTCTTGATAGCCGGGGCAGAAATGTCAGCGTCACCACAATGAAAGCGGCGAATGAAAGCGAGCGGGTGCCCGGTGGAATCTATAATATCTCTGTCTGGAATCTGGATAGCAGAACTTATATTTTGATGGTGTCTTCATTTGATGAGAATAACACCACTCAGATAATTAAGACACTGACGATTAGCTAATGTAATGGCTCAAGCGAAGAATTTCTCTTTTTGATTTTTTTCAGAGGAGCGGGCAGCATCTATGAGGGTCTGCCCAGCCTCCTCCCCAGCCTCTCTTTTTGAATCCGGGCCTCTTCAGCATGATGGCCTGCGCCTAGCAGTTTGAAGATAGCTTCAGCCTGAGTGATATGATCTATTGCAGCCTTGATATCATTCTGTTCTTCCTCCAGAGATGCGAGCTTAGTAAGTGATAAGGCTTCACCTCTCCTCTCCCCCAGATCCTGAAAGATCTTGAGGCTCTCATTGTACAGACGGCGTGCCTCCGAGCAGTCGCCAGAAGCCTGAGCCAGAGAGCCCAGGTTGTGCAGTGTCCGGGCCTCGTCGCTCCTCTCCCCCAGATCCTGAGAGATCTTGAGGCTCTCATTGTACAGACGGCGTGCCTCCGGGTAGCCGCCGGAGGCCTCAGCCAGAGAGCCCAGGGCGTGAAGTGTCTGGAACACGCCGCTCCTGTCCACCAATTCCTGCCTGATCTTGAGACTCTCATTGAACAGACGACGTGCTTCCAGGTAGTCGCCAGAGGCCTGAGCCAGCATGGCCAGATCGCGTAGTGTCCGGGCCTCGCCCCTCCTGTCCCCCTGATCCTGAGAGATCTTGAGGCTCTCATTGTACAGACGGCGTGCCTCCGGGTAGTCGCCAGAGGCCTTCGCCAGAGAACCCAGGGCGTGCAGTCTCCGGGCCTCGCCCCTCCTGTCCCCCTGATCCTGAGAGATCTTGAGGCTCTCGTTGTACAGACGGCGCGCCTCCGGGTAGTCGCCAGAGGCCTCTGCCAGAGAACCCAGGGCGTGCAGTGTCCGAGCCTCGCCGCTCCTCTCCCCCAGATCCTGCCAGATCTTGAGGCTCTCATTGTACAGACGGCGCGCCTCCGGGTAGTCGTTAGAGGCCTTAGCCAGAGAACCCAGGTTGTGCAGTGTCCGGGCCTCGCCGCTCCTCTCCCCCAGATCCTGCCAGATCTTGAGGCTCTCATTGTACAGACGGCGTGACTCCGGGTAGTCTCCCAACTGAAAACGGAGATATGCCAATCGATCGAGAACTGCAGCATAGGATCGATTCTCACGCTCTCCCCTCTTCATTTCAGAATAATCCCAGACCAGCCCTTCCAATCAGGCCAGGCGCTCTTTTTTCTTCTCAAGGCTCAAGCCTTCTGGATACATTCCTGTGATCGTGGCCGATTCCATAGTAGTCATCAGCATCCTGTCGGGAACGAATTCAAAGACCCCGCTGCGCCACCCCCAGAAGTCAGGAGCCTCCCGAGCCAGTCGAGTCAGTGCATAATCCGGCAGCCAGAGAAGGAAAGGGAATGGGAAGTCACAGGGAAAGAGATCGCGAGAGATTCAGCCCCTCCAGGGCGGGAACAGACCCCTCTGAGGGAATTGATTGTTCAAAGCCGAAGACCATCAGCACGCGCTTCCCGGTGCCGGTCTGGCCCCCTTCAGTCAGCAATTGGCCCACTGCCGCCCGCAGGTCATCAACCGGCTCCTTGAGATCGACTTCCTGGATCTGCACCTCGCCAACGAGCATCTCCTTCAATAAATCCGCCATTTGGCGACGCTGGACCGGTTGATTGCATTTGACAAGCCCCAGCCGGAAACCCTCTGCAAGGCGAATGAAAGCTGAGATCTGCAGCAGAACCTCCCTGTTCTCGGCAGATATGTCAGCCCTCCAAGGGGGGCTCTTCAGATCTCCAGCCAGGCTCCCATTCCGATCACTGCTGTACATTATTTTCTGCATTCCTCATTTGCTGCACTCACTCTCGCCTAAAGATATCCTTGAACTCCGGAAGCTCTCTTATAGCAGGATGAACGTCGCACCACCTGTTGCCGTTCATATATTCAAGAATGCTGAGGTTATACAACATCGCCTGATGCTTTTCATCATTAGGAGCCCTCTTGTTCCTGGCAACCTGAGCCAAGAGCTTATAATACTCATCAGGGACCATGCGACCATACTCGTTTACCAGGCGTCGAAAGGCCTTCTCGGCCAGATCCATTGTGATGGGAACCCCTCCTCCCCTCACCTGTGCCAGCTCAATGGTATAGCCCAGCAGCCTGATGAAATCTCGCAGCATTCCTCCGCTCTTATCCGCCAGGAATTCCACAACGCCATCGGCGTAGATCTTCTCTATATCCAGCCGCCTCTTTGCCACCTCATAGAGACGGTCTATGCCCTCACTGCAGGGGTTGCCATCCTCCTCCTTGACCTTTATCATGGGGAGGATTGAATAATCCGGAAAGGCTCCTGTGAGGCCGGTGGCCTTGAGAGAATAGAACATGGAGATGGGGACGGTGTAGATCATATGCAAATCCAGGGATTTCAACTGCTCAGCATGCTCCAGGAAGAGTGCATCATGAGTGGTCCGGCCGGTCTTATCATCCAGAACCCTGAAGACGATCCGGTCCAGGTTGTCTATCACCAGGACCAGATCGCGGTAACCCTTTTCCCTTATCTTGGGAATTGCTGCTTGAATGAGCTCATTGACCCTTTCTATGAACTGATAGACCTGAGGATCCAGTTTTAGGCGAACTTCCTTGCGTATGTTCTGGCCGGTCTTGATCTGGCCTGTGATCTTGGCCAGGATCTTGGAAAGTATGGGGAGTGAAATGGGGGTAGAGACGCCCAGCTCAAATTCCGTCTGCAAAGTCGCAGAGACCTCTCTCTCATCCTTCCATCCATAAACGACTTCAGCGAACCACATCGCTACAGCATTTGAGAGTCTGGGATCGATCTGGATATCCTCATCTGCAAAAGCACGCTCCAGACGCTTGATGATCGCCATTAAGAGATCGGTATAAACCAAATCCCCCACATCTATATCCTCGTCCGCAGCAAAGTAGACCACCATATAATTTTTTCTCTTCAGGTCATCCACCAGGCGCAGGAGCTCAGTGGACTTGCCACATCCTCTATGGCCGCTGATGAGCTGCGCCATGGGGCGGGGTGAATTCTCTATGCGCGTGCAGAGAAGCTTTACCACATCCTCCCCTCCTCTGGCCGAACTGCAATCAACATAACGCGGATCTCCGCTCATGAGGGGGTCCAGCTTGACCTCATTGTAAGCAGCCTTCAGATCGGCAGCGCATGATGCATTGCTCATAGAGATTGTATTATCTCTTCGTTCATATCATAGTTTTGCTCTAGTTTTGCTCAAGAGAGATTCAGTATACGGCGGCCTAAACGCAAGGGATTCAGATAAGCCATTGGAAAAGGCTCTCTGCTGTCTCCTGTGGCAGACACCTGGGGCAACTGTATGCTCCATCCTTGCGCCTTGCTGCCTCCGTGAGAAAAATAGGAATTCTCAAAAGGGGTTGGTAAAAATCGAAGATATCAGGCCCAATCTTACGGCGTTCTATTTTGTCGATATTCTCCTAGCTTCAGGTAATCCCATAGAGATTTAATAAATCGTTATTCATCCATCTAACTCATATCCAGCGAAATCATGACATAGCATAAAATATTATGGATTGAGCAGGCTATTTGGCGGATAGATAATGAAATTACTCGATTTCTGGATAGTGCTCAGAGGAGAGTGAAATAACCTGGATTAGAGTCTCATTTGCAAAAATTAGCAGCAAGTTTTTTAAACTTAGACACCCATGTGGTTAACTGGTGATTGGAACGAAATATTCAAGTATAGCTCTTTCAATGAGTGCATTTCTCTTGGCATTATTGATTCTGATCATGCCCGGCTCATCTTTGGAGACTTCTGTGCTGATGACAACAGAACATAATCTATCAATTGACATCGGGCCGGAGTATCTGTTAGGTTTAAAAGGAGCCTTCCAATCAGATGAAGGAAGCATCAACCAGATGATCCTGATCAATAATAGCAGCGATGGAAATGCCACAAACGCTTCTATATTCATTTTATCTCTCCCCTTATATGATGAAGATCTGGAAAAAATAGACCCCACAGCATTCTCTGATTATATGGAAATTATAATTGTCAGTACTTTTAGGCTTTTTGGTCCGGAGATGGTTGGAGAAACATACCTGCAGGATGCAATGGGAAAAAATGTGACCCTCTATTCATTCACCATGCCGGAGAACATACTGAATCCGAAGGGAGAAATGTTCAGCACGGCCGTTTGGAGCATTGACCCCAGAAATATGATACTTATGCTATCATATCTGGATGATGATACCAATAAACAAATAATCCAAACCCTGGAGGTAGAATCCTAAAGGTGCTGGGATGCACCGTTTATTGCAGGGTGCGCAGAGGGTCACTAATGCTCCGAGCTTCAGCTCGGGGATGAAGTGAACCCTCCTGCTTTTCTTGATCACTGGGCTGCGATGATTGCCTCGCCGGCCTTTATATACCTGGCTTCAGCCGAACATTGCCCCCATACCTGCTTCTGCCGACTCAGCCTCTTCCTGGAACGCCTTCAGCAGTGCCTCTCCCTCCTCCCCCTTCAGCTCCTCGGCAGCGCTCTCAGCCAGGTGCTTTTTTGCTTCCTCAGCCAGCTCATCCCTGGCCTTGATGTAAAGGCACATGCCCTCCTTATCAAAGCCCATAGCCCTGCAGTCCCTCACTGTGGGCCCCAGACGCTTCTAGAACTCCTCCTCCAGCATCTTTTGCATCTCTTTGCTCTTATCCATAGGGTAAGTATAGACCAATTCCATCTCTTATGACTCCTCTTTTGGATCATTCAGGCCTTCTATAGATGCTTCAATGCTCTCTATAGATCCTTCAGGGCCTTCTTCAGCATCTCTGTGCACTCGTCCATCAGCTCGGCTGCCCGGTTTATGTCCTGGGCGGCAGCTTCGCTCAAGCCGGCGACCTGGGCCGCTCTCTCTCGAAAAGAGATGCTATGTCCCTGGTTATGCTCTATCCAATGCTCCAGGAGGTGCTCTGCCTGATGCCGGGTCAGAGCATGATCCTTTGAATCATGGCTATGATCATGGCTATGATCGTGGCTGTGATCGTGGCTGTGGCCGTGGCTGTGATCGTGGCTGTGCATAATAATCAACTCCTGATCTCAGGATGATCCTTCCCCAGATTTGAACCTTGCCTTCAGCTTGAAAAAGAGAGGTTAGAAGATCATAACACCCTCTCCAGTTCCTCCTGCCTTGCCATATGCACCTGGACCATATGATGGGGGTGGTAGCGCATCTTCGCCTCCCGGATTCCCTCCACCCCCATATCGCTCTCCCGGTTGATGTAGGTGTAGCCTCCGGCCAGTATCTTCGCCGTCTCGGCATTGATCGCCCGATAGATTCCCTTGCAGTCAGGGAGCCCCTTCTCAAAGTGAACCAGAGCAGTATCCTCGTTCAGCCCCTCAAAGAGGGATATTGCCCCGATCTTACCCTCTGCCCGTATGGCAATGCCCGATAGCTCCAGCTCCTCATAATGGGCCAGGGCAAAGCACAGGGCCTCTTTTTCTGACTCCAGATCAGGATTTGAGTCACAATCCTTCCACTCGCACCACTGCTCTACAAAATCGTTTATCTCTGCGGTGTTGTCCGCCCCCAGATCCTCGACCCTGGGGCTGCAGTTCTTCATGAACTGGTTGAGCTGCCGCCTGATGGTTGAGTATCCCTTTCCAGGAAGAAGGGCCAGATCAGACGCCAGGTAGACATATTCGAAGTACATCCTCTCAGGATCAAGCTTTAGCTCCGGGTAGAGGCTCTTTATCCAGTCCAGTGTCCCCTGGTCCAGGACCACAAAGGGCCTTTCTTCATCGCTCCTCAGGGCGAGCGACATGACCTCATGGAGAAGGTCAGGGTTGTGCGGCCCGATGGGAGGGCGATAGCGCGTCTTGCCGCCTATTGTGCTGGAGAGGAGCACACAGTCCTGGACATATGCATAACGGTAATTTGCATAATAATTCCAGCAGACCATATTGGTGAAGGTGTTGTCGCTGTGCATTTGAGGAAAGCGCCGGTAGTGTTGGACAAAAAAATCCCTATCCTCAAGCTGAACCGGCTTGAAGTCGCCAGAGCTCAGCACCTTCCGCCCTCCCAATCGAGGTGCATGGGCACATGCCCCTCCATCCTGCGAAATCCAAATGAATCATAAAAGGCCTCCTTTCCCGGCTCGGCTATCAGGCTCACCCAGGCGATCCCTCTGGACCGGCACTCCTCCAGCAGTCTATCCAGGATCATTCTCCCCACCCCCTCTGACCGCCAGCCAGGCAGGACCACCAGATCCTGAATATATCCGTCCGATACCCCATCTGAGATCACCCGGCCCATTCCCACTGCTTTGCCGCTCCTTTTCTCAACTGCCACTGCGAAGAGAAAGCTCCCTTGAATCAGGTCATTGATGCGAGACGAATCCATGTACTCCCTCCACCAGCCGCCGGCCCGGTACAGCTCCACTATATCCTCTTGCCTCCAGCAGCTTACGAATTCGACCCCTACACAATTGTTATCATCTAAAAGGCTTTTGTCCTGCAATAGGTCTACCACCTGATGCGCCATTGAGGGCGCAATTGAAAATCATAGGAGAGGGAAATAAGGCATAATCTCTCTGGCGCTCCAGTTATCGATCAAATATCTTCTCAAAGCCTCTGCCAGGCCCAAGCCCAGGCCTATGCCAAGCCCCGGGCCTATCTCAAGCCTCAGATACAGGCCCTCAGGCAGAGGCTTATGCTTAGCTTATGCTTATTTATGTCAAGCCCAGGCTCAAAGGCCGGGCTCAAACGTACATATCGCCTCTCTCCGCCTCTCGGGAGGCCTTCTTGCGCAGCTCCTTGGCCAAAGAGGAATAATACTTCATGGTATCCGGAGTGACAGAAGGCCCGATCTCCTCCAGGGCAGCGAGGAAATGCTTCTGGCTGATCTTCTTGGCACCCATATCCTCCCTCAGGGCCAGCCGTCCGGCCTTTCTGACCAGGGAGGCTATGTCTGCACCAGTGTACTTATCTGTATGCGCGAGAAGTTCCTCAATATTGACATCATCCTCCAGGGGCGAATTTTTAAGGTGCACCTGGAAGATCTTACGCCTGGACTCACTGTCCGGCACGGGCACCAGTATCAGCTCATCGAACCGTCCCGGCCTGAGAAGAGCAGGATCGATTATATCCGGCCGGTTGGTCGCTCCGATCACCACCACGCCGCGCAGCTCCTCCAGGCCGTCCATCTCACTCAATAGCTGATTGACTATCCTCTCAGTAGCATGAGGCTCACCCATTGCTCCCCCCCTGATGGGGACCAATGCATCCAGCTCGTCCAGGAATATGATAGAAGGAGCAACCTGCCTCGCCTTCCTGAATATCTCCTCCACCCTCTTCTCGCTCTCACCATACCACTTGGAGAGCAGAGCGCTCCCTTTGACAGTGATGAAGTTCGCCTCGCTCTCATTGGCCACTGCTTTGGCGAGCATCGTCTTTCCTGTGCCTGGCGGACCATAGAGCAGAATGCCCTTGGGGGCCTCGATTCCCAGGCGATGGAAGCTTTCGGCATGGCGCAGCGGCCATTCGACCGCCTCCACCATCAGGTCCTTGACATTCTCCAGGCCTCCAATGTCCTCCCAGCTCACATTGGGAAGCTCCACCAGGATCTCTCGCATCGCTGAGGGCTGAATCTCCTTTAAGGCCGCCTCAAAGTCGCTCTTCTGTACTATGAGCCGGTCTAAAATCTCCTTGGGAATGGTGGGCTCGTCCAGATCGATCTCCGGCAGGATGCGCCTCAGGGCGTTCATCGCCGCCTCCCGGCTGACTGCAGATATGTCCGCTCCCACAAAGCCATAGGTCTCGTTGGCATAATCCTCCAGGACCACATCCTCATGCAGTGGCATGCCCCGGGTATGGATCTGGAAGATCTCCAGCCTTCCATTCATGTCCGGAACGCCCAGCTCGATCTCCCGGTCGAATCTCCCTGGCCGGCGCAAAGCCATATCCAGAGCTTCGGGGCGGTTGGTGGAGCCGATGACTATGACGTTCTTCCTCTCCTTCAGCCCGTCCATGAGGGATAAGAGCTGAGCCACTACCCTTCTTTCCACCTCTCCGGTCACATCTCCCCTCTTGGGGGCAATGGAGTCCAGCTCATCCAGGAAGATGATGGCAGGAGTGTTCTTCTCCGCCTCCTCAAATAGATCTCTCAAGGCCTTCTCGCTCTCCCCGTAGTACTTGGACATGATCTCCGGGCCATTGATGCTTATGAAGTAGGCCTCGCTCTCATTGGCCACGGCCTTGGCCAGCATGGTCTTTCCCGTTCCGGGAGGGCCATGAAGCAGCACTCCTTTGGGCGGATCGATGCCCAGGCGATCGAAGAGCTCAGGATGCTTGAGGGGAAGCTCAATCATCTCCCGCACCTTGGTTATCACCGGTTTCAGGCCGCCGACATCCTCGTAGACCACTGACGGCACAGTGCGCTCTGGCGTCTCCACCGCCTGGGGCAGAAGCTCAATGTCTGTTCCCTCGGTGATCTTGACGATCCCTCCAGGGCTGGTGGAGACCACCCGGAGCTTGATCTCCCCCAGACCAAAAGCCTGAGCGCCCAAAAAGCCTCGGAATATCTCCTCGAACATAGTCTCCCTGCCCAGGGAGTCGGTAGGTGGCTTTCTCACACTGGTGGTGGATATGACGTCCCCTCTGATCAGCGGCCGGCCATTGAAGACCTTGGTCAGGACATCTCCTGGGGCGAAGATCTGCATGCCCTGGGTGACAGGAGCCAGTGTAACATGCTTGGCCTCCTCCCAGGTCGCCCGCCTGACCTCAACATACTGGCCAATGCTCGTCCCGGCATTGGATCGAATCAGGCCATCCATTCTGATCATGTCGACGCCCTGGTCCTGGGAGTAGGCGCTCACAGCCAGAGCGGCAGTGGGTCGTGATCCGATTATCTCCACTACATCCAATGGCCGGATGCCGATCTTCTCCATGAACCCGTCGCCCATCCTGACTATGCCCTTTCCCACATCACCCTGATTGGCCTCAGATGCCTTCAGCCTCATGGTCTCTCCTTCGGTCATGTCTATTATGCACCTGCTTGTGTCATCATTATTGGGAGTCTATTTTTAAGTAGTTTGCTATCGGGAAAGGTCCTCGTTGATTGGAAAGGATGATCGATGGAGTTCGATCGATCAATATAAGGAGAACTGGTTCTCAGCCGGCTACAAGGCCGATACCTCAGAACTGGAGGGTCCGGATAAACAACAATAAAGGCAACTATTTATGAACATTAAAATGTTGAATCTGATATTCTCCAGCCGGGACAGGTCGAATCGTCAGCTTGCGCCCTGCCAGGGCGGCGGAGATAAAAAGCAGATCGCTCTCATAGAACCCGGGCTTCTTTGGCCTGCACAAACCTTTGGGATGCTGGTATTGCCTCCCCATACCGTACAGATCCCAGATACTGTATATACCAGCATACAGCTTCTGCCTCTGGAAGGGCTCGGGGCCCTCCCGCCCCGCACCCCCCCTCAGGGGAATGGGCAGGAGCCGTTCGTTGTTTGCATCTGAGAATCGAAGGCTGTTCTGCTCTCGGACATACTGACTTCTCAGACATACTGACTTCTCAGACATACTGACTTCTCAGACATACTGACTTGAATATATTTTTTTGAATATATTACTTTGAACGAAATGCTTATATAGGCATAGGACGTAGGTAATATCGGCAAAAGTCGGTAGTTCTATTTCTCCCTCCTACTCCCAGACTTTTGCCTCCCTCATCAAGCAACATGTTTTATATCATCGCAGCCCAATTCATATGGTGTTCTATATAAAATTTATAGGTATAATACTTCGCAGGGCATAGGGATGAAGAGGAGGATGGATATGGGTTTGGGGATGGAAGAGAGTGCTTTGAGAGGACAGCCTGGATGTTGGCCAACTCCATCATTAATCCGACTCCAACGCCATCCAAAGATAGGATCTCCTGGGCGGCCCGTTTGATCTTTGCCAGGTTGAGCGGCGCAATTGCTACCTCTTCATTCTCATGGCACTTTCTCGGATAGCTGTGCTTCAGTCATAGCTTGCCCTTGAGAAGCTGGTAGACGATATAGACCAAGAGGATGAATACCGCCACTCCTGCCAGGTACCAGATGGTTTTCCAGAGGGCGATGACTATGATCACAGCCAGGGCCAAAATGACGAGGTTCTTGATGGTATTATCGCTTTTCATGTACATTAGATGTGTTGTATTTCGATAAAACAGTTTCGAGGGAGATGACAAGAAGTGGCAAGAGGATCTCCGGAAGGCGGACACTTCAGTGATCGGCCTCGCCTGCCCCATTTGCCTCACCTGCTGCACTTGCCTCAGCCGCCACACCTGCCCCAGCTACCATACCTTCAAGTCAATCCCTTCAATCCTCAGCCTCTCTCCCTCCGAGTGCACCACCACCCCTGAATGCACCTTTTGCATCATGCAGTGCTCGGGAAGGAATCGCACCGTCTCCCCCACCTCCGGCCTTCTCCCCCGGCTGATAGTGCCTTCAAAGGCTAAAACCAGGCATATGCCAATGTCTCCGGGTGCGGGCTGTCCATGCAGCAGATGCACCGGCCCAACCATGTGAACAGTGATGACGCCCTGGCTGGATCTGAGAACCCTGGCAAAATGAATGATGGGGCAGCCCAGTGGCCGGTATCGGAAGATCTCCCCCTCATCCAGCCTGACAGCGGGATTGAAGGGATGCAGATCCTCCCGACAGGATGGCTCCCCAGGCAAGGGGGAGAGGGCAAAATCGGCCCGAAGGCCATCCAGAACGCCGATGATCTCCTGTTCCCCCTCCGATTGGTGGGAGATGCTCAGCAGTCTGGCAATCTCCTCTGCCCGGCTCCGGAACCTCTCCTGCTTGAGAAGCGGACATCTCTCCAGGCCGGCCACATCCACCAGCTTGCTGGCAAACTCCCGGCAGCTTGACAGGCCGCACTCACCACAGTTGTACCCTGGCAGGAGCTTCTCTATCCGCAGCATGACCTCTCAACCTCACCTTCTCCAGCTCTATTCACTCTCTCTCCAGCTCCATTCAACCTCACTCACTCCATTCAACCTCACTCATACTCCGGTCAACCCTTCTCATACTCCGTTCAACCCCCCCCATACCTCATTCAACCCCTCTTCTGCTACATTCGCTCCCTTATCACTCGCCGGTGTATTCCATGAAGCCATCCAGATGGCGGAGCATCCCCCGGTGGTGCACCTTGGAGACGCGCAGCTCGCCTGTGCATAATGTGCAGATGGCCAGCGGAGGGTTATGGCGCAATGTCATCTCTCCTGAGATCTCAGGCCAGCCCAAGATCAGCTCAGCGATCTCATAGGAGCCCTTGCCGGTCAGGCCGTTGGCCTCGATGATCCTGCATCCGGGATTGGCCTCCAGAATGCGTTCTCTGAAGACCTCCCTCTCCGCCTGGGAGACGAGGTCCCCCTTGGTCATGACAGCAGCATCGGCAGTGGTAAGCAACGGCCCCACCTTCAGCGGGCTGTTGGGGCCGGTGGTGACATCGATCACACAGATGGCCAAAGCTCCATCTGGATAGGGAGCACAACGCAGACAGAGCCCTGCAGTCTCGTTGAGCAGAATTCCCGCTCCCTGCTCTCTGGCCCAATCGAGCATCTCATCCACATTGTAGATGGCATAATGATCTGGGCACATATCCTTTGAGAGGCCCACCGCCACAGGCAGGCCGAGGCGTTTGAAGCGGAGGTCATCCTCAGTCCACATGCAATCGATCTTCACCAGAGCAGCAGCAGCCCCTGCCCTGATCAGATCCTTGACGGCATGCATGAGAATCGAGGTCTTGCCCGAGCCTGGCGTTCCCGCCACCACCACCATCCTCAAGCCACTACCTCGCCCTGGCGGATGGTCTCCCGCAGGCCGGTGAGCCAGCCGTCCACCCTCTCGATATCCTTGAAGATCCTCTGCTCCTCATCGCTTGTGCTGATGACCTTGACCATGCCGCCATTCTTCATCACAATCCGGCGGGTGGCCATCAGGGCCAGCATGGGATCATGTGTGACCACCGCCACTATCTTTCCTTCTCCTGAAAGGAGGCGCAAAGCCTCTTGCTTTTTAATTCCCGCATTTTCGATCTCATCGATCAAGACTATTGGCGAGTCGCTTATGACAGCAATGTCCGCCACCATCAGGGCACGAGACTGGCCGCCGCTTAGAATGGTGAGCTGGAACTCCGGGCTTATGGGCTCGCCGGTCAGGGTATTGGCCAGCTCAATTACCTTTTCAGCCAGGCGTGGATCCTTTCCCCTGGATTTGGCATGCATCCGCAGGAACTCTCCCACCTGCATGTCCGCCAGAAAATGCATATTCTGGGAGAGCTGAGCTACAAGCTTCTTTCTCGGGTCGTAGCGCTGCTCATTTTCCGGCACCTGGCCGTTGATCAGAATGCTGCGCCCGCTGGGAGTATCCCCCAGGGCAAACTGCTCTATATCGGCGATAAGAGTGCTCTTGCCCGAGCCTGTGGGCCCCACAATCCCTATTATCTCTCCCCGGCAGATCTCTATCTCAGGGACAAGATCCTGGTGGCCGTTCTTGTCCACCCCTCCCAGGATGGTGAGCGTCAGGGGATGATCATCGGTCTTCAGCCCCTGCCTCTCCTCAGCCCTGAGCAATTCCTCCTCTGCAGACATGATTCTTCTCTCCTTAATGGTCTGGCTCACTATCCTTCCTCCAGAAACGCAATTGCATCCTCCCAGGAGGAGACTGCAACATCCGGCTGCAGCATATGGCGAGGATGATCCTCTTTCAGCCTGAGCATGCCGCCGCCGGTTATATTGAGAAGCACAATCTCCTTAGAGGAGATGCTCTTCTCTTCTATCGACTTTTGCAGTGCTGCCACAGCTACAGCCGGGGCATTGAGAATATCTATCTCCTCGGACTGCTCGAAGAGATCTCTGGCTCTGTTTGCCTCTCTATCGGTGATCCCATAGACCATTCCGCCCGTGGCCTTCAGGGCGTCCCTGACCCCTCCGGGCATATCCAATGGAGGCCTGCGGTTGAAGAGGACATCATCGAACATCTCCTCCTGGTATGGCTCGGGCTCCAGGCCCTTCCAGGCATAATAGATGGGGGCATTGGGGATGTTCTGGGCCAGATGGAGCCTGGGCAAAGGAAGCTCCGGGCGGAAACGGCCATCATCTCTCAGCCGCAGGCTGGCCTCCCAGGCGGATATGCCTCCCGTGCCGCTTCCCACCGCCTGGAAGTAGTGATCTGGCGTCCTTCCCAGGGTTATTGCAGCATCCAGCATCACCGTTCCCATGCCGTCCCTGCGGGCGATATTCCTCGCCCCTCCCTCAGGGGTATAGCCCTCGCGGGATTGCACCCTCTCTGCCATCTGAATGGCATCTAGATAATCTCCTTTGACAGCGATCAGAGTTATCCGGCCTGGTGGTACAATCGTCCACATTCTTTCCAGAGCCTTTTCCGGGACAAATAAAAGCAGCGTCTGGCCTGTCAAGGAGGCGATATGGGCAAATGCGCGGGCGGTGTTTCCTGCTGAGGCCACTACCAGTGATGAGCTATCATCCCTCTCCAGGAGCATCTGCATGGTGGGCGGGGCCTCAAGATCTTTGAAGCTGCAGGTGGGCATCCCCGCCCCCTTCTCCGGCCAGTAGCCATTGAAGCTGATGTAAAGGTTCTCAAGGCCAAGCTCCTTCGCCAGCCCCCGGCTCCTGTAGGTCACCGGCCTGCATGTCGCTTCTTCTATGATCCCCTTGACCGGAAGCCAGTCCATAAACCGCCAGATGCCAGGAAGCTCCTTTATCTCCAGCTGCCTGGACTTATACTCCGCCCGCAATAGCGAGCTATCACGGGGGCAGCTCAAGGAATATGGAGGCTGCACCGATCCATCGCTCACACATCTGAGCCGATATTCTCCCATGAGGGATACCCTCTTCAGCGGGGATATAACGTTTTCTATTTGCGACTAAATTTTATCCTTTTTGTACAAGAAAAGAGGCCTTGCCATCACATTTAGGTTATATCGCCGATGATAGCGCTCTAATAGCCTGCCCTCTTCGTTCTTCTTACTTTATCTTTTTGGTTCGACCTGGAGAGCGAACTATCCTAAAAGTAGAAATATTAGCTGTTGCATACCCAATAGTATGTCAAATGTGGAGAGGGTGATGAAGGCCTCCTTCCAGTCGGATGAGAGCCTGCGTGATACTCTGAAAGAGGTTATCGGGGAGCTGGGCCTCTCTGCGCGGGAGTTCTCCCGGGTCTCTGAGATCCCCCAGAGCACCCTTTATAAGATCCTCTCCGGCCACCGGGAGCCGAATATCACCACTCTGCGCCAGATCGTCAGAACCATTCGCCAGTTGGAGGGCCCTGGTGGGGATTTCATCGCCATAATCGCCGCCCGACCCGTCCTGGACAAGATCAGTGAGAAGAAGATGAGAATTGGTGAGAGGATGCTGACCCTAAGAGAGTACTCAGCGACAAATATCGAGGAGGCGATAATCGCCGCAGTGAGAGCAGAGAGGGATGGAGCCTCGGCTCTGGTCTGCGCTCCCATCGTCAGCCCCACAGTGGAGAAGCTTCTTGGCATCCCGGTAGCCACTATCATACCCCAGGAGAGCGTCGTCCGGGCGATCGAGGTTGCCGCCAGGAAGATCGAGTGAAGCCGAGAATCATCAAGTCGAGGAGGGCAGAAGAGCTTTCAGGCGGTCAATTGATGCATTCACCCTTTCATCAAAAAAATTAAAGATTTGAATTCATCAGATGGTGAATCTATATGCCACCCCGCTTAAGAACCTTCCCGCCTCCCGGTAGCTCTTGCCATCCTTTGTGATCACTATGGTATGCCACATGTCCCCGGGAACAGTAAACCGATAGATGCCATCGGACAGGTCTCTTCCAAATCCCTCTGTGCCGACATAATCTCCATCAAGATAAATGTCGTATCCTGAGAGCCAGCTTGACCTGAGGGTCACAGAGGATGTGCCGCTGGCCGGGGCAGGGACATATGGATCCTGATCCTTCCAGGCATCTGGGACCTGGCCGTAGACATAGATATAGATGTAGTTGCTCCATCCATTGCAGTAATACTGCAGGATATGCCAGCCTGGAACATCTCCATTGAACCATTTCTTATTCCATCCGGCAGAGGAATAGCCCAGATATTTTACCCTCAGCTCACCACTGGGATACCACTCATAGAACCAGACCGGCCCGGAGGAGGAGGTCTGCAGCCACATGGGCTGCCAGCCGAACAGACGGCAGGCTCCTGTGACCTGAGGAAAATCGCTCACATAAAGCCTATTTTTTGCTCTTAACACCCCCGGCTCTGCCGCCTTGCTGCTGGATGGATAGCTGTACTCGACCCCGGACATTGCCCTCTTCTGCTGGTCGGAGGAGAGGTCAGTGGCAGATGTAAGTGAATCCTCGGCCCTGCCGGAACTGGGCGCCTCTTTATAATCTGCAATGGATGATTCCAAAGGTATATCCAGCCCCAGGCTATACGGGCTGCTGGGGGCTGTGGGAGCAGGAGCGCCAAAAGGAGCATCTGTCTGATAGAACGGGCTCTCCTTGATGCTGGAGCCTCTCCTGGCCAGGTCGAATCCATCGGATTGGGAATATTGATCCAGCCTTCCATCGGGATGGTACTGATCCTCCGAGAGATATGGGGCGTTCGCATACTGGCTCTTTGTATAACCCCGTTCAAAGTCCGGCTGGCCGTGGGCAGACACCGCCATGAGGAGGACAAAAATGCTCACCATGCTCAGAAAAATGGTTTTATTCATTCACCTCACCTCGATCTTGATACAATCTTACACTCCCCTTTGATTCAATTCTCAAGTTCTCTATCCATTATCAGGACAGATTATATTTTAATCGTTCTCCTGGGTAAAAAAAGTATGTCTTGTATGAGCCTTATGAAGGACCTATCACCGGCCCGTCTCCCCCCCGAGGGAGATACATCAAGGGAACATGGCCACCAGCTCATAGACCCCGGAATCCCGCCTCTTGCTGACTGCAAACCCCATTCTTTTAAAGAGGTGGAATACGGGATCGTTTCCTGCCAGGACCTCAGCCGTGAATCCAAGGAGGCCCTGCCTTTTCGCGAGATATGTCAGATATGCCAGCAGCTCGCCTCCTATTCCATGGTTCTGGCAGTCATCCCTCACCACCAAGGCCACATCAGCAGTGAACATATCGCTGTTGATATCATACTGGCCCAATCCGCAGATGGACTCCATGCCATCCTCCTCTCTGACCGCCAACAGGACCATCTTCTGGAAGTAATCCACTGCAGCAAGCTTCTGAAGCTCCTGGTGAGGAATATCCCTCCGGGCAGAGATGAACCTCTGGTACATGCTCTCATCGGAGAGAGAGTAGAAGAAATCCTTGAGCAGGGGCTCATCGCTGATCTTCACCGGGCGCAAAAGGACTCCAAGGCCGGTTTTAGTCGTCTTCCAGGCCTCCAGCTCCTCCGGGTACTCCCCCTGTGCTCCGGGTATGAAGGCCTGATCAGGATAAATCAGGCGCATCCTCTTCGCCTCCTCGATCAGCCAGAGGCGGAATATGGGGTGAGCAATGGCGATAAGAGCCATAGCCCTCTCTCTGATGTTCTTTCCATGCAGGTAGGCGATGCCGTACTCGGTTACCACATAATGTATATCGCCCCGGGTCAGTGTGACTCCTGCCCCCTCCTTGAGGAAAGGCACTATCCTGGAGACCCTCCCCCCCTCCTGGGAGGCCTCTTTATGCCCCTTATCTTCTCTATACCCTTTCTCTTCTCTATCCCATTTATCCCTGGAATCTGCGCTGGTGATCAGGGCGGTGGAGGGCAGAGCGAGGATGGTCTTTCCCTCCGGTGCAATTGCCGTGCCCCGCATGAAATCCGCCTGGCCCCCGATGCCGCTGTAGAAGCTGTGACCCAGGGATTCTGCTGTGGCCTGGCCGGTGAGATCGATCTCCAGGGCGCTGTTGATGGCGATCATCTTTCTGTTCTGGGCGATGATGAGGGGGTTGTTGGTGTAGTCTATGGCTCTGAACTCTATGCTATCATTGCCCCGCAGGAATTCATATGTCGAGCGGCGGCCCATGCAGAAGGTGGCGATGGTCTTTCCTGGATTGATGCTCTTATTGCTATTGTCCACCACCCCATCCCTGATGAGCCCGGCTATGCCATCGCTCAGTAGCTCAGAATGCACCCCAAGATGCTTTTTCTTCTTCAGGCTGGAGACGATGGCATTGGGAATGCTCCCGTATCCCACCTGGATGGTCGAGCCATCCTCCACGATCCTGGCCAC
This sequence comes from Methanothrix sp., assembly GCF_016706325.1. NCBI lineage: Archaea > Methanobacteriati > Methanobacteriota > Methanomicrobia > Methanotrichales > Methanotrichaceae > Methanothrix > Methanothrix sp. The sequence goes on along the minus strand of NZ_JADJJX010000001.1, from coordinate 372,749 downwards.
ATACCTTCCTATCCTCTGGGCGATCTCCTCTGGCATGTCCTCTATGTACTCCAGGAGGGGCTCGTCCCAGGGGATCAGATAGTCCACATCATCTATAGAGATCCAGCCGTCGCCATTGACTGCAGGCATATGAGAGTTGGGCTGGGCGATTACAAGGCCCGCTTTCTCCACTGCAGTGCGGACGATATCCACGCTTATCCCCAGGTTCAGCCTGCCCTCCTCGTCCGGCGGGGTGGTCTGAATCAGAGCAACATCCAGGGGTATTCTCTCCGATCGGATCAGATGAGGGAGGTTGGAGAGGAAGATGGGGGTATAGTCAGCATCGCCCCGGTTGACGGCGTTTCTGGTATGGTCGCCGATAAAAAAGGAGTTCAGCCGGAAGTTGCTCTGGAACTTCTCGTCAGTATATGGCGCTACCCCAAGGGTGACTATGTTTATCAGCTCAGCATCAAGAAAGGATTTGGGCTGCTCTTTGACGAAATCAAGGAGCGACCTGACCAGGTGCTGAGGCTCCCCGCAACCTGTTCCAATGAATATCCTGTTCCCGGGGCGAATCTCCCGGAAGATAAAGCGTTCCAGATCCCTGAACTTGCCCGGCCACCTCTTCTTTATATCATGCCAGAATGCTTCATTGTATGATTTTGGGTCGAGTGGCCTTTGCATTTCCAGCTCCTGAGTGATAGCATAGTTATGGTTCCTGCTGCCTCCTGTGGACGGGCCTGGGATGCACTTTCTATGCTCTGATATGTTATAATTATTTCGATGAAGCCGATATATGAAGAAAAGCCCTTGCCCTTCTGGAGAGGTGACTGAGGAGGGCTGTATGCGGAGATGCTGCTCGTATGCTGCAGCCAGCAGCTTTGGCATAATCAAGCCCAATCTGAGAGAAGAGAAGGGGAAATTCAGTGGGATGATCAGAGGGGCTCATCGATTCTTTCATATGCCAGCATAACACCGTCCAGCCCGATTCACTGGCCATGCAGAAGAGCTCCTCAGCCGCCCTTCTTTCTCCGGGGGAGGTGAAGGGTGGATCGATGAGAAGAAGGCCGGGGGGTGCTCTTCTCAACAGGGACATGCACCCGGAAAAACCGTCCCCCAGATGAAACGATATGGATGAACGATCGAGGCGCCCGTGATCGGAGCGCCCATGACCAGGGCACCCCTGACCAGGGTGCCCATGACCAAGGAATTCATTCCAGGCTGCTTCGACTGCAGGATCTATATCCCAGATCTCCATCTTGAGATCGGCCTTCTTTCTTTTTGCCAGCTTTGCTAGCAGCAGTGCAGATCCAGGATAGCATTCTATCTGCAAAGGGGAGGATGGCTCAGAGGGGTTCGCCTCCGCCAGAATATCGAAGTAGGGAAAGTCTTTTAGGAGAGGCAGAGCCGGCCAGATCCTGCCGATTCCGCTCTCCCAATCACCAGATGGCTTTAAGGCATACTTCGGGCGTCCTACATGGCTTTCAGCATAAACCAAGCTGCTATCGGGGGTGAGGAGGCAATCTGCCACCTCCAGCAGGAGGAAATGCTTCCATAGATCGCCGGCATTGCCTGCATGCTCTCTGTGATCGTAATGGCCCATCAGTGTGGCTTTATTCGTTCTGGTACATCTTCTTGGCGATATTGAAGGCCTGGGCGGGGGTGGCTACGGCTATCTTGTGGGACTCCTCGAAGTTGGCCTTGGAGGCGGCAGCAGCCGTGGCAGCAGTGCGGAGCAGCTTCTTGTCCACCTCATTGGTCAGCCAGCGGGCCCCTCCTATCCCCACCAATAAGGCGCCGGCGATGGAGGATATCGAGACGGAGATCTCCTCGGTTCCAATTCCTGTGGCTGTGCCAAACAGTACGGCATCGGCAAAGGCTCCATAAAGGCCCCAGGAGACGAAAGCAGCAACTGCTCCCAGGAGGATGTTGCCCGCAAAACCAGGCCGGATGATTGTGACCTCCCCTGCACACTCCTCACTGGGCTTGATGAAGCCGTTATCGCTTACAAGCGCATTCACAATTCCCCCTACTGCACCGCTCAGCATGATGACTCCAATCGGTATTAGCATCGTCATTGGCATTTGCGTCCTCCCTCGAACTTATCTCCGGTTCCGGATCGGCGATACCATCTTAATGGGGCTGGCCATTAAGAATCGATGAATCCGGATCGGATCATATCTCAATAATTTTTTTAAGAATGATTAAAGTTTATACTATTTGAACTTTGCGTTAATTTTTAGATAATTCACCTTTGCAGGCAACTTATAGGTCAGCAATGAGAAAGCAATGAGAAAGCAATGAGAAAGCAATGAGCAAGCAATAAGCCTCATATCATCGGTTAAGTTCTATTACAGCATCCTTCCAGCGGCAAACCAAACTTTTATATAGCTGGTTGCAGATAGGGCCTCGACTAGATGCGAATGAGAGGGAGCAGTAGGTCTTGAAGATCCTTCTTATGGGAAACCCCAATGTGGGAAAGAGTGTGATCTTCTCCCGGCTAACAGGAATCGAGGTGGTCTCGGCCAACTATCCTGGAACCACCATCGAGTATACAGAGGGGCGAATGAAGCTGGGAGAGAGGATGGCCACCCTGGTCGATCCGCCGGGCGTCTACTCTCTCGAACCCACCTCCAAGGTGGAGGAGGTGACCGGCCAGATCCTGGAGCAGGGAGCTGATGTGGTGGTGAATGTGATCGACTCCACCAATCTGGAGAGAAACCTCAACCTTACCCTGCAGATCCTGGAGAGGGGCATTCCCACTGTGGTGGCCCTGAATCTATGGGATGTGGCCACCCGAAAAGGGATAGAGATCGATACCAGCCTCCTGGCAGAGGAGCTGGGGGTGGATGTGGTCCCCACAGTGGCAGTGAGCGGCCAGGGGATATACGATCTGGTGGAGGCCATAGGAAGGGCAAAAGTCCCTCATCCGGTGCAATTTGAGTCATCTGATCAGCGATGGGTGCGGATCGGGGAGATATCTGAGAGGTGCCAGAGGGTTCTGCACAGGCATCCATCTCTTCTTGACCGGCTGGAGGACATCTCTCTTAAGCCCTGGACAGGCATTCCCATTGCCCTATTGCTCTTGTATCTCTCCTTCAGCCTGGTAATCGAGATCGGTGAGATGCTGCAGTTGGAGGTCACAGACCCCCTCTTCACTGCTTACTCGATTTTCATCACCGATGTGGTGCACAGGCATATCAGCTCAGATCTGATCAGGGAGATACTGGTTGGCAGCAGTCCGGAGCTACTGAAGTCCTTTGGAATCCTGACCACCGGCCTGTACATCCCTCTGGGAATAGTCCTGCCTTTCCTGATTCCCTTCTATCTTCTGCTGGGCATTCTGGAGGATATCGGCTACCTTCCCAGGCTGAGCGTCATCCTGGATGCCTTCATGCACCGGATAGGTCTGCATGGTGCTGCTATCCTGCCCTGTGTGCTGGGGATGGGTTGCAGCGTTCCCGCTGTTCTCTCAGTAAGAATACTGGAGTCGCCCAAGCAGAGATACCTTGCTGCCACTCTGATGACCATGGCCATTCCCTGTGCCTCTCAGAGTGCTATGATATTCGGCATCCTCGCTCCCCATGGGCTCAGGTATATCTTCATAGTCTATGCCACCTTATTTCTCTCCTTTGTGGTCACAGGCTATCTGCTCCACCGGCTAATCGGCGGGGAGTCGCCGGAGATCTTCATGGAGATTCCACCCTACCGCATGCCGAATCCAAAGGCCCTCTCGAAGAAGACCTTCGTCCGGGTGCGGGAGTTTCTGAAAGAGGCTGTACCCTATATCGGCCTGGGCATGCTGATAATGAACTTCTTCTATCTGAGCGGTCTGATGCATCTGATCGGCGAGGAGCTAAAGCCGGTTGTATCCGGCCTTCTAGGCCTTCCCAGCGACGCCGCCACTGCATTGATCATCGGCTTTCTGCGCAAGGACGTTGGAATAGGCATGTTCGCCCCTCTGGATATGTCTCCGGTGCAGTATGTCATAGCGGCAGTGGTCCTGGCCATGTATATGCCCTGTGTGGCCACATTCATGGTGATGCTCAAGGAGCTGGGCGTCTCGGGGACGGCAAAATCAGTGGCACTGCGGCTTGTCGCCGCACTGGTGGTGGGAACTGCCCTCAACCTCATTCTCAACTAACGTCCCGCCATTGATCAAAAGAGGCAGACAGTTGGCGCAACACCAGCCCTCCTGGCGGCGGCGGGGTTTGGTTATAAGCTCAGGCTATAACTGCATCAGGCTGGCAGTCTGGCGGATGCACGCCCATGAAGACGATCCTCTCCTCTGCTCTCCCTTCTGCAGGTCCCAGGTCGACGATCATTACACGATCTTCATCGTGTTTTCTCTTGAATCAAGCATCATAACATTTGTTTGATAAGAAAATAGGCTCCATGCATATCGATAGATCTCTCCTGCATGCGATTGATGTCTTTGAGAATGCCTTCATGCCATGACCTATTTTCATGCCTCATGGGTGCCTAGCCAGGCATGACGGTTTCAATCCCTATCGGGTGTTCGAGTACGCTGCAACGGCGCTGGGGAGGCTGGCCCTACGGGCCCTACTGGTCCGTTTCAATCCCTATCGGGTTTTCGAGTACGTTGCAACTTACGCCTTCTCCGGATCCAGTTATGTGAATACTCTGTTTCAATCCCTATCGGGTTTTCGAGTACGTTGCAACTTACGCCTTCTCCGGATCCAGTTATGTGAATACTCTGTTTCAATCCCTATCGGGTTTTCGAGTACGTTGCAACACGCCAGGCTTTCCGTCTGGTGACATGCTGATGAGCTGTTTCAATCCCTATCGGGTTTTCGAGTACGTTGCAACTCTTTGGTTCCAGGCGCATGGTGCCAACACGGTGAGTTTCAATCCCTATCGGGTTTTCGAGTACGTTGCAACTTTCTGGCAGCCGGCACTTCTATAATCATATTGGCGTTTCAATCCCTATCGGGTTTTCGAGTACGTTGCAACACTGAAGGGCTGGCAGATCGTCATAAATGGGAAGCGGTTTCAATCCCTATCGGGTTTTCGAGTACGTTGCAACATCACAACTTCATCTCCTACGGCCATGCCGGTTACAGTGTTTCAATCCCTATCGGGTTTTCGAGTACGTTGCAACGTCACAAGTTCATCTCCTACGGCCATGCCGGTTACAGTGTTTCAATCCCTATCGGGTTTTCGAGTACGTTGCAACATCACATCAAAGGTCTGTCCGACCTCAATATTATGCGGTTTCAATCCCTATCGGGTTTTCGAGTACGTTGCAACGCTACGGTCGATCCTGCCAGCAGCGCCTCTGGGTTTGTTTCAATCCCTATCGGGTTTTCGAGTACGTTGCAACGGCAATTCGAAGTATCCTGGCATATCAAAGCCTCATATGTTTCAATCCCTATCGGGTTTTCGAGTACGTTGCAACTTACTCTATCCTGTGTCACTTTTTATCACCTTTTGTAGTTTCAATCCCTATCGGGTTTTCGAGTACGTTGCAACGTCCGGTGCACCCCAACCACAGAGAATAATTGGGTTGTTTCAATCCCTATCGGGTTTTCGAGTACGTTGCAACTGCGGACCTTATCGGCAGGCCCGCTGCCGTTATTGCCGTTTCAATCCCTATCGGGTTTTCGAGTACGTTGCAACTATCTTTGCCGCCGATCCTGTAGGACAGCTAAATAAGTTTCAATCCCTATCGGGTTTTCGAGTACGTTGCAACTAGGTTTCGCTTGTGTTGCTGGTCGCGATCTTCCGGCGTTTCAATCCCTATCGGGTTTTCGAGTACGTTGCAACAGCGATGCGTCCACGGGGATATCTCAGTGATATCTTGTTTCAATCCCTATCGGGTTTTCGAGTACGTTGCAACGAATAGAATCCAGGGAATCATAAACAGGGCATATTATGTTTCAATCCCTATCGGGTTTTCGAGTACGTTGCAACAGCGCCTTCCCAGATCGGCCAGGACCGTAAAATATAGTTTCAATCCCTATCGGGTTTTCGAGTACGTTGCAACGGTCCCTTGGCGTCGCTCCAGATCGTCGCCCTTCCGGTTTCAATCCCTATCGGGTTTTCGAGTACGTTGCAACTTATCTGTGTCAGTTTTACTATGAAAGAAAATTTAAAGTTTCAATCCCTATCGGGTTTTCGAGTACGTTGCAACTTCTAGCTCGTCGCATGTTTCGGCGGACTTCTACGTTTCAATCCCTATCGGGTTTTCGAGTACGTTGCAACTGAACTGAAATGGTAATATCATTAGATGATATTTCGGTTTCAATCCCTATCGGGTTTTCGAGTACGTTGCAACACTTTTCTTCAAAATATTTGTCAGTATCCGCATCAGTTTCAATCCCTATCGGGTTTTCGAGTACGTTGCAACGATGGTGGTGATGTTTCATGAATGTCGCAACCTGATCGGTTTCAATCCCTATCGGGTTTTCGAGTACGTTGCAACCAATTTCTCACCAATAGAACACGGCAAACATTGGCTGGTTTCAATCCCTATCGGGTTTTCGAGTACGTTGCAACTCTTATGTGACTGTCGCCGAAGCAGAAGCCTACTTTGTTTCAATCCCTATCGGGTTTTCGAGTACGTTGCAACGGTCTTGTGGCTGTGCAGGCACCACAAGGCCAATACGTTTCAATCCCTATCGGGTTTTCGAGTACGTTGCAACCATGGATTGATTGCATGTGCCTCCTTCTGCAGCCCAGTTTCAATCCCTATCGGGTTTTCGAGTACGTTGCAACTGCGATATCGATATCCGGCGGATAGATCCTTCTCCAGTTTCAATCCCTATCGGGTTTTCGAGTACGTTGCAACCAAGCCAGAGACAATGAGCTTACAGCCATGAGGCTGGTTTCAATCCCTATCGGGTTTTCGAGTACGTTGCAACGATTAGCCGGGCTGTCGTGGAACTCGTCCAAAAAAAGTTTCAATCCCTATCGGGTTTTCGAGTACGTTGCAACCACTAAGTTCCTTTCGTATAATATTTCTAATGTCGGGTTTCAATCCCTATCGGGTTTTCGAGTACGTTGCAACTGTACTTGCGAAATGTGGATACAGTTCAAAATATATTGGTTTCAATCCCTATCGGGTTTTCGAGTACGTTGCAACACTGGATAAAGGAGATGTGTAAAATGAGATGATATAAGTTTCAATCCCTATCGGGTTTTCGAGTACGTTGCAACTGTCGCCAGGTGGGCCAAAGCCCCCAACCGCGAAAAGTTTCAATCCCTATCGGGTTTTCGAGTACGTTGCAACCTCATCGGGAATGGTGAAACCCCAGTAATAGAAAAGTTTCAATCCCTATCGGGTTTTCGGTACGTTGCAACGTATCTGCATAACTCTCTATGCGCTCAGCAATAGAGAGTTTCAATCCCTATCGGGTTTTCGAGTACGTTGCAACGTTACCTTTTGGAGCAGCGTATTATCTTGGTACATAGTTTCAATCCCTATCGGGTTTTCGAGTACGTTGCAACGTCCTGGGGGGTGCTATCCCAGCGGACCACATGGCCGAGGTTTCAATCCCTATCGGGTTTTCGAGTACGTTGCAACGGCTCTCTTGCCTCTCCTGTCCGGCAAGGAGCTATCCGTTTCAATCCCTATCGGGTTTTCGAGTACGTTGCAACGGGGCCATTGCAGCCATGGGGCTTGTTGAGGGAGATGTTTCAATCCCTATCGGGTTTTCGAGTACGTTGCAACGGCTCTCTTGCCTCTCCTGTCCGGCAAGGAGCTATCCGTTTCAATCCCTATCGGGTTTTCGAGTACGTTGCAACGATCTTAGCCGTCGTTCCTGTAGGACAGTTAAATAAGTTTCAATCCCTATCGGGTTTTCGAGTACGTTGCAACTTAGACAGGGAGTACTATGCAAAATATGCCCGGTGGTTTCAATCCCTATCGGGTTTTCGAGTACGTTGCAACGGCACCACTAGAATGGCCCTTCTTGGCTATAATCCTTTCTAAAAGCCGGAAAATAAGGCCTCCAGGAATGGACCTCTTCCGTACCAGGCCTTTATAAAGATCCAAGAAAAACTAGATCACATTGGATTTCTTCTCTGGTGTCTTTAGTCCGAGATCGGTAATAGCACCTACGCAGCGCTCACATAGCTCATAGACGCGCACCTTATCACCATCATCAATCTCTGCTTTTATATCATCTTCCATCTGCAGGCGTTGAATGTCGCTGATCTCCAGCTCAAAGACGCTATACTGTTTCCAGGCCCCATAGCTCTCCAGGATCTTGAAGACCCTGGTACGAGTGCGATTATCGCTTATATCATAAGTGACTGCCAATCTCATTTTCTGAACTCCAGAGGGTAGTATTTCTTCAGCTCGCCAGTTATCGCTTTTCTCAGCAATATGGCCTGCAGTCTCACTGCCTTGCGTCGCGAGACAGTATAGCCGAACCGAGGATGAGTGAATTCCTCTTGCATATAGTCATCAAACTTCTCTAAGTAGATCTTGAAGGCATAATCCTTGAGGTGATTGTCCATCTTGAAGTCTTCATGCTTCAGCATAGCCTTGTTTATCAGCCGGAGGGCAAATGCATCGCAGAAAATTGGCCTGAACTCCTCTTGGAGATCCAGTGCTAGCGCAGGCCGTCCATGTCTATCAGCATGCAGTATTCCTAAGAACGGATCCAGATTATATTGTCGCAGAGCTGTATTCGCCGACTCAATTTTGACCCCCCTATTTAAGGAAACGCCAGTTCGTTTTTGACCCCCCCCCCAAAAAGGAAAGCCTTCCCTCTCCAAGTACTCTGAGAGGTGGGCGGTAAGGTGAAAACGATGGCAGATGTACGTAGAATCGTAGACCTGTACGAACTCCATAAGTCCTACAAAAAGTAGCCCGCGAACTGAACATATCCCGGAACACTGTGAAAAGTATCTTCATCAGGTCAAAGATGTGCAAGAAGGATTGGCGGAGGAGATCATTCCCAAAAACCGAAAGATCGTTCAACCCTCTCGCGTTCTCACTGATCTTGTCCGTCAGAAGATACATCAATATCTTGAGTCAAACATGGGATGCCCCAAAAAACAACGACTCACGGCAAAAAGAATCTGGGAGCTTCTCGTCCAGGATGGTCATAAAATAGGTTATACCACGGTCAAGGACGAAGTTGTCCGCTGGAAACGCACTAATGCACCCCGAGAGGTGTTTATCTTGCAGGAGCCGCGCATTGGTCAGCGTGCAGAATTCGATTGGGGCGAAGTCACACTCAATATCGCCGGAGTATGGCAGAAATTCTACCTTGCGGTCTTCGTCTTGCCCTTCTCGCTCTATCGATTTGCTCGCCTCTATAACAGATCAACCCGTCTGGAAGTGATCCAGGCCCACATCGAATTCTTCCGCGAGATCGGCTCAGTTCCCGAGGCGATATTCTATGACAGAATGGCTGCTGTATACGATTCTCGAAAGCAGCAGTTCAATGATAAATTTCTGGAATTCTCTATGCATTTCGGTTTTCAGCCCTGTGTCTGCAATCCAGCTTCACCTAACGAGAAAGGGACAGACGAAGAAAGTGTAGGCTATGTCCGGCGTGCCACTTTCAGCGAAAGGGAGTTCATTTGCATCCATAAATGAGGCTGCTGAATGGCTAAAAATGCGCCTTGGCGAGATAAACGGCCATCCTGTCTATCGTCGATCCGATGCCGGTCCAGGGCCTTGATCAAGAGCGAGCCTTGATGCATCCATTGCCAACACTCGAATTTGAAAACTGCGAACTGAAACGTGCAACTATTTCGCGGTATTCATTGGTAAAATTTGACGGGAACTTCTACTCAATTCCGGATACATACCGTCCTCGATATATTACACTGAAGATGTTGGTGGATAGGATCGAGTTCCTTGATGGAAACGATATCATTGCAGTTCATCGTCGATTGGCTGGGAATCAAAGTATTCGCTTGATATCGCTCATTACATCAAGACTTTTCATCGCAAACCGGGTGCGCTCCCAAATTCCAGAGTTTTAGCTCAGGCAGATGAACTGATTCGGGATGCTTTCAATCGCTATTATGCGAATGATCCAAAAAAATTTCTGCTATTCTTGACCTGATAAAAGAGACCCCCCTGAAAATTTTCAACCGCTCTTGCGATCCTAAAAGAACAGAACATCCATCCGACCAGCGATAGCATTCGGTTTTTGCTTCATCAAACCAATGCTCTGATGGTTGAGCCCTTGACATCGAGGGTGGTTTCGAGGTCCTGGAGCCGGATCTCACCATATTCGATCAGTTTATGGAGGGATAGACTGTGGAACCGAATCTTGCAGATCTATGTAAACAGTTGCGACTGAGCGGAGTCTACAACTACGTCCTGGACTATCAGCCTGATAATGAGGATATGCTGCAGTTTCTGACTTCAGCATTGCAGTCGAACTCGACAAGAGACATCTGAACCGCCAGATGAGAGCGCTTCGGCAAGCCGGCTTTCCGACAAAAAGAGGTTCGAGGATCTATTGATGGATGATTTGCCGCAAGATGGGCGAGAGGCTATTCCTGAACTAAAAGCGCTTGCGTTTCTTAAAGAAAGGAGGAATGTTATTCTCATCGGAAATTCAGGAACCGGCAAGACTCATATGGCTATTGCGGTAGGGATCAAAGCATGCGAGGAGAACTATCGAGTTGTATTTCGCTCCGCAGCGGCATTGGTCAATGAGATGATCGAAGCGAGAAAAGATAACAGGCTCTCAATTTATATCAAACAGTTTAAAAGGTTGATCTCCTCATAATTGATGAGCTTGGGTACGTAACATTTGATCTCGCTGCTGCTGAATTGCTATTTCAGTTGCTTGCAGCACGATATGAGACTATGAGTACTATCATTACCTCGAACCTGGGATTTTCAGATTGGGTGAAGGTATTCCATGACAGGACTCTAACCGCAGCAATTCTGGATAGGATTACCCACCACGCGCTGATACTGAACATGAACGGAGAGAGTTTCCGCAGAAAGTAGCGAGACGTGAACTTTATACTCTATGAGTTAGGTTAGTCGTCTAAGGGGGTCAAAATCGGATCGGCGCGGGGGGTCAAATTTGGACCGGCGGATACACAGAGCACTTAAGACCTCGTTTTTCATCATGCTGTAGGTTAGGGATAGCAAGGAATTGATATGATCCTCTGGGGGCCTTCTCGTTCGTCTCTCAAAGGTCCAACCATCAGCCAGGCAGCCGTTTAGGAGCCTGAAATAGATCTCTGCTGCCTCGCCTTCAATCCCCCTGAGCCCGTCCAGATCTCGGGCCCTGGCGGTCCCCGCCTCCAATGCAGACAGCTTTCCTGTATCACTGACATCTTTGCGATTGAGGAGGGTGCGCGAGTTCCTGATTTTGCCCCGGATGATCTCCTTTGCGATCTTTAAATTCTCTTTTTCAGATAGAGCATACTGGCAACGCCGCACCTCCGCTATGGTGTTTCGCTCCGGAACGAAGCTTCCTCGATAGCGGCCGTTCTGGGTAAAGTAGTTCAGAACTATGCCGTGCTCATTTGCCCTGGCTACAAAAGGAGTGGTGAAGTTGATATTGCCAAAGATGTTGATTGTATCAACCTGCCCCATGGGAAAAGAAGCGATCTCTCCCTCGTCCTTCATGTAGACTGTGATCCTGCCACCATCAACTCCCACCTGGCTACCTTGCCTGGTAACGTAAACTACGCTATCATCGAATATGCCTTCACTGGCTTTGCTCATTTCTCTCTCCTAGCCTTCTTTGCTTCCTCTTTTTCCAGCATCTTCGTCTCCTCAGGCAGACAATACTGCACAGTGCTGCACTTTTCACACTTATTTGGATTATCTGCAAAGCCTGGGATCTTGTCAAGGCTCATGTTGCGAATGGCTTGAACTACCTGCAACACCTTCTCCCGGTGCCAGTCGGTGATAGTAATCGCATAGCGCTCGTTGGTGCCGAAAAGATAGAGATATCCCATGCGCACGGGCTCTCCAAGGTAGTCTTCCAGGAGCATGCAGTAGGCGGCAAGCTGAACCTCGTCGTTAATGTGGTAGGAGAAGCCTCGTTTGCGTTCGATAGGCGTTAAGGTAGTTCCAATGCTTTTAATATTCTTGGACTCCAAGACATCTATTTTTCCATGGATTCCAAGAGTTTCCGATTTTAAATATAGCTCTCGAATCCATCCGCCTCTTCTAGATTGGTTTTTATGCTTTATCAGTCCGTCTTTCAGGAAGTAGTTCATCCCAATCGTATTAAAATAACTAATATAATAGTATCTACGTGGACAGTAAAGATACTGATTTATGTGTCCAGCATTTACGAGTTCATCTTCTTCTCTCATACTCATCCCTGATCAAGCAGTCAATATAGAGAGCATCATGTCCAAAAGCTACACTTCTCATACCTGAATATGGATAAAGGTAAAAGAAATCGCCCAGATTGAACTTGGCTTTGAGATATGAGCCGCTCTGATCTATCAGCCTGGCGAAAATCTTGTATTCTGTCAATGTGTCATTCAAACAGGATAGCGATGGGATATTGGGCTCAGTCTCCACCTTGAATCCATCAACCATTCGCGGTTTTCTGGCATGGTCTGCGGCGTTTAGCATTATTTTTTTGTAATGTGCACCTTCCCCCTTGAAGACCACCTTCCGGGTCTCTTCGCCCAGCGTCCCGTAATACCAACAGAAGCCTGCGGCAAACCTCTTCATCGATTCGTATCTGGGCTTCATATCGGCATCATAATTTTCACCATAAGCTTCCCTCAACCGCTGGGCGAATCTTTGGGAAGGCATAAACTCGACTTTTCCTCGCCGGAGAAGGTACATCAGATCATAAAGATTGAGCTGCTTTTCATCCCTATCAAACATCAAAGCCTGAAATCTAGAACCACGATAGGTTAGAAGGCCTTCTTGCAAACGTCGAGATTCTTCATCAAGCCAATCGAACATTTGACCGTCGATATCTCGGTCCAGAAAGTGGCTTTCCAGTAGTTTAAGCGTTCTTATCCACTCTTCGCCTTGAATCGATTCAGGCATACCTTTTTCACGGTGTTCTTCACCTAGACTATCCTGCCATGTACTCCCTTTTATCCTTGATTTTAAATATAAATATGCTTCCATGGGCGAGTATGTTCTCGAATAAGACGATAAATCGAGTCCGGACTCCATCAATTTATCCAGCTGATCAACAAATTCTTTTCGTGTCAGCCTCAAAGAGCCTGCCCTTGCGGAAAGCCCTTTTAGATGATCATAAAGAACATTAGGTACAAAACAGACAGCCTCGCAGATCTCGTTCTCTGGCTTATTCCTCAATCGCCCAATCCTTTGCAGCAGCTTGCTCTTTGAATAGCCGGAGAAGACAAGGCGGTCAACATTGAAGTCAATGCCCACCTCAACTGAAGAATTTGAAACTAAAACATCGAAATTCTTCAACTTTTCTTCAGTCGCAGGGTGTAGGCCGTCTACACGTTCGACTATGAATCCCTGATCATGTAGCGCATCCTTCAGCACACTAAATATCTCATCCACCTCATAGATTCCGTCCAAAATGAAGACTGTCTTGGCTTTATTGCCATTTGGAAGTTGGCGCCTGCAAAGATCTACAAAATATCCCAAATCTTTTTTGATAAGTTCGTAAGTCTTATAGATTGCTCCACTCCTCACCAATAACTTCAATTGAGGTAGCACTGGGCGCCCTTCTGAACAGGACAGAGGAGTGCTCTTATCGTCGAATATGACAACATTTAATTTAGCTTTCTTTGCCCTTTCGACGATCTGTTGGTTAGGAGTCGCACTCAAGAAAACAAACTTCTTCAGACGGCTTCTTTTATCAGTGCTCATCTCATGCATCATGAAAAGAAGCATGTCACTCTGCTTAACTGAAGCGAGATGAAATTCATCCACTACGATCATATCCACGCTTCGGATGGCTTCTCGAATATTATGCTCGTAGTAGGCGTCCTTTAAGGCGAGAGTTAGTATGTCGGGATTTGTGAGCAAGATGAGCCCACGACCGCGCCCTTTGCGTATGATACGATTTAATAGCTGGCCCTTTCTTAGGCCGATCTCATCAGGATACAACTTCTTCTCCTCAACCAGCAACTCTCCGGTGATGGCTTGAACATGATAATCCTGTGAATTGTAACCGAATCGCTCTAATGACCTATCGACCTGTTTTTTCTGATCGATTACTAAAGCATTGGTGGGATAGACAGCAATCACCTTCATCTTTTCATCTAGGGCTGGTTTTAGCCATGAAATCGTTTTGCCTGAACCTGTTGGACTGTGATTGAAAAGAAAAAATGATTCATTAGACTTGATAAATTTTTCACTATCGATCTGATGTTCGAACGCTTTGAAATCCTTAAGGCTTTCGAAATCTCTGAGATAATCCCAATGCATCTGCGCCAGTCGGATCCCGTCAAGATTCACAACGATCTTTTCAGAATTATCCATCAAATCGGTTTCACTCAAATTCATCGTTTCGCCTTCAAAAATTCCAATTTGTACGGAAGCACAACATCTTCCCGCTTTCCGGAATGAGGTATTCGTATGAACTTGCCCATGTACCGCCCCTGAACTATCAGAGGCACAGGCCTCATTTTAACTGAGATCAGATCGCCTAATGGCATTTTTTCATAATCGTATACACCAAATGGATGGTTGGTGAGAAACTCCCCCTCATCAATCATCCCTTCGACAACTTTGGATCTAATCCTTGCTTTCGATCGTTTTTTCCCGAAACGCACATATCTTGGAATCCTTGAAGCCAATGTATCTGCATCACCTTCATAAGGCAGAATGTAGGCAATTAGCAGGTTCTGCTGATCGAGAACCCGTTCCTTTCCGAATTTAGGCAGATTTTTTCCCTTTTGATCTTTTGGCAAATTTGCTGCTTTCCAATTCTTTACAGCGTACCGATGAGGCCGGGCGTTCCACTGGCTCACAGAGTGTCCGCCCAGATGCGGAAAACGTTTCGCTTTGCCCTTTGAAGCCTGCACACCAAGAATTCTGCCCACATATTCCTCGACTGATTCGGGCTTTGCAGGTGTTATGTAGAACTTTTTATAGATCGCAGAGGTTTCTTCGATATAGGAAGGTTTATTTCCATAGTTGATATACCTCCCGGAAACGAAGCCAAAGGCGTGATACAGTGCAGTGCTCAGGATGAAGTCTCCCGTATCTACCAGATCGCCTACTTCTCTTGATGCATATAGTGTTCGATCCAGAGTCTCAATGGAACATTCCACTGCCGGGAAACTCTCACTCATTCTTTTGTCCCCTTTTTCTTGCCTTTTGGCTTTTCATTCACGCTCTTGAAGAAGGTTGAAGCCTTCTCCTTTTGCTCTTCCAATGCCTTTTTTATTTCACCTTCTTTGATGTGATCGACAAACTCCTTAACTTCATTATTTTCTAGAGCATTGATATTCAAAGCCTTAATCTCCTCATCAAACGCCTGTTTAACAAGCCCTTTTACTTTCTCGATATCGAGCACATGACTGTAGAGTACTTTATTCATGCTCTCACAGTTAAGATCAGCATTATCTGTGGCTAGACGCCTCACCACTTCCTGAGAGAGGAATAGATTTGCAGGTCCTTCCTCTATGCCGTAATAGATTCCAAGGATATGATTATTCATCCGCCCGATCCTTGAAGTAGCTGCACCATAACGTTTATTCATCTTGGTCACACCCAAGACGAAAATCAACTCCTGAAATGTAGCATCTCTCAGTGTGACCACGCATGGAAATAGAGTTCCAGGCATTATGAAATCAGGTTCACGAATTGCAGTTGTAGCACCTTTGGCGAATGCATCTCCAGGTGCATTTTGAAACTTCTCCTCAACGAGAACGCTGGAATCCCTTATTGAGTATGCTGTGTCATACATTACCCGAGAAGTGACTGAGATTGCTTCATCTCCCGCAGCACTACCGTAAAGCATCGACTCAGGCGATTCCTGGTTCATCTTGTTCACATCCATTGTATCCTGAACACCTATGAGGTTCCTCTGCAACTCTTTTGCTTTTCGTCTATCGCTACCTGTCTGTTTTCTCTTGAACATCATCACTGGTGAGTAGTCTACCAATCCATCACTGGCACTGATTCCTACAGTGGTGATATCTGCATCCTGGCCATTTGTCGTGAAAATGGCGCTAGATTGCAGTTCTCTTAGCAGTAAGATGTGGATATAATGTGCGCTAGGTTCGTTAATTAGATTTTCTACAAGCCCTGTTGCCAATTTGCTTTTGATATCTTCGATGCTCATCTCATCTCCTCCATCTCAGTATGATTCTTTTCTTTGTTCAAATTTCTCTCATTCCAATATCTGCGCCGTATGCTCAATGTTGCTGAATAAAAACCATCAGCGAGGCTGTTTGACATCTTTTTCAGCCTGCCCGGTTTACCATCGCAAATATCATTCAGAATCTTATCCACAAAATAATCGGCAAACTCATCCGCTTTAGCATCAAGTCCCATCCTTTGCGGAACAAAAGCCTGATCATCTCCCATTCGATCGATAGTCTTCTGGATGCGTCCAGAGACCGTCGCTCTATAATCACATTTCGAGAGATCGACGCCCCGAAGTTCCGTGATTGCCTTTACTGATTCACGGAACAGCCTTTCCACGGCATGAGGCTTGAAACCCTTTGGCTGAGCAATATTGAAACCAAGTTCTGCCAATTGACATATTTTATCCGATTCGTTCATCTCCTATCACCTTTTCAAACCATCCAGAAATAGAGCCTCTTCGAGTAGATATTGTACCTTGTTTTCATTCTCAGATCCTCGATAAACCATCTTTAAGAGACTCGATCCAGGAAGCACTTCATTCCTAATTACTCTAAGGTACTTTGGAAATAGAGAGTCCTTCAGGCCAGAGCTGGTGTTATATCCAAGACGTATTAGAGCACTGGCTGATTTTATTGTCTCTTCCAGCTTTGAAAGTGGAATGAATTTTCCATAGAAATCAACCACATGTGAATTGATAGAATCCAAAGCTACAATTTCTTTAAAATCTCTGCCACGTATAGTTGTGATAGGCGAATGGCTGACGACAACTCGCATTCCTGTGTATGCAGCAATGATCAGGGCGATGTAAACCCCAAAGAAATGAAATTCCGTAGTGTTCTCTGAGGGTTTGTAGAAAATCATGCTGGCAGTACCGATGGTGTTGCCGTAACCTTGTGCCATATACTGAGCCATGTTCTTACCTTTGGGGCCTTCGTCCTCCTCTTTTACAGCAAGATCTTTTATCCAAGAATTATAGATATCTACATTTATTCCCATTTCCGTAGAGCTGCCTACATATTTAGAGTTAAACGTCCTCTCTGCAAGTGCGGCCATCCTCACTCGGGCCTCATCTGAAAATCTTGAGAGTATAGATTTGACCAGCTCCCATGATTCTGATGTAAAGAAATAGTCCGGAATGAAATGGAAGTATAGAACCTCATTATTCAATCCTTTTGTAAGAACGAAACCGTTCATCCTCAAGGCAAGCTCTACGCCACATGGAACACAGGCATAAATGTTAGTAGGCTTTGATTTTCCAACAAAGACCCTATTGGTGAAGTTGAAAGACAAGAATGAGTTAGAATTCTCCATCTCTTTTTTATTGAGCAGTGTACCACGGTTGCACAGATTGCATGTCTTTCCACTCAACTCATACTCTTTATAGGCATCGCTTAGATCAGACCTATCCAGACGGGAGATAGTCCCATTTATCGTCAAGATATCATGAAGGTATTCTTTCAATTCCTTTCGGTATGTATCGGTTTTTTTTGCTAAAAACTGATCCCATCCGTCCATTTGAGAGATGTTGCTCCAGATCTTATCGAAGAGAAGATCTACTACGTTCATTGAAGGCATATTTCTAAGTTTTATGCCATTGTACTCGCAATCCATCACGTACTGACCTATAGCATAAGAATAATCCCATTTTCCGCCGCTAGCCAAGTATGTAGCATCTTTTTCCATCGAGTTGATTAATGCACTACAAATCTCTTCAGGAACACCCCAAATATCACATGTTTTCTGCAGCGACAGCTTATTATCCGAAATAATCTCGGATATGAAAGATTGATGAACGGTAGCTACAGCCCTGGCGAATCCTAATAAGATCTTTTGACCATCTTTCGAGCTTTCCATCTCTAATGGAACAACCTCTCCGCATCTGATGATACCATCGATCATCGAATCTGTCAAGCCCGCGCTCTTTTCTGCATGAGCCGATGTGATCGACTTCTCGAGGAAGGTACGCAACATAGTCTTAGCACCGCTGAAGAAATAATATTCATCGCTTAATCTATAATATCCAAGTCGCGGCACTTTCAGATTATTTCCAATTCGACTCGGATTTGAAAGAGATGGAGATGATGTCTGGATATTCCGTTCTAAAGCTTCGTAGACACGTTCAATAAAATCTTTTGAGATAGCGGCTCTTTGCATTCCTTTGCCAATATAAACGCAACCATCCTGATATGCCATGAGCATTATCAAACCCTGTTTTTGGAGCATATCAACCATAGTTTTATTGATTATCCCAGAGAGAATGCCCTTAACGTCATCCAGCCTATGGTATTGCAGATTCAATTGTTCTTCTGGCAGGTCTTGCGGAAAACCATCACGAAGCGCCGTTAATGATCGAGCTGAGACCGCCTCTTCGGGAGACGAACAGCTTGCCATATTGTCCATTAGATACAGGAAAGGCTCCAAATCCATGAAACGAGACGTTCGTGCGCCTGAGCGAGAGAACCTGCTCTTGTGGAGTGCAACAGCAACAGAAAGGTAATCCTCCTCCAGTAACTGAGGGGCAAATGAACTCAGATGCATCTCCTCTACGAACCTTTTGACCAGAGCTTCAGGAATCTCGAACTCATTTTCCATTGAGTCCACCCTCTCAACCGCTTCTTCATCCTCGATCCATTCTTCGAATTCCAGCTTGTGAAGTTCATGCACTACGAAGAGAGCAATGCATTCTCGAAGTCCATTCTCATCAAGTGGTCTTGCATTCAGCTTTTCGAGTGCCTCGTTAAAACGCATAAGGAAGAGAATGCCGTTTCTGATGTGGTTGAGCATGCTCTGATCGGTTTTTCCAAACTCGACGCTCTTGGCAGGTTTGAAGGCCATTCCTCTTTCCACAAGATGTATATCCACTACATTGAGATACTCTTCGAACAATCCCGGCTCAAGTTCTTTAGAAGATTTATTATCTCTTTTAAGATCCATATCTCTCAATTTTTTTCGATCTCTAAAAATATCCTGCAAAGAATCAGCTACCATTACTTTCCCTCTCCCACAGTAACCTTCACAGCCCCACACCCTCGGGAAACTGCACTTCCTACGCCGCTGTATTCTGCAAACCTGGCCAGGGCCACAACCCCATTCTTTATGCTCTCTGGCACATCCCTAGCGAGAGTGTACCGACAGCGCCCCATAAAGCCTTGCCTCATGATCGGCCTCGGATGGCCTTTGACCTTGTCGAACACTGTATTCACCACCACACTGTGCGTATAATAGGCCAAAGGCTTTTCCACAATGTATCTTGCCATCTCATCCCTCTCAATATTCATCCTCAGCTCTTCTGGTGAGACCGAATTCCACTTTGACAGGAGGGAGTGAAATACCGCTTCCCGGTGAGGAAACATCTCAAAGACCTTGCTATTCCTGTACTGAATGCAGGCCGCCGATTTGAACTCAAAATCAAGGTATGGGCTTTTAACCTCTCCCGCAGACGTCACAATATCCTGGAAGCTGGCAGCGGTGCTGGAGACCTCCTCCACCCGCAAATCTCCTTTTTCCAGGCGGAGGTTTCTCTCTCTCATGACCAATGGCTGGATGATGGAGCGGAATATATCCACTTCCTTAGGATCGGTTATCCCTATTTTGAGGCTGTATCTTTCACTAGGATCAAGTGCTTTATGCCTCGACCTATGAGTGCGCAGAAATTCGCCCTCCAAAGGGCCCAAAGATATCGAGCTGATAGGAGAATTATGCGTATGGTTGGCGGTCGCCTCGTCTGCCTCCCGCATGATCCCCAGCAATGAAGAGTATAGTTGATAGCCATCGCTGTATGGAATATCAAATCCAGATTCTGGCCGAAGTGTGAGTATGATCTTCTGTGGCATTGATCATTGATTACCTCCCTTTGCATTTAAATCTGTCGATTATTGCAATAATTTCATATTTATGCAATAATGAGAGTATAAATTCGGAAGAATGCAACGGAAAGAATTTATGCTAGGAATTGCAATATTAAGCAATGAAAACCTACCTGTCTCTATCGGGCTTCGATTCCTCCCAGATAGTATCCCTGATAGTGAAATACGGGATTGAAGGAGGGGATAAAATAGTTCTCATCCGGCCTGAGGTGGAGCCGGACACGCGTGGAGAATTGACCACACGGGCTATTCAAGATCTCTCTCATCAGATCGACAGTTCCATAAATCTAGAGATTTACCGGGTCAACCATCAGGATTTCGAGGGGATGGTACTCTCCCTAAAAGACCTCCTGGAAAAAGCTGAAGGCCAAGTCATCGCTAATCTCTCAGGCGGACCGCGTGAGATCTTCTTAGCATTCACAATTGCCTGTATCTCTAAGCCAGATAAGATCCACAAGACGACAAACTTCAGCGATATCGATAGATGTCTCAACGAGATCCATTTGCCCAATATTGTTGCATCTTTAGAGGAAAAACAGATAAAGATTTTAAAGGACATATCTGAGTTCTCGCCCACTAACATCACAAATATTGCAGAGCGCCTCTCCCTTTCTGAGAGCACCATCTCAAGACAGGTTGCCCGGCTGGCTGATAACAAGACCCTGGAGGTATTGCCCAAAGGCAAGACAAAGGAGCTTCGAATTACCCTCGCCGGCAAATTGCTTCTCTGATACTTTTTCTCCTTTTAGCATTGTGATTCAGGTACTACGCGATACGCAGTTGAGAAAGTAGATGAGATCCTCGCCCGCCTGAAGAATGTTTTTTGTGTTTATAGAAATATAAATATAAAAATATAACATAAATGTCTTCCAAGGCGGTTAACTTTTTTAAAAAAAATTATTTAATGACAGCCACAACCTCCCCCATGCCCGTGGTCATGCCCGCAGCCGCCATGGTCATGATCACAGCTATCATGATCATGCTCGCAGGTTGCTGCATTGGCGCAGGAGGCACAGCTATCTATGGTATCCTCCGGTCCGCGAATTATGAACCCTGTCCCGCGATCATCATCCACATAATCGATGATGGTCTCCGCGAGAAGCTCTGCATCCTTGGGCTCCATGTGGATCTCAATTCCCCGGCTCTCGAAAATGACATCGTCATCCTTCGGGTCATCCATAGTCATGCCATAGTTCGCGCCGGATGAATCCACAGCCGCCAGGAACATCCTGACGACCTTGCCCTCCACCCTCTTGCTCTTGAGCATATCAGCCGCTTCTTTAGTAACCTCAATCATTAATAGCACTCCAAAGAATATCTCCTCAAAACTGATATTTAAAGATAGCATGATAGAGGATTTATTATAGAGCATTGATATGTGAGAATCATGGGCGTTGATTTAGGGGAGCTGCTGGATAGAAAGAAGATAGAGATCCGTGATCTCTCCGGCCGATGGGTAGCAATAGATGCCTTCAATACCCTCTATCAGTTCTTATCCATCATCCGGCAGAGGGACGGCACCCCTCTCATGGATCGCCAAGGAAATGTGACCTCTCATCTCTCTGGCCTGCTGTACCGCACCGCCAACCTGATTGAGGCCGGGGTGAAGCTGGCCTTCGTCTTCGATGGCGAGGCCCCAAGCTTCAAGGCACAGACTCTGGCTGTGAGATCAGAGGGCAGGGATAAAGCGGCCTCGGCCTGGGAGGAGGCTCGCGCAGCAGGAGAGGATGGATTCAAATATGCTCAGGCCGCCTCAAGGATCAATTCAGAGATAATCGATGACGGGAGAAGGCTCATCCAGGCCATGGGACTGCCGGTCATCCAGGCTCCTTCCGAGGGGGAGGCCCAGGCCGCTCATATGGCCGCCCGGGGCGATGTGGATTATGCCGGCAGCCAGGACTACGACTCCCTCCTCTTCGGCGCCCCCCTGGTGGTGCGCAACCTGGCCATCACCGGCAAGAGAAAGCTGCCTAAGAAGAATGTCTTCGTGGATGTGCAGCCGGAGGTGATCGATCTGAAGGAGGGGCTGGCCAATCTTGGAATCACCCATAAGCAACTGGTGGAGATCGGCATTATGTGCGGCACCGACTATAATGCCGGCCTGGAGAGGGTGGGGCCCAAGACCGCTCTGAAGCTCATCCGGGAGAAGGGAGATTTGGAGAGCATCCTCCTGGAAAGGGAGGAGAGCATGGCTGAGCTGGGTAAAATCAGGGAATTCTTCCTTTCGCCCCCGGTCACAGACGAGTATGAGATCGCCCTGAGAAGGCCCAGAGTGGATGAGATCGTATCCTTTTTGGTGGAGGAGAGGGACTTCGACCACGAAAGGGTGGAGAAGACCGCCAGAAGGCTGGAGGAGGTCTACAGGAGTGGACAGAGCACCCTCGATCGCTGGTTCTAGCGGGAGCGATCCCGATCCTGGAGGTGACAGCGAGCTGGGATACGAGCTGGATCTAAAGAGGGCGATCGAGCTGATCAAGAGGTCTCAGGCCAGGAGGGTGGGCCTGCAGGCTCCTGAGGGGCTGAAGAGGGCTATGCCCAAGGCCGCCTCCCGGATCGCAGAGGAGACGGGAGCAGAGGTGCTCATCTCCGCAGACCCCTGCTATGGGGCCTGCGACGTGGACATGAGGCTCTGCCAGGAGGTGGAGCTGCTCTTCCATCTGGGTCATGCAGGCCTGGGAGAGGAGCCGGAGAGGGTCGTCTTCCTGGAGGCGAGAATGAATGAGGATCTTGGAGAGGTGGCAGAGAAGGCGGTCGCCCAGCTCAGGTCAAGGCATGTGGGCGTCGCCAGCACCGTTCAGCATATCCACAGGCTGGATTCTGCTTTGCAGGCTTTGGCCGAGCACGGAATAGAGGGGCATGTGGGCCCAGCATCAGGAAGGATCAGGTATCCCGGCCAGGTACTGGGGTGCTGCTATATCACTGCCCGGACCCTCCTTGGAGACAGTCCTGTGGATGATCCCATAGAGGAGTTTCTGTTCATCGGCACAGGCCAGTTTCATCCCCTGGGAATCGCCCTGGCCACAGGAAAGAGGGTGATAGCAGCAGATCCGGTCTCAGGCGAGGTCTCCGAGATCGATCCTGATCCCATGCTCAGGAGGCGTTTCAGAGCCATCTCTAAAGCCTCGGAGGTCAAGGAATTTGCCGTCCTCATCTCCAAGAAGCCCGGTCAGAGGAGAGTGGAGCTTGCAGAGAGGATGATGGCTCTGGGCAGGGCTCATGGCCGAGATATGTATCTGGTCTATATCGACAACATCGAGCCGGAGCTGCTGCTCAATTTAGGGGTGAAGGCCGCAGTCTCCACCGCCTGCCCACGGGTGGCGCTGGATGATGCTGCCAAATACAGAATTCCCATTCTCACCCCGCCCGAGTTCGAGGTTCTGCTGGGGGAGAGGTCTTGGGAGGAATACCAGTTTGATGAGATCGATGAGATCGATGTTAACCGATGTAGATCGATGTAGATCGATGTTAACCGATGTTAACCGATGTAGATCGATGTAGATCGATATACTGCAGAGATTTTTTTGGCCATTATCTGAGTTGTGTGGCCATTGTACTGCAGAGGTCTTCCCCTGTGTCCTTTGTGGCGAGGGGCAGGCATGCCTACCTCACAATCCATATCTTTCGATGACCCGCCCTCCTATGGGGCGGGATGGGGCATAGTTGCATGGATTCGGGATGGCAGTAACTTGGGAGCCCTGGTTCCGGCTTGGGCTAGTGTCTGTCGTATCCCGATTGTTCACCCGACTAAGTACAGCACAGAGCGTTCTTGATATAGGGATTCCGCGCGCTGCCTATTCTCGCGCACGAAAGCATGGGGCTGTCTCTGCTTGGCCGGACGGCCCTCCTGACCCCGTGGCCACGGGGAGGCATGCTGCGAGAAAGGTAATGCCACACTTTCTGCAACTAAAAAGCCAATACTTCGTTTGCATGGGAAATCTATTTCCCTTCTGACAAACGAGTACTCATTATGCCCGTCCTTATGAAAGACCGGGAAAAGCTTGCTCTGGTAGATCAGAGATTATCTGACCTCCCTCCTGAACTTAGAGAGCACTTCAAAGAAAGCTTGCACCATAATCGCAGTGTTCTGAAGCGATTAGCCGAGATGTAGCTGGCGTCTTCCCTCCAGCTTGCGGGCTTTCTTCTGTACCCATCGTAGTATTTTCTTGAGGTTACATTTATATTCGGCTATTATTGTCAGAACTTGAATTAACTCCTCATCTTCTGCGTGGATATGGTAGCCGCCATCCCTTAAAATGAGGTCTGCAGGCTGAAGAGCTGTTCTCTTCTGCCCATGCCAAAATGGATGCCAGTTGTTGCCTATTAAATCTTAGGGCAAATTGGCTCTTCGAAATAATGTAAGCATTGCTGAAAGATCGCGGCGAAGATTCGATTGAGCACAACCCGTCAAGTAAATTACCCGCAGGAGCGGCAAGATGAGGCATCGCTGCCTGGATTCGTGATATCAATGAACCGGAAGCCCGCGATCCGACCTGGGTAATGTTTGTTGCTCCCCGAGGGCTCGCGCCCTTTGGGGTGGGATGCGGCATGGCTACATGGATTCGTGCTGGCAGTAATTAGGGCGCCCACGCTCCCCATCGATTGAGCAGCAAGGCTAATTGAGATTCGTGATAATAGCAATTCGGGAGCCCTGGATCCGTCCTGGGAGAGTGTCTGCTGCATCCTGAGGGCTCGCGCTCCTTTGGAGCGGGGATGGGGCATGGTTGGCTGGGATTCGTGATAGCAGCAATCTTGGATCCCAGGTTCCGACTTGGGCATTCTATCATTTCCAGCAGGTTCGCGCAATTGAATAAATCCAGAACACTTCAGATATAGATACTCCGCGCGGTGGCCTGTTTTTCGCATGCGAGGATTGGAGGTGCTGTCTTTCCGGGGCCGAACGGCCTCGTGGATTTCGGCGGCCCTCTTCCTGGAGTTGTTGTAATCTCAAAAAACAGGATCAATAAAGTTCTGCCAGCTGGAGGCCTTCGATCATCTGGATACAGAAAAAGATTTATGGCTTACAATCCTTACAACGATGCTATGGCAGCAACCAACCGCATTCCCGTATCAAGAGAGATCTGGGAAAGCCTTTCCAGCCTCAAGACTCCAGGCGAAACCTTTGACGAGCTTCTTAAGAGGATGATAGATGCCGAGAAAGAAAGGCGGTTCTTTGATGATATGCAAAAGATAGAGAAGCGAGGCGAGTTCGTGGAGCTCGAATGAGAAAATACTCTGTGCTCATAGACGTGGATGCAGAAACGTTCCTCAAAAAACTTCCTGAGAAGAGTAACCACATAGTCAAAGAGGCCCTCTTATCATTAGGGGACGACCCAATCCCTGGTAAGGGCGATAAAGAGCTGCTTGGCAAAGGTATCTACAGAATACACATTGGCCGATCTTATACCGCGGCCTATAAGATCTCCATGGAAGAAAAAAGAGTCATGATTCTGTGGTTGGGCACCATTGAGCAGGCTCACAAATTGTATGGCCGGCTACTGGAATAAAGTCAAGAGGTTAATCCCTTTTCCTGCATCTACTACTATCATCGCCTCTCTCCGACGAACTCTGATGTCATATCCCTTTGAACTTTGATCCTATACTTTCTGGCCACATCCAGGATTCTCCCCGGCATGAGAATCACGATAGCTTTCGTTCCTTCCTCTAGATCTACTTTCTGCAGTGGTTTGAAGACGCCACCCTCGTAAATAATGTTTGAGCGGGCGGGCAAATTGAATTGCTGCAAAGACTGCCAGAATCTTAGGGCCGATCGCACTTGCGCCCAGGGAGCAGATGGATCTCTCAGGATGGATGATGACTGATACGATGACTGTGTGCCATTGATCTAGCCTGGACGAGGGCCTATCGCTTCCCGAGGGCTCGCGTCCCTGTGGGGAGGAAAGCGGCATGGCTGCTTGGATTCATGCTGGCAGTGATCCGAGAGCCTTAGATCCGGCTTGGGGTAATGTCTGCCGGCACCCGAGGGCTTGCATCCCTTGGAGCTGGATGCTGCATAGTTGCCCAGGATTCGTGATGGCAGTCATCAGGGCGCCCATGCTCCCCGTCGATTGAGCAGCAAGGCTATTTGAGACTCGTGATAATAGTAATTCGGGTGCCCTTGATCCGGCCTGTGGCAATGTCCGTCAATTCCCAAGGGATTGCGCCCTGTGGAGCGGGACCCACTGCTGCGGGAGGACACGGCCAGATGCGCCCGGCTGGACGGGGATGCGAGACAAACCGCATAGCTGACGATGGGAGACAGGCCAAACAGCCACTTGGCAGGCACGCAAACTACATAAGGAGATGTCGAAGGGCCGGGATTGAAAGCTGAACAAACATTGCGGGCAATCATAAGGCAAGTCGGTATGAGCGTTAATGAGTTTACTGGGTTATTATGATTGAGCGATCATTGATCTGAATAACTTTAGGGAATGCGGCATGGTTGCCTGGGATTCGTGATAGCAGTAATCATGGCGCCCGTATCCGTCCTAGGCAAGGACACGGTTCTTACTCCTTCCTCCTTCTCTTGATCTCACCGACGATCTCCTCAAGGCTCTGGTCCAGCCATCTTGCCCTCTCCTTTGTATAGTCGCCGCTACCCAGATCGAAGCTCTGCAAGAATCTGGCCATATCCACTGGCCCCAAAGCTTCTGAGAGAGCATCTATCCCGAGCTTCCTTATCTCGTTTATGCTCTTAACATCTGTTTTAGAGGACATCCAACAACCACCTTGCAGGGTTCATGACTCTGACTTTAATGCCCGCGCCCGTCCTAATCGCCGCCATCACAATCTCATCATCCGTGGTCAGCATGACATCTGCTGATCTCTCCGCACAGGCCAGATGCAAAGCATCCATAGGTTTTAGCCCTTGCTTCTCGATCTGTCGAGCTCTGGAGATGATATATTCATCCATAATGATCTTTTCTCTTGATATCGAGGCAATTTGCTCTACTTTGCCTCGCCTCTCGATATCCGGTATTCTGGAGATTTCGTAGTCAATTGCTTCACTACCTATAAGAGTCCACTCTGAGAGGCATCGCTTTAGGATGACCAAGACTGCCTCTGATTCCATCCTGATTCTTTCTTCGGTTTGGTCATCAAAAGGCCGGTTGATGCAGCAGACGTCCAGGTATATTATCATGAGTATCTTGACCGTGATTGATATCTTGTTGTAGATGGTTGATTTGCTATCTATTAAATCTTGGGACTATTAGCTCTTCGATGGACTGCATCCTTAGTAGTAGATATAATGCAGCATGATTTAACGGATTCGTGACAGCGGCAGGGAGCCCTGGTTCCGTCTTGGGATCGTGGTTGTCGTTTCCCCCGAGGGCTCGCGCACTCTTGGGGCGGGATGGGGCGTGGTTGCGTAGATTATGATAGCAGTAATTCGGGAGCCCTGGTTCCGTCCTAGGATAATGTCTATTTCTGCCCGAGGGCTCGCGCCCCTTGGGGCGGAAAGCGGCATGGTTGCGTGGACCCTTGATGGCAGTTTATCAGGGAGCTCCAATTCAGCATGGGATAGGACCTTGTTTCCTCGGAACTCGCAACTCAGCTATATCGAGATATTGGCAAGTATCTTGCTAAAAATGCTGGCCTGAGTGATCTCCCAATAGCCGCAAGTTATAATTCATTTGTCAGGGATCTATATTAGATATGAGAACTCTGAGCTATCGGATCACTCTTCGCAAGGAACCTGAAGGCGGCTATACTGTTCTAGTCCCGGCACTTCCCGGATGCGTTACCTACGGAAAGACAGTAGAAGAGGCCATTGAAATGGCCAGGGATGCAATCAATGGCTATATCGAAAGCCTGATAGAGGATGGCGAGGCAATTCCGGTCGTGAGCCTCTAATGGGTTTGAGTTTTGTAATATGGAAAAGTCAAGAGTTCCTGCAAGCTCCAGACATGATCGATTAAGCCAGCTTGCTTCGCGGGACTATTGAACTTCGTTATGCCCATCTCATTTCTATATTTTAGAGCACGATGCTTTCGGCAGTAGTTGAAGTGCGCGAAATATAGGGTCATTTGGTTATTCAATTCTGCAGTCTCCTTAGAGAAACCTATGGTTTTCCTTGATATGCGGTTATTATCTTGTCTGCATGTCAGGTTTTTGCCGTTCAATGTAGCTGGTAGATATCATTTTGTGGTCTATATCTTTGCCAAATATGATTCTCTTGACCACTTTTTTAGTCTACCGTTGACCCTCATTTTAATGACTTGAGCATATTGTAATAGTTCATCTACGATTAATTTAGACTTCGAGGTCGCCCTCGCTTGCCTGTTGGTGCGAACGGCTGTAGTTTTCCATATTGCTTTCGAAGAGCTGCATATAGTCTTAATCCATCTGTCACAAAGAGCGGCATTGATCTGAGTCTTTTGGCAGTATTTGAAACGAGCTGATCTGCATTTTCCTGAGATCGCTCACCGATAACATGTGAAAGCACCAACCTGCAATTTGCAGCCATGCTTATCCAGATCCAAGTTCCTTTATCTTCGTATTCACCTTCTCTAGTGTTTTTCCCCACAAAAGTCCATGCCTCGTCCATCTCTACCTTTGGGGTCTCTACATCCTTCAAGACAACTTCATTGACTTTTTCACTATGCTTTGCTGCTTTCGAGATCCAAGTGCTTACAGTAGATGGTTTTGACTCAAGGATCTCAGCTATTCCTAAGACACTCATTCCACGCATGGCCATTTTTAGAGCCAGCTTGATCTTTTCTTCGTTTGTTCTTGTGTCATAGAATGCAGTGTTAGTTCTATCACAGAATCTGGTACCACATGTGTGGCAAATATATTTCCTGACCTTGCCGGAGCTTATCTTGTAAGTTCCGTACACAGTGACGTTTCCTTTCCCAGCAATTCCAAATAGATTGCACTGCTCATTCGGGCATGCTACATCCAAGAATCGAGGCTTTGGACCTCTTTTGCCCATTTTGCTACACCCCATGTAGCATATAGGAATAGGTTATATAAATAACAGCCGATTGTAGATTCACGACCCTCGCATCCTTTCAGGATTATATCACCTGCCGATCTATTCCTGTCAATGAGACAATTTATGTAGCTTATATCTCAATAGCAGCTCACCACGTCCAGAATGGCAAAAGGTGATAGATGAATGGCACAGATAGGCTACAATGAAACCGTTATGGATCACTTCATGAATCCCAGAAATGTGGGGGTGATAGAGAACCCGGACGGATATGGAAAGGTAGGAAATCCCGTCTGCGGCGACCTGATGGAGATATTCATCAATGTCAAGGACGAACGGATCTCTGATATCAAGTTCAGAACCTTCGGCTGCGGTTCAGCCATAGCCGTCTCCAGCATGGTCACAGAGATGGCAAAGGGAAAGAGCCTGGATGAGGCAGTGAAGATCACCCGCGATGATGTGGCCGGTGAGCTGGGAGGGCTGCCCCCTCAGAAGCTGCACTGCTCAAACCTGGGAGCCGATGCCCTACATGCAGCCATCAAGGACTATTGGGTGAAGACCGGAAAGATCAGCCCAAAGGAGGCTGCAGCAGAGGAAGGGGCCCAGGAGGAGGAGCAAGAAGGGGAGTGATATAGGGAGAAATAAGACCTCTCTGCAGTAACATATCCGCGCAATTTAGGGATGAGCAGCCGGGAAGATGCCCTGGGGAAGGCCATGAAAGGAGGCGGGGCAGGAGCCCCAATGGCATCAACCAGCCATCCTGAATAAGCTCAATTGGCCTATGCAGCCAAGTTCAATTTCTGCTGATCATCGTCCCAATGCCCTCTGTGGTGAGCAGCTCCAAGAGGATGGCATGGTGCTTTCTGCCATCGATAATATGGGCTTTCTCCACCCCGCCCTGCACCACAGATACACAGGCCTCCACCTTGGGGATCATCCCGCCCTTGATTATCCCCTCGGCCACCAGCCGGCTGAAGTCCGAGGCAGGGAACTCGGAGATCACACTGGCCGGGTCATCCGGGTTCATGCGCACTCCCTCCACATCGGTGATCGAGAAGAACTTCTTCGCCCTCATGGCTATGGCTACTGCTCCTGCCACAGTATCAGCATTAACATTGAAGTTGTTCCCCTGGTCATCGGTGGCTATGGGGGATATAACCGGAATGTAGCCCTTTCCTGCCATGATCATCAGAATCTCTGGATCCACCTTCTCCACATCGCCCACAAATCCCAGATCCACAGGATCCTCCCCCTCTGCCCTCTGCACAGCCTTCTTCTTGGCCTTCAGGAACATGCCATCCTGGCCGGACAGGCCTATGCCCTTGCCTCCATACTTGCCGATGAGATTGACCAGCTCGGCATTGATATTGCCCAGCAGGACCATGCGGGCGATGGCCAGGGTCTCCCGGTCGGTCACCCGCAGCCCCCCCACGAACTCCGCCTTCTTGCCGAACCTCTCCATGGCCTGGGAGATCTCAGGCCCCCCCCCATGAACGATGATGGGATGGATGCCGATGTAACGCAGGAGGACTACATCCTGGACGAAGTCCTCGAGCACTTCAGTATCGGACATGATCGAGCCGCCG
The DNA here is from genome assembly GCF_016706325.1 of Methanothrix sp. NCBI lineage: Archaea > Methanobacteriati > Methanobacteriota > Methanomicrobia > Methanotrichales > Methanotrichaceae > Methanothrix > Methanothrix sp. The sequence continues at coordinate 342,155 of NZ_JADJJX010000001.1, read as the reverse complement.
ATCTTGAAGACCATGATGGAATCGTAGAACTCCCGAATGTAAGGCAGAGCCTCAATGAGCACCTGTTCTCTCTTCATTGTCAAATCGCATTACCTCTTTCATCCGGCTTTGATCTACTCAATGGATATCAAGACATCGCCGGGGGCGACGGTGGTCCCTTCCTTGACATAGATCTCTCTTATCTTGCCATCCCTATTGGCCAGGATATTCTGCTCCATCTTCATGGCCTCCAGGACGGCCACTGGATCTCCTCTGACCACCCGGTCGCCCTTCTTGACCTGATAGCGGATGACCACACCCTGCATGGGAACGGTCACTCCATCGGTGGGGGCCTTGGGCTGGGCCTCCTGGATGGTCATGCCCGCCGGGGCCACCTTGACCAGATAGGCTTCGCCATCGATTTCGACATTGAGGGCCATGGGCTTGGCCTTTAAGGGAGAGCCCAGATCCAGCGTCTTCTCCTTCTTGACCAGGGGCTCCTCTGTGGCTGCTCCCTGGAGGAACTTCAAAGCCACCTGGGGATAGAGGGCATAGGTGAGATAATCCTCCTCCTTCTTGGCCAGGCCCAGGGCGTCAACTGCCTTCTTTGCCTCCCCATATTCAGGTGGCAGCAGATCTGCAGGCCGTACTGTGATCGCATCCTCATCGCACAGCACCTTGAGCCTCACCTTGGGATCGATCATAGCAGGCGGCTTTCCATACAGCCCCTTGACATAATCCTTGACCTCTCTGGGAACCATCTTGTAGCGATCGCCGGTGACCACATTCAAGACTGCCTGGGTGCCGACGATCTGGCTGGTCGGGGTGACCAGGGGTGGGTATCCCAGATCCTTGCGAACCCTGGGGATCTCAGCCAAAACCTCCTCGTATTTGTCCATGGCCTTCTGTTCAGTCAGCTGGCTGACCAGGTTGGAGAGCATTCCTCCTGGAACCTGATAGGCCAGGACATTGGTATCCACACGGGAGGCGATGGCGTTGAATACCGGGGCATATATCTCCATGATCTTCTCGAAGTATCTCTTGATCTCAGTCAAGAGCCCAAGATCTAGGCCGGTGTCATAGGGCGTTCCCTGAAGAGCCGCCACCAGGCTCTCTGTGGCCGGCTGAGAGCTGCCACCGGAGAGGGGGGACATGGCCACATCCAGGATATCCGCCCCTGCCTGACAGCCGTGAAAGTAGCTCATCTGGGCCATGCCACTGGTGCAGTGAGTGTGCAGGTTTATAGGGAGGCTGACCTCCTTTTTGATCGCCCGGATGAGGTCATATGCATTCTTAGGGCTTATGAGCCCGGCCATATCCTTGATGCAGATGGAGTCGCAGCCAAGCTCCGCCAACTGGACGGCGAATTGAGCAAACTGCTCATTGCTGTGCACTGGGCTGATGGTGTAGCTGATCCCTGCCTGGACGTGCTTTTCCATCTTTTTGACAGCCTTGATTGAACGCTCCATATTTCTTATATCATTGACAGCATCAAAGATCCTGAAGATATCGACTCCATTCTTAGCTGCCTGTTCCACAAATTTATCCACTACATCGTCTGCATAATGCCTGTAGCCCACCAGGTTCTGTCCGCGAAGGAGCATCTGTATAGGGGTGTTAGGCATGGCCCTCTTAAGAGACCTCAGCCTTTCCCAGGGATCTTCATTGAGATAGCGGATACAGCTATCGAAGGTAGCCCCCCCCCAAACCTCCAGGGAGAAGAAGCCGACCTGGTCCATCTTCTCTGCTATGGGTAGCATATCCCTGGTCCTCATTCTGGTGGCCAGCAGAGACTGATGTGCATCTCTAAAAACCGTTTCTGTAAGCATTACCCTGCCCATAAAGACCATCTTTTAATCTGTCCCTCTTTAAAATCCCTTCGCTTTGGAAGGCTGCTCCCAAGGATCGCGATGCTCGATTTTTTCAGCTTTAAGTCTCTAAAGATCTCATTGAACTCCAAAACTATGCTCTTCTATACACAATCGGGCAGTTTTTTTTTTAAAGTCGTTGCGTCGAATATTTTTTTTTGAATTGGTTTACGAGAGTCCAGAATGGTGCAGCTAGAACTTCTGGAAAAGAGAATAAGAAATACTCTTTTTATGATTTCTTGTGAGCCTTGATCGTCTCTTTTCGAATTCGCTATTGGTAATGCTATGATCCAATTCTGCCCACTGCTTGCCCGAAAGAACAGGCGAACTAATTTTTTGCCGCTATTAAGGTCTCTTGAACTCGATTTGTACAGAAGTGTACAGCGAAAGTGTCTATTAATAATACTAATGCCTTTTTAAGGTTGGAGTGATAAGAGATGAGACTCAGAGTTGTCAGCGCCAGAAATGAGATACCTAACCTCAATCCAAATGAGAAGACAGTCCATCTAGCATTCAGGGCCAGCAATGTAGATTTTCTCAACTTGATGCAGAGATGTCCGAGGCTAAGAATGATTCAGGTACCCCCCTCCTACCGCAAGACCATGTCCAATGCCATCCAGGTGTTCCTGGATATGCAGGGCATAGAGCTGCTGGAAGGGGATGTCTGGGGACATAGAAAGGATCTGGATGAGTATTTCACTGTGGATGATTCCACTATCGAGGAGATCCGCTCTCTTGCTGCCAGTGGTGCCAGCATGGACGAGGTGGCAAGCCAGATTCAGAAGAAGGCAAGGCTCGGCCCGGAGCTGATCAAGTATATAGCTCGAACCAAGGCCACTGCCTGATCAAGTATATAGCCCGACCAGGGAACTGCCTGGTTGAGTATGTAGCCCGGACCAGGAACTTCCTGATCTGAAAAGTGCCCGGGCTGAGATCACCATCTGATCAAGCATAGTCAGATCTTCTGTCTGGCTTCGTTTTTTCCTATTTCCTCGGCATCAGTTCCCGATGCTCCCCCGAGATCCGCCGGGAAAGGTTCATCTCACCTGAGCATCCACCCCCTTATTGTGAAATGCGATATACTGGTAGTGGGCGCCTCCTCCGCTGGAATGATGGCAGCCACATCTGCCGCCGAGGGTGGGGCCAGTGTTATGCTGCTGGACAGAAACCTCGGCCGCCTGCAGCATGATGCCAATACCCTCTTCGAGGGAATGGCCACCCTCTCCGGGGTTAGGATCAACGACTGTCTGCTCAGAAAGGAGCTGGATGGTATGCGCATTCTCAGCCCCTCCGGCCGGGGGGTCACCATCCCTGCCAAAGGCTACTTCATCGACCGGGAGGCCTTCGACCGCCATTATCTCCGCCTGGCAGAAAAGGCAGGGGTCGCCCCTCTCTCAGGTGAGGTCAAGAGCATTCGGCTAAGCGGCAAAGAGAGGAGGGTCAGCCTGCAAGGAGCAGAGATTCATGCGCGAGTGGTGATAGATGCCTCTGGGATTGCATCCGGGCTATCGGAGAAGGAGGGGCTGAGACCCATGCGCCACCCAGAGGACATCGCCTGGGCTATGGAAGCAGATATCGAATATCCCTATCTGGGCGAGGAGATGTTCTTCCAGTACTGGCTGGGCAGCATGGCACCGGGCTGGAAGGCCACATTCTCTCCCGCAGGAGGTGATCTGGCCACAATAGGGGTGTTCGTACGCGGTCATGGCCGGGATGTGAGGCCGTTCTTCGATCGGTTCAGCAAGCTATTCCAGGCTTATAAGGCCTCTCAATACAGAGACATTGACCGGATGAAGATACTATCCATCAGGAGGGGAGGAGATCCCATTTGCGTCATGCCCGGGGAGATGGTGGCCGACTCCCTGATGGTCACAGGCGGGGCAGCCGGCCAGAGCGGCCTGGCTTATAGTATGCGTGCCGGCAGCATCTGCGGCACAGTGGCAGCAGAAGCCGTACAGAGAGATGATGTATCCTCTCGCTCTCTATCCGAGTATGTGCGCCGGTGGAGGCGGGAGTTCTACTGGCAGTACCGCATGGGCAGATCATCCCTTCTCACCCTCGGCCAGATGAGGGATGAGGAGATAGAGAGGCTGATCTCGGGCCTCACGGGAAGGGAGCTGCTATCTAAAGGCTCCTTTCTAAAAAAAGCAGTCTATGCCGGGACGAAGGTATCAATGATACGCCCCCGCACTCTCTATGACCTGCTGGCAAATCTCATGCGGGGCTGATCTCCGTCTGGAAAAGTCCATTTAGCAAGAGAGCCATGGACTCTGTATGATCGAGCTGTCAAGCGACCCCTATGTTCTGAAGAGCAGGATCGCTCCTCTGACTGAGGCGGACTTCAGAGTTCATCTCAACATAAACTGGTGTCGCGGGGTACTTTTCAATGTAGTGGCGATGAAAAACTCAATCGCCGTGGTGGAGTATGATGCCATCCTATGGTCGGATGACTCCATCATGTTCATCGAGTACAAGGATTCGCCTGCTGCCTATAAAGGACTCTCCTCCCGAAGGGTGCAGCAGATGAACAGCCTGGCCAAGAACATCGCCCGCGGCCTGGGCTTCAAGAGCTTCAGCTTTGTGGTGGTGGTAAAGGATCTGGAGGATGGGGCCAGCAAAGGGGGAGTCGAGGTCATCCCTCTGGTGGACCTGGGAAGCTACCAGCCGGTGTTCATATCCTCCATCAGCGAGCTGGAGTACCTCGATAAGATGATCGCCAGGTACAGCCGGGCAGGCGAGGTGCAGTTTGTGCTGGATCTGGAAAAGTTCAGGAAGGTCCTCGAGATGGAGCAGTCCTGAATGGCGGATGATTGAATATGAGAGGATATGGGCGGTCGAATGGCGCAGCCTCAGTTCTCAATGCTGTGGCAAACTGGAAGGGCTCAGCCTTTGCAATCGAGCTTGAAACCCGAGCGGAGGTGGAACTGGACAGCTCCCCTGCCATCAGAGGGGATGTCCCGGGTGTGGATACCAGCCTGATTGAGCGCTGTGTGGAGAGGCTCTTGGAGCATCTGGGCCTTGAGTATGGTGGCCGGGTGAGGACCTCCAGTGAGATCCCCGTGGCCAGCGGTCTGAAGAGCAGCAGCGCCGCTGCCAATGCCGTTATCCTGGCAGCTCTCGATGCCCTCGATATGGATATGGATCTGGTGAGAGCGGCCAGGATCGGGGTGGAGGCAGCAAGGGAGGTGGGAGTCACCATAACCGGCGCTCTGGATGATGCTCTGGCCTCGATGCTCGGCGGGGTGGTGGTGACCGATAACCACAGGATGTCCCTCCTTCGCAGGGATGAGCTTCACTGCAGTGTTATGCTCCTGGTTCCCGATCGGAGGATCTTCTCACGAGATACTGATATCTCTCGATCCAGGGTTATTGCCCCTATGGCAGATCTGGCCTTCGATCTGGCCATGAAGGGCGAGTACGGCCGGGCCATGACACTGAATGGTCTGGCCTATTGCGCTGCTCTGGGCCTCTCCTCTGAGCCCCTGATCCTGGCGCTGGAGGAGGGGGCGTGGGGGGCCAGCCTCTCTGGAACGGGTCCCTCTTATGCCGCTCTGATCGATGAGAGCAGGATGGATGGCCTGGAAGAGTCCTGGAGGGCGCTGGGCGGAAGAGTGATAAGAACGAAAGCAGATAACAGGCCTGCATCCAGGGGGCGAGGATTCTGACGGATCTGAACAGATACAGGAGGGATATCGAGGAGATCGACCAGAGGATCGTGGAGCTCATCGATAAACGAATCGGAATCACCAAAATGATCTTCGAGGTCAAGAGGAGAGAGGGAAGGCCGATCCGCGATCCCGAGCAGGAGGGCAGGGTATTGAGCCGGGCGGTGGACCTGGCCACAGAGAAGAATCTGGATGCAGGCGCCATAAAAGGCATCTATGAGATCCTGATTCAGATGAGCACAAAAAAGCAGCAAGAGCTGCAGGACGAGAACCAAAGCCGAGCCTCTGAAAGGGCTTGATGTTGATTTTATTGAGATCGATCTCATGGAGCAGTCATGGTTGATATTGCAGTTATCTCGGGGTCCAGATCGGATCATATGATTGTGGACAGGGTCCTGAAAAAGTTGAATGAGGAGGGCGTTTCATTTGAGTATCGGGTTCTCTCTGCTCACAGGAATCCTCAGGAGCTGGAGGAGTATATAACTGAGACTGACGCCCGGGTCTTCATCGCCATCGCCGGCCTCTCAGCTGCCCTGCCAGGTCTCATCGCCTCCCGGACTCTCCGTCCAGTGATAGGGGTTCCAGTTAGCGCGAAGCTGGGTGGCCTGGATGCACTGCTCTCCATCGTTCAGATGCCTCCCGGCGTTCCTGTGGCATGTGTAGGAATAGATAATGGTGATAATGCAGCGCTACTGGCTATTAGAATTCTGAAATCTGGAAGATAGCTATTTATACAATGTAAGTGAGATAACGGCTCAAAGGTGGGATAGGATGTACAAGCGGATATTGATCGCCACAGATGGTTCAGAGAAATCTAAAGCAGCCGCTAAGGAGGGCATGGAGCTGGCAAAGGCATTGGGAGCAGAGGTCATAGCACTCAATGTGGTCAATGAGGTTGTTATTGCAAGCGCCGTCCGCCAGCTTGGATCGGAAAGGAAAGATGTCGAGGACAGGCTGAAGGCTGCAGGGGAGAAAGCAGTGGGAGAGCTCAAATCCATGGGTGCCTCCGCTGGGGTGAATGTTGATACCGTAGTGAGGATCGGCGCACCCGCAACTGCAATCATAGATACTGCAGGGGCAGAGAAGGCCGACCTGATAGTGGTGGGAAGTCACGGCGAGTCAGGTGCCACCAAGCTGCTGATCGGAAGCGTTGCACAGAAGGTTCTTTATTGGGCCACAATTCCTGTCCTGGTAGTGAGATGATCTGAATGGAATCTCTGGTATTGGGAACGCCCTTTCTCTACTTCTCGTTTGCTATAGTATTCGTAGTAGGAGTGGCCTTGGGTTATCTTGTGATCAGTCTTATCGGCTCAAGCTGAAACCCTTAGCAGATAAGGGCACCGGTTAACCCCGGTGATAGCTTTTTATTACAAACATATTTTTTATTACAAACATATTTTTTATTACAAACATATTTTTTATTACAAACATATTTTTTATTACAAACATATTTTTTATTACAAACATATTTCGTTACAAACATATTTCGTTACAAACATATTTCGTTACAAACATATTTCGTTACAAACATATTTCGTTACAAACATATTTCGTTACAAACATATTATTATATATTTTATCTACATTCTTTTTTATTTATCCAAAAAACATTTTTTAAAAAAATTGAAGACAAACAGCCGGGCGAAAAAAAAGTTGAACTGATATGATGTCAAGCCCCATCCCTGAAGTATCTGGATGCTGTCTCCAGGCTCCTGGCCATCAGATCTGCTGCCCTGTCTATATCCTTTAAATTCAGCACCTCTACCGGGGAGTGGATGTAGCGGGTGGCGACGCTTATCACCCCGGTGGGAATCCCGGATCGGGTTAGGTGAATGGCAGTGGCATCTGTGGTCCCCCCGTCAGAGGCCTCAAGCTGAACTGGAATCTCAAACTCCTTGGCTGTTCCCACCAGCCACTCAATCACCTGAGGGGAGGCTATCAACCCCCTTCCCGAGCCATCGGCCAAGACCAGAACCGGGCCTTTGCCCATCTCTATGGGCGCATCCTTCTTCTCGATCCCCGGGTGGTCGCCGGGTATGGTCACATCAGCAGCAATAGCGATATCCGGGTCCAGGCCAAAGGCGGCGGTCTTAGCTCCTTTTAAACCCACCTCCTCCTGCACTGCAGCCACAGCATAGATGGTGGACTTCGTCTTTGTCCTCTTCAGGGCCTCGATCATCACCACCAGGCCGGCGCGGTTGTCAAAGGCCTTGCCGGTCACAATATCTCCCTGAAGGGGGGCAAACTCTCTATCTATGGAGATGGGGGTGCCAGGCAGGATTCCCAGCCTCTCTGCCTCCTCCTGGCTGGAGCAGCCGATATCGATGAACATATCCTTTGCCTCCACCACCTTCTTCCTATCCTCATCCTTCATCACATGAGGCGGCTTGGAGCCGATCACCCCCACCACAGCCCCGGAGCTGGTATGAATGATGACCCTCTGGTTGAGGAGGGTTTGGTCAAACCAGCCGCCGATACGAATGAAGCGGATGAACCCTTTCTCATCTATCTGCTTTACCATCAGGCCGATCTCATCTGCATGGGCATCGATCATGATCGATGGGCTCTCCCCTTTTTTCGTGGCTATGAGGTTGCCAAGCTTGTCCACTCTCACCTCGTCCACATAAGGAGAGATCTCATCCTGTACAATCCTCTGCACTGAGCCCTCCCATCCGGATATGCCATGTGCATTGCTCAGCTTTTCCAGCATTCTTTTAATATCGCTCATCGGATTCACTCCTGGTTATGGGAATAAAGTTTTTCCCTTTACAGCGACTTCCATATCTTGATAACGATGATCTCCAGAATACCAGGGTTCTATAAGCTTCCCCCCGAGGAGAGGCTCAAGACAGTGGCAGAGCAGGCAGCAATTGGATCAGAGGATATCTCTCAGGTTGAGAGGGGCCTGCTCCTCGATCAGGCGGAGAAGATGGTGGAGAATGTGATTGGAATGTTCCAGGTGCCCCTGGGCATCGCCACCAACTTCATGATCGATGGCCAGGAGGTCCTCATACCTATGGCCACTGAGGAGCCCTCAGTGATAGCTGCGGCGAGCAATGGCGCTCGCATGGCCCGCGGAGGGGAGGCTTTCTCACCTCCAGCACCGGGCCGGTGATGCGCGCCCAGATCCAGGCCACAGGGATCGATGATCCCTTCGCCGCCCGCCAGGCCATCCTCCTGCGCAAGGATGAGCTGATGGCGATGGCCAATGAGCTCGATCCCATGCTCATCAAGTATGGGGGCGGGGTCAAGGATATCGAGGTTTATGTCATAGACTCCCGGCTGGGGCCCATGCTCGTCACCCATCTCATCGTCGACTGCCGGGATGCCATGGGGGCAAATGCTGTCAATACCATGGCCGAGTCTCTCGCTCCCCGCATAGAGCAGATAACCGGGGGCAGGGTCTATCTGCGGATCATCTCCAATCTGGCTGACCTCCGCCTGGCCAGGGCCAGAGCGGTATTCAGGGCGGAGGATATCGGCGGCCCGGAGGTGGTCGATGGCATCATCCTGGCAGCAGAGCTGGCTGTGGTCGACCCCTATCGGGCAGCCACCCATAACAAAGGGATCATGAATGGTGTGACGGCTGTGGTTCTGGCAACAGGAAATGATACCCGGGCGGTGGAGGCGGGAGCCCATTCCTATGCCTCTCAGACTGGCCGTTATACCTCTTTGACCAGATATGAGAGGAACAGGAATGGCGATTTAGTGGGAACGATTGAGCTTCCCGTGGCAGTGGGACTGGTGGGGGGAGCGACGAGGGTCCATCCGGTGGCCAGGACTGCTGTGAAGATACTGGGGGTTAAGAGTGCCGACCACCTCTCCCGCATTATCGCTGCCGTGGGCCTCTGTCAGAACTTCGCCGCCCTGCGCGCCCTGGCCTCAGAGGGAATTCAAAGGGGGCATATGTCCTTGCATGCCCGCAATGTGGCCGTCCAGGCGGGGGCGAAGTGCGACCTCATCGAGCTGGTGGCCGCCCGCATGGCAGCAGAGAGGAGGATCAATGTGGACCGCGCCGCTGAGCTATTGCGGGAGCTGGAGGAGAAGGGGCCGGAGGAAGTTTGAAGACCAGGATAGGAGTGCTCGGCCCAGAGGGGACCTACTCTGAGAAGGCGGCTTTGATCTGGTCGGAGGGCATGCCCACAGCGAGCCTGGCCTACTATGAGGACTTTGATGACGTCCTGCGAGCGGTGGAAGAGGGCGAGCTGGACTACGGGATCGTCCCCCTGGAAAACAGCCTGGAGGGAGCAGTGACCGTGGTCAATGATCTTCTCCTGCGTATGAGTGTGGTGATAGTGGGGGAGGTCAATGTCCCGGTGAGGCACTGCCTGGTGGGCCGGGGGGAGGGAGAGATCAGGGTCATTCTATCCCATCCCCAGGCATTGGCTCAGTGCCGCCAGTTCATTAGAGAGCACTATCCAGGAGCGGAGACCAGAACCACGGGATCGACCAGCCATGCCGCCCGCCTGGCGCAGGAGTTTGGGGAGATGGCGGCGATTGCAGACGCCGGAGCAGCAGAGAGGTACGGCCTGCGCATACTGGCCAGGGATGTACAGGATGTGAGGGAGAATGTCACCAGGTTCATAGTGACAGGACGGCAGAGCCCTCCCCCCTCGGGCAGGGACAAGACATCGCTCATCATCCACCTGGATCAGGACAGGCCGGGGGCCCTTTATGCTATATTGAAGGAGTTTGCCGAACGCAACATAAACCTGACCCGGATAGAGTCCCGGCCCAGCCGCCTGCGCCTGGGGGACTATTACTTTTATATCGACCTGGAGGGGCATCAGGATAACAGCGAGGTTAGGGATGCCCTGGAGAGGATAAGGGCCAAGGCGGGAATGGTCAAGGTCCTGGGATCCTATCCCGCAACGGCTGAAAAAGATAAAAAGATAAGAGGATAGGGCGATAAAATAACTGTAGCTCAGAGGATAGCATAGAGAGGTCACATTGTCCGGACAACTGGATAGGATCATCGCTTATCATCGGGAGACAAAGCATCATACCAATAGAATGGCTCGCGGCCCGGGAAGGATGGATTGGGCAAATCAGCCCGATCCCTACCGCAGCTATGAAGGGGCAGAGAGAATCGCCCTGGATCGCTTGGGATTCGAGGGCATATCTGGCCAGCCCAGGCCCCTTTCTCTGAACAGGGAAAACCTCTCCCGGTTCTTCTTCGAGAGCCTGGCCCTCTCCGCCAGGAAAGCCGTTGCGGGCTCGGAATGGAGCCTGAGGGTCAATCCCTCCAGCGGCAACCTCCATCCCACAGAATGCTATCTATTGGCGGGAGGAGGCGAGAGGCTGGACCTCTCTTCAGGGATATACCACTACCAGCCAAAGGATCATTCCTTGGAGTTCCTGGCGGGATTGGATGATGAGGGCTGGCAGTCCATCCATCTCCCTCCGGGCGCTCTTCTTCTCATCCTCACCTCCATCCACTGGCGCGAGTCCTGGAAGTATGGGGCGAGGGCCTTTCGCTACTGCATGCTCGATTTGGGGCATGCTCTGGCTGCAGCCGGCGAGTCGGCCCGATGCCTGGGCTGGGAGATGGCCTTGCTGGATGACATGGGCACGGAGGATCTGTCCAGGATCTTATGGAATGGGCCGGAGGGATTGGATGCCGATCTCCGCTCCGGGGCGGAGAGGCCTGATCTGATGCTCACCTTATTCAGCGATGGCAGGGCTCATAGAGTTGTAGAGGGCCTCGCCTCCATTGCCAAGCTCAGGAGCAGAAGCCTTCCCCTTCGCCCCAATATCCTGAGCCCCAGCATCATCCCCTGGCAGGAGATCGATATGGTGAGCCGGGCAGCGAGAAAGCCGGCCACCTCTGATATCTATCATCGATCCCATCCAATGGCCGAGAAGATGCTGCAGGATGAGCCTGGAGAAGGATCGGACCCATCCAGAAAAGCAGACTCGTCATCGCATTACTGCCACCTCCTCCGTCACCGGCGCAGCGCCCAGGCCATGGACGCCAGGGCCATGATGCCTCTGGAGAGCTTTCATTCTATCTTGAAGGCAACACTGCCCGAAAGGGCAAATCCCGCTCTGCCCTGGAGGCCGCAGGTCAATTTAGTCCTCTTCGTCCACCGGGTGGAGGGGATGGAGCGGGGGTTGTACATCCTCTTGCGGGATGGCAGCTCAAAACGGGAGCTGAAGGAGGCGATGGACCCGGATTTTCTCTGGGAGAGGCCATCGCGCACTCCCGCTGGCCTGCAGCTCCACCAGCTCGCAGCGGGCGATGGCCGTCTGGCGGCCAGGGAATCCTCCTGCCGGCAGGATATAGCTGCGGATGGGTGCTTTGCCGCTGCCATGATATCCCGGTTTGAGGAGCCCATAGCTGAGTATGGCCCCTGGTTTTATTCCCGCCTGTATTGGGAATGCGGCCTGATCGGGCAGGCGCTTTACCTTTCAAGCGAGGCAGAGGGCTTTCGCGGCTGCGGAATAGGCTGCTTTTTCGATGATATGGTGCACAGCATGCTCGGCCTCTCGGGCCTGGGGCATCAGGACCTGTATCACTTCACTGTGGGCCGGGCGCTGATCGATCCCAGGCTGATCGACCTGCCCTCCTATGGCTGAACGAACTGCGATCCAAATCGGATTGCCCTTCTGGAGAGCGCCTCTAACGTACATCCAATGGCCTCCTGGAGAGTGCCTCTGGCTATACATCCAATGGCCTTCTGGAGAGTTCCGCTGCCACCAAAAGGATGAAATGCTCTCCAGGAGATGAGCCCTGATGATGATGGCAAAAAGAGCAGTGCAGAGGGAACGAAGGATATTTTATATTGCCCTTCTCCTGGTGCCCATAATGGTGGCTCCAGCCCATGCAGGCCATGAATTCGGACCGCTTGGGCCCTATAATGTCTCTTTTGATATGAATACCACAGAGGATTATACAGTCGTGGTCGAGGCCCCCACCCAGGGAAGAACCTCTGAGGGGATCAATTTCACCCGGCATAACCTGACTGTGGATGGCAGTGATCACTTCATCTTCCTCGTTCTCACCAAATACGACGAGCCCATGCTCGCCAATGTAACTGCCAATGCTTATGTTGTCTGGGATGCTCTGATGAATGCGGGGGCGAGCAAGCCTGTCATCTATCAGCCTCTAATCGACGGAAAGCCAGGGGTGCTGGGCCGCTTCCGGTTCGAGAGGCAGGATCTGGGAGGGGGAAGGTATGAGGAGGGCGATCTGATCGTCGCGGCCAGCTACTCTCCCGACGGCAGAGAGGATGAGGACGGGATCTACAGGGGAAATACCGACTGCCGGGTCATATCCACCTTCCCCTGGGATGTCATCAGAGATATGCTGAATACCCTGCATGTGCAGGTGCCTGAGAGATGACCGGCGCGCACAAAAACGGCCGCATCAAGGCCGATCAAATCTTTTATCAACCACCGCGAAGAGGCCATCAGATCGCCAGGCACAGAAAAACCTGCACCAATAGCCTGAAATCAGCCTGAATGAAATAAGCAACACTTATCGAGTCCTTCCAGTATGCTGATGAGCATAATGCCATATGATATTCGCCATGCCTACACGATATGCGCCATGCCTACACGATATCGTTTATATGTCTGAAAGTTTTTTGAGGCAAATATTATATTTCTTTATTTCAAACGCTCATCTCCTGCCACTGAAATAGGTAAATTCAGCAGCAAGAGGTTCATGGAGGATTCATATAGACGCTAGGTGATATCTACATAAAAATCACCTTTTAATATTGGGCTGGAATACATGGTGGATGGAGGAATCAGAAATAAAAGCGATCAAGTTTATATTGGCAGTGCTCGCACTGGGGCTCTTAGTTGCCGTAGGGGCAGCCTTTGAGGGCCACGACGGATCATCTCATGGAAAGCCATCACATGGTCATCACGACTTCGGAGGCTTCCACGACTGGCTCAGTCCGGGGGCTTACTATTATTATTCCTATAGCTACTACCCGACCTATACCTACACCTACCCGGCCTATTACTATCCCGCCTACTACTACCGGACCTACGCACCCGTCTACACCTACACTGCTCCAGTGGTGACCACCCCCGTGGTGTATGACCCCTGGTGGTCAGTGAATGTCTATGGGTTGGGTGCTACCACATACTACTACACCAGCAGCTGGTCCTGGTCGTCATATGGCGGCGGATTTTACTTCCGCTAGATGGGCAGATAGCATAAAGAAGCAAGATGTACAGAAGAAGCCGGATATACAAAAAGAAGCCTGATATACAAAAGAATCCAGATATACAAAAGAAATAAGATATGCCAAGACGGGCATGAGGGAAGAGGGCGGGCTGTGGTCGGGCAGCCCGCCCGCTCACCTCGATATGATGCGATATCTCATAATTCAGTCGTGTTCACTGCTGTTTTCTATGGGCGAATCTGGGGATACTATCTCTCTCCTCTTTGCGCCTTTGCTTCTCTATGATAAAACCAGGATGCTTGGGCCTCACCATAAAAAGCAGCAAGGCACAAAGAAAAAAATCCGGTGGACAATGCCACCACAATTCAGTGAAGAGCCTTCACTCTTCTCTCAGAAGGCAGTCTTCTCTCCTGAGACCGAGCTCTCCTCTGAGACTGAGTTCACCACTGAGGCAGGACCCTCCTCTGGGGCGGGACTCTCCCCTATCGTCTTGGGCTCCATGCCCTGGGGCAGATCCTGTGCTCCCCCGGCCTCGCTCTCCTTTCCCGGGGGCGAGATCAGCTCCGCCCGGACCCTCTCTCCCTTATGCTTCTCTATGTAGTGCACCTCTTTCATGCCCAGATGCTGGATTATCAGATCTGCCAGACCGCGCCGGATCATAATCCATTCCTTATAATAGTTCAGCTCCCAGGGAACGGTGATCACTGCTATCTCATCCTTTATCTCAGCTTCAAGATTCACCCGGCCAAAGGTCCTGATGAGAGCTTTAAGCCTCTCAGTCTGGTCCTCCACCGCCTCCCTTATGCTGTACTCATAGACCACCGTTTTTCCTGCTAAAGGATGGTTGAAGTCTATGCTCACCTTTCTGCCGATCACCCTGCTGACGGTTCCTGCCCGGTCATCAATGCTCACCTGCATTCCTGGTACCGGCCGCTCCTCCTTGAACCGGTTCAATGGCACCGTCTCAATCTTCTTTGGGTCGTGCAGGCCGAAGGCATCCTCTGGCCCCAACTCCACCCGGCCAGAGTAGCCTATCTCTTTGCCCACCAGATCATCCTCGAAGCCTTTCACCAGCTGGCCTGCTCCCATCACTATCAGGTGGGGGCCGTACTGGATGTCCTCGCTGTAAATACCCCTCTCCTCAGCCAGAGCCTTCTCAGTGGTGGCAATCGCCTGGTCGTCAACGAACTCTGTATAATCGATTCTGATGAAATCGCCTTTTTTTACTGTCATCTCATACTCCATCCTGATGTTGCTGAAGGCCTATCCTCAACCTGCGCCGTCAATTTTCTCGATCCTATCTATACCTTCGCATCCCTATGCCCTGGGCGGCTCCTCTGGCTGGGGTTCTGAAGGCTCATTCAACTCGTGCGGGATGCTTGACCGCTCAGATCAGGTATTCTGCTATCCCCTCAGTGAGGGGCTGCTCGCAGTAGAGGCAGCGGAGCAATACCGGATTCTTTCCTTTGACCAGCATGCGGGACTTTATCGGCTCTTGGGTATTGGATATGCAGTTGGGATTCTGGCAGCGTACCACCCCCACGATCTCATCAGGCAGATCCACTGGCCGCTTCTCGGTCACCTTGCAGTTGCGGATGATATTGATGGAGGCTGCCGGGGCGATCAGGGCGATCCGGTCCAGCTCCTCCTCTCTCAGCTCCCGATCCTCGACTTTGACTATATCCTTTCTTCCCAGCTTCTTGCTCTCCACATTCATCACCACTGAGACTGTGGCGCCGGTGGTGCCAGATATTCCCAATATCTTCAGGACGTTTAGGGCCTGGCCCTCAGCAATGTGGTCTATCACCGTTCCGTTATTGATGGGCTTGACTCGAAGCCCGCCGGGCTCATCCTTCGATCTATCCATCCTCTCATCCTCTCTCAATGCTGCCGGGAATTCCGCCATCCTAGCCGCCTCCAATTAGCATCTTCAGTAGGGCCATTCTCACCGGTACTCCATAGAAGGATTGTTGAAAGTAGCGGGCATGGATGGTATCATCAACAGTTGGCGATATCTCATCCACCCGGGGGAGGGGATGCATGATGATCAGATCCTTCGGCGCGCGGGCCAGGAACTCAGGGGTGATGCGGTAGCTGCTCGCCACCCTCTGGTACTCCACCGGGTCTGGGAATCTCTCCCTTTGGATACGGGTCATATAGAGCACATCCACATTGTCTATCACCTCGCCCAGGTCAGATGTCTCGCGCACAATGGTGCCCTTGCTGGAGAGGTCGGCCTTGATGGAATCGGGCATCCTAAGAGTGAGGGGGGAGATCAGGGTTATGTCTGCTCCATAAAGGGATAGGGCATAAGCCAGGGAATGGACAGTGCGCCCGTACTTCAGATCGCCAACCAGGGCGATATGCAAATTCTCCAGGTGGCTCTCCTTTCTGATGGTATACAGATCCAGCAGGGTCTGGGTGGGATGGTGGCCTGCTCCATCTCCGCCATTGAGCACCGGTACAGGGGAGAACTGGGAGGCCAGACGGGCTGAACCCTCCTTGGGATGGCGGATGACCAGGGCATCGGCATAACCCCCTATCACCCGAACTGTATCCGCCAGCGATTCCCCCTTGGATATGGAGCTGCCCTCTGCCGGGCCGAGGCTTATAACGCTCCCACCGAGTCGCTTCATCGCCGTCTCAAAGGACATTCGAGTCCTGGTGGAGGGCTCGAAGAAGAGAAGAGCCAAGATCTTGCCCGCGAGCATATCGCTCTTCCTCCCCCGAGCCATGGGTTCCAGAGATTGAGCAAGATCCAGGACGGAATCGATCTCCTCTTTAGAAAACTCTCGCATGCTGAGAACATGCCTCTTCATGAACATGCTCGAACACTTCAATTTCTGAGATAATAAGCCTTGCACCCGCTAAGCCCTGCACCCGGTAAGCCTTGCAGCCAGTGAGCCTTGCAGCCGACACCACTACATTGATAAGCTATTGAGATGAAAGAGCATTATGTTTCAGAGGATTCTTATTCCAACAGACTTTTCCAGGTATTCGCAGAACTTGCTCGAGTGTATAGCTGAGCTTCCCGGCGAGAAGAGCGTAGTGCTCTTGCATGTGATCCAGAGAAAGACAGTGGAGCGAACATGGGATCCGGCTGCTGAGGTCACAGAGGCTCAGGAGAAGATCGAGGAGCAGAAGCACTACCTTGAAGCCTTGCGGATTGCTGTAAAGACCAGGGTGGAGAGCATACTGGAAGGCAATATCGCAAGGACCATCCAGAAGGTTGCAGATGAGGAGAATGCCACACTGGTTATGATGGGGGCACGGGGCATGGGGAGGATCAGCGGCCTGTTTCTGGGGAGCGTCTCCCGTGATGTTCTGCGCTATGGGCGAACCAATCTCCTGATAATGAGATACAAGGTCTTAAAGGGGGATAACCTGGGCCGGTTCTGCAGGAGCCTCTTTGCCAGAGTCATCTGCCCCACAGACTTCTCTCATCTAGCAAAGGATGCAATACTCGCCATAAAAGAGGTGAAGGCAGTGGGCGAGATCGGACTGGTATATGTCGTCTCCAGCGGGGAGACCGATGAGCAGATAGATGCTGCTATCCGGAATGCGGGCAGCAAGCTCAACGACATCATCAAAGAGATTGAGAGACCTGGCCTGAAGCTCAAGGCCCATGTCCAGGTGGGAGATGCAGCACAGGAGATAAGCTCCCTGGCAGATAAGGAGAATGCATCATTGATCGCCATGAGCTCCCATGGTGCCGGGTGGCTGGAGCAGATGGTGGTCGGCAGCACGACATATGAGACCGCCAGGATAGCCAACCGACCTGTTCTGATTGTGAGAGTGGGAAGGAAGGCCTGATCCCAATTTTTTGCAATCACCCCTTTTTACAGAGGGCCGATCTCCACTCTGCTTCCCTCCGGGTCGATTTCTCTCCGGCCATTTTGGGTGGACAGAGGAGCGGTTAGTGGAGAGAGAAGCGGTTAGTGGAGAGAGGAGTTTTCGGGCGGATAAATGAGCTTTTTAGGTAGATAAAGAAGCTTTTAGTTGGATAGATGAGTTTTTAAGTGGAGAGAGGAGTGTAAGAAGTTGGAGAGATGGTCTTCTCGCCTGGTTTTCATCCTGGCAGCTATAGGCTCAGCAGTGGGCATAGGCAATATCTGGCGTTTCCCGATGATTGTGGGGCAGAATGGAGGAGGAGCCTATTTAATTCCTTATTTCCTGGCTGTGGTCTGCCTTGCTGTCCCCCTCATGATCCTGGAGATGGCAGTGGGAAGGCACTGGCGGTCAAATCTAGTCGCCTCCTTTGGCCTGGCGGGAAGAAAGCTTGAGGCCGTAGGCTGGTTGGTCTGCCTGATAGTCCTCCTGATCCTGAGCTATTACCTTGTCATAACGGGCTGGACTCTGGCATATCTGGTCTTCTCCCTCCTGGGCAGCGGTGTCAGCTTTTCCGCCTTCAGCTCATCACTTCAGCCGGTGATCTTTTTTATGATCTCAGTGCTGGTGACGGGAGTTATTGCAAGCCTGGGGGTGAACATGGGAATTGAGAGGATCGTATCTTTTATGATCCCGTTTGTATTCCTCATTCTGTTGGCTTTGACCCTATTCTCCATCAGCCTTCCCGGATTTCGCCCCGGCATGGACTTCTTCCTCCGGCCGGATTATTCAATGCTCAGCCGGCCTGAGGTATGGATAGCGGCTATCGGCCAGGCATTCTTCTCTCTGTCCGTCGGCATGGGCGTTCTCATCACCTATGGATCCTATCTAAAAACCGATGCTGATATACCACAATCTGCCCTGATCATCACGTTCTTTGATCTTCTCGCCTCCATGCTGGCTGGGATGGTCGTCTTCTCTTTGGTCTTCACCTTCGGCCTGGAGCCTGCTGCAGGCGCTGAGCTCGCCTTCTCCACTCTGCCTAGGGCCTTTGGATTGATGCCTTACGGCAGGGTCTTCTCCGTTCTCTTCTTCGCCCTCCTCTTCTCTGCCGCCCTCACCTCAGCGATATCCATGATGGAGGTGAACGTGGCTGCCATCATGGGCCAGAGTGGAGTGAGCAGAAAAAGAGCAAGCCTCTTTCTGGTGATCCTCCTGGCAGGAATAGGCGCCCCCTCCGCCCTGAGCTACAGCTCTCTTGATCTGAGATTTTATGGATCAAGGATCCTGGATCTGATGGATGTGAGCGTGGGGACAGTTGGGCTTTCCTTTTCTGCCCTCTTAGTGGCCATAGCCTTCCGCTGGTTCATATCCGATGACGTACTGGCGCGCGAGACACATCTTTCCAGAAGGCAGCTATCTGCTGTCAGCAACCTCACAAAGTATGCGATACCTATCGCCCTGCTGATGATAACCGTTGCCATGATAATGTAGCTTCAAGCAAGCCGTTGTCCGGCCTTCTTGACTTTGTGCCTTTATGCAAAATCGAGACTCTTGAGCTTCATCACAAAGAGAGCAGGGCACAAATCCGGCCTTGAAAATAAATGCCTGAATCATTCGCTCACGGAAAAAGGTCCTCAAAACGAAAAACGGATTGCCCGGCTCGGGCATACAGCAATGCAGCAGCCGCATAGTATGCACTCGGCATTCTCCATGCACCCCTGCTCAACCATGCTGCTCACCTCCAGTCCCATAGGGCACTCATTTGAACATCTTCCGCAAGCAGTACACCGGCCTGGATCTGCCGATAGGTGAAGTGCAGGCCAGCGAAAGAGGGTTTGAACCTTCCTCCCGATAATTGCTATCACTGCAATCGGGCAGAAATAATGACAAAAGCCGCGCTTTCCTGCCAGCAAGGCAAATAGAGTGATGAAGGCGATCTGAACTAGGTATATCACATATGCACCCTCTCTGGCAATGGAGATTCCATGATCGGTGCGATAGAAAGGATCTATGCTCATCAATCCTCCAGAGGAATGAACTGCAGAGATGAGGGGGATAAGAATCAGCGCTAGGAATGCGAAATACTTAAGCCAATTGAGAATAGCGATTTTTACTTTATTATTGTTTACATGAAAGTAAATTTCTTGAAGCCCTCCAGCCGGGCAGAGCCATCCACACCAGAGCCTCCCTAAAAAAAGCGAACTGGCAAAGATCAGTATGAAGACAATCATGCCTCCAGTTATAATCCCTTTGGAGGCCCCATCTATTATTATTGGACAGGATATATATGCGAAAGTAACTGGCATCAGGACAAATGAAAAGATGATTAAGGCCATTCTGGCCCTCTGCCTACCCATGGGTTTTTCCATGTTAGAACTCACATGTCGCTTTAGATATTTAATAGATGCTCTTTTAGCCCATTTTGAGCAGCATTCTCTTATAGCCGCGTGCTGGATCGATATCGCCTGCCTTATCCAATGCATGAACTGCCTTGTCTTGCTCTATTGGGCCCAAAAAGCAACCCTTTTATTTCCTCATGCCCTCTTCCCTGCCTTTTTCCCTGCCTTTTTCTATGCATTCCTCCAATGAAGATTGGTTCTGATGACCCCGTCAACTGCCGCACCCGAAATGGTGTAGCTTGTAGAAAGCGATTAGCCTGCTACAACTGGCGCATTGACAGGCAGCCTGCTATGATCAGAACTGTTGAAGGTAACGATGCTTCTGGATGCATTCAAATCAGCATCGATCTTGAGATCGATGAGAATGATGGCCTTGAAACTGAAGGGATGGTGAGCATTTGCCGCCATCGCTGCTCACTTAATCCCTTCCGCAATGGGATTTCCTGGATTGAATTTGACCAAGAACTGCAGCACAATATCTGCCAATGTTGATGAGATCATAGTCTATTCATTTTATCTTAAAAATAAAAATACAAAGTTCAATTGGCGATTCATCACCGCCGATTCCCAAGCTGAGCTATCTTATACCAAGGCTTCATGAAGAGATCGACCAGCGAGGCCAGACAGCGAGATCGGTCAACAGTTGGATGGTTGAAAAAGCATTTATACTTGTTTCGGCGTAAGGGTTCTGGTTTGTTCCTTATCATCTCGGAGGATTGAAGAATTGACAACTGTTTACGACGTACCTCCCCATGACTTGATAGCCGCCGCGGCTGAAGAGCTGAAGGCGGCGGGCAAGGTCCAGCCACCGGCTTGGGCTGAGTTTGCCAAGACTGGGGTAAATAGGGAGATGCCACCCATCAATCCAGACTGGTGGTTTGTGCGGTCGGCATCCATCCTGCGCAGGATATATATCGATGGGCCGGTGGGAGTATCCCGGCTAAGAACCTTCTATGGCGGAAAAAAGCACAAGAGGGTGGTCACCGGGACCTTTGCCAAGGGCAGCGGATCAGTGGTAAGAGAATCCCTGCAGCAGCTGGAGAAGGCCGGGCTGGTCAAGAAGTTGAAGAAGGGGCGGCAGATGACTCCAGAGGGCCAGGCATTCCTGGACGGCATAGCCCATAAGCTGGCCAGCAAAAGAGAGGTTTCAATTGAAGCTGCATCTGAACCAGCCGCAGAATCAACAGCATAAGGAGGAATCTAAGAATGGCTGATGATGAGCTTGCAGAACTGAGAAGAAGGAGGCTGGAGCAGATCCAAAGGCAGCAGATGGATTCACAATTAGCTGCTGCTCAGCAGGAGCAGGCTCAGCAGGAGATGGAGGCCAAGAAGGCAGCCTTGATGAGGACCATCCTCACTCCTGAGGCTCGCGAGAGGCTGAATGCCATTCGCATGACCCGACCAGAGTTCGTCTCTCAGATCGAGGCCCAGCTCATCATGCTTGCACAAAGCGGCAGGCTGAGAGGCCCGATCACTGATGAGCAGCTCAAGGCGATACTCACCCAGGCCCAGCCCAGGAAGAGAGATATCAATATAACCAGAAGATGAGAATCTGGGAACCAGTCGGTTATGAGGGTCGTAGTCCTGTTCTCCGGCGGAAAAGACAGCAGCCTGGCGGCCCTTCTCCTCGAGCCATTCTTCGAGGAGATAGAGCTGGTGAACTTCAGCTTCGGCCACGACGATTCCTGGACGAGAGCAGAAGATGCAGCAAGAGAGCTGGGACATCCCCTGAGAAGGGTGATCTTCAGTGCGGATGTTCTGGAGAGAGCCCTGGAGATGCTGCAATCCACCGGCTATCCCTATGACGCTCTCAATTATATTCATCCCATTGCAGTAGAGACAGTGGCAAAAGAGTGCGAATTTGTGGCGGACGGAACAAGAAGGGATGATCGCGCCCCAAAGATGGACTTCGGCGCCATCCAAAGCCTGGAAGACCGGTTGCACGTGCAATACTTAAGACCCCTGGCGGGCCTGGGCAAAAGAGCCATCAAGGCCATGGCCTCGCGCTATTTGGACTTCGAGGAGGCTCTCTCCGAGAGGTATCCTGCCTCGGACTTCGAGGTGGGCCTGAGATATGCGCTTCGAGAGAGGCATGGCCAGGGGGAGGTCGACAGGATCTTCCCCTCCAATCATACGCACACGAGAGTAATTCGGAGGAAGAGATTTGTCCAAGAAATTAAAGGGCAAGAAGATCAGGCTTGCCAAAGCATTCAATCAGAATCGTAGGGTCCCCTCCTGGGTCATAGTCAAGACCATGAGGAAGGTAGTTGCTCATCCAAAGAGAAGATATTGGCGAAGAAGCAGCCTAGAGAGATGACAATGACGGACACAGAGAGAGTCTACACCATACCCCTGGGTATTGTGAAATGCGTTCCCGTTTACAGAAGGTCCAACCGGGCCATGACTGAGATAAGGAATTACCTTGCCCGGCATATGAAGGTCCCAGCCGAGGATGTGAAGATCGACCCCGGCTTAAACCAGGTGATATGGAGAAGAGGGGCTGGCAAACCTCCAAGGCGGGTTAGGGTACGGGCGGTTAAATTCGAAGACGGCGGAGTGGAAGCAGAGTTTGCCGGTGAGAGATAAGAGGACAAAGATCGCCGGCAGCAGTCTTCTGGGGGTCTTCGCCCGCTGCACAGATGATCTGGTGCTTCTGCCGGCAGATGTTGGAGAAGAGGATCTGGCAGCAATAGAAGAAGAGCTTGAAGTTAAGGCGGTATCTATCCCGCCTGGCATAGGCTCGGTGGTCGGCTCGCTCATATCTGCCAATAGGTGCGGATTTGTGGTCAGCCGCCATGCTGATGCCGATGATCTGAGAATACTTCGCCTGCATGGTAATGTCTCCAAGCTGCCTGCCAGGATCAATGCTGCGGGCAATGTGATTCTGGCCAACGATAGTGCGGCTTTAGTTCATCCCGCCCTCTCCACCAAAGCCTGCCGGACGATTGAGGAGACTATGGAGGTGAGGGTGCAGAAGGGCACCATAGGAGGCCTGAGGACGGTGGGCATGGCCGGGGTTGCCACCAACAAGGGCCTTCTTGTCCACCCTCGGGTATCAGAGCAGGAGATAGCAGTGCTAGAGGAGCTGTTCGGACTGCCCGTGGACGTGGGCACAGTCAACCTCGGCTCGCCTCTGGTGGGCTCAGGTCTGCTGGCGAATAGTTTTGGCTACCTGGCAGGAGAAGAGAGCACCGGTCTGGAACTGGGCCGCATTGAGGATGCATTGGGTTTCCTGGCATAATAAAGGTGAGAATTCATGAACAATTTTGAGATCAAGGGAAGATATAAGGGCGGACTTATCGGCAAGACCTGGCTTCCTTTCAGCAAGGTAGTGAAGAGCCAGAATGAGGCTAATGCCGTAAATAAGGTCTACTCCCTTATGGGCAGCAAACATGGCCTGAAAAGAGGCCTCATCAAGATAGACGAGGTGAAGATCATTGAGTAGCTCTCCTGGAAGCGAGGAGGAGATCAGAAGGCTCCTGGCCGCATATGAGCAATACCAGGTCCAGGCAGAAGGAATCTCTCATCAGCTCGGCCTGACTCAGATCGCCGCTCAGGGCCTGGAAAGGGCTCTTGGCGCTGTTGAGGCTCTGGAGGAGGCGGAGGTTGATCAGGAGATTCTGGTTCCCATAGGCTCTGGATCTTTCATCCACGGCAAACTCGCCTCCAAGGAGAATGTGATCTTGAATGTCGGGGCAGGTGTGAGCATAGAGAAGAGCCCTGCCGAGGCCAAAGAGATCCTGAAGCTGCGCAAGAACGAGGTCCTTGAGGGCTCGAAAAAGCTCAGCGAGATCCTTGCCAAGATCGATCAGGAGATGCAGAAGATTCAAGGGATGATGCAGCAGTACGAAAGCCGCTTTGGCGGCGGACAGGAGAGCGAAGGGGTTGTTTAACCGGTTCAAGGAGAAGCTTTCCGGCTACAAAGAGGCCCTCTCAGCCAAGATCGCGGAGAAGGTTTCTGCCTCTGGAGCAAATAAAGAGCCGCGGCCTGAGGAGATCGAGGCCGAGGGGAGACTGGCTTTGGAGGCAGAGGGCAGCAGCAGGAAGGATTCCAGATCGAAGGGATCTGGAGAAGGGCCCAGAAAAAAGTCCCCAGAGGAGAGCCAAAGAGAGGCCGAAAAGGCTGCATCTCTTCCCTCTGCCCTGGAGGAGCCCCAGGCGCAGGCCCCGGACAATGAAAAGGCTGATAATAAGAAGAGCAGATTCTCATTCCTGCAGAAGGCCAAAACACTGGTCTTCGAGCAGGAGATAATCCTGGAGGAGAAGGATCTGGAGGAGCCCATGTGGGCCCTGGAGATGGCTCTCATGGAGAGCGATGTCGCCCTTCCAGTAGCAGAGGAGATCGTGCGAGAGGTCAAGTCCGATCTGGTGGGAAAGAAGAGGAAGATCGGGGCGGACACCGGCCAGTTGGCTGAGGACTCGCTCAGAAGTGCACTGATAACCCTTCTCTCCAGGAACCATCTGGACTTCGATGAGTACATCCGCACGAAGGAGAAGCCGGTCAAGATCCTCTTCGTGGGGGTGAACGGCACTGGCAAGACCACCAGCGTCGCCAAGGTGGCTAAGTATCTCTTGGACCAGGGCTACTCTGTGGTTCTGGCGGCAGGCGACACCTTCCGGGCGGGGGCGATTGAACAATTGGAGGTTCATGGCAACAACCTGGGGCTGAAGGTGATAAAGCACAAGACCGGTGGGGATCCGGCGGCAGTGATCTTCGACGCCATCGAGTATTCCCGCGCCCATAACAAGGATGTCGTTCTGGCGGATACAGCTGGGAGGCTGCACACCAACATCAATCTCATGGACCAGATGAAAAAGATCGTCCGGGTCACCAATCCTGATCTGCTGATATTCGTGGATGAGGCAATAGCAGGCAACGATGCCGTTGAGAGGGCGCGCCTCTTCAATGAGTCGGTGCCCATCGGGGGATCGATCCTCACCAAGACGGATGCCGATGCCAAAGGAGGATCTGCCATATCCATCGCCCATGTCACCGGAAAGCCGGTGCTCTTCTTGGGCGTAGGACAGACATATCCCGATCTGGTGAAGTTCGAACCCGAATGGCTGGTGGACAGACTGATGGGTGAGGCAGAGGCATAGATTTTTTCCAGAGAGCATTCGACACCACTCTTGATGATCTCCTGGGCAGCGACGCAATGGCCTTCGGTCCTGCCGATTAATTCATCTACATCGCCGGGGCACTCAGGGATTTCTTAGGCAGGACCTATGGCAGGACCTATTATCCGTCCAAAGGGAAGGTAGCTGGAAAGGCCTATGCTGCATTTGCCGTCGGGCGGGAGCAGAGGAGAGATCGCCCTTGAGGTGCTCGATTGCATCTGCAGGCCATTACAGCCGACAAAACCATCCCCGGCATCTCCTGCCAGGGGCCCCCTCGCCCGGTATCCTGGCGGAGTGCAGAAGAGCAGGGCAAAGCTGATGGAGGCGGCGGAGAAGTGAGCTGCAGTCTTCCCTGCTCATATCGAGGATAACAGGGATTCCTGGCTGGGAAGATCCTCATCTGCACATCGCCCGCGCAAATCAGCGAAGAGCCAGAGTTTTTAGATCAGTTCTGAAGATCAGTTCTGAAGATCAGTTCTGAAGATCAGTTCTGAAGACCAGTTCTGAAGATCAGTTCTGAGGATCAATTCTGAGTGCCAAACTCGACGGAGGGCAGAGCCTTCCACATCCTCACCGCATGGCATCCCTGGCCGTAGTAGTTGCGGATGATCTCCCTTTCCCTGTACCCTGCCTTGCGATACAGCCTCCGGGCACCGGGCTTCTCCAGGGCGGCCTCCAGGCGGACGGCATTGGCGCCCATCCGGGCGAGCCTCTTTTCCATGGCCAGCAATAGCTTAATTCCTATTCCCCTCCTCCGGTAGCCAGTATGGACATCCAGGGTATAGACTGCGCCTGCACTCCCGCTGGTATATCCGATTATAAATCCCAGGATCTGATCCTCAGGCTCACAGGCGACTATTGCCACAGCATAACGGATCAGATAGGCAAACACCCCCGGAGGAAATGCCGTCTCCTCCGGAAAGCAGAGCGATTCGATCTGCAGCATCTGCGGCAGATCCCTTGGCTCTGCTCTGCGAATTCTCATCTCTTCTCTTGGACCTTCCCTGAAACCTGCGCAACTACATTCGAATAGGCCCCAAAGACCTCAGGGATATCGATGGTTCCAATTACATCCACTATGCCGATGGCGGCAACAGCCTTGCCCTGCTGCAATACCGGGGCGACGGATACAGGAATGCCTTTAAAGGTCCCGCTCTCGGGGATGGTTCGGATGGGCTTTGCAGTTCTTATGGCCTCTTCCAGGACCGGACCGGTATATTCCCCATCCACCACCTTGCCATCCTCCACCCGGACACCAGGGTGTTTCGCCCCCCTCATGGTCACAGGAAGGCGAACGATCTCATTTATGGCAATTGCGAGATCTGCGAGTTGCTCAGATCTGGCCTCTTCAGATATCACCAGTTTGGACATATTGATGTTATATGGAGGCGATATCAAATAAATGCTCTCCTTTATCTCCCCTCTTCTCCTTTTTCCCTTCTTCTCCTTTCACCTCTCCTTTCTCTTCAGCAGCCTGGCCTGGAAGCCATGATACTTGGCAAAGCCCTCAGCATCCTTCTGGCTCAGGGTCTGGGAGTCGAAGGAGACCATATCCTGGGAATAAAGGGCATCCGGGGACTGGCGGCCTACTGGGACAGCGCTGCCGCAGAAGAGCTTCATCCTGACTGAGCCGTTCACTCTCTTCTGAGACTGATCGATGAAGGCATTCAGGTCTGCATAAAGGGGATCCTCCACCAGGCCCATATAGGCCAGCTCAGACCAGAATTCGTCCACCATGACCTTGAAGCGAAGCTCATTGCGGGATAGGACCAGCCGTTCCAGATCCTTATGGGCCGTCAAGAGGATGGTGGCAGCAGGATGCTCATAGTTCTCCCGTGCCTTCAGCCCCATCACCCGGTCCTCGATCATGTCCGTCCTGCCCACACCGTGCTCGCCACCGATCTGGTTGAGCTTCTCGATCAGCTCCAGGCCGTTCATCCCCCTTCCATCCAGTGAAATGGGCACGCCCTCTTTGAACCCGATCTCAACTATCTGAGCGGATCTATCAGAGCTCGGGGTCTTGGTCCAGTCGTAGATCTCCTCCGGCGGCTCGAAGTAGGGATCCTCCAGTTTGCCCCCCTCGATCGAGCGGGACCATATGTTCTCATCGATCGACCAGGGTTTATCCTTGGTCACAGGCACATCGATGCCATGCTCGCGGGCATAGTCTATCTCCCATTCGCGAGAGAGGTCCAGCTCTCTCATGGGGGCTATAACCCGGCAGTCTGTAGCCCTGAATATGGCCTCGAAGCGGAGCTGGTCATTGCCGCGACCAGTGCACCCATGGGCCAGGTTCTTAATGCCCAGCTTTTCAGCGATCTCCGCCGATTTGCTGGCGATGAGGGGGCGAGCGATGGCCGTTCCCAGGACATATCCCTCATATGAGCCATTGGCCTTGATCAGGGGGAAGAGAAATCTCTCCACGAACTCCATCCTGGCGTCTACAGTATAATGCTCATCTGCCAGCAATTTCGCTCTGAGGTTCCCCCTCTCTATATCCGACCTCGGCTGGCCGACATCCACCAGAACGGTAACTATCTTATCAAATCCATAGCGCTCCCGGAGGAGAGGAATGCAGACTGATGTATCCAGGCCGCCGGAATAGGCCAGTACAACTTCAGACACTTTGGCAACACCATTTCCGTACAGGAGGATGGATCGATTTAATCTTATCTCTTCCTTCCCCCTGGGCGATAACTCTATAACTGCACTGAAAAAAGGATCTCTGATGACCCAGCTTATCAAGACGGCCGCTCTTTGTGTGGACTTTGATAGGGATGCTCGGGCCCTACAAGCCCAAGGCGCCCTGGCGCGAATGATCCAGCCGGTTTTGAATATGGCAAACCAGAGGCTGGAGGAGGAAAAGCCTGCCCAGGTCAGGCTGAAGGATCTGGTCGCCAGCACCTGGCTTCCGCCCATTCCCAGCGGCCCGTTCAAGAGGCTGCTTATAAACGAGGCGCGGATGGCAATAGGGAGGCCTGTTCCCCAGACCGTCTCCATAGAGGTCACCAGAAGCTGTGGCGCTAAATGCGATCACTGTCTGATAAAGGAGGGGGAGGGCGAGCTGAGCTTTGAGGAGATAAAAGGAGTCATCGATCAGGCCCTGGATATGGGCACCTGCATCATTACCTTCACTGAGGGCGATCCTCTCCTGAGAGATGACATCTTCGATCTGATAAGATATGTAGACCGGGAGAAGGCAGTGGTGAATCTGTTCACCCCCGGACTGGAGATGACTGTGGAAAGAGCAGTCAAGCTCAGAGAGGCGGGGCTCTACAATCTGATAATCGGAGTCTATAGCACTGTTCCCGAGGAGCACGATCAGGTGAGAGGCGTTCCCGGCGCTCAAGCCAAGGCTCTGGAGGCGATCCGCATTGCTCTGGACACCGGCCTGATGGTCACCATGTCCTGCCACATTCTCTCCGGCCAGGTGGACAGGATAGTGGAGCTTCACCAGCTTGCCAGCGAGATGGGGGTTCAGGAGCTGTCCATCTGGGAGGGCATGCCCAAGAATCCAGAGCAGGCCTTGACCCAGATTGAGAGGGAGAAGATAATAAACCTCTACCGCAAGATCAATTCCACCCCGGACGGCCCCCGCCTCTTCGCCAATACCTATTTCGAAGGGCAGATGCTGGGATGCATGGCTGGAAGGAGATGGATGCATGTGGCTGTTGATGGCACAATCAGGGCCTGTCCGTATATGCGGGATAGCTATGCCGATATCCACGAGGTATCGCTCAAAGAGGCCTGGAAAAGGCTGCGAAGCAGCGGTCAGTTCGATGGCTTTATATCCCATTGTCCGGCGCAGAACATGTCTGCCTGATGCCAGGCCATCAATTGAATATCGCAAACTTTTAGTATATTCTGTGGACATACTCCGCGGTCATGCTCAGTGGCCATATTCTGTGGCGTGGCCATGCCGGTTCAATCTTCAGCCATATTCCCAGAACCGGCCTTCAATTTCATCTCCGAACAGGCCTCAATTTTTATCCCATGTAAAAGAGATTTCAGGTTTTATATATAAAAATATTAAACAATTCTTTTCAGCATATCCGTCTGATCGAGATCCGGGAGGGACTTTCCCTGACAAAAATAATTGATTTCTGGAATATAAATGGTTGCTTATTATGATATTCATAAGATAGTGAATATTTCTACCCTGCCGGATGGATGACGGCTGAATAAAAGACATGGAAAATTATTAGTACAGATATGTCCTAATCTCATCTGAGGTAGTACATGGGTTTCATGAGCAGCTTCAGAGAGAACCTTGGAGCCTGGATAAAAAAGATCTTCAAGAAGAAGAGGGCTAAGATCGGGTTATACGGCCCTCCCAATGCCGGAAAGACCACTCTGGCCAATCGAATATTGAGTGATTGGAGCGGAGGAGACTCCATGGGAACGGTCTCTCCCATTCCTCATGAGACCCGCAGGGCGATGAGGAGAGAAGGGCTGGTAATCAATGCCAATGGATCGAGCATCGAGCTGGATATCGTTGACACGCCGGGGATGGCGACCAAGATTGATTTTAAGGAATTCATGGCCTTTGGGCTGTCTGAGGCCGAATCCAAGAAGAGGGCCAAAGAGGCCACAGAAGGAGTCATAGAGGCCATAAAATGGCTGGATGACCTGGATGGAGTGCTGCTGGTTATGGACTCCACTGAAGACCCCTATACACAGGTCAATGTGACAGTGATAGGAAATATGGAAGCGAGAAAGCTGCCCCTCCTCATTGTGGCCAACAAGATGGACCTGCCCAATGCCTCACCCTCCAGAATCAGCGCTGCCTTTCCCCAGCATTCCATTGTCCCGATCTCCGCTTTAGAGGGATCTAATTTAGACGACCTTTATCAGGCAATCGCGAATCACTTCGGGTGATCTTGATGAGAGAAGTGCATATGGACCTAATCTCCGAGGAGAAGCTGGAGAATATGACATCTATGGAGAAGATCAGGCTCATACTGGACAAGGTGAAAACGGGAAGGATCGTTGTCCTGGAGAGCGGCCTGACTCCGGATGAGGAGGTGCGGCTCATCGAGATGACCATGACTGAGATCAGGGTTGATGAGTTTTCCGGAATTGAGATCGAGAGCTATCCATCCAAGAAGGGAGGATCTTTTTTAAACCGGATATTTGGAAAGGGCTTCAAGGGCAGGATGACGGTAATCGGCCCGGCAAATCAGATTCACACCATTGAGAAGGACGAGTTTCAGATCAGCACCAAGGTCTCTGTGGGGGATTGAATGCCTCACATCTGCACCCGCTGCAATAGCGTTTTCAAGTCAGGAGAGGATATCCTCAAAGGCTGTCCATCCTGTGGCTGGAAGAAATTCATGTTCATGCGCAAGCTCCCACAGGGCGAGGATATGCCAGCCGCAGGAGAGGATCAGTTGATAACCAGCGCTATGGGAGTAAGAAAACCTCCCAAAGCAGAGAGACATGTATCCTCAAGCATCCAGCCGTCAAGAAAAGAGCAGTCCATCGGCAGGTCATCCATAGATGGATCAGACCCAGACAGATCAGCTACAGATAGATCGGTCGTGGACAGATCAGCCATGAACAGATCGGTCCCAGATAGATCGACCAGAGGGGCTGCTCTCCCTCCCAACCACCCGGGGGCAGACCATCGGAGCGATGACCGCCAGAATAAACTCCTATGGCCGGGAGAGGAGAGAGCCCTGGAGAGCGTGAAGATCACAGCTCCAGGAACCTATGAGCTGAACCTGCCATCTCTGTTCGAGAGGGATGAGCTGATCATGGCGGTCAAAGAAGGGACCTATTTCATAGATCTTACCTCTGCCTTTAAAAAGGGCAAGCGGGATTGAGAGATGGTTTTCAGTCAATCATTAGATATCTTGATCCCGATTATCTTCCAGCAGCGAGATCTCTTTGCCGTCCACCTCAGCTCTGCTGCCATCTCAATCGCATTCCTCTTTGATCCTTCAAGCTCCACCGAATATGGCTATTGGCGGGGTGATGACCGAAGCACCAGAGGAGACCGCCTGAGGCAGAGTGAAGACTGTTCCTCCAAGATTGCCTGCATCGGCATTCTTAACGGCGAACATGGGGGTGACTGTGATTGGTGAAGCCCCTTTGATAACAGTTGCAGGGACAGCAGGCTCTATCTTCTTCCCAAGGGTGCTCAGATCCATAACATTGCTCTCTACATCGCCTCCCAAGGCGGTGGGTGCGATGGTGGGCATGGTGGGAGATATCTGGGGAAGGGTCAGGACACTTGCTTTTGATTTCTTATTTATTGTGCTCAGATCAAGAACATCTGCAGCGCTGGCTGCAGCTATAATGCTTGATAAAAAAACAATAGCAACGACGGCTGTGAGAATCGACTTCATTTATGAACCTCCTAATGAATGGGTGTGTACCCCATCAATTCTCGTAGTTGGGCTTTTACCATTTATTCTTTTTGCCTATTGAATGATGGGCTGCATCCTGGGCATCATGATAGGCATGATGCAGATTAACTATCATAAATGGCGAAGAGGTATCAGCAAAATCAATAAATTCAAGCGATAGATAAATTCAAGCGATAGATAAATTCAAGCGATAGATAAATTCAAGCGATAGATAAATTCAAGCGATAGATAAATTCAAGCGATAGATAAATTCAAGCGATAGATAAATTCGGTCGTGAATCTACAATCGGCTGTTATTTATATAACCTATTCCTATATGCTACATGGGGTGTAGCAAAATGGGCAAAAGAGGTCCAAAGCCTCGATTCTTGGATGTAGCATGCCCGAATGAGCAGTGCAATCTATTTGGAATTGCTGGGAAAGGAAACGTCACTGTGTACGGAACTTACAAGATAAGCTCCGGCAAGGTCAGGAAATATATTTGCCACACATGTGGTACCAGATTCTGTGATAGAACTAACACTGCATTCTATGACACAAGAACAAACGAAGAAAAGATCAAGCTGGCTCTAAAAATGGCCATGCGTGGAATGAGTGTCTTAGGAATAGCTGAGATCCTTGAGTCAAAACCATCTACTGTAAGCACTTGGATCTCGAAAGCAGCAAAGCATAGTGAAAAAGTCAATGAAGTTGTCTTGAAGGATGTAGAGACCCCAAAGGTAGAGATGGACGAGGCATGGACTTTGTGGGGGAAAAACACTACCCAGAGAAGGTGAATACGAAGATAAAGGAACTTGGATCTGGATAAGCATGGCTGCAAATTGCAGGTTGGTGCTTTCACATGTTATCGGTGAGCGATCTCAGGAAAATGCAGATCAGCTCGTTTCAAATACTGCCAAAAGACTCAGATCAATGCCGCTCTTTGTGACAGATGGATTAAGACTATATGCAGCAGCTCTTCGAAAGCAATATGGAAAACTACAGCCGTTCGCACCAACAGGCAAGCGAGGGCGACCTCGAAGTCCTAAATTAATCGTAGATGAACTATTACAATATGCTCAAGTCATTAAAATGAGGGTCAACGGTAGACTAAAAAAGTGGTCAAGAGAATCATATTTGGCAAAGATATAGACCACAAAATGATATCTACCAGCTACATTGAACGGCAAAACCTGACATGCAGACAAGATAATAACCGCATATCAAGGAAAACCATAGGTTTCTCTAAGGAGACTGCAGAATTGAATAACCAAATGACCCTATATTTCGCGCACTTCAACTACTGCCGAAAGCATCGTGCTCTAAAATATAGAAATGAGATGGGCATAACGAAGTTCAATAGTCCCGCGAAGCAAGCTGGCTTAATCGATCATGTCTGGAGCTTGCAGGAACTCTTGACTTTTCCATATTACAAAACTCAAACCCATTAGAGGCTCACGACCGATACTTCAGAAGGTGAGATATTTTCTAATCCGAATTCAGAAAACACTTTTTCGACTTTTCTTGTTGCCACTCCCGCGAGATAAGATTCAGCAACAGCGACTCTAACAGATTCTTCTACTCGAGAATATCTCTCGAAGACAGTGGTCTTGAACGGGAATTCTCTGATTTGAGGTTTTTCAAGCTCGATTTCGCCGTGAATAGTCTTGAGCTTTCGCGGTCGTGTTCCATTCCTGTGCGCCTTTCTCTTGCCAGTGCGTTCATAGGGGCGGGCCTGGATCTGGTTCTCTGCTTCCTGCTGCATTACCTCATTTAAGAGCGTGGTGGTTAGCTTCTTCATGCACTCTTTCCGATCTTTCACTTACAGGGAAAGAGTCCCGATCACAATCGGGACATCGACAAGATAATCATCTGCTAAGTCAGTTGTATTCATGGCTCTGTGTCCCTCCTGAGTTTTGCGACTTGGGGATACAGGGCCAATTATAATACCTCGCAGAATAACTTGTTGCTATCTCGCGGACAGCAAGTCGTTTTCCGCTACGGAATATTACTGAAAATTTTACAGCAAAATCGTCAGGCTACCCGAGATTCGAGATATTGCTCTGGAATTTCCTGGATATGGCCATCGAAGGATAACTGCAGAGCTCCATCATCGCGGCTATCCCGTCAACCAAAAGCAGGTGCTAAGGCTCATGCCTCTGGATAACCTGCTGTGCCATAAGAAGAATAAGTTCAAGCCAGTAACAACCGATTCCAGTCATGGACTGCCGGTGTATCCAAACCTTCTGAAGAACACCATTGTGACCGGAGTGAATCAGGTCTGGGCGTCGGATATCACATACATCCAACTGCGGCATGAGCATATCTATCTGGCAGTGATCCTGGATCTCGCCAGCAGAAAGTGTATCGGCTGGGATCTGGGCCGGAGTTTGGGAGGCCAGCTGGCCATGAATGCATTGGCCAAGGCATTGAGGAATAGATGGTCAGAATCTCTAACTGGGCTCATCCATCACTCAGATCAAGGGGTGCAGTATGCATCTAAAGATTATGTTGACTGTCTTAAAAACCATAATATTCTGATCAGCATGTCCAGAAAAGGAAATCCATATGACAATGCGTTTGCGGAGAGCTTTATCAAGACTCTAAAGGTCGAGGAGGTATATCTTAATGAGTACGGAACGTTTGTTGATGCCTATGAAAACATCTGGCATTTCATTGAGAAGGTTTACAATAAGAAGAGACTGCATTCGGCACTGGATTACATGTCTCCGGATCAGTTCGAATTGGAGGTTGCTTTAAATACCATTGCTTAACTACCTGTCTACTATCAGGGGTTCACTCCAGGGCGATATACGAGGAGCTGGGAGAGAAACAAGGTGGAAGCTGAGGCGAAGCCATCTTCGCATGAGTTGATTAAGCGATCAATGAGTATGACGGCTTTGGGATCTAGCAATGGGCGGTATCCAAAGACCAAGCATATGGTTGCAGGAACCTCGGAGAATGTTTTAGAAAAGGCCGAGGCTAAGAGCTGGTGGCAATTCTGGCGGTGAAAGAAATGGACGCTTATATCATTATATCACTAATGGTACTGATTCTAATAGGAGTTATTGCTTTAATTCTTCAAATGATTACCCCAATGTTGGGGTTCTTGAGTGTATTGGTGGGCCCGTTTTTTGGTGCACTTGTTGGTGTATATTTAGGATTCAAACTAAATGATGAACATAGAAAGGAGTTAGAAGAAGAAAAACGATTATTTTTCATGAATTTGCTTATGCATGAAGCAAAGGAATCGATTAAACTTTTGGATGGTAGCGTAAATTTAATACCTATAGATGCGTGGAATTCCATAGTGAATTCCGGAAATATTGCTCTTTTTAAGGGTAAGGCAATAGATTTAAGCGCCATTTATTTTCAAGTGAAAAATTATAATTATGAAGCATTACGAGTAAGGGACGCCGTGGAAGAAGAGCGTCTTCACCCAACAACTACAGATAGAGATCACGCTTCTAAGCTTCAAAAGAACTTCCATGACAATATCAAACCAGAAACATTAGATCGTCTAAGAGATCTTGAAGAATGGCTAACTCAGCTTGAAGTTGAACCGGTAACCACTAAAGTAAAGCTCACTAATGTTTTGGGCGTTAAAGGTTCCGACGGTAAAGAGAAATAGGGAAGCAAGGCGAAGGGCCACCAAAGACGAATAATAGGCACAATATATCGCCATGTGGCACAGCACACCCAAAGTATAAGCCTATTTACCTTAACATCAAGTCGGAAAAGGCCAAGGCAAAGAGACAATGGTGATTCTTCCATGGAAAGAAGAGATCAAGAAAAAGAGCTGGTGGCAATTCTAGCGGTAAGGTTGAGGCGATACGGCAGAAGCGACCGATAATCGAAAGAAAATTCCTGCAAGTGAGATTCTGACCAAGATCCGAAAGGGGGAGACAGGTGAGTACGATAACAAAATCATTGGAGGAGAATACGGCATTGCTTTCTCTCCATTTACTGTTTCCCCTCAAGGTATATTACAGGCTTCATTGTCAATTGTGTTTATCTAATTACCATCTTTAAAATCTATTCTTAATTATAATTTCTGTAGCACGATTTAAGGGCCCATCCTGGTGCTTATGAATTCACCTGCCGGCAGGTGTTCTTTAAGTGATCGAAGGATGGCATGGCTGGACAAGCCCTAAACCGCCCTTTAGTGTATTCGCCGACTCAATTTTGACCCCCCTATTTAAGGAAACGCCAATTCGTTTTTGACCCCCCAAGAAGGAAAGCCTTTCCTCTCCAAGTACTCTGAAAGGGGTAGTGTCTCGAAAATGCTGTAATTTCGTAGCCGCCTTGTATCCTACTATCATTATACCCTCTCCCAAGATCACCAATATGGTATGGCCCTTTTATCAATATTTAGATCATCCAACAAACAAATCAACGTTTGGGTCAAGAAAATTATGGCAGTGTAGCTAATTTTCTGTAATTTGATAATAAGAAAGATATAGGCCCTGTATCCAATCCAATCTTGGCAAAAGGAGGAAACAGGACCATGATACCAATAGAACTCCTAGAAGATTATCTTATCGATCAAGATGATGGAATAAAGAAGCTTCTGACCTGGTTCTTGAACCTGGTCATGCAGCTGGAAGCAATACAGCAGGCTGATGCAGAACCGTATCAGAGAATTGACTCCCGAAAGGCACACAGGAACGGCTATAAGGAACGATCTCTGAAAACGCGAGTAGGAGAACTCAGGCTTAAGAAGCCTCAATTCCGGGAAATTTCCTTCGAGACCAAAGTTTTTGATAGATATTCGCGCGTGGAGAAGGCTCTGATCAATGCCGTAGTCGAATCGTACCTTCAAGGAGTCTCAACCAGGCGAATCCAGGATATCGTATCAAGACTTGGAGTTGAGAATCTATCCGCGTCTAGCGTTTCCAGGATATCTCAAGAGCTTGACGAGAAAGTAGAAGAATTCCTCAAGAGACCGATTGATCATCCTATTCCTTATCTTTATGTAGATGCAAGCTACTTCAAAGTAAGAGACAATTCAAGATATGTCTCTAAGGCCTTCATGATAGTCATGGGAGTCAGAGATTATGGATATCGCGAGATACTGGGAGCCAGAATAGCAGATGGCGAAGACGAACTCTTCTGGTCTGGATTGTTTCAGGACCTGGCAGATCGAGGATTATCTGGAGTGAAGCTCGTAATATCTGATGGCCACAAAGGAATTCAGAAAGCAGTGGAGAAATCATTTCTGGGCGCCTCATGGCAGATATCGCTGACTGAAGTCAGCGAGAGTTCCGACAGAGTCGGAACATGTGTCATGTTCATCTGATGCGAGCAGTTCTGAGGAACGTTGCCAAGAAGTACCAAGAGGAGATAGCAGAAAAAATCAAGATAGCTCTCGAAGACGAAACAAAGATGCAGCAATTGATTCAAGAACTGGAAGATCGAGGATATTCCAAATCCGCGGATACGGCTGAGCGCTTCAGATTCAGCTTATGGAATTACAGGGCGTTCCCCAGAGAGCATTGGCGGAGGATCAGGACGACCAATGGACTGGAGAGGATCAACAAGGAGTTGAAAAGGAGATCAAGAGTAGTAGGCGCATTCCCGAGCGATAAATCGTTCATGAGGTTAGGCGTGTCGATATTGATAGACATCAACGAAGAATGGATGACAACTAGAAAGTATTTATCTATGGATATGGAGTAATGAGTGGGATAACAGGGCCTGTACAAAATTACAGAAAATTCGGCACACTACCAAAATTATTCGAGCAACCCTCTTTTCGATGCTAACCTTCGTATATTGATGGTTTCGGTTCATTCCTAGAAAATTCTTAGCTATATTAAAGAAATCTTCAATATTCGACCTTATTATCTTGAAACTCTCCCATTCATAGATTAGTTTTTTGAAAGCAACTACAGTTCGTTTCCAAATGGCCAAATTATATTTTTTACAAAAAAACAAATCCAAAGGTGGATTTAGGTTATGAATTATCTTCTCTAAATTTGTGTTTTTCCTAGGATATATGATCGGAACGATATTAAATCTATTGATGATAGTCTGATAATTGTTTTTTGACGTAAAACCCTTATCACAGATGATTATATCTTCCGATTTGATAATTCTGGAGCGATATAGCTTATCGAGGAAAGGAATAAGCATTTTAGAGTCATTGGGCGAGTTTTTGAAAATTTCAAACCCCAGGATCTCATTATCCTGATTTATTGCCAAAATCAACTTAAATCCGACATAATATCCTATAGATGGACCATATGAATATTTATATTCTTTATCTCCCTTACCAATTCTATATTGGTTTCTCCACAAATTAAGGTCGATAACGATAGAACTAGTGTCAATAATTACTGTTTCTACCTTTTTATCCCTCAATCTCTTTCTAAGCTGAAATAATCTTTTAAAAAACGTGAAAATCAATTCATAATCGAGATTTGACTGCATCTTGTATATTTCATTTGCTTTTAACTTTAAATTAATCCTTAAAAGCCTCTTTAAGGCAATATTTTCATTTATTTCGGAAACAAGCCTTGAAATATCTCTTTCAAATAGATCCGATAGGATTAAGACTTTGATTGACAATAAAAATTTATCTTTGTCATATGTTTTTAATCTACCCGCCTGTACTTTCCAACTTTTAGCTTTATTTATAATATATTTTGATTAATTCAAATCTCAAACGCGATTTTAAAATTTAAAGTTTTTATACTTGGATTGATTTTACTCGTATGGGAGTAGAATGATCAAAATAGTAAAGGTACCATTACAATTAGAGCCGTTCTTGAAAAATTTGAGGATCTCTTTACCAAACCGAGCTATTGCTCATTTCGAGACCTATGCGGGGCTCTGAGCGTATGTGATAAATCCAAGACTGTCGCCAACCTATGTGATACTATGGCGGACTGCAGTAAAGGTAAAAAGGCACGTTCTTCATATAATTGGTTTTAAGCGATGCTAACTGGGATGAGAAATGAGGTCGCGCAGCGTAAAGTGGATCTTTTCATCGATAAATTATGTTTAAAAAATAATGATAAAATACTGCTAATAATTGATGATACATATAACGAAAAGAATGGAATCCAAACGGATGGTGTTGGTAGATTTTACGATCATAGTAAAGAATCCTACATTTGGGGTAACAATTTTGTTACCTCTGTAATCCAGTCAAAAGGATTATTCATTCCACATAAGGCTAAGATGTACTTCAAAAATAGCGATGAATGTGTGAATTTCAAGACAAAGCTGGAAATTGCCTTTGATGAGATAATTGAACCATTGAAGGTCCCAAAAGGGATGGACCTCTGTATAGTTTTCGATAGCTGGTGGTCATCCGAAGACTTAATTAATAAATGCATAAATTTAGGGCACAGCGTAGTGTGCCAAATTAAATCCGATAGAAAAGTTGGGATAAATAACATCATGAAATTCCAAGTTAAGGAAATGGCAAACCAAATTGATGAAAAGCATTTCACCAAGACAATTATCAATGTCCGGGGAAAGAAAAAGACCTATTACACATTTGAAAAAAAATGTTATAATTGATCGCATCGGAGAGGTCAAACTTGTTATCTCTAAAAGAAAGAGAGAC
Organism: Methanothrix sp.; assembly: GCF_016706325.1. Taxonomy (NCBI): domain Archaea; kingdom Methanobacteriati; phylum Methanobacteriota; class Methanomicrobia; order Methanotrichales; family Methanotrichaceae; genus Methanothrix; species Methanothrix sp. Next base: position 303,228 of record NZ_JADJJX010000001.1, on the reverse strand, counting down.
GGGGGAACAAAGTATATCATAAGCACCGACAAATCCCTTTCTTCGAAAGAAGTCATATCTATTTACGAGGATAGATGGGATATCGAAACAGCCCACCGAGAAACAAATCAAAAATTGGGGTTCAAAGATTATCAATTAAGGGATAAAAACTCCATTGAGAGATTTATCCAACTTGTTTTTTCAGTATGGGCTGCAATTCTCTTCTGGGAAATAGACAATCCATCAGCAAAAGACGGCTCAAATCCAAGAACAATGGGCGAGATGATCGATCAAGTAAAAATGCAGGCACTTGGAGAAACATTTGAATACATCATGATGTATTTTAATTTACCTGTGCCGAAAGGTGGACTACTTCATGTGCTTAAAGGTCTAGGATTGAAAATCTAACGAGGAGAATAATTTGAATAATAAAAAATTAGGAGAAACTTGGAAAGTACAGTACCCGCGATTTTATTAGCTCTTGGAGAAGCGATAATCTCAAGTAATTTGACGACTATAATCCATTTTGGATGCCTGATATCAGGAATCAAGGGAGACAACATAATATCCAACCTCCTTTGGTTGTGCAACCTGATATTAGGTGTCCAAATTACTTAACAGTTTTCATAGCTACTTGAATTCGTATCTTGAACATCCACCTGAGTTTAATCAAAAAAATATTCTAAATTTGTAAGTTAAATTTGAATTCAGCTCGAATGAAGCCCTAAGATAAAATAGATTTTAGGAGAGGGGTATATCATTACTCTACGTCCATCGTTAAATACTCTTTACCTGTGACCCATTCTTCATTTATATTTATCATGATGCATCCTGCTAATCTCATCAGGGATTGATCACTCGGGAATGCTCCCACAGGGCTGCTTCTGCGCTTCAATTCCTTATTGATGCGCTCAATGATGTTTGTGGTTCGTATCCTCTTCCAATGCGCCTTCGGATACGCCTTATAATTCCATAGATCGAATCTGAACCTGTCGATTGTCTCTGCAGCAGGATCGTACCCTCGATCTCTCAGCTCCTTCGCCAATTCCTGCATCTTCATCTCGCCATCCGATGCCTCTTTCAACTTATCGGCGATCTCCTGTTTGTCCTTGTTGGGAATGCTCTCCAGGACCGCCCTTGAATGGTGGACATGGCAGTACTGCCAGGAGGCTCCCACAAACGAAGCTTCCACGGCTTTTTGAATCCCCTTGTGTGCATCCGATATCACCAGCTCGACGCCTTCTAATCCCCTATCGCCCTGGCCTTCTGTTCGGCCAGATCGATCCCCTTGTTGTAGCAGCTGATCTCGCCCTCCCCTGCCCGGGCCGTATGGCAAAGCAGAAAGCAGAGCAGAACCACAGGCACCAGGAGAGGCAAAAAATGCCCTTTCATCGAATTCACCCCATTGCATACCTCACTGCAGATCGCACCTCTGCTTATCTGAAGAAAAAGATTGCGGAGGAAAGCTGATTGTGGAGGAAAGCTCTCTGAAGGGAATGGGGAGGGGCAAGAGAAGATCATAGAGGTGGCATGGATGGTCAATATCCAGGATACAGCCGTCTTCTCATGAACGCCTTGTAGAGAGAGGCAAGAAAAAGTCCGGCCACAAACCCTCCAACGTGTGCCCAGTAGGCCACCCCGCCAGTATCCGCCACCACTCCTAAGGATGCCACTCCGCTGAAGATCTGGATGATAAACCAGACGGAGATGAAGAGCAGTGCAGGAACCTTGGTGATGCGATAGAAGAATCCGAAGAACAGCAGAAGGCGCACAGTGCCGCTGGGCAGGAGCACCAGATAACCTGCCAGGACTCCTGCTATCGCCCCGCTGGCCCCACATTGGGGATCATCGATGTGGGATCGGCGGCGATCTGGGCCGCTGCTGCCGCAAGGCCGCAGACCAGATAGAATGCCAGATAAGCCGCCCGTCCCATCATGTCCTCGACGTTGTCCCCAAAGACGGCAAGGAAGATCATGTTAGAGAGGATATGCAGCAGGCCCGCGTGAATGAACATGGAAGTGAAGAACGTCAGGTAGTAGGGCAGAAGAGAGCTCTTGCCACTGATGACATAAGCTGGCACCAGGCCAAAGCTGCTGAAGAATGATGCCACCCCCACCTGTCCCTCTGTGATCAGGATGAATATCTCGTAGAGAAAAAACAGGACGTTTACAGCTACTATTGCTGCTGTCACTATGGGATAGCTCTTACGAGGTATAATCTCCTCTGTGCCCACCGGCGCGAACATCTCTTGCCTCAGCTCCTTGCTTCCTCTCTTTACGATCTGCCCTTCAGATATAGATTTGCTATGGCTTTGGAGGATATCCTCTCTCCTGTTCTCTGGGGCCGGCGCTCTGAAGTTTTATATTCAAAACCAGGCTGCCAGATTGCTCTTCATTGATGCCTCAAATACAGAACGATCAAAAGATCCATTGAAGCAAGAGCAAAAGATAGATAACCCCTGAGATCAATCGCTGCATATGGCCAATATGATCAGAACGACCCTATTGCTGGCCGGTCTGACAGGAATCTTGCTCTTGATCGGCGGCTTTCTCGGTGGAAGAGGTGGCATGCTCATAGCCCTTATCTTCTCCGTTTTAATGAACTTTGGATCTTACTGGTACAGCGACAAGCTGGTCTTGAAGATGTATAAGGCCCGCGAGCTGAGCGGAGCGGAAGCCCCGGAGCTCTTCGGCATGGTTCAGAATCTGGCCGCCAAGGCCGGCCTTCCCATGCCCAGGCTTTATGTAGTCGATAATCCCATGCCCAATGCCTTTGCCACGGGCAGGGATCCAAAGCACGCAGCCGTTGCCGTGACCACCGGGATCACCAGGATCCTCGATAAAGAGGAGCTGGCAGGGGTGATCTCCCATGAGCTGGCTCATGTCAAGAACCGTGATACACTGATCAGCACCATAGCAGCAACTATTGCCGGGGTTATCACATTTATGGCCAATATGGCCCAATGGTCGCTGATCTTCGGCGGAGGGGACGATGATGGTGCCAATCCCCTGGGAATCCTGGCCATGGCCATCCTAGCCCCCATTGCCGCCACCATTGTTCAATTGGCGATATCCAGGGGCAGAGAGTTCGAGGCCGATGCTACGGGGGCGAGGATATTCGGCAATCCCTTCCCCCTGGCCAGCGCCCTGGCCAAGCTGGAGGCAGGCAACCGGGCAGTGCAGTCAGATGTGAACCCATCCACAGCCCATATGTTCATCGTCAATCCCCTCAAGGGGAAGGCAGTAGCCTCTCTCTTCTCCACCCATCCCAGCACTGAGGAGAGGATCGCCCGGCTCAGAGCCATGCAGATCTGAGCCGGTTTGCAGATCGGATATCAATGATTTAAATTTTTTTAGCTTTTAGCTTTTGATCGTTGACGCCAACTCCGCCGGTTGGGCCGAGCTTTTCAGGGCCTCCTTGGCCCTTCGATGGCAGCTCTCGCAGACCCCCTCCAGATCAAAGCTCGATCCAATCACAGTGAAGTTCGCCTTGCGGGATATATTTCTTACCAGTTTTTGCATTATTGGGTCCATCCAGTCGGTGATGCTGCCGCACTGCAGGCATATCAGGTGTACATGGGGCTCTGTATTGGGATCATATCTGGTCTGGGATTGAGGCAGATTCAGCTCGCAAATCAGGCCGGTCTCTTTTAAGATCTTGATTGTAGTGTATATGGTGGCCAGGCTGACAGTGGGATGGGTCCTCTTGATTTCCTGATATATCCTCTGCGCTGTAGGATGCTCATGATTGCGCAATATGTATCTGCTTATGGCGATTCTCTGGGGGGTGGCCCTATAGCCGCTGTTGCGAAATGTCTTTATGATGGTCTGATCCAGGCTCTCAGCGCTGTTCATAGTAATTATTAGCTAATAATCACTCTTAAATAAAGCTATCCCCATTGGAATCCGTGATGGAGGCGGAGATCGCAGCTACTTGCAGGAGATAACCCAAGAGAATCAATATATATGTTAAAGGAGAAGTATTAAGTATGTCCGTAACTGATAAATCCACCCCTTCCAGGGGATTTGCGCATAGCGATATAGCCGAAACAATCAGCTTTCCATTGATCGGAGATAAATTCCCCTCCCTGGAGGTCAAGACCACCCATGGAACGATGAATATGCCGGATGCATATGCCGGAAAGTGGTTTGTCCTTTTCAGCCATCCTGGGGACTTCACCCCGGTCTGCACCACGGAGTTCGTGGCCTTTCAGAAGATGAGAGGCGACTTCGATAAGCTGAACTGCGAGCTGATCGGCCTATCGGTGGATCAGGTCTTCTCCCACATGAAGTGGACCCAGTGGATCAAAGAGAACCTGAAGGTGGAGATCACCTTCCCCATAATCGCCGACGACTTGGGAAAGGTTGCCATGGCTTTGGGAATGATCCATCCCGGCAAAGGGCCAAATACAGTGAGAGCGGTTTTCATCGTCGATCCCGAGGCCGCAATTCGCCTGATCCTCTTCTATCCTCAGGAGATAGGGAGGAATATGGATGAGATCATCAGGTCTTTGAAGGCGCTGCAGGTTGCAGACAAGAACAAGGTGGCACTTCCTGCCAACTGGCCCAACAACGACTTCCTCGGCGACCAGGTCATAGTGCCCCCGCCAGGAGATGAGAAGACTGCAGCCACCAGAAAGACCAGCGGAGATATGGTCTGCGAGGACTGGTGGTTCTGCCACAAGAAGCTTTGAGCGGCTATTTCAAGGCATGCATCAAGCCAATACATCAAACCAATACATCAAGCCAATACATCAAACCAATACTTCAAAGCCATATTTCAAGGCGATATGTCAAGGTGATATAAGATGGCTGATAAGAAAAAATATGTCCTCCCCGATCTGCCCTATGCTGGCAATGCCCTGGAGCCTCATATCTCCGAGGGCCAACTGGTGCTGCATCATGATAAGCATCATGCTGCTTATGTGAACGGCGCCAATGCCATTCTGGAGAGGCTGGAGAAGGCACGGGAGTCAGGATCGGACATCGATATAAAGGCCACACTGAAAGAGCTCTCCTTCCAGGCGGGAGGCCACGTTCTGCACAGCCTCTTCTGGCAGAACCTCGCTCCTGCCTCCAAAGCGAAGAAAGAGCCGGAAGGAGTTTTAGCAGAGGTTCTGAAAAAGGAGTTCGGGTCATTCGAGCGCTTCAAGAAGGAGTTCACCTCTGCTGCTGTGAGCACAGAGGGCTCTGGATGGGCGGCACTCTCCTGGTGTGGCATGACCGGCAGGCCGATCATTATGCAGATCGAGAAGCATAATGTGAATGTCTATCCCATGTTTCGCATCCTCATGCTCCTGGATGTCTGGGAGCATGCCTACTACCTGGACTACAAGAACGAGAGGGCCAAGTTCGTGGAGGCCTTCTGGAACATTGTGAACTGGGATGAGGTAAACCGGAGGCTGGAGGCAGCAATCAAATAGCCACCTCTCTTCACCTCTCTCTTTTTTCCCCTGAGACGCTGGCGATGAGCTGATGATGATCATCTGATATACCCGCCATTCTCAGCCTTTGAACGCCCGACCTCCATTAGGATCTTCGCCGGTACATAGGTATCGGCAGATGACCTGGCCATTGACTGCATCCTCAACTGAAGCCCCTCCCGGGAAGGCCCTCCCGGCGGATCGATTGCCTCTTTTTTCTGCTCCCGGATGCCGGCGATGGCATGCATACAGGAGGTGGGGAGCTGGTGCTGGGGTTTTAACAAAGCCCTTAAGAGCGAGTACTGCGTCAACACTCTCGTGGAGATGGCTGAAGAGAGGAGAAAAATGCAGCCCTTGGCAAATGTGAGGGCCTATGACATCAATATCCAGGAGGTCACCAGAACCCCTGCCCCCAGCAGCAGCGATAAGCGAGAGCTCCTCGCCGCCCAGATCCATCAGCGCCTGGATCGCCTGCCAGCAACGGCATATCTGGGGGAATTGTGCCTCCTTTGGATATGCTATCACGAAGCCAGCACGCCAATAGCATCATGATAGCATAAGAGAGGGCATCGGCTGTGAGACAGAAGACAGGATAGAAAGAAATGGCATCAATGATGGCATCAGCGAGGGCATAAGAGATGACAACAATTGAGGTTGACGGCAGAAGCATCCAGGTTCCTTCTGATCTCTCAGTCAAAGAAGCCCTGGAGGTGCTCGGGTTTAGCATTGCAATGCATCCCTCTGACAAGGGCCTGTTCATGCCCTGCCAGGTGGGAGGCTGCTGGGCCTGCGCCCTGGAGATAGACGGCGCAAACAGGCCTGCCTGCACGACGCAGGTGCAGGAGGGAATGAGGATAAGGACAGCCTCACCCAAAGGGACGCCTCGCAGGATGGTGGCAGGCTTCATGGGCCATATGGCTGGGGGGGTGGGCACACCCTGGTGGCTGAAAAGCGGTCTGGGCTTTCTGGAGGCGGTCTGCTTCACCTCCGGCTGCAACCTCTGCTGCCCTCAGTGCCAGAACTGGCAGTATGCCTACATAGACTACGGAGAGCTCCTCACCCCGGAGGAGGCGGCAGAGAGGATGACTGAGACCAAAAGGGAGTGTGGAGTGGAGAGGATAGCCATCTCCGGCGGGGAGTGCACCCTCAACCGGCCCTGGCTGATCTCTTTCATAAAGCTTCTAAAGGAGAAAAACCCAATCGCCCGCATCCATGTGGACACCAACGGCTCGATTCTGACCGAGGATTACATCGATGAGCTGGTGGATGCGGGCATGACCGACATAGGCATCGATCTGAAGGCCCTTAGGCTCTCCACCTTCATGGAGATGACCGGCCTTATGGATGCGGGTCTGGCGGCCAAATATCTGCAGACCGCCTGGGAGGCAGCAAAGTACCTGCACGACCGCCATCCTCAGGTCTTCTTGGGCATCGGCATTCCATTCAATGAAGATCTGATCAGCATAGCAGAGATCCAGGAGATGGCGGAGAGGATCGTGGAGATAGATCCCTGGATCCAGGTCTCCCTCCTGGACTACCGGCCGGAGTTCAGAAGAATGGATCTGCTCCGGCCCAGCCACTGGGAGATGCTGCAGATCCATTATATCCTCAGGGACTGCGGCCTGCAGTCTGTCGTCTGCCAGACGGAGCGGGGAAAGATCGGGCCAGGAGGAAGGCTATTGGGATGAGCTTAGGGCGAATATATAAACAGGGTGGAACCCCAAGATTTAAGGCTCATTAAGAGAGATACAGGAGTATGCTCTCCTGCAATAGCAGCCGCCTTGAGTTCGAAGAGAGGATAAAGGTGATATCTGCCTCTCTATCATTGATCTTCATCCTTGTCGTTCTGCACTCATTTCCCGTTGCCCAGGCCCAGGACTACCAGGCCCGCGAGCTGGTGATTGAGCTTGAAGATGGTCTGGCAACAGATGCCCAGCTCACCCTGCCGAAATCCGGCCCGGGCCCCTTCCCCGGTGTTCTTCTTCTCCAGGGCAGCGGGACGATAGATATGAATGAGTACCTGCCCCCGGAGGTTACGGGATCGGATGAGCCCTCCCGGCCATTTCTGCAGATCGCCGATTATCTCTCTTCCAGGGGCTTTGCAGTCCTGCGGTTCAACAAGAGAGGGGTGGGGCTGAACGGCACCATCCTCAACGCCAGCATTGTGGCCAACTCCACCTACCACAGCTATAAGAGCGATGCAGAAAAGGCCCTTCAGCTCCTCAGAGCCCAGCCGGAGGTGGACCAGAGCGACATAACCCTTCTCGGTCATAGCGAGGGGGCCATCATCGCTCCCAGGATCGCCCGGCAGGATGAAGGGATAGGAAAGCTGGTCCTGCTCTCCGCCCCGGCGGGAAACCTGAGGGATATCCTTCAGTTCCAGCTATTTACCCGCCCGCTGCTCTATGCTGAAGAGGTGATGGACGGCGACCACGACGGCTTTCTCTCTATAGCAGAAGTGGAGGCGACGATGAATAAGCCGGGGGAGAGCCTGGCCCCGCTCCAAGCGGCAGGGCTGGTCAAGTGGAACAATTCGACAGAAGAATACCAGTGGCATTCGGCCATATCTGCTGACCCGAGGAGCAATATCAGCATCAAGGCCAACATCGAGCCGCTGATCAGAAAGCAGGTCCAGCAGCTCCTCTCCCCTGAGGTGGTCCAGGCCAGCCCCTGGCTGTCATCCTACTTCGCCCTGAATAACAGCACGGATATCATAGAGGATGTATCGGCCAGCATCCTCATCCTCCAGGGAGAAAACGACACTCAGATCCCTGTCCGGGAGGCCAGGCTGCTGGATGAGAGGCTGAAAGAGGCCGATCACCCGGATCATACCCTGATCATCTATCCGGGGCTGGGGCACAGCTTTTATCCCTCAAAGGGCTGGATTCAGCCCCTGGGGCCGATGGAGGAGATCGTGCTGCAGGATATGTACGCATGGCTGAGCAGCCCAAAGAGAAATATGAGGGAGGAGGCTGGCTGAGCTGAAACTGCCACCTGCTTTTTTTCCGGCTCATGCTGGCGCTCTTTTCACCAGCCTGTTTAACTGATACAAAGCGATCATTATCAGTGTTATTCCCAGGAGCTGCAGCCAGGAGAGGGTCTCATTCAAGAGGAGATAGCCGAAGATCACCGTCACCACTGGGATGAGGTTGAGGAAGGCGGAGACGACCGTCAACCCCAGCCTTCTGGCGGAATAGATGTAAAATACATAGGCGAGGCCGGAGCAGAAGACTCCCAGAAAGAGAAGATTGGCGAAAACCGTCAGCGTTATCTCTGAGGGCGCAGGCCATCTTCTCATCTCCGGGATGACCAGAGGAATGTACAGGGCTATGCTGGCGGCTGATTGAAGGGCGGTTAAGCTCAGGCTGGGGTAATGCGCAGAGATCCTTCGATTCAGGATGGAGTAGATCACCCAACTGATGATCGCTCCCATCACCAGCAGATTGCCTAAAAGCCTTGCTGATGATAGATCCAGCCTTCCGTCGACTGTGACCACCAGGGCCACCCCAATGGTGGACAGAAGCAAGCAGAGAATCATGCCCCTGGTGACCTTCAGCTTATAGAGCAGAGCCTCTGCAAATAGGGTGAATATGGGAAGAGAGGCTACAATCATAGAGGCGTTGGATGCTGTGGTGTACTGGAGCCCGGTGTTCTCAAGCACAAAGTACATCACTATTCCAAAGAGGCTGGCCAGGACGATATACCCTGCATCCTTCTTCTCCACATTGAGCTGGGTTCGGGTGAGAGAGAGAAGGATGATCAGGGTAATTGTGGCGATGATCTGCCTGAACAGAGCTATCGATATAGGTGGAATCTGTGAGAGGACCACCTTGGTGCTTATGAAAGAGAAGCCCCAGAACAGCACAGCCAGGATTATAAATAATACTGCCAATTGGTATCCTCTGTCTTCGGCCATGGAATCTCTCATTATCTCTCAATATTTCTCCATATCTCCCGGCGTCTCCTGGTAGGGTGACGATCATGCTCTCAAAGGATATTATGCAGCGATATTCTTTTATCCTTTTTTTTAAATAATCTTTCCTCCTGGCCGGTGGTTCTTCGATGCTTTATGATCGGCCAAAGCTGATCGGCCAAAGCTGATCGGCCGAAGCTGATCGGCTGAAACCGAAAGGCTGATCAATCCGCCTGGACTTCACTTCACATAAAGGTGCAGGATGGAGGAGTGGATGGATGGAGGAGTGGATGGATGGAGGAGTGGATGGATGGGATATGAGATATCACTGGATTTGTCCTGGAGGGAGCTGGAAGGAATGGACTTCCCGCCCTACTGCAGCCTATCGCTGATTCGAGATCGATATGAGATAAGGCTTGCCGAAAGGGAGGTTCTGCTCCTTCCTTCCCGCCTTCCCGCCAGCGAGGTTGCATCTGTTCTCATCCTGCGCTATCTGATCGGCAGATCGAAGAGGGGATACAATCCTCTGGGCGATTGGATCTCCATCAAAGAGACCACTGGGGGAAGGCTATTTTGCTCCAACTTCACCCGCCAGGCCATCAGGCCGCTTGTAGAGCGATTTGGCCGGGACCCGGACGGTCTGGCCAGGATACTCCAGGAGGGTTTTGCCGGCAGTAGAGTGGAGGGGGCGGATGTGGCAGTGGAGGTGGGGACATTTCCCGGGATCCTTGTTCGGATTCTATTTTGGAGGGGCGATGAGGACCTTCCAGCCGATGCCACGATGCTCTTTGATCGCGCCTTGAGTGAGATCTTCATCATGGAGGATCTGACTGTCCTGCTCACCCTGCTGACAGAGGCTATCTTGAAGGCAGCAGAGGAGGGCATCTAGAGGAGGCAGGATGCGGACGATAATGCATGTCGATCTGGATGCCTTCTATCCCTCTGTGGAGGTGCGGGAGCGTCCAGAGCTGAAGGGAAAGCCGGTGATCGTGGGCGCTGACCCCAAAGAGGGACGGGGGCGGGGCGTTGTCAGCAGTGCATCCTATGAGGCGAGGAGCTTTGGCATCCGTTCGGCTATGCCCATATCCCGTGCCTGGAGGCTCTGCCCGCAGGGTGTCTATCTCCGTCCGGACCACGAGCTCTATCAGCGGGCGTCCAATAGTGTGATGAGAATTCTGAGAAGCCATGCTGATAGGTTTGAGCAGGGGGGGATAGATGAGGCCTACCTTGACCTCTCCACCCGGGTGCAGGATCTCCATCAGGCCGCCGGTCTGGCCAGGAGAATAATGGAGGAGGTCCTGGAAAGAGAGGCTCTGAGCTGCTCGATTGGAGTTGCCCCCAATAAGATGCTGGCCAAGATCGGCTCCGACTTCAAGAAGCCCTATGGATTGACGATCATCAGTGAGAAGGAGGTGAGTGAGTTCCTCTCTCCTCTTGAGGTCAGGAAGATTCCCGGTGTGGGTCCCAGGACGGAGGAGATATTGCATGATCTGGGGATCAGGAGCATCGGCCAGCTGGCGGGGACAGATCCCGACCACCTGGCCAGGCATCTGGGGAGTCTGGGACGAAGGCTGCATCAGCGCGCTCAGGGCATCGACCCGAGCGAGGTTGTGGTGGACGGTGAGACGAAATCCATTGGCCGCGAGGTTACATTTGAGAGGGACATAATAGATGCCGCCCCCATCCTGGAGACGATGGACGGCCTGGCAGAGGAGATCTGCTCTGAGCTGCTCCAGTGCGGCTTTCGCTTCAGGACCATCACCGTTAAGATCAGATTCGAGCACTTCGATACATTCACGCGATCGAGATCTCTTGCCTTCGCCACCAAGGATCTTGCTATCCTCAGAAACAATGGCAGGCGCCTGGTTGATCTGTTCTTAAGAAGACAGAAGAGGGTGAGGCTGATTGGCCTAAGAGTCTCCGCCCTGAACAGGCTCTAAAGGGCTTTGAAGGGCGAGCCAAACCCCACCCCTCTGAGCGATGTCATCAATATCAGCGATATCATCGATATCATCAATATCAGCGATATCATCGATATCATCGATATCAGCGATATAAATGCCGGAATCTCTATTCTATTCCCTGCCCAGGGCCGCTCCTGCAGAGCTTGCCATATCCAGCATATCTTTTCTCGCCAGGGCGGCATCCGGCGCGATGCCATCGACCATGCGAATGATATCCTTCAGCTCAAACCCGAGCATCTTCAGGGCGAAGGCGAAATCGTCTGCGGCCTTGGCATAGCTGGCAACATCTGCATCCCCCTGGCTGGTAACGATAATGGCCCTCTTTCCCGGGCGGAGGCGGGGGACGAATGCTGCATCGATCAGAGAGTACATCCTGTCTTCCATCAGCTTGAACTGCCCGCTGAACAGGAAAAAGTATATCGGCGATCCGAAGACCACCGCATCCGCCTCTTTCATCTCCGCGAATAGCTCTGTGAGGTCGTCATCCAGGCGGCAGTGATCATGAGACTTGCAGTACTCGCATGCCTGGCAGCCGGAGTAGTTCATCTCATTGAGGATGTACTTGGAGGTCTCAAGCCCCGCCTCCTGCGCTCCTTCCAGGACCTTTGAGACCAGGGTGTCCACATTGCCGTTCCTTCTTGGGCTTCCCACAATTCCCAGCGCCTTCATGATTGTTCACACCCAAGGTCACTGGATTCCATTTTTATTTAATGATTTCGAGCGGGGTTTCTACAGAGTAGTTCTTGCAGGGATGCTTTTTATAGTGTAGCTTCTATAGTATAATTTCGATAGTGTGGCTTCTATAGTGTGGCTTCTATAGTGTGCTCTTTTCATCGCCCAGAGATTAAAAAAACTAGCCTTCCAAAAGACAAATATGCTTGAACATCCCCGCTCTGCTCATGGCCCGCTTCATTGTGGTGCTGGGCACCACCTCCCACTCCGGCAAGAGCACCCTTGTCGCTGCTCTCTGCCGCCTTTTATCCGACCGGGGATGCCGCGTCGCTCCCTTCAAGTCCCAGAATATGAGCCTCAACTCCTGGGTGACCAAGAACGGCTCAGAGATCGGCATCGCCCAGGCAGTGCAGGCCCGGGCCGCCCGGACTGAGCCCACAGAGTTCATGAACCCCATCCTCCTCAAGCCCAAGGGGGACAGAACGTCCCAGGTCATAGTACTGGGAAAGCCCCTGGCGGACAAATCAGCAGAGGAGTACTACCGCGATATCGAGGGGCTGAAAGAGGTGGTGGATAGCGCTGTAAGAGAGCTGGAGAAGGAGTACGACTACATAATCGTGGAGGGTGCGGGAGGGGCAGCAGAGATAAACCTCTTCGAGCGGGATTTGGCCAATATCTATGTAGCTCGCCTCTTGCAGTCCCCCATAATCCTGGTGGGGGATATCGAGCGGGGAGGGGTCTTCGCCAGCCTTTATGGCACCCTCCAGCTCCTCCCCCCGGACATCCGCTCTTTAGTTCGCGGCATGGTGATCAACAAATTCAGAGGAGATCCCGCCGTCCTCGGCCCGGGTTTGAGCTCGCTATATGAGCTCACCGGCGTTCCCGTCCTGGGAGTCCTCCCCTATCTCGATCTGGATATACCCTCAGAGGACTCCGTCTCCCTGGGAGACAAGAAGGCCCGCCTCTCCTCCGAGGCGGTGGAGATAGCAGTGATCAGGCTTCCCCGGATCAGCAACTTCACCGATTTTGAACCCCTGGAGAGGAGGGCCTATATCAGATATGTAGATCTGGACGAGCCCCTGGGCCATCCCGATGCTGTGATCATACCGGGGACCAAGAACACTGTATCCGACCTTATGGAGATGAAAAGGAAGGGGATGGCAGATCAGATCAAATCCCTCACAGGAACTCCGATCCTTGGCATCTGCGGAGGCTATCAGATGATGGGAAGGGAGATCATCGACTGCGAGGTGGAGGATACTGAGGGCCGCCTCTGCGGGCTGGGTCTGCTCAATGCCACCACCCGCTTTGACCGATATGAGAAGAGGACAGCGCAGGTCAATAAGCCAGTCACAGGCAATGGCCCCATCCTGGAGAGGCTCAGAGGCCAGGAGGTAACAGGCTATGTGATTCACACGGGCCAGACAGACTCCCTGGATCCAGCGGCCTTTGGAGATGATGGGGCAGTGGCAGAGAACGGCCTGGTGATGGGCACCTATCTGCATGGCATATTCGATAACCAGAATTTCGGGGATGCATTCTTAGATTTCCTCTATGAGAGAAAGAATCCGGCAGGGAGGGGGCCAGCGCCCGGAGCCCGGAGGGCAGAAGAGCGACCCCTCAGGGCTGAGGGGAGGAGAGGAAGCGGCTACAGTGAGCTGGCTGAGGCGGTGCGGTCCCATCTGGATATGGAAAAGATCTGGGGGATGCTCAACTTAGAGATGCCAGAAGGAGAGGAGGGGGCCAAATAGCAGCACAGGATTCCATGAGGCTGGGCGTATTGTTCTCCGGGGGGAAGGACTCAGTCTACGCCTGCTGGAGGGCACAGGAGAAAGATAAAGTGGCCTGCCTGATAACCCTCCTCTCCCAAAATCCGGACAGCTATATGTTTCACACCCCTAACATCCGCTTTGCCTCCTCGCAGGCCGAGGCCATGAACATCCCCCAGTTATGCTGGCCCACCCGGGGGATAGAGGAGGAGGAGCTGAAGGACCTGAAGGCTGCCCTGGCCGAGGCTAAAGATCGATATGGCATCGAGGGGATTGTCAGCGGGGCGATAGAGTCGGTCTACCAGGCTGCCAGGGTGCAGAGGATCTGCCAGGCCCTCGACCTGTGGTCTTTCAATCCCCTCTGGCAGACCGATCAGATCGATTATCTGCGGACTTTATTGAGAGATGGCTTTCGGGTGATCATCTCTGGGGTCTATGCCTATCCCTTTGATGCCAGTTGGCTGGGGGAGGAGCTGACGGAAGAGATGGTCATGAGGCTGGCCCGGATGCAGGAGAGGTATCAGATCAATCCCTCTGGAGAGGGGGGAGAGATCGAGACCTTTGTCCTGGACGGGCCTCTATTCAGAGAGCGAATTGAGGTCCTGCGAGCCTCCAGAGTCTATGCCCATTACCGGGGGCAGTACATAATAGAGGCGGTGAGGCTGGTGGAGAGATGAATGGCAGAGCCGAAATCTTGCTGGTGGATAACTGCCGCCAGGCAGGCTCCCTCTCCCGATATGAGTTCGTGCATCCGGTCCAAAGAGCTCTGGAGAGGGCCGGCGCATCCTGCCGGACCTGCCACTACACCCTCCTGGATAGACCGACCCTGGAGGGCTGCGATAAGGTCCTCCTTTGCGGCACAGCCCTGAAGGATAAGGAATGCCTGAACCATCTGGATAGATATAGCTGGCTGAGAGAGTGGACAGGGCCGGTGTTGGGGATCTGTACAGGCATGCAGATCATTGCTGCTGCCTTTGGAGGCGGGCTCCTCCCGCGATCGGAGCCTGCCATCGGCCTGGATGAGATCCAGGTGATCTGTCCCTCCCCCCTTCTGGGCCCCTGCGGCAAGATCGAGGTCTATCATCTCCACGACATTGATGTCTCCCTGCCGGACGAATTTCTGTGCCTGGCCGGGACTGATCGGGCTCCTGAGGCCTTCTCTCACACCTATCGGCCCATCTGGGGGCTGATGTTTCATCCCGAGGTGCGCAACCGCTGGATACTGGAACGATATGCAGAGCTTTAAACTTCGACCTCAACCGGAAAGCATATTCCTTCGAAACCGATTTATGTAATGAAATCATCAATTGACCACATTATGCAAGACTACTCCCTGAACCAATTTCTCCGTTTGGCCGGAACTCCGCCTCTGGATATAGAGGTCTGCGATGTAACTTTACGCGATGGGGAGCAGATGCCAGGAGTGGTCTTCAAGGCCGATGAGAAGCTGGATATCGCCATCCGGCTGGACGAGATCGGAGTGGAGGTCATCGAGGCAGGCTTTCCCGTAGTCTCGTCTGCAGAGATGAACGCCGTGAAAGAGGTCTGCAACCTGGGGCTTAAAGCCAAGATCTCCGCCCTATCCCGGTCGGTCAAGAATGATGTCGACGTTGCCATGAGCTGCGGCGTGGACATGATCAGCGTCTTCATCGCCACCTCAGACCTGCATCTGAAGCACAAGCTCCATATGAGCTGCCCTGAGGCCATAGCCTGCGCCCTACAGACAGTGGAGTATGCCAAGGAGCACGGCCTGATAGTGCGATTCTCAGCGGAGGATGCAACACGCACTGATTTTGAGACCCTGAGAAAGCTGTACAAGAAGGCTGAGGAGTACAATGCCGATTACGTGAGCGTAGCGGACACTGTGGGCATCATGAACCCCCGTACAACCTACTATATGATCAGCGAGCTTCGCAAGACCATCAAGACTCCCATCTGCATGCACTGTCATGATGATATGGGGCTGGCCCTGGCCAATACCCTGGCCGGTGCAGAGGCGGGGGCAAGGCAGTTGCACACCACAGTAAATGGAATCGGTGAGCGCAGCGGCAATACCCCCCTGGAGGAGCTGCTGATATCTCTGCGGATGCACTACAATATCGACAGCTATGATCTGACCAAGATAAAGGATCTCTCCCAGTTGGTCGAGACCTACTCCGGCGTCCCCCTGGCCAAGAATAAGGCGGTGGTGGGAACCAATGCCTTCTCTCATGAGTCGGGGATCCATGTGGCAGCAGTCCTGGAGGAGCCCAGGACCTACGAGCTCTACTCTCCGGAGATGGTGGGGGCAGCAAGGCACATAATCATCGGCAAGCATACGGGAGTCAAAGCCCTGAAATATATCACCCAGAGGATGGGCTACTACCTCAAGGATAAGGAGCTGGAGGAGCTGTCCGAGAGGGTGAAGATGTGCAGCGAGTACAAGCATACCATCAACTGCGAGGAGCTGCGAAAACTGATACTCAATATGGAGAACATCGAGGTCATATATCCCGGACCCTGAAGATCTCTTTTTTCCATCAACCCTCTCGCCAGATCGAAGAGTATATCTTATCGTCAGGCCTACACCGGGCCCATGGATGCAGAGTCGAGGGCTCTTTGAGGGGTGAACTGTGAAGGCGCTCATACTTTCAGGCGGCTCAGGGACGAGGCTGAGGCCTCTGACCTATTCGCAGCAAAAACAGCTGATTCCCGTGGCCAACAGGCCGGTTCTATTCTATGCCATAGAGGATGTGATTGAGGCCGGGGCGGAGGAGATAGGCATAATCCTGGGGCCGAACAAGGAGCAGGTCATAGAGACCGTCCGCTCAGTAGACTGGCCGGTCCCCATCCGGTTCATATATCAAGGCGAGCCCAAAGGGCTTGCCCATACCATCCTGGTGGCGGAGGATTTCCTGGATGAGGATTTTGTTATGTACCTGGGGGACAATATCCTCCGAGACGGCATAGTCAATCATGAGAAGCGCTTTCGGGCTATGAAGAGCAGTGCGAGCGTTCTGCTCACCCCGGTAGACGATCCCCAGCGCTTCGGGGTGGCTGACCTGAACCCGGACGGGAGCATCAGAAGGCTGGTGGAAAAGCCGAAAGAACCACCCTCAAATTTTGCCCTGGTGGGGGTATACTTCTTCACCCCAACGATCATCCAGGCCTGCAAGTCCATCACCCCCTCCTGGAGGAATGAGCTGGAGATCACCGATGCCATTCAGTGGCTGATTGAGCACGGCTATAAGGTGGATGCCTCCTTTGTGGAGGGATGGTGGAAGGACACCGGAAAGCCAGAGGATATCTTCGATGCCAACCGCCTGATCCTGGATGACATCGATGGAAGGTGCGAGGGAGAGGTGGAGGAGTCCAGGATCCTGGGACGGGTGGTGATGGAGAAGGGAGCCAGAATCATAAGGTCGGTGGTGAAGGGCCCCTGTATCATTGGGGAGAGGAGCACGATATCCGATTCCTACATCGGCCCTTACACCTCCATTGGCATCGGCTGTCGGATATCCGGCACTGAGATCGAGGACTCGATCGTCATGGATGAGAGCAGCATTCTCAATGCCGGAAAGGTGGTAGAGAGCCTGATCGGCAGAAATGTCAGGATCAGGGAATGCGATAGTCTGCCCAGAGGAAGCCGGCTGATTGTGGGCGACAACTCAGATATATCGCTGTGATGGCCATGAATCTTCTTGTTACCGGAGGGCTTGGCTTCATAGGCAGCAACTTCATCCGCCTGATCTTGAGCCGAGATGAGGACTGCAGGATCCTGAACCTGGATGCCCTGCACTTCGGCTCCAACATGCAGAATCTAGCTGACTTCGCAGATGACTGCAGATACACCTTCTGTCAGCGGGATATAACCGATCGCGCTCTCCTGGCCAGGCTGGTGGACAAGGCGGACATGGTGGTGAACTTCGCTGCCGAGACCCATGTGGACCGGTCCATCTCCCATCCCGACTCCTTCCTGCAGAGCAACGTCATCGGGGTCTACACGCTGCTGGAGGCGATAAGAGCTCATAACCCCTCTGCCAGGTATGTCCAGATCTCAACTGACGAGGTCTACGGGGATATCCTCACCGGCTCGTTCACTGAGGAGTCGACATTGAGGCCCTCCTCGCCTTACTCTGCCAGCAAGGCAGCAGGGGACGTATTCGTCCTGGCCTATGCCCGAACCTACGGCCTGGAGGCGGTGATCACCCGCTGCACCAATAACTACGGGCCGTACCAGTTTCCAGAGAAGCTGATTCCCAAGACCATAATAAGGGCCCGAGAGGGGCTAAAGATCCCCATTTACGGCACAGGAGAGAATGTGAGAGACTGGATCTATGTACGAGATCACTGCCTGGCAATAGAAGAGGTGCTCAGGAGGGGCAGAAAAGGGCAGATCTATAATATCTCTGCCGGAGAGGAGAGGACCAATCTGTTTATCGCTAGATTCATTCTGGAGCTGCTGGGCAGGGGCGAGGATCAGATCGAGTTTGTGGAGGACCGGCCGGGCCACGATGCCCGCTACAGCCTGGACTCATCCCTGGTGAGAGAGGAGCTGGGCTGGAGGCCGGAGCAGAGCTTCGAGGAAGGTCTGAGGATGACTGTGGAATGGTATCTGAACAACCCCGATTGGTACCGGCCGTTGATAGATGATTCCATATTGAGCGCCACCCCCTGGCGGGTGCAGTGGTAGGAGCGGTATTTCATGAAGATCTTTATAACCGGGGGCAGCGGCCTGGCAGGAAGCAGGCTGGCAGAGATGGCATTGGCCAGAGGAGATGAGGTATTAAGCGGATATGCTCATAACCGGCCGGCCTGCGGGAGGGGGGTCAGGCTCGATCTGCTCGATCCAGATGGCATTCACGATATCATCGAAAGGACAAGACCGGATGCAATTGTGCATAGCGCAGCCCTCACCGATGTGGATCGATGTGAAAGGGAGAAGGATCTGGCCTTCAAGATTAATGTGGAAGGAACGAGGGCGGTAGCAGAGGGGGCGAGGGCTGCGGGCTCCTTCCTGGTCTACGTATCCACTGATTATGTCTTCGATGGCCGGCGGGGGCTGTACCGGGAGGGTGATCAGACGGGCCCGGTCAGCTATTACGGCCTCTCCAAGCTCTTGGGGGAGGAGCTCTCTTTGGATCAGGGGTGTGTTGCCAGAACCTGCGTCATCTATGGCCGCCGGCCAGCCAGCGGCAAGGTCAACTTCGCCCTGTGGATCTTGAACTCCCTGGGGTCGGGCAAAGAGATCAGCGTGGTCACAGACCAGTTCATCACCCCTACATTGAACAGCAACCTGGCGGCTATGCTGCTGGAGGCGGCGGACAGGCAGCTATCCGGGATCTATCATCTATCCGGGGCCAGCAGGGTGTCAAGATATGATTTTGCCTGCCAGCTGGCCGATACATTTGAGCTTGATAGCAGACTGATCCTTCCCTCCCGCATGAGCGATCTTGACTGGCTGGCGGAAAGGCCGAAGGACTCGTCCCTCGATACCAGCAAAGCCAGGCAGATGCTGAAGAATGGGCCTTTGCCATTGAACGATTCCCTGCAACTGCTCAAGAAGGAGATCATTGAGGGATGAAGGGTGTGGGAAGATTGCTGAAAGATGAATGATGAGAGATGAATGATGAGAGATGAATGATGAGAGATGAATGATGAGAGATGAATGATGAAAGATGAATGATGAAAGATGAATGATGAAAGATGAATAATGAGAGATGAAGCGGGTGAGATGCACAAAGACAGGGCTTAAAAAGGAAAAGATCATAGAAATAGCCAAAAAGCCCTGAAAAAATGATGAGGTCGTATGATGCTGCCCGGAATTGTGGTAAAACCATTGAAGCGATTTGCCGATGAGCGCGGATTTTTCACTGAGATCATGAGGACGGACTGGAGGGATGTCATCCAGGACGATATTGTGCAGGCCAATATGTCTCTGAGCTATCCGGGCATGGTAAGGGCCTGGCACCGGCATGAAAGGGGACAGGTGGATCATTTCCTTGTAGTTCGAGGCGCGCTGAAGATCTGCGCCTATGATGATGAGAGCTCTGAGCTGGATGAGGTCATATCCGCTGGAGAGAATCCCCAACTGGTCCGGATTCCAGGTCATTACTGGCATGGCTTCAAGGTGGTGGGCAACGAGCAGGCCACTCTGATCTACTTCGTCAACCGGCTGTATGACTATTCGAGCCCTGATGAGGAGAGGAGGCCCTGGGATGATCAGACCATTATCCCGGAGACGATCAATGGCAAGAGGGATGATCGCTGCGGGAGAGCCTGGGACTGGTTTCTGCCTGCCTTTAAGTGATCTGCAGTGAATACCATTCAGAGGATAGCTAAGAATACAATCTTTTTAGCTTCCTCAAATATCATTGGATTTATATTCAGTTTCTTCTTTTTGGTTTATACCACCCGTTATCTGGGGTCGGAAGGTTACGGACTTCTCTCTTTTGCCATCGCCTTCGCCTCGATCTCCATCTTTTTAGCGGACATGGGAATCACCTCTGTCATCGTCAGGGATGTGGCCAGAGATAGGTCGAAGACGGCAACCTATATTGGAAACTCCATACTGATCAAGCTCGTCCTGGCAGCGATCACCATCCTGGCCACAGCAGCCATAGGCTTCATCCTGGGCTATCCTTTCTCCACCATGAAGATAGTAATGGTGATCCTTCTCTCTCTCATTGTGGTCTCTTTCTCCGGCATCATCAGCTCAGTCATATCTGCCTATGAGATCATGGAGTATATCTCCATAGGCACCGTAATATATAATTCAATCATGCTCACCTTTGCTCTCCTGGCCATCGGTTTGGAGGTGGATGTCTACGGCTTTGCTTATGTATACCTGCTATCGAGCTTCTTCTCGCTGGGCTATTATGCCCTTGTGTCCCTGAGAAGGTTCCCCCGCCCCAGGTGGGATATAGATCTAGATCTTTGGAAATACATTATAAGGGAGGCTATCCCCTTCGGCCTCTCATCGGTTTTTGTGAGGGTGTACTATTATGTCGACACCGTTATGATATCTCTGCTGATATTGAATCCCAACGAGGTCATGGGATGGTACAATGCAGCATACAGGATGGTGATCATCCTCTCCTTCATACCGGTGACCTTCTTGGGATCGCTATACCCCATCATGTCCAAGCTCTATGTCTCCTCAGATAAGTATCTGGGGTTCATGTATGAGCGCTCTTTCAAGTATCTGATGATTCTGGCCATTCCCATTGGAGTGGGGACGACGGTATTGGGTGAGGATTTGATCTCTCTTGTCTATGGCCCGGACTTCGCACCCTCAGCCATTGCTCTCCGGATCTTGATCTGGTCTGAGGTCTTGATCTTCATTAATTCTTCTTTTGGATATCTGTTCAACTCCATAAACCGCCAGATGATCGTGGCAAAGCAGACCATGCTGGCGGCAGGCTTCAATATAATCTTGAATCTGTTCCTGATACCCCAGTATAGCTATATAGGGGCGAGCAGTGCAACTGTGGCCACACAGCTCCTATCATTCTTCTTCCTGCTGCACTTCGCCTCAAAAGAGGGCTATGGGCTTCCAAAAGATATGGCCTTCTCCTTTATCAAGATCTCAATAGCCTGTTTGATAATGACTCATTTAATCGGGGTGCTTGATGGCCTTTCCATACCGCTTTTGATAGCTATATCTGCTGCCATATATTTCATTTTGATATTTTTGTTTAGAGTGATCGATGACGTCGATATCCAGATGGCAAAGCAGCTTATAGGCGGATTTAAGGCACCTGGCGGAGAGGGCGGAGATTAATTCTTTATGCCTCGATAATGCCCGATACGATCATTCCCGATACGATCATTCCCGATACGATCATTCCCGATACGATCATACCCGATACGATCATTCCCGATACGATCATACCCGATACGATCATGCCAGATACGATCATGCCAGATACGATCATGCCAGATACGATCATGCCAGATACGATCATGCTCGATAAGATAAGGGCATGATCTTTCCGTAAGTTAGTTTCGGCAAGATATATATCTCATGATATGATGTAGACATAGATTTAAATGCAGACTGATTCTATCTATCGATTCTTGAAACTTAAATGCATAAGATCAAGACGGATATGGAATAGATACTGCCATCCACATTTGGATCCTGCCATTTATCAGGATTGCCTGAAGGGCAAGAGAGGAATCGAGATCGGTGGACCTTCAGTGCTCTTCAGCGATGCCCTTCCATTGTATGATGTGGTCGATGAGATCGATTGCATAAATCATAGCGATGAGACGATCTGGTTCAATAGAATGGCTGAGCCAGCTGCCAGGCGGCGCTTTGCGCATGAGTATGTCTGTGATGCTGTTGATTTAAACATGATTTCAGATGAGTCATATGACTTTCTCTTATCCTCCCACTGCTTAGAACACATAGCCAATCCGCTGAGGGCCCTGGCGGAATGGATGAGGATATTGAAGCATGGGGCATATCTCTTGATCATTGTGCCCGACAAGAGGCTCACCTTCGATCATCTCCGCCCGGTTACGCCATTCCGCCATATACTGAATGACTTTGAGCAGAATACAGGAGAGGATGATCTGAGCCACCTTCCGGAGGTGGTCAGGCTGCATGATGCAAAGCTGGATCTGCTGAGCAAGGAACTGGGCTCTGACTGGTCAGACAATCTCCACACCCGGCGGATGCATCATCACGTCTTTGACAGGGAGCTTCTCGTGCAGATGGCCGACTATTCAGGCCTGAAGGCGGTTAGACTGGATTGGATGAATCCTTATCATATCATCATGCTGGCAAAGAAGGCCTGACAACAAGAAAGCAAGAAAGGAAGCAAGAAGGGAAGCAAGAAGGGAAGCAAGAAGGGAAGCAAGAAAGGAAGCAAGAAGGGAAGCAAGAAAGGAAGCAAGAAAGGAAGCAAGAAGGGAAGCAAGAAGGGAAGCAAGAAGGGAAGCAAGAAGGGAAGCAAGAAGGGAAGCAAGAAAGGAAGGCAAGAAAGGAAGGCAAGAAGGGAAGGCAAGAAAGAATAACGAGGCTGATCAACAAGAAAATGCTATTTGCGGGATACATTCATGGCTACTGATCCATTGGTGTCAATAATCACACCCACATATAATCATGAGAAGTTCATCGCACAGTGTCTGGAGAGCGTCTTATCCCAGAGATATCCTGCCTGGGAGCAGATAGTAGTTGATGATGGATCAAGCGATCGAACAGGGGAGATCATATCTCAATACAATGATGAGAGAATTAAATATATCTACCAAAATAATAAAGGCATAATGAGGCTTGCTGAGAGCTACAATATGGCCCTTCAGATTTCAAAGGGTGAATATATAGCCGTCCTTGAGGGCGATGACATGTGGCCTCCTGATAAGTTGAAGATTCAGATAGATGCCATGAGGAAGAGCGATGCCATCCTGAGCTGGGGGAGGGCAGAGGTGATCGGCGAGAGGGGCGATCTTCTGGCTGTTCTCCCCGATAATATGGAGGCCTTTATGAATCTGTCCTGGGAGCAGCAGCTGTGCAACTTGCTCATCGCCAATCCCATGCATTCCTGCACCATTGTCTGCAGAAGGGATGCATTGCAGTCCATTGGCGGATTCAAGCAGCTCGAAGGCCTTCCTTACGTAGACGGATCGACATGGCTGGAGCTGAGTCTGATCGGCAATTTCTTGCCCATAAATGCTGTTTTGGGCTGCTATCGGAGGCATGATAATCAGATATCATCGGCCATGAAAAGCTCAATGATAAGGGCAGGCCTCTATTCAGTTGAATTTTTTAAAAATATCCCTGCAGATGTCAGGGCTTCTCTGCTCGATGAGGACTCTGATATCGCTGCCAGGATGGACCGGAAGGCAAAGGAGATCGATTACTATCTGGGGAGGGCCTACCTGAGGGAGGGAAGGTGGTCTGATGCTCGAAGACATCTCTTAAAAGCCATCCGGGAGGAGAATCTCCTCTCCATCAAGGCGAAGGCCATCCTGGGGATCTTATGCGGCCTGCTGAGGAGGGATCTGGAGGGAGCAGCCTCTCTTCTTGATAGGAGGATCGGCCCGCATTGATGGGGATTCAGTGCCCTCCATCCGGTCCGGCCTTTATCAACTCATTCATTGTCCTGATCAATCCATCCTCTCTTCTCTTCTCCGGAAATAGCTCGACTATCCTCTCTCTGGCTCTGCTGCCCCTATCACCCCGATCCTGCAGGGCTTTTCTGATGGCCTCTGCCGCCGCCACAGGCTCTCCATAGGGCACAATGAAGCCAGTATCTCCTATGGCTGTGGGTATGCCATTGCGATCAGTGCCCACAGGAATGCACTCACAGAGCATCGCTTCGCATAAGGCATTGGGCAGCCCTTCCCGCATGGAGAGCTGGCAGTAGATCATAGCCCTCTGATAGGAGCGGATCAGCTCGTCCTGGGAGATATGTCCAGTGAACTGGACGTTCTCGGGGGCCATCTCCTTGAGCCTCAATAATGCCTCCCCATCGATGCCTACCACCCTGAAGCAGATCTGGGGCAGGTGTTTTGCCGATTCTACAAAGACATCAATGCCTTTGATCTGAACTCTCTCCCAGCTCTCGCCCATGGCAACTGTCAGCACCTGAGGTTCCTTCTCTCCCTGGGGATGGAACTCAAGGCTGTTGAATCCTGTAGGAAGATATTCTATATTATGCCCATTGACCCCGGCATTTTTTATAGCATCATCCTTTAAAGAAGGATCAACCACCAGCACCCTGTCAGCATGATGCAGGGCAAGCTTGGTCAACAGCCTCCTTGTCCAGCTCTGAGTGAATCGGCCGTAGTTTATCTCAGGGATACAGGCGACATCAAAGCCGCCGACAACGATTATGCTCTTTTTTCCCAGGAGCTTTGCGAGGAGGACTGTTGCCGCTGCATGCCCTCCGGCAAACCATATCACGGCCAGGTCACAGTCCATCATCGCCCTCAACAGCCTTGTGGCGGATTCAGATGAAGAGAAGTTGATCGCTTTCACTGTGTGGTTGCGGGATAGTATATCATAATCTCTTTGAATGAAGGAGGAGAGATGGCCATAGTAAACAAGGACTATATCTATTTTTATCCCTCATCAGTATTTTAACATCAGCGGCTCAGCCCCTCCAGCAAAGATCGCAATTCTTGCTCTCTCTTTTTGAGGCTGAACTTCTCTTCCACCCGTTCTCTCGCCTTCAGCCCTCTTTTCGAGGATAAAGCCTTTTCTATCGCCTCTGCAGTGGCTCTGATATTGTCATAAGGAACATAATAGCCCGTATCACCTACAACCTCCGGCAATGCCCCTCGCTCTGTTACCACAGGGGCACATCCGCAGGCCATGGCCTCCACCAGCGCCATCCCAAAGGACTCCCGGTAAGAGAGCTGACAGTAGACCTTGGCTTTCTGATAATGGGCCAATAGCTCCTCTTGAGTCTCATATCCAGAGAGCAGGACGTTTTCCGCCGCCTTGGATTGCAGCTCTTCTCGGTCTGCCTCGGAGAGGCCTACAACCAAAAACCTCACCCCTGGAAGCAGGGCAGCAGCTCCTATGAAAGAATTCAGGCCCTTGAGCCTTATCACCCGGCCAGAACTGGAGGCCACAGTCATCACCAGGTCTTCTTTCTCTCCCTGTGGCCGGAATTCGTCTGTATCAATGCCTGGATAGAGGAGTTGAATCCTCTTCGGTCTCACCCTGGCCAGGACCTCTGATCTGGTAAATTCGGATACAGAAAGAATGATATCCGCATTTCTCAGCACAATGTCTGCATACATTCTCTTATGCTTGGGCAGGGTATACTGCCCGTAGTCGATCTCCGGCTCATAGGCCACATCATAGCCTCCAGCAACTACTGCCGACCTCTTCCCCATGATCTTACAGAGCAGAACAGCAGCAAATGAGTGTCCGGAAGCAAACCAGGAGAACGTAAGATCTGATCGCCAGATCGGCACTATCATCCTGATTGCATCGCAGGGATTTTTATAACCGATCCTCTCCACCTGAAAATGCCTGGATAGGGATGCACAATCATGCTCAACAAACGATGATTGTGGATAGTATAAAAATAAAATTTTCATACATGTCCATTATTCATACATGTCCATTATTCATACATGTCCATTATTCATACATGTCCATTATTCATATTAGCTAAATATATCAATTCATCATATATTTCATTATGTTCATCCATCACATAAATCGATTATATTAACCCATTAATTTAACCCATTAATAATCCATCATTCAACCAATTATATTCATTTATCACTCTTTCATTCATTTATATTCATCCGCCACTCATGTCGCACATTCGCATTATATTATTTTAATGCTGCATTTAACAGGACCTTTTCATAATCACTGGATATGACTCTCCAGTCATACCTCTCAGCCAGAGACCGGAACCTCTCTGTAGCTCTTCTCATCATCATTATCCTCCCCACCTGCTCGATGAAGCTCTCCACGTCGTCATAATAATATATCTTATCCCCAAGCAGCCTCTCCAGTGAGACCATCCGGCTGGACAGGACCGGCCGCCCGCAGGCCAGGTAGTTGAAGACCTTTCCCCCAGCGGCATACTCGTTCTTCTTCATCATCTTCAGGGGATTCAGGCCGATGTCCATGGCGCTGATGTACCTGGAAAGCTCGTTATAGGGCACAGCTCCAGTGAATACCACTCGTTCTGCCACCCCCAGATCCTCTGCCATCCTCTTTATCCCCTCGCCATAATCGGTAAAGAGCCCCGGTCCCACCACCAGGAGGGTGGCATTCAGGTGCGGCAGGGCTGCTATCACCATCTCCAGGTCCACCCAGTGCTCCAGAGAGCCGACATAGCCTAAGACAGTGCCCCTAAGCCCAAGAGAGCTCTTGGACTCGGACATGGACAGTGGTTGCAGGGTGCGGCTGTCCACCCCATTGGGTATCACAGCAATATCCTTGACCCCCACCCCCAGCAGATACTCTCTGAGCTCTCGGGTTACAGTTATGACGGATCGGGCATGGCGGAGGTTGAATCTGGTGATTTGGCCCACTACATACTTGACGATCTCCCCCAGGGCAGAGCCAGGATAATAGATCGATGCCGACTCTTCCAGGTGATCGAGATAGTCGAAGACTATTGGCTTTCGGGAGAGGTTGGCGGCCAGGGAGGGCAGAACATTGGTGGATAAAATGACCTCAATCCCTTTTTCTTTCACTATCCTCCTGATCTTCCAGATATGATAGGGAAAGTTCAGGATGTAATAGAGGGAGGGATCAAAGACCTCTATCCAGCTTGCTCCCAACAGCCGGCAGTTCGTCCCCCGCTCTTCCATATTGCGAAACCTCTTCAGATCAAAGTGCAGTACATAGACCTCATGCCTCTCTGCCAGAATATCGAAGATGAAGTTCAGACGGTTGGGAACGGGATGCCTGATCCAGTCGGTGGTGGGAATAACCAGTACCTTCATTTTTTGCCCTCTTATCCGGGCTCCTATAAAAGCCTGGGCTTTCTCATTGCCCCTCATTATTATCCATATCTATTTTTTAAATATGATTGACCGAAAAGATCTAAAGCCATACAGGACTTATACATGGATTTAAGGACTCTGGCTGTGATGGATTTGAAGGGAGTTATACTGGCGGCAGGTGAAGGCCGCAGATGCAGACCGCTTACCCAGACCCGATCCAAGGTCATGCTTCCAGTAGGCAACCGGCCTTTTATGGAATATGTTATTCGCGCGCTGGCAGCAAACGATATCAAGGAAATCTATGTGGTGGTAGGCTATCAGAAAGAGAGAGTTATGGACTACTTCGAGGACGGCATAGACTTCGATGTCAATATCACCTACATTGAGCAGAATGAGCTTTTAGGTACGGCCCATGCCCTGCTCAAGGTCAAGCCTTATGTGGACGAGGAGTTCCTGGTGGTGAATGGGGACAACCTCATCGATAAGAGGGCAATTGCCGAGCTGGTCATGGCTGAGGGAGAGAATGTGATACTGTCTGCCCTCCGCCGCCATTCAGGAGATTACGGGGTCCTGATCATTGACAATGGGCTGGTAAAGGAGATAATCGAAAAGCCTGGACGGCCCTGCTCGGGAATCCTGAATACAGGGGCCTACAAATTCACCCCCGAGGTCTTCGATGCCCTCAAACAGGCTCCAATATCAGAACGGGGGTCCTATGAGCTTCCTGAGACCATCATGCATATGATCCTGGAAGGAGTAGAGGTCAGGCCCCAGATAACCAAGGGGATCTGGGCGGATGCCATATTTGCCTGGGACCTGCTCAATGCCAACAACCTGGCCTTGGGAATGGATGAGCCAAA
The DNA here is from genome assembly GCF_016706325.1 of Methanothrix sp. NCBI lineage: Archaea > Methanobacteriati > Methanobacteriota > Methanomicrobia > Methanotrichales > Methanotrichaceae > Methanothrix > Methanothrix sp. The sequence continues at coordinate 275,233 of NZ_JADJJX010000001.1, read as the reverse complement.
GATCCTGGGCGGCGTGGAGGAGGGGGCAGTGATCAAGGGTCCGGTGCATGTGGGTGCAGGGAGTATAATCCGCTCCGGGTCCTATCTGGTGGGCCCGATCTCTATTGGTGAGGACTGCGATATCGGTCCCAATGCCGTCATCCTTCCCTCCACCTCAGTGGGCAGCTCGGCCAAAATCGGCCCCCTCACAGAGGTTAGAAATAGCATCTTGATGAACGATGCCCGGATCGGTTCGAGCAGCATAGTCTCAGACTCAGTCATCGGGGCAAGCTGCACCCTCGGTGATCAGGTGGTGGTGGAGACGGGCGACTGTGTGGTGGAGATAGAAGGGCTCTTCCAAAGGGCGGAGTTCGGGGCGATCATTGCCGATGATGTCTCAGCCGGAGCCAGGGTCCTGGCAAGCCCAGGTACAGTGGTGGGCACCAAAGCCTGCATCGGATCAGGTGCGGCAATCAGAGGGATGATAAAGAGAGATAGCAGGGTGATCTGCTGATGTGTGGAATCGTGGCCTACATTGGAGAGGATAAGGCTGGACCGATCCTCTTTGATACCTTGAAGAGGCTGGAGTATCGGGGCTACGACTCCGCCGGAGTGGCTGTTTTATCACAGGGCTCAGTCAAGGTGCTGAAGTCATCTGGGCGGATAGCGGACCTGGAGAAGAGCTACAAGAGAATGGGAAGCCCGGGAGAGGGAATGGGAATAGGCCATACCCGCTGGGCAACGCACGGCCGGCCCAGCGATATAAACGCCCATCCCCATACCTCCGGAGAGATCGCCATAGTCCATAACGGCATCATTGAGAACTATCTGGATCTAAGGGAGCTCCTGGCTGAGATGGGATATGAGTTTCAGTCCGAGACGGACAGTGAGGTCTTGGCCCATCTCATCCACTTCTATTACAAGGAGGACCTCTTTGCTGCCACCCTCAAAGCCCTGGAGAAGGTGGAGGGCTCCTATGCCATAGCAGTGATGGCTGCCAGCTCCCCTTATATCGTCTGCGCCAGGCGGGAGAGCCCTCTGGTATTGGGCAAAGGAAGCTCTTCAGTCTTTGTGGCATCCGATATACCGGCCCTCCTTCCCTATACCCGGGATGTCATCCGATTGAAGGATGGCGATGCCGCCCGCATCTATAAAGATAGAATCGAGATCATCGATCGCTCCGGCAGGCTCTTGGAGGCGGAGGTCGAGCGCATAACCTGGGATGCAGATGCAGCTGAGAAGGGCGGCTACACTCATTTCATGCTCAAGGAGATCCACGAGCAGCCCAGAGCCATCAGGGAGACCATCTCCGGCCGGATCTCAGAGATAGATGGTGATGTAAGGCTCTCCCTGGGGATAAGCGAGGAGGAGATAAGATCCTTGGAGAGGGTGAGCATCATCGCCTGCGGCACCTCATATCACGCCGGTATGCTGGCCAAAAACCTCTTCGTCCGCGCTGCCGGCCTGCCGGTGGATGTGGAGGTGGCCTCTGAGTTCATCAATCTTCAGCTCCGTCCCAGAACCTTGCTCTTGGGGATCACTCAGTCCGGAGAGACCGCTGACACCCTCCTGGCCTTGAAGAAGGCCAAGGCCTGCGGCGGGCGGAGCCTGGCTATAACCAATGTCGTGGGCTCGACGGTGACCGAGCTGGTGGATGGGACCATATTCACCCGTTGCGGCCCGGAGATCGGGGTGGCAGCCACCAAGACCTTCACCTCCCAGCTGGTGGCCATCATCCTCCTCGCCATCCGCCTGGGCAGAGCACGGGGCCATCTGACCCCCGACCAGTCGAGAAAGATGCTGATCGAGCTCAGCAAGCTTCCGGGACTGGTGCAGAGGGTCCTGGAGAAGAGGGAGGAGATCAGGAAGGTCGCCGAGAGGTTCTCTGCTGCCAGCAGCTACTTTTTCATTGGCCGGGACTACCTTTACCCGATATCCTTAGAGGGGGCGCTGAAGATGAAGGAGATCGCCTACATCCCCTCAGAGGGCTATGCCGGCGGGGAGCTCAAGCACGGCCCTTTGGCCCTGATTACTGAGAAGACCCCGGTGGTGGCTCTGGCCACCTGTGGCAAGAAGATCCAGTCCAATATCAAGGAGGTCAGAGCCAGAGGCGCCGAGGTCATCGCCCTGGCCGCGGAAGGAGATCCTGATATCGCCAAGATGGCAAGCCTGGTGATAGAGCTTCCTGAGACCAGGCCCATCTACTCTGCAGTGTTATGTACAGTGGCAGTTCAGCTCCTGGCCTATTATACCGCCAACAAGCTGGGATTGCCCATCGATAAGCCCAGAAACCTGGCCAAATGCGTGACTGTAGAATGAGATCCCGCTGAGAGCAGCAGGGAACCTGGCCTTCGCTGAATTGGGCAGGCTATGTGCTGCAGCGAGATCGGGATCCATGGGCCCTCAGCAGAAAGATGGCAGGGCTCAAGGGGAAGGGATAAGTTCACAGGCTCTCGTAGACCTCACGAATGACCTGATCGTTCATGTCCCAGAATCGATAATCCTCCCTGGACATCGGTTCAGGCTCTCTTGCCAGGTTATCTCTCACCGCCCTCTCCAGATCGCGGGAGGGCACAATCACCAGGTTCTTTCTCTTCTCGATCATAGTCACCCCCGATGCCACCACCACCTTGCCCAGAGCCAGATACTCATTGAGCTTCCAGACGCTCTTATCTGTGGAGTAGGGGGTGAGAGCATTCTCCTCGCGGGGAATCAGGCATAGGCTGGCTTTGCCTAGCAGTGCCGCCACCTTTTCATGAGGCTGCCAGCCCAGATCTATGACGTTTGCCGGCCTTCTCCACAGATAATAGCGGGCGAAGGGGCCGCCGCCTACAATCCAAAACTCCCTCTCTGGAATGGCCCGCGCCAATTCCAGCAGCCTTCCGATTCCCTCCTGGGTGCAGACCCTGCCAATGAATATTATCGGCCCCTTCTCCTGCCGGATGGCATGCTCTCCTCCCTCGATATCGCTGACCTCCTGGCAGAAGGAACGCTGTGGATAGTTGGGGATGATATGGACCCTCTTTCCCGGGGCATACTCTCTCACCTTCTCCTGCAAGGGCTCATTGACAGTGGTGATGATATCAGCCGCTCTTGCCAGCTCCCTTTCGAAGCGCTCGGCAAACAGCTTCCCCGGAGCTTTAAAGGTCTGAGCGAACTCCACCCCCCAGGGGGAGCGGTAGTCGTAGATCAGCCTCTGGTAGCCCTTTCCCCGCAGTCCGGCAAAGCCATGATAGATCACATCCGGGACGTTGAAGATATGAACCACATCCGGCTTTTCCTCCATGACCATCCTCTTCGCCTGACCGGCGATGCTGATCCAGTTCCTTGTGCCGAAGCTGGGGACAACGACCTCATGCCCCTGGGACTGAAGGGTGCCTGTGAACATCCTCAGCCTGGTGGTCCTCTCCGGCTGGTTGGCCAAAAGCAGTATCTTCAAGATCCACCTGGCCCGGCCAGCCCCTCCATCAGGTCAACGATCATGGCACTCGCCCTGCCCTTTCCGAATACATCCTGGCGCTCATGCCTGGGCTGAAATTCCCTGATTGCAGAGGCGATATCCTCCCCCGGAGGGACCAGGATATTCCAGCCATCGTCTACTGTCTCTGTCCATTCTGTGCTCTCTCTCAGGGTTATGCAGGGGATGCCCAATAGATAGGCCTCCTTCTGCACCCCTCCCGAGTCGGTGACGATCTTCTTGGCGTTCTTCTCCAATACAAGCATATCCAGGTAACCCACCGGCTTGATCACCCTGATCTTTCGGCTCACATCTTCCCACAGCCCGAACTCCCTCAGGCACTTCTCAGCTCGGGGATGGCAGGGAAAGACCACATCATCCAGTTCCAGGAGGGCCTGGGCGATTGCCCTCAGATTCTGCGGATCGTCTGTGTTCGATGCCCTGTGGACAGTTGCCAGATAATAATCCCCGATCTCCAGCCCCAGGCTCTCAATGATATGGGACTCGCTCTGGGCAATCCGCTCGCAATCCTTCTGCGCATCCACCATCACATCTCCAGTTAGGTGGACATTCTCTACGATCCCTTCTCTTTTCAGGTTATCGACTGCCGTCTGGGTTGGACAGAGGAGCAGATCGGAACAATGGTCAACCAGCACCCGATTGATCTCTTCGGGCATCCTCTTATCAAAGGACCTCAGCCCGGCCTCGACATGGGCGCACTTGATGTGCAGCTTTGCCGCCGCCAGTCCGCCGGCCAGGGTGGAGTTGGTGTCCCCGAATACTATGACCGCATCCGGCTCCTCCTTCTGCAAGACCTCTTCTATCTTTTTGAGCATCTCGCCAGTCTGAAAAGCATGGCTGCCAGAGCCTATGCCCAGGTGATAGTCAGGCGCTGCTATGCCCATCTGATCGAAGAATATTCTGTCCATCTCATAGTTGTAGTGCTGGCCGGTATGGACTATGACCTCATCGATATCTCGTTCTCTTATCTGCTTTGATACTGGCGCCAGCTTGATGAAATTGGGCCGGGCCCCCACTATGGTTGCTATCTTCATATGATTGGTATTCACATGCTTCTTCATATGATTGGTATTCGTTTGATTTTTCATATGATTAGTATTTGCGTGGCTCCTCATATGATCGGACTTCATATGATCAGTCCTGAGATGCTCTTCCAGGCTCGAAGCTGAGCTGGAAGGGGTCGAAGACCAGGTCAGCCTCGTCTGGATTGATGCTCCTGAAGCCTCTGGCTGCCACCTCTGACTCATCGAGCAGTGGATCGGCCACATAGACATTGAGACCTCTATCGCAGAGAAGCTTTGCCAGCGCCAGGTTTCTGCTGTGATAGAACTCCCGCACACCAGCCCGGAAGGTTATGCCCTTGATGCAGATCTTGATATCAGATAGAGGTTTGTTGATCCTCAGGCATTGCAGCAATATCCTCTCCGCCCAGTAATGGATCATATCATCATTGATGATGCGAGAGGTATGAAGGAGGCGGCATTTGTCGAAGGCCTCCCTCCTTTCCATCTCTTTGATCAAGAACCAGGGATAGACAGGAATGCAGTGTCCCCCTACACCAGTAGAGGGCAGGTGGATGTGACAGAACTGATGGCAGGCCATCTCTCTTGCCTCGAAGAAGTCGACTCCAAGATCCTGGCAGATCTTATAAAGCTCATTGGCGAGGGCGATGTTCACATCCCGGTAGCAGCCCTCCATCACCTTGGTCATCTCCGCCACACTGGCCGATGAGACCAGATGAAGGTTGGAGATGAACTGCCGGTAGAGCTGATATGCCACCAGGCCGCTCTCCTCATCTGCGCCCCCGATCACCTTGGGAAACTCCCTCAGCCGGGAGATGCTGTATCCGGTCATTATCCTCTCCGGGGAGTAGGCCAGGAAGAATTCTCCCTCTGCAAGGCCGCTGCTCTCGCACAGCAGTCTTCTGACCCTTCCCGATGTCGTCCCCGGGGGGAAAGTGGTCTCCAGGACCACCAGATCTCCCTTCTTCAGTATCCGGCCCAAAGACTGCAGGGCCTTATCCATAATCGAGAAATCGGGATGATTGCTCTCGTCCACCAGCAGAGGGACGATCACTATGAAGCTCTTGCATCCTCTGGCATCCTCAAAATCTGTTGTGGCAATGAGGCTCCTCCCTCCGTGTTGGGCTATCAGCTCTCCCAGTCCCTTCTCCTCGGGGATGGGATTTGCTCCCTGGTTTATCTGCCGGCAGCGTTCTTCATTTATGTCCACCCCCAAGACAGCCATGCCTCTGTCGGCGATGACTGCAGCCAGGGGCAGACCGGCATTGCCAAGGCCTATGACTGCTATCTCTGCTCTCTTATCGGATATCTCCATAGTTCATCTCCTTTCTGCCCTTCATCCCCTTCTGCCCTTCTCATTCCCCTTGTATGCCCGCTGTGCCTCATTGCTCTCTTTTATGCCTTCTTTGCGATCTCCACATCCCTTCCGCAGGATGAACATCTATACAGAGTCCTGCTGCCCTCGTCGTGCAGGATCATGTTCAGACGGTGGCCGCAGCGGCAGACCCAACCCCTCTGCCGGCCCGGATTGCCCAGGATCAGGGCATAGGGTGGTACATCCTCAGCCACAACGCTTCCCGCTCCGATCATGGCATACTCGCCTACTGTTATGCCGCATATAATAGTGGCATTGGCCCCGATGCTTGCCCCCCGGCAGATCCTGGTAGCTGAGACGTGCTCTTGGTCCCAGATGAAGGCGCGGGGATATAGGTCGTTGGTGAATGTGGCCGATGGTCCGACAAAGACATCATCCTCGATCCTCACCCCCTGGTAGACGGAGACGAAGTTCTGGATCTTCACATTGTCCCCCACCACTGCACCGGTGTCGATGTAGACGCTCTTGCCGATGTTGCAGTCCCGGCCGATCCTGGAGCCCTGGCGCACATGGGCGAAGTGCCAGATCTTCGTCCCCTCGCCTATTGAATCGCTCTCCACTATGGCTGTGGGATGGGCATAATGGGCAAGAGAGCTGTGCTCAGAAAGGCTCTGAGAGCTATGCTCAGATGAGCCCTGAGAGCTATGCTCAGATGAGCCCTGAGGGCTGTGCTCAGAGGGTGCCTGAGAGCTGCCCTGGGAATCGCCCCGGGAATCCGTCAATCAGACTCCCCCCGGGCGGGAGAGAATGCCGTCACTGCAATCCCTTCTCTGCTTTCAATCCCGATTTCAATCCCGATTTGATCCTCTCGCAGATCTCCAGGTTCTTCAGCCCCTCTTGGGGGGTTACCGGAAAGCTCTTATCCTGCCTTATGCAGTCCAGGAAGGTCTTCAGCTCCACCTTCAGGGGCTCGACCTTAGCCACCAGCACCTTCTCGATGATGTTCTCCTGCAGATATCTCTCACCCTCCACCCGGTATTTCCCCGGTTTTCGGTAGATATATACCTCCTGAGTCATGAAATCGCCCTCGGTGGTGAACTCCTCCGCCTCCACATAGAAGGTGCGAAACTTCTTGGAGGAGAGGCGGCTGGCGGAGATCGAGACCACTGAATCAGAGAAGACCGCCATCGCCTCGCAGACATTGCGGCTGCCGGCGCTGAATATATGATAATCCTCCACCCCTTTGAAGAGGACATTGAAGACGATATCTATATCGTGGATCATGAGATCCTCGACCACCGAGGCATCGGTTATGCGGTTGGAGGTGGGGTTATGCCTCTTGATGGAGACATAGTCCGGCCGCTGAGCGATCTTCTTGATCTCCTCTACAATGGGATTGAACCTCTCGATATGGCCCACCCCCACTGTCAGATCGCTCTTCTCGATCTCTTCCAAGAGCCGCTCTCCCTCCTGTACTGTCAAAGTGATGGGCTTCTCGATCAGGCAGTTGACCCCTGCCTTTACGGCCTCCCTGGCCAGCTCGAAGTGGTAGCGAGTGGGAACGCAGATGCTTACTGCCTCCGCCCTGGCCAAAAGCTCCTCAGAGCTCCTGCAGACGGTGGCGAACTCGCTGGCGCGCTGGGCGTTCTCTTGTACTGGATCGTAGACGTAGACTGTGTCCACTCCCTTCAGCTCAGAGTAGACCCGCACATGGTTTCTTCCCATGGCCCCGACACCTAAAACACCAACGTCCATCGTTCAATCCTCGAAACAATTTAGGGTATCGGCTATATACTCAAGGTCAGAGGCGCTCAACGAGGGGTGGACGGGCAGGCTCATCACCCGGCGGGAGATATCCTCGGATACCGGGCAGATATCCTTGCCCAATCCCATCTCCCGGTAGAGGGGCTGCTCATATACCGCTTTGGGGTAATGGACGGCAGTGGCGATGCCACTGGCCTGGAGGTACTCCATCAGCTTTTCCCTGGAGACGGGAGAGTCATCCTCCACCATGAGGACATATTGATTGTAGACATGGCGTACATCTGCCATCTGGAAGGGCACTCTCAGCCCATCGATCTTGATCGTATTATTCAGAGCCCTGGCATTTTCGATCCTTCTGGCGATAAAGCCCTCCAGCCGCTTGAGCTGGACTGAGCCTATGGCTCCCTGGATGTTGGTCATCCGGTAGTTGTAGCCCAGTGATATGTGGTTGTACTTTCCGCTGTCGCCATGATTTCTGAGCAGACGCAGACGATTCGCCAGGGCGTCATCGTTGGTGGTGATCATGCCGCCCTCGCCGGTGGTCATGTTCTTGGTGGGATAAAAGGAGAAACAGCCGGTTCCAAATGAGCCCACCATCTCATCTTTATATCTCGCACCATGGGCCTGGGCGCAATCCTCCACCAGGGCGATCTTATGATCCTCACAGATCTGGGCCACAGCCTTCAGGTCGATGGGCTGGCCGTAGAGATGGACCCCGATCACTGCCCGGGTGCGGGGTGTGATCTTCTCTGCAAGATCGTCTGGATCGATATTGAATGTCTTCCGGTCCACGTCTGCAAAGACAGGAACTGCACCTTGGTAGAGGATGGCATTGGCTGTGGCAATGAAGGTGAATGCCGGGGAGATGACCTCATCTCCCGCTCTGATGCCAAGGCCCTTCAGGGCCAGGTCCAGGGCGATGGTGCCGTTGCCGACGGCGATGGAATGGTCCACTCCCAGGTACTCGCTGAATTCATCTTCAAAATTCTTGACCTTCTCCCCCTGAGTGAGCATGCCACTCCTCAGCACCTCTCCCACTGCTTCGATCTCCTCTTCGCCCACTGTGGGCTTGGCTATGGAAATAAAATCTCTCATCAAGATCTCCTTGAAAACTCTTCTCTCGCCTGATCTTTATTCGAACTATCAACCTATTTTACTCAACTTATCTTTATTCAATTGATTATTATTCACGTTATCTCTGGCCTGTCCCATCTCTTGCTCATCCTGTCTCTTGCTCATCCTGTCTCTTGCTCATTCTGTCTCTTGCTCATTCTGTCTCTTGCTCATTCTGTCTCTTGCTCATTCTGTCTCTTGCTCATCCTGTCTCTTGCTCATCCTGTCTCTTGCTCATCCCGTCTCTTGCTCATCCCGTCTCTTGCTCGTCCTCACACTTGAAAAGGCTTATCGCTCAAGCTCATTTGATTCATTAATTTCATTTGATTTATTTAAACGCCCTCTCTGAAGAGCAGTGGCCCCGGATGACCTCTGCCGGCCGGCCCCAGTAGGAGGGTTCGATTACCGTTCCCGGATAGATGGAGGTGTTGATCCCGGTCATGACCTCATGGCCCATGATCACGCCCAGCTTGCGTCTGCCGCTGTCAGTCTTTTCCCCTTTGAGGTAGGACTTTATGCTCCCCTTATCATGGCGCAGATTGGAGCAGATGGTCCCTGCGCCGAGGTTGCATCCCTCGCCGATGACGCTGTCTCCCACATAGGAGAGATGGCCGATCTTGCTGCCGTTCATAATGGCACTGTTTTTGATCTCCACGGCATTGCCTATCCGGACGTTGTCGCCTATGCAGCACGCCGGCCGGATATAGCAGTTGGGCCCGATATCAGAGTCCTGGCCGATCAGGACGGGCCCCACGATGTAGGATCCCGAGCGGACGACTGTTCCTTTGCCAATGGATACCCTCCCCTTCAAGGTCGCTCCCGCTTCTACCTCTCCCAGGATCCGGGGCTCAACCTCCGGGAGACGGGCGGCATTGGCCTCCAGGATGTCCCAGGGGCGGCCGATCTCCAGCCAGCGCTTCAGCTCTACTATCTCTACGGCCTCTCTTTTTGCCGCCCGGTTCAGGCCATCTGTCAGCTCGTACTCCCCGCGGGAGGATCTGGGCAGGGCCCTCAGCTCATCGAAGATCCATCTCTTGAAGAGATAGATTCCGGCATTGGCCAGGTTTGAGGGGGGGTTGTCGCTCTTCTCGACCACCGACTGGAAGATGCCGTTCTGCAGCAGAAAGACTCCATACCGACGTGGGTCATCGACCCTGAACGCCGAGACTGCCATCTCCTTTTTCGCCAGCTCCTTCAGGGCATCGATATCGGGAATAACATCTCCGTTCAGTACTATGAACTGCTCTGAAGCCAGGCTCTCCGCCGCCATCAGGGCATGGGCAGTTCCCAGCTGTTCCGCCTGGATGGCGTAGTCTATCTTCACCCCCAGGCGCCGGCCATCCTGGAAGTGATCCCGCACTGAGCCGGCGGCATAGCCCACCACCAGGACGAATCTGTCAATTCCTGCCTCTTTTGCCCGGAGAACGATATGCTCAAGAAGCGGCCTGCCGGCCAGCGGGAGCATGACCTTTGCCACCCTTGCGGTCAGGGGCCGCATCCTGCTTCCCTCGCCCGCAGCGAGAATTATCGCTTGCATTATCCACCCCGGTGATCTGAGGTCTCAGGAGAATAAAAATGCTTCTGTAAAAAAACCGAAAAGGCTTTAGGGTTATATGTGCTAGGTGGAGACATGTTGGATGAGTTCGCCCGCTACACCGCCCTGCAGCGCGATCAGATGCCCCTGGCAATGCTTCTGGTATACCTGAAGAGGAAGGGCGGGTTTGTGCAGCTCAACCAGATCTGGCGGGAGCTGGGGCCCACTGGCGGGGGACCATTCTGGAACCAGACCACCCTCATCAATAAGCTGGACAAGCTGGAGAGGCTGGAGGTGGTGGTCATGGAGAAAAGAATCCTTCCCTCTCCCCGCGATGCGGCCAAGAGGAAGACCAACACCTTCTACCGGCTCAACCCGGCTACTCCCCTCTATCCGTACATCTACGGCATGCTCAAGATCTACAAAGAGGAGCAGGACAGATACTCCTCAGAGCTGGTGGAAAAACCGCTCGATCATCTCTGCCTCCTGGCGGGAAGGTCTGGTGCATCAGATCCCCTCATCGGCAGGGAGCTGGAGGTGGCAAAGGAGCTGATCTCCGAGGTCTTCGGCGTGGGCATTGATGAGGTGAGGCTGATGATCAGGGAGAGGATGGCCCGCAAGGGGATGACACGGGATCGGAAGAGGGCCTCTCCTGAGGAGATGTCAGAGGTCAAGGTCAAGGTCAAGGCGAAATCCGAGAAGGCTGAGAGCAGCAGGGCAGGGGGCCGGGAAAGCCAAAAGGCCGTCCCGGCGGAAGAGGAAAGAGGTATCCGGAGAGGGAGAGAGTGAGTGATCGAGAACAAGCGAAAGAGCCAATCATATTCTGAGCGCAAAAAGTCGATTACGATCTTGAAGAATCAGAGATGAGAAGTCAGCCGGACAGCATTTTTTATATATCATCCGACACTAATTGAGATCGATGCATAGTGTGACAGCTTATGTCTCAGGAAAGGTGCAGCAGGTGGGATACAGGTCTCGAGTTCTGGCCGCCGCCCGGGCGCTCGATATCACAGGCTATGTCACGAACCTACCGGATGGTAGGGTTAAGATCGTTGCAGAGGGCGCTAAGGCCGATCTTGATAGATTCCTCAGATCGGTGAGGATAGAGAACACACTCATCGCTGTTACAGATATCAGCATTGAGTATTCAGAGCCAAAGGGCTGCTATGATAGTTTTTATAAGATCACCGGCGAAGGAGAGACAGATACCCGGCTGGACACAGCAGCCAACTACCTCAAAGAGCTGATAGTCGCTGTCCGAGAGGGATTCTCCGCTGTTAACTCCAAGCTCGACACGATAATCTCCGGACAGGCAGATCTGATGGAGGGGCAGAACCGCCTGGTAGAGGGGCAGAACCGTCTGGTGGAAGGGCAGAACAGCCTGGTGGAGGGGCAGAACAGCCTGGTGGAGGGGCAGAACCGTCTGGTGGAAGGGCAGAACAGCCTGGTGGAGGGGCAGAACAGCCTGGTGGAGGGGCAGAACCACCTGGTGGAGGGGCAGAACCGTCTGGTGGAGGGGCAGAACCACCTGGTGGAGGGGCAGAACCACCTGGTGGAGGGGCAGAACCGTCTGGTGGAAGGGCAGAACCGTCTGGTGGAGGGGCAGAACAGCCTGGTGGAGGGGCAGAACCGTCTGGTGGAAGGGCAGAACAGCCTGGTGGAAGGGCAGAACAGCCTGGTGGAGGGGCAGAAATGTTTGGCGGAGAGGTTCGAATCAGGCATGGAAAGACTGGCAGAGAGGTTCGATGCGAGCCTTGAGAATACAGCCGAAAGGATTGAGGTTGGCCAGGAGCATCTTGTGGTTAGGGTTGAAGAGAGTGCCGAGAGCATCGTCGCCGAAGTACGGGGCCTGCGATCAGACCTGGAGGGCCGGGAGGAGAGGATGGCGAGGCTGCAGGGAGATGTCTCGGAGATCAAGGCGAAGATTGCCCGCTGATGCGATCTGCTTATGAATCTGTATATTTAAACAAATGACGTCTTCAGTGTCTCAATCAACGTCTGATGATAGAACCTGCATTTCACATCGACAGAGAACTTCCAAATATAATTCAAAATAATAATAAATCTTTTAGTCTTTTTTTGATCGCACAGCATTCGCACCATCTGCACATCCGCTACGTTGCCAAGGCAATTTGGCTTGCCTGAGCAGAAGTGATTTGAAATTGGCAGAGGATTTGCCAATGGATCCGGCAGTCCTCATTGAATGAGCCGATCACTTCCTCATTGCTATAGCTGGCGCCAGAGGCGATCGGAGACTGCCATTCCACCGGCCCTAAGGCCAAGGCAAGAGAAGGCAATAGAGTAGAATAGAATAGAGGGCAAGAGAGCCCAGTGCTGATGGCACATCTCATTGATGAGGCGGGGATATTAAAAAGCAAAAATCGCTTTTATTGGGGCATGTGAAACAGCTCGCCAATAAAAAAATATGAGATAAGAGGCCTGCCCTAGAGGGCGACCCCCTCCGCCTCATCCGGGGTATAGCCCTCATGGACGACCTTGCACAGCCTTCTTACCAGCAGAGTGGGATTCTCCGCCTGGAAGACATTGCGCCCGAAGGCCACCCCTGCTCCACCGACCTGCACGGCATCATAGACCATCTGCAATAGATCCCTTTCTGTGTCCATCCTCGGCCCGCCGGCGATGATCACCGGCACGCTGCAGCCTCTTACTACCTCCCGGAAGGTATCTGGCGAGCCTGTGTAATTGGTCTTAACGATATCCGCCCCCAGCTCAGAGCCTATGCGGGCGGCAAGCTTCACATGCTCCACATCATGCTCGGAGCCCACCTTCGGCCCGCGAGGATACATCATGGCCAAAAGAGGCATTCCCCACCGATCGCAGCTTCGTGCCACCCTCCCCAGGTCATGCAGCATCTCTGCCTCATCATCGGCGCCGATGTTGATGTGGATGCTCACAGCATCTGCACCCACCCTTATAGCGTCCTCAACATCGGTCACCAGAACCTTGTGATTTGGATCTGGGCCCAGGGAGCTGGATGCAGAGAGATGAATGATCAATCCCACATCCCTGCCGTACCCCCGGTGGCCGTGCAATGGCAGGCCCATATGTCCCAGGACGGCGTTAGCTCCTCCTTCTGCCACTTTGTCTACTGTGGCCGGCATATCTATCAGCCCGGCTATGGGTCCCACAGAGATCCCATGGTCCATGGGAATGATGACCGTTCTGCGTGTCTTGCGATCCAGTATGCGCTCCAGACGGATCGCCTTTCCGATCTTGCTCATGTGGTGAGGGATGCTTACTCTCAAATTAAAGATGATGGTTGAGCGGGCAGGAGAGAGCCTGAGGGGATGATGAGGATGGAGAAGGAGAGATGGAGAAGAAGAGATGGAGAAGGAGAGGGATGGGGGGGGAGAGGGATGGAGGAGGAGAGGGAGGTATAAGGGCCTATCTCTCCAGCCCGGATGGCGGGAGGTTGGGGGCGGAGAAAAGGGATCAGACAAGAATCAGCAGAGGTTGAGGCAGCAGTACCATACGCTTATATATCTTTGAGAGCGTTTTTGATTGGGGATTATATGAAGTGGTCGGTTATATTGTTCTGTACTATAGCCACAGCCGTGCTCTCTGCAGCAGCACTGGGAGAGAGCTATCCTCTTACAGTTGAGGGGATAGGAACGGTTACCGTTCCGGCAGATATCGTGAGCATCTCCATCTCAGTGGCCAGCAGCAATGAGAATTTGAGCCAGGCCCAGTCTGAGTTGGAGGAGGAGATGAACAGTGTGATCATTGCTCTGAAGAAGGCGGGGGTTAAGGATGAGGAGATACTTCCCGGACAGGGAAGCGGCATATCCAGTTTCCAGTCATCAAGCAATGTCTGCAGGATGGTGAATAACACCACTGTATGCGAGAATACCACAGAGAGTTCAGTCTCTCTACAAAGATCGGCAATGGTTCGCCTGAGATCTGCTGATGAGCCCAGGATTAACAGGGCTCTGGATGCCGCCCGGTCGGCGGGAGCCAATGCCTATGTAGTGGGATACGGCCTGAAGGATGCAAGCGGCGCCCTGGCAGAAGCCCGCAAAGAAGCTCTGGCTGACGCCCGGAGAAATGCAGCTGCATTGGCAGAGGATGCTGGGGGAAGACTGGGGAAGGCCATGGATATCTTCACTTATCCCAGCCTGGGGATCGACTATTCCTATGGCAGCGGCTCGACCAGGAGCGGGATGGTGGATGTCAGCGCCAGGGTCATGGTGACCTATGAGTTTATTTTATAAGAGATCTTGATGTCATCATATAAGGGGGCTAGATTATGAAAAAAATGTGCATAGCTTTAATGGGAATGTTGCTGCTCTCGTTAGCCGGGCCTGCAATGGCTGCTGCTGACGAGAAAGAGATCTCCAAGCTCAGGGTAGAGGGCGAAGGAAAGGTGAGAGTGGCTCCGGATATGGCAACGATAGTATTAGGCGTGGAGAGCAGGAGCACCAAAGCAGCAGAAGCAGTGGAAGAGAATGCCAGACTGATGAACCAGACCATCAACGCCCTGATCGAGGCCGGCATCAGTGAGAGCCAGATGCAGACCAGCAGGTTCAGCCTGACCACTGTGCCTCAGGATGAGAAGCTGGGCGCTGATGCCATAGAGCAGCCTTTGGTCTTCCTGGCCACCAACCAGGTGACTGTGAAGCTGGATAAGACCGAGGATGTGGGCCGGGTGCTGGATGTGGCAGTGGGTGCAGGCTCAAACAGCATACAGGAGATCAAATTCGATCTCAAGGACCCGGCCCCCCAGAATGATGAGGCCATGGCTTTGGCCATCAAGGATGGGCAGAGAAAGGCCCAGGTTGCCGCCAGCGCTGCCGAATTGGAGCTGGGCAGGATTCTGGAGTTGACTGTGGGCTATGGATATGTCATGCCGGCACAGAGAAGCTACTCATTAGCCATGCCTGTCATCCCCATCCAGCCAGGGGAGGTGGAGGTCTCAGCCAGTGTGAGCCTGGTCTACGAGATCCTTTGATTCAAGACTGAAAAGAACTCCTGAGAAGGCCAATAAGCCTTCACTCTCAGCCTCTCTTTCCCAAACGGGGAAGGGCGGCGAAGCTTTTTTTTGATGACCCTCCGCCTGCCTTTCCGGTTTGGGATACCACTCGCCGGGCCTAAGCTACTAACTCGAACCTCAACAGCGTCACATCAACTGCTTTGCATCAACTGCTTTGCATCAGCTGCTTTGGGGGAGATCGTTGCAGGCTCTCAGATGCTGGCCACTTATTCCAGCACATGATGCAAATGGAAACGGTGAATCCCCAGCTTCCCCTCGTAGTTGGCGGCAGTTATCTGCAGAACTCCTGGCACCTGGCAGGCAGCATGAATCCCCGCCCGCATGGCACTCTCTATTGCCTCCCGATCGACGCCATTGATCACGATCTCAAAGACACAGGATACATCCTCCGCCAGCACGCAGACTCCATCCTCCCGGAGCGATGCACAGAAGGCGGAGTTGGTGGAGGCCTTCAGCCCTTTGTACTTTGAGCCCACCTTAGATCCGCTTGAGACCACTCCCCCCGGAAAGGGGGTGATGGCACCCTCGACCTTGCGAATGGAGTCTATTGCCACCTCGGCTGCAGTCAGAGCCGACATCTGATTTTGGCCCTGGATCAGGAAGTTGCCCCCGGCAATCCCCTCCACAGCGCCAAAGCTGTTCTCGATGATGAAGTCGCCGGACATGAGGGGTATATTCCAGATCTTCCGTCCAAACCTCTCCTCCGATTTCTGGTAACCATCGCCAAAGAAGCTCAGCTTCCTGCCGGTATCGAACTGAGTTTCTGCATCATCCATGCCGTTATAAGCCGCAGCGGTGGGAGCAGTGAGCACACACTGGCCCAGCCTCATGAGCAATGAGTTCTCCAGGTTCTTGAGACCCATGTTGCATATCAGAATGTTCACACCCGGCCGGCCGTCGACGGTCTCCCTGCCATCGACAAAGCACTCTATTCCTGCCTCCGCTGGACAGCCAATCACCGAGGTTCCAAACCCGGTGGCCTCCCTGGCCGCCTCCTGGGCCCATCTCTCAGTCACTGCTGTGATCTGCACCCTTGCCATCTTAATGGGAAAAGCCTCAGCAAAGGTATCATCGATTAATACGCCATTGATCTCCATAATTTTTACCTCAAAATTCCCTTCCAGCCCGATCAATCCGGGTTATATGCAGCGAGAACGAATCCCCCTCCATCTTCCGCAGAGCTTGCCATGGCAGCAGCAGCACAGACCGGCCTTTCAAAGGAGAGTTCATAGGCTCTGCGAGCCATGCCGGCGGAGTCTTCGGCTGAGAGAGAGATGGCCTGAAAATCGGTCTTCTCATAGGTTGCTACCATCAAGGCAGAATCCTCATCCAGCCCAAACTGTTTCACCCTGAGCTCCTCTTTGCTGGCGATCCCCAGCCAGCCCCTCTCCCCCTGCACTGCCCCGGCGATGCGGGGTGTATCCAGCTCATCTCTCTCATAGCCGAAAGCGAGCAGGCTCAGGGCCATGGCATCACCGGGGCTCTGGCCGTCCTCGATCCTCTCTGCTATCATATCGGTGTGGGTGCCATTGGAGACCACTGCCAGGCCATCTGCCGTCCGGATACAGCTATAAGAGATGTAAGGATTTTTTACCAGATCAGCAGGATTCAGGGGGGAGATGGTTATCCCCTTCCCCGAGACCTGAGCTATCCGGTTGGGAAAAGAGCGGGAGGAGACTCTATAGGCTACAAAGCTCCTCCCCCGGGCTCGGCCCACCACCACTATCCGTCCTACATACATCTTCAGTCAACCAGATTGAACCGGGCGATGTTCCCATCGGCCAGGGACTTGATGTACTTCAGCATATCTGCACCGCCCGGCTTCTTGAACAGGTGCTTGTAGCGCCCCTGCAGGCTCAGATACTCCTCTACAGGCTTTGGTCTGCGGATCTTCTTCACGCCCACCAGGCAGCCGTTGACATACTCAGTTAGGGGCCACAGACCCGTCTCCACCGCCAGCCGGGCAATCTCGATCATAGTGCCTGCATCGAATGTCCAACCGGTGATGCAGGGGGCATTGATCTGGATATAGGATGGTCCATTGATCTTCAAGGCCTCCTTGACCTTCCTTCTCAGATCCACAGGATAAGCCACTGAGGCAGTGGCCACATAGGGCACACCATGGGCCAGGGCGATGGCCGGCATATCCTTCTTGGGGCGGGGATTGCCCAAAGACTCCGATCCCGAGGGGGTGGTGGTGGTGTGCACGCAGAAGGGGGTAGAGCCACTGCGCTGCACTCCAGTGTTCATGTAGGCCTCGTTGTCATAGCAGATGTAAAGCACCTTATGGCCCCGCTCGAACATGCCGGAGTTCGAGCCCATGCCGATGTCGAATGTGCTCCCGTCTCCTCCTATCACTATCACATTGGTATCCTTGCCCCGTCGTTTGAGCATGACCTCCACGCCGGAGGCCACTGCTGCGGGGTTCTCGAACAGGGAGTGAATCCAGGGAACACACCAGGCGCTCTCCGGAAAGGGAGTGGTGACAACCTCCAGGCAGCCGGTGGGCGAGACCACAATGGTGTTCGGCCCAGCCGCATCCAGGATCAGCCTGATGGCTGTGGGCATGGCACATCCCGCACAGGCCCTGTGCCCCGGTGCCAGCAAAGATTTTTCCATTTTTTATTGCCTCCTAAAGAATCTCCTCTCTCAGATCCAGGAACTCGAACTCGTTCTCGATCCCCTTCTCGGCAGCGAGGGCCTTATCCACTATCTTTCTTACGTCTTTGAGGGTGATATCACGGCCCCCAAGTCCAGCGGCAAAGCCGATGATAGGGGCTTTGATATCGGTGTTATAGAATGCCGCCTTGAGGTCAGTCACAAGCCCGGCCTCATATCCTATGGAGACATCCTTCTCCACCACTGCAATCACCTTAGCCCCAGCCAGGGCCTGGCGCAGGGCGGCTACTGGAAAAGGACGATAACATCTGAGCTTGATCAGCCCCACGCTGATGCCCTCTGCCCTCATCTCATCGATGGCATCCTTGATGGTGCCAACGACTGAGCCCATGGCAATTAATATAACCTCGGCATTCTCGGCATAATAGCTGTCAAGAAGGCCGCCATAATACCGGCCAAAGGCCTTCTGGAAGTCCCTGGCCACCTGATCTATCTTCTCCAGGGCCTTCTGATGGGCCACAAACTGCTGATAGCGGAACTCAGTATAGGTGGAGGGATCGGCGAAGGCTCCGAAGGTCAGGGGATTGTTCGGGTCCAGGATATTCGCCGGCTTGAAATCGGGCAGAAACTCCCTTGCCTTATCCTTGTCCAGGAGCTCGACCGGCTCGTAGACATGGGTGAGGATGAAGCCATCCATGCAGACCATGATGGGTGTTCTGATCTCCGGGTCCTCGGCGATCTTATAGGCCTGAAGGGTGGCGTCCACTGCCTCCTGCACATTCTCCACATAGATCTGCAGCCATCCCACATCGCGAGCACCAATGGAGTCCTGATGATCGTTCCAGATGTTCAGGGGAGCGCCCATGGCCCGATTGGCCACGGTCATCACTATAGGCAGCCTCATGCCGGAGACGTTATAGAGGACCTCGTACATCAGGGCCAATCCCTGGCTGGTGGTCGAGGAGTATCCCCTGCCACCACAGGCGGTGGAGCCGACCAGAACGGAGAGGGCGGAGAATTCGGAGTCAACCGTCAAGAATGTGCTATCCAGCTCGCCATCAGCCGCCATCTGAGAGAGGTTCTCAACGATGTGGGTCTGCGGGGTGATGGGATAGGCGGAGATCACCTCCGGCCGGCAGCACATAACTGCATGGGCTACTGCATAGGAGCCCTCTACCACTCTCATATTGGCAGTATTCTTGGGCATACTGCTATCGCTTCCGCTTCCTTTGGTCATCACTTCTCCTCCAACACCATAGTAATCGCCATGCGGGGACATTCATTGGCGCAGACGCTGCAGCCCTTGCAGTAATCCAGGTCGGGGACGAACTGCCCGTCCACCAGGTGGATACAGCCCTCAGGGCAGTAGATTGCACAGAGACTGCATTTTATACATGCCTTATGATCGACAACGGGCACAAAGGTCCGCCAGGCGCCAGTCTTGGTCATTCTGGTGCTGCACGGATCTACCAGTTTACCAGCCTTCAGTTCCATTACATGACCCTCTCATAGGCTGTTTTAATGGCCATAAGGTTCTTCTTTCCCAGTTCTCCCGAGAAACGCTCGGATATGGCCTTGTTCAGGCTTTCCAGCCCTATCTCTTTGCTGGCGCCGCAGAATGCTCCGAGCATTGTGGTGTTCACAATGGGCCTTCCCAGGATCTCCATGGCGATGTGGGTGGCATCGATGGTGATGACCTCGGCCTTGGTATTGAGCTTGAGCAGCTCTGGTGAACGGTCGGTGTTGATTATTATCTTGCCATCCGGCTTCAGTCCGCTGGCCACATCGACAACATCCAGAAGGGTCACGTCCTGGACGATGACATAGTCCGGCTCATAGATCTGGCTTCTCACTCGGATGGGTCTGTCGGCAATTCTGGCAAAAGCCATAACTGGCGCACCCCTCCTCTCAACTCCAAAGGCCGGAAAAGCCTGCGAGAACCTTCCGTCCTCAAAGGCGGCAACGGCTATTATCTCGGCCGCCGTGACTGATCCCTGACCACCACGGCCGTGCAATCGTATCTCTTTCAAGGGCTGACCTCCTATATCTTGTGCGCTGATCTCCTCAACTGCTGCGAAAGAGAGATGAGCGAATATATCTTTTTCGGAGCCCATCCGGGGCGGGAATTGGAAAAACTGGTTATGAGAGGAGCGCCCAGAATGCCACCAGAATCGATTGAACCAGTATGAACCAAGAGCCATGCTATTGTATGCCAAATCGGCAAACCTCTCTCCCAGACTGGAGGGGCCGGGATCGATATCCTCCAACTCGCGAATTGGGGGATGATCATGTACAAACGGATCGGGAAGTTCCAGTCTTCTCAAATAGCCAACCTCCACAGAGCTGGTATCTTGCCTAATAGAAATATAGCCATCGATCAATGAAATGCTCTGATACCTAATCCAGTGCCTCCTCCTTCTCTCCATCCGGCTTTTCTGAGGGGGCATCCGCCAGGATACCATGCATCACCAAAAGCAGGAGGATGATCAAATAGAAGTATACATTAATGACTCTGTTCATGGCGATGAATAAGAGCAGTGCCCCCGCCATCCACCCCCAGCGATCTCGGGGTTCCATTCTCTGCACTGCCAGGACAAATATGGCGGATATGACCATGCCTTGAACGACTATCATCCAATCCCAGGGAACGACACGGGATATCAGATAGGAGAGGTTCACTGTGGGGGTGTCGACATAAAACCAGTTGCCATATACTCCAGCAATGAACTCCTCTGGAGAGCCCAAGAGGAAGGGGAGTACGATTATCAGGGCGATTACTACTGCTATCAATGAATTCGCTATGGCCTTTTTCATTCCCCATCTCTTGAAGGCCGAAACCACAATAAAAGGAAAAATAACCCAAACGAATTGATAGACGGCGAGGGCATATCCAGATGCAATCGAGCTTGTCCACATTCTGTCATTTCTGTCGAGGAAAAAAACGATTGAAAGGATGAGAAATAGAACCCCCAGATAGATCTCATGCCGGTACTGAAGATATGGAGTCAACAGGAATACCGGGACGAGCAGAATGCTATGATCACTGGAGCGCCTTGCTGAATATGCTAAAATGAGGGCGGAGAGCACAACACTAATCAGGTTCATAAACCGCAGATCCACGCCAAATGCAGTAGCTGGCAGATACGCCATCCACATTCCGGGCAGGTAGGTGAAGACCTGATGAGGGGGATGGTAGAGAAGGTCATGATACCCATAAGGGGTCAATCCAGCCAGGAAGGACTGACAGCCGGAGAGGATGAGGGGGAGCATATCAGATCTCTGTGCGTGAAGCGGGAATGAGTCTATGCTCAACAGGTATGTGCCGATATATCCGGCCAGGGCGATGAAGAAGAGATGGTCCGGGGATGCGCCCCTGATGAGCTGATACAAGAGGACGGCTGAAATAAATGCAAATAAGAGAACGGCTACCGGGATGTCAAGATGATAGCCGAAAGGGGCATATCTGATATCCTGCACAATCAGCAGGGCAAAAGCCATCACCTCGAAGATCAAGATTATCACCGCCGTCAGCCTGACTGCTGAAATGCGGTCGATGACGGATAGGTGAGCTTCAGCTATCTCAGGTTTTATAAAAATAATGAATGCTATAAGGAATAAGCAGGTATAAGGAAGCAGTATTATCTGAAAGATGGGCTCTGAGAGGCGGTCCGGCAGAGGAAAATACCGGTCGGATTTCACACTCAAGAGAAGACCAAGCACTGCGAGGGCCAAAATCCTTATTTTCATCTTTTTATCATCGGGTATTATTCTGCTGGGATGTTCACCCTCACTCTGCAGCACATTCGTCACCGTCTGTCACCTTCATGGGTCATGGGCAGGCTCGCCATTGGACCGGGCCCGGAATACCTGCTTCAAACGAGCTTTTGGTAGTGTTGATTGATTATTTAAGGCTGATTCAAGGGGGTCGGAGCCCGCATCGCATCCAGGTGCCCGGCCGCCTTAGAGCCTGATATTCTGCCCACAGTCTGCCCATCAGAGCAGGCTGCTTGCTGGGAGCAGCCCCAGCGATTGAAGCATTCCATCCTATCCGGGGTTATGCCACACATAATTTGTGCTTGAAAGATAATTAAATACAAATACAATCAATATCGCCAGGGACTCAGCAGCAAGATAGTGAATTTTTGCTCCTTCCGTTAAAGCAAATAGAACGGACAGGTTGATGAGCATGCCGGCAAAAGAGATGATATGGTACCTGAACATCGCACTGAATAGCGCCCCCATGTCCATGAAATCGTAATTGAACGTTGCCTTGGTATTCAGGAAAAAGTTCCATACAATGCTTGACTCTATTGCTATCAATGCCGATATTACATAATATATGTGCACATGCTCTGTCAGAAACCAGAGAACAGCCAGGTTGACCACAGCCCCTGTGGCCCCGACGAGTGCAAATTTATATACAAATCTCCCCGACCTGTTCTCCCGATTGATTTAAGGTCTGACATGGAGAGCATATCAGATCAGCAATTCTCTCTCATATCCGGCCTGTATAATAGGGCTGAATGCCGGGGGCTGATCCCCTGGGCTCACCGAAGGCTTGCCCCGTGAGCCTGCCTTCGGGATTGATTCATTGTATTGTGCCTGCAGATTCTGCACGGCGATGCACATCACCATTCGCCCCTTATCCGCCCCAGCTTGAGCTGGATGAGAAGCTCAAATATCCTGATCATCTCCTGCAGGCCATTCATATTGAAGCCCACCTTCGAAGAGCCTGCTTTCCTCTCACAGAATGATATGGGGACCTCCAGCGCCTCGACCCTTGACTTATACACAATCTCTATCACTATCTTGAATCCCTTGGGTTTAAGCTCAAGATCATCGAATACATCCCTCTTTGCCACCATAAAGCCGGTCATGGGGTCCTTCAGGTCCACACCCAGGATCAGCCGGGTCAATCGGGCAAAGGCGATGGTTACCAATCTCCTTGCCCAGGCATCATTGCATTCCCCGCCATCGATGAGCTTCGAGCCGAGGACTATATCACAATTCTCTATCAGTCGAAGCATTCTCTGGAGGTCTTCCGGTCGGTGAGAGCCGTCGCCATCCATGAGGGCGATTATATCTCCTCTGGAGCAGGATAGACCCTCAAGAAAGGCATTGCCCAGACCATTTGATCTCTGGATCATCACCTTTGCTCCCTGTACCACTGGCGCTGTGAGGCTTTTATCTATTATCAGTATCTCGTGGTCCTGCTTTATGACAGCATTGATGCTATCTACAAGCTCCTGAATGGTTGGTTCATCCTTGGTGGGAATGATGATCGAGGCGAACATCTGCTGCTCTTCCCCCTCCATAGGATCTATCTCCATTCCTCGCTTAAATAATTTATTAATTTTATATATTCTGCCGTAAATTTTCCAGCAGTGCTCATGCTGCGGGTTTGGGTGATAGGTCTCGCACTCCCCTCACCCTCTCCCCGTCACCTCCACCACCAGGACATCGACAAAGGCCTTTGCATT
Source organism: Methanothrix sp. (assembly GCF_016706325.1). Taxonomy (NCBI): domain Archaea; kingdom Methanobacteriati; phylum Methanobacteriota; class Methanomicrobia; order Methanotrichales; family Methanotrichaceae; genus Methanothrix; species Methanothrix sp. The sequence continues at coordinate 251,918 of NZ_JADJJX010000001.1, read as the reverse complement.
CCCACCGATTGAGGCCACAATGCTCACGTTGTACAATCCAGGCGAGATATTGGCATTCCAGACCCCCATGTACCTCCCCCCGGATGTCTGCAGCAGGCTGGTCCTGGCTACCTCAATGCCATCGGCTCCATCTATCACTGCGCTGCAGCTCAAGGTGCCATCCCGGACCCCATCGCCGATGCCCGGGGAGGGAGAGGTCGCATTGGCGGAGGCAGAGCCCTGGGTTGCCCTCCCAGTCGAGCCGATCTGCACATACCCGTCCTTGCGGTCGATGTTGGCGAATCCCTGAGGGGAGCCAAATCCACAGGTGGCGCATCCCTTCACCGTCAGCTTTGCCTCTTTTGTTGCTGAGGAATTATCTGCAGAGGCCTGTGATGCCGCCGATTCCCTCTCCCGGAATGATGCAGTTATGGTGGTCGCACTCCCCGATCTCACTGGATTGGGCTGGGCGGAGGCCTCTATCAGCTCATAGGGGAACTTGGGCTGGCTCTCCAGCCAATCCCGCCAGGTGTAGAGCCGGGCATCATAGCCGGTGACACTGAGGGCATACCACAGCAATGCAGCCTCGACCCCGATATTGGTGTAGACCACCACTGTGCGGTTTCGATCCAGATTGGAGAGGAGCCCCTCCAGCTCCCGGACGGGCTTCATGCTATCATTGATCAGCACTCCCTGGTAGGGGATGTTGACTGCTCCGGGAATGGATGCCAGCTCATAAGCATTCTTCGGCCTGGCATCAACTATCTGCGCCCCACCGGCAACGACATATTCATAGGTGGCAAGAAGCTCCGGCCGGATATGGGGAAGGTACTCAGTTCTCGGCCTGCTGGCAGGGCGGTTGCTGATATTCAATCCCGCCGCCTTCCAGTCATCGATTGTGCCCTCCAGCACCCTGACCCTCTCATGGCCCAGGTACTTCAGAGCCCAGTAGGTGAAAAAAGCCGGCGACGGCCCGCCGCCGCAGGGCAGGCACTCCCCGGCGATCAGCAGGGGATCATTGCTGCTGATGCCTGCATCTCCCAGGAGACGGGCCATCTCTGCCGCCGAGAGCATCTCTCCGCCCTCTGAGAAGAAGCGATCATAATTGAGATTGACTGCGCCCTCGATGTATGCAGGGGCGCTGGGGCTGATGTCCAGTATGACTTCATCCGGGGAGATCGAGTCCGGGGTGGCTACTGCCCCCCCAGGCCCATGGCTGGCATTGTTACTGTTGCCTGGATTGCTGCTGTTGCTGGCATTGTCCATTGCCCGGGAGGAGTTGCCGGCCGGGGATGAATTCTGACGGATGCCGTTTTTCATATCCTCTTCATAGGCCGCCTTCTTGTCCAGCCAGCCGTCCAGGTTGACCCAATCCGGGCAGTCGGGGCAGAACTCACCGCTCTCAGTGCCTGCGCTGGCCAAGCCTGCCAGGAGAGAGAGATAAAGATGAGAGAAGATGGACAGGAGCATCAAGAGGGCCAGGATCGCCCTTGCACTGTCCGCCGACCTGGCTGAGGCTGCCTCTTTCCCCCCCTTGGGCGGGAGGAGAAAGCAGGAGAGATCAGAGAGCCGTCTCATTCAGCCCCCTGGGCCCCTCCCCCTCCGGGAGATCCGGCGCCTGGTCTGTTATCCAGTCCAGGTAGCTGTAAAGCCGGGCATCATAGCCCATCATCTCCAGGGCGAACCAGAGCACTGAGCCCTTTATGCCGGTATTAGTGAAGACTACCACTGGCTGGTCCTTCCTGAGCACCATGAAGATCATATCCAGACGCTCCTCGCCGGTGATCCTATTATCGTTAAGGGCGCCCTCATAGGGCAGGCTGATTGATCCGGGTATGGTTCCTGTGAGATACTCGGGCAGGCTGCGGGCATCGATGATCTGCGCCTGGCCGCTTCTGACCAGATCGTAGGTGGCGGTGTAGTTTGAGGTCTCCTGGGGCATGTAATCCACCTCTGGAAGGACTGCCGCTATCTCTGAGGTCGCTCCCCCTGCTGCCGCCCAGTCCTCGGCTGTGCCGTCCAGGACGGTGACATTCTCATGGCCCAGGCCCTTCATCATCCAGTAGACGTAGGTGGCCACCGAGGGCCCTCCGCCGCAGGGCAGACATTCCCCGTAGATGAGCACAGAGTCCTCCCTGGAGATCCCCGCCCGGCCCAGGATGCCGGCAATCTGATCTGCCGGCTTCAGCACCCCAGGCTGAACAAAGAACTCCGTATAGGGAATGGCCACTGAGCCCTCAATATGCTTGCTTGTACCCCGACCTGCACTCTCGCTAACATTTAGAAGAATATAAGCATCAGAGAGCTGATCCAGGGGCAAGAGCATCTCCCGCGCCTTGAGGCTGCGGGTCATATTGATCTCTCTTTCTGCTATCCTTGCCAAAGCTACATTCTGAGCATCTCCGGTCTCATTTGCCTCTGCCAGCCGGGCGCTATCAGCCGGTGCTACGGCCCCGCCATCTCTATCCTCTCCGCCCTGGGAGGAGTTCATCCCCCAGCGGATCTCGCGTGATCTCTTGGGCCAGCTGGTTCCAGCCGGCTGCTCTCGAGCGGCAGTGACATTGCCAATCTCATTCAACTTGGCTATGGGATCCCAGCCGCCGCTGGAATCGTCGCACGCTCCTCCCAGAGAGGCGCACTCCGCACCGGCAGAAGCGCTCTGGATGAGGAGCAGGGCTGCGAGAAGCGTCCCGCAGATGATGCCCATCAAGATCGGGATCGATCTGGCTTTGGTCATCCAGTCCACCCCCAGGATTCATGGAGCTTCTCTTTCACCCGCTCTACCACCCTAGAGCAGATCGCCCGGTCGATCGCAAGCTCCTGGGTCTTCTCTATGCCCAGCTCAGTGACAATGATCTGTATGGCCGGATCTATCTGCAGATGCTGCAGTGTCCTGGCGGCACATCTCATCGGACAGCCGTCAATGGAGATCATCAGTTCTGCCTCTCGTGCCGCCTTCACCATTGCCTCTATGTGAGCTGCCACTGCCGCCAGGCAGAAGAAGCCTGCTACACCCTCATTTGATAGGTTTACAGCCGCCTGGTTGGCGATCTGGCCGACATTGCAGGCTCCAGAGCAGGCCACCGCCCGCACATCAGAGGAGCTGCAACTGCACCTCTCTTTATCATCCATTGGTGACACCATTGCATTGGCCAATTCCACAATTCCCGATCATCTCTTGAGCATCCTTTTGATCTCTTCCACAGTTGCCGTTCTTCCTGTCAAGACCGACTTTCCATCTATATAAAGGGCTGGTGTCATCATCACTCCCCGATCCATGATCTCCTGGATGCTATCCACCTTGATGATCTCTGCATCACTTCTCGATTCCTCCACTGCCTTCTGCACATTCTTGAGCAGGCTCTTGCACTTGGCACAGCTTGTGCCCATGATCTCAATCTTCACCATATGATTCACTCCAGCTCCATTCAGCATTCTGTCTGCTCCAGCTCGTCCTCAGGCAATAAGGATTGTTTTCCGGCAAGCATGGGGGGATGTGCAGGATGTGCTGGATGTGCAGGTCAGGAGATGAGGGGAGAGGTACTCCATCAGTGCTTCCGTGCCTGCCTGAAAAGCAGCGGCGACAGCATAAGGATCTGTGATGGTCATTGGATCACATCAAATCTGCAATTGATTCCCCTGGTTGCCGATCCGGTGCTCGTAGCCCTTCCCCACAATCTCTCTTCTCTCCCCCTCCCTTTCCATCCAGATTCCCTCCTCCACCACCTCGCCGATCACCGTCAGGCTGCAGGCCTCCCGCGCCGCCTGCAGGCCCGAGGGGCGCAGGGTGAATGCCAGCTCAAAGTCCCCTCCTGCGCCAAGGGCCATCTGCAGGGCCATCTCCTCTCCCACCATCTCCACCAGCCCCGGGGCCAGGGGCAGCTTATCCTGGAAGACTGAAAAACCCACTCCGCTTACCTCTGAGAGATCGGAGAGGGAGAGGGCCAGACCATCGCTGTTGTCCATCATGGCGGTGACGCTTCTGCTCTTTGCCAGCGCCCGCCCCTCCTTCAGCCTGGGCTCGGGTTCCAGAAGGCTGGTTATCAGCTCGCTTTCCACGCCATTCTGCCAGGCCCACAGTCCTCCGCCGGCTGCGCCCAGGGAGCCGGTGGTGCAGAGAAGGTCTCCCACCTGCGCTCCCCGGCGGCGCAGGATCAACTCCTTTTCCACAAAGCCCAAAGAGGTGCCGGTGATGGTCAATTCCTGGTGGCTATCGGTGTCCCCCCCCAGAACACGGGTGCCATAAAGGGCAGCGCAGTCGGCAAAGCCGCTGAATAGCTCATCGATGAAATAGCAGTCCGCCTCTGGTGGAAGACCGGCGGCGATGAGCAATCCCGCCGGTTCTGCTCCCATGGCGGCGATATCGCTCAGATTGACTGCCACTGCCATCCAGCCCATCTGCCAGGGGTTCATGATATCGGGAAAGTCCGTCCTCTGGTGGAGCATATCAGTGCTCGCCACAAAGTACCTCTCCCCGAGATCGATAACAGCGCAGTCGTCATGCTGGATCCCTCCCAGGATCACAGAGATGCGCCGAATCAATTCCCTCTCCCCAATAGTCTCTTTCATCCTCTCTTGCCCCCTGATCCCGTCCAGTTCCGAAAGCTATTAAGATTCAAAGATGCATTAAATAATGTTATGCTCGATTACAAAAGGCTGTCTGTCCGGGGATCGGTTCCCCTTCTCCTGCTCTCCCTTCTGCTCTCTCTTGTGCTCTTAGCTCCGCCTTCAGTGGCATCAGCACAGACAATGCGGATCTGTCCGCAGGGCTGCGGCAATATCAGCATCCAGGAGGCCTTGATTGAAGCCTCTCCTCTGGATACGATCATCGTGGAGGGCGGAATCTACACTGAGCCCTTTATAATGGCTCGGCCAGTAAATCTTCTGGGCCGGGAGGCAGGCGGTGGAAGGCCGATCCTCAATCCGGAGAAAGGGAGGGTGATCCTGGCCGCCCAGGGTGCAGTAATCTCAGGCTTTGACTTCTCCCAGGGCAGTGCCATTGAGGAGGAGAGGACAGACTGCAGTCTGGAGGTCGTCCTTCCTGCCACCATATACCTGAACGACTTTCCGGGAAAAAGGAGCGTCTGCCCGGAAGATCTGGCTCTTTGGAACTCAAGCCACATGATAAGCTATCAGTACAACAGCCGGGTGCAACGGGGCTTTCTAGGCAATTACTGGGCAGATTACTCTGGAGAGGATAAGGATGGAGACGGGATCGGCGATGAGCCTGTGATTTTGAACCAGGAGAACATAGACTACCATCCACTGATGCAGCCTGCTGGGCACTACCTGATTGTAGATGAGGCTGCTGCATCAGAACGGGAGGTGGATACCATCTCGGCGCAGGTGGGAGAGGTATTTGAGATCTCCCTCCCAGCTAACCCCACCACCGGCTACAACTGGAATGTGGACTATGATTCCACCCTCTTGAGCCTGAAAAGCACTCAGTATGCTGTTCCCCCATCCCGGGCACTTGGGGCCAAAGGCAGCTCGATCTATCTCTTCGAGCCCCTCCGCCCGGGCAGGACCACCATATACTTCGTCTACAAACGTTCCTGGGAGAACATCGTAGCAGACAAGCGAGCATTTCAGGTGGATATATCCGCTGGGTGATAAAGGGGTGCTAGAGGTGTTGAAGGGGTGCTAGAGGTGTTGAAGGGGTGCTAGAGGTGTTGAAGGGGTGCTAGAGGTGTTGAAGGGGTGCTAGAGGTGCTAAAGGGGTGCTAGAGGTGCTAAAGGGGTGCTAGAGGGGGGCTGGATGGGGAGATGATGAAAGGAGGATGAGGCTGCTATGAAGGCTGACAGGCCAAATCCATCCCGAGGGCGGGGAGGGACTCTTGGACAGGGCATGAACTATTTATACAGTAATGCATGATCAAGCCCTGATCATCACAATCCTTAAGGAGATCTCAATTTGGCAAAATCCGATATCAAATCTGAGGAGAAATCAGATCAAAAAACAGAGGTGAAGACGCCTGCCTCCAGAAAGCCTGAGATCAATATCGGCATGGTTGGACATGTCGATCACGGCAAAACCACACTTGTCCGGGGGCTATCAGGAAGCTGGACCGACCAGCATAGCGAGGAGGTCAAGAGAGGCATCTCCATCCGTCTGGGCTATGCAGATGCCACATTCAGAAAGTGCCCCAACTGCCCGGATCCGGATGCTTTTACTGTGGAGGAGAAGTGCCCCCACTGTGGCAGCGAGACTGAGATACTGCGCACTGTCTCCTTCGTCGACTCTCCAGGGCATGAGACCCTCATGGCCACCATGCTCTGCGGAGCAGCGATCATGGATGGCGCAGTGCTGGTCATCTCCGCCAATGAGCCCTGCCCCCAGCCACAGACAAAAGAGCACCTGATGGCCCTGGACATAACAGGTATCGACAAAATCGTAATAGTTCAGAACAAGATCGACCTGGTCTCCAGGGAAGAGGTGATGGCGCACTACCAGCAGATCAAGGACTTCATAAAGGGAACTGTGGCTGAGAAGGCGCCCATTGTGCCCGTCTCTGCTCAGCAGAACCTGAATGTCGATCTGGTGATCAAGGCCATTGAGGAGTATATTCCAAACCCCGAAAGAGATACCAAGAAGCCTGCCCTGCTGAAGATAGCCCGATCCTTTGATGTCAACCGCCCCGGAGCGGCACCTGAGGCCCTCAAAGGAGGAGTGATAGGCGGCTCCCTGAGCCAGGGGGTTCTTCATGTTGGCGATAAGATTGAGATCTGTCCGGGCAGGCTGGTGGATTATGAGGGCAGAAAGCAATGGGTGCCAATCCAGACCAAGGTGGTATCCCTCCTGGCAGGCAGACAGAGCCAAGAGGAGCTCACCCCCGGCGGCCTGATCGGTGTGGGCACCCAACTGGATCCGGCGATGACCAAGAGCGATGCACTGGTGGGCCAGGTGGCAGGGGAGCCGGGAAAGCTTCCCCCCATCCGGAGCACATTCACAATGAACATGCAGCTCTTGGAGAGAGTGGTGGGAGTTACAGATGAATCCAGTGTCGAGCCCATCCATTCCAGCGAGCCTCTGATGCTGAACGTGGGTACCGCTACCACAGTAGGGGTGGTGACCAGTGCCCGGGAGGGGGGCGTGGTCCAGGTACAGCTCAAAAGGCCGGTCTGCGCAGATAAAGGGGATCGTGTGGCTGTGAGCAGGCGCATCGGCGCCAGGTGGCGGCTAATTGGCATCGGCTCCATAATCGACTGAAAATATGCAGCAGATAGATGCCGATAGCATAAGGGTGATCATAGACACCAATGCCCTGATGGCGGCAGAGCAGTTCGGGGTGGACATCTTCGGCGAACTGATGCGCCTGGGTTATGTTGAGTGGATCGTCCCCGCTCAGGTGAGAGGAGAGCTGCTCTCAATAGCAGAGAGGGCAAAGAAAGGACGGGATAGGACTGCCGCCAGAGTGGCCCTGGGCCTGGCCGGGCAGTGCAAGGTGGTGGGCATCGACAACTGTCCCGCAGACCAGGCCATTGTGGATCTGGCAGAGAAAGAGGGTGCAGCAGTCTTTACCAACGACAAAGCCCTGAAGAAAAGATTATTTAGCAAAGGCATCACCGTAATATACCTGCGCCAGGGTCGGTACCTAGAGGCGATGAAGAAGGAGTATTGATGTACAAGAGGATGAAGCTTAAGGGTGTGGCCAGGATAGAGCCGGGTCATCTGGGAGATCCCCTCGAAGCGGCAGTGGAGAGAGCACTGCGGGACAAATATGAGGGCGTGGTGGACAAATCTCTGGGGACCATCGTGGCTGTGCTCGGAGCGGATGATATTGGCGAAGGTCACATCCTGGCAGGAGACGGGTCCATCTACTATGAGGTCAACTTCGATGCCCTCGTCTTCAAGCCCGAGATGCAGGAGATAGTAGAGGGAGAGGTGGTGGAGATAGTCAAGTTTGGTGCATTTCTCTCCCTGGGCCCCTTCGATGCCCTCCTGCACGTCAGCCAGATAACCAATGAGTATATATCTTATGATGAAAAGAACGCGCGCCTGGTCAGCAAAGAGTCCAGCAAGTCCCTGGGAGAAGGGGATCGGGTTCGAGCCAGAGTGATAGCAGTCAGCCTGAATGAGAAGGAGCCCAGGGAGAGCAAGATCGGCCTGACCATGAGGCAGACGGGCCTGGGGAAGCTGGAATGGCTTGAAGCCGCAGATGAGGCCCAAACAGAGAACGAGAGCATCCAGACAGAGGCAAAATGACCGAACAGGCATGCAGAGAATGTCGCAGAATAGTCGAGGGGCAGGTCTGCCCCATATGCAATTCAGCCTCGCTGAGCAAGGACTGGAGCGGATATGTGGTAATCATCGATCCCAAGGAATCCATCATCGCTGAGAAGCTGGAGATCAAGCTCCCTGGCAAATACGCTTTGAAGGTGCGATAGCTTGCATACACTTCTTCTGCCTGAAGAGCTGCGCCTATTGCTCAAAAACCCTCTGGGCAGGCTGTGCAAAGGCAATGGCATTGAGTGCATAGAGAAAATGCGGGACGAATTGGAGCAGGCCAGGAAGGTCGCCTCCGTCGGCGATATGAGCACATTCTATCTTTTGAAGTCGGGGATAATTCCGGACCTGGCAGTGGTGGACAACAAGACGAAGAGGGTCCAGATTCCCGATCACGTTCTGCAGAGCTTAGAGCATGATAGCTACAAGAGCATAAAGGTGAAGAACCCTCCCGCTACTCTGACCAGAGAGCTGGTGGAGCTGATAGATGATTCTCTGGCTGGAGAGGAGCGGGTGAAGATTGTGGTGGAGGGAGAGGAGGATCTGGCAACTCTTCCCGCGATTCTCTATGCCCCAATTGGCTCTGTGGTGATCTACGGGCAGCCGGATGAGGGAAGCGTCCTGGTGAAAGTGACCCCTGAGATGAAGGAATATATTGGCGAATTACTAAAAAAAATGATTGTGGAGGAATGAAGTTGGAGATAAAGGTCATTGAAGAGAAGGATAATCCCCTCCTGAACCGCAGGGAGATAGCCTTCAGGATCATTCACGATGAGTCCACGCCGTCCAGAAAGAGCGTGGTCGAGAGGCTGGCGGCGACTATGAATTCAAAGGTGGGCCTGGTCTATGTGGACAGGCTGAAGACTGAGTTTGGAAAACGCGAGACCCTTGGATATGCCAAGATCTATGAGACGGAAGAGAGGGCAGCACAGGTGGAGCGGGCCCATATCATAGAACGCAATACATTCACCAAGCCTGAGGAGAGCGGGTCGGAGGCAAGCTAAATGGCAGAGAAGAAGGGCAAGGGTGGTGAGGTCAAGGGCGTATCCAGATACTACGAGCTTGGCGGAGACTCCATCAAATCCAGAAAGCCGGTCTGTCCGAGATGCGGAAATGGCGTCTTCCTGGCGAACCACGGTGACAGGCAAAGCTGCGGCAAATGCGGTTATACTGAGTTCAAGAAATGATTCTCAGGAACCCGGGCATTGACCCCGGACCTGATTTCACTCTTTTGAGAGATTTTCCTGCCAGTTTTATCATTATTCTTGCTGGTTATCTATTTAAGCCTTGAAGAAAAACATTATAAGGGGTGTTCACTTGGATCCATTCAGTACGATATTACCTCTATTTGTTGTGCTAGCTATACTATCACAGGCGATCAAGATCGTGCGAGAATATGAGAGGGTGGTCATATTTCGTCTGGGTCGCTTCAGCGGAGTAAAAGGCCCTGGCATATTCTTCATCATCCCCATCATCGACCGGGTCATACTCCTCGACCTGAGGGTCTTCACCATCGATGTGGCCAAGCAGGTGGTCATAACCAGGGATAATGTGAGCGTGGAGGTGGATGCAGTCATCTACTACCGGGTGGTCGATCCGGCAAGCGCGATCATTCAGGTGGAGAACTACCGGGTGGCTACCTCTCTCCTCTCCCAGACCACACTGCGTGATGTCCTGGGACAGATCGAGCTGGATGACCTGCTCAGCAAGCGCGATGAACTGAACAAGAGGCTACAGGAGATCTTGGACCAGCATACCGATCCCTGGGGGATCAAGGTTACGGCCGTCACCTTGAGGGATGTTGCCCTGCCCGAATCGATGAGAAGGGCAATAGCCAAGCAGGCGGAGTCCGAGAGGGAGAAGAGGTCGCGCATCATCCTGGCAGATGGCGAGTTCCAGGCATCCAAGACCATGACCGATGCTGCTCGGCTCTATGAGGAGGTCCCTGCTGCCCTTAAGCTCAGGGAGCTGCAGACCCTGGTGGACATCGCCCGCGAGAAGACCCTCATCGTCGTCACCCCCAGCGGAGATCCGGCCACGGGATCGGTTACCGGCCTGACTGCCGCCCTGAACCGCGAGCTCTCAGAGAGGGAGATGGGGCGGGCGGGTGAGGAGAGAACGGAGAGCGTGATAAAGGAATCTGTCCTGGATAGAGCCAGATTCAGGAGATGAATGGCAGCGGAAGGCAGGCCGGAATAAAGGCCTCGGGGCCTGCCTGACAGTAGGTATCCGATCGATGTCAAATGAGGATCTCATGAATAGAGGGAGGAGAATGCCAGCCCGGATGCTGGGGATAGCATTGCTCTTCCTTCTCATTGCCGGCCAGGCACAGGCGACGGGCAATGTTTTGATGGTGGACATGAAGGGGACCATCACCCCTGCCAGCGATGATATCCTCTCCGCCGCCCTGGAGAGGGCAAGGGCTGAGGATTCCCTGGCTCTGATTCTCCTCCTGGACACACCTGGCGGAGGCCTCGCCGAGACCACTGAGATTCTGAGGCTGATAGATGAGTCGAAGATCCCGGTCATCGGCTACGTCCATCCTGAGGGAGCAGTAGCCTGGTCTGCAGGGACGATCATCCTGATCGGTACCGATCTGGCGGCCATGGCCCCCCATACCATCATCGGCTCGGCTCAGCCGGTACAGCTCTCGCCAACCGGGGGGACGGTGCCAGTAAACGATAGCAAGACCACCAATGCCATAGTGGCACTGATCGAGGAGAAGGCGCGAAAACATGGCCGGAATACCACTGCTGCCAGGGAGTTCGTCCTCTCCAATCTGAATCTGAATGCCGATGAGGCGAAAAGCTTCCGGGTGATCGAGCATATCGCCTCCAGCCCAGAGGAGCTCATGGATCAGATCAACGGCACCAGGATCAAGAACACCACCCTCATCACTCAGGGTGCAGATCTGAAGCTCTTCGAGCCGCCAATAAATCTGCTGTTCCTCAAGCTTCTCTCCGATCCCACCATCGCCGGGCTCTTAATGCTGATCGGCCTGTATTCTCTCATCTACGGCTTCTCCAGTCCGGGGATGGGTGCAGAGGTCTTCGGCCTGACGGCCCTGGCCCTGGGGCTGATCGGCCTGGGATTCAATGTGAACGTCGGGGCCATATTCCTCATCCTCTTGGGCCTGGGGCTCATCCTGGCGGAGCTGCACAGCCACACCTTCGGCGCCCTGGCGGTGGCCGGGCTGATCTGTGTGATAGTGGGCAGCATATTGTTTGTGCCCACCAGCTTTCCGGAGTGGTATGTGCCCGGAAGCTACCAGCGCTCCATGGCCCTGGCCCTGATCCTGCCCTCGCTCATACTGGGATTGTTCATGGCCTTTGCCATCTACAAGGTGGCTCTGGCCCGGTTTGCTCCAGTGGTGGTCGACGTCTTCGAGGGGGAGGAGGCAGTGGCCCTGGATCGGCTGGATCCCAAGGGCTATGTTCTCTTCCAGGGAGAGTACTGGCAGGCAGAGGCGGAGGGGACGGTGGAGAAGGGGGAGAAGGTGACCATTATGTCCCGGGAAGGAAGTAAGCTGAGGGTCATGGCCAAGCAGAGATAGGCTGGCTGCTGCCCGCTGGTGGCTGCCTGCCAAATGCTTTAGATACCTGGCCAGTGTTAAATTATTCTAGAATGCCCGCTGATGCTGTAGCTAAATGGGAGGAGTTCCTCCGATCCCGATACTGGGATGAGATCCTGAAGCTGGCTGATACCTATCCGGACGAGCGCAGCCTCAGGATCCAGTTCTCAGACCTGGATAAGTTCGATCCGGATTTTGCCGAGGAGCTGATGGAGCGCCCGGAGGAGACCCTGGAGGCCGCCCGGACTGCCATGCTGGAGCTGGATCTGCCCATGGATGTCTATTTGGATCGGGCCCATGTGCGAATCGCCGAGCTTCCCCGCCACTTCAAGACCCGCGAGCTTCGATCTGATCATATAGGCAAGCTCCTGGCCATAGATGGCCTGGTGAGGACGGCCACTGAGGTCAGGCCGAAGATAGTCTCTGCCGCCTTCCAGTGCCAAAGATGCGGTTTTACCTTCTTCAAAGAGCAGAGCGGGACCAAGTTCGAGGATCAGAATCTTAAGTGCATGAATCAGGCCTGCGACCGGGGAGGCCCCTTCAAGCTCATCCTCTCCCAGTCCAAGTTCGTCGATGCTCAGAAGATCAGAGTACAGGAGTCGCCTGAGGACCTGCGCGGCGGCCAGCAGCCTCAGACCCTGGACGTGGAGCTGGAGGATGACCTCGCAGGCCGGATCTTTCCTGGCGATAGGGTGATTGTGAATGGTGTTTTGAAGTCCTATCAGAGGACCAATCCCCAGCAGGGGAAGAGCACCTACTTCGATCTCTTCCATAAAGGGGTCTCGGTGGAGATGAAAGATCAGGAGTTCGAGGAGATAGAGATCTCTCCTGAGGACGAGGAGGCGATCTTGGAGATGTCGCGCGATCCTGAGATCTATGAGAAGATCAAGGACTCCATTGCTCCCTCCATCTATGGCTATGATGATGTAAAAGAGGCCCTGGGCCTGCAGCTGGTCTCGGGCTTTGAGAAGCATCTGCCAGATGGAGCGCGCATCAGAGGAGACATCCACATCCTTTTAGTGGGCGATCCGGGCATCGCCAAGTCGCAGCTTCTGAGGTACATGGTCAAGCTCTCCCCCCGGGGGATCTATACCTCAGGAAAGAGCTCCACCTCCGCCGGCCTCACCGCCACAGCAGTCAAGGACGAGCTGGGCGACGGCCGATGGACTATAGAGGCCGGGGCCCTGGTCCTGGCGGATAAGGGGATCGCCGCCATAGATGAGATGGACAAGATGAACAACGAGGATAAAAGCGCCCTGCATGAGGCCATGGAGCAGCAGACGATAAGCGTGGCCAAGGCCGGGGTGATGGCCACCCTCAAGTCCCGCTGCTCTCTCTTAGCGGCGGCCAATCCGAAGCTGGGGAGGTTTGATAAGTACGAGCCCATAGCCCCGCAGATCAATCTCACCCCTGCCCTCATGTCCCGCTTCGATCTCATCTTCGTTCTCACCGATGATCCGGACACCAAGAGGGATTCGGCCATCGCCCAGCACATCCTGAAGAGCAACTACGCTGGAGAGCTCTCCACCCAGAAGCCCTGGAATCCGGAGATATCCCAGGAGGATATCGATAATGCCCTCACTGTGATCGAGCCGGCGATCGATCCTGAGATGCTGAGAAAGTATGTGGCCTATGCCCGCAAGAATGTATTTCCCACCCTCACTGAGGAGGCGAAGGAGTATTTCCTGAACTACTACGTCGGCCTGCGCACTCAGGGACAGGACTCGAACAAGCCAGTGCCGGTCACTGCCCGGCAGTTGGAGGCGCTCATAAGGTTGGGTGAGGCCAGTGCCAGGCTGCGGCTGAGCCACAAGGTGGCACTCGATGATGCCCAGCGGGTGGTCAGGATCCTGGAGGCCTGCCTTCGCAAAGTGGGGATAGATCCAGAGACGGGCTTTTTGGATGCAGACATCATCGCCTCGGGCACTACAAAGAGCACCCGGGACAGAACAAAATCGGTGATGGACATCATCAGAGATGTCAGCCGGGAGGAGCAGGGGCCAGCCTCAAGGGAGGAGGTTCTGGACAGGGCAGAGGAGTTGGGGATAGAAAGGTCTAAAGCGGAGGAGATCATCGACCGGTTGAGAAGAGATGGGGATGTCTTCGAGCCCAGGCCTGGGATGCTGAAGCTTCCCTGAGGTTGAAGAGATGGAGATGGAAGATAGCATCGATCGGGTTGGCGGGAAACAGGTTGGCAGGAAAGCACCGGAGGAGAGATATGAGGATGAGGCCGCCCAGATATGTCTTAAGACCTACAGGCACGGAAAGGAGACTCTTATCGCCGTATGCGATAGCGAGATTCTGGGATGTGAGTTCAGGGAGGGCGATCTGCATATCGAGGTTTGCTCTGATTTTTATGGAGAGGAGAGGGCGAGCTTATCCCAGGTTGAAGAGGCCCTCCGTGGGGCAACTATGGCCAATTTTGTAGGACGAAAAACGATAAGATACGCCATCTCTTTGGGCTATGTGAACGAGGAGAATGTCCTCTCCATCGATGGAGTTCTCTATGCTCAAATGGTGAGGATGTGATGCAGCCTCTCTGCCCCAAATGCGGCCGCCCGGCTGATGAGGGGCTCTGTCTGCAGTGCCGGATGGAGGCCATTAAGCTTGTCCAGTTTCCAGCTGTGGCGGAGGTGGTGATCTGCTCAGTCTGCCGGTCTCAGCAGATAAAAGGAAAGTGGCAGTTGCCTGAGAGCCGGCCCGTGGAGGATCTGGTATCCAGTGCGGCAGTCGAATCCCTCTGGCTTCACCCTGAACTCCTCCATCCGGATATAGAGGTCGAGGTGCAGAGGACTGGAGCCACTCAGTATATCACCAAGATAATGGCCAAAGGGAGCTTCATGGGGCTGAGGGTGGAGGAGAGCGGCGAGGTGCAGGTGAGGATCAGGCAGTTGGCCTGTGGGCGCTGCAGCCGCATGGCGGGAAAGTACTTCCAGTCCACAGTGCAGTTGCGGGGAAACGGCAGCCGGCTGATCAGTCCCTGGGAGATGGAGGAGTGCAGGAGGATGGCTCAGGATATGGCCGATGCTGGCTACCGGGGAGGCGATCAGCTATCCTTCATCCAGAATATAAAGGAGGTCAAGGGCGGCCTGGATATAATTTTGGGTTCGACCCAGTTGGGGAGGAGGATGGCCCGGGCGGTGCAGGAGAGGTTCGGCGGGAGGCTGCTGGAGACATGTAAGCTGGTGGGAAAGAAGGAGGATCGCGATGTTTACCGTTCCACATTGCTGGTCAGGTTCCCCCGCTTGAGAAGGGGGGATATCGTATCCCACCGCGGCTCGATCTATATGGTCTCGGGATTTGAGGGCAAGAGCATTCTATTGACCTCGGTGGACAGGTCTCATCACACAAGCATATCCGAGGAAGCCTCAGAAGAGGTGCAGATACTGGGAAACAGGGCCGGTGCCATGAGGGCTACTGTCATCTCCAAGGATGATGCTGTCCTGGAGATCATGGATCCGGAGACATTCCATTCCGTCCTCGCGTCTCGTCCCCGTGGCCTGGAGGTGGAGCCCGGAGAGGAGGTGCAAGTAGTACGAACAGCGGACGGGTTCATAGTTTTATAGAAAATTTTATATAACTTGAGCGAGGCCATTTATCCTCCATTCAGCCCATCTCTACCACAAAGTTCTTAAACTAGATTCGTGCAATTTTACCTGGTAGAAGAACACATCTGAGCTTCAAATCTCAATATAATTAAGCCCTCAGTAAAACATGGGGCGATGAAATGCCAGCAAAGCGAGAAAAAAATGCTCATGTGTGGGCATTTCTATCAGATGTTCAATGATAATGATAATTAAACGCTGAGATAGTTGGATAAATTCACAATCATCACTCACTGCTCATTGCCTGCCTGGGATCAGGCATGGCCTAAAAGCGGCATTGGTCGCAAAAATGGCCCCCTTTGGATGTCTGTAGCTATGGCTGCAAGATGTTAGTGTGACTTTTATTCGACTATTTTAAATTAAAAGAGGTCATATAATCATGCAGAATGTTGATACCACTAAGTATGTCATTTATGCGGATATAACTGCGGAGGGCATAGTCGAGCGGCCTGATGTGGTCGGCGCCATCTTCGGCCAGACAGAGGGTCTCCTTGGAAGCGACCTTGACCTGCGAGACCTTCAAAAAACAGGTAGGTTGGGCAGAATCGATGTGCAAATCACATCCAGTGGAGGAAAGTCAGGCGGCACCATCTCCATTCCTTCCAGCTTCGACAAGGTAGAGACGGCCATATTGGCTGCCGCTCTGGAGACCATAGATCGGGTTGGGCCCTGCATTGCCAGAATCGCCATCAATCGCATTGAGGATGTGCGTGCCTCCAAGAGGAAGTACGTCATAGAGAGGGCCAAACGCATCCTGGTGGAGATGTTCGATGAGAACATCTTGGAGACGGAGGAGATCACAGAGGAGATCAAGCAGTCCGTGCGGGTGGAGGAGATAATCCATCTGGGCAAGGACAACCTCCCCGCCGGACCCAATGTCCTCGACTCGGATGCCATTTTGGTGGTTGAGGGCCGGGCGGATGTGCTCAACCTGCTCAAGTACGGCATCAAGAATGCCGTAGCTGTGGGCGGGACCAATGTGCCTCCCACCATCGCCGACCTCTGCGCCAAGAAGGTGGTGACCGCCTTCACCGATGGCGACCGGGGAGGGGAGCTGATAGTAAAGGAGCTCCTTCAGGTGGCAGATATCGATTATGTGGCGCGAGCACCGGAAGGGAAGAGTGTAGAGGATATGACTCAAAAGGAGATCGTCCGCGCTCTGCGCCAGAAGATCCCGGTGGAGCAGGTGCTAGATCAGTATAAGATCAAAAACCAGCCCCGGAAGAGAAGGGAGATCACCACCAAGAGGAAGAGCCTGATCCGGGAGAGGCCGCTATGCGTGAGAAATGCCGCTGAGAGGGCAGAGGCCATCGCTCCGCGCAGGATAGTGCCCAGAGAGGTGGTGCCGAAAGCCGCTCCCGTGGCCGAGGAGATCGTTGCCGCCCCCCCGCCGGAGCCTGCTCTCAAGCCCGAGCCGGAGAGGGAGTGGTTCAGACAGCATATGGATGAGCTGGACGGAACCCTGTGCGCGAGGCTGATGGACAAGAACCATAATGTCCTCCGAGAGGTGGCAGTGAGGGATCTGGCCCGGGAGCTGAAGGACTCCAATGGAGATATCAACGGAGTTATATTCGATGGCGTAGTGACCCAGCGCGTCCTGGACATCGCTGCCGACAAAGGCCTGGAGTATCTCATCGGGGCGAAGATGGGCAATATCGTGAAGAGCCCCTCCTGCGTCAGAGTGGTCACCAAAGAGGCATAGCATTCGCCTCTTCCTATTTTTAAAAAACCTTTTTTCCTTGGCAGCGGGGCAGTATTCATGGAGTTCAAGCAGTGCATTGTTATCAGAGAGGATCTGAAGCTATCGGCGGGGAAGCTGGCGGTGCAGGTGGCTCATGCCGCAGTGATGGCTGTGGAGAGGGCGGAGAGGATGGACCGGTCAGCGGTCAGCGAATGGAAGGCAGAGGGGCAAAAGAAGGTCGTCTTGAAGGTTCCCGGTGTCGCTGACCTCTTCCGCCTGCGTGAGGATGCAGAGAGGGTGGGAATACCATCCGCCATTGTAGCCGATGCCGGGCTGACGGAGATCCCGTCCGGCACCATAACCGCCCTGGGGTTGGGGCCGGCGCATGGCAAGCTCATGGACAGAGTTACAGGCAAGCTCAAGCTGGTCTGAGGGAGAATGATACCGGCAACTGATCTGGACAGATTCCTGGGGATGAACTATTATATCACCGACAGCCCTGGCTGCGGAGGGATCATCAGAAGCAGCCCGGAGGACTTCCAGGTGGAGGAGGTCTTCGAGGAGTTCGTCTACGAGGGTGGGAGGTATCTGGTGATAGAGGTGGAGAAGAGGGACTGGGACACCCACCACCTCATCCGGGAGATGTCCAGGCATCTTGGCATCAGCCAGCGGAGGTTTGGCTGGGCGGGAACCAAGGATAAGAGAGCCAGAACCCGTCAGAGGATCAGCATCATGAATCTGGATGAGCCGGAGCTGGAGAGGATCAAGCTCCCCGACATCAGTATAAACGTCCTGGGCAGGACGAACCGGGCGGTGGGCCTGGGCGACCTGCTGGGCAACCGCTTCGCCATCACCATCCGGGACCTGGCCTGCCCCGAACCGGCTCGTAGACTGGCCTCCATCAGCGAGGAGATCAGGAGGCACAGGGGAGTTCCCAATTACTTCGGTGTGCAGAGATTCGGGGAGATAAGGCCGGTCACCCACAAGGTGGGCGAAGCCCTGGCCAGGGGAAAGATCGAGGAGGCAGTCCGCATATTCCTCTCCCTCCCCCATCCCGGGGAGCAGGAGAGGACCAGGGAGGCGAGAGAGAGGCTCTGGGAGAGCGGGGACATTCAGGCAGCGCGCAATGAATTTCCCCCCTACCTGCACTATGAGCTGGCCATGCTCAACTACCTGGCTGAGCATCCAGGAGACTATGCCCATTCCTTTGATGTTCTCTCCGTCAACCTGAGGCGCCTCTTTGTGCATGCCTACCAATCATACCTCTTCAACCGCATCCTGAGCCTCCGCCTGGAGAAGGCGATTCCTCTGGATGAAGCCCTGGTGGGAGATGTGGTCTGCTTCTCCCGCGGGGCCTGCCCGATATAGAGAAGAGCCAGGAGGTGACAGAGGATAACCTGCATGCAGTAGCGCGGCTGGTGAAGAGGGGAAGGGCATTTGTCACCCTGCCCCTGATCGGATTTGAGAGCCGTCTGGCTGGGGGCCGGGAGGGGGAGATCGAAAGGCAGATCCTGGCAGAGGAGAAGATCTCGCCGGAGGGCTTTGAGGTGGCAGAAAACCCCGATCTGGGCTCGCGTGGCACCAGGAGGGCGGCCCTCTGTCCGGTCGATCCCAAGATCAGGGTGGAGGGTGATGTTGCCCATCTGCAGTTCGTCCTGCCCAAAGGGAGCTATGCCACAGTGGTGCTGAGAGAGTATATGAAGAATGCAAGAGGGATCGAAGCCAAAAGCAGCCCTTATGTGGCGTGATTTTCTTATCGGTACTGGATATAGTCCCCACTTTCTTGAACCCCCTGCAACTCAAGCCAGCCAGGCTGCTGCCAGCATGGCACACTCCAGTCCATGGACGCCTGGGGCCTCTGCGGGGAACAAATGGCCAGCATCTGGATATCTTCGAGCTGCAGGCTCTTCGATCTCATTCAGCTTGCGCCTGCTGCCAGGGCGTCCGGGCCTGCCTGGCGTTTAGGGGCGCCTGAGGCAGTAGCGCAGGAGGGGCGAAGGGCTGACGCAGGGGCGTTCTATATGAAGGGGTTGAGTTAGTTTTAATCAGATCAGATGCTTTTTTGTGTGACTAAAAGGATTGAGCAGCAGATGCTTTTGCTCTAGAAATTCTCATTTTGAATCCATCTGCATCAGAGGGTTTATGATAAGAGATGATCAATCAGTTGCCCTGAGGTTTGAGGCGTGCAACTAGAATTAGAAGATCCTTATGTGGTGGTCTACAAGCAGATTCATGCCGTAGTCGATGATGATGCCAAGAGGGTGGAGCTACTGGAGAGGTCCTCCTGCTATGGGGGATCAGCCTGGGCCAGATACCATTACTCTCGCGGTCCTCTGGTCATAAGCTCATACAATCAGGGGGATTGGTTCCGCTATATGCTCTGCCCCGGCAGCGCCGATCTGGAGCTGGCCTCATCCAAGCAATCGGCAGGTATCGAATCGGTCCAGGTATCCGGATCGGAGGTGGAGGTCACGTATGCCGGTTTGGGCGGCGGCGGCGTGGGGGCCACCCTCTCCCGCGCCCGGGCGGAGGATGTGCTGAGATATGATGCCACTGAATGCGGCGGTGGCTTGGTCGCCCGGGGTACTGTAGTCCTGCCCAGGAGGGAGAGGATGATCATCGGGGTTGACGATACCGACTCCAAGACAGTGGGGGCCACCTGGTCATTGGTTCATAACATCGCCCAGAGGGTCGACCGCCCTGAGGCTCGCTACATCTCCCACTCCCTGGTGCAGCTCTTTCCCGTGCCCACCAAGACCCAGAACTGCGTCTCCACAGTGGTGGAGTTCGCCTGCCTGCCGGGGAGAGGAGAGGGGATGCTGGGCGACTTCAGAGCATTGCTGAAAAAATACACCGTCTCCGAGCAGACGGGGATGGCGGTGTTCAGGGATTTCGATCCCTCCGAGCTCCTGCCCTTCGGCCTGAGATGCAAGAGGGAAAGGGTTAGCTATGAGGATGCTGTGGAGGTGGCGCGCCAGGCCGGAGTTCAGATCATCATGAAGGGGCAGGGCCTGATTGGAGCTGTGGCTGCCCTGCCCTTCAATGCCCAGCCGGACACGTCCATAATCCCTGGAACAGTATGAGCGGCCCAAGAAGCATGAAAGGCCTGAAGGGCCTAAATGGCCTGAAGGCTGTTGTCCTGGCAGCAGATGATGCAGAAGCGGCGGTTCGAACCTACGTCCCCGGCTACCCTATAACCGATCTGGCCGCCGGCCTGAAGGCGGAGATCTCCATCGATGAGAAGGTGGCATTGGAGATCGCTCTGGGGGCTTCAGCCACTGGATTGCGCTCGATGGTGGTGGTCAAGCAGGTGGGGATGAATGTCCTGGCCGATCCCCTGGTGATATCCGCCATCCACAGCATCGGCTCGGGCCTGGTGGTGCTGGCCGGGGACGACCTGGGACCTAAGGGCTCCCAGGCGGAGATGGACAGCCGCTTTTACGGGCTGGTGGCAAAGCTTCCCGTCCTCGATCCGCGAGACCCTGAGAATCTGTACCTCTCCATCCTGGAGGCCTATTCCCTCTCCGAGGGGCTCAGGGTGCCGGTGATCGTCCGGATCACTTCGCCAATGCTGGCAGCAGAAGGGGTCCAGATCAGCCCTCAGCCCTCCCCTGGCACGGGACAGCAGTTTGAGAGGGCAGAGCCGGAGCTGACCATGCGCGGTCTGCACCAGAGGCATCACGAGGAGGTCATGGCCCGGGCCAGGGAGGCGGCAGAGTCCTCCTATCTGAACCACCTGGAGAGAGGTGCAGGCTGTGTGGGGATCATCGGGAGTGGACGTCCTGCTGCTCTGGCGGAGGGATTGGGGGCATCCTCTCTCTCTTTGGCCTATGTCAATCCCCTGCCCTGGGGGCTCATCTGCCGGTTCATCGATGATCACCAGATCGTCCTGGTGGCAGAGGAGCCCGAGCCATTCATCGAGTCCCATCTGAGGGGGTGGGGAAAGGTGAAAGGAAGGCTCACCGGCCACCTGCCGCGGGGAGAGCTGAATCGGGAGGATATCATCAGCGCCCTTGAGCTCTTAGAGAACGGAGAGGGTATGACTATGGCCTTGAATATGGCCTGCGCCCCGCTCTCTCAGGAGTATGAAACCGTAGCCGGGCGGGGCTACGCTGGGGTATGCGATGGCTGCCCCTTCGCCAGCCTCTTCTCTGCCCTGGGGAGGCTGGATGTGCCCGTGGCCGGCGATGCCGGCTGCTCCATTCGCGCCAGCCGCAGGCCGTACCAGTCGGTGGATGTGGTATATGGCCTCGGCTCCTCTGTGGGGGTGGCCTCGGGATTCAAGAACAAGGGGATCGCCCTGGTGGGAGACTATGCCCTGGCCCACTCCGGGCTGCAGGGCCTGATCAATGCCCTCTGGCAGAAGCGGGACCTTTTGGCGGTCGTCTTGAAGAACGATGTGGCTGCCATGACCGGCGGCCAGGAGGTGCCCGATCTCACTTCGCTCTTGGAGGGGTTGATGCCCTTCCGTTATATCGATCTTCCTGGATCTGTGGAGGAATTGGAGGGGGTGCTCCGGGAGGAGATGGCCAGGCCAGGTCCAAGGGTGATCGTAGCGCGAGGCGTCTGTCCAGAATTCCATCCACGCCAACAAGATAGCAGATAGCGGCAGAGCATATTTAAATGCCCTTAAAGAACGCCTGCGCCAAAATGGGGAAAATGAGAGTGGTGCATACTACTTATCGCACCACGGCCCATCATTCAGCATCCAGTTGTCCATGTCCGCGGCAGCGATCTTGCCCGCGCCCATGGCGCTGATCACCGTTGCTCCTCCAGTGGTGATGTCTCCTCCTGCCCAGACCCCCTCCATAGTTGTCCTGCCCCTCTCATCCACCACTATAGTTCCCCATTTGGTGGTCTTCAGTTGAGGGGTGCTGGAGGCGATGAGGGGGTTGGGAACAGTTCCCACGGCGATGACCACTATATCCACGTCCTCTATGTGCTCTGAGCCTTTCTTCACCCTGGGGCTCCTCCTGCCCGAGGCATCGGGCTCGCCCAGCTCCATCTTCACCAGCTCCATCATCTTGACCATTCCCCGGTGGTCGCCCAGGAAGCGGGTGGGATTGGTGAGGAAATCGAAGATGACCCCCTCCTCCATTGCATTCTCCACCTCCTCCCTTCTCGCCGGCATCTCCTCCCGGGAGCGGCGGTAGATGACATGCACCTCTTCGGCCCCCAGGCGCACAGCCGATCGGGCGGCATCCATGGCCACATTCCCTCCCCCAATCACTGCCACCTTGCGCCCCTTCTTGATCGGGGTATCATAATCAGGGAACTTATAGGCCTTCATCAGGTTTACCCGGGTTAGATACTCATTGGCAGAGTAGACACCGCTCAGGTTCTCGCCGGGCACATTGAGAAATCGCGGCGCTCCTGCGCCGATCCCCAGGAATATGGAATCGAATTCATTTTCTAGCAGCTCGTGCAGTTGCACCTGTCTGCCCACTACTGAATCCAGCTCCAGCTCCACCCCCAGCGATTTGACGTACTCAATCTCCGCCCGGACGATGGCCTTCGGCAGACGGAACTCGGGAATGCCATAGACCAAAACCCCTCCGCCATCATGCAGGGCCTCGAAGATGGTGACTTTATGCCCCAATCTGGCCAGATCTGCGGCGCAGGTGAGGCCAGCGGGGCCCGAGCCCACCACCGCGGCGCTCTTGCCCGTCGGAGGCAGGATCTCGCAGGGCGGGCATTTCTTCGTCTCCTGCTCCCAGTCGGCCACATAGCGCTCCAGCCGGCCTATGGCCACGGGTGCGCCCTTCTTTGCCAGGACGCAGCGGCTCTCGCATTGCACCTCCTGAGGGCAGACCCGTCCGCAGATTCCGGGCAGGGCGTTCTTTCTCTTAAGGGAGAGGGCCGCGCCGGGCATGTCGCCCTCCCTCAGGGCAAGAATGAATTCCGGAATATCCACTCCGACGGGGCAGCCATCAACGCATTTGGGCTTTTTGCACTGGATACATCTGCTCGCCTCCAAAGCCGCCTGCTCTGCACTGTATCCCAAAGCAACCTCCTGAAAGTTGCCCTTCCTCTTCTCTGGAGATTGCTTGGGCATCTCCACCCGGTTTAAGTTCAACTTGTCTGCCATCTCTTTCACACCGCGCCTCAGAGGCTAAGTTCCCTTACCGCTGATCATCTAATGCTGATCATCCATCTTGGATGATCTACCGCTGATCATCCATCTTGGATGATCTACCGCTGATCATCTCTGTGCTATATAAAAAAGATTTTCCTTTCAGAGCTATCAGAGCAATCAGAGCAACCAGAGCAACCTACTAATACAATTAATCTGCATCATTGCCTGTCACAGATGTCAGAGTATGAGCTTACCATCGATATGCTAGGGGCAAAGAGCGTTGGAGAGCCCGAGCTTCGCTCTATGCCGCAGCGCCGAAGAGTCCCCGGCTGGAGTGGTCTATTCGCTGGGTAAATGATAGGAGGCTAGATGTACGAGATAGTAACCAGGGAGACTGTTGCTCCCAATATCATCCATATGCAGTTCAAAGCGCCCAAGATTGCCAGCAGCGCAAAGCCCGGTCAGTTTGTTATCATCCGGGTGGACGAGAAAGGAGAGAGGATTCCCATGGGCCTGGCAGGCTGGGATGAAGAGGAGGGCACTATAGATATCGTCTTTTATGTTCTGGGAACCAGCACTGCAAAGCTGTCCACCCTATGTGAAGGCGATTCAGTGGCCAATATAGCCGGACCGCTGGGCAAGCCCACAGAGATCGAGAACTTCGGCCGGGTGATATGCGCCTGCGGCTGCTTTGGAGCCGGCCCCTCTCTGCCACTGATCAAGGCCCTCAAGGAGAAGGGGAATACAGTGATCACTGTGATAGAGGGGCGGGGCCCTGATTTCGTCTTCTGGACTGATAAGCTGGCCGAGCATAGCGATGAGCTTCATGTGGTTACGGGCTGCGGCAAGACCGCCTGGGCTAACGATTTCATCGAGCAGGAGCTGGGAGAGGGCAAGAAGATCGACAGGATATTCGTCCATGGCTGCCCCTTTATGATGAAGGTCTCAGCAGATGCCTCCCGGTCGGCAGGAGTGGAGACAATTGTCAGCCTGACCCCGATCATGGTGGATGGAACAGGGATGTGTGGAGCCTGTCGGGTGGAGGTGGCGGGGGAGACCAAGTTCGCCTGCGTGGATGGGCCGGAGTTCTCCGGGCATGCAGTCAACTGGGAGGGACTGGTCCTGAGGCTGCGCCAGCTCATACCGGAGGAGGATAAGTCCTTCAACATCTGGGAGAGAGACAACTGGCATAAGCTCATGGATTGCCGGCACAAGAAGAGCTTCAATCCGGCGAAGAGGATGAGCATCCAGGAGATCGAGCACAGCGAGGCTGACTGCAAGCTGGCGGGGGTTTAGGGCAGGAGGATGTGTTGGCCTGCAAGAGCAGCATCGATTTAATTTTAGTTGTTATATAAGCAACAATGAGCTGCATATCTTCTAGATCATGATATAATATCAAAGCTGCCCAAAGCTGCCCGGACCTCATCCTTCACAAGATCAGAGTGAGGAAGAGGAAGCAAAATGATATCGCTATCGGTAAGATTGCTGGCATCAAATCCCGGCAGGCGCAAACCCATTGCGCTCCCCAGCAGCAGGTACCTGTAGCCCGCGTCATTTACCTGGTGCCGGTGATGGTGATCCTGAGCTTCATCGGGGAGATATCAGGTCGGTTCTCCTTTAGAAGCAGCAGAGGTTAGTTATATTTGAAAATGCCATTTTGATTGCGATGAAGGTCCCAAAGTACCATGTTATGCTGAGATGGGAAGCAGAGGATGAGGTCTATACCGCATGGGTTCCATCACCTCCGGGATGCGTTACCTTTGGAAAGACCATTGATGAGGCCCTGGATATGGCAAGAGATGCCATTGAGGGCTATGTGCAGATATTGATTGCTCATGATGAAGAGGTTCCAACCGACGAAGATATCATCGATCGCACTGTAGAGATCGTTGCCCATGCCTAAGCTGCCTTCGGTCTCTTCTCAGAAGCTTGCCAGAGCTTTGGAGAAGGCTGGCTTCATTCTGGAGAGGACCACAGGAAGCCACAGCATCTATCGCCATCCACAAACCCGCAGGAAGGCGGTTGTTCCCATCCACAGCAAGGATATTCCTAAAGAACTCTGTGCAGGCTTTTAAAGGAATCTGGAATTAGCAAAGAAGAGCTAGCTGATCTGCTATAAGCGTTATTGCCAAAAGTCGCAACAATTCTCTCTGTTCCAATGGACCGGGCTTTGAAGAGATCCAGCCTGCCTATGGCTACGGGTCGGCTGAAAAGAGCAGTTGCAGTCCTGCTCTTAAGAATGCCAAAATGCTTTTATCTGTATAATATCTAAATGCCTTTATTGTTTGTTATCTTGATCCGATATGCTGCCACCTATATCGATTCGAAAGATTGTAAAAAGGTAATGCCATGCCCTCTGAAGCCAAAAAGCCGGTGATCTTCCTCGCATTCGCAAATGAGCGCAATGATCAGGTGGGATATCTTCGCAACCTGCCCCAAGAGGCGCGGAATATCCGAAAGGCCCTCGATCTTGCCAGGAGAAACAAATTATGCGATGTGGTCGAACGCTCCAATTCCACTTTGAAGGATATACTGGAGGTATTCCAGGACCCGGAATACCGGAACCGGATTGCAGTATTCCATTATGGAGGCCATGCCAATGGCTATCAGCTCTTGCTCGAATCCGCAGAAGGATCGACTGTTGCTGCCCATGCCGGGGGTCTGGCATCATTTCTGGGTCAGCAGACCGGTCTGGAGCTGGTCTTCCTCAATGGCTGTGCCACCCAAAATCAGGCGCAGGGTCTTCTCGACGCCAATGTCTCCACAGTTATAGCCACATCCCAGGCCATAGACGACAGAGTGGCAGCAGAGTTTGCCAGCCGCTTCTACAGGAGTCTGGCTGGAGGAGCCAGTATCCAGGGGGCCTACAATGAGGCCAAGTATGCCATCCAGGCAGAGCATGGTGAGAGTGCCGAGATCTGTATGTGGAAGGGATACACTCCCCAGATCTGCCTGAAGACCGCTTTCCTGGCATCTATACAAGCGAGAGGGTGCAGAGCTGGCAGCAGAATGGAACCTGCCCGAAGCTGTCGGAGATCCTCTCTTTGGTCTGCCGCCGATCCCTGCCGGTGACCTGCCGCCCAGCCCCTTCCGTCACCTGAGCTGGTTTGCCAGAGAGCACGCCGAGGTCTTCTTCGGCCGGGGCTATGAGATACGGGATCTGTACCAGAGAGTCATAGATAGAGACTCTGCCCCCATCATCCTCTTTTACGGCCAGTCAGGCGTGGGCAAATCATCTGTTCTGGCCGCGGGCCTGATTCCCCGGCTGGAAAAGAGCCACGAGGTTCATTATCTCCGCCGAGACGGCAAGAAGGGCTTGCTGGGAACGCTGAAAGAGGCGCTCTCAAAGGATGAAGGCATGACCATTGCTGAATCCTGGCTGGCCCAGGAGAGAAAGAGTGCAAAGCCCTTGATCATAATCCTGGACCAGGTCGAGGAGGCATTCACCCGCCCCAATCCCGATCTGCCCCATGAGCTTGAGGATTTTTGGGGTGCCCTCAAGATTATCTTCAATAATCCAGGCCATAGGCCCCAGGGTAAGCTCATCTTAGGCTTTCGCAAGGAATGGCTGGCGGAGATAGAAAAGAAGCTTCGGGATCGTAAGACCCCCTTCTCCCGCCTTCTACTGGAACGGCTGACCAGAAGGGGAATCATAGAATCGGTCAACGGACCGGCAAAGAGCGAGAGGCTGCGACAAAAATACCGCCTTGTAGTCGAGGATGGTCTGGCGGAGATCATCGCCGATAACCTGCAAGAGGACCGGGAGTCGGCCATTGCCCCTGCCATGCAGATCCTGCTCACCAAGATGTGGGAGAGGGCAACGGAGTTGGAGCCTGATCATCCCGAATTCAATAAAGATCTCTACCAGACCTTGAAGAAGAAAGGGATTCTGCTGCAGGACTTTTTAGAGCAGCAGCTAGCCTCCCTGGAGAAACAGAACTCAGAGGTAGTGAACTCTGGATTGGCCCTGGATTTTCTGGACTTCCATACCACGCCATTGGGAACTTCTGAGGAGCGAACGGAAGAGGTTCTTCAAAAGAACTATCGGTATCAGAGCCAGGTCATCGATCCCCTGGTTCAGCAATGCGTCGATCTCTATCTGCTGGAGAGGCTGGGCAAAGCAGCTGCCACCCGCCTCTCCCACGATACCCTCGCGCCCCTGGTCAAGCAGCTCTTCGCCACCTCGGACAGGCCGGGCCAGAGGGCCAGGCGCATTCTGGAGAGCCGGTCAGTGGACTGGAAGGATGGAAAAGAGGGCACTCCTCTGGATGAAACGGACCTGGAGCTGGTGGAACGGGGCAAGGATGGGATGCGAGCCTGGGATGAGGCAGAGGAGAGGCTGGTTGAGGCGAGCAGAGAGGAAAGAGAGAGGAAAAGAAAGGTCAGAAAAATTCGACGGATTTTGGGAGCGGCTGCCATATTGGCGATAATCATCTTTGCAGCATTCGCCTACTATCAAATGGGCCAGGCAAATGAAAAGACAGAGGAAGCACTAGCGCTCTTCCTGGCCTCCCTGTCGACACAGAAGGGGGACTCTTCGGCGAGCGACCAGAAGGCCAAGGTTCTCCTGGCAGTGGAATCGCTGCTCCATAAAGAGACAGTGGAAGGAGACCATGCCTTGCGTAGCAGCATAGCACTGATGGCGCGTCCATTGGCTCAATTGGCTCATGACGTCATGGTGCGGGCCGTGGCCTTCAGCCCCGACGGCTCGAAGGTTCTGACCGGCAGCCTTGACGGCACTGTCCGGATCTGGGATGCATCAAGCGGCCAGGAGGCACACAAGCAGGCTCATGACGTCATGGTGCGGGCCGTGGCCTTCAGCCCCGACGGCTCGAAGGTTCTTACCGGCTACTATGACGGCACTGTCCGGATCTGGGATGCATCAAGCGGCCAGGAGTATCACAAGCTGGCTCATGACGGCATGGTGCGGGCCGTGGCCTTCAGCCCGGACGGCTCGAAAGCTCTGACCGGCAGCGATGATGGCACTGTCCGGATCTGGGATGCATCAAGCGGCCAGGAGTATCACAAGCTGGCTCATGACGGCATGGTGCGGGCCGTGGCCTTCAGCCCGGACGGCTCGAAGGCTCTGACCGGCAGCGATGACGGCACAGCCCGGATCTGGGATGCATCAAGCGGCCGGGAGGTGCACAAGCTGGCTCATGACGGCCTGGTACTGGCCGTGGTCTTCAGCCCTGATGGCTCGAGAGTTCTGACCGGCAGCGATGATGGCACAGCCCGGATCTGGGATGCATCAAGCGGCCAGGAGTATCACAAGCTGGCTCTTGATGGCCCGGTAGAGGCTGTGGCCTTCAGCCCCGACGGCCCGAGAGCTCTGACCGTCAGCGTTGACGGCACTGTCCGGATCTGGGATGCATCGGGCGGCCAGGAGGTGCACAGGCTGGTTCATGACGGTCCGGTGCGGGTCGTGGCGGAGCTTTTAATGATGAGGCTCGCGGAGCGGGATGTGGCGGAGCGGGATGTGGCGGAGCGGGATGTGGCGGTGCGGGCCGTGGCTCTCAGCCCCGACGGCTCGAAGGCTCTGACGGTCAGCTATGACGGCATAGCCCGGATCTGGGATGTATCGAGCGGCAAGGGGGATCACAGGCTGGCTCATGACGGCCCGGTGTATGGCGTGGCCTTCAGCCCCGACGGTTCGAGAGTTCTGACCAGCAGCGTTGACGGCACAGCCCGGATCTGGGATGCATTGAGCGGCCGAGAGGTGCACAGGCTGGATCATGGCGGCTGGGTGCACGACGTGGCCTTCAGCCCTGACGGCTCGAAGGCTCTGACCGGCAGCATTGACGGCACAGCCCGGATCTGGGATGCATCAAGCGGCCAGGAGTATCACAGGCTGGCTCATGACGACCGGGTGTGGGCCGTGGCCTTCAGCCCCGACGGCTCGAAAGCTCTGACCGTCAGCGATGACCGCACAGCCCGGATCTGGGATGCATCAAGCGGCCAGGAGTATCACAGGCTGGCTCATGACGTCATGGTGCGGGCCGTGGCCTTCAGCCCCGACGGCTCGAAAGTTCTGACCGGCAGCATTGACGGCACAGCCCGGATCTGGGATGTATCGAGCGGCCAAGTACACAAGTTGTATCATGACTCTTCGGTGCGGGCCGTGACGGGGTTTTTCTTTGGGATGTGGGCCGTGACGGTGCGGGCTGTGGCCTTCAGCCCCGACGGCTCGAAAGTTCTGACCGGCGGCGTTGACCGCACAGCCCGGATCTGGGATGCATCGAGCGGCCAGGAGGACCACAGGCTGGATCATGGAGGCTGGGTGTACGACGTGGCCTTCAGCCCCGACGGCTCGAAGGCTCTGACCGGCAGCATTGACGGCACAGCCCGGATCTGGGATGCATCAAGCGGCCAGGAGGTGCACAAGCTGGCTCATGGCGGCCCGGTGTTGGCCGTGGCCTTCAGCCCTGACGGCTCGAAGGCTCTGACCGGCAGCGATGACGGCACAGCCCGGATCTGGGATGCATCAAGCGGCCAGGAGTATCACAGGCTGCCTCATGACGGCCCAGTGCGGGCTGTGGCCTTCAGCCCCGACGGCTCGAAGGCTCTGACCGGCAGCGATGACGGCACAGCCTGGATCTGGCCGGTGTCTTATGAGGATCTGATCAAGGAGGCATGTGGCTGCATTGCAGAGAACCTCAGCATTGAGGATTGGGAGAGGTACAGGATAGAAAATGTCAGAACCTGCCCCAGAGAGGGAAGCTTCAATCGAAGCGCTTTTGAACGGATCTGGAACAATCTCTGGCGATTCCCGACCGGCGAGCCCGAATGCCAGCCCTGCATCGCCGAGGCCTTTCGCAGCAGGAATTGAGATGGAATAAAGAGCAGAATCTGCAGAATAATAATCCTGGCATCAGGTGATAGAAAAATGAGCGGAAATGTTGGCGACCTCTTCGCCCTCCTGATAGGAATAGACTGCTACCTGCCCAACAGGCTCCCTGGAGGATATTGCTACTCCGACCTTGGCGGCTGCGTGAGGGATGTCGATAACGTCCACCGCGAGCTTCTGCAAAGGAGGCTGAATATAGCCGGGGACAATGTGATCAAGCTCACATCGACTGCATCTGCCAGGAGCCAGCCTCTGGAGCCTGAGGATCAATGGCCTACATATGAGAATATGGTGGCAGCCTTCAAGAGAATTGCAGATATGGCCGGGCCGGGCGATCAGGTCTACATCCACTACGCCGGCCACGGCGGCAGGACCAATACCATCGACAGGCTGCACAAGGGCGAGCACGGAATCGATGAGGCCCTCGTCCCCATGAACATCGGCAACTCCAAGGCCAGATACCTGCGGGATATAGAGCTGGCCAGGCTGCTCAATGATATGGTCAAAAAAGGGCTCATAGTCACAGCAGTCCTGGATAGCTGCCACTCCGGCGGAATGGTCCGGGGCGGGAGTGCCGCGGCAGGCGATGTGGCCGTTCGCGGCCTGGGAATCGTTGACACCACCCCCCCGCCCGGCTGAGAGCCTGGTTGCCCCCATCGCGGAGCTTATTGGCAACTGGGATGACATGACGCAGAGGTCCGGCACCACCCGCGACCTGAAGGCCGGAAGCGGCTGGCTTCCCGCGCCCAGTGGTTTTGTCCTCCTGGCAGCCTGCCGGCCCTCTGAGTCCGCTCTGGAGTATGCCTTCGAGGGAAGGGAGAGGAACGGCGTTCTGACCTACAACCTCCTCCGTTCACTGGACGATCTGGGACCGGGCCTCAGCTACAAGACACTCCACGATCGGATAGTCTCCTGTGTCCACAGCCGGTTCAGAGAGCAGACGCCGATGATGGAGGGCGATGGCGCGAGAGATGTCTTCGGAAGCGAGAGAGCTGCGCCCTACTATGCTGTAAATGTAATGAGCTACGATGCTGCCGGCAATAGAGTCCTGCTTGCTGCTGGCCAGGCTCATGGCCTGCGCAGGGGCGCACGATTCAGGATCTATCCTTCGGGGACGATCGATCTTTTGGACACGGGAAAAGCCATAGCTCTGGCGGAGATCTCCATCCTGGAGGCAGCAGACTCGTGGGCGGATATAATTGAGAGGTTCAGCGGCTCGATGATAGAACAGGGTGCGCAGGCTGTGCTGCTGGAGCCAAACTCCATAGACCTGGTCAGCAGGGTCTATCTGCACCACAGGAGCGATCTGGGTGCGGGGGTCGAGCAGGACTCTGCCTTGAAGGCAGTGGAGGAGGCGGTAAAAGAGAACAGATGGCTTAAGCTGACCTCTACCTCTATGCTGACCTCTGAAGATGAGAAGCTCGACTTTCAGGTGGCGGTCAATGAGAATGGCGGCTATGAGATCTGGGACCCATCAGGGAGGAAGATCAAAAATCTCCGGCCTGAGCTGAGGGCGGGCGAGGCAGGCTCGGCTGCGGGAGTGGTCCGCCGCCTGGAGCACCTGACCAAGTTCAATGCAGCAAAGGATCTCCGAAACCATGATCCCACATCTCCCCTGGCCAGAAGGCTCATCATCGAGCTCGTGGGCAAAGAGGACAGCGACTACGACCCGGCAAACGAGCCCCATCCCAAGGCCTTTGACAATCCAATGCTGCCCGAGGTGAACAATGGAGAATGGGCATTTTTGAGGATAAAGAATGGCTTTTCAGAGCACCAGCCTGATAACGTCCTGAACATCACCGTCCTGGACCTTCAGCCGGACTGGGGGATCACTCAGATATACCCATCAGGTGCTGCTGAATGGTTTGTCCCTCTTGATCCAGGAATGGAAGTTCTCCTACCGCTAAGTGCCAGTCTGCCCGAGGACTATACAGAAGGCACCGATACCATCAAGGTCTTTGCCACCCTGGGCGGTAGCACCACCAGCTTCCAGTGGCTACAACTGCCCCCTCTGGACCAGCCGCCCAGAAGGGCAACCACGCGGGGCCAGAAGCCAAAAGATCCCCTGGAGGCGATGATGGGGGCGATAACCTCAGAGCAGCCCGGCATGAGAAACCTGGAGCCAGGGCGTTATCCCAGCAAAGTTTGGACCACTGCTGAGATTGAGCTGAGGACAAAGAGGGCATGAGGGCCGGCCTTTGAGAAATGCCAGGAATGATGCGCCTGCAAGGAAAGGATGGGGAGAAAACCCCGAAGAGACTCAATCATTTATATTTGCGCAAGCTCACCTGAGAAGAAGGCCAGCAACCATGCCTTTCGATTCTGAATTAATAATTAAATAATTACAGATCCGCTGCAACCGCAACCCTTTTAGATAATATCCCGGCAAGCATTGGCCACCATAGCGGATGAAGCTGCAGAGCAGGGTGGGAGAGATGCCCCTCAAAGGCTCCCTTTCAAGGGCAAAATGACCTGGAAAGGGGAATGGATGCTCCTGCCCATGGCTGCACTCGCCCGCCCAGGAGGGAGAGAAGATAGCATTCAAAGTTCCTGCTGATATCACCAAGGCAGCCGTAGCTGCCGGATGCACGAAGTGCAATATGACCTGGCAGAAGCTGCTGGTCCTGGGCTTTTTGGCCGGGGCCTACATCGCCTTTGGAGCTCTTCTGTGCGAGATTGTGGCCGGAGGGCTATCCAATGGCACAGTCACCGGTCCGGGGGGAGAGGTCTGGAAGATCGCCCTTCCGGCAGGCCTGGTCAAGTTCGCCGCCGGTGCAGTCTTCCCAGTGGGCCTGATTCTGGTCGTCATCGCCGGATCGGAGCTGTTCACTGGCAACTGCATGTTCGCCCCCATCAGCGTCCTGAACGGCGAGGCGAGCCTCCGCGGCCTGGCAAAGAACTGGTCGCTGGTCTACGTGGGCAACCTGGTGGGGTCGGTCTTCGTAGCCTACTTCCTGGCCTATCAGAGCGGCCTCTTCGACGGCCTGCCCTGGGCAGGCTGGGCGGCGACTGTGGCCAATAATAAATGTGGCCTGGATTTTAGCACAGCATTTCTACGGGGGATAGGCTGCAACTGGCTGGTATGCCTGGCCGTCTGGCTGGCCATCAGTTCAGAGGATGTAATAAGCAAGATCTTCTCCTGCTGGTTCCCCATCATGGCCTTCGTCACCATCGGCTTTGAGCACAGCGTGGCCAACATGTTCTTCATTCCCCTGGGCATCTTTGCCGCCAATGACCCGGCCATCGCTGCCCAGCTCTCCGGAGCAGGCGTGGCCACAGCCAACCTCATGGGCGGAACGGGGTGGTACAACTTCTTCATCACCAATCTGGTCCCGGTCACTCTGGGCAATATCGTCGGAGCAGCCTTATTCGTCTCTCTCCTCTATTGGTATGTCTATCTGAGAGGGCCGCTGTGCAAGACAGCACCAGATAAGAGGGGAAAGCAGTAAAGGGCTCCTCCCAAAATTGTGTGGTCAAAGTATTGCAAGAAAGAAAATTAATGAGCCTGCAGCGAATTGCAACAAAAAAAAAGATTGCGGCACCTCTTGCCCAAGAGAGGGCCGCCACCATTCAATTTCCTGTATGATAATCTTCCCGGAGCTATCAGATAGCCAGGATGGAGAGGGGAGCGTATCCCGCCAGCTCCATATAGCCTATGCCGATCTGCTCTCCGGAGAGGTTAGCCTTCCTCACGCGCATCATTCCCTCCCAGTACTCCGATCCCTCCACACCCACATTCATGGTCTGCTCATCAAAGTATGGCTCTATGGCCAGATCTCCTACCGGAGTGCTGAATGCCCAGTCCAGAGGATAGCTGAAGCCGGAGCCCGAGGTCCACCATCTGGTAGCGGCCATATCGAAGGAATCGCCTCCTGCCCGCCAGGATGCATTCCCCTCTGCATCGATATACGTCAAACCCCTCAAATCCACTAGCTCCTGGCCCATCGGATCCTTGATGGCATAAAGCACCAGGTAGCTCCCATCATCAAGCCTCAGGCTGAACCAGTCCCAGGCAGGATAACACCTTCCAAAGCCCCCCCACTGATGGTCAAACCAGCTCTCACCTCTAACCTCGATCTCATAACCATCTATGCTCACAGTTCCGCTGGTGTTCATGGAGGGATGGGAATAGTAATAGGTCATACCAGTCATGTTCTCCGGCTCCACCTTTTCACACAGCCCGACAACATTCACTCCTCCTGGGTGGTGAAGATAGTAGCCCTGATCATCATTGAACAGGGTTAGATTCAGGGAGATATCATGCCCTTGACCCTTATCATCAGAGAGATCTCCCTTTGTAATGATGCTCCAGGCATCCTGCTCCATCCAGTAGGTCAGGGTGGTCTGGGCATCCTGATAACGCCAGAAGTCTCCCTTTATGCCATCGGTGCCGTTGCTGATCTCTGCCCCCTCCCATGAGGCGGCATATTGGTAACGGGGATGCCAGCTATTGGCTACATCGCTTATCGCGACATGATTGACATAGCTGATCGATCCAGGCTCCAAGTTCTGCTGAAAGAGGGTGTACTGGAACCCAAGCAGCTCGCCGGTCTGAACATCTCTCAAGGCCCCCGTCCAGTAGAGCCACTCCATAAAATGCACTGGATCCTTGACAATGGACTGCGGGGTGTGGAGAAGATGGTCGGCGGGAAAGTCGTAGACCAAATCCGCCTTTGCAGCAGTGGGGTCTGCAGAAGGAGAAGGAATATCACCCAATGCTGTTGCTGGTGATTGCGCCATTGCTGGAAAAACAAGCACGATCATCAGGCTCGCTGCCAGCAGCAAAGAGACTGTGTTCTTAAAGACACTGAGACTAGATCTATTCACGAATATCAAAGCTTTACCTCCAGACAAATTACTATAATAACAATGCATATATAGATTTTGGAATAGCAAGATAATTTTAAAAAACTGCGACCCATATCTGATGGATGATAATTCCCAAAATAACGGCTGAACCGGGGATCCTGTGCTCAGCTTTGTTGAGGGGCTATGTTATGTATAAATATCGAGTGAGCCGCACTATATACAACATACTCGGCTTACGACATACTCGGCTTACGACATACTCGGCTTACGACATACTCGGCTTACAACATATTCGACTCCAAATAGCAGCCAGAATCTTTATGGTATAGCGATAACTGAGAGCTTGGAAGATATTGAGCCAGGAGGTAATGGTAATGGTTGAAGAGAAGCCCAAACCGATCATATTTGCAGAGGCACTGGACGAAGGCGTAAATTCCGCCTTCACGTCCTTGAGGGATGAGATCATGAAGCAGGGCGCATTATCGTCCAAAGAGAAGGCGATTGTGGGGCTGGCATGTGCAGTGGCCATTCGCTGCGATACATGTGTCGAGTTTCATAAGAAGCTGGCCAGTATGGCCGGGGTGAGCAGAGAGGAGATGCTGGAAGCTGCCGCCATTGGGGGACTGGTCCGCCTGGGCTCTGGCTTTGCCACGGCATCTATCATCCTGGATGATTGAGGCGAGCATGGATATTGCTGAGCTGGGGGAGAGGCTCGCCACTGCCGGTCGGCTGAAGCTGCGCCCCCTTTGCGTCTGGGGCGTAGATGAGATACCACCAGGGGCAGCAGCATCCTCCTCCATAGACCGCTGCCTGGCCCGGGCGATATACATCTGCGCCCTCCATCCAAAGACGCCGGTCCTTTATCTGAATGGGGATCAGGGGGGCTGCTGTCCGGGGGGAATGGCCTGGATGGGATATGCTGACCTGCCTTCTGCAGTCAAGTACCTCCTGACCACCGGGCTTCCCGGTTCCGCCTCCGGCCAGGCAGAGCACCTGAAGGCCACCCCGGAGCTCTTTGAGGAGCAGTGGAAGCGGGCTGGCAAGATCAGGCCGCCTGGCAGATATGTGGCCGTTGGGCCGTGCAATGCTGATATCGATATAGAGAGGGCACAGTCGATGATCCTCTTTGCGGAAAGCCTGGCGGCCAGGAATCTGTGTGCTCTGGCCCAGTACAGCAGCCCGGAGCCCTTCCACAGGACAGTGATATCATCCGGGTCCGCCTGCTCGACTATGATCACCTATCCCGCGGGCATGGCTGAGAATGCCCGGATTGATTCCGTTTATATCGGTCCGGCCGATCCAACTGTCAACCCCTGGCTGCCCGGGGAGCTGATGGTCCTGGGGATACCGGTTGGCATTGCCAGGCAGATGGCAGCCGACCTGGAGGGCTCTTTCATCACCAGGCGGGCCGGTATGGCTTATCCAGAGAGCAGGCCCTGAGAGCAGAACGATCATAGATCAGCCCTCACCCTCATAGCCAGCCCACCTGGGGCAGGGCGGAGAGAAGTGTTGCCCTGAGGAGCACATCGATGATCAAGGCGGCAAACAGCCAGGCGCGGTAGGTTACTGACTGATAGAAGAACTGCTCTCCTCTTTTTGCTGTGGGATGGCGGACGAAATCCCAGTTCTGCAAGAGCAGCCAGCCACCGGTTACAATGGCTGCGAGCTGATAGATCCATCCCAGATCAGAGGCCGGTCCCAGGGCAATGGAGAGGGCGATCCCCACCAGCCAGAAGAGGGCGACCATCTTCGCTGTGGCCAGGATGCCGAAGGTGGCAGGGGTAGTGGGAATCCCTTCTTTTCTGTCCCCATCCACATCGCGGGCGGCATCACAGTTAGTGAAGCCCCAGTCAGTGATGCAGATCATCGCCGCCAGGATCAGAGAGGCGGGATGAATGCCGGCGCCTGCTTTCAGGATCCCTGCCGGCTCCATGGCCAGCCAGACGCCAAGGGGCACCAATCCATAGGATAAGCCCACTAATACCCAGGAGAAGGGGGTGTTCCTCTTGGCCCAGGCTGAGTAGATTCCGGCCAGGATGGTGGCAAGGACGAGGATGACAAAGCTCTCCGGGTTCAGGTAGAGGGCAGCAGAGAGGGCGATGAGAAAGAGAAATAAAGACCAATGCTGGGCTTGCCTCCGGCTGAGCCTGGCCGAAGGCAGCGGCCTGGAGGGCATGCCGACCTTATCCACATCGATGTCACAGCAGTCGTTATAGACATAAGAGCTGGTGATGGCACAGTAGGCTCCGAGCACTGCTATGAAAAAAGGAACCAGCGGGGGAAGGGTTCCTTCCACTGCATAGACTGCCAGCAGGGCCGAGGCGGCAGGCATGGCGATGTCCATGGGCGCAAGCGGCGGACGGAGAAGCTCGATATATGCTCTGAAGCTCGCGAAATCTCTATTTATCATTTTTTATCATTTCAGCTCAGTTTAGCTCAGTCATTCTTCTTCTTCAGGCAGCTCTCAAGATCGCTCTCTCTCAGATCACCTCTGAGAAGAGATCCAGGTGATCTCCGGGCCGGGTCAGGTAGTCCAGCCGGCCATGCTCCTTGAGCAGAGGATACATCTCTTTTCCTTTGGTCAGCCCCAGCCGGGAGAGGATCCTGCCGCCCGGCGCATCCGCCCGCCGCAGCTCACCCGCTTCCGGGCAGCGCGGATTCTTGACCCAGCCATCCTGAGTGAAGAAGTACGCCCCTCCCCCCTTATCCTTTATGGGTCCATAAAGAGATGAGAAGTCCCTGGCCACGAAGTTGGACATCTTGAGGATCTTATTGGATCGATTGATGGTGATATGCCCGTAATTGGGGGGGACTAGGACCTTATCCCCGGCAGTGGCATTTATGGCCACCACATCTGAGAGATCGGTGTTTTGCAGCAGATAGAGCGCCTCCCCCTCCAGCACCTCATAGAGCTCCGGATAGGTGACAGTAGATCCCGGCGCCAGGGGATGATAGTGGCCGGCTGTCTTGATGTACTCCTTTCCCATCGTCCCTGGAGGGATAATGGTGATATCATACCTCAGATTCTGATCTCGAAGCTTATCTCCATCCGCCCGGCTTAAGAAGAGATCGCGGAACATATAATAAAGCTCAAAGTTCTCTGCTCCCGCCAGCCAGCTCTGATCGAATATGACCTCTTTCATGTCAAAGAGCCTGCGAATATCGGGCTCTTTGGTCTTGCCACCAAATTCCAGATCCATCTTCTATCCACCTCTCTTCCTTTGAGCATCCGGGATTTATATGGTCTTCTACTCATCTACCCTTGCTCCGGCGGGCAGACGATGGAGGTGATAAGGCTTCAAAGGACGAAGCCTGAAAGGACGAGGCCCGGAGGGATGAGGCTTCAAAGCAAAGAGATGCCATCTCATAGATCCCTGAGTATTTAAACCGCAAGAGGGTGAGAAAAAGATGAAGAGCAAAGCTGGATGTCATGCTTTCTGCTCGACTGACTTATAATCCAAGGATCAAGCCTTGATATACCCGGGCGCTGAACTCAGGCTCAGCAGGCATAAGGGGTGTTGATGGTGAAATACTGAGTGAGGACCTTCCTGTAATCCACTATCACATCCACCCTCCAGTTTCCTGGAAGCCGGGAGACGTCAGTCCCTTTGATCTTCAGACAGCTCCAGACGGGCGCCGCCCACATCCCCGTGAATCCATCGATGGGAGGGATGGTGCTGAAAGAGCGGGCATAGGTCCTGCCCTCGGGCCAGTACCATCTCCACTCCACGGTATGCGATTTGGCGTCCCGCCAGATCAGCATCCAGGAGACGGCCTGCTCATCATCGGTGGTAAATGTGTTCGTCCTGTAAAGCGGCATGCCGCTATCTGTAACATGTTTGGCTATGGTATGCTCGCTCAGGGGAAAGAATATGGCATGGGATGCCAGAGCCCCTCCGCCCATGAGGAGTAATGCCAGTGCCACTAAGGCTAATACTCTCATTCTCATTGCCACTCACCATAAATTTGAAAGCCTTTAAACCCCAATAGTATATTAATCAAATGTAGCATAAAAAGATGACGATTGGCCAGGCCAGGTCGAGGCTATAATCAGTCGACAGTCAACAGGCATCAATCAGTCAACAGGCATCAATCAGCCAACAGGCGCCGGTCAGTCAACAGTCGTCAATCAGTCGACAGGCGCCGATCAGATAAGTGTCAAAGCACTAAGAAAATAAACAATCAGAGAATCAATGGCTTCATGCCCGATCTTCTGCCGATCTCCGCCGGAAGATCCATGATATAATCGACGCTATCGATCACATTGCCGTCACTGGTTAGAATGATCCTCTTCGCTGTCTTCAGAAGGTGGTCGACATTCCTGGCTGTTCTGGCCACGCCACAGAGCTGCCGCTCAGCCATCATCCCTCTCACCATCTCCGCCAGCTCTCCGCTGCGGCTCATCTGTTGATCAAGCAGCACCTCTGTTCGGGCGGGTCCGGCAGAGGCCAGAAGATCAAGGATCCAGTTGAGGGCGATGGCGGTTAGAGGGGAGGCTTTGAAGCCTCTGAAGATCCCCCTGCTGTCCCGGAGGAGGCCGTCATCACATAAATAGACGGGATAGCCTCCAAGGACGCTCTCGGTGGTGATTATGACATTGTAGCCGTCAATGGAGATGCTTTGGCCCCTCAGATCCTCCAGATCGAGCAGCTTGGATCTTCTCGCCCAAGCCAGATCCGATCTCACCACCACCCTCATCAGGATGAACCTCTCCTTCTCCGCCAGACGGTGGTGATTGGAGACAAAGCCGACTGCTGAGTCCTTGGGGTAACCCCGGTCCAGCAGATACCTCGCCTCCTCCAGGGCTTTTCCCATTGTTCTTTTGCAATCTCCCTTGCCGCCTATCCCGCCATCTATCTTTCCGTCTCTCCTGCCGACCTCACTGACAGTCTCACATCCTCGAATAGGTCTCTCCCATGCGAGTCTACCGCCACCACCATCGGACCGAGATTCTCGGCCTCCAGCTCCCAGATGGATTCCGCCATGCCAAGCTCCTGGAAGTGAACGGCTCGAACCCGGAGCTGTGCTGCTGCTGCCGCTCCACAACCCCCGGGATAGGCCAGGTAGACTGCTCTGTTCAGAAATGGCCCTCCTGGCAGACCACCCTTGCCGATGATGGCCCTCACCCCCTGGGCGAGGATCTCATCAGTATAGCGCGCCATCCGGGCGCTGGTAGTGGGCCCCGCAGATATGACTGAACCCGCCTGAATGATGGGGCCGCAGTGATAGAGGGCTGCTCCCTGCAGAGAAACGGGGCTGCCCTGGCGGCGGATCTGGGCATGGGCCTTATCGCGGGCGGTCAGCACCTTGCCGCTCAGATATACAATATCCCCTGCATTGAGCTTCCTCACATCCTCCTGGCTGAGGGGGGTGTGAAGATGAAATACGCTCATAAGATCACCTCGGTGGCGCTTCTGTTCGCCCAGCACTGGAAGTTTATGGCCACCGGCAAGGAGGCTGTGTGGCAGAGCGCCTTCTCAATCCTCAGGCCTAGGACTGTGGTATCTCCGCCCAGGCCCATGGGGCCGATGCCCAGGGCATTAAGCTCTTTCATGAGCCTCCCTTCAAGCCTTGCCACCTCCTCCGGCGAGGTCACAGGAGGGGCAGTACAGCCACCCCGATCAGAGGATTTCCGGGAGAAATGCTGCAGAGCGTGCATATTGAGAAGAGCGTTCTTGGCCAGGCGGGCGGCCAGATCGAAGCTTCCACCAATCCCAATTCCCAGGAACAGAGGAGGACAGGCATTGGCCGCCCTCTCCCTGACTGCATCGATGATGAACTGGAGCGGGTCGTCTGCCGGATTGAGCATCATGACCAGGCTCATGTTCTCAGATCCCGCTCCCTTGGGAAATGCAGTGATCCTCAGGCTTTGTCCCTGGACCTGGTCTAAGATTATATCTGGCATCCCAGGGCCGGTGTTGTCCAGGCTGTTCTTCCGCGTCAGGGGATCGACGGCATTGGGCCGGAGGGGGATCCGGGCAGTCGCTCTCCTCACCCCTTCAGCGATGGCCTCCTGGAGATCGAAGTCTAAGAGAAGGTCCCGACCCATCTGCACATGAAATATAGGAAGGCCGGTATCCTGACAGAGGGGCAGGCCCTTTGATTCAGCCAGGCCGACGTTCTCCAGCATGAACTGCAATTGAGAGCGGGCCAGGGGATTGCTCTCCTTCTCCAGCCCTTCTC
Organism: Methanothrix sp.; assembly: GCF_016706325.1. Classification (NCBI taxonomy): domain Archaea; kingdom Methanobacteriati; phylum Methanobacteriota; class Methanomicrobia; order Methanotrichales; family Methanotrichaceae; genus Methanothrix; species Methanothrix sp. The sequence goes on along the minus strand of NZ_JADJJX010000001.1, from coordinate 210,940 downwards.
TTATGCTCTCCAGGACCCAGGGAGGAAGTGCAGTCTCCGCCCGGTATAGAGCGCGAACGGTGGCATCTGTCACCTGAATGGGGGTGATCATATGGATCGCCATTACCCTTCCGATTTCCTGACCCTCTTACCCGGCTCGATCTTGATGGGCCTGGACTGTTCAGGAAGAACGAGCCTTGTCTCCTGGCCCAATGCCCTCTCCATGGCATCCTTGTGCAGGTCCCCTGAGGTGTGGATGCCTCCCGGACCTCCCCTCACTGCGCGACAGGGATACTGCTGGCAGAACAGGCCAGTAAGTGAGGGGGCCTCGGCCACAGTCTTTCCCAAAATGCTGGAAGCGGCATGCCATGTCGCTCCACAGGGAGAGCCGCGCAGGACATGCACCCGGCTGATCCTGCCATCCTCGGTCTCCACCTCTAGCTCCGGCTTTCCCAGCTTCTCGGCGAACTGATCGATCGCCGGGACGCCACACTCCTCCAGAGTGCAGCAGATCTCATCGACCTCGATGTGAATGTTGTACTCCTCAGCGATCCTCTCCAGCTCATCGATGGAGCCCGCCCGGCCTATGCCTCCTGGGATGATGACTGCTTTGACATGGGCTTTCCCGGCCAGGCGGACGATCTCAGGGGTGAGGTCCGGATGGAATGTGTAGAGAATGAGCAGATCCGCCTTGAATATCTGTGGATCGAAATTCAGATCGCGGACGAACTCCTCCGGGTCCTCGATGAATCCCGGCAGGATCTCCGGGACCTCCACCGACACCACCTGGAAGTCGGTGCGGGCCTTTATTGTCTCCAGCAGGCGCTCGCCATATTTTCCTCTCTTGATTACCCCAACCAGCATGCAGAAGGGATCGGCCAGCGTATTAATATCCTTGCCGGAGAAGAGAGCCTCATATCCACAGCAATCGCAGAAAGGCAGGTCGGAAATAATGCGGGAGAGGTCAACGGAAAGCTCATCAGAAGGATCATCAGGAATCTCAGAGGGTAAGACATTAGAGAGGACATCAGAGAGGACATCAGAAGGGACATCAGAAGGGACATCAGAAGGGACATCAGAAGGGACATCAGAAGGGACATCAGGAGGGCCATCAGTGGGGCCATCAGGAATGCCATCCGAGGGTTCATCGGAGAGGTCATGGAATGAGGCAATTCCGGCAGTGCTCATCGCCGGCACCCACAGCGGTGTTGGCAAGACCACCATCACCCTGGGCCTGATGGCTGCCCTCCGCGCCCGTGGCCTGGTGGTTCAGCCCTTCAAGGTGGGCCCGGACTTCATCGATCCTTCCCATCACACTGCTATCTGTGGCCGGCCTTCACTCAATTTGGACCCCTTCATGATGGGCGAGGAGGGGGTCAGGCGCTCATTCTTCTCTGCCTTGGGGGGGGCGGATGTGGCAGTGGTAGAGGGGGTGATGGGCCTTTTCGACGGCATGGGTGGCACAGAGATAGGCAGCTCCGCCCAGGTGGCCAAGATCCTGGATATACCCGTTCTCCTGGTGATCAATGTGCATGGCATGTCGCGAAGTGCTGCCGCCATGGAGTTGGGGTTTTCCAGTTACGATCCAGGGGTGAAGTTGGCAGGGACGATACTCAACCGGGTGGGAAGCCCGCGACATCTGGATATGCTCAGAAGCTGCCTGCGCAGTCCCATCTTTGGAGCCCTGCCCCGCGATAAAGAGATCGGAATGAAGAGCCGCCATCTGGGACTGGTCATGGGCTTCGAGAAGGATCATGATCCGGGGCTCTTAGCATCCATACTGGAGAGGAATGCTGATATCGATGCGATTCTCAGCCTTCCAGACCGCGTTCGCCCCCCTGCGATGGCCGGCTCTGCTGAGCAGTATGATGCAGCAGCAGTAAGAACAGTAAGAGCAGCAAGTACAGGAAGAGCAGCAAATACAGAAATAGCAGAAAAGGCAGGCGGATCAGGCAGAGAAGGCAAAGAGGGGGCGGTGAGAATCGGGGTGGCCAAGGACCGGGCATTTTGCTTCTATTATCATGAGAACCTCTTGGAGCTGGAGAGGCAGGGGGCTGAACTGGTCTACTTCAGCCCACTGGAGGATCAGTTGCCTGATGTGGGAGGGCTGTACATCGGGGGAGGCTATCCGGAGCTGTATGCCTCTGAGCTGGAGAGGGCTCCTGCAAAAAGACAGATCAAGGAGGCCTCTGAGTACGAAATGCCCATCTATGGGGAGTGCGGTGGCCTGATGTATCTGGGAGAAAGCCTGGAATCTGAGGCTGGTTCTTTTAGAATGGTGGGTGCCCTTCCCGTTACCACCTTCATGGAGAAGAGGCTCATGGCCCTTGGCTATGTGGAGGCAGAGTTCTCGGGGAGCAATCCTCTGGCTGATGTGGGCAGGAGCCTTCGCGGGCATGAGTTTCATTATTCGCGCTGCGAATGCGACAGAGATGCTCGCTGCTGTCTGAGGCTTTCCCGGGGGAAGGGGATTGGCAAGGGCAAAGATGGCCTGGTGGAGAAGAATACCATGGCTGGATATCTACATGCTCATTTCTATTCATTATCAGTAGAAAAATTTGTAGAGGGCTGTGTATCTTATAATAGAACTTAAATAAAAAATGTTGATGGAATGGAATGGATTGCCCATTAAAATCTTCATAAAGCGGTATCGTTCTCAGCGGATTTTGGGCCGGAAAAGAGGTCTTTTGCTGAGCAATTCACCTTTTATCCAAGCGATGCATATTCTATCACGGAAACGTTTATATTCGATAAATAATTTCCTATTACTCATTACAAAATGGAGTGTGAACTATGAGCAAAGCATCAAGCGGACTTGTACTCTTCTTCCTCTTGATAGCTCTATCTATTGGAGCTGCCCTGAGCGAGGAAGTGCTGAACGAAACCCTGAATGCCAGCCAAAACGCCTCTTTGAACATGAGCAACATGACCAATATGACTAACATGACTAACATGACCAACATGACCAATATGACCAATATGACCAACATGACCGATGTGATCAATGCAACTATTGAGACCGAAACCGTCGCTATTGAGTCCGTCAATAAGTAAATCAAATCACAGAAGCAGGAGTCTCAGCCTCGGAGGATCCCCAAAGGAGATGAAAAGAGGCTTGATGTTCTCCCGCCACACATTTTTATCTGAAAGCCATAAACAGCATTGAATTATATTGCCGCAATGAATGGACCAACAGAAGCTTTAAGAAAGGCTTATATTTTTCTTCGAATACGATTTGATTGAGGTATGAATATGAAGTGTACAGGCATGTTGATACTATCGATGATGGTGGCATTCTCTGCCGGGCTGGTCATCGCTCAAGATGCAGCAGAGGTTGCTGCCCCTGCAGATACGAATATCACTAACATCACCAATCTCACGAACGTCACCAATGTCACAAATATGACCAACATCACCGCTGTGGCCGCCATTGAGCCCATCAATGTCACAGAGGCCCAGGCTGGAGCTGTTGCAGATGAGGTTGTTACAGATGAGGCTGTTGTAGAGCCGCCGGTGACAGAGGTCCCTGCGGTGACTGAACCGGTATCAAGGTTCAAGCAGCTCTCCAAGTTTGTCGCCGGCACCTCCGCCACCTTGGGCAAAGGGCTTCCGGGGGGCTATTCCGATGTGACCACATCCGCAGACCAGGCTGCTGTATTCAGCCGGGATTCTGGTGTGCCCACGCCCTCGGTGAAGGTGACCATCACCAAGGTAATTGATACCCCAGAGGACAGGTATGTCCAGGTGACCAATGAGGCTGTTGGGGAGTGGAACCTGACTGCCTGGTCCTTGGAATCGGCGGGGACTACAACCTTCATCTTCCCTGTGCTTGTCCTGGAGGATGGCAAATCAATCAAGGTTCATGAGGGAACAGGCGACGGGACGGCCACTGACATCTATACCAACAGCACTGAGCCTCTCTGGATCGATAATATCGTGACCCTGAAGGATGCTGCGGGAAGGATCATTGCTAGCTATGATGTGACCACAGCTCCTGTACCGGTAGCAACCGTTTATGTCGATCCCTGGAAGGACCTGATCCAGTACTAGAGCCTGATGCGGCCTTGCGGCCGCAGAACATTTTTTTTGGAGTGCAATAGCTTAAGCTTTTTTTTAATTCTCTTTTCTCATCCTCTACCAGCTCGATCTGAAAGATCTACCAGCTCGATCTGAAATAGCCTGGGCCAGAGCTTTCCAGTAACAAAGAGCCGGTCATCTATTGGATCATAGGCTATGCCATTCAATACGTCAACCTTCTTCTTCTGGATGCCTGCCTCATCCAGGATGGAGGAGAGGTTTATCCTTGCAGTCACTATGCCTGTATCCAGGGATATGATTGCAATCCAGTTGCTGGGCCAGAGGTTGGCATAGATCATGCCATTTACGTACTCCAACTCATTCAGCCCCCTGACAGGCTCTCCGTTTGCCGTTACCCTTATGCTTCCCAGCAGTGAGAAATCGTTTGGATCGAGAAGATGAAGGAGATCAGAGCCATCGCTCATGATCAGCCTCTCACCATCTGAGGTCAGCCCCCAGCCCTCAGTCTGGTAGATGAAGCTTCCCGTTCGGCTCAGATTCTCTTTATCCCAGACAAAGCCCTTAAAGGACTGCCAGGTGAGCTGGATTATGCTCTCCTCCCAGATGGTTATGCCCTCGGCAAAGAACTCATCCTCCAGCCGAGCCATATCCATAACCCTTCCGCTCTGGATATCGACCCGGCGGAGGCTGGACTGGCCGTACAGGCCTGTCCCCTCATAGAATACGCCATTGTCATAGACCAGGCCCTGGGTGAAAGCAGATGGATCATGGGGATAAGAATTAATGATCCGATAGCCATAGGTTTTGATGGGGCTGCTGGCAAATGAATCAGCATCCAGCCTTTCTGCCGAGGCGATGCTCATAGCAAGAGCAGCTGCTAAGAGAACCAGAGGCATTAGCCTGGCGCAAGGATCTGTTTTTATATGCAGGACTCCTGCCATACAATAAGGATTATGGATCTAATAACTTATAGATCTTGTCAGACGATCAGAACGATCCAGCAGGCATCCGGGATCAGATAGATGGATCTTTGAAGAGAAGAGCATCGAAAATATCTCATCTTCCATGGAATAGGGATTTAAGGAAAAGGGGCAATAATAGATGATGCTGGGTGATGAAGGATGAAAAAGCTCAACCGAAAGGATATCCACATACTGAAAAAGCTGATCAAACCCCGGGCAGAGGAGACTGAAAAGGGGGAAGCGGGCAGCTTGCTGGCATCCATCTCCAGGTACTATATCAGCGACAGGGATGACTTCCTGTCCCGGTTGGAGAAGCTCTCTGATAAGGATCTCAAGTATCTGGCAGAGCGGGCCATGGACGGCTCAGAATGCCTGCTTTGTATTGCTCCACAATGTGCGGAGATTTTCCTGGATGCAGTTGAAAGAAGGCTTTCCCCGGAGATTGCGGGCAGATTAAGAGAGCTCTTCGAGAACGTCACCACCGGCTACCGGGATGAGGGCTGACCGGCCTTTGCCGGGTGAGGAGTTTGCGGGCATATGGAGCGGATGTAAGGGGGGGACCTAGCCAAACCTTTTTGTGGCAATTGTATTGTACTGCAGAGAGCAAAGAATTAAAAAAAGGTGTCTCCTCCCACCGCCCCAGAGGGAATGGGGGTATATTCGTCTATTTATTGGGCTATGTATTATTGGATCTGGCCCGTCACTGCTGATTGGCAACGATCTTGACGTTATTGGTGGCCTCAGACAGTCCGAATGCAATGGCGTCCCGGTTGCCAACATTGATCTGATCGATATTGACCTTATAGCAGCAATCCATACAGTTAGATCCTGTGCTGCCATTTATCGGCGGGCGCCCGTAACAGCATTCGCAATCTCCTGAATCCTGATTCTTCTTGATCAGCAGATTGTTGGTGGCAATGGGATCTATCCCTGGACCAATGGCCAAAGCCCGATCATTTCCGATATTCAGAATGTCCATATTGACATCTGCATAATCCGGGAATTTCAAGGCTGAAGCTTCCGATTCAAATATTCCTCCATTCCTTCCCAGAATATCCACCCCGCCATAGCCAAAAGGCGCCTGAGCGATGGCAGGCATTATCAGAGCTGCCAAAACTAAAGGCAATGCAAACCCTTTTATCTTCATTGTCTTACCCCCTGAATCCATCGGATTCCGATCACACTAGTACCTAATTATATTTATACGTTTGGGCTGCATATAATAAATGCCGGGGATGCTGAAGATTCTGCAGGCTGGCCGGAGCACATGGGACAGATAGATTTAAGAGGGCTATGTCTCATCTTTCATATCAGACCGGCACAGGCAGCCCGTCCGGCGGGGCAGGAGCAGCAAATGAGATAAATGAGCGGACTGAAATCCAGGGAAGAGTCAGAATGCAGATAGCAGTAGTGGGTGGCGGAGAATGCAGCCTTCACGTTCGGGAGATGGCAGAGGAGCTGGGCAGGCTCCTGGCAGAAGAGGGGCACACCCTCCTTTGCGGTGGCCTGGGTGGTGGGATGGAGGCGGCATGCCGGGGATCGGCTGAGGCGGGAGGAACTGTGGTGGGAATTCTGCCCGGAGAGAGAGGAGATGCCAATCCCCATGTGGGCATAAAAATCGCCACCGGTATGGGGCACGCCAGGAATGCCATAATTGTGAGAAGCTCAGATGCGGTCATCGCTCTGCCCGGCGGATATGGCACTCTCTCTGAGATCGCCCTGGCCCTGAAGATGAACAGACCTGTCATCAGCCTGGAGAGCTGGGATATAGCAGGAACGATGAAAGCGAGAGATCCGCGAGAGGCGATAGAGATCCTCAACCGCCTTCTGTACATTTGAGAGCGGAGAGATGGGAGACCCTCAAGACTTTTTTGAGTGGCGGGGGGTTATTGAGAGAAAGGATGCAATTGCAGAAGAGATAAGAAAAGCAAAAGCGCTGCTCTCCCTTTGATCTCTGATTATTTCAGAGCGGTTGAGCTCAGGATGATAGATGTAGAAATAATCACTGATAAGAAGATCAACTACAGTGAGTTCAGCCCAGATGAAGGCATATTGCCGGCGAGATTGCTCTTCGTCGATGGGCCACTCTTGGAATTCATGGAATATCTTCATAAAGAGCAGCGGCTAAAATACGGATTTCATTTAATAGCTTTACCCCTCTCCCAAGATCACCAATATGGTATGGCCCTTTTATCAATATTTAGATCATCCAACAAACAAATCAACGTTTGGGTCAAGAAAATTATTCGGGCAACCCTCTTTCGATGCTAACCTTCGTATATTGATGGTTTCGGTTCATTCCTAGAAAATTCTTAGCTATATTAAAGAAATCTTCAATATTCGACCTTATTATCTTGAAACTCTCCCATTCATAGATTAGTTTTTTGAAAGCAACTACAGCGTTTCCAAATGGCCAAATTATATTTTTTACAAAAAAACAAATCCAAAGGTGGATTTAGGTTATGAATTATCTTCTCTAAATTTGTGTTTTTCCTGGGATATATGATCGGAACGATATTAAATCTATTGATGATAGTCTGATAATTGTTTTTTGACGTAAAACCCTTATCACAGATGATTATATCTTCCGATTTGATAATTCTGGAGCGATATAGCTTATCGAGGAAAGGGATAAGCATTTTAGAGTCATTGGGCGAGTTTTGAAAATTTCAAACCCCAGGATCTCATTATCCTGATTTATTGCCAAAATCAACTTAAATCCGACATAATATCCTATAGATGGACCATATGAATATTTATATTCTTTATCTCCCTTACCAATTCTATATCGGTTTCTCCACAAATTAAGGTCGATAGCGATAGAACTAGTGTCAATAATTACTGTTTCTACCTTTTTATCCCTCAATCTCTTTCTAGGCTGAAATAATCTTTTAAAAACGTGAAAATCAATTCATAATCAAGATTTGACTGCATTTTGTATATTTCATTTGCTTTTACCTTTGAATTAATCCCTAAAAGCCTCTTTAAGGCAATATTTTCATTTATTTCGGAAACAAGCCTTGAAATATCCCTTTCAAATAGATCCGATAGGATTAAGACTTTGATTGACAATAAAAATTTATCTTTGTCATATATTTTTAATCTACCCGCGATTTTATTAGCTCTTGGAGAAGCGATAATCTCAAGTAATTTGACGACTATAATCCATTTTGGATGCCTGATATCAGGAATTAAGGGAGACAACATAATATCCAACCTCCTTTGGTTGTGCAACCTGATATTAGGTGTCCAAATTACTTAAAAGTTTTCATAGCTACTTGAATTCGTATTTTGAACATTCCCCCGAGTTTAATCAAAAAAATATTCTAAATTTGTAAGTTAAATTTGAATTCAGCTCGAATGAAGCCCTAAGATAAAATAGATTTTAGGAGAGGGGTAAATAGCTTATATCGAAACCAGAGGAAGGACTCCACTGTCATCCCCACCCCAAAGGATGTGGACTTCTCGCTTCGTCCTTTCCGATCCTACCAGTTAAAAGTTGGGAAGAGAGACTTCCCATTTTGAGGCAGCAACTGTAATACAGAAAGCCAGTCAACTGAGATTATGCAATCTGATCTGGCCAGTTGTTGCGTACTATATCCAGATTGCCCCAAAGTATTCCCTGGTTGTAGATTCCTCCTCCTGACAGTGATGGCGATGTGGCTATGTTGTGCTCTATAGAGCCGCTGACCAGGTTCACTGTGCTTTTGTAACTGTTGTAGATTCCTCCTCCCATTGATGCTATATTGGTGTTTATGTGGCCGTTATCAAACAGGTTCACTTGGCCCTTTTCAAGATGTAACTGTTGTATATTCCTCCTCCCGTTGATGCCGTATTGTTGTATATGTGGCCGTTATCAAACAGGTTCACTTTGCAACTGTTGTATATTCCTCCTCCCATTGATGCCGTATTGTTGTATATGTGGCCGTTATCAAACAGGTTCAAGCTCTCTCCGCAATTATAGATTCCACCACCAAAGCCTGCAATGTTGTGAGCTATATTGCTCTGTCCAAGGAGGCTCACTGCGCCGTAATCGTCATTATAGATCCCGCCGCCATAGTCCTTTGCTGTATTGCCGCTGACAGAGCTGTTATCATTCAGACTCACCATGCTGTAATAGCGATTGTAGATCCCGCCGCCATAGTCCTTTGCTGTATTGCCGCTTATAGAGCTGTGATCATTCAGGTTCACCGTGCTGTAATAGTAATTGTAGATCCCGCCGCCGTTGGCTGCTTCATTGCCGCTTATAGAGCTGTGATCATCCAGACTCACCATGCTGTAATAACGATTGTAGATCCCGCCGCCCCAGGCTGCTTCATTGCCGCTTATAGAGCTGTGATCATTCAGGTTCACAGTGCTGTAATCGCCATTATAGATCCCGCCGCCATGATCCTTTGCTATATTGCCGCTTATAGAGCTGTAATCACTCAAGCTCACTGCGCTGAGGTCTGAACTCCAGATTCCGCTGCCTTCATATGCTGTATTGTCGACGATATGGCTATCATCATTCAGGCTCACTATGCTGGAGTTGATGTTCAACATTCCACCGCCTTTATATGCTGTATTACCCCTAATAGAGCTGCTGCCAGACAAATTAACAGCACTATAGGAGCTGCTGTGGATTCCTCCACCCCAGACCGCCGAGTTGTTGCTAATGCAGCCGTTCTCGAGCAGGTCCACTGTGCTGTTGTCGAGATTGTAGACTCCAGCACCATAGGTTGCGACATTTTCAGCTACATTGCTCTGTCCGCTCAGCCTCACTGTGCTGCCGTAATAGTTATAGATTCCACCACCATAGGTAGCCCCGTTTCCGCTTATGGAGCTGTGGTCATTCAGGCTCACCGTGCTGTGGTCAGAGCTCCACACTCCGCCCCCGTTCTCTGCTATATTGCCACTGATGCGGCTTTGATCATTCAATTCTATTGTGCTATTAGTATGTGAGAAAATTCCGCTGCCACTGTGTGCAGAATTTCCGGATATATAACTGTTTTTATTCAAGTTCACCTGGCTATATGAGCCGCTGAAGACTCCTCCTCCTTCATATGCAGCATTGCCTGAGATATAGCTATCATCATTCAAGCTAAGCAAGCCATGCCAGCTACTGGCAACTCCTCCACCACGGTGGACTGCATCATTGCCACTGATATGGCTATTATTATTCAGGCTAACAGTCCCATAATCGTAGTTATAAATCCCGCCGCCCTCATATAATGCTTCATTGCCGCTGATGTAGCTGTTATCATACAGGTTGACTGCACAATTTCCATACCCCTGCCAGCTGTTAAGGATCCCTCCACCACGATGGATTGCTATATTGTCGCTGATATGACTGTTATCAAAAAGACTCACTGTTCCAGAGCCTGAATTGAAGATTCCGCCCCCTTCTTGTAATGCGAGGTTGTTGTTGATATTACTGTTGTTCTTCAGGCTCAATGTCCCATCGATATTGGCAATTCCTCCACCATACAAAGCATTGTTATCTGAAACGGCAACTTCATCAAGCTCTAATGTGGCGAAATTGAGAATTCCACCGCCACTCCGCACAGCGTCCCAGCCGATATCGGTGAAGGTGCCAGAACCTCCCTGAACGGTGACTCCAAAGATGCTGACATCTACCTGGGGATCTTCTCTGCCCACGATGAAGACCGATTTAGGCGATCGCAACATATCTTGATAACTTCCACTGGTGTCCGTTCTGCCATCCACAATGGTCTTATCAGCACCCGCGCCTTTGATATCCAGAGATTTATCTACCTTCACATTCTCGAAGTAGGTGCCGGGAGCGATATTGATGGTGTCGCCTGATTCGGAAGCATCTACAGCTCCCTGGATGCGATTACCGGTGGGGCTGACGTTATCAATCGGTCTGCCATTGCCGACATAATAGCCCAGGAATCCATTGGCATAAGACGTGGAAGCATTCCTTCTGGCATGCATGACAAAGTCGTACTCAGTGCCGTAGTTGGATGTCCTGCTCTTTCTCTCCTTGCCAGCAACTGCAGTGCTGATAAAGGATCCAATGATATGGCCCTTCTTATCCGTCTGTACAACGCCATCCAGACTCTCAGCACTAGCAGCATATCCGGTCAGGTTGCCCTCTATCCTGGTGTTGATCCTGGAATCCGCTGCCTTGAGGCTTTGAGAGAGAGAGGCAGCCAGGGACGAAGCCTCCGATCTCGTCTGGATCAATTCGCCCATTGCTCTATCCACGTGCTGGGATGCCGTCATGCCCTGGGAGGAGGCTGAAGCTAGATCTGAGTATCCCTCTGCTGCGCCACGATCTATCTTCATGCTTGCTGTGGATAGATCCTCTCTGAAGCTCGCGGGCAACGGCTTCATCTGAAGAAGGCCGGCCTGTGCATCAAACTGGATTTCTCCATCCAGTGAGAATACGCTATCCGCCGTCTGTGAAGCAAATACTTCGTCCTTGGAGGCCATGGCCAGATTGCGATATTCAGCCAATGATGCCTTTTTTGCTGGATCGGAGAGCTCGATGCTCACACTTGCGCTGTATCCATTTGAGTTGAAGGCATCTGCATAAGCCCGGATATAATTGGCATTTGAGACCTCCAATGCCTCACTGGCTGCGACATGGGGGTACTGGGATGCTTTCCAGGAAGAGCCCTCTCCCGGCCAGAGGTTATAGCTGTATGAGAACCACTCCGCCTGGCTGATGTTGACGCCCACCTCTGCAGTAGCTCCTGCTGTATTCGATACTGAATGGGTCTCCTTTAGACTTCCCCCGCCTTCAATGATATTGGAAAGCCTATTCGATCCAATTACAGTCCTGCCGAAGACTCTGTCATCATATCCAGCATCTATGACCTCTGTAAACCCTCCACCATCGCTGGATACTGAAATGGAGATACAATTGGCTGTGGATGCTAGAATAATTGCTCCAAATATTAGCCCTGCCACTAACTCTATTTCATATTTCATTTTATATCCTCCCGTTGATACCACTGGCCTCTTTCTGGGATGAGCCAATAGAATTTTAGATAGTCTGATATTAATGACGGTTTGATATTAATTTTTAAATATGTGTTTCAAAGTACAAAAATTTATTCATTTCCTCATTGCCTCTAACGGGGGAGGGCAAAGAACGACTGCTCTCTCAATGTATCCACTTGAGCGGAATCTTCCCGTTATGGACTGCCGTGGCCACCAGAGCCCCGGCAAAGCCTATCTCCTCTAAAGTCAGCAGATCGCCCTCATCCTTAACCCCCCCTCCCAGGATCAGAGGATGGCTGCTGATCCCTGCCGCCTTTTTCAGGAATGCTTCATCCAGGCCTGCGGAGGTTCCAACCCGGTTCAGTTCCAGGATTATGATCTCCTCCAGATCGAGATGGTTCAGCTCCTCCAGGACCTCGAATGGGCTGCAATCGGCAAGAGCTTCATCCCTTGACAGAACCCTGTGGTTTGCCATATCCAGGCTGGCGATCATCCTCCTCTGGCCGGAGAGCTCCTCCATCAGGGAAAGCGAGGCCGTCTCCGTCCCCAGAACGGGAATAACAGATGAGGGAAGAGAGGCCAGATCGCTCAGCTTGGAGGCACCAATATCCGCGATCGTCCTCGTCCTGATTGAGATCTCACTGATAAGAGAGAGGTTATCTCCCCGGCCCATGATCCGGTCCAGGTCGGCCACATAAACCCGTGCCGGCCGGAGTTCGTCCAGAATCTGCAGGGGGTCAGAGGAGTCTGTGACCTGGCTGAAGGAAGCAACAGGCTTATAGCGGCTGCGCTCTCCCCGCAGGGCATGGACAACAGCACCATTAAGTATATCGAAGACGAAGATGCACTGCACATTTGCCCTATCGGGATTGAGAGAATATGAGATTATTGGTCAGCCCCATGAACATGGAAGAGGCGCAAGCGGCTCTCGCAGGCGGCGCTGATATCCTGGATGTGAAGAACCCCAAAGAAGGATCCCTGGGTGCGAACTTTCCCTGGGTTATCCGCTCAGTCGCAGAGCTGGCAGCGGGCAGAGTGCCTGTGAGCGCGACCATAGGCGATCTGGAATTCAAGCCGGGGACGGCAAGCCTGGCCGCTCTGGGTGCAGCCTCCTCTGGTGCAGACTACGTCAAAGCGGGCCTCCTGGGGGTGAAGACCCAAGAGCAGGCTGAGGAGATGCTGAATGCCATTGTGCGGGCAGTCAAAGAGCTCGATCCAGGGAAAAAGGTGGTAGCATCAGGCTATTCAGACTACTCTCGAGCGGGAAGCATATCACCCATGCTCCTGCCCGCTGCTGCTCTCCAGGCAGGAGCCGATGTGGTGATGATGGACACAGCAATAAAGGATGGCAGGCCGACATTCGACTTCATGAATGAAGGGGATTTGGCGGATTTCATAAAGCTGGGCCACTCCCTCGATCTGGAGGTTGCCCTGGCGGGAAGCATCGGATTCTCTCATCTGCCGGCTCTCACTCGCCTGCAGCCGGATATCATCGGCGTGCGGGGCATCGTCTGCGGAGGAGATCGCAGGAGCGCAGTGAAAGAAGAGCTGGTGGCAAAGGTCAAAAGCGCCCTATCGAGATGATAGATATCAGCCGATCAATGAAGCCCTGCTGACCTTTGTGGATCTTTTTTCGGGCGGACGCAATATCAAACCAACCAGCTCTATCTATCTCAGGAAACTCTCGCATCATCCCCGATCTCCTCGGCCACTCCATGGAGAACTTATTGCTCACCGCCTTCATCTCATCCAGATCCTTTTTCACCGCCCAGGCAAAGATGACCTTTCCGCTGGGCTGCTTTATCCCTCCCAGCTCTATGAACTCCCCCTCAATATCAAAGCCCGTCTCTTCTCTAAACTCCCTCTTTGCTGCCTCCAGCAGGCTTTCACCCCCCTCGGCGAGTCCTTTGGAGATGGACCAGGCGGCATCGTCCTTTCCCGCCCAAAAGGGTCCCCCAGGATGAACCAGCATGACCTCAAGCCGGCCATCTCTAAACCTGAATGGCAGAATCCCACAGCTCTTTTTGCTCATATTGTCCTTTATTTATATCTTGAACGATGGCTCTTTTCTCTTCCTCTCTTCCCCTTCAGGATGCTGGTTGTAGTGGACCACTTAATATCAGATTCCGGCAGCTCAAAGCGGGCAATCACCGGGGCATGGTCTGACTCGGGAAAGAAGATCCTGGGAGCGAATACTATGGATTCATCATGCAGCAGCTCGTTGTGCACCTCAGATCCCTTGAAGAAGGCGAGCATCGTTCTTGAGACCAGAATATGATCGAGCATCTTGCCTTTGCCATTATGCAGAAGAGAGTATCGTGCAGGCTCCGGAATATTCCTCTCTGTGGGAACCATAACCCTCATGGCCAGGTCGATGTTCCCCGTATTCTCCACGTCACCCCGGATGGCCTCTATAGAGACCTCATCAAGCTCCTCATTGAAATCCCCGCATACGGCTATGAGAGCACAACGATTGTCATCGAATAGGTTGTCGATCAGAATGCGGGTCTCAAGGGCCTGTCCGATGCGTTTCATGCTGGATATGAAGACCCCTTCCGCCCAGCCAAAAGCCGTCTTCCAGGTCCTCTCGCTCAACTTATGGCCCTGTATATTGGTCGGGCGGCGGGATTTGAGATGCAGGTTGATCACATCCAGCACAGCTCCATTGGGCAGCCTGACCTTGGCGTGAAGAATCGGCCTCTCCCAGGAGATCTCCCTTGCCTCCATCTCCTCGGGCAGGGCGGTGACCTTCTTGTAGCTGGGTGAGGGGGCATACTCATGCTGATACTGATGCTGCTCCATGATATCATAGCGGCTGAGGGTGACCAGATTATGGTGGCCGAGGTAATTTCCATCCTTGTCCACAGTCGAGGCCCTATTGAAGCTCTCATAAGGAGTTCCTTCAAGGAGGCGGTCCAGTGCCCGCAGGCGATCCTTCCCATTACGCTCATGCTGGGCGCAGATCTCCTGCAGACAGAGGATATCTGCATTCAACCGAATGAGTTGAGGCCTTAGAATTGGTATGCGTTCATCAAGGCTTGGGTTTCTATCCGGGCGGTCATCCAGGCTCATGAGGTTAAATGTCGCTATGCTTACCTTGATTGTCATCTTATTACTCCTGGATTTTATTGCTCCTGAATCATCCTTTCCCTTATATCGTCTTATGCTGTGGGGAAGAGGATTTCTCCTTTATACCTGTGATGGTTCGAGTCGTATGCTAAGAGGGCTGAGGATGAAGGAGTGATAACAGCATCGGAGAAATCCCAATATGCCTTCTGTCCTCTATCCTGTGGCTGGCCAGGAAGAGCACAAAGCTGGGATCTTTAGAGCTGATCTGCCTTTTTATATCTTATCGAGGGGGTTGTATGCCAACAGATCGATCAGAGGATGGCAATAATCTTATAGAGAGATGCAGATCATTCTCACTACAATTAAAACACGATCTGAAATCCTTTCGAGGCAGCAATGAGTATGAGATCGATAATGCTTTCGATCATGATACTGGTGATCTTAGGGGGGCTCAATCCCGGTGCACAGGCCGTTCCCGATGAGGCAGTGGGGCGAGTAGTGAGCGTGATCAGCGCTGACTCGTTGGGAATTGAGATGCAGATCAGTGATCCCAGGACTAGAGGCGTGGACAGCATCAGGCTGGCAGACATCCTCGCCCCCTCAACAGTGACTGCGGAGGGAAAGGCAGCCCAAAAGGCTGCTGAGTTGTTGCTGAAGAACCAGACCGTTTATATCGATATCGATGACAGCAGCAACGAGGGGCGCAATGAATGGGGCCAGTTGGTCTGCGTCATCTACCTCATGGATTCCCGGTACCGCCCAATATGGCCACCGGTGAACAGGAGACTGGTGGATGAAGGTCATGCCTATCTTGCTGAAGATAACAGCAATGAGTTCGACTCCTCTGCCTGGTGGAAGGATCCCATCCCCCAGGGCTCAGTTGGGAATATGTTGAGATACAAAGAGATTATGAGTGGGGCCCGGGAGGCAGCCGGAGGCCAGGACAGCGCGAATAAAAGCAGCGTTCTGGAGATGAGCAGCGCCGGGCGGGTCAGCATAGGATACAGGACCTGAACGAAGCCCGCAGGTCTGCACAGGATATAGGAGCTGAACAAGATGAAGATGGCAGTGCTGGCTTCCCCCCCATACATTTTAAAAAATTATTTATAGAGGTCTGGACAGATCAGCAATAAAAGGGGATCGAAAAATGAGAGGGAGAGCAAAAGTACTGGATAGTAGATTCATGGAGTTCATTGAATGCTTACAAAAAATTGGTGAACTTAAGAATATGGTACGGATGATTGACAGTCTGGCGGAGATAAAAAATAATGGATATGAGTGGCTGCATATCGAGCCCAATATCGGGTCGAATATTGGGCTCAATATCGGATCTGATATCGGGCTCAATAACGGATCTGATATCGGGCTCAATAACGGATCTGATATCGGGCTCAATATCGGATCTGACATCGGGCTCAATAACGGATCTGATATCAGGCTCAATAACGGGTCTGATATCGGGCTCAACAATAGCTCTAACATCAAATCCAATCGAACCAATAATAATGGAATTGATTTACTGTATCCCTTCTGGCAGAATGGCTGGATCCAGATTCGTGAGACAGAGAGAAAAGGAAAGGATTGGCACATAAAGGAATATTCTCTCTCGATCCGCCTGGAAGAGATTGTGGCCTATTTCGAGCAGGATAGCCATGAACGCCTCCTGTCAGCTGGATATGCCGAGTTTGAACAGGATGCACAGAACAACTTTTTTTCTG
Organism: Methanothrix sp.; assembly: GCF_016706325.1. Taxonomy (NCBI): domain Archaea; kingdom Methanobacteriati; phylum Methanobacteriota; class Methanomicrobia; order Methanotrichales; family Methanotrichaceae; genus Methanothrix; species Methanothrix sp. The sequence goes on along the minus strand of NZ_JADJJX010000001.1, from coordinate 194,223 downwards.
CGCTCGCCGCAAGGTTTTCATATCCATCTCCTTTAGATATGGATTGTGAGCGCATTCGATCGGCTTCATCATCGGATAAAGGAGATATTGCAGGAGCAGGATATCCTTGAGCCAACGCCCCCCCAGGAGAAGGCAATACCAGCCATTCTAGCAGGAGAGAATGTTCTTCTCATCGCTCCCACCGGCACAGGCAAGACAGAGGCAGCAAGCCTGCCCATCTTTCACCAGATCCTCTCCAATGAGGAGGGGAGCATCACTGCTCCCCAAACCCAAAATGCTTCAAGAGACGGCCGGAAGGAGAGAAAAGCAAGCATAGAGGCGGATTCCAGGATAAAAGGAACCAAAGCAGTCTATATCACCCCTCTGCGCGCCCTTAACAGGGATATGCTTCGCCGCTTTGATGACTGGGGGGAGAGGCTTGGGATCTCAGTTGCTGTTCGCCATGGCGATACCAGCCAGAGCGACAGGAGGAAGCAATCACTGAGGCCGCCAGAGCTCTTGATCACCACCCCTGAGACTCTGCAGGTCATGCTCACCGGAAAGAGGCTGCGCCAGAACCTTTCCACTGTCAAAACGGTAGTTGTAGACGAGGTCCATGAGCTGGCCTCCTCAAAACGCGGCTCTCAGCTCTCCGTCCTCCTGGAAAGGCTGGGGGAGCTGGCGGGAGATTTTCAGCGCATAGGTCTCTCTGCTACTGTCGGATCCCCGGAGGCTGTGGCCCGCCTTCTCGTGGGAACCAGCAGGAGCTATAAGATCATCTCTGCCGATGTGGAACGGGCAAGCGACTATCAGGTGGTCAGCCCCCAGCCCAGGGGAGGGGATTTCTCCCTGGCCAGCACCCTGGAGTGTGAGCCCCGTCTGGCGGCTCAGATCCGCTGGATCAGGGATATGGTAAGGGATAAGAAATGCCTCATCTTCGTCAACACCAGACAGGCGGCTGAGGTCTTAGGCTCGAGGTTCAGACAGCTTGGAGAGCCCATTGGCGTTCATCATGGCAGCCTTTCAATGGAAGCCAGGGTGGAGGCTGAGGAGGCCTTCAAGGACGGGAAGCTGGAAGGGCTCATCTGCACCTCCTCTATGGAGCTTGGAATCGATATTGGGGACGTGGATCATGTCATCCAGTACAGCTCTCCCCGGGAGGTATCCCGGCTGCTGCAGAGGGTGGGCCGGGCCGGTCATAAGATAGGCCTTGTCTCCTCAGGAAGCATAATCGCCACCTGTGCCGATGATGTGGCTGAGGCCTGTGCCATCGCCAGAAGGGCGGCCGCCCAAGAGCTGGAGGAGATAAAGATCCATGAGAGGCCGGCTGACGTTCTGGCCAATCAAATTGTGGGGCTGGAGATCGATTCTGGCGACATAAGCCAGGAGAAGGTCCATCAGATAGTCGCCAGAGCCTATCCCTTCCGGAAGCTGAGAGCAGAGGAGCTGGAGGGGGTGGTCTCCCAGATGGAGGAGCACAGACTGGTCAGGCGTGACGGCAGCATCCTGCAGAGGACGCGCAAGGCACGGGAGTACTATTTCGAGAACCTCTCTATGATCCCGGATGAGAAGAGGTATAATGTCTACGATATAGTGGGGCGCAGATCAGTGGGCACTCTGGACGAGGCCTTTGTGGTCGGTTTCGCTCAGCCGGGGGCCACTTTCGTTACCAAGGGAGAGATCTGGGAGATAACCGAGATCGCCGATGAGGAGATCAAGGTGGTCCCCATTCAGCGCAGCGGAGAGATCCCCAGCTGGTCAGGGGAGGAGATCCCCGTCCCCTTTGAGGTGGCCTGTGAGGTGGGACGGATCAGAAGAGAGATCAGTGAGATCCTGGAGTCGGGCAGGGGAGGAGCAGATGCAGAGGAGGGGCTGCAGAGCTGCTATCCAGTGGACAGAGAGGCGGCAGGAGAGCTTGTCGATCTCATAATGAGGCAGAGGGAGAAGCATCATCCTGTCCCAGATGAGTCACTGGTGGTGGTGGAGAGTGGAGGGGATGGAGCGGTCATCAACTGCTGCTTCGGTCACAAGACGAATGATACTCTGGGCAGAATTATCACCTCAATCCTGTCCGCCCGGTTTGGGAGCAGTGTGGAGCTGCAGATCGATCCCTACAGAATAGAGCTGACTGTTCCCAAAGCGATGCTGGCGGAGGAGATCGAGAAGCTGATAGAGGATCTTGAACCAGAGTATGTGGAGCCCATCTTGGAGATGACCCTCAAGAATACCACCCTCCTTCGCTGGAAGATGGTCCATGTGGCCCGCAAGTTCGGAGCACTATCCAGGGATGTGGACTATCAGAGGGTGAGCATGGCCAGGTTGCTGACAGTGTTTGAGGGCACTCCCATGTATCGAGAGGCATTGCGGGAGATCTATCACGATCGCCTGGATATTGAGCGGACCAGGATGGTTCTGAAGAGAATCCGGGAGGGCACAATCGCCATCGCCACCAGCAGCCTCTCGCCCATAGGCACCAGCGGCCGGGGGGGTGGAAGGGATGTCACCTCGCCGGAGAATGCAGATGCAGCAGTGATCAAGCTCCTCAAGAACAGGATTATGAGCGACCGGGTGTTGCTATTTTGCGTGAACTGCAAGAAGTGGAAGTCCATGCGCCAGGTGGAGAGGGTGCCTGACCGGCCGGAGTGCCCTCTCTGCGGCTCCAGGATGGTGGCTGCCCTCAAGCCCTGGGAGGAGGAGGAGATCAAAGTGGTCCGAAAGCTGGAAAAGAAGACCTCAGAGGAGAAGCGCAGGACCAAGAGGGTCTTTCGCAATGCAAACCTGGTCTTGAGCTATGGAAAGACTGCTGCCATTGCCCTGGCCAGCCGTGGTCTGGGGCCTGAGACGGCGGCAAGGGTGGTGGGAAAGCTGCAGAAAGATGAGATCGAGTTCTACAGGGATATTCTCAAAGCGGAGAAGGAGTATGCTCGGACAAAGAGGTTCTGGGGGTGAGCTGGGTTCTTTTTTTTGTGCAGCTAAAAGAGGCTCAATTTCTTCCAGCCCTTCTCCTCAGAGCATTCCAGCAGCCCAGGCACTCGAATTTCTTCTCCAACTCCTCTGAGACCCAAAGGGGCACATTCGACTTGCGAAGCTCAGCCATGATGATATGCTTCATCATGATGCAGTCTCTTTGATCTTCAGCGCCGCAGGTATGCTCAAAATACACTCTTTGGGCGGCCTTCGGATCATATTTCCCCTTCTTTACAAGCTCAATCATCTCTTCCTTCTCCCGCAGCCAGATGCCGAAACCGAGGATCCAGCCATGCCAATTACATCACTGATATGATAGGCAATGTATGTAATTATTAAGCATTATAGACTATATAACCTTTCCCTTCTATGAGATAAATTTGAACTAATAAATAAATTGAAGGGGAGGGCAAGAAGAAGGGGTTATAGCTTATATCCTGATCCCCTCTTCATCCCCTCTTCATCGATCTCTCATCCTTGGCATAGACATCTCTCAGGTCTACAACCTTCCTCGATTTCCCTGCTGTTCTGGGGATTGACCCCTTCTCCACCAGCTCTATCTTGCTGCGCACATTCAAGACCGATTTCAGCTTATCCTCGGTGATCCTCTGGATCCGGGCAAGGTCAGCCAGCTCGCCGGTGAAGGCCTCATCCTTCAATTCCACCTGAATGCTGATCTCATCCAGACCGTGCTTCTTTCTGTCCACGACCACCTGGAAGTAGTTGCCGATCTCTGGAATGCTCATCAGCACATCCTCTATCTGGCTGGGGAAGACGTTGATTCCCCGCACGATCAGCATATCATCTGCCCTGCCCAGGAATCGATGCAGCTTTCTGCTGGTGCGCCCGCAAGAGCACCTCTCATCCATGAGATAGGTAACGTCGCCTGTATGGTACCTTATCAGGGGCATGGCCTCCTTGGTCAGCGAGGTTATCACCAGCTCTCCGGGCTCTCCAGGGGCGCAGGGCTGATCATTCTCATCCAGGATCTCAACCAAGAAATGATCCTCCCAGATATGCAGGCCGTTCTGCTCCTGGCACTCGAATGCCACCCCAGGCCCGGTCATCTCAGAGAGGCCGTAGGAGTCATAGGCCTTGATGTTCAGGGCCTCCTCCAGATCCCGTCTTGCCTCATCTGACCATGGTTCAGCTCCAAAGCAGCCGATCCTCAGCTTGAGCTTATCCGCTATCCCATTGGCCTTGACGGTCTCTGCCAGGTAGAGGGCATAGGAAGGGGTGCAGTGCAGAACTGTCACCCCAAAGTCCATCATGATCTCCAACTGCCGTTCAGTATTTCCCACTCCAGAGGGGACGGCCATGGCACCCATGCGCTCGATGCCATAGTGAACTCCAAGCCCGCCGGTGAAAAATCCGTAGTTTACGGCATTCTGAAATATGTCACCCTTTCTGACCCCGACCATCACAAAGTCCCTGGCCATGAGGTCCGACCAGTTTTCGATATCCTTAGCGGTATAGCCAACCACAGTGGGCTTTCCTGTCGTGCCAGAGGAGGCATGCACCCGTACGACCTCATCCAGGGGGACGGCGAAGAGGCCAAAGGGATAGTTCTCCCTGAGGTTCTGCTTGCGAGTGGTGGGGAGTTTTGTTATATCGCTGAGGCTCTTTATGTCCTCTGGGTCCACTCCAGCCTCTTTGAATCTGTTGTGATAAAAAGGAACATGCCTGTAGACCTTCTCAGCGATGCTCTTGAGTCTTCGGAGTTGCAGCTCTTCCAGCTCATCTCTTTTCATTAGCTCCAATTTAGGTTGCCAGTAATTCATTTTCATACCCTGATGAATTCGATTATCTCTCAGATGATGTATGCTAATGCTACGATGTGGCATGAGAGAGGATTTCAGGGTATATCAATTCTTCCGCCACAGAATGAGGCGGATTATCAGGTTACTCGTATGCAGGCGTCAGTGTGCTGGATAGGTATAAGCCCGTCCACGGAAGACTGCATGGAGCCTCTCCTCTTCAGATGACCTCTGCCCCATTCTCATCTGCCCTGACCCGGATGGATCCAAAGCCTCTGGCGGCGGCATTCAGCGGGCCCCAGCTGCCATACTGAGCCATGATCACGGGATCGTAGTACTCAATAATCCAATGCCCTTCACTCTTCGAGGCATTGATGGCTACTGCCCTGGATTTCCACCGGAAGAGCTTGACCTGGGGGAGGCTCTCAGCACTATCGAGGGCGCTCTCGAATCCCTTCTTATGGGGGATGATGTTCTGCTGAGGATAAGATCTGTTATCCGGCAGCAGTCCGGCGAAGAGGTTGAACTTGGAGATAAGGAACCGGTTGTTATCACTGTCGTTTTTCAGGATGGTCCACTGGAAGAGATTTGAGTCCGGATAGACCTCGAAGCTCTCATCATGAAAGCCATTGGCCGCCTCTTTGCCCTCCAGTCTTATTCCGCTTACGAGCAATAGAATTATGAGAAAGGCAGCGGACACCTTTTTATCGATCTTCATCTCTGGCCGGTCACGGAAGAGCTTTGCCATGAACAGAAGGGCGGCGATCATTATTGCCACCTCTATCGGGCTGAAGATCTCTGCTGAGTACCTGGCAGCAGTCAGTGGATAGAAGAGGGGAACCCCTCCCGAGGTGAGAAAGTCCAGGAAGAGATGGCTGATGAGACCAGCATAAGCATAGGCTAGGGTCAAGGGCGAGAACTGCAGCTCTTCTGTGATCAGCCCCCTGGTCCTGGCTTTGACCGGATCACGAGAGGCCAGAAAGAGCAGGATGGCTACCAAGAAGAAGCCGAAGAAGAAGGTATGGGTGAAGCCCCGGTGCACCAGGAGATGGGAGGTGGGATAGATCTGGTTGATCCAGACTATCAGGGCATCCAGATCGGGTGCAACTCCCCCCAGTACCAGGGCGGCCAGATGCTCCCTTCGGAGCCTCAGGAAGCGCCCCAGGAGATAGGGAAGCAATGCATGAGAGAAGAGGTCCATCAAGGTAATCTGGCGCCTATGGCTATTTTTGCTTTTTGGAAGCTGCCTTGTGAGGGATTAATCAAAGAATATTATGAAACTAAAAATAAAAATTTGAATATCCAGATGGCCATCGACACCTGGAAAGGGCCTCAATTTGCAACATCTAAACGGAAGGCTTTGCAGCCGCCTCAGAGGCCAGGATTGGATCCACCCGATCGGCCTGTGCTGCATGATCGGCCTGCACTACATGATCGGCCTGCTCGGAGAGGGGCTGTCCGGGATAGGGCAGGATGATCAGATAGGGCCCCTGGCCGCTCTCCCGGGAGAGGAAGTCGATCTCTGTTGTGTTATTGCCGATGGCCTCCAGCAGGAAAGATACCTTATCCCCTTTTCCCTTGGCCTGGATGAGCTTTTGAGAGACGTCAAAAGCGTAGATGCTATCGCCATCGCTATTGGTGCTGATTAGAGTGAGATCGTTTTTCGCTATCAGATTCCTGGCAGGCAGGATGTTCACCAGAAAGGTGGTGAGGTCCGACTGCTCATCCCAGTCTGAGCCGATGGCCACCAAAGCCACGATGCTCGATCGATCCATCTGGCGAACCGAGGCTGCTTTGAGCACTAAAATGGCCACATCATCACCGGTGATGTTTATCCCTGAGAGGTTGAATTGAATCACTGGGACCCCTGGATAGCTGTTCAGTGTGGTATTGTTTGCATCCGGCACAGTGATGGCACAGAGCAGAGTATCGCTCTGGCGGTGTACTGTCTCATTTCCTGTTCCCAGGCTGACATAGACATCCTGGGAGGCTGCAATCTCGATTGCTGTACATTGCCCGCTGCCGGCGAGGGCCATCGCCAGCAGCATTAGAATTATCCCCCTTCTGCTCATTGCTCTTCTCTCCTCGATCAATTCTTATCCAGAATGATAATACATAAAATCATAAAATCAATTCATATGCGAACATCAATTCATATGCGAACTACCACGTCCTGAAGGGCGCGGCTTTCCACTTCATCCCCGAGACCTGCATCACCGATAAGTGACTTAGCAGTTTTGGTCCTATGAGCACTGCGGGCTGCTCCATCCCTGCAGTGAGCAAGTTCATGGAGGCATTATAGTCTCGATCACAGAAGAGTCCGCAATAAGGGCGCTCATGTGATCGTGCCGATAGATCTTTTTCTTCGATGCCTCCACAAGCAGAGCACCTTTGAATGGCATCTTTTGGATCTGCTTTTATCAATCTTCGATCAGAATTTTGAGCCTTGTTCTGAGGCATGAATATGAATTTTGACCCTGATGCATTACGAATGCTGCGATGCTTTGGATCCATGAGCCTCAAAGAAGGAGTCATGTTCTGGGCATAGCGGACCTTGTGCTTGATTCCTCTATCTCTTGCTTCATTCAGCTCTTGGAGAAGCCGATTATAAAGCCACCTGCAAGCCTCCAAATCCTCCGCTAACCTCCAGCGAGTCACCTTTTTCGGAAAGATGGGATATTTGTTGCTTGCAATCATACTTTCCCCATTATCAAAGCGTGTGTATCGCATTATTACTTTAAATAGTTATTGTTAGATCGAAACCAGTGGAAGGAATCCACTCGATATTCTTGGCGGGTTTTGTGGCGAGCGGCAGCTGCAAGGCACATCCGCCTTCACTGCCCATATAAACCTGCTCATTGACTCCATCTGGTTTTCATCTTTCGAGTGCGATTCCCTCGCCTGCCTTCTAAAAAAAGAAAAAGAGAGAGAGATATCTGCGGGCCGGGGGTGCAGCAATGCGAACCTGGGCGCTGCCTTCCCTCCTAATCAGATGACGCCTTTCTCAATCCTCTTTGCTTATCGCCAGGACCTCCGCCTTGATCTGCTCCATCTTACTCTTACCGAGGAACACCTCCACCAGCTTCAAGGCGAACTCCATCGCCGTTCCCGGAGCGCGGCTGGTTATGATATTTCCATCCACCACCACCCGATCACTGGAGAACTGAGCACAGGACTTCACCTCCTCCTCCCCCGAGGGGTGGACAGTGGCCCTCCTGCCCTGTAGGACGCCCGCCTTGATGAGAACCGATGGCGCAGCACAAATCGCCGCCACATACTTGTTCGCCTGATTCATCTCCCGCGCCATCCTCAGAATCCTCTCATCCTTTCCCAGGTTGATGAAGCCGGGCGCTCCCCCGGGAAGAACCAGGCCATCAAGATCCTGCTGGTCGATCCTGTCCAAGGTGGTATCAGGCAGCACCCGAACCCCGTGAGCGCCCTCCACCATCCCCTCCTTCAGGCCTGCAGTCACCACCTCTATACCCGCCCTTCTCAGGATATCGATGACGTTCATGGCCTCGATCTCCTCGAAGCCATCTGCCAAAGCAACCAATATCTTCATGCCCAATAGCCTCCTCAATTGGCCTATTGTCACTGGAGCCTTAAGTCTATTACTATTGATGATAGGATTAGTATCATGATATGCAAACGCTGTGGCCAGTGCTGCATTCATCTGGACATCTTGGTGGTCAATCCCCGGTCAATTCTGCCCGATGGAAGCCTGGATAGGAGTGATCCCGAGGCCATGATCTCGAAGCCTGCCGGGCAGATCTGTCCTCATCTTGTATTTGAAGCCAAGGAGGAGGGAGATATCGCGACCTGCACCATCCACAGTCTGCCCTGCTATAAGGAGACCCCCTGCGAGAGGTTCGAGCAGATCGGCCCCCAGGACTCCATCTGCCTGCTGTGCAGTTACTTGAGCGAGCAGAGGCGAGAAGATAGAAAGCGAGGAGGTAGGGAAGTGAGGGGGTGGAGAAGTGAAGAGGTGAATAAGTGCCTGCCCACAGGGCCCGGCCTTTAGCCTCCCCTGGCCTCCAGTGTCTCGGACGCCATCAGGAATCCAATCGCCCTCTCCGCCAGAGGATATCTGTTCACCAGAGCCTTGAACCTCTTGCCATGATTGGGCTCGATGAGATGAGCCAGCTCATGCATAATGACATAGTCCTCCACCCACTGGGGAAGGCTGGCCAGACGGGAGCTTATGAGAATGCTCCGGGCGGCGCAGTTGCACGATCCACGCCTGTGCTCTTGGCGGGAGGAGTACCGAATGCTCTTCCAAGAGAGGCTCCCTTGAAAATATCTCTTGTTCAGGGCCTCTGCCCTCTGGCTCAAATGCAGATCGTCCTTGGGATAGACCCTCTTCTCTAGCCTGATCTGAAGCTTTTCGATGTGAACCCGAAGGGCGGCATCTGAGATAGAGGCTGGAGCTAAGACCTCCATCTTCCCTCCCACCATCCGGGCCTGAATGGTCTTCTTCCTTCGCGCAGATCTCTTCACCACGATCTCCATGGAGACTGACCCCTCCCGAGACAGATCCCGGGATAGGTTAAGGTGGAGGGATATTAATAACTTTCTTCCTTGAGTTTATTTTATAGTTTACGATAAAATACGATATATCAGATTGAGTATACTTTTTTGGTATTGGATATATATGCCACATCTTCCTCGCTAAAATCCCGGTTATCCACAAACATTAACTATAAGAATATTTAAAAAAAACATAAGTTTATATCTGTATTACCTCAATATACCAAGGGGGTTATGGAGCTTGGGAACTGATGTGATAAGAGAGATTCGAAGCAGGATCAAAGGAATGAACCTGACCTGGACGGCGGGCAAGACCAGCATTTCTGAGCTGTCTTTAGAGGATAAGGCCAACTATCTGGGGCTGGTGGTTCCAGAAGAAGAGAAAGCAATGATCCAGGAGATGACAGAAAGGGATCGCTTGCTCGCCGGAAAAGCGGGGACGATCTCCATTTATCCCACTCAGTGGGACTGGAGAGATGTATCCGGAAACGACTGGACGACACCGGTGAAGGATCAGAAACAGTGCGGCTCCTGTGTTGCCTTTGCCACAGTGGCCGCCATCGAGGCCAATTTAGAGATCTTCAAGAGAGATCCCGCCCTCGATCCAGACCTCTCTGAGGCCGATCTCTTCTTCAGGGGCTGCGGCGATTGCTGCGGGCGGGGCTGGACCTTCATCCCTGCCCTGAGATATGCCCAGTCCAGCGGGATTCCAGATGAGGATTGCAATCCATATCAGGGGAACAGCACAGGAAGTTGCCCGGACCGAGGCAAGAGGGTGGTCAAGATAGAGAACTGGAGGACCATAACCAACAGCAACCAGGTCAAGGAATGGCTCAGCCAGCGTGGCCCCCTCATTGGTGGGATGAGCGTCTATGAGGACTTCTTCTATTATGAGAAAGGCGTCTACCAGAATGCATACGGCGGATACGTGGGCGACCACGCAGTCTGCATAGTGGGCTACGATGATGCCAGAGGCTGCTGGATCTGCAAGAATAGCTGGGGAAGGGGTTGGGGAGAGGGCGGCTGGTTCAAGATCGCCTACGGGGAATGTGGGATAGGCAGACAGTTCGCTTTTTATGGCGTCCAGTTTACAGCAGACGATGATCTGGTCATGCCGAAGTCGGGAAGGGTGATTGTGCGCTTTATCGGCAAGAACACCCCTCTGGACAATGAGATATGGCTGTACCGCCCTGAGGAGAGGTTGATCTTCCGGACGGCGGACTGCGAGGTGGGGGCGATCTTTGATCTGGGCGTCTTTCCCGCTGGGGCCAGGCTGACATTTGCCCTTAAGACCTCAGAGGGGCATGTCTTCTACAGCGACCAGCTCTTGAACGATGATGCCTGTGACCACGTCAATAAGACCAGCAAGGGAACCTACAAATGGCAGATGGATTGGGAGGACCTCTACGGCCTGGGAGAGAAGGACTACAACGATGTGAGCATGGAGATTGAGATCTTCAATGCCACCACTGAGGATCTGGTGATGCCCAAGGAGGGAAGGGTCTTTGCCACCCTCAAACGGAGGCATGCCCCCACCAAAGAGGAGTTCAGGCTCAGCTCTCCTGAGGAGCGGTTGATCTTCACCTTGGATGCCCCTATAGGAAAGGCAGTAGATCTGGGAAAGCATCAGGAAGGAGCCAGGCTCACATTTGCCTTCAAGACCCTGGAGGGATACACCTTCTACACCGACCAGGTGAAGAACCCTGACTTCTTGAGCCATGTACGAAAGCTTCCCACTGGATATAACAGGTGGGAGCTGCGCTGGGAGAAGTCCTATGGGATGCGCCTCAAGAGCTACAGGGATCTTGCTGTGGAGATAGTTGTGGCCCCCATCATTCGCGAGGATGTGATTTTGGAGAAGGATAGCCATGTGGTGGCCAGGATGATCAGCAAGAACACTCCCCTTCACAATCAATTCTGGCTCTATCAGCCTGAGAAGAAGCTGATCTTCGACTCCGTCCAGGAGAACGTGGGCAAGAGCTTTGATGTAGGCGACTATCCAGCAGGAACCAGGCTGGTCTTTGCCCTCCAGACCCAGGATGGCAACTGCTTTTACACCGACAGCGGCCTGAATGAGGATGGGAAATCGCATGTCATCAAGCTGAAGCTCGGGTCGAATAGATGTCAGCTTCGCTGGGAGGATCTCTACGGGCTGAAGGACACCGATTACAACGATCTGGTGGTGGAGATCAATATGAATCCGAGATTGAACCTATAGCACGGGAGAAGAAATTCAGGTGCATCAGGAGCAGGGCAGCCAGTCCACGCTGATCTCGCCGGGCTGGCTATCTGACCAAAGCTGGATGAACTTCTCGATGGAGAATACCCCCGTCAGATCCTCAACACTGCGGCCGATGAGAGGATGGCGGCCTTTGGCGTTAGTGGCTGGATCAACAGACTGCCAGGCGATATGGGCATTGCCTATGACATTGGAGCTGATGCTGGCCTCCAGGCCTCCCCTGGAGGATGCTGCAAAATGGGCAGCATCAGAGGCATTCGCATATGCTCCCGTCCGGACCTGAGTATTCCTGCTCAGATGCTCAATACCAGTGTACGATTCAGTCATCGCAGCACCGGTATCATAATTCTTGATGGTGAGAACGTCGCTCTGCCCGCTATTTATCGCCGCTGGGGTATAGGCCAAAGGTATCTCCCCCTGGATGCCCGGCAGGGCAATTGTTGCCGTCATGGCTGCGATAATCAGACAGATCCCTCTTGTCCACATTTATCGATCACCACGTCGATGGTTGCCGTACTGGCATTTCAAGTTGTTGCTTCGGCCTGGAGAGCGATAGCTGCGCTCTATCTGCTGCCCAGGAAGATGATGCGGTCCATATCCTGAAGGGTGTCATCTCTGTTCCTCTGGGCCTGCTCATAATTGGGATCCAGAAGAAGGGCTTTATCGAAGCAGTCCAAGGCCTCCTGGTACCTTCCCATCTTCAACAGGATCACGCCCTCATTGTTCCAGCCGGAAGGCTGCAATGGATCGATCCTGGAGGCTGTCTTAAGGCAGGCTAAAGATCCATAGTAATCGCCTTTATTGGCCAAGGCCATGCCTTTTCCCAGCCAGGCATCGAAATTGGATGGATCCAACTGCAGAGCCTGATCGAAGACGGCTATGGCCTCATCGTCCCTCTTCAATCCCTGGGAGAGGGCTATCCCCTTCAGAAAGAGAGGCTCAACATAAGAGGAGTTGATGGCAGAAGCCTGATCAAAACAGGCGATGGCATCCTGGAATCTTCCCATATTGGCCAGCGCCTTTCCCTTGTTGACCCAGAGATAGACATTGGCCGGATCCAGCCTCAGAGCCTCATCGTAGCTTTCAGCCGCCTCTTGAATGCTGCCGTTTAGAAATTGCCGGTCTCCCAGGCTCGACCAGTACTCTGCATTATCTCCTGCTGCATTCTCTCCCGCTCCCGGCGGGATGCATAACGCCGCCAGGATGGCTATCAATCCGATTGCAAGCTTCATAAAGGCCACTTGTGCAATTAGGAGGTAGATATCTCTATGCCAAAAGCCAATAAAATCCTTCTCCCAAGTGTCGAGCAATTCCCTCATCCCAGACGTCAAGTAATGCCTCCCCAAAGGTTAATTAATTCCCCCTCCCCAAAAGTTAATTAATTCCCTCTCCATAGCACCACATAGCTCAGCTTTGGGCTTTGTAGTCTATGCATATGGGCAGAGGAGTGGAGGTTCTTGGTTTGAAGAGATTTGATGTAATGCTGGAAAATGATATATCCGATTATGAAGGGGAATTTTCCGATCTAATTCATCAGGCCCCGGCTTTTTATAGATTGATGACCCGGCTGCTTGACGACAAGGATCTTCCCAGGTCCATATCCCCCCGGATTATTGCCGCTATTGCTTACTTCATTCTCCCTGAGGACATAATTCCCGAGGATAGATTCGGTCCTGTGGGTTATATCGATGATATCTACCTTTGTGCCTTCGTCGCCAATGAGGTGATGGAGGAATCAGGATCATCCAATATCATATCCCGGAACTGGGATGGAACCAGGCCGGTGATCGAGCTGATAAGAGAGATACTGGATCGGGAAAAAGAGCTTCTGGGCAATGAAAAGGAGCGCATGATGCAATATATTGGCTTTAATGAGGATTAGGATCATTTTTTTCTTCTTCATAAATTTTCATTCTTTAAGACCCTCTCTTCTCCTACCCTCTCTTCTCCTACCCTCTCTTCTCCTACCCTCTCTTCTCCTACCCTCTCTTCTCCTACCCTCTCTTCTCCTACCCTCTCTTCTCCTATCCTCTCTTCTCCTGCCCTCTCATTCTTCTGCCCTCTCATTCTTCTGCCCTCTCATTCTTCTGCCCTCTCATTCTCCTGATCTCTTCTCGGTTTGTAAGGCCTCCTCATCTTTCCCTGGCAATGGATGCAGGTGGTTATCAGGACGCCGTCACGCAGCCTTACCCGGGAGCCCTCCGGGGACAAATAGCTCCCGCAATGCCGGCAATAGAGCTTTTTAAGAGTGAATGGCATTCGAACCCTGGTGCGGGTGCTGATCCTCCGGGCGATCTCCACATATCTCCTGCTCCTCTCTGGATGGCTCCTGTGCTCTTCTTCCGCCAGGAGAAAGAGCCTTTCCATGCGCTGGAGGGCAAGATCTCTGGACCTGTGGCTATTTTTTCTTCTTCTCACATCCAGGGCTATCATTCCCAGGCTATAAACCCATTTCGAAGAGAAGCTATTTCTACGCCCATAATCATCCTCTTGCAATGGCTGCCACATCAATCTCAATCAAGATCGCTCCGGAGATGGAGGAGTACATCCGTGCCCGTTCAACAGACATGCGCATAGCCACCACCTGCGAGGGCCCTCTCATCTTCTCTGTGAAGACCAGCCAGCCCAAACCCACTGATCTTTTAGTAACTGTGGGTGAGCGCCGAGTCTATATCTCTGCCGTCCAGGCACCCCATATCAAAAGCATAGATGCGAGCATGCTGCCCCGTTGCGCTCTGGAAAAGAAGAGGCGAGGGTGATTCTATCTGAATGAAGTCTATTTCGTTGTTCAGATATGCAACTGCCTCTGCCCAGAGAGCCTGAGCTGAAGGATCAGCGGGCCTCCAGCCATTCCTTCAAAGCGTGCATAGCGGCTGCGCGGTGAGAGATGCGATTCTTCTCCTCCAGATTCATCTCCGCCAGGCTCCTATCCCCGACATAGAATATGGGATCGTAGCCAAATCCAGCGCTTCCCCGTGCCTCATAGCCGATCTGCCCCTCCACCATCCCTCGAAACATCTGGATCTCAAGCCCGGGCTCGACATATGCGACCACTGACATGAAAGAAGCCCTACGATCAGAGATGCCCTCCATCAGTCGAAGCATTCCTGCATTGCCAATGGTCTTCTGAACATAGGCGGAGTACACCCCGGGAAAGCCGCCCAGCGCTGTAACGAAAAGGCCTGCATCCTCCAGCATTGCTGGCCCATCAATCCTGGCCATGATCTCTTTCATGCCATAGACTGCCACCTCTTCCAGAGTCTCCGCCTGAATCTCAGTGTAGCCCAGGTCCCTTTGCACCAGGTCATCGATGATGGCCCGGGCCTCCACATACTTTCCCTTATTGCTGGTGATAAAGCTGATCATCCTATCTCCCGGCAGTCCATTCATCGCTTAGCTATTAAGCTTGATCGGAGCTTTCCGCCCCCGCCTCCATCCCCTTCCAGGCCTCCACCTCCAGCCTCACCATCCCCACATGGATATCTCCCTTCTCATCCGGAGGATGAAACTGGATGTATCTCTCGACCAGCTCACTGACGAAATCCGATCTCAGCCTTTCCGGAACCCGTTCCAGATAAGGCAGCCAGGTGCTCTTGATCCATGAGGCCAGCCCCTCTCTGCCCCTCTGGAGCATATCCTTCGGCAATAGCTCCACCCGGACTGCTCTCAGGCCGGAAGCATCCAGCCAGCTCCGGTACTCCTCCGCTCCGTAAAAGCCGTAAGGAAATCGAAATCCTTCGAAGTAAACAGACCACCTCTCCTCCTGGATCATCCCCCCGGCGATGTCCAGAATAGTGGCAGCATTGCCCCTCCCCCCAAACTGCATATAAACCCGCCCGCCTCCCCTCAGGCTCCGCCTGATCCCTGCCAACACCGGTCCATGGTCAAGGATCCAGTGCAGAGCAGCAAATGAGAGGACGAGGTCGAACTGATTGTTGTATGGCAGATCCCGGGCATCTCCCTGCTGGAAATTGAGGTTGGGCCACTCCTCTGCCGGGAATTGGGACCGGGCAAAGCTGATCATCTCCGGGGAGCTATCAAGCCCTACCACCGATCCTCTGGGAACGAGGCGCGATATCCAGGCAGTGATCTTACCATCACCACAACCGATATCGAGCACCCTCTCATCCCCCTGAATTGGGATCTTGGATATAAGCTCCTCAGCCCACCTCTTCTGAGGGGAAGAGCTCTTCATATATGTACTGGGATCCCATCTGTGCATGGCCATGCCTTCTGCCAGTCCTCGGATACCGCTGGTCTCTTCGTCTCTCACCTGCTATCCATCAAGGGCAACGTTTTTAGATAGCAAGTAATAGTCTGGGAAATAGGTTTGCTTTCTGGTGAGGACGAAATGGATCTGGGAGATAGAGTCTTGGTGGAGAGGAACGGCGTCTCCTATGAGGGAGTTCTTATGCCACCCATTCGTGCGGATCGTGTGGTCATAAAGCTCAAGAACGGCTATAACATCGGCCTGAGGGCAAAAGAGGGAGAGATCAAGCTCATAGAGAAGGGGCAGGAGATCGAACCTCCACTGCTGGAGCATCACTTAAGAAAAAAGCCTGGACTGCCTGATGTATCCATTCTCTCAACTGGTGGGACCATAGCCAGCAGGGTCGACTACCGGACAGGAGCTGTAAGCAGCCAGTTCTCTGCCGAAAGGATCATCTCCGCCATCCCTGAGCTGGAGGAGATCGCCAATTATCGGGCCCATGTGATCTACCAGGTCCTGAGCGAGAATATGCGCACAGAGTACTGGACCTCACTTGCGCGGTCAGTGGCGGAGGAGATCAGGAGTGGCGCTGAAGGGGTGATCATAACCCATGGCACAGACACCATGACGTACACCGCCGCAGCACTATCATTCATGCTTAAAACCCCAGTTCCTGTTGTCCTGGTCGGCTCTCAGAGAAGCTCTGATCGCCCCAGCAGCGATGCCCCCATGAATGCCACCTGTGCGGCCACAGTCGCCATAAGCGATATCGCTGAGGTTTGCGTGGTCATGCATGGCACAACCAGTGACGATTACTGCACCATTCATCGCGGGACAAGGGCTCGAAAGATGCATACCTCTCGCCGGGATGCTTTCCAGAGCATAAATCAGCATCCTTTGGGCAGGGTCGATTACCTGAGCAGAGAGGTCGAGACTTACCTCCCCTATCGCCGGCGGGGAGAGGTGGAGCTGGAGCTGAAGGAGAGGCTTGAGCCTAAATGCGCTCTGGTCAAATATACTCCGGGATCCTCTCCAGATATCCTCCATTATTACATCGAGAAGGGCTACCGGGGAATAGTGCTGGAGGGAACGGGCTTAGGTCACGTCTCCTCGGACTGGATAGAGGGCATTGTCAGGGCAAGAGAGGAGGACATACCGGTTGTCATCACCTCTCAATGTCTGCGGGGGAGGATATGCGACCGGGTGTACGATACGGGAAGAGATATGCTGGATGCCGGTGCTATTGAGGGCAGCGACATGCTTCCCGAGGTGGCTTTGGTCAAGCTGATGTGGGTCCTGGCCAACAATCCGGCAGAGGTCGGTCCGGTGATGAAGACCTCGCTGGCAGAGGAGATCTCCCCCTTCACGCCGATCACTGTATGATTGAATTCAAAGCAGATGCCGGGCAAGGATCAAGCAGAGCACAGATCAAGGCCAAAGCCTTATAAGCAAGGCGAATAGTGCATCAACCTCAGGATTATCGGAGGAATTGATTTTGACACGCAAACCAGCAAGCATGTACAGAAGGCATGAACGACCCTATACCCGGAGAGAGTATATGGGGGGCGTTCCCGGAAGCAAAGTGGTTCATTATGATATGGGAAATCTGCATGAGGACTATCCCTTGAAGCTGACACTGGTGGTCATGGAGCCCTGCCAGATCAGGCATACAGCTCTGGAGGCAGCAAGGGTCGCAGCCAATCGTTACCTTGTAAAGCAGATGGGCAGGACCAATTACAACCTCAAGCTCAGGACATACCCCCATCATGTCATTCGCGAGAACAAGCAGGCCACCGGCGCGGGAGCAGACCGGGTCTCCAGCGGAATGAGGATGGCCTTTGGCAAGGCAGTGGGAACAGCAGCCAGAGTTGAAGCTGGCCAGAAGCTGTTCACCCTGGGAGTGCCTCTTCAATACTTCAACGATGCCAAGGAAGCATTGAGGAGAGCTGGACATAAGTTGCCGACACCCATTAAAATCATCGTGGAATCCGGTCAAGAGCTGATAAGGTAATCTGGATGGACGATTATTTAGCGGGCCTGGATAGGGCCATGAAGAAGATGCCCGCCACCAGAGAGTCCAAGGAAAGGTTTGTCATTCCTTCAGCAAAGGTATTCTATGAGGGCAAGACCACCGTCCTGGAGAACTTTGGTGCTATAGCTGATACTCTGAATCGCGATCCTGAGCATCTGATGAAATATCTCCTCCAGGAGATGGGCACTGCCGGGAAGATCGAGGGGCAGCGAGGGATCTTTCAGGGAAAGTTTGGCGAGAACGCCATTGCCCGCCAGATAGAATCTTACTTCGAAGAGTATGTTGTTTGTACTGAATGCAGGCTGCCTGATACTCATCTCATCAAGAGCGATCGCGTGCTAACGCTCAAATGTGATGCCTGTGGTGCCCACCGCCCTGTGCGCAAGAGAAAGGCGACAGCAGCAATCCAGAAGGATGTCATCGAAGAGGGAGAGACCTATGAGCTGCGCATCGAATCTGTGGGCAACAAGGGCGATGGCATAGCAAAGGTGGACAAATATCTCATCTTTGTGCCCGGCACTATAAAGGGAGAGATAGTCCGGGCCAAGATCAAGAAGATCAGCGGAACACTGGCCTTTGCTGATGTTGTGGAGAGAAAGGGCAAGGTGTCCTAGATGGAGGAGATGATCAGCCTCACCTTTACTGCAGAGCACAAGTATCAATTGGAGTTCACTCCCCCGGAGTTCTGGAGGGAGTTTGCAGAAGGCTATTGTGGCATCCCCTGGATGGAGATCAGCAGCGATCGAATGGCGATTGTGGCTGTGAACTACTCCTATCTGCTTGATCTCCTGGTTCAGGCCAGGCTGTACCGTCTCAGCCGGCTGCCATCCGGCTCACAGTTGAAATAGAAGGGATCAGCAGATCAGCAGGATAATTCGGGATTTCAAATCAGGATTTGTGATCGACGGGGATTATGTCCGAGCCAGCAGCAAGTCTAAAGGGGTTTCTGATTCGCGGTCTGCCGGTTATAAAGGAAGGAGACGATATTCCGGCGCTGCTCCGATCTCTATTCGATCTCCAGGACGGGGATGTCCTCTGCCTTGCCAGCACCATAGTGGCCAAAGCAGAAGGCAGGGTGAGGGATCTGAGTGAGTACCAGCCAGACAGCCATGCAGTCGAGATCGCCCGCGAGCTGGGAAAAGATCCCAGATTTGTGCAGGCGGTCTTTAATGAATCAAGCGATGTATTGATTGAGCGGCCATTTCTGCTGGTTGCCACCCGCTTTGGCCATATCGGGGTCAATGCCGGCATAGATCAGTCCAATGTGGGTGACGAAAAGATACTGCTGCTGCCAGAAGATCCCAGCGCCAGCGCCCGCAGGATCCGCCAGGCTCTGGGCAAGGACTGTGCAGTCATCATCACTGATACCTGTGGCCGCCCCTTCCGGTCAGGCGTTGCCGGCGTGGCAGTGGGCTGGGCAGGGATTGCTGCTCTGCGAGACTGGCGTGGCGAGATCGACATACATGGACGCCCCCTCAATATCACCCAGGAGGCGATTGTGGACGAGATTGCTGCTGCTGCAAACCTGCTGATGGGGGAGGCAGGAGACGCTACCCCCGCTGTGGTCTTTCGAGGGCTGATCTACCCCCGCACTGGAGGCAGCTTGTTCCGGGAGAAGGAGAACGATATAATCCGGCCCCGATTGAAGGCCTGAGAGTCCAATAATCAGGAGACTGCATTTTTCATGCTTCGACCGATGCATGTGGTCATCCCTTTCAAGGCCAAAGGGGGAAAGAGCAGGCTCTCGCCGGTTCTCGGACCGGCGGAGAGGAGGAGCTTCTCTCGTGCCATGCTAAAGGACGTTCTGGCAGCGGTAGCAGTCTTCGGTCAGGGCAAGAGGACCATTCTCTCCGATCTGGACTTCGATCCAGAGGAGATGGGAATTGATGCTGAGGTGTTGCCGTCGGATCTGGAGCTGAACGATGCCCTCAACTCCCTGATATCACAGCAGGCAGGCCTCGGATGGCCATCGGATATGTTGATTGTGATGGCTGATCTGGCTCTCTTGCGGGAGAAGGAGATCAGAGATATCCTCAACTGCCCAGGAGATGTGGTCCTCTGCCCGGGGCGGGGGGGAGGAACCAATATGATACTCATTCGCAGCCCTGAATTCCGGACATGCTACCGGGGCCTGAGCTTTCCCAGGCACATCGCCTATGCTCAGCAGACGGGGCTGAGGCTCACTGTATTCGAGTCCTTTCGAGGGAGCTGCGATATCGATGAGCCGCAGGACCTGACCGAGGTTCTTTTGCATAACAATGGCGAGGCAAAGATGGCTCTGGAGATGATGGGTTTTCATCTCACTCCGAGCAGCAGGTCAACTCCAGAGCGCCACCCTCTAAAAAGCGATAAGATCAAAAAAGGTTGAGCGAGGAGACTAGATCTCATCCAGTTTTTCCACACCGATCTTCTTTACCTTTGGCTTCCAGATCTGGTTGGGCATCCAGGCAGGCGCGCCCTTAGGCTTTTTAACCTGAACCCTTTCACCCACAAATATGTGAACCTTTTTTGTTCCTCGCTCTCTGAGCCTTATATCCTTATGGCCCCTGTTCGCTGCCTTTAAAGCTGCTTGCCGGGGTTGTTTCCCCGTGAAGACCCCGATCTCATTGCCTTTTTTGTCCCTGAGGGCAAAATTTCTGGTTTCGGCCATGTATCCCTCCATTTCCGACTGTCGGAATATCATCCACTCAGTTCCTATGTCCAATACCATTATATTAATTTTATCCAGATAAGGTGAGATTCTTCGATAACCGCACGTGGGGATATAGGGATATTTTTTGAAAATTGACGTCTTTAAAACTATAATGGATGGGCTACAGATATCGATTATACGTGGTCTGCTGATGCCAGCATGAGCTGATCGCGGTGAGAGGCAGATAGCATCTTGGGAGATGGTGAGACCAGCTCCGGGCTGGACATCGCAGCCAGCTACCCTAAGATGCCACATAGTCAAGATATAATGATAAACAATCAGGAGGAGGCTATGGAGAGAGGGGCTGAAAAGCGCCGCAGATATAGCTCAGGCTCTTGTAATCCTCTCCTCGCTCACATGAGCACGCAATAAGGGAGGGAGACTTCCCCACAGTGCCATCTCCTCTCCTCTGATCAGGAGGGCACCATCAATCCCCGGCCTGTCGACGGCATCAAAGCACTCCATCAGCGATCCATTCGCCTGCACAGCATTTCCGAGCGCCGTAGCAGCAGCATCTGCCAAAGCCACATCCTCAGATATGACTGTGGCTGCATCAGCACAGCCAAAGGATATCGACGGCCCGACTGTTCCCGAGCTGGTGCAGATGCCAAGAGGACTGCTGCGGGCAGGGATCTCGAGGGCGATATCCCTGAATGGGGAGCTTCCAGCATATATCCCCACCACCGCCGGCTCATCATTCAGGATGCAGATATCTCCTCCATTATCGACAATGGCGTAAGTCGCCCCTGCATCGATCATCGCCTGCACAGCGAAGCCGGCAATGGCCCCAGCCACACAGGCCATGGGGCCGACGCCGATAATGGCGCTGGTTTCGATCATTTGCCTGACAATATCCGGCGGATCTTTTCCTGAAGGCTCATAAGGCTCCAGGGTTAGCATGAAAAAAGGATCATTCCCTATGAAATCCTCGATATAGGAGCGCTGCCTGATGATCGATTCCCTGGCGGCATCGATGTGCTCTCCATCTCGAGCGCAGATGGTGACTATGCTCTCTTTCAGATGAAAGCGCTCACGCAAGATATCTGCCATTGCTCTCTGCCTCACCGGCATTCTGCAGCATTCACTCTGCCGGCTCGTCCTTTGCCCTTTTGCTCAGCCGGGCTACATCCTTTGCCCTTCCCCGCAGGCTCAGGACCAGCTCGTCCTCGTAGCTCACATCCAGAAGCTCACTGGTCTGGTAGAGGCGGGAGAGTTCACCGAAGCTCTGGGAGGTATAAGGAAGCCTGATCTGGTATTTCTTCAATGGCGGCAGAAGCTGATAGATGCATTGCTTAAGCTTGCTCAGCCCTTGAGAGGAGTGGGCTGAGACCATAACCGGATTGGAGGCGAGATCTTCTATCTGATCGATCTTCATCTGGGCATCGAGTTCATCCATCTGGTCCATCTTGTTTAAGACGGTGATCATGGGAGCTGTCACCTGGCAGTCCCAGAGGGCCTTGTGAGATGCCACCAGCTTACGCCTGAGCAGCTCCAGAGGATCGCTGAGATCGGCGACCAAGAGGACCAGGTCAGCCCGGGAGATCTCGGAGAGGGTGGAGTGAAAGGCCTTGATCAGAAAATGCGGCAGATCATCGATGAACCCCACTGTATCGGTGAGCAATGCCCTGCGGCCATTGACCTCAAGGGCCCGGGTGGTGGGCGAGAGGGTGGTGAAGGGCTGATCCAGGGCATCTACCTCAGAGCCGGTGAGGGCATTGAGCAGGGTGCTCTTGCCGGCATTGGTGTAACCGGCCAGGGCGATGAGATCGAAGCCCAGATCTCTGCGTCTCTTTCTCCTCTCCTCGCCCATCGCCTCCACCTCCTTAAGCTCTGCTCTGATCTTTGCCATCCTGCCCCTGATGTCATGGTACATCGACTGCTCATAGGCGCCTGCGCCTCGAAAGCCCGGCTGCTCACTCCTCTTCCTGAAGGAGAGCTCTTCTCTCACCTGAGGGGCATCATAGCTCAGACGGGCCAACTCCACCTGCAGCTTGGCCTCTCTGGTGGAAGCACGGGAGGCGAAGATCTCAAGGATGAGGTTGAACCGGTCCAGGACCTGAACCGGAAACTCGCTGCGAATGTTGAACACCTGGGTGGGACTGAGAGGGTTGTAGAAGATCAGCTTTTTTGGATGGCAGGAGAGGGCCTCCTCTATCTTTCCCCTGCCGATCTGAAAGCGGTGGTCCCTCTCTCGCCGCTGGATTATCTCATCCAGGACCAGGTAGCCGGCAGCATTTGCCAGGCCTCGAAGCTCTTTCATCCTGTAGGGATCTCCTGGATTGACAGGATTTTCCCGCAAGAGAAGAACGGCGGTCTTCTCCTCCTTCATCGATTATCGCCCACTTTCATCGATTGTCATCCTCATTTATCGATTGCCGGCCTCAATTCGGATTACCATCCCTTAATCATCTGGCCATCGAGCAGTGATAAGCCTTCTTCCCGCCAGGGAGATATGATGAGCCAGCTCTATGGCCGTCCTCTCCGCTATGGTCTCGGGATACTTAAAGTCCCTTCCCAGGATGCTCTGTGCCCTCCATACCTCCAGGTTGTAGAAATCCCCTCTCTCCGCAACAATAGTTCCCGGAAGGCATAAGCAGGCGTCGCTTATCAGGCTCGCAATCACATCGATGTCCAGAGCCTCGGCGATGCGGGGAACGAGCCTGACCGAATGGACCTTTTCAATAAAATTAGGTGATACCTGGGCAGATAGGACAGCACAGACCATCATGTATCTGCCCTGCACAGAATGACGGCCTGATATGTCAATCGCCAGGATATCTATCTATTCAGCCCCCGTGGATATCTGCAGAATCTCATCATATTTCATCATTTTGTTATGCCAACTCATGCGGCCTCATCTTATAATCGCATGGTTCCAGACGATATCCTCCGCCTTCCTGAGAGGCAGTCCCGCGCCAAATGCAATCTGAACCGCCCTTTCGCTATCTATGAGATCTCCAGGGGCATGGGCGTCTGTATCCACCACCATCCTCGCCCCGGCCTGAACTGCCATCTGCACCACATGGCCGTTGGTGATGTTATGACCGGAGCGGGCTGTTATCTCCAGGCAGACGCCGTTCTCCCTGGCCATCTGTGCCTCTTCCAGGGTTATGAAGCCGGGATGAGCGAGTATGTCCACCCCTGCCTCCAGGGCGGCCCGGTTGGTGCCAGGGCGGACGGGCTCCACCGGGGACTCTCCGTGGACGACCACGATCTCCGCTCCCAGCTTGCGGGCCAGATCTGCCAGAGGCGCAATCCTCTGGGGGGGGACATGAGTCAGCTCCACCCCGGGAAGGATTCTGATATCCAGTATACCCTCCAGATATTTGACCTTGGAGACACAGCTTATGATGTGCTCTATGTTGGTATAATCAGCATGATCGGTTATTCCAATGGCGGTATAGCCCTTGATCTCTGCCCGGCGCACCAGCTCGCTGGGTATGAGCTCGCCATCACTGAATGTTGTATGGGTGTGCAGATCGATCATATTAATCGCTCAAATTCGTTTGACAGCGGCCTGTTTCTTGTATTTCGCCCTCAAAGATCCGGCGATCTTTTTTAATATGGCCGACTTGGAGCCGGTTTTTGCCACCAGTATTCTTCCAGCCGCCTCCGGGCGGTGCCAGGTCCTGGGATGCCTCTTCTCCCTCTCGATCTCTGGCTTGAACCCTGATTTGATGGATGCAGTAATGATCATATCCAGATTGGGCTCTTTGATGGCTAACTCTCTGGAGACCATCCGCCCCTCATCGCGAGAGCGAGCAGCATCGAAATACAGCGGCCAGATCACAATCTTGCTCTTGTCAGGCATATGCTCCAGCTTGCTCCCCCCTCCTTAAAGTATCTTTGTCTTGGGCCCTTTGCTGAGTCTTTGCGGGCAGTGTAAGGGACGGAGGCAGAGAAGAGATAGCATTCCCGGTCTGCCCCCTGAACCCTGAAAGACGGCGAAGAACCTTTTCATCCACCCAATTCCGGCACGCAAGTCTTTTAGCCAGGCTATTGGATACTAGGGGTTATACAATGCTGGAGTCCGATCATGAGTGAAGAGAGTTATCCCGTTGCCAATGTGAGGGGAGAGGAGATCCCCTACGACCCAGAGCAGTTGAGGAGGATATCAGAGCATCCCTGCTTCAGTGAGAAGGCCTGCCACAGCTTCGGCAGGATGCATCTGGCTGTAGCTCCTAAATGCAATATCCAATGCAAATACTGTATCAGAGACTTCGACTGCGTAAACGAGTCCCGTCCCGGTGTCACCAGCCAGGTTTTAAAGCCGAAGGAGGCTTTAGAGCGGGTCGATCAGGTGCTGGAGAAGTACCACTACATAAAGGTGGTGGCAGTGGCAGGTCCGGGCGAGCCTCTGGCCAATGAAGAGACCTTCGAGACCCTGCGCCTGGTGGGCGAGAAGTATCCTAACATAATTCTCTGCATCAGCACCAATGGGCTGCTTCTGCCTGATAAGATTCAGGAGCTGGACCGCCTGGGCGTATGCAATATCACAGTCACTTTGAATGCCATCGATCCGGAGATTGGCCAGCAGATATACGATTACGTGATATATGAGGGCAAGAGATATGAGGGTCTGGAGGCGGCGGAGCTCTTATGCCGGCAGCAGCTCAAGGGCATTGAGGAGGCTGTGAGGCTGAGGAAGATCATTAAGGTCAATACCGTTATCATTCCCGGGATCAATGATAAGCATATCATCGATATCGCTCATAAGATCAAGTCCATGGGGGTCTTCATCCATAATATAATGCCTCTCATCCCCCAGTACAAGTTCGCTCACATCAAGCCCCCATCGCTTGAGGAGAAGAGAAAGCTTCAGGATGAGCTGGGGAAGATCATCAAGCAGATGAAGCACTGCCGGCAGTGCCGTTCAGATGCCATCGGAAAGCTCGGACGCGATGTGCAGCAGGAGTTCGAGAGCAGGACAAAGGAGCAGGCCTGAGAGAATCAGTATAAAAAAGATTCTGAGGCCGCCTGGTCGCCTGAGAATCTTTTTATAGATTTCACAATCTATATTTTTATTGCTATTATTAGTGCTTGAGCTTCTTGGTCAGACTGCTCGTAGCACTGGAGATGCTCTTGGAGAGGCCAGAGAGCAGGCCCTTCTGTCCACTTGACTTGGAGGAGCCCGCCTGCGCAGCGCTGGCCGAGCTGGGCTTCTTATCTCTCTTCTTGGAGACGGGGTTGCCGTTCTTCATCTGATAGTTGCTGTTTCGATCCTGTGGACCCTTGCTCTTTTTCTTATCCCTTGCCATATTAACCACGCTCTGCCTCTATGTCAAAATTGATATAGATTTCGGCTGCAGGATGTCAGCCGTAGAATGCCAACCATTGGATGTCAGATCTTGTCGACCTCCCATATTAATATCGATATGAACTGCTGATCCATAACATCGATCAGCAGCCTTACTTCTTTCATTCCTTTCATGCCATCTCCAGCCTTCTCCCCATGCTGGAGAGCAGAGCCTTCTCATAGACTGCATGACCCGTTGCCACATCCTGAATCCCCAGGCCAGTGGAGTCGAAGATGGTGATCTCCTCACTGCTGACCCTTCCGGGTTTTTTGCCCGCCAATACCTCGCCGATCTGGGCGTGGATCTCCTCTCGGTGGAGGATTCCCTCTGAGATGGGGACGTTGACCTCGCCGGAATGGACGGATTGAACGATATCATCCACTACTATCTTGGCCCTCTTCAGGAGAGCTGATTCCAACTCCTGCTTGCCGACAGCATCTGCACCGATGGCGTTGATGTGCGTTCCCGGACGAACCCATTCATTCCTGACCACTGGCTGGCGCGAGGGGGTGGTGGTGACCAGGATATCGCATTCGCAGGCCTCTTCTGGCCCTGCGACTGCAATGCAATCGCATTTTAAAAATCCCAGGACATCCTCTGCAAAAGCCCTGGCCCGATCGGCAAAGCTATCGAAGACGTTCACTTGATCGATCTGGAAGTGGCGGGAGAGGCCTTGAAGCTGCGTTCGCGCCTGGGCCCCCGCCCCGATCATGCCTATCACATGAGAATCCGGCCTGGCCAGGTATTGGGCGGCGATGGCACCAGCAGCACCGGTGCGCATGCTGGTGATATAGGTCGCGCCCATAATCGCCAAAGGCTCGCCAGTATGGGGTGAATGCAATATCAAGAGGGCCATCACTGTAGGAAGACCGATCAGTGGATTTCCCGGATGGACATTGACGATCTTCACCCCGGCCATGTCCTGCCCCTCGAGATAGGCGGGCATACATCTCAGGTCGCCATTATGGTCAGGCAGGTGCAGATAGGACTTGGATGGCATCTGCGTTCTTCCCATTCCGTGATCAAGAAAAGCCTTCTGGACGGCAGCTATAGCATCGTCCATGGTCAAAAGCGACCTTACTTCCTTCTCTGTGAGCCAGAGCACTTCCATAAATACACCGGTTACGCGAGAAGGCTGCATAGGAGAAAAAGCCTTTGGCTCGCAGCCTTGGCATGTTGCTTAAGACTGCTGCCCGAGCTTGCTGCTTAAGACTGCTGCCTGAGCTTGCTGCTTAAGACTGCTGCCTGAGTCTGTTGCTTAAGGCTGCTGCCTGAGTCTGTTGCTTAAGGCTGCCTCCTTTGCCGCGCGGGAAAAAGGGCCCGGTCAAGGAGTATCAGAATCAAAGCAGAGGAAAGGGGGTTTAGAGCCTTCGAGAGAAGGGATGTGGGGATATCGCCGGAGGCTCCAAGACATTACTTTTATTTTAAACTATTTAAATTTAATTAATTGTGCTGCGATTGCATTATTCCTTTGAAATAATCATCATGATAATAATGATACTATCGATACTGATGATAGTAATGGGCGCATGAGATTCCGGGCTTAATACACAGTCACCCTCTTTACGCCCTCGATCTCCTTGAGAAGAATCACCAGATCGCCTGGGATCTTTCCCTCAGTGATGATGGTGAGCTTTGGGCTCTCCACAAAGTAGGGATCGTCCGATACCGCCTGGCGGATGGAGAGGCCGTAGCTGGCCACGGCACTGGCTACATCACCCAAAAGTCCAGTCTTGGCAGCATCCACCGGCGCGATCTCAATAACTCCCAACCCCAGGGCAGGAGCCACCTCTCCCAGATAGATCATAGAGCGCACATTCTCAAAGACCTTCCAGAGGAGCTCATCCTCGCGAATGGCCTGGGCTGTGGTGTCCACGACCCTTCTGTCCACCTCCAGCTCCTTTGCAATCTGAGCATGAGGGATCTCGATCTGGCCTGATACCACCCGGGCCTGATCATTTATCTGAAATCCCCTCTGCAGGATGAGGCGGATCACCTTCTCCTGCGCGGGAAACCTCCTAAACTTATCCAGAATCTCCTGCCACATGTAGGTCGGAGCTTATTTGACTTGAAAGTACAAAAGGGCTTCCTTGCAGTTATGAGAACATCTCAAACGGAGGCTGACGGAATTCCCGGCGCGCTCTCGATATTGTCTCCTCCAAATGCTGCTGAGTGATGTTGCATTCGTCCATCAGGGCATGATGCAGCGCTGCCTTGAGGACCTTCTCCACCAGATCCCGTCCTGAGAAGCCCTCCGTCTGTCTGGCAATCCCCTTCAGATCCACACCCTCCATCTCCAGGGGAAGGGTGCAGGCATTCTTCTGCAGTATCTGCAGGCGTTCATCTTCATCCGGCAGCTTGAACTCGATCTCCTCTTCAAAGCGAGAGCGTACGGAAGCATCCAGGACCTCTATCTGATTGGTGGCGGCAATGGTGCAGATGCCCAGCCGGCTGGATATTCCATCCATCTCTGTGAGCAGGGAGTTTACCATCTCAGAGACATCTCCCCTCAGATCCTGATACCGTCTGTCCAGGGCGATAGCATCCAGCTCATCGATGAAAATTATACAAGGGGCCATCTCCTCCGCCTTCTCGTAGAGGCTGTGGATCTGCCTTGCGCCCTCTCCCACGAACTCCCCGATCAGGCTGGTGGACTTGACAGCCAGCATTGGCACTCCCGCCCGGGTGGATAGGGCTTTGGCGATCATGGTCTTCCCAGTGCCAGAGACCCCATAGAAGAGGATATTGTGTGGTGCCCAGCGCCCGAACCTCTCCGGGTCCTGGAGATACCTCTCCACGATCTTCACCTTCCGTTTGGCCATCTCCTGCCCCACTACATCCTCAAAGGAGACATCATAGCTGACCTTTTTCTTCGCTTCTGCCTTCTGCTCCACCTTGATGGTGGTCTGGAAACCGACCACCGAGTTCCTGGGGTAGGCCTTAACCACCTGGAAGGCATAGTCAGGATAGAGTCTGCGGTCGAAGAGGTAGCATCCGGGGTTTACCTCCTCACCATACCACTGCTCCCGAGCATATAGCTCAAAGAGCCTGGCATCGGAGACGGATGGGCACTCCTGAAAAATGCTCTTCAAGGGATAGCCGGCTGGGCGCAGAAGGATGAACCTTGCCCCGATTGCTTTTCTCCTCTCCGGCTTTGCTCCCTGAGGCTTGGCCTGGGTCTTTTGGATCGATCGCACAATATGCATCTTGCCGACGGAGATAGTTAAATCTATTGGCCTTATGGGCGATCTCAATTCTTGGCGATATAAAAATTGGAAAATAGAGATCTACTATAAAGTCAATAGCACTGCTGGCAGTCCACTGGCAGGTATCGAGAAGACCCTTCTTCTTTCCTCCTCCTGTCGCCTGGCTTTATGGGCTCAACCTTTGTTGCCTTTTCCGCTTTCTTCTTTTTCTTCTCTTCATGGTGGGTCAATTTACCGCCTCCGTCCATCTACGTTATTCATTTCATTATAATGTAGCTGATCTCAGATATGACTTCTGGGAGTGATGCACCACCCAGGGAGAGAAGATAAAATGGCCCGCGAAGGAGGGGGAATGCAGGGGAAGGCCCGGGGGGGTAGAAAAGGAAGAGGATAGAGCGGAAGAGAATGGAGAGGAGTAGGAATAGAGCGGGAGAGAATAGGGAGGAGGAGGGTGAAGCGAGGCAGAATAATGAGGGTAAGATAGAGCGGGTAAGAAGAGAGGATGGAGCGAACGGGGATAAAGAGAAGGAGAGCAAGCCGGCCCCTCCCAAATGAGAGGCCAATCCAGCTCGCCTGGGAATCACCCCCATGATGATAGCAGTTCAGCCTCTCCTGTTCTCTACGATGCAGGTGGGATCCTCTCCCAGGAGGTCGCCGTTATAATAGTAGGCCTTCTGGCGGCATCCTCCACACAGATCGCGATAGTTGCACTCGCCGCATTCCCCTTTGAGATTTGATTTAACTGCCCGCAGTGCCAAAAGCTCTGGGGCGGGATGGTCGATCCAGATGTCCTGGAAGGGCCTCTCCCGGACGTTGCCCACCACCACCTGGGGCATGAAGTGGCAGGGGTGAACATCACCCTTATAGCTGATGTTGGCCACCTTGATCCCGGCAGAGCAGCCCCCAGCATTGGTCAGGAGCCTGCGCACATAATCCCTTCTCGGATCCCCCTTCAAGATCTCAAGCAGATATGCCCCGTCCATGGGGGAGTCGGTGGTGAGGATCTCGATATTTTTATCCCTAAGCTCCACTGCCGCCTCGGCCAGCAGGCGGATGACGCTGCGGCGCTGCTCCTGGCTTACATCCTTATCCGATATCCCTGCCCCTCGACCAGTGGGAACCAGATGATAGAGGCAGAAGCGAGGGATGCCTTCCTCCAGGGCCAGGTTGATGAGGGCTGGGATGTCCTGCCAGTTGTCCCGGGTCAGAGTAACCCTCAGGCCGGTTCTCAACCCCGCATCCTTGGCGTTCCTCAGCCCCTGGAGGGCGCGTTCATAGGCTCCTGAAACCCCCCGGAACTCGTCATGCTTTGCGGGCAGGGCAGAGTCCAGGCTGACCCCTACATATCGAATCTCAGCCTCAGCCAATAGCATTGCCACCTCTGGGGTGATCAGGGTGCCATTGGTCGATACCACCGTCCTCAATCCCACCTCCCGGGCATGGAAGGCCAGGGGGAAGAAGTTGCGGCTCATGAGAGGCTCGCCGCCGGTGAGAATAAGAATCGGTATCTTCATTCGCGCCAGCTCGTCTGTCAGGCGCACCCCCTCCTCAAGGCTCAGCTCATCGTCCTCTCGGGGGATGGCATCCATATAGCAATGGCTGCAGGCAAGGTTGCAGCGCCTGGTCAGATTCCACATCACCACCGGCTTTGTCTGGGCGGAGAAGCGGAGAAGATCCGCGGGGATGTCCTGACCCTGACAGGACTCAGATCTCCGCAGGGCCTCCCATACAGTGGCCTGGTCGGCCAGGGCTTTGGAAAATATGATCATGTAGACTTCATCACTCCATTTTATCCTTCGTCACCCCTGGATCAATGCCAGAGGCCCTCTTCCTCCTGGCCAGAGCCTCGAGCATCGCCTCAAAGGTGAACCTCTCCGGGATTATATCCACTGCCACCCCCAGGCGGAATAGCTCCTCGGCAGTGGGCTTGCCAATGGCGGTCACTGTGGACTTGGCCAGAGCATCTCGCAACTTCTCCTCCCGCCCCATCTCCCTGGCCCTTGAAAGGAGGTTTCGGGCAGTGGAAGAGCTGGTGAAGGCGAAGATATCCACCTTTTCCGCCTCTTCTATCAGCCGGTCTAAGCGGGGGTCGGAGGAGTCCACCACCTCATAAAGGGGAATATCGTCCACCACAATTCCCGCCTCCCTCAGGCCGCGCGAGAGATACTTGCTCCCCTGGGCACTGCGCAGGAAGAGGATGCTCTTGTGCCTGCCCTTGAGCATCCTCTCCAGACCCTCTGAGCTGTAGCTCTCCGGCGTCTCCGACTCGATGTCATGCTCCTCCAGGGCCTTCTTTGTCCGGGGGCCGATGGCCACGATCCTCTTTGCTGCCAAGGCCTTGGATATGGCCTTATCCTCAAGGGCGATGTATACCCCGTTGGCGCTGGTGAAGGCCACGCACTCTGCAGCATCGATCCTCTCCAGCAGATCAGCTGGCAGAGGCCTTCTCTTCAGAGCGATGGCCGGAGCGGATAGGGGAATAAATCCATAGCGCTCCGCCAAAGCCACCGACTCCTCCTGCTGGCCAGCCGGCCTGAGGATGGCGATCTTCTCCGGAGCAAGCGCCTCTGCCAGACGGACTACATCCCCCACCACCAGAATGGCTGGGGACTGCACCTTCTCTCTCTTTGCCCTCTCGGCAATATCTTTCAAGGTCCCGGATACAAGCCTCTGATCCGGCCAGCCACCCCTCTCCACTATGGCTGCTGGTGTCTGGGGAGGCTTTCCCGCCTGAATGAGCTTGTCTGTGTTCTCATCCAGCCGGGATACTCCCATCAGCACCACTAAAGTTCCCTCAAGCCGGGCAATGGCATTCCAATCCAGTGGCGATTCCTTTCCCGGCTCCTCATGGCCGGTGACTATGGTCAAGGCCGAGGCCACCCTTCTGTGGGTTACTGGAATCCCCGCCAGACCGGGAGCGGCGATGGCCGAGGTGACTCCTGGGACAACCTCAAACGGTATTCCCCGTTCCCGGCAGGCGACTGCCTCCTCCCCTCCCCGGCCGAAGAGATAGGGATCCCCGCCCTTCAGCCGAACCACTATCTTTCCCTCTTCTGCCTTCTCTACCAGGAGCTGGTTTATCTCCTCCTGCCTGAGTTTGTGCCTGCCCGCATTCTTGCCCACGTCGATCAGCTCTGCATTCAACCCCTCCAGCATCCTGCCGTCGAGCAGCCGGTCGAAGAGGATTACATCTGCCTCCATGAGCCTCTCTCTTCCCTTGACAGTCAGCAGCTCCGGATCTCCGGGGCCAGCTCCCACCAGACAAACTCTACCTATTGCCAAAAAACCTCACCGCCTCATCCACCAGCTCTCTTCCTCCCATCCTCATCAGCCGCTCTCCTATATCCTCTGCCAGTCTCAGATAATCCTCCTCAAGAGGGATGCTCTCCTCCAGGCGGACGAACCGCTTGCCGTCCCGGGATAAGACCTCCGCCAGCACCCTGGCCTTTTCCTTCTCCACTCGCGCATGGGCTGCCATGGGGACCACACAGCCTCCGCCCACCACCTCCATGATCTTGCGCTCGATCATGGTCTCAGTTCTGGTATGAGCATCATCGAGGGGTCGAGAGCAGGCCTCAGCCAGGGACCCGGCCCTGGCAACCACAATTATCGTCCCCTGGTTGGCAGAGGGAACGAACCTCTCCCCGTCCAGCCTCACATGCCCAGGGTTCAGGCCCATGCGCTCAAGGCCTGCCTCGGCCAGGACGATGGCATCATACTCTCCCTGTTCCAGCTTTCTCAGCCGGGTCTGCAGATTACCCCGCAGGCTTGAGATATTCAGGTCGGGCCGGGCGCGGAGAAGCTGAGCTGCCCGCCGCATGCTCGATGTGCCCACTGTTGCTCCCCAGTCAAGCTCCTCTATGCCTTCAGCTGAATCCCTCCGGCAGAGGAGGGCATCGTAGGGGGAGTCCCGCTTCAGGACGGCAGAGAGGGACAGTTCCTCAGGCCTCTTGCTGGGAAGGTCCTTCATGCTGTGCACAGCAAGATCGATCTCTCCTGCGAGCATGCGCTCGTCGATCTCCGTCACGAAGACCCCAAATCCACCAAGCTGGTGAAGGGGCTTGTCCAGGAAGAGGTCCCCGCTGGTCTTCACCCTGCGCAGCTCAGTCTGGATGCCCAGAGAGCTCAGCCTCTCCCGGACGATCTCCGTCTGGCGCAGGGCTAAAGGGCTGCCCCTCGTCCCCACAATCAGCTTTTCAGGCAGGAGCGAAACGCCTCCAGGGTGGTCTCGATCACATCTTGGGTGTGCGCTGCAGAGATAAAATCGGTCTCGTACTGGCTGGGGGTGAGGAAGACACCGGAATTGAGCATCCTGCGGAAGAGGTGCAGATAGCCGGCCCGATCGCACTTTAAGGCCTGGGCATAGTCATGAGGCTCCGGGCCGAAGAATATCTTGAACATGGAGGCTATGCCCACCACGCTATAGTCCAGGCCGAGGTCCTCTACTATCTCTTTGAGGGCCGATCTCATCTCCGCGCCCATCCGGTTGAGCTTATGGAGGGTGTTCTCCTTCTCCATGACATCCAGGGTCGCCAGGCCAGCCGCCAGTGAAGCTGGGCTTCCATTGAACGTTCCCGCCTGATAGATCGCTCCCCCAGGAGCCACCCGGTCCATCAGATCGGCCCGCCCCCCGAAGACCCCGATGGGGAAGCCTCCGCCGATGATCTTTCCCAGAGTGGTCAGATCGGGCTTGATGCCAAAGAGCTCCTGTGCCCCGCCCAGGGATAGGCGGAAGCCGGTGATGACCTCATCGAAGATCAGGAGGATATCGTTCTTCTCAGTTAGGCGCCGTACCTCCTGCAGGTAGCCCTTCTCCGGCAGGATGGGGCCGATGTTCCCCAGGACCGGCTCCATGATCAGGCAGGCGATCTGGCCGCAGAATTGCTCCATGACCTCCTCCAGGGCAGCGGGATCGTTATAGGGCACCTGGAGAGTATTCCTGACGGCATCTGCAGGAACACCCTGTGAATCGGGAATCCCCAGGGTGGTGGCCCCTGAGCCCGCCTTCACCAGAACGCTGTCATGGGCGCCATGAAAGCCGCCCTCGATCTTGATGATCATATCTTTGCCGCTGCTGCCACGGGCGACGCGAATCGCAGCCATGGTGGCCTCGGTTCCGCTGCTCACAAAGCGCAGCCGTTCCATGCTGGGATAATGGCCGGATATCCTCCCGGCCAGGTTGACCTCCAGCTCGCTGGGGGTGCCATAAAGCCATCCCCGGTCCATCTGATCGGCCACAGCGTCTCTTATCGCTGGATGGCGGTGGCCCAGGATCATAGGGCCGTAAGCCAGGCAGTAATCGATGAACCTGTTGCCGTCGCAATCCCATAGATAGGGGCCGTCTGCCCGGGCGGTGTAGAAGGGATGAGGAGATATGGCGCGCACGGGGCTTGAGACCCCGCCAGGCATCAGCCTTCTGGCGCTATCAAAGAGCCGGATGGAAGAGTCAAAACGCATCAGAGGAGGACTCTCTCTGGGCAGATTAATCAATCTTGCGACTAAGGCATATCCTGCCATCATCATATTATTTACAAAAACTATATATAACAGGAATTACAGCTAATACTATATTATTATAATGCAAGTGTTATCAGAGTGCTGAGATTGATGAACGTGATGAGATTGATGAGGGTGATGAGAAGGATTTAAAGAAGAGGGCGTGCGGGCAGCATGGCTATGATAACCAGCATAGATCAGATAGCCGGCATCGATCAAATGGTGATCAAAGGGATGGCACGAATCAGAGATCTGCTGCCCGCCAACCCAATTCCTCCACTTTTCTAATGACTATGCGCAAGGGCAGGCCTGCCCTCTCTGCAATGCCCTTGCAGTCCTCGTACTCTGCCTTGACATTGATTAGGTGGCCGTCCATCCGGCTGATCTTAACAGCAGACTTATAGGTCTCTCCCCCGATCTCCAGCTCCACCGCCTTCATCTCCCTCTCCGCCACAAAACGGTGCAGGCTGGGAAAGACTCTGACCCCCAGTGACCCCGTCTCCCTCACTATCATCCCGGCCAGATTTGACATATCCTCGTGGCTGGTTATGACCCGGATGATATTCCCGCTCCGCCCCTTCTTCATCACAGCGGGGCTGACTGTGACATCCAGTGCTCCAGCCTGCATGAGCTGCTCTATCAAATGGCCCAGTATCTCGCCGGTGATATCATCCACATTGCTCTCCAGTTGCACTACCCGGTCTTTATGCTGATCAGGATTATCATGATCCCCTGCAGCCCTACCGGCAGGAGGGGCGAGCCGTGCCCGGAGCACTCTCAGCAGGTTGGGAACGGCCAGGTCCCGGCTGCCCGCGCCATATCCCACCCTCTCCGCCTCGATTAAGGGGAAGCGGGGGACAAACTCGTCTACAATAGCCGCCAGGAGGGCCGCCCCAGTGGGGGTGAGAAGCTCATCGTCCACCGGCCCCCCCATCCAGGGAATATCCCAAGCCCTCAGGATCTCCAGGGCTGCCGGCCCGGGAACGGGAAGAAGCCCGTGAGCAGACTGGACATATCCCCCGCCTACGGAGACTGGCCGGGACAGGATCACCTCCGTCTCCAGGCTGCTGGCAGCCTCACAGGAGCCGGCGATATCTGCGAGCGCATCCAGGGCACCGACCTCATGAAAATGGGCCCTGCTCTTGGGAATATTGTGAACCCGGCTCTCCGCCTCTGCCAGGATGTCCAGAGCGGCAAGTGCTCTCCTCAGGGCCTCGCCCTCAAGGCTTGAGCCCTGGAGTATGGATACCGCCTCCTCCAATGAGTGATACCTCCGATCGGAGCTCACCCGCACCCTGGTGGCGGCGATGTGCCCCTTCTCTTCCCGAGCGATCTCCAGGCTGCAGCCCACCGACTCCACAGCCTTACGGACCCTCTTTTCATCTGCCCCCAGATCGAGGAGCGAGGCCATGATCATGTCTCCGGCTGCGCCGGCATTGGGGTCAAAGAGAAGGGCAAGCATGCATAGGCCTGAGCGTTCTGCCGATATATACAGATCGGCCGGTCAGAAAAGGCTTATATCCAGGAACCAACATGGGAGGGGCTCCCAGCGGAAAGGCCCCTCAATGGGAGGGGCTCTCAGCTGAAAGGGCCCTCAATGGGCAGAATATGGCTGGAATACCGCAGGAGGAAACAAGATGCGAATCCTGATCACGGGGGCTGGCGAGGTGGGCTTTCTCATAGCCAGCGAGTTGCATACCGATCATGATGTGACTGTCATAGACAAAGATCCCGATGCCTGTGCCAGGCTTCAGGACATGGATGTTAAGGTCCTGCAGGGTAATGCCGCCAATGCCCGGCTCCTCTCCGAGGCGGATGTCAAGAGGGCGGATATCGTTGCCGCTGTGACGGGAAACGATGAGGTGAATGTTATAACCTGCATCATAGCCTCTCATTTTGGGGTGAGCCAGACGATCGCCAGGGTGAGCAATCCGGAGTACATAGATCAGCCAGTCCAGGATCGAAAGGAGGTAGGCATATCTTTCATGATCTGTCCAGAGCTGACCATGGCCGAGGATATGGCAGGCTCTCTTTATTTCACCTCCTTGCTCATGAACCGGGAGCTGGCCAATGGGCTGGTCAATCTGGTGGAGTTCAAGGTGACCGATGAGATGAATATCCAAGGATCGGTGGAGAATATCATCCTTCCCAACAACTGCAACCTGATCGCCATAAACCGGGCAGGTGAGATAGCTATCCCCAAAAAGGGCGATGAAGTGAAGGAAAACGATCATCTCATGCTGCTGTGTGACCACAGATCCATCCCCGCCCTGGGAAGGATGCTGCATGAGTCCAAGGCCACCCAGAAGGCGATGATTGTGGGCGGAGGAATGGTGGGCTTTTACCTGGCCAGCCAGTTGGAGAGGATGGACATGGACGTCAAGATCATAGAGAAGGATGCCGATCGCTGCGCTGAGATTGCAGATAAGCTCTCAGGGACGATGATCCTCAATGGCGATGGCTCTGACCTCTCCCTTCTTAAAGAGGAGGGGGCGGGGACGATGGATGTTGTCTTTGCCGTAACCGGGCTTGATGATAAGAACCTGTTATGCTCCCTCTTGGCCAGACAACTGGGAGCGAAGAAGATCCTCTCCCGCGTCAACAGGAATGCCTATATCAGGCTCTTCGAGATGGTGGGGGTGGACAGGGCGATCAGCCCCGGGCAGGTGACAGCTGATGCCGTCCTCCAGAGGGTGATCGGCGGAGAGGAGGTCATCACACTGAGCGATGAGAGGATGGAGCTGGTGGGTTTCATCGCCAGGCCGGGCTCGAAGATCATCGGAAAATCGATATCCAAAGAGCTTCCCAAGGGCTCTTTGGCTGGAATGATACTGAGAGATGGCATGCCGATCGTCCCCTATGATGACCTCAGGGTGTCAGCCGGCGACCGGGTCTTTGTGATGTCTATGCCGGATGCTCTCTCCAAGGTAAAAAAACTCTTTGTGATTTAAGAGCATAAGAGCAGATCATTTTTATAGGAATACAGGATAAAAGCCACCTCCAGGAGGATGCCCTCCGCCATTTTGGTGCGGCAATATCAGATGAAAATCAGGGTGTTTCTGTGGCTGCTGGCACAGCTTCTGAAATTGTTGTCCGTCTTGCTTCTTCTTCCAGGTGCAGTGGCAGCCATCTATGGGGAGACGGGCGGGGTGATCGCCTTTGCCGCTACCTCCTCATTCAGCCTGGCTACGGGAATGCTCCTGGGAAGGCTCTCCTCTGAGGAAGATCCGGGCTTGAAAGAGGCATTCGCTCTGGTGGCATTGGGATGGTTGGTCGCCGCCTTCTTCGGCGCTCTTCCCTATCTCCTCTTGGGTATGAACCTCGTAGATGGCCTCTTCGAGTCCATGTCCGCCTTTACCACCACCGGCTCATCCATATTCACAGAGACAGATCAGCTTGGATACTGGACGATAAATCAGAGCCTGGTCGAGAGCAGCCTGGCAACGGATATTCAGTTTCAGTTGGTGAGGATGACCGCCGATCTCACCCCCTTCCGGATAAGAGCCGGCCCTGATGATTCATTCATGGGACTGCTCTTTTGGAGGTCCTTTGCCCAGTGGTTGGGAGGAATGGGGATCATACTGCTCTTCGTGGCCATACTGCCCCGCCTGGGAGTGGCGGGCCGGCAGCTTTACCGGGCGGAGGTTCCAGGTCCTGACAAGGGATCTTTTAAGCCGAGGATCAAGCAGACAGCTCGAATGCTCTGGATGGTCTATATCCTCCTGACCATAGTGGAGATAGTCCTCCTCCTTCTGGCAGGAATGCCCCTCTTCGACTCCCTCTGCCATGCCTTCTCCTCCATGGCCACGGGAGGCTTCTCCCCTCAGGGGTTGAGCATCATGGCCTACCATAGCTGGATGATAGATGCCATCATCACCCTCTTCTGTTTCCTGGCTGGATCTAACTTCGCCCTGCACTACAGGATGCTCACCTCTGAACGGAAGGCTCTGATCAGTGACCTGGAGTTTCGGGCTTATGCTCTGATCATCCTTGTGGCCACATCGATCATCATCCTCTGGGGAGGGTTGGAGGGAGACATCTGGCGGAAGATTCAGCTTGCGGGCTTCCAGGTTGTGACAATTATGACCACAACCGGTTTTGCCACAGACAATTTTGACCTATGGGCCCCTGCCGGGAAGATCACACTCCTCTTGCTGATGGTCATTGGAGCCTGTGCCGGTTCTACTGCAGGGGCGATTAAGGTTGTTCGGCTGGTATTGATATTGAAGAGTGCATACAGAGAGCTGATTCGCGCCATCCATCCCAAGGCTGTTCTGAGCGTCCGCCTGGGTGAGGTGGTGGTGAAAGAGGAGGTTTTAAGGGCGAGCAACATCTTTGTCTCCACCTACCTCCTCATCTTCGCCCTGGCAACCCTCCTCCTGGCCATCATCTGCTCTGGTGATCCGGGGATGGATATGGAGGGCATACTCTCGGCAGTAGCCACCACCCTGGGGAACGTCGGGCCGGGATTTGGAATGGTCGGGCCGGCCAACAGCTTTGCCCAGATCCATCCCGCCGGCAAGATGCTCCTCTTCTTATGCATGTGGATCGGCAGGCTGGAGGTGGTGACTGCCCTGGTCCTCCTTGTGCCTGAGTTCTGGAAGAAATGAATGGGAAAGCCCGATATTCAGTCTCTTCGCCAATTGGCCTTTTTCAGCATCCCTTTTGCAGGAGCCTGAAAGAGATTGTCAATCCCGGAGCGCCCGGATTGTTCTGCCAGTGGCTCTATCCTGCGCCCATCAAGCCAGGCGTGATTCAGCAGATGGAGCCGTCAGAGCATACTATGACAGCTAAAACGGCTCTCTCTTTCGACCTTATTGGCCGTTTGGCTTTTATGCTGCATCTCTGGTGCCGTCAGCGGTCTAGCTTTCCCTCCCTCCAATTGCTCTGGACTGGGCGATCGATTTGCTTGATCATCATATTCATTTGCAACTTTCAGTCAATGCCGACGGAATGAATTATATAAGTGGCAAAAGATCAATCCTCAGGCTGTGAGAATACTGTGAAGATAGTCTATAGCAGGGAGATGGAGAGACGGTATCCGACAAACCCGGTGGAGAATGCTGACAGAGTCGCCCTCCCCGCGGCAATGCTGGGAGGTTCCAGTTCATCGAGCCCCTGGCGGCAAGTCTTGAGGATATCGCCAGGGTGCATGGGATTGGACATATCGAACGGGTGAAGAGCTCGGGGCTTTATGATGCCGCTGCCCTTGCCGCCGGAGGGGCTATATGTGCTGCTGAGCTCTCTTTAGAGGGTGAGCCTGCCTTTGCCCTTATCCGCCCGCCAGGGCATCATGCATCAGCCAACAGGGCCTGGGGAATGTGCTATTTCAATAACATGGCCATAGCAGTACAGAAGATCAGGCCCAAAGCGAAACGGGTGCTGATAATCGATATCGATCTTCACTTTGGCGATGGTACAGTGAGCATCTTCCGGGCAGATAGCAATGTGAAGATCGTCAACCCCTGGTCGGTTGACGAGAGCTTTGAGTATCTGAGGATGGATCAGAGCCGGTATCTGGCCCAGGTAAAGGAGGCCTTCCTGGGCTTCGACTGCGATATTGTGGGAGTCTCCGCCGGCTTTGACACCTATTTGGAGGACTGGGGCGGACTCTTGAAGATCGAGGACTATAAGGAGATCGGCAGGGCCATCCGGGAAGGGGCGGAGGAGAAGTGCAGGGGAAGGAGGTTCGCTCTGTTGGAGGGGGGATATCACCCGGACCTGGGATGGTGCATAAAGAGCTTCATCGAGGGCTTCAGGTGAGCGGAGGAAGGCTCCGATCTCACACTCTTATTCCAATCTCTTAATCCAATCTCTTAATCAAATCTCTTAATTCAATCTCTTAATCCAATCTCTTAATCCATACTGCATATTCTTATTGCATACCCTTTTATCTTCATCACTCCAAAACAGAGCCATCGAAAAATGAGAGGGCATTGGATATGGTCGAGGTAGGAGATGAGGC
Source organism: Methanothrix sp. (assembly GCF_016706325.1). Lineage (NCBI taxonomy): Archaea > Methanobacteriati > Methanobacteriota > Methanomicrobia > Methanotrichales > Methanotrichaceae > Methanothrix > Methanothrix sp. The sequence continues at coordinate 153,856 of NZ_JADJJX010000001.1, read as the reverse complement.
CCCGGATTTCTGCTTGCCGATGGCAACGGGAGGGGATTTCTGCTTAAAAGAGAGGAAGAAAGGATGGCTGGTCTTGTACTTCTATCCCAAAGACAACACCAGCGGCTGCACCCGGGAGGCACTGGACTTCACCGATCACCTCCCTCAGTTTCAGCAGCTTAATGCAGAGGTTGTGGGCATCAGCCGGGACTCGCCCGCAAGCCATGAGAAGTTCGCTGCCAAGCATGGCCTGAAGGTGCTCCTCCTGAGTGATCCTGATCACAGGGTCACAGAGGCCTATGGGGCCTGGGCTCTGAAGAGGATGTATGGCAAAGAGGGATATGGCGTCATCAGATCCACCCTTCTCATCGACCCAGAGGGGAGGATAGCCCATATCTGGAGAAAAGTCAAGGTTGACGGCCATGCCAGCATAGTGAAAAAGAAGCTCGAGCAGCTCCAGGGAATAGCAGAGGGGTGAATGCTCTGAATGCGCCCGCCCCCATTTTCTGGGGGATGCAGGCCGGTATCCAAGCGACAAAAGAATGCCTGGGCATGTCATAACCTCATCTTTGGAGCCGGAATTCCTGTGCCATCCATCCTCTTTTACTTCTTAAAGCATACAAAGAAACAAATGACTCTATGAGACATGCTAAGGCTTGCCTTATTCTGTCTGCTTTGTTCCTGGCTGCTTTTGCTGGTATCAGAGCACCCGGAGCCACAATCTAAATTCTATGAAGGTTAACTATTTATCGTAAAAACTGATATATATGTTTAAGGGAGGATTACATATGGGATGGAAAGAGCAAATCGCAGATGGGCTTGGCATAATCATCATCGCAGCCTGGCTTATCTTAGTATATTTTTTGTTGATCAACAGAGGCGAGAGCGAACTTCTCTGGTCCAGGAGCATGTTCGTATTTGGTTCGGTTGAGGCAATCGCCTTTGCGGCTGCAGGCTATTACTTTGGCAAAGAAGTGCATCGCGAGAGAGCTGATAAAGCAGAAGCCAGGGATCAGAAACATGAAGCCGATGCAAATAAGTTCAAAACAAATGGATGGAAATTGTTGAATGAAATCACGGCGTTGACAAGCATGCATGCTTCTGGTTTTAAACTGATCAGTTCACAAACCACGAGAACAGGATTATTGAGTACTGTACAAAGCGCTGATTCCAAGGACATTGGCGCTATTCTAAGCACGCCAAGTCTGCAGAGCGATTTAAAAAGAATAATACACGATTCTAAGGATTATTTTACATAAATTTACCGGTACTCGGCGTTCCAAGTTCATCCTGCCTTTTTTATTATTGGATTAAACAAACCCCCCGGCTTCAACGAGGATATCTATTGCATCATAGAAAATGCCAAGCTTGATGAAGATTGAGGGGAGAGACTGGAGCGTGAGCTCTCCCAGGAGTACTGCCTAATCATCAGGGGGCGACGGGCAGAAGGGCGTAGTTAATGGCACAGTGGAGCATTTCGTCAACCGGCAATCCCAGGGCAAAACCTCAGCCACCCCCGTCGACAAGCCATCGCCGTTGAAGACCGGGCCTGGACAGAATGCCCGGCGGATCCAGAGGACAGGGCAGCCATTTTGACGGCTCAGGCGGGACAGGAGCATGATGCAAATAGAGATCTTCGAAGAGCACGCAGCAGAGTATGATGAGTGGTATGATGAGCACCAGGCTGCATACAATGCTGAGATCCTGGCCTTGAGATCGCTCATCCCCTCCGCCGGGACCGGCCTGGAGGTGGGAGCGGGAACGGGCAGGTTCACCCTTCCCCTGGGCATCAGAATAGGGGTTGAGCCAGCACGGGCGATGGCAGAGAGGGCGAGAGCGAGGGGGGTTGAGATCATCTATGCCCTGGCAGAAGCCCTTCCCTTTCGGGACGGGGCCTTCGATTTCGTCTTGATGGTCACTACCATATGCTTTCTGAAAGATCCCCTTTCTGCCATCCAGGAGGCGAAGAGGGTCCTCAAGCCGGGTGGCGCTCTAATAATAGGGATGATCGACCGGGATAGCCCCGCTGGCAGGGATTATGAGATGAAGAAGAAAACCAGCAAATTCTATCGCTGTGCCCGGTTCTATTCTGCCCGGGAGGCCTTGAGCTGGCTGGAGGATCTTGGTTTCTGCAATATTCTAGCCCGGCAGGCCATATTCAAGAATGCAAAGATAGATGCCGCTGAGCCCTTTTCTGAGGGGCATGGCAGAGGGGCCTTTCTGGCCCTCTCCGCTCGGAAGAGGAGCCCGTCCCCTGAGGAATGAGTCTCCAAGTCCCGGTACCATCCCTGATGCCAAAAGCGCTGATGCCGCAAGGACTGATACAGCAAGAATTGGTGCTGCCAGCCCTAATGCGTCCACTCGATTATCTCCACCTTGGGGCCTATCCCCCTGGCGATGCCCTCCTTTATCTCATGGAAGTGAGGGCAGGGAAAGCCGATAGGATTGCCCTTGCTGATGCAAGAGGCAATGGCTATTGCCTCCGCACCCCGATCAACCATCATCCTCGCCCTGGGAATGGCCCTCTTTCCTGGGCATCCCCCACAGGAGAGAAAGCCGATGATCTCAACCGGGCCCATCTCTGCAAAGCCCATCTTCCCCTCAGATGCCACCACAAAGTCCATCGTCCCGGGGCACATATCCTCAGTCTGCTGACATCTTATGATGCCGACCTTGACCATTCTTGCTCACCCTTGGGCGCAGGATCTGCTTCAGGACCTGCTCTTCTTTAAATCCTCCCCCATCATCACTCCAGGACCCTTCTCTTGAACTCCTCAAAGCCGATGGAGTTGATAAACTCCCTCATCCTCATGCCCGGCTTTGCCTCCTCTTTGTAGACCTGCAGTATCCGCTCGATGAGGGGGATGATCCTCTCTCGGGGCAGCATATCACAAAGGACCCAGCCCTCATGTGGAGGCCAGCTTCCCCTGCCACCCACCAGCATGATGTATCCCTCCTCTGCCGAGTACTTGGCCGCCTCAGGACAGATGGCCACGCACCGGCCACATCGGACGCATTTATCGTAATCGATGACCGCCTTCCCCTCGACGATGCTTGTGGCCCCCACCTTGCAGACCTCAAGGCATTTGCCGCAGCCGGTACATCTCTCAAGGTCGATCTGGGGCTTGACCCTGCCCATCAGGCCGATCTCATTGAACTGCGGCCGGGCGCAGGGAAAAGCACAACCCCCGATGGCCATCTTCAGTGGTCCGGGGGTCTTCTCGCCGCTGAAGCGCTCGCCGATCTCTCTGGCCAGGGTGATAGTCTCTGCCACTGCTTTGTAGCAGTAATCGGTGCCAAGGCAGGAGACAACATTGCGGAAGACCATTCCGGCCGATCCGGGCTGCAGACCCACCTCCTTCAGCTCGGCCAGGGCCCGATCGAGATTCTCCTCCGGGATCCCCAGGATCAGGACCTGCTGCCGCACAGTGAAATGGACCTGAGAGCCGTACTTGGAAGCCACCTCCCCTATCCTCTGTACCTGCTGGGGGGTCAATAATCCTCCTGTTACCTGCAGCTTTATCTCGAAATTTCCGTCCCTCCTTTGAAAGACTGCTGGCATATTGCCGTATATCACAGGCTTTGGAATCCCTCGTCCTTGAACCATCTTGATATCCTCCTATGCAAGAGATGTGCTCACCGGCTAGAGCATGGTGAACGATTTCATAGTCTAATAAATGCAGTAATAAATATAGCTGCTGGCTAAAACCAGAACCGTCTGAGCTTGATCCAGGAGCAGAATTAAGTATATACTCGCATCCACTGCAAATTGAATAGAGGCTGAATGGGAGCAGAAGGGAAAGAGAGAGTGGGAGAGGACAGAGGAGAAAGAGAGAGTGGGTGGACAGAAGGGAAAGAGAGAGAGTGGGTGGACAGAAGGGAAAGAGAGAGTGGGGCAGAAGGCAGCCTCACTAAGAGGGGGAGCTATTCAGGGCTTCAGCCTCTTAATCTCCAGGTATCCAATTCCATCATCTGAATAGGCGAATACCATCTGCTTTCTCACTGAATGGGCCAGACGGACGGCGCGGGAGAGCACCGGGGGCATGAAGACATGATCTGGGGAGATGGCATGCACCAGATACTCGGAATGAGGAGCTTTTTTCGTCCCCTGCACCTGCTTGTATACCCGAAAGTGGGTACCGAACTTGAATCCCGTCTTGACCACCAGCCTCTTCTCCCTCAGATCCTTGTAGGCAGCAAACTTCAGCCCGAAGTCCTCATCTATCTGCTCTGCCTGGGCGACGAGGGTTGGGAGATCGACTGGCTCTCCCTTGCGGTCAGCCAGCTGAATCTTGCCCTTCTCCAACAGATACGCAGACTCGACCAAAGAGAGCTGTAGCCGTTCACCCACTGGCTTTCCGTAGAATCCATTCTCATGCAGAAGGCGGGAGGCCTCAATGTCCCAAAGAACCACCCGGTCCTCAAGCAGCGTGGCCTGGCCCCCGTACTCCAGATCGATCATCATCCCGGTCATGGAGCGCTCACGCCCCTCATAGAAGGTGATATCGCTCTCCTCATCCACAATTGCCAGCATGAGCCTCTTTCTCATCTGCCCCGCCAGGCGGACGGACTGCATGATCTCCTTTAAAGGCAGGGGATTGCGCTCCGATATGACCAGGACATAGAATTCCGCCGGCCCCTTTCCCGGATGGCCTCCTCTGGGATAGACGCGAAAATCCGGCCTGCCTGGCTGGACATAGTAGCCCCGCTCCCTTAGATCCTTATAGACCACATAGCGGAACTCAAATCCCTTCTCCAGCGAGGAGGCAACTTGAAAAAAAGCCTGGAAGTCGATCTCCTCTCCCTCCTGGAGGATCCTCACTCTGGACCGATCCAGGAGATAGGCCCCTTCCACCAGGGAGAGCTCCAGGCCCTTCCCCCTGGGCCGGCCGAAGTAGCCCTGTTCGTACAGCTCGGGAAGGGCCTCAGGGCCCAGATGGACCTTGCAGCCCTCAAGCCGGCCCTGTATGATTTGCCCGACTTTGGAGTTGAGCATTCAGCAGCTCAGTTCATCCGGCCAGATGCCATGCATGACTCCTAGGCTCTGGTCCACCAGGGAATGGACATTGTCTGCGGGATGGCCAGCAGCGAGCAGGTAAGACTCAACATGGTTTGGCACGGCGATGGACATCTGCTCCACCAGGGAGACCGTCTGCAGGATGGTGTACTCGCCCAGTTTGAAGGGGATTATGGCATCAGAGACTAAAAGCTCGAAGATCTCTGGGTTGATCGGCCGCTCTATGCCTGATAAGAAGGCCTCCAGGATCTCACTTGTCCATTCATGCTTCCTGCCCTCATCCTGATAGGGCACCACCACCACCTCACGCGTCTTGGCACATTGCTCTACCAGCTGATCGGGGGTCACACTCCCCTTGAAGATCAGGTTCAGGAAGTTGGTGTGGGGGATGGTGGTTGGCACCTTGCTCGCCCGGATGGAGAAGTTGACCTCCTTGAAGATCGTTCCGGCATCTGTTCCCTGATGGCCCGCTCCCTTGCCGAACTGAATGGCGCTGGGAGAGGCCTTGACCACAGTATGCGGATCCCCGTGCCTGCGGTCGATGTTCCCCAGAACAGCAGTGAGCCCCAAGGGCCGGGCGGCCAGGGCCAGGCGGGAAAGGCCAGTGGTATTGCAGCTTGTGCACTGCACGAGCCTCGGCTTGGCCTTGGAGAAGAGCTCATAATTCTCCAGACCGAAGAAGAACTCGCGGGAGAAGTCCTCTTTCAGCTCATCTGTGAGCTTGACCTTCTTGTTCTCCTCCAACCCCTTCCAGAGCTCTGGCCGGTCTGCTCCTCCCATGAGAGAGACAAAGCAGTCATGGGCCAGGCCCGCCTCGATATAGGGCAGCTCCTCGTTCCCCGGGGTTCCCACCATTATAAAGTCGGATGCAGAAAAGAAATCATCATAGCCACCCTCGATCTGGACCCCCGCAGCCTGCCACTTCTCTTTGGAGGCCATATCGCTGAGATAGGCATTCACCCCGTAAAGGCGGTTGAACTTGGCCACAATGGATCTGGCCCGGCCATGAGGCTTTCTGAGGAGCACATTGAGATCGCCATCTATCCCCGCCGCCTTCTTGACCTCTGCCAGAGCAAGAAGAGTTCTTTTATTCTCGGTTCCATCAAAACCCACAAAGCCAGCATTGCACTTCAAGAGTCTTCCTCCTGATATGAAGTCTTAGTGACTATATTTTAACCTTTCCAGATTGCTGGAGCTGGTTGCTGAAGTGGATAAACAACCGGCAAGATGCGCCTTCCGGTCAATGATGCTCTTGCCGGATCATCCCGTCCTGCGGCTGGATCATGCCGATCTGTCATCGATCCGGTTGCCGGTGGTTCTGCCGGCCTTGTTGCCCGTCCGCCTGGCCGGATCAGACTGCTCCATAAAGCTCAATAATTCGATCGGCGATGTGGTTTGAGCTCTCCAGAGGGCTGGATCTGGCAGCATCGACCCAAATTTCAGGTGATATCGGCTCCTCATAGGGTACATCAACCCCGGGGATGGTGGTATCTCCTCTCCCTGCCCTCCTGTAGATCCCTTTGGGGGAGAAGACTGCATCCCTCTTCTCCTCTCTATCCATGCATACCTCCAATGGAGCGCGGATGAAGACCTCAGCGAAGTTGGGGATCAGCCTCCTGGCCAGATCCCTATAGCGACGCCTGTTGGCAGTAGCATCTATGATGGTGTTTATCCCCTCCTCTGCCAGGATCTTTCCCATGTAGGCCAGGCTGGCGTAGACGATATCCCTTTCCTCCTCAGTATACTTCGGCACTGGGGTGATGACTCTGCGGATCTCATCCAGTTGGAGGATCTTGACCTTTATCCCTCTCTCCTGCAGCCTCTCTTTCACTTCCATCGCAATGGTGGTCTTCCCGCTGCCGGGAAGGCCGGTGAACCACATTACCCATGCCATATTGGATCTGATCTATCGCCGGAATGATAAACCATTCCATTCCCCTGAAATCAAACAAAAGATTAATATAAGATCAATCGATATATAGGCATGCTGCAAGGCATAAAGCCCAATGCATATGGATAAATGGAGGCAAAATATGGCAGAGAAAAGGAATTTCGCATTGAGGGATAAAGAGGGCAATGAGATAGGCGTCTTCTCAGGCAAACAGCCAAGGCAAGCAGCTTTAAAGGCGGCCAACCGGGGATTCACCGATATTCGCCTCCGGGAGAGGGGGACGAAGAAGGTTCACATATTCGAAGGGGAGAGGATTCAGGTGCCCAAACCATCCAACGCCCCTGACTGGATGCCTGCCAGCATATGGAAGCCGAATGTGAGGAAGCTGGGAGTAGAAAAGCTGGAGGATATTTAACATCTCAGGCCCGGACCTGTAAGACTGAAGAACGCTCGCCAGTAGAAACCCATTTTTTTAAAAAAAAAGAAAAAAAGCAGCTTCAGAAAGCTCAGCCGAAAAGGGCGCCCAGCCCCTCCACGCCGCTCTCCTCTGCAGCCTCTTTGCTCTCCTCCTCCTCCTCGGCGGCGGGAGCGGCGGCAGCAGTGGCAGTTGCAGCAGCGACGGGGGCAGCGGCTGCGGCCACTGGAACAGCAGCAGCCTGGGAGAGGACTGCAGTTATATCTACCCCTTCCAAAGCGGCCACCAGGGCCTTGATCCTGACATCATCAGCAGCCACACCAGAGGCTGTGACTATATTCCTGATTCCTTCTTCAGTGACATCCTTACCTGCACTATGAAGCAGCAATGCGGCATATACATATTCCATTTATATCAACCTCGAATTAGATTTAACCAAATAGAGCACCAAATCCTGCGGCGGTGTCTCCTTCCTCATCCTTCTTTTCTTCCTCTTCTTTTTCCTCGACAGCGGGCGCTGCTGTGGCCTGGGGCGCCACTGGAGCCTTCTCTCCGCTGGCAAGGCTGGCAATGGCTCTGGCATCTGCTGCCGCCCTGGCCAGAATGAACTCCATCATGCTGGGAACGATAATTCCTGTATTCAGCACCAGAGCCCTGGACTTGGCCTGGGCCTTCTGCAGAATGGGTCCAATTGTAGCCGGCGCGGGATATCCAATCTCCACTGCAAAGCTGAATGCTCTGGCCGAAGCCTCGCTCATCTTGGCGACCTGGCCCTCCACATCTATGGCTAGATCACTGGACCTGAATATCAATCCACCCTCATAGGCCCCCCTCAGCTCCAGGCCCACATTCCTGGGGAAGATCTCCATGCTCTTCAGGATCTCTGCTATCCTGGCAGGAACAACCTCTCCCTCCTTGGCCAGAGTGATCTTCTGATTTATGACCACCTTTCCGCCTTTGATAGCCGCCGGTATGCCTGCGGCCTGCAGCTTGCCGACCATGGGCCCAGGAGAGAAGGAGGTCTCACCAGCCTCAATCACAATATCCTTGGGGGCAAGGGTGCCGGCCTTGATGGGCATGGGCTGCTTGCCCTTCTCCAATATGGTGCTGAGCTTGAAGGGATTCAGATCGCTGAAGATCAGTGCTGTCTGATCCTCAATGAAATCGGCCAGTGGTCTTATCTCAGCCGGGGAAGCATCCAGGGCACGGCGAGCGATGGTGTTTCTCACCACCTTTATCTCCACGCTCTCCCTCAGATCCCCTCTCATCTTCTGCAGGCTGTCAGCAGGGATCTCGCGAAGACCCACCACACCGACCACTCTGCTCTTGCTGATCTTATCGACGAGCTCCTCGACCTCTCTTATCTTCCACTCAGGGATGTGGGCAGTGTGACGAACCTGTCCTGCCATTCAGATCACCCTTATGGAAGGACCCATGGTGGTCTTGACGTAAACCGACTTCAGGTTATGCCGACCATCCTTCAAGGTCTGCTCCAGCTTGACCACAACCGCCTCAATATTCTCAGCCAGCTCTTTGGTATTCATATCTCTGTTCCCAATAGACAGGTGAAAGGTCGGCTTATCCCTGGACCTTATCCGGGTCATGTTCTTCAGCCTTTGCACCTGTGGGGCTACATCCTGTGTTGGTGGCAGGGGGGTGGGCATCTTGCCCCTCTTGCCCAGGATTGAGCCCAGGCTCTTACCTATAACAGGCATGAACTGAGTCTCTGCAATGAAGAATCTATACTCATCGGCCAGTTTTCGTGCCGCCTTCTTGTCGTCGGCAAAGTCCTGGATCTCCTCCCCGGAGATCACCCGATCAGCTCCAGCGCTCTTGGCACGCAGGGCAGTCTCCCCGGCAGCGAACACAGCGATTTTGATGGGCTTGCCAATGCCGTGGGGAAGGATGACCTCGGCATCGACCCTGTTCCCGGGCAGGGATAGATCGATGTTGTGAAGGTTTATCGCCAGATCCACGCTCTCAGCGAACTTCCTGGCAGGGGCCTCAGTGATAGCCTGCTTTACAGCTTCTTCGATATTCATTTCAACCCTCCGTAGTCTGCGACTCTCATGGTCTCCTACGGCTTCTCAAAAAAGAGAATCAAATTTCAGATTATAACACTATATTTAAGCCTTCGCTTCCAATATCTCATCGTATTTGCCGCTGGCCACTGCCTGCTGGGCATCTTTGCTGGACATGCCATCCACAGTCACCCCAACCGATCCCGCAGTGCCTATTACCTCGCGAGCGGCATTTTTGAGCGATTTGGATAGAAGGCCCTTTCTCTTGATGTTCGCGATCTTCAGGACCTGCTCCATATTCAGGTCTCCGATTGGCGTCCTGTCGCCTGTGCCCTTTTCTTCACCGACCTCCTTTATTATCAGGGCCGATGTGGGCGGCGTGCCGACCTCGATCTCGAACTCCGTTCTGGACTTCACAATGACCTTCACTGGGACCTGCATCCCATTGAGATCACTTGTCTCTTCATTGATCTTGGCAACCACCTGGGCAACGTTTACACCCAAAGGTCCAAGGGCCGGTCCCAATGGAGGTCCCGCGCTGGCCTTTCCGCCAGGGACCAATGCCTCTACAACATTAGCCAAATAAACCACCTCTAAGTTTCATCTTTGCTGAGAACGCGCACATGATCTCCCCGCACTGTTATGGGAATGGGCACCATGGCCTCGAAGAGCTCTACAGTTATCTCTTCTTTAGCAAGGTCCACGCGCTTCACCCTCGCCTTCTCTCCCTTGAACGGCCCGGATATGAGCTCAACGATTGCACCTTCATTGATGCCTATTACAGCGGGCTTGGGGGTGAGAAAGTGCTCGACCTCTCCGATATTTGAGGCCCCTTTGATCACAGAACGCGCATGTGGTATTCCCTGAATCGCCTGATCTACAATCTCAGGGGCTGGTGATTCCACAAGTACGTAGCCTTTCAGCACATCTGGAACCAGCAGTGCCCTTATATCATACTTTTCCTTGCGCGCTATCTGGGCGATCATGTTGGCCACTGATCGTTCTTGGTTAGCAGTGGTCTTTACAACATATATGCTGGTCTCGGACATTTCGCCCTCTTAGACGAGGGCCGCCTATAAAAAGCTTTGTAATCAATCGAAATCTCTTTATACTATAAGTTAAGGTGATTGTTGAGGGGTGAGTATCTAAAATGAGTGGCAGGACTGATCAATTGCGTGACCTCGTACTGAAGATTGGCGCCACCACCAAGGTTGTGGAAAAGCAGGCTACCCGGCATGGAAGCCTCCGGGGAAGCAGCGAGATTGAGCAGGCCCTTTTGGAAGTAGTCAGGGAGATGATAAAGCAGTACAACATTCAGACGAAACTGACTCCGGAACAGTTATCCTCTGTGGTAAGACTCTTCTACAAGGGACTGAGCGATACTGAGATTGCTGAGCAGCTTGGTGACAGAGCCCTCAATAAAACCGTCAGCAGAGCTAGAATAAAGCTCCATCTTTTCCGGGAGACAGATCTGAAGCCGCCATTCGATAAAGGGGAGTTCATCCGCCTCACTGAAGCCTGCAGATCGGTCAAGGACATGGCAGAAGCCCTTCGCGTAGCTCCTTCCACAATCTCGGAATACAGAAATATCTTCGATAGCCAGAAGGCATCGGAGAGAGATGGCTACACAAAACGGTTTTTGGAGATCCTCTCCGATCAGGATGTCTCTGAGCGCATGGTTACCGTTCATACCGAGGATGGTCTCCAAGATACTATAGATACCGATTATGAAGCTGCAGAGGCTTAGTGCCTCTGCCTTAAGCCTTTAATGTGCAATTATCTTATCCCAGTCCTCTCCCCTTCCTTCTCTCTCCGCTGCTTCATCCCTTCAACTCCTCTATCCAACCTCTCAGCCACCCCTCCTGTACAATCCCCCATCCACTCCTCCGTTCACCTCCGCCCTCCACTTCTTCTCAGTTCCTCTCCTCCCAATAAGCAGGTGATCGCGCAAAAGCTTAGCTATTTTTCTTAATTAAAATCCTTATCTCTTTACCATATCTTTGGTCCACCAGATTTATATCCTATTTTGGATCATATTACTATTGCTGACTGCAGCAAATTAGGCAATTTAAGGTAAAATTGTCTCAAACTTGTAAAAAAGTTATAAAAAAAAGAGGGAAAGTCTATGAAGCGGAGTAGGGATTTAATTATATCTCAGATATTGTTTATTTGTACAAAGGGAGCGAACAAGACCAAGATAGTATACCAGGCGAACCTCAATTTCAGAACGGTTGACCCGTATCTCAAGCTCCTGACGGAGAAAGGGCTGATAAACGTCAAGAGAGAGCCTAATCTAATCTATCAGACCACTGAAAAGGGCGAAGAGCTGCTGGGGAGCCTTAAAGCAATTCAAAGAGAGATATATTAGGTAGCATTCGATATCTGATATCTCCGCCGTGCACTGATTTGCAGCGCAGTGCGAGCTGGCACGGGCAGCAAGTCAGTCTCTTAAGGCGACCATTCCACTCTCTGTGCTCGCTTCATAAAGTTTTAAAAATTTATCTGGAAGATATGCATTGCCCATGCCTCTTCCTTCAGAAATACTCCCCATCCTTTCTCTGGCAGAGGAATATATGGCGGGTAAGGCTCCTATGCACTCGATCGGTATGCCTCTGAACAATAATAAAACCGGCACCGACCAGCAGAGGCTCAATGGGGCCATCGGCCACGATAACCATTCTCCGGCCCGGTCTTATCACCCGGAACAGCTCAATCAGACTCTCCTTTAGGAGGCGCTCTTTGGATGAGGCCAGTATCCTGGCGGACCTCCCATAGGGCGTGTCCAGAACAGCAGCAGAAAGGCTGGCGTCCTTCAGAGGAAGTCGTTTGGCATCGCCCAAAAGCAGTGTGCAATTGAGATCTGCCAGATTGCATAAAGCTCCTTTCACCAGCCGTTTCTGCGCCTCGATTCCCAGGCCTTCTATGCCCATCAAGCAGGCCTCCACCAGAATTCCACAGGTTCCGGCGAATGGATCGAGGAGCCGCTCACCCTCTCGAACCCCGGTCAGATTTACCAGAGCGCGGGCCATGCGGGGCATAAGCACCCCCGGATGAAAGAAAGGCTTCAGATGAGGCCGGCGGGCCTCAAATGAGCCTCGATCCACCCTCGCGGCCTCCGTCCCCAGGACGATCTTCCCGCCGGTGATGATCGCCCTCAACTCCAGCTCCGGCCTCTTCAGGTCTGCCCGAAAGCCCCTCTGAAAGAGCACCCTTCCGATCTCGTGCTCCACAACATCCGCAGCGGGGGTGGCATTCCGGATTCTCTTTGCCCTGATGCGATAGCTTTTGTCCGGCAGGGAGAGGTGGGCAACAGATCTTGAAAGGGCCTTCAGATCGGCATCGCACACGGCCATGACCTCAATGATCCTATGGGTCATGGCCAGACGCCTTCCCATAGCCTGAACATCCAAGCCCTCGGCCTCAATGATCAAGCACTGCTCCAGATGGCACTGCTCGCGATAGCAGCCGGAGAAGACCTCTGCCAATGCCAAGGCCTCACATCTGGGCAGGGACTGGTGCTCTCCAGAGAGCTCGAAGGCATAGCTCTTCATTTTTTCATTTTTTTAGTCCAGGTAGGCGTTCACATCCCGGTAATTGAATCTCTCTGATGCCAGGACGTTCTCCAGGAAGTTGAAGATGGTCCTTCGAACATCATCAGAGAGCAATGGATACCAGGTCGGGCTGGCCACCACCACCGCCCGGAAGGCAAAAAACGGGGCGATCACCTCCAAGAGCTCATCGTCGCCGGTCTTCTCCAGGTAGTTCTCAAAGAATAGCTCGAAGAGATCCTTCAGGTCTCCAGTTAAGCGGAGGCTCTTTTGCACAGAATAGAATATGTAGTTCATAGCCAGAGCAGTGATATCATCCGCCGCTTCGCCCCACTCCCCCCGGCTGCGATCAAGGACGGTGAAATCGGTGCCCTCCCGGAACATGATATTCCAGGGATGGAAGTCGCCATGGACCATGGATAGGCGGTGGGCTTTGCTGCGCAGCCTCCAGCGCCATTCCACACAGATCTTCTCTATCTCCTGCAGCTCATCGGGATCAAGAAAAGAGGAGCTATCCGGGTAGTCGTCCAGGATGCCGAATATGCATTCTCCGTCCCCTACAGTCTCTCTGATCTTACGCTGATATAACGGCGGGCAGTCGTTCTTATTGGCATGGATCTGGACCAGGTAATCTGAGAGGGCGATGACCCTCTGATGATCCAGCTCCGTTGCCCCCCCCTCTTTGACCCTCTCCAGGTCGAAGAAGTACTCCTTTCCCTCGATCTTCTCCATGAGGAGAAAATACTCCCTGGCATCCCCGGCAGATACCAGCCTCCCATCCGGGGTGAAGTAGCCCACATCCACAGATCGGACGTGCTTGGGGAGGTGGGAGAACGTGGCGTTCTGCCAGATGAGTATCCTCGCCCGATCTGAGAAGTGGTCATGGCCGAAGCCGTGCTGCACCCGCATAGTGGAAAGGACACAGGATCCCCTACTCCCCGGCAGCTGATAGTCCACCATCAGTGGCGATCCATATCCAAATCCCTTCACATCCTCAGCTGTGGGTATGGTCTCCCCCAGCTTTCGTACCGATAGGATGGATAGTTCCTTACCGTAGAGGCTCTTGAGATAGGCCTCCAGATTCTCCCTCATTAGGTCCATTCTCGTTCCCCATCTTCTTCAGGTTCCCATCTGCCAGCTGCGCAGGTACTTCTCCTGCTCTGCTGTGAGCCTCTCTGTCTCCAGGCCCATGGAGGCGAGCTTGAGCTCAGCCACCCTCCTGTCTATCTCCACCGGCACCGGGTAGACAGACCTGGCCAGGCTCCTTCCGTGCTCCACGATATAACGCACTGAGAGCGCCTGGTTGGCAAAGGACATATCCATGACCTCTGGCGGGTGCCCGTAGGCTGCAGCCAGATTGATCAGCCGGCCCTCTGCCAGCAGATAGAGCCGTCGGCCGTCGTCGAGCTTATACTCTGTGACATTGTCTTGAACCTCGCTCTTCTCCTTGGCCATCCTCTCCAGGGCGGGGATGTCTATCTCCACATTGAAGTGGCCGCTGTTGGCTACTATCGCCTGGTCCTTCATGAGGGCGAAGTGCTCTTCTCTGATCACATTGATGTTGCCGGTCAGGGTGACGAAGAGGTCTCCCAGGGGTGCAGCCTGAGAGAGGGGCATCACTCTGTAGCCGTCCATTGCTGCCTCTAAAGCTTTGCGCGGCTCGATCTCAATGACGATGACATCTGCTCCCAGCCCCTGGGCCCGCATGGCAAATCCCCGTCCGCACCAGCCATATCCTGCCACCACCACAGTCTTGCCGGCGAAGAGGAAGTTTGTGGCCTGCATGATGCCGTGCAGAGTGCTCTGTCCTGTGCCATAGCGGTTGTCGAACATCATCTTGGTCTCAGCATCGTTGACTGCTATCACCGGGTAGAGCAGGGCGCCGTCCTCGGCCATGGCCCGCAGGCGGACGACACCGGTGGTAGTCTCCTCGCAGCCGCCAAACATCTGTGCTGCCAGCTCCGGATACTCCTTGTGGATTATGGCGATGGTGTCTGCGCCATCGTCCAGGCTGACATTGGGCTCCAGCTCCAAGGCCCGTTTAATGCATTCGTAGTACTCCTTCTCATCCTCCCCCCGGAAGGCATAGACGAAGAGGCCCCGGGCAGCCAGGGCGGCGGCCACATCATCCTGAGTGGAGAGGGGGTTGGAGCCGGTCACTGCCACCTCTGCCCCTCCAGCCACCAGGGTGGTGATCAGATTGGCTGTCTCCACAGTCACATGCAGACAGGCAACTATCCTTGCCCCCTTGAGAGGTTTTTCCCTCTCGAACTCCTCTTTTATCTTCTCCAGTACCGGCATATGCCTGCGGGCCCATTCGATGCGCTTCTCCCCTGCCCCTGCCAGCCTGGGATCCTTGATCACGCTCTCCTGCAAAATATCACCTTTTAAATTTCTTAGTCTAACTGGCGTGATTGATCGCTTTGTTGCTACTTAAACCCAACCCCGGCTTTTCCAGATGCTTCCAAATCCGCCCCGGCCATGGACCCTTCTCTTTTTTTAAATGCCTGGAATTCATCCACTCCTGCACAATGATTCCCTCCGCCGATCTCAGTACGCCAGCATATGATATTGCCCTGGAGAATAGAATCTCATTTTATGATTCCCTTTTTCCTTCTGCGTTCAGGAGGGGAGAAGTAAGCCTTTTGACCCTGGACAGGAAGATGTATGGGAAAGCCAGGGCTCAAGGATTTGTTAAGATGATCTGCGAGCGAGGAGGAATCCAATTGATAGAGAAGGAGAACCAAAAGGAGAATCAGAAAACAACACCAAAGGTGGAGAAGCTTGAAGAGCTGATAGCATATCAGAAGGGCTCTGTGGTCAGCCGGGAGATCATCCGCAAGAGCACAGGGACGGCCACCATCTTCGCCTTCGATCTTGGCCAGGGATTGAGCGAGCACACTGCTCCCTTTGATGCCCTGGTGCATATAATCGATGGCCAGGCGGAGATCACAATCTCCGGAAAGGCCTACAATCTGGCCCGGGGAGACTTCATCATCCTGCCCGCGGGCGAGCCTCATTCCCTCAAGGCAACCAGCAGATTCAAGATGCTGTTGGTTATGATTCGATCGTAATTTTGGATCATGATGGAAATAAGTCAAATATTGTAATGGGTAAATAATGCAGATAAGGTAATGAATTCAGATAAGGTAATGTGATGAGCCTCAAGATAACTCTCCTCGGCACAGGCGTCGGCATCCCCCAGCCGGGGCGTTCCCAGGCAGCAATACTGATAGAGAACGATCTGCCCCTCCTCCTCGATTGCGGTGCAGGCACCCTCCTGCGCCTGGATCAGGTGGGAGCTAGTCTGGAGGCGATCGACACTGTGCTGCTCAGCCATCTGCACCTGGATCATGTGCACGATCTTCTCGCCCTGGCCAATAGCCGCCATCTCTCAGGCCTATCCGGATTGAGGGTATTCGGCCCCGCAGGGACGAGAGAATGGCTCGATATCATCCACTCCGCCTATCCCAACCTGGAGGGGATGGAGTATAAGGTGCAGGAGCTCAAGGCCATGGACTCCCTATCCCTCAAGGGCTTTGATATCTTTGCCGAGGATGCTCAGCACAGCATCACCGCCCTGGCCTACCGGCTGGAGAAGGAGGAGAAGGTGGTCGTCTACTCGGGGGACACCGAGCCCTCGGCGAGGGTGGCAGCTCTCGCAGACGGCTCAGACCTGCTCATCCACGAGTGCTCATTTCCCGAGCCCTTCGATGTCAGCAACCATACCACCCCCATGAGACTGGGCAACATGCTCAGCAATTATGATCTGAAACGGGTAGTCCTCACCCATCTGTATCCCCAGACGGAGGGTCATGAGGATGAGATGGCCCAGCAGGTGATAGAGCTCGCTGGAGCCCCCACCATTGTGGGCTGGGATATGATGATCATAGAGATCTGATCGATCGGGCGAGATACCATGAAAATGAGCTTCAATAGCGATGGAGATGGATGATGAAGGAGATAGGCTGACAATGGAGATGGGATGATAAAGGCCTTGGCTGTCGATATTGACGGCACCCTGACCGATATGAATCGAGTTCTCTGCCCGGCATCTTTGCAGGCCATGAGAGGATTGAAGGTGCCGGTGATCTTGAGCACTGGCAACACCCATTGCTTCTCCAGGACAGTATCCATACTCCTCGGCACCCCCAGGATATTCATCGCCGAGAATGGTGGAGTTCTATCCTACTCTGATGGGGTGATGGAGGTCCTGGCCGATCAGAGGATCTGCGAGGCTGCTTTCCAGAGGCTCTCGGAGGAGTTTGCCCTGAAAAAGTACGAATCCTCCCGGCACAAGTACCGCTTCACTGATGTCATCGTGAAGAATGATTTCGATCTGCCGGCTTTGGTCAGGCGGGCAGAGGAGCTCGAGCTGGGGGTGGAAATCGTCGATTCCGCCTTTGCCGTGCACATCAAGGATCGAAGGGTGAACAAGGGAACTGGCCTGGCTAAAATAGCCCAACACATGAATCTGGATCCGGTTGAGTTTGCGGCCATTGGAGATAGCATGAGCGATCAGCCGATGTTCGCGCGGGCGGGCTTTCGGGCTTCTGTGGGAAATGCCAGCCCTGGTCTGAAGGAGATCTCAGATTATGTGGCCAAAAAGGATTTCGGCGAGGGCTTCGCCGAGATTGTGGATTATATGATCGGAGAGGGGCTGCTCCCGTAAGATCATCTTAGCGATCATCTTAGCGATCATCTCGGCCATCCTGGGGCGAGGAGGAGTCCTCTCCTGACTGCTCCATCCTGGCTAAAAGCTCTGCCCAGTGGCTCTCGCAGATGACCCACCATTCCAGGGTCTCCCTGGCCAGGAGGCGGGCGGCGGGACAGAAGGCGTCCACCGCCAGGTTGTATGGCAGCTGGGCTAAGGGAGGATGGAGAGGATACTTGCGACAGGTTTGGGGCCGGATCTCATAGATCTTGCAGCCTCTCTTATTCTGATCGTAAAACGGGCAGGGCTGCTTGAGAATCCAGGCATCGATGGTTTTGTCATATCTAGAGAGGCTTTTGAGCCTCTTTCTCCCTATCTTGGATGCAATTCTATCGAAGTCCTCCCTCTCCAGGATCAAGCCGGCGCCGGGGGTATAGCAGCACAGTCCGCACTGCTGGCAGCGGAACCGCTCCCAGAAGAGCTTCACCCCCAGCTCAGAGCCCTCTCTCTCATCCCTGGCTGGCAGGGGAAGGGAGATATCAAAGGGCACCTTCTCTCCTAAAGCTATCTGGCGGAACTGCTCTTCCTTCTTGTGCACCGACCAGTGGGGCCGCTTCTGTAGAAGCTCTTTATGCCGCTCCTGTCTCTTCTCCTCGACACATGAGGATGAGCAGAGCTGATGACAGAGTCTGCGCACTTGAGCTATCCGATCCCTGGGCTCTCTCATCTCCAATCCTGCCCCCTTCTAATTTTCAGCTATTAATACCATTTATGCCATCGATACTGGGCACATCGACATCGATGCATCGATACCAGTACACTCCATGCTGCGCCGATACTTCGATAGCAGTGCATCGATGCCGGGTGCATGGACACTTTCGCCCCGCGCGGCTTGTCTTTATCTCTTTTCAGATGGTCGATCTTACCAGCTCTGTGATGATATTTCAGACTTAGGTGATATAGATGTCCAAAATATCCAAGAATTCAGAAATTTTCAAGCTTGCATCCCGCATTTCAGCAAATCAGGATGCCATTCGATCTGCCAATGAGGATCTGATCAAGCTCTCCCAGAGGTTTGGGAGGATGATGCCCCGGCTGCAGAAGCTGGAATCGAGCACCATCCTTCACTGGCTGGGGCTGTACAATAAGATCAAAGACGCTGCAAAGGGGGCTGAGGATGAGCTCTCAGATCTGCTGGGAAATGATCTCGCCACTGCCAACCGCGTCCTGCAGATGCAGATCAATTATTATCAGGCCCAAAGGCAGAGGCTCTACGCCAAGATGGAGGTGATGGACGATGTTCTAAATGGCATGATGGAGGACCTTCTGGAGAATGGGGAGTTCGAGGAGGGGCAAAAAGAGGAGATGCGGGTTGCTTTGGAGGATACCATGGAGAAGAGCCGCAGCCATGCTGATGTGGCACCGGTCCTGGCCTGAATATCTCAGGCCTGCTGATCGTTTTTTCCAAGAGCCATACGCATAGAGGGCAGACCAGGCTGATTGTGCTGCCGATGGAGTCGCCTTGCAGTTGGAGCTCTCCTGCGGTTGGAGTTGCCACAATGTTGGCATCACCCCCACGTTTGGATGAGACCCTCAGTGGAAGCAATGCCCGGATTCTCTTTCCCCGCCCAATGCTGAACGATCGGTCTTCAGCCGGGCAGACCCCGGATCTGGGCTGCAGCGGCCTTTTGCAGCTGCTTGGCCTGGAAGTGCATCCCAGCCATAGCGACCCCAATCAGGCTGTCTTGGAGGATAGCATGGCATATGTGACTACTTAATTCTTATCAGAAGATAGATCGCCAATTTTAAATATATAATAATTTTTGGATAGCCTATTCATTCTTAATATCGATTTTTATCTCTATTAAGATGCATCTGTACAGTATCCTGATCAGAATGAACATAATCGTCTATATCACTTCCCAAATCACATCAATAGAATGAGGTTGAAGTCAAATGAGACCGAAGAGAAGAACCAGTGATATAATCACATCTGAGATACTGAAGCTGTGCATGAATGGCGCATCCAAGACCCGCATTGTCTATCAGGCAAATTTGAATTCCGCCAGTGCAAAGCCTTATATTGAGCATTTGATAAACAATGGACTTGTAGAGAAGGTCCCGGTGGGCTCCAAGATCATATACAAGACCACTCCTAAGGGAGTTGAACTCACCAGAGTATTTAATCAGTTCCATAGCGAGATGAATAAGCTATTTTCATGTGTTTGAAATAGCATGGGACTGAGGTGGTCCCCTATCTCTCTCCATCTGATCCTTTGATTTCGATCATTGCATATGAGGCTTGTCAGATGGAATGCTGAGCCAATGGGCGGCAGCTTGAAGATCCCGCAGTCTGCATCTTTGTTGATCCGGAGGATGCTGGCCCCGCGGAGCTGGTGGAGCATCCGGAGAAGGGGAGGATATGTATTGAGGACTTTGCCGAGAGGTGCATTCTTGAAGCCGGCGAGAGATTCACTTCGAGATCGATGCCAGCCTGGTGGCAGAGGAGATAGCCTGCTCCCAGGAGTCGAAAGGAATACTGAAGATGAAAGGCAATAGCATAAAGTGGAAGACATAGCCTGAATTGATACACAGGAATCGACTGATTCCTGGCAAACATTTATCTCCTATCAACCGTTTTCCCCTCTAAATCCGGAATGTGACCATTAGGTCGAACCGGCCAAGGTGAAGATAGATGAGATCTTTTTACAGCTATATCGGCGATGCCTGGTCCTCTCCTCGGGAGGGATACGTGGGCGCGCTGAGGCAGGGCAGGCTCAAGGCCTGGCGCCAGGAGAGCACAGTGCAGAAGATCGATAGGCCCACCAGACTGGACAGGGCGCGAGCACTCGGCTACAAGGCCAAGCAGGGCATAATCGTGGCGCGTGTCAAGGTAAGGCGGGGCGGCAGAAGAAAATCCCGTTATGAGAGAAACAGAATGACCAGCAAGATGGGAGTCAATACCCTCACCATGGCCAAGTCCATTCAGAGGATCGCTGAGGAGCGGGCAGGAAGAAGGTACCGCAACATGGAGGTTCTGAACTCCTATTGGGTGGCGGAGGACGGCAAGCAGAAGTTCTACGAGGTCATATTGGTCGATCCCCATTCCACATCCATCAAGAGCGACAAGGATCTGTGCTGGGTGGCAGAGAATGTCCACCGGGGTAGAGCAGCACGGGGCAAGACCAGCGCCGGCCGCAAGGGCAGGGGCCAAAGGCACAAGGGCATTGGAACCGAGAAGACCAGGCCCAGCATCAGAGCCCATGGTGGCAGAGGAAAGTGAGAGAGGCTGCAGACCGGCAAGTGAGAGGCATTGATCGATAAGATCTCCATCCGGGCCTTTGTGGCTGCTACAGAGGACGAGGAGCGCGTGCGCGAAGCGCTGAGCATCTTCGTCCCCCTGAACAGTATATCCTCAGATACCGCTTTGGGCCACTTCGGAAATGAGATAAAGATACTTGAGGCCTGCCTGAGAAGGAAGGAGGCACAGGCCTTCTTTCAAATTTTGCGTGAGCAGCTTCCCGCAGAGGACTGCTCTCGTCTTCATCATGAGATACCAGACCGTCTGGAGGGGAAGAGCCACTTCCATCTCCGTCTGGACAAACAGGCTGCCTACAGGGGCCTCTTCCGCCTGACGGACTCGAGGGACTCTCTGGATGTGTGTGCCCTGGTCAAGACCTACCCCTCCAATCGCGATCTGGCCATCAAGATCCTAAGTGAACTCATATGAGCTTTTATGAGTGCCTCAGGGCCTATCCCGAGGGATCATCATCTGCTAGCCGCATGGCATTGAAAGCGAAGAGCCTGGGCTACCGGGGAATTGTGATATGCAATGCAGAGCCTCGCCGCCTCTTCCGGCCAGAGGCCGCAGAGAGGGTAAGAGGGATTCAGGTGGTCATCGGAACGGAGGTGATGGCAGAGGAGACCAGATCCTTCCGTAGCCGGATTGCATCTTTGCGAGCGAGATACCCCCTCCTCCTGGTCAGGGCACAAACAGAGGAGATGGTGCGCCGAACGGCTGAGGATCCCAATGTCGATATACTGATCCCCCCCAGCAACAGCCGCAGGCCTCTGAGCATAGCCGCCGCCCGCTCCGCTCAGCTAAACCAGGTGGCAATAGGATTTGATCTGAGGCCTTTCTTCTCTCTATCTGGGCGGCATCGCTCCCGTTGGCTGGAGGGCGTGGGGCGGAACTTGCTTATGGCAAGAAAGTTCGATCTGAGCCTCATGCTGACTGCCGGGGCCCGCTCCCACCTGGACCTCCGCCCTCCCCGTGATATCATCGCCTTGGCGGAGGTGATGGGCTTTGAGCACCAGGAGGCCTGTCGGGCCCTATCTCTGGTCGGAAGGCTTCTGGACCTCAACCGCCGATGCTGGCCCAGCCCAGGGGTGGAGCTGCTTTGAGAAGCAGGCTGCCCGTCCTCAGAATGAGGAGGAGGTATATGATATTTGATCTGGAGGCTGAAGGGGAGATTGAGGGCCAGGATCTGATGAGAGAGATCCAGATCAGCCAGCGCTCCCTCTTTGGCGAGACCGGCAGCGCAGAGAACAGACTCCAGTTGATCTCCTTTGATGGCCGGCGAGGCATACTGCGTTTTCATCACAGGCGCGCGAGGCAGACCAGGGCCACTTTGGCCTCAATTCGTTCCATTCAGGGAACCAGAACAGCTCTGCTGGTAAAAGGGGTCTCGGGAACGATCAAATCGGCCACAGAAAAGTATTTACCACCTCTAAGTAAGAATAACAGCGATCGCGACAGAAGAAGAATCGAGCTGAAAGAAGTTTCAGGGTGCATTGTTCGCACCCACGGCCTGCAGGTCGATCTCTGTCCAGATGACAGCGAATGGGCCAAAGGATCAGATACCAGATACCTGGGACTGACCTCTTTTGATTTATGTGGAGGACACGAGGATGCAGATGGCACCACAGATGGGTTATGATAGGGCTATCACTGTATTCAGCCCTGACGGCAGACTATTTCAAGTTGAATATGCCCGCGAGGCAGTCCGTAGAGGAACTACGGCAGTAGGCATCAAGGTTAAGGATGGCGTGGCTGTGCTGGTGGACAAGAGGATCACCAGCCGGCTGATGGAACCCAAATCGATCGAGAAGATCTTTCAGATAGACAACCACATCGGCGCAGCCACATCGGGCCTGGTCGCTGATGCCAGGGTGCTGATAGACCGGGCCAGGATAGAAAGCCAGATCAATCGCCTGGTTTATGATGAGCCGATAGGAGTTGAAGCCCTGGCCAAGAAGATCTGCGACTTCAAGCAGCAGTACACTCAGTATGGCGGCGTGCGCCCCTTCGGAACTGCTCTGCTCATCATCGGAGCAGAAGAGGATCGGGCCCGCCTCTTTGAGACCGACCCCTCCGGCGCTCTGCTGGAGTACAAGGCCACCGGCATCGGGGCAGGCAGAGCAGCGGTGATGGAGGTATTCGAGGAGAAGTACAGAGAGGGCCTGACACTGGATGAGGCAATTCTGCTGGGCCTGGAGGCCCTCCATAGAGCAGCTGAGGGCAAGGTGGAGGCTGCAACCACAGAGATCGGCATCATCAAGCTCTCTGATAAGCTATTCTATAAGCTGACAGAAAAAGAGGTCAGCGAGTATGTGGATCGCATGAAAGCAACAGTCGCTTCCAATAAGGTCGAATCAGGCAAGGGTGAAGAAGGAGAGGCATAAGGATGGTCAGACTGGATGACGCCGTTCCTGCCAGGCTGAAGGCCCACGGAACCACCTTCGAGGTTTTAGTGGACCCGGATGGCGCTCTTGCCCTGAAGAGGGGGGACAGCGTCAACCTGGAGGATATCCTGGCAGTGGAGGATGTCTTCGAGAACGCCTCCCGGGGGGATAGAAGCCCGGAAGAAGATCTTCAGAAGGCCTTCGGGACCATCGATCCCCTCTCCATCGCTCCGGTCATCATCAAAAAGGGAGAGATCAGCCTTACTGCTGAGCAGAGGAAGAGGTTCTTGGAGAACAAGAGAAGGCGGGTCATAGAGGTCATCGCCAGAAATGCCATCAATCCCCAGACCAAGACGCCTCATCCACCCGGGCGGATCGATCAGGCCATGACTGAGGCCCGGGTCAATATCGATCCCACCAAATCCACAGATGAGCTGGTCAAGATGGTGATGAAGGCCATCCGCCCCCTCATCCCCATAAGGTTTGAGGAGGTGGAGGTGGCGGTCAAGGTCCCGCCGGAGTATGCCCCTAAGGCCTACGGCGAGATCTCCGCCTTCGGCAAGCTCACCCGGGAATCCTGGCAGAACAATGGCGCCTGGATCGGGGTGATCCAGATACCAGCAGGCATGCAGACGGAGTTTTACGACCTGGTCAACCGGCTGACCAAGGGCGAGGCTGAGACGAAGCTTCTTAAGCATTAAGGATGGAGTAAGAAGCGCATGGATCGCAAGGTGGTGGTACCAGGTGATCTTCTCTCTGAGGATGCCAAGAGGTCGGGCGAGGGGACTTTTGTCAAGGACGGAAACGTCTACTCTTTGCTGTACGGACTTGCGAACTACAGGGATAAGATAAATGTCATACCCCTAGCGGGGAAGTATATGCCCGCAACTGGGGATAATGTAATAGGAGTGGTGAAGGACGTAACCTTCTCCAACTGGATCGTGGACATCAACTCGCCTTATGATGGGCTTTTGCACATCTCTGAGTTTCCCAGGAGGATTGAATCGGATGAGATGTCCAAATATCTGCGCATCGGCAGCTCCATTATGGCCCGGGTGAAGGATGTGGATCCCACAATGAAGGTGGAGCTAACCCTAAATGACAGAAAGCTGGGCCCGATCAGGACGGGACAGGTCGTAGAGATCAGCCACACCCGGGTGCCCAGGCTCATCGGCAAGGGCGGCTCCATGATCAGCATGCTGAAAAAAGAGGTAAAATGCAGCATATTCGTTGGTCAGAATGGCAGAATCTGGATCAACGGCAGTGCAGATGATACGGATCTGGCGCTCAAGACAATTGCCCTGATAGAGAAGGAAGCGCACACCAATGGCCTGACGGACAGGATTGTGAACTTCCTTAAGGCAGAGAAGAAGGCCAGAAGTTGATCGCTATGGATGAGAATGACATATCATTTTTTAAAGATGGACTCCGCCTGGACGGCCGGCGAGCAGATGAGCTCAGACCGGTGAAGATCGAGGCGGGAGTCCTGGCCAGAGCTGACGGCTCGTGTTATATTGAGATGGGAGGAAATAAGGTAATAGCTGCAGTATATGGGCCAAGAGAGGTTCACCCCAGGCATCTGCAGGAGGTGACAAGAGCCATTGTGCGCTACAGATATAACATGGCCTCATTCTCTGTGGAGGAGAGAAAGCGCCCCGGCCCTGATCGCCGCTCCTATGAGCTATCCAAGGTGAGCCGGGAGGCTTTAGAGCCGGTGATACTTACCTCATTTTTCCCCCGGTCGGTGATCGATGTCTTCGTGGAGGTGCTTCAGGCGGATGCGGGAACGAGAACTGCAGGCATAAATGCAGCGAGTGTTGCCCTGGCCGATGCTGGAATCCCCATGAAGAGCATGATATCCTCATGCGCAGCGGGAAAGGTTGGCGGCACAATCGTCTTGGACCCAATGAAAGAGGAGGATAACTTCGGCCAGGCCGATCTTCCCATTGCCATGACGCCCAATGGCGATATAACCCTGATGCAGATGGATGGCAATCTGAGCAAAGAAGAGTTCCGCCAGGCAGTGGAGATGGCCATGAAGGGGGCACGAGACATCTATGAGCTGCAAAGGAGGGCATTAGTGGAGAAGTACAGCCAGATATCAGCAGCACCAGGCCAAGAGGGGGTGCATCTTTGTGAGTAGCGTCATCTCCGAGATCAAGAAGGATTTCATCTATAACCTTCTTCTCAAGGGTGAGAGGATGGATGGTCGGAGCTTCGATCAGTACCGGGAGATATCCATTGAAAGGGATGTCATCCACAAGGCAGAGGGCAGCGCTCTGGTCAAGCTGGGCTCCAGCCAGGTTCTGGTGGGGGTGAAGATGCAGCCTGGAGAGCCCTTCCAGGACTCTCCCAACCGGGGAGTAATAATCACCAATGCCGAGCTTGTACCCCTGGCATCACCCTCATTCGAGCCCGGGCCACCCAATGAGGTGGGCATAGAGCTAGCCCGGCTGGTCGACCGGGGAGTGCGCGAATCCAAGGCAGTGGACCTTGAGGCGCTATGCATCGAGTCAGGAAAGCAGGTCTGGATAGTGTTCATCGATGTGCATATCCTTGACGACTGCGGAAACATCCTCGATGCTGCCTCCCTGGGAGCAATAGCCGCTCTCTTATGTACCAAGGTGCCTGCCTCGAGATTCGGCCTGGGCGAGGATTATATTCTGCCCATCAAAGATATTCCTATAGCCACGACAGCTATTGAATTTTCCGATGCGTTGATGTTCGATCCCGGGGTGGAGGAGGAGGCGATAGCCAACACCAAGCTCACCGTCATCACCACCACAAATGGGGAGATCTGCGGCATACAGAAGGGCGGCACAGGAATGCTCAAGCCTGAGCAGGCCTACCGCATCATTGATATAGCATGTGAGAAGGCGAGGGAAATCCGGGAAAAGTTTCTGGAAGCTTAAACGGAAGTAAAGATCATGGCAAAGCATACTAAAAAAGGAAGAAAGAGCAGATCGGCTGCCAGGTTCAGCTCAAGGTATGGCCGCAAATCAAGGAAGCTGGTGGCTGATCTGGAGGAGAAGAGCAAGGCCTTATATGATTGCCCACAATGCGGGAGGAACAGAGTAAGGAGGACCAGCACAGCTATCTGGAGCTGTAGAAAATGCGGATATACCTTTGCAGGTGGCTCCTTCCTGCCTGAGACCTCCTTGGGCCGCTCTGTCTTGAGGTCTCTCAAGAAGAGCCTTGAGGCGGATTAGAAGATGACCTATAAGTGCACCAGATGCAAGAGGATCGTGGAGATCGATTACGAGTATAGCGGCATACGCTGCCCTTACTGCGGCCATAGGATCCTGATGAAGGAGAGGCCCACCACGGTCAAGAAGATAAAAGCCATCTGATGCTGGTCACCACCTCGCGCGATCCCTCCGCCAAGACGAGAAGGTTTGGCAGAGCCCTGGCGGCGTTCCTCTCCCTTCCCTATCTCAATCGGGGAAAGCTTGGTCTCTCAGGAGGGGAGACCTGGCTGGTGGTGGTGGAGGATCATGGCAATCCCCAGGGCCTGGCCAAGCGTTCGGCGGAAGGAGAGGATTTGCTCTTCTTCCGGCTGCTGGAGGAGCCGGCGATGAGAGGGATGAAGAGAGGGGTGCCAGTGGTGACAGGAATGGCGGCGGAATCGAAGGCGATTGCCCAGTTCTTCGAGCTGGATTGGTCGGAGTCGCCCGATCGGAAGGCAAGATTGATTTCCGTGGCATCTGGCAGGATCGATTTCATGGACGAAGGCAGGACCAGGTTCAGTCTAAGGCTATGAAGGGCTGGGCAGAGCTGGTCTTCGAGACACCTCATCCCCGGGAGATCTATCATGCACTGGCACCGGAGCTGGAGGATGAAGCTCACCGGTCCCAGGTCGAGCTGATCGAGGGACCGGGCTTTGTTCGATTGAAGATCTCAGGCGAGGACGTGGTCTCCCTTCGGGCAGCCTTAAATACCTGGATAAGATTGGTCAAGATCGCAATTGAGATGGTGAGTTTATGAGTGGCGAATTGCCCCCGCAGATACAAAACCAGTTGGCTCAACTTCAACAGCTTCAGCAGCAGGCTCAGGCCGTTATGACTCAGAAGACCCAGATCGAGGGCCTGATCAGAGAAACCGATGCCGCTTTAAGAGAGCTGGAGAAGAGCCCGGACGACGCAGTTATATACAAGAGCGTCGGCGAACTTCTCTTCAGAGCGGATAAAGCTAAGCTGACTGAGGAGCTGAAAGAGAGAAAGGACATGATGGATATCAGGCTTAAGACGATGGTCAAGCAGGAGGAGCGCATTCAAGGGCGTTTCACCCAGCTTCAAGAGCAGCTTAAGCAGTCGCTAGGTCAGATGCCGCCCAAGGGCGGCTAGACAAATTCGCGGACCCGTGGCTTAGCCAGGATATAGCACCGGGCTTCTAACCCGGGGGTCGCGGGTTCGAATCCCGCCGGGTCCGTCTTATCATTGAGAGGATATATGTGCGAGCTGACAGTTTATACCCTTAGAGGTGGCGTCCGGGATAAGGTCATGACGGGCGTGGTCAGATTGGTGGTTCATGAAGGAAAGGTCATCTTAGAGAGCATCTTCGGCGACTCCATGGAGGTCGAGGGGAAGATCTCTGAGGTGAATATCATGTCCCAATCGGCGACGATTATCGGATGACCTTTCAGGTCTATCTTTCAGGTCTGCCCTCCTGCTCACCAATCCGCATCTGCTTCGGCTCACAAGGCTTATGGACTTGAATATCGATCCGAAGGCCATGAGACTGATTGAGATGGCTTGTGTGCTGTCCATATCCCTGCTTATTGCATCGGTGATGGGCTGCATAGCAGATGAGAGCGAAGGCTCCTTAAAAACCAATCCGGATATTCCAAAAACGATGCTACCGGATGGATTCAAGCTTTTGGCTGCTCTCCCTGAGATGGACCCCAGTGTTAATATGACCGAGTATATAACCAAGTTTTATGGAGAGAAAAAGATAGAGCCTCTTGAGATCTCCGTTGGGATATACCAATGGGAGGCCAAGGGCGGCATACCTTATGATGCCAAGATCACCTACATCCGCCTACCTGATGAGGAGCAGGCTCTGGCTGCCATCGATAACTTCAGGTCCCAGGGGGATTACGTCCGGCAGCTCTCCCGGGGCCTTGATATCTTTGGCAATGCCACAGTCAACGGCCATGATGCTCTGGAGATCAGGCATATCCAAAACAGCGAAAGTTATAAATATATTTATCTTTGGAACAATGTTAATGTGGTGGTGCTGACAGAGGGCAATAATGATAGAGATCAGAGCCTGCAGCTTGCTGCTGCCACAGGCCTCTGAACTCTTTTTTTTTAATATAATCCGGTCTTAGAGCGAATCCTACAATCTCTTGTAGCTCAGCTCTAAATCTCCCTCGCTCCATCTGTAGACCGGATAGCTCTTGCGCCTGTGGCCTGAGGCCTGCAAAGCCTGCACCACCAGGGGGACGGTTATGGTGGCATCGGAGAAGACCTGCACCTTGCTTGCCTCCTTTCTCACCTTGCCCCAGGAGACGGCCTCCTCAAATGTGCAGCCAGAGAGCCCACCCCAGTGGGGGGAATCAGTGGTATATTGAATGGCATAGTTGTGGCCACCGGTATAGGTGCCCACCATCTCCGTTATGACCTCTGCCTGCTGGATGAAGTTCTTGGGAACACCACCCCCGATGTAGATCACCCCTGTCTTGTCAGACCTCTCCACGATCCTTGTGATCTCGTCCACATCCTTGATCTGATCAACCAAGACCCGACAGCCATCGCGCAGAGCCATGACCATTCCTATGCCCCAGGAGCTGTCTCCTAAGGCTGGAACGAAGATGGGAACGCCGGATTTATGAGCAGCGCCAAGGATGGTGGTATCTGGAAGATCTCTGCCCACCATCTCCATCAGCTCGCGGGAGGAGTAGTGGCGCTCCCGGTCCAGGCCCTTTACGAAATCCGATATGTAATTGTCCGCCTTATTCAGCTCGGTATCGGAGACGAAGACATTGTAGATCCTGTCGATCTTGCACTCATTCAGATAGGAATCATCAACACTGCAGCTTCCCAGAAAGTGAATTATCCCCATTCCCTCGCACAGGTCGTGGAACAGATTGGCCCCTGTGCTCACCAGACAGTCCACCTTCCTCTCCCGTAATAGATAGGCTATGAACTCGCCCAGCCCTGCTGGGACCATCGCCCCGGCCAACCCCAAGAAGATGGTGACATCCTCCTCCATCATCTTCTCCCAAATGCGCAAGGATGTGCCGAGTTGGCCTCCCTGAAAGCCCATCCTGGCCATATCGCCAACCAGTTCAGCGACGCCCCGATTCTTCACGGGTATCGTCGTCCTGATCCGCTCACCATTGAAGAACGCTTTGTGATCATAATTGTGTTCCATGGCTGGGGATTGACCTGAATACTCTTAAAGATTATCCATCCCTGGCCCACCCCCTATCCTTTTCCTGCATATCTTTTTTCCCCTGTCAAGACGCAATACCCCATCAAATTTCATTGTCCATTCCGCCTTCATCATGAAGTTTTATATACCTTAAAGATCTCTTTAGCAAGGTTCGAAGGGATCGGCCCCGCATCACGGAAAAGCTGAACTGCATGTCTGTGATGCGATCTTGGCTGGTGGAGAGAGCATAGAGGTGGATGAAGTTATTCAGGCCCGAAGGTGTGGGCAGCAGATGAAGGAGGTGGAGAGATGTGTGGACGACTGAAGATTCCATTGAGCTGTACGGAATAGAGAAATGGGGCAACGGCTACTTTTCGGTGAATGATAATGGAAATATCATTATACTGCCCAAAAAGAGTCCCGAGCAATCGGTGGACATCATGGATCTCATCGAGGAGATGGAGAAGTCTCGTGATCTGGAGTTCCCTGTCCTTCTCCGCTTTCCTCAGATACTGGAAGATCGAATAGATGAGATCACCGGAGCATTCATGGGGGCGATAGAAGAGTTCGATTATTCCGGCACCTATCAACCCATCTTTCCCATGAAGGTGAACCAGAGAAAGGAGGTTATCGAGTATATCATCAAATTTGGGGCCAAGCATAACATCGGCATGGAGGTAGGAACCAAGGCCGAGCTTTTAGCCGCCCTCTCCTTGGGCCTGCCCAGGGATGCTCCTTTGATCTGCAATGGCTACAAGGATGAGGACTACCTCCGCCTCGCCCTGAGCGTTCATAATTTAAATAATATAATCATAGTGGTAGACCTTTTCGAGGAGATATATGATATACTGAAGTACGCTGATGCCATGGGGGTGGTGCCCAGGGTCGGGATGAGGGTGAAGCTCTTCGCCCGGGGCTCAGGCCGGTGGGTGGAATCGGGGGGGGAGTCTGCCAAGTTCGGCCTTTCCACCAGCGAGGCTCTGGAGTTATTGAGAATCCTAGATGAGAGGGGGCTTAAGGGCTGCCTGAAGATGCTCCACTTCCACATCGGCTCGCAGATCACAGATATCCGCACAGTCAAGAACGCCATGAACGAGGCGGCAAGGATCTATGCCAAGGTGCGAAAGATCTGCGATATCAAGTATCTGAATGTGGGTGGCGGCCTCTCTGTAGACTACAATGGCTCGAACACCGCCACCCCCTCTTCTGCCAACTACTCTCTGCAGGAGTATGCCAATGATGTGGTCTATACAGTGCAGAAGATCTGCGATGATGAGGAGGTGCCCTATCCCACTATAGTCTCCGAGAGCGGCCGGGCAATTGCTGCCTATCACAGCTTGCTGATCTTCAAGATCATCGGCCGGAAGAACGCCAAAAGCTCCCCCTTGCATCCTCCTGATGATGAGGCCCCCATCCAGATCGATGACCTATGCAGCGCCTTCAAGGAGATCAATATCGATAACTACAAAGAGCACTACCATGATGCTCTGCAGTACAGAGATGAGCTTTACGACTCCTTCAATCTGGGCAATATAGATCTCGAGGAGAGGGCCAAGGGAGAGACATTATTCTGGATGGTCTGCAAGAAGGCGGCCTTCCTGGCCAAGGAGGCAGGGGATGAGTCGGATGAGTTCCTGGAGCTGAAGAAGCTGGTCAGCCAGAAGTACATCGGCAACTTCTCCCTCTTCCAGTCCGTTCCTGACATGTGGGGGGTAGAGCAGATATTTCCCACCATACCATTGCACCGCCTGGATGAGATGCCCAGCGAACGGGGCAGGATCGTGGATATCACCTGCGACTCAGATGGGGAGATCAAGAGGTATGCCGGGGATAGCGAGGGCCTGGAGTACCTGGAGATGCATACCCTGCTGGAGAATGAGGACTACTATCTGGGCATCTTCCTCCTGGGAGCCTATCAGGATACCCTGGGGGATTTCCATAACCTTCTGGGCTGTGCTCATGAGGTGCATGTCATGACAGATGAGAGCGAGTGGTACATCTGCCAGAAGGTGGAGGGCGACACCTGCAAAAAATTGCTTGATTTCTTCAACTACGAGACCAAGGATTACATCTGGGAGATCATGGACCAGTGTGTGACCAGAAAGGAGAGCATCCAAAGGCGGGAGCTGGAGCAGATCGAGGCCGAGCTGAACCGCACCCTCAAGGGCTATACCTATTTCATAACCCGCCCTCGAAAGCAGGCAAAGAGGAAAGAGACGGAGAGGGATATGGGCTGCAGCGTCCTGAAATATTGAGGGGCGGGGCTGAGATATCACAAGGCAGTCGATGCTTTCCTCATCCCGGGGCGCCAGCCCCCTCCTTGCCCTTCCCGGAGTTCTGGCCAGCATCTCCTCTGCAGCCATAGGGCTGCTAGCCCTCTTGACCTCTCTTGCCTCATTTGGCCGGCAGGCGGAGTACGGTTATATCATCTCCCCGGGGGCAGGAGGAATTCTATTCATTCACCTTGCCCTGGCGGGAGCTGTGGGTATGGCCATCTACCTGCAAAGGGAGAGGGGTGCAAGGGGGCTGCAGATATTGCAGGCTCTGAATGCCCTCATCTCACTTCTGCTCTTTGTCCACTTCCGGGAATGGGCAGGCTGCTTATTCCTGATTTTCGTTGCCGCAGCCCTCTATTATTCATACCTGAGGAATAGCAGTGCTCCATTGCTCTTATCTTCCGGACTGATAGGCTTCGTCATCGCCCAGCTGGCCATAACCACCCTTCCATATGGCTGGAAGACCTGGGCCATCCCCGGGGTGCTCTTCCTTCTCGCTGCGCTGATCTCTCTCCTGGAGGGGCGTCTATTTCTGCCGGGAACGGGCCGGGGAGCGGGATCTGGCCGTGCCTGCAGACTCCTCTATGCTCTGTTCTGCGCTCTGATCACATTTGCTGTCATAGCTCTGCTCATGCAGGTTCCTCATGAGGCCGGGCCGGGCCTGGCCGGTGCAGCGAGACCAGGGGCTGCCCTTCCTCTGAATCCGGCAGATGATGCCCTTCCCTGGGGCAAGATCGCCTCCCCAGAGGATGTGCGGACCTTTTCCCTGGGGGAGAGCATCCTCTTTCAGGCCCGGGCATGTGAGAGGGAGCCCTGCCAGTAGCTGTGGTGCTCCGACCGGGATGGCATCCTATCGAGCAACCAGTCCTTTTCCAGCAGCGGCTTAAGCGTGGGATGGCATATCATCACCCTCACCACCGCCGATGCCTCTGGCCAGACCCTCCGGGATTCCATAGAGCTGGGGGTGGCCCCGCCCTCGGCCTGCAGCGATCTCTCCCCCCGGCCCAGGTACTATCCAGTGGACACCCCCTGCCAGGGCGCCTGGCCCAATGGCACCGAGTCCTGCCAGCAGATTGAGGTCTGCCATCCGGATCTGGACTATATTGTGCTGGATGCTGTGCGTTGCTGCAATGGCACCGCCTCCAGTCCCGCCTGCGCCTGGGCACGAGATCGCTCTGAAGGCAACAATAAGCGATGCCGGGGGCTTTACATCATCCGCGCCTTCGGGCCGGATGCAGTCTACATGCAGGGCTATGCCCTCTTCAAGGCCTGCTGCTCCGGCTATCCGGAATGCACCCGCACCACCTGGCCCAGCCCCGCCGGGACGACATCATTCCGGGAGGGCTTCAACCAGAATGTGGCCGGGCTCTCCTGCCGGCCAGAGGAGTGGGGCGTCTCTGCCTGGCGCTCGGACACGAACATGAGCGAGAACAGTGCCGTTCTGGGGCTATTCCCCGCCCATGCCACAATCAACATTCTGCAGACCGGGGTGTGCGTGGATTATGCTGCCGCTCTGGCCACTGCTCTGCGCAAAGCCGGCTACAGCAAGAGCGAGGTCATGGTTGCCGCCAGCCTGGGATATGACCTGTCCCTGCTGGGAGAGCATCCCGGCCATGCCTATAACCTGGTGAAGCTGCCGGGAGAGGAGAGATATTATATCGTGGACACCACAGGAAATGGCGAGGGGATAAATCTGGACGGCCTGCCTCACTACTTCTGGTTTGTGGGCAACTTCATGAGCCAGCCGGTCCGCATCCGGGTCTTTGACTGGTGGGTGGGCTACTGCAGCAAGATCTCTCCCGATGGATTCAATGATCTGGGCAATATAAAGACCCCCCCAAGCTCAGAGATCTGCGGATGTCCGGGCTGAGGAGGAAGATGCAGGCGAATGCTTTGAGGCGCAGGCGGAGGGCCGCCCCGGCCTTATAAGGGAGGGGCTCTCTTGCCAGGAGGGGTAGCAGTGGCCTTGCCGCTGGATGTGGCGATCATCTGTCCAATGGCTATAGTGGCAATGTGGCAAAGCTGCCGGCTCTCGCCCCGCTGCCAAGGGTATTGATCGACCTTTCTCTTGGAGGCTGATAGGTGCTCACTTTAGAGTCTGTCTTGCCCTGGGCGAATACATCCACAATCACCACATTGCTGGGCTGACTGTTGACTACGAAGTAGAGCATATGTCTTCCCGCGCTCTCTGCATAATAGCTCATGCTATTGTAGCCGGAGTTGAACTGATAGGTCATATACTTCGAGCTGACGGCATCGGTCTGGACGGTCTCATAAAAGCCTGCTGTTCCGCTGACCGGTAGATGGGCTACCAGTTGCAGCCAGGTGCCCACTGGAACCACGGCATATTGCGTCCAGTTGTTCGTCCCCTGGATCCACAGGTCGTTGCTCTTGGAGGACAGGGATGCATACTGAGAGTATGGCAGGCCGGCGCCGCCTCCATAGTACACCACTGAGGGCGCTCTATCAGTGATGTCGAACTTTGCCGGATTGCTTATTATCCCGCCGGTTGTCGGTTTTGCCGTCGAATGATACTCTCTGTAAGGGTAGAATGTGCTCTCGCTATATGGCTGGCGGTAGAAGGAGCCATCTGCAGTGTACCAGGGGAGTCTGGGGACCGGCTGGTCCAGCCAGCGCAACATTCCGGCGAGGCCCGGATCGTCTGTTCGACTGGAGCTGACAGCTCTGAAGGCCGAGGAGTCCTGGCCAGAGGAGCTTCCAATCAGCAGGCATACGGCGAGCATTGCCGCAAAGATCATAAGCATAATCCTGTTGCACTTCATAAAATCACCTAACTATTGGATGAACTGATAATTTAAGGGATATTCTTATGAGATATATAATCATGCACGGAGGGTGGAGATTGGATTTTGCATGATTCTGCCTGGCGGCCGCATGGGATCGATCCTTTCTCTGTGTCCCAGCAGCGGAACTGGACGCCCCGGTGGCTCCTCACCCGGTAGCCTATGGCCAGGATCATATCCAGGCTGTAGAAGCCGACAAGCCGCTCTATCCGGCGGCTGCCCTCGGTTTGAACTATCAGGAACTTCCGAATAGTTGCCTTGGGGCTCTGCTCGTGATCGCTGTAAATAGTGGAGATATGCTCACCATCCCGATGACGTATGGCCTTCCATCGGCAAGGAAGACTGGGATGGATGCCCTATTCGCGATCTGAGCGAGTGGCTTGCCTGCCTCAAGCTCGGATATTACTGATATCTTGAGATCTCGGTCGTAACGCCGCCTGGTCTTCTTCCTGCACTTCCCCAGCATGAGTCGGCATTGATCAACTCATTGCCCACTCTGAGGCTCACTCCGCTGATCAATACAAATCGATTTTGCCTCAACCTCAGCGCTCAGGCCATGGAATGAACCAAATGTATTTAAGGCTTAACTGAGATCAAATAAACTTGAAAAAAGACAAATTAATTTAATGGTGATCGAATGAGAGTAAAAGCCTATTTAATCATTCTCGCCCTGCTTCTGGCTCCGGCATTCTCAGAAGAGCAGAACATATCTGTCACCGACGAGGACGGCCGGAATGTGATTGTGCCTGCGAGTCCCAAGAGCATTGTATGCCTCTCTCCAGGGGCTGCGGAGGCGATCTATTCTCTTGGAAGATCAGACCTGATAGTTGCCATTACCGATGACTGTGATATGCCCCCTGCTCTTTTAAAAAAGGAGAGAATAGGAAAGTCCAGTCGAAATGCAGACCTGGAGAGAATAATCGAGTTGAATCCCGATCTTGTGATTGCCAAGACCGGAGGCCTCTTCCCAGAGGATGATGAACAAAGGTTGATGGACTACGGAATTCCCGTCCTGAGGTACCGCCTCCTGCATATAGATGCTCTGATCCAGGTGATCGGCGATATGGGCCGGATTCTAGGAGAGGAGGAGAAAGCAAGCTCTATGGCCGATCAGATCTCTGGATATTATGATTTAATCCTGAATAGAACAGAGACGATAGCAGATGAAGATCGACCCTCGGTCTATTTCATGTCTATGGGCCATTTCGATTGGACAGGCAACAGGAAATCGACTGGACACACCAGAATTACTGAAGCAGGCGGCAGAAATATTGCAGCGAATCTGGAGACCACTGTGCCCCATGTGGATATGGAATGGGTGATCGAGCAAAATCCAGAGATAATCATCTACTCCATGTCAAAAGAGCAGTACAATGCGACTACGCCTACAATTGAGGAGATGGAGGCCAAAAGAGATGAGATCATGTCCCTTCCTGGCTTTGAGAGCATAGATGCCGTTAAAACCGGGCGGATCTACGTCACTGATATTAAGATGGCAAGCGGTCTCTCGGAGATGGTGACCATGCTCTACTATGCCAAGTGGTTACATCCCGACCTCTTCGGAGATATCGATCCTCGAGAGGTTCACGAGGAGCTTTTAAAGAAATACTTCGATATGGAAATCGACGGCATCTATCAGGTTTATCCCGATGCCCCGGTTGATAAGGAGGATGGAGAGGATGCTCTTAGGACGATCACCGATGCCAATGGCAGCTTTGCTTTTAGCAACCTGCCGGCTGGAACATATCCTGTCACCGCCTCCAAGTCTGTGATGGGCATCTATCCTTATCTGGGAAATGCAACCGTTCAGCTCAGGGAAGATCTTGAGGACCTGGAGATAAGGCTGAAGAGCTCTGATGAGAACGAGCTTGCGAAGTTCAATGAAGCGATCCTGGACCTACCGGATGCAGATGGCAATATGAACATCAAAGGAACTGTGTATGGACCAAACCAGCCGGGCGCCAAACCATCCATAATACCTTACGAAGATGCAGAGGTTAAGCTGACTGAGTATTCAACGATATAAGATTTCGGGATTAATTAAGTTTTTTTATTTTTATGTATCATCCTGTACTGCACTTTCCAAGATACTTTCTACTAATTTTTTATTATTCAAATTATTCTCCTTGTTAGATTTTCAATCCTAGACCTTTAAGCACATGAAGTAGTCCACCTTTCGGCACAGGTAAATTAAAATACATCATGATGTATTCAAATGTTTCTCCAAGTGCCTGATTTTACTTGATCGATCATCTCGCCCATTGTTCTTGGATTTGAGCCGTCTTTTGCTGATGGATTGTCTATTTCCCAGAAGAGAATTGCAGCCCATACTGAAAAGACAAGCTGGATAAATCTCTCAATGGGGTTTTTATCCCTTAATTGATAATCCTTGAACCCCAATTTTGATTTGTTTCTCGGCGGGCTGTTTCGATATCCCATCTATCCTCATAAATAGATATGACTTCTTTCGGAGAAAGGGATTTATCAGTTTATGATATACTTTGTTCCTCCGTCTCTCTTTCTTTTAGAAATAATAAGTTTGACCTCTCCGATGCGATCAATTATAATATTTTTGTAACTATTCAGCCACCCAGTCGAACCTCTTTTTTCCTTCCGATACTTCATGAATCATAACGTACGATAATCGGCCCAAAATTTAAATATTAATTGCAATCATATAACCGTAATAATGGAGGGGCGCAATTCTCATCAAATCCTAAAGAAGGGTATCGATCCAGATAATTCCCTCAATTCATCAGATTTAAGCATATCCATTTTGTTGAGTCGCGAAGATATTCTGGCAATTTATGAGGAAGGTCCTGAAGCAGTCATTGCAACCATACAGATCCTATGCTCAATCATCAATAAACAAGCAGCAAGGATTGCCGAACTGGAAGAGAGAGTAAAATCATTGGAGGATCAAATCAATAAGAATAGCCGCAATAGCAGCAAACCGCCCTCTACGGATACCTTTAGAAAGATAAAAGGTCAGCGTAAGCCGAGTGGCAGACCCGTAGGCGGTCAGAAGGGTCATAAGGGACATACCCTGGAAATGGCGGAAAAACCTGATCGCGAGATCGTTCATCAGGTTACAAAATGTGAATTTTGCGGTCGGTCTCTATGCGATGTTGAAGCAACGAATTATGAACGGCGTCAAGTATTCGATTTGCCTCCTATCAAAGTGGAAGTATTCGAACATCAGGCTGAGAGCAAGACCTGCCCCAATTGCGGTTGCCTCAACAAGGCCGCCTTTCCCAAGGAAGTTGCATATCCGGTTCAATATGGAACTCGCTTGAAATCTGTTGCCGTCTATCTAAATCAATATCAGCTCGTGCCCTTTGATCGATTGAGCGAGACTTTCGTTGATCTCTTCGGCCATCGTTTAAGTCAGAGTACTCTGATCGACGCCAATCGTACCTGTTACAATATTTTGGGGCCTGTCGAAGAGGACATCAAGCAGCAAAAGACGAAGGCCCAAAATCTGTTAGAGAGATTGCAGAAGTATCGGAGAGAAGTCTTGGCCTTCATGTATGACTTTGAGGTCCCATTTGACAATAATCAGGCAGAGAGAGATCTGAGAATGATGAAAGTCCAGCAAAAAATCTCAGGAAACTTTAGAAGCTGGGATGGAGCGAAGATTTTTTGCCGCATTAGAGGGTATATCTCTACGGTTAAAAAGAACTCCAGTTCAGTTATCGATGCTATTCAAGGAGCCTTTGAAGGGAAGCCATTCATTCCTCAGAGAACTTTGATTGCGGTCTGAATTCTTAATGATTCCGCGAGCAGGGCTGAATAGTTACCATAAAACATTAGTTATCTTGGGGCAACACCCGCCGGTATTGTCGTCCCTGCCACTGTAATATCGCTGGATTGCACCATCACATTCGCTGAGGTTTAGCCCCAAATCAAAGCATGACGGGGGTCTCCATGCACCTGTATCGGAGATGGTGGTGGTATTATATTGCGGGATGGCATCAACCACGGGGGAAGAGGAGGCCTCAGTCAGTATGGTACGGTTCCCGTATTGGGCCACGGCTTGAACCCTGTTCAACATATCTGCGCCTTCATAATCGAGCTTGACTATCAACTCTATGCTCTGTATGTCGCCTATAGTAAGGGCCAGGAATGACCAGCTCACTACCCGGCCCTGTACAACTGGCTGCATGCTGGAGCTGTAGAATGAAGTGCCTTCTGGCAGCACATCGACGACTTGTACCGGAGACAGAATCTCGTTTCCATCATTAGTGATGTTGATCAAATATGTAATGTAGTTTCCGTCGTTGGCAACGACCATTTTGGTTAAATTGAGGTGAGGGTAGAGGTATTTGGCCACATTGCTCATGGCGAAAGTAGTATCCAGGTTGTAGTTGCCTATTAACATTCTTTCAACTTCTGCCTTATCAATGCCATTAAACTTGCCCCTAAAATATTCCGTTCCATTGAACCTTCCAGTCGTCCCCAAGAAAGAAGGCCCTACCAGCGTCTCCTGTTGAATGTAATCTGCTGAGCTTATGCGTTGCAGTATCTCCGAGCTCTGGCTTGGATTTCTCACATATGAGAACTCGCTCCACTTATTATTATAACTGATGTTGAGACCACCGACTGATTGGTCATTATGCTGGT
Source organism: Methanothrix sp. (assembly GCF_016706325.1). Classification (NCBI taxonomy): domain Archaea; kingdom Methanobacteriati; phylum Methanobacteriota; class Methanomicrobia; order Methanotrichales; family Methanotrichaceae; genus Methanothrix; species Methanothrix sp. The sequence goes on along the minus strand of NZ_JADJJX010000001.1, from coordinate 114,568 downwards.
AGACCATGTTTGAGCTTTTAAGAATAGTGTTAGATGATAATTGCAATTCGGATTCATAGCTGCCGCTTCCGTGCTCGCTGGACCTCAGATCGCATCCCATATTTGCATCCGATGACGCAAAACCAGTCCCTTTGGCGTATTTTGAGTAGCTTCCAGCGTTGAGTGACTGCTCTGTCTGGAAGTCACCGTGGTAAGTCTCGGAGATCTCCAAACGGGTCGCTTTGGTACCCGGTGTGTGAGGCTCTTGTTTCACGTAGCCTATACTGGCTATTCCTCCTGAAAAATTCGATTGGGATGAATAGAGGTCTTGGCTATGATTATTGTAGCCGCCGCTCTTTTTCAGGTCATCCATATATTGATAATTCTCAGCAAAGGAGTCGCCTGTATGGGGATTCTTTATACTGGTCAGGTCAGACCAGGTTGAGCTGAAGCTAACCGTCCTATTCTCGGGCAGATGGAAGGTGGTGGGCTTGTAAGTGGCAGAGATGTCCTTGGCAAGGATAATTGTATCAGCGGTGGTATTGAGATTAGAGATCTCCTCTTCACTATAACTGCCGCTGCCATGCTCTGCGCTCTTAAGATCTGTTCCAAGCTCTCCCTGGATGGCTATCGTACAAGTGGAAGAACTAACTGGCCGGTTATTCTCGTATATGATGGCGGTATTTACCAGGACGGGGCCCTCATACCCGGAAGCGGACAGGCTCTTTCTAACGTTGACGAAACCATCGCCACTTACCGACGAACTTTCATCAAAGGTTATATTTCTGACATGCCGTACTCGAACGCTGACCTGGATAGGTTCACCTTCCCCAGATTTAAGTTCTCCGATATTCCATTGAAGTATGTTTCCTGATTGGGAACTGGGTGCTGGCGAAGCGCTAATCAGGTCCACATTGGGCAGAATATCCTCAATCAAGACGTTATTAGCCGACCTGATGCCATCATAACCATAACTTATATTGTAGTTGACAGCCTCCCCCTCGGCACAGATCGACGTCTCCGAAATCTTATTAATCCATAGGCCGCCCTGGGCAGAAAAGGATAGAGCAGCAAAAATCATCAAAAATAATAGGAGAGAATGAGATGCAATGCGATGCCAGGATTTCATATTTATCTCTATCTCTCCCTTCAGGTGTTATCTTCCAAGGATCTCCCGACTCATTTCTCTGAACGAGCCCAATGAATCACTGGATCTTTGTTGTGCAGGTTATGCCAGTTCGAGGTGTTAATGCTGCTGTTCATGGTGCGGTTCATGGTTGGTGAAATAGCTGGCGGTTGAACCGCAGGCAATGATGTGGTTATGTTTGCTGCACTAATTGTAGACGTAGGAGTCGATTGATTAGCCAGGGACTCAGATGTAGAATTCGTTTGCGCCAGCAATGTATCGGCCTCGTTTTTCAGCATAGCTGATTCATTCCCTGCGTTGAGTGTTGTACTATTTTCTGTAGCATTGACCTTATCCGAAGCTGGAGATGAACTCTGCTCGATCGATCCCTGGCTGGATTCATTTGCCAGCCCGTCGTTCGGGATTATGGTTGCATAGCTGCTCAATAGGTGATCTTTCTCTTGAACCACATAAACCTGGATGCCATTTCCGAAATCGAGCCTTGTTGTGCCATTGTTCTCGGGCAAGACTCCTGGCAGAGTTGAGGTCTCATTGTCTTTTGTCGTCTTTGCATCTACAGGGTTCTCGGGCACTTCTGGCACGGCTGGCGCCGAGATTGTGCTTGTGTTCTCGCTGGAATTGGTTAATATCGCACTGTTGATCGTACCTGATGCGCCAGTATTGTTCACGCTGTTGTTCAAGGTGTTGTTCACAGTGTTGTTCAAGGTGTTGTTCATCCCAGTCATGTTGCCCACAACATCGCCTAATCCTGCTTCAGTCACGTTAGCCGTCTTGTTTGCTGCCATTGCAGAACGAGATACCTGCCCGATGGTAACTGACGCAGTACCATAGCCCTCAATCTGAGAGCTGCAGGGGGTCATGCCTTTGGCTGTAACTTTATTTACCACTACCTTGCCCGAATCGCCCGAGGGCACCTTGCGGGATAGGCTGAAGCTGTAGCTCTTGCCGGGTGACAGAGTTCCTATACTCTTTGTCTGGCCGGTCAGGTTATCGTAAGCTCTGACGTTCTTCAAAGAGACGTCGCCCGTGTTGTTCACCCAGATGGTATAACGGACAACATCGCCGACACTGGCCGAGGTCATGCTCGCAACCTTGGTCACTGTGATCGCAGGGTGAGATATCATATCGACTGTCTTGGTGCTGGAGCTCTCGACCCTTACGCCCGCCGCGGCTCTGCCGGTTGCACTCGCTTTGTTGACCAGAGGCTTGCAGAGGTCTTTCTCTTTAACTTTATAGGTCTGCTCGAAGCTGAAGGTCTGGCCGGGAGCGAGAGAACCTATGTTCTTCCGGTAACCTGTGAGGCTATCGGAGACCATGACGCTATTCAGAGCGACACCACCGGTGTTGTTCACCCAGATCTTATAGCCGATGACATCTCCTAAGCCGGCCTCAGTCACGTTGGCCATCTTGGTTACGGCAATGGCAGGAGGAGATACCTGCCCGATGGTAACTGACGCAGTACCATAGCCCTCAATCTGAGAGCTGCAGGGGGTCATGCCTTTGGCTGTAACTTTATTTACCACTACCTTGCCCGAATCGCTCGAAGGCACCTTGCGGGATAGGCTGAAGCTGTAGCTCTCGCCAGCCGCCAGGGTCCCAATATTTTTTGTCTGGCCGGTCAGGTTATCGTAAGCTCTGACGTTCTTCAAAGAGACGTCGCCCGTGTTGTTCACCCAGACGGTATAACGGACAACATCGCCGACACTGGCCGAGGTCATGCTCGCAACCTTGGTCACTGTGATCGCAGGGTGAGATATCATATCGACTGTCTTGGTGCTGGAGCTCTCGACCCTTACGCCCGCCGTGGCTCTGCCGGTTGCACTCGCTTTGTTGACCAGAGGCTTGCAGAGGTCTTTCTCTTTAACTTTATAGGTCTGCTCGAAGCTGAAGGTCTGGCCGGGAGCGAGAGAACCTATGTTCTTCCGGTAACCTGTGAGGCTATCGGAGACCATGACGCTATTCAGAGCGACACCACCGGTGTTGTTCACCCAGATCTTATAGCCCACAACGTCGCCTAATCCTGCTTCAGTCACGTTGGCCATCTTGTTTACAGAGATTGCAGGAGTTGCAGGAGATACCCTCTCAACTGCAACAGACGCAGTACCATAGCCCTCAGCCAGGGCGCCACAGGGGCTCATGCCTGTGACTGTAACTTTATTTACGATGACCTTGCCCGAATCGCCCGAAGGCACCTGGCGGGTTAGGCTGAAGCTGTAGCTCTCGCCAGCCGCCAGGGTCCCAATATTTTTTGTCTGGCCGGTCAGGTCGTCATGGGCCGTGACGCTGGTCAGAGAGACATCGCCGGTGTTGTTCACCCAGATCTTGTAGCCCACAAAGTCTCCAACCTTTGCCTCAGTAACATTGGCAGTCTTGCTCACCGAGATCGCCGGATTGGATACCATCTCGACGGTCTCGATGTCGAAGCTTTCGACCGTTGCGCTAGACGTGGTGGTGCCGCTGGCTGTCACGTTGTTGACCAGAGGCTTGCAGAGGTCGTTCTCTGCAACTTTATAGGTCTGCTCGAAGCTGAAGCTCTGGCCGGGAGCAAGAGAGCCGATGCTCTCCTGGTGATCTGTGAGGTTGTCGTAGGCGGTGACGCTGTTTAGAACGACATCGCCGGTGTTGTTCACCCAGATCTTGTAGCTCACAACATCACCTATTCCTGCTTCAGTCACGTTAGCCCTCTTGTTTACGGCGATTGCAGGATTAGATACCACCTCTTTCTCGACGGTGACAGACACAGTACCGTAGCCCTCAACCAGGTCGCCGCAGGGGCTGGTACCGTTGGCGGTTACATTATTTACAACGACCTTGCCCGCATCCTCCGCGGCCACCTGGCGGGTTAGGCTGAAGCTGTAGCTCGTGCCGGCCGCCAGAGTCCCTATATTCTCTGTCTGGCCGGTCAGGTTGTCGTAGGCTTTGACGTTATTTAGAGATACATCGCCGGTGTTGTTCACCAGGATGGTGTAGCCTACAACATCCCCGACCTCGGCCTGGGTAACATTGGCCGTCTTGCTCACAGAGATCGCCGGATTGGATACCATCTCGACGGTCTTGAGGCTTGAGCTCTCGACCTCTACTCCTGTCGTGGAGGTGCCGTTGACTGTAATGTTGTTGACCAGAGGCTTGCAGAGGTCCAATTCGGTAACCTGATAGCTCTGGTTAAAGCTGAAGCTCTGGCCGGGAGCAAGAGAGCCGATGCTCTCCTGGTGATCTGTGAGGTTATCGTAGGCTGTGACGTTGTTTAGAGCGACATTGCCGGTGTTGTTCACCAGGATGCTGTAGCCTATGATATCTCCTAAGCAGGCCTCGGTAACATTGGCCGTCTTGCTGACCTCGATTTTCGCTACTTTCGGGACTGCGTTGATCACTCCCAGGGCATCAAAGTCCACTCCGCCGGAGCCGAATGTGACCCACGCATCGTATATCGGGCGGCCTTCGGAATCCTTGAAGTCCCCGCTGCCCGGGATATCCACGATGCGTACATAGTTGATGTTGTTCAGGTCCACGGCCCCGCTGACCACCGCCGGGTCATCAGCAAGGTCGCTCAGGTCGAACGGTGTGCCGTATTTAAAGGCATGCTTGCCCACCAGGTTGTACACGCCGGTGGGATCGATGGTCCCATAGCCTCCCACCCGTCCGGGGGTAAGCGATACGCTCGGGAAGCGGGCGAAGGTCACCCCATCGGTGGACACCTCCACATACCCTAGCTCAGCGAATATGGAGGTCTGACTACCGAACCCGTTCTCGAAGGCCGCGAAGTCCGGACCGGCGCCGTTGGTTATGATCACGTCGAAGCCCAGGGTCAACGAGCCGGGAAGCTCGCCGGCGTTGATCTGCTCCTGAGTCAGGTCGCCCAGGCTTACGATGTGCGTGTTGCTACCGGTCACCGGGCCGAGGGCATTGGAGGGGTCCTTGAAGTTGTTCGTCTGGTTGGCCGGGCTGTAGTCCACCACAGTGGATGCCCAAGCCACAAAGGCGGAGCTGCTTGCTGCTATTGCGGGATCCGGAGCGCCGAGGTTGGTGTTCTCATACGCGGTCGAGTAGATCTTGAGGTTGATGGCGGTCACGTACGCGCTCTTGATCTCATCGTCCGAACCACCGGCGTTGCTCGCAGTCAGCTTGACGGTGTATGTTCCAGCGGTGGAGTAGGTGTAGCTTGGGTTCTGCTCAGTCGAGTCCACTGTGCCGTCGTTCTCAAAGTCCCAGGCCCAGGAGGTCGGAGAGTTCGTCGACAGGTCGGTGAACTGCACTGTTAGGGGAGCGCCGCCGCTCGTGGGGGTAGCGGAGAAGTTCGCCACCGGAGCGCTCACCGGCGTGCTGACCGTGATGTAGTCGGTCTTTATCTCTTCGTCCGAGCCGCCGGCGTTGCCCACAGTCAGGTTGACGGTGTATGTTCCAGCGGTGGAGTAGGTGTAGCTCGGGTTCTGTTGGGTTGAGTCCACGATACCATCATTCTCGAAGTCCCAGGCCCAAGAGGTCGGGGAGTTCGTCGAGAGGTCGGTGAACTGAACGGTGAGCGGGGCGACTCCGCTGGTCACATTAGCGGTGAAGTTCGCCACCGGGGCGGAGGTGATGTCCACGTCTATGTCAACCAGGTAGAGTGCCTGGTCAATCAGCGCTTCATAGCTCACCGGGTCGTAGGGCAGGTAGTAGAACTTTACGTTGTCCCCGTCCTCCAGGGTGTTCTGGGATAGACCAACGGAGGCATAGACATCGTTGATGTAGATGGCCCAGGAGTAGGACCAGTCGGCAGCGTTCTCCACGCCTTCAATCGACTCCAGGAAGAAAGAACCGTAGAGGTCATACCATTCGTCGTTGGCCACGAAGTCGAGGCCAGTACTCTGCAAGGCTCCCAGATCACTCTCGATGGGAAGGTCAGTGTAGACCGTTCCGTCCTTGGCGGTGAAGTCGAAGGTCTGACCGGAGGTCAGGTTCACCGTGTCGTCGTACAGGACCTGCAGCCCCACTGTGATGTAGTCGGTCTTTATCTCGTCATCCGAGCCGCCAGAATTGCTTACCACCAGCTTCACAGTGTATGTTCCAGCACTGGAGTAGGTGTAGATCGGGTTCTGCTCTGTCGAGTCCACGCTACCATCATTCTCGAAGTCCCAGGCCCAGGAGGTGGGGGAGTTGGTCGAGAGGTCTGTGAACTGAACTGTCAACGGGTCAACTCCGCTGGTCACATTAGCGGCGAAGTTTGCCACCGGGGCGGAGGTGATGTCCACGTCTATGTCAACCAGGTAGAGTGCCTGCTCAATCAACGGTGCGTTGGTTCCTGGTTCGTAGGGGAGGTAGTAGAACTTTACGTTGTCCCCATCCTCCAGGGTGTTCTGGGATAGACCAACGGAGGCATAGACATCGTTGATGTAGGTGGCCCAGGAGTAGGACCAGTCGGCAGCGTTCTCCACGCCTTCAATCGACTCCAGGAAGAAAGAACCGTAGAGGTCATACCATTCGTCGTTGGCCACGAAGTCGAGGCCAGTACTCTGCAAGGCTCCCAGATCGGTCTCGATGGGAAGGTCAGTGTAGACCGTTCCGTCCTTGGCGGTGAAGTCGAAGGTCTGACCGGAGGTCAGGTTCACCATGTCGTCGTACAGGACCTGCAGCCCCACTGTGATGTAGTCGGTCTTTATCTCGTCATCCGAGCCGCCAGAATTGCTTACCACCAGCTTCACAGTGTATGTTCCAGCACTGGAGTAGGTGTAGATCGGGTTCTGCTCTGTTGAGTCCACTGTACCATCATTCTCGAAGTCCCAGGCCCAGGAGGTGGGGGCGTTGGTCGAGAGGTCTGTGAACTGAACTGTCAACGGGTCAACTCCGCTGGTCACATTAGCGGTGAAGTTCGCCACCGGGGCGGAGGTGATGTCCACGTCTATGTCAACCAGGTAGAGTGCCTGGTCAATCAGCGCTTCGTAGCTCACCGGGTCGTAGGGGAGGTAGTAGAACTTTACGTTGTCCCCGTCCTCCAGGGTGTTCTGGGATAGACCAACGGAGGCATAGACATCGTTGATGTAGATGGCCCAGGAGTAGGACCAGTCGGCAGCGTTCTCCACGCCTTCAATCGACTCCAGGAAGAAAGAACCGTAGAGGTCATACCATTCGTCGTTGGCCACGAAGTCGAGGCCAGTACTCTGCAAGGCTCCCAGATCGGTCTCGATGGGAAGGTCAGTGTAGACCGTTCCGTCCTTGGCGGTGAAGTCGAAGGTCTGACCGGAGGTCAGGTTCACCGTCTCGTCGTACAGGACCTGCAGCCCCACTGTGATGTAGTCGGTCTTTATCTCTTCGTCCGAGCCGCCGGCGTTGCTCACAGTCAGGTTGACGGTGTATGTTCCAGCGGTGGAGTAGGTGTAGATTGGGTTCTGCTCAGTCGAGTCCACTGTGCCGTCGTTCTCAAAGTCCCAGGCCCAGGAGGTGGGGGCGTTGGTCGAGAGGTCTGTGAACTGAACTGTCAACGGGTCAACTCCGCTGGTCACATTAGCGGTGAAGTTCGCCACCGGGGCGGAGGTGATGTCCACGTCTATGTCAACCAGGTAGAGTGCCTGGTCAATCAGCGCTTCATAGCTCACCGGGTCGTAGGGGAGGTAGTAGAACTTTACGTTGTCCCCGTCCTCCAGGGTGTTCTGGGATAGACCAACGGAGGCATAGACATCATTGATGTAGATGGCCCAGGAGTAGGACCAGTCGGCAGCGTTCTCCACGCCTTCAATCGACTCCAGGAAGAAAGAACCGTAGAGGTCATACCATTCGTCGTTGGCCACGAAGTCGAGGCCAGTACTCTGCAAGGCTCCCAGATCGGTCTCGATGGGAAGGTCAGTGTAGACCGTTCCGTCCTTGGCGGTGAAGTCGAAGGTCTGACCGGAGGTCAGGTTCACCGTCTCGTCGTACAGGACCTGCAGCCCCACTGTGATGTAGCCGGTCTTGATCTCAGAGTCGCTACCGGCACTGTTGGTCGCCGTCAGGTTGACGGTGTAGGTTCCGGCGGTTGAGTAGGTGTAGCTCGGGTTCTGTTCGGTCGAGTCCACGCTACCATCGTTATCGAAGTCCCAGGCCCAGGAGGTTGGGGTGTTGGTCGACACATCCGTGAACTCTACAGCCAACGGGGCCACTCCACGCGTCACGTTAGCGGAGAAGTCCGCCACCGGGGCAGTAGTGGTATCACCGTAGATGGCCGTGGGGAGCCATTGCTTCGAGAGAGCTATGACTCCCCAGGCAGTGCTCTGCATCGGCATATAGCCCGCATTGCTCGATGTCCAATTGATCTGACCATTTTCCTGCTGGAGGCTTATGAGATGGTCGATGGGCGTTTGGCCGTTCTTGACCCATGTCGACGGGTCGTCGCCAATGGCGTAGATGGCCATGATGGCCAGGTTCTCGCTGTTGGAGTTGGAGGGTTGTGTGCTCCCCCCGTCGGCCGGGAAGCCTCCATCTTCGTTCTGGACCGACTCAAGCCAGGAGACCGCCCTCTGTACGGACTCAGAGGACGGATCTTCGCCAGAGGCGATCAAGGCTAGGATCACAAGACTTGTGGTGTCGATGCCGAACCAGTTGCCGTTTGCCCCCTGCTTCTCCATCAGGAAGGCTATGCCCTGCTGGGCCTCGACGCAATTGGGCTCTCCCGCAGCGGCCAGGCCCAATGGCACCAGGGCTTGGGAAAAGAGGTTCGAGTTATTGCCCTTCCTCGCCTCGGTCTTGAGCAGCTCGACGTAGTTCACGCCGCCGAGGTCATAGGGGTTACCGCCCGCGGCAACGACGCCCATCATGTACCGGCCAAGGTTGCCTGCATAGTTGGAAAGGTTGGTCGAGGGCGGATTTGCGGCGAGATAGCCTAAAACGTCGCCCTTTGTCGCCCTGTCGAGGCCGCCAGCCAGGGCCAGAGCCATAGCAGCCTCTGAGGTCTCCCTCTGGTCGCTGGGCTTACCGATGCCGTTGCCAAAGCCCCCGTCGTCATTCTGGCAGGAGAGCACATAATCGATGGCTCTGGCTACGCCGGATGATACATCATCGCCCAAAGACCCGTTGATCCCACCCTCGAGCGTCACCTCTGCAGCCGCAACCGATGTCGCCAGACTCGCCAATATCAATGCCATGCTCCAGAAGAGCACAATAGGACTTTTTTCTCTCAAGCTAGTTGCCTCCCATCTCGTCTGAAGAAATGATATCAAGATTTGCCAGGCTGAAGGCATATACCCTGCCGCGGCCAGCGGTGAAGACCATCCCGTCCGCCACCACTGGAGAAGAGCCACCTGCCGGATAGCTCCAGACCTGCTCGCCGGTGGTGGCATTGAGGGCATAAGTCCCGACGAAACTATCATAGTCCGCCCTGCCGACGAAGACCAGATCTCCGGCATGAGCCAGGGAGCACCTCCAATCGCCGAGCCTCTCGGCCACATCCGTCACCCAGACGAGCTCGCCATTGGCGGCATCAAAGCAGTAGGTCTGAAGGTCGCTGAAACCGTCGCATCCGCCGGAGAGATAGACCTTCCCTCCTGCCAGGACCGGCGTCGAGTCCGTCCGCTGGACCGTCTTGTTCCAGAGGATTGAGCCGTTCTCAAGGGAGAGAGCATACAGGTCCCCATCGCCGTAGAAGTTGTAGGTTGTCATATAAACCCGCTCATCGGAGATCGCTGCAGACCCGCAAGGATGGTTATCTGTGGAGATGTTCCAGATCTCCGTTCCATCGTTCAGGTTCAGGCAGTAGATCTCCCCTCCTATACCGCTGTTCCATTCCCAACCCCCGAGGACGACCCTGTTGCCTGAAACAGCTGGTGTGGATTGAGCATAAGCGCTTCCTACGGAGAAGTTCCACAGCTCGTCTCCCGTCTTTTCATCAAGACAGTAGTAATGCTGACCGTCCCAGTCGCTGACGATTACTCTACCCCCGGCTACAACCGGACCGCCATTGACCGCTGACAGGTTCGTGGGCGGAACAAATCTCCAGATTTCACTTCCGTTTGCGGCATCATGGCATGAGGTTCCCCAGTTGGAGAAGAAGACCCTGCCTTCATTGTACGCAGGAGTGGACCACGATCCGTAGGGGTTCGGCTCGAAGGTCGCATTCCAGAGTACATCCCCAGAGAGCTGGTCCAGGCAGACGAACTGGTGGTTGCAGTTGACGTAGATCCGCCCCTCGGCCACCGATACAGACGCCCCTTCCACGGCACCTATCTCCTCGCTAACCCATGCCATCTGGTTAGTCCTGGAATCCGTCGATGTAGAGGCGCCTGTATGCTCGGGATCGAGGTGGAACTGAGGCCAGTCTCCAAAGGCTTCTCCCCCGCTCGGCTCAGGCACTCGGGCATCCCCAAAGGCCGTAGCCGTCGTGACGAGCAGCAGAGCAAGGCCGAAACCCAATATTTCGCAAATATTCTTCATAACGATCATCCAAATTGATCTGCACCAAATTGCTGGATCAAATGAAACCCAGTTTGTTTTACTTAAAGCTTCTCTAAAGAAGGATCATCCGAAAAGGCGTAGACTCGCCCCCCACCAATGGTAAAAAGCATGCCGTCGGCCAAAGATGGCGATGAACCTCCTTCTGGATAGCTCCAGACCACATCTCCCGTTGTTGCATTGAGAGCGAAGGTTCCGGCATAATCTATGAACTCAGGCCTTCCGGCAAACAGCAGGCCGTCGGCGTAGACCGGGGAACATCTCCAGTCCCCTATGTTCTCGCCGACCGGTGTCTCCCAGATTAGCTCTCCATTTGTGGCATTAAAGCAGCTGGTGATAAGCCGATGGAAGCCCTCGCACCCTGAGCAGAGGTAGATCCTATCCCCAAAGATGGCCGGCGTTGAGTCGGTGGGCGATGTCTTAACCTTCCATAAGACTGAGCCGTCCTCTAAAGATAAGGCCAGTAGATCTCCATCCTCCTCAAAGTTATATGTGGCCATGTAGACTGTGCTGTTGTTTATGGTAGCTGAGCCGCAGGGAGAGTTCTCAGCGGTGAGGTTCCAGATCTCATGGCCATCCTCCAGATCGAGACAGTAGATATTCCCACCCATGCCCCAATCCCAGCCTCCGAAGACCACCTTTCCCTGGTCGATGGCCGGCGTTGACTGGGCATTGCCCACCACGGCGAAGTTCCAGAGCTCCTCTCCAGTCTCCTCATCAAGGCAGTAGTAGTGGTGGCCGTCCCAATCACTGACAACCACCCTGCCATCTACAATTGTGGGGCTACCATCTATAGCGTACTTTAAAGTGGGCTGGGCAAAGCTCCAGACCTCGCTCCCGTCCGAGGCGTTCAGGCAGTAGGTCTTGTCAGAGGTGAAGAAGACCCTTCCCTGACTGTAAACGGGAGTGAAACCAAAGGCGAAGTCTCCAGAGTCATTGAACGGAGTGATCCAGAGAACCTCTCCCGATTTCTGGTCGAGACAGGTTATATTGGTTATACAATTTACGAATGCTTTGCCCTCGGCCACTGAGACCGACGATCCGGCCTGAGCACCGATATCATCGCTGATCCAGGCAGTTTGGTTGGACCTGGGGGCACTGGATGAACTCCACCCTACATGCTGGGGATTGAAGTGAAACTGTGGCCATCCCTCCTCTCTTCTCGCCTCGCCCAGGCAGTAGAGCTTTCCATAATGCTGATCGCCTTCTGTTCCGAAATATAACCTTCCATCAGATATAGCCAGGCCTGCAAGGAGGTAGCCGCTGTCAGGCGGATTGAGCATCCAGAGCAGCTTCGGGGCGGCCCCGGAATCCTCCAGACAGTATATTGAGCCGTTGACCTGAGCGGTGGTAAAGAGAATCCTCGGTAGCTCTGATGCTATCGATATTGAAGGAGAGGATTTCACCCCAGCCTCAACAGGATATGACCAGATCATCTCACCGCTGGAGCCGTTCAGGCAGACAAGAGCCCCGGGATGTCCGTGCTCGCCCACCCCCAGATAGACCCGGCCATTGTAGACAGAGGGCGTAGATGTGCTAAAGCCTGCGGGAGAGCTCCATCCTCGATCCTCGAACCTGCCGGTATCCGGGTTGAGCCCGATCTTCCATGCTGATCCCTCCTGGGCTGAGAGCTCTGAAGTGGTATAGATGTAGCCGTCATGGAAGGTGGCGGATGCCCGGACTCTCCCCGGAGTATCACGGGAGAAGCTGAGCCTCGTGCTGTCGTTCAGATTGAGTTCATCGGCCACCTCGCCGCTGGAACGGTTCACGCTCAGAATGATGCCTTCGTTCCGGCCGAATACCAGGTAGTTGCCAGCCACGGCGGCTCCGCACCACTGGTAGCCCTTTGTCTCTCTGGTGATATTCCAGCACTCGGTGCCGTTCTCGAAAAGGCAGAAGAACCTCTTTTTGCCTTGTCCATATGCTCCCCCCTCACCCAGGTACAGCCGACCATCAATGTAGTTCAGAGGAGACTCAAACCTATTATCCGTCAGATTCTGTTTCCACAGCACCCGTCCGTTCAGGGAATCGATGGCTGCAAGCTGTCCCGAATCCGTGGCCGCAAAGATTTTGTCGCCGCTGCTGGCCAGCGGAGACATCTGGTAGACCCAGCCATCTAGATGAGACCGCCACTTCAGATCACCCGTCTCCTTATCGAATGCCGATACAGAGCCGTTTCCAGCCAGGGCATAGACCATACTTGAGGAGACTGTAGGTGTGGTCTCCATCCTCTGAATGTCAGCTGACCAGAGTATGATGGGATCATCAGGGATCTGGTCAGAGCTGATGCCGGAGTTGGAAATGTCCTTCTTGAATAGCGGCCAGTCCTCAGCACTGACCGCATATAAAACAATCAATAAAGATAAGAACAAAACAGCTGAGATATATCCTCTTTGCATAGTACATCACCTATTAATCATAAATGATTATGAAGCTTTTTAAGAATTATTAAAATTCAGCCTTAAGTTTTATTTTCAAAACCACCTTCTTCTCCTGCCTCATCGGAGAGACAATAGAGGGTACCACTATCTGTCCCGAAATAGACTGACCCACCCGAGATGGCGACGCTTCCAACGGCATATCCTTTATCGGGCGGGTTGAAGGACCAGAGCAATTCTCCCTCTCTTCCCGTGTCCTCGATGCAGTATGCTGAGGTGTCAACCTTGGCCGTGACGAAGCATATGCGGACTTCGTCATCATTCACAGATACGGCAGGAGAAGCCTTGACCCCGCCGTCCAGCGGATACGACCAGATCAATTCGCCGGAGGAGTCATCCAAACAGACCAGCTCGCCTAACTGTCCGTGCTCTCCCACTCCCAGATAGGCCCTGCCATTATAGACGACTGGAGTGGAGGTGCTGAATCCCACCGCGGTGCCCCAGCCATCGTCCTCGAAGAGTCCCGTCGTCTGGTCAAAGCCAATCTTCCAGGCGTAACCGATATTTAGAGAGAACTCGGATGATGTGTAGACGTATCCGTCCTTATATGAGACCGACGACCGGATGCGGCCTGCATCCTCTTTGGCAAAGCTGATCCTTGATTCGTCTCTGAGGTCCAGCTCATCAACGATGGTACCATCCGTCAGGTTAACGCTCACCAGCATGCCGTCGTTGTCACCCCAAATCACAAAATCGCCAGCCACGCTAGCACCGTTCCAGAGATAGCCGCTCGTCTCTGCGGTAGCATTCCAGTATTCGTTCCCATCCCGATCAAAGGAGAAGTACCGCTTCAACCCCTTGCCATAAGCTATGCTTTCGCCAAGAAAGATCCTCCCGTCAGCGTAGGTCACAGGACACTCAAATCTCTTATCGGTGAGATGGTCGGTCCAGATCATCTCGCCCGTCCGGGCGTCAAAGGCGGCCAGATCGCCGGTATCGCTGGCCGCGTATATCCTCTCCCCATCGCAGGCAGGGGTTGAGCTCTGAAAGGCCCTTCCATCCATCTGAGATTTCCAGATTACCCCGCCAGTCACCTCATCCAAGGCCCAGAGGGTGCCATTTCCCGCCAGGACGTATACTGTGCCCAGACATATGATCGGCTGCAAGTCCACGCTCTGAAGATCTGCTGACCAGATGACGGCGGGTTTGATGGGCACATTGTCGCCGGTAAGGCCGGATTTGGTCGCATCTCGCTGAAACTGAGGCCAATCCTCTGCTGCACTGAACGATACCACAAACAGCAGGAGAGCGGCAAAGGTCCAGATTGGGTGTCTTATGCATGTTGACTTCACTAATAACCACCATGAATTCTTTGCGGGTAACGCTTGAACTCCGGCCAGGCTCATTCTTTCTCCCCGCAGATCGGTTTGGTCGCTTCCAGATCGCAATCATAGCAGGTCAGGTTGAATCCCCAGTCAGGCGGCTGCCAAACTTCTGCAGATCTCTCTCCATCTGAGACGCCTACATCGATGATGGCCATTGCATACTGAGTCGGCACGCTGGTACCGTTCACCGCTCCAACATCGACCTCGGCCCAGGTCACAAAGGTTCCTGGCCACAGGGCCTTAGCATCGTAGAATATGGTCTTTGTCTGAAAGGGACCAAGCTCGATCTGGTTCCAGGTCAAGACACCATGCTCGTCTGAGGAGGGTGGGACCGACGCCTCCAGAAACTCCATCCCCTGGGGCAGCGGGTCGGTTATGCGAAGCACCCTGTCGCTCCCTTTCAGGTTCTGAATGGTCAGGCTGTATCTGACTACATCGGGCTGGTCTTGGGATAGCTCTGCGCTCTTGGACACGGCGAGGGTCCTCTGCAGGTTGTAGGCCAGCCAATCGACATCCAGAACGGTGAAGTTGAAGGCTGTGACCCAGGTCTCGTTGTAGGCACCACTCGCCGCCACACGATTGACCAGCTCATCGCCCGCATAGTTGGTCACATCCAGCCAGAGATCGATGACAGCTCGGTCTCCTATCGAGAGGTGAGTAAGTGTCCAGTTGGCGCTGCTGGCCGTCAGCTCTGAGGGGCGGGCAGTGGAGTTGATGTACACTGCATGGGGTGGGAAAAAGTCCTCGATGTAGATGGAATCCAGAGATTGATTGCCATCGTTTTCCAGGGTAATTCTGTACCTGGCAAGGACCGACTCATCTCCATAGTAAAGCTCACCGGACTTATTCACAGCCAGGTGAGGATGATCGACCCTACTCACGCCCTCGATGAGAATATGACGCCTGAGAGAGTATTCTCCAATGTACACCTGATCGATATCGATAGCACCCCGTAGGGCAACTAGATCGATATCATCCTCCAGGACAGTTCTGTATCGGGCTTGCCCTGAGAACTCTGCCTCGGTCTCCATCTCGTTTAAGCCTCTGGCGACCGTCTCCTTTTCCATGTGATCTATTCCGGTGTACTCTTCGCCTATGAAGCTGGTGTCTGGTGTCTTGGAGGAGATCCCCTCGTTCCATTTCAAGGACTGGTTGGAGTAAGGCTCGCCGCCGACCTTGAAGCTCGAAGGCCGGTGTTCGACGCTGATGTTTTTGGCAATATAGTTGGAGGAGCTGGCGATAATCTCCTCGGAGCTGTAATTGCCTGTGCCGTACTCGTAGGATCTCTGGCTCTCCTTAATCCGCTTGTCTACGGAGACAAAGCCGGTTCCTTGGGTGGTTTTTTCGGAGATCGTGCCCGAGCCGTACTCGTCAGTGCGCTGATATATATTGAAGCTGCCCGAGTAGTCCTCTCTGAACTCGACCGAAGGCGTAGCATGTTGGCCTGAGGTCAGGATTGTGCCCATATGGCCCTGGCCCTCGAACGAGGTATCGAACTCCATAGACGTGCCGTTCTTATCGATATCAAAGCGTGATTCGCGGTCGATAGATGTAGCATACCGGTAGTATTCACTCATGGAGCTGCCCGTAGCCCAGTTCTTGGCCCAGGCGCCTTCCATCCACTTAGATGAGTAATCGATGGTACGGTTGTTATAGAGGGCGAAGGCGGTGGGGCTGTAGGCGGCGGACATATTCTTATCCATTGAGATTGACCTGTTCTCTGTCCTCACCCTAAGCCGTTCCTCGCCCTGGTATGAGCCGGACCCGTGCTCACGGGTGGAGAGCTTGGTGCCAGGATCGCCCGAGATGGCCACGCTCTCGCAGTCTCTGAAGACCATATCGCCGGTTTCATCTGAGGTGACATAGACGCAGTTTTCTATGGCATAGGACTCAAGAGAGGTGTCATAGTCGTTGGCGATATTCATAAAGCCCACTCCTGTGACCTCTTGATCCATATTGAACGCCATATCTCGAACCTTGGGGACCTTTACAGTAAGATTTATGGTCATGCCGCCGACACCGACCTCTGGGAACCTCCAAATGCCGTCAGAGTCGGGCGCGGGCGATGCCGAGACGAACTCGACCGATTTGTTGAAGACGTCCCTGACGACGACATTGTGCAAAGGCATGCCTAAAGTGTTATCAATCCGGATAGTGTAGTTGATGTCGTCGCCCCGTTTGACCTCAGTCTTGTCTGCTGTCTTGGATACCACGACCCGGGGATTCTTTCCGATATTCAATCTGTAGTCCTCCACCTCGCCGTCAAGGGCGAGACCGGCAAATGACAGACCTTTCTCGGTGCTGAACCTGAACCTGGCGAAGGTCTCGCTATCCTCTTTTGCCTCTGGGGGGATAAAGAAGGTAAGGCTGTTAGAGCCCTTATTCAATGGCCTGTCGACGAAAATCTGGTCGAGGCCCTCGGCCCAACTGCCGTCGGCTCCAAAATCGATCCAGGCGTTCAGGTAGCCACCGTCGTCCGAGGCATAGACATCGATGGTTGAAGTTGCACCGGGGATCAAAAGCAAATCTGTGATGGACACGCCATCCTCGTCGTTCAGATCATGTATGTTGTCGCCTAATGCATCCGAAGAGGCCCAGGCCTCGGGCTCGCCATCGATGATGTAACCTAGGCAGAAGTTGGGAATAATGACGTGACGCGCGCCATTGCCCGCCAGGAGGGTGGAGTAACTCTCCGGCGCATCACCAAAGTCCAGGGTCTCGGTCTCGAGTGCAATTACATCTTCAGAAGAACTATGTGTAACTTCCTTCCCGGTCTCATCGATCGCAGCCACGTTGACCTCGTTGGTCAGAATGCCGAAGGCTCCCTCCTCAATCTCTGCCGCCAGCTCTATGAAATCCGACTCGCCTCTGCCAAGGTCTCCAATCTCCCAGGTGATCTCGTTGCCTGATAGCAATCCTGAGCGATTGTCAGAGGCGTAAACCAGCCCCGGTGGTAGATGGTCGACCACGGAGACAGCGTGGAGGTCGTCATCCCCCGTGTTAGTGACTGCAATAAAGAAGCTGATCTCGGTTAGAGGAAGCCCTCCTTTAGGAGATGCGCTCTTATGGATTGTAACCGGTATGCTTGGGGTCTTCACCAATGCGGTGCTGGAGTTCTCGTGAGACTTGCCCTCGGGATCCTTACCGCGGACGGTGACTCTGTTGACTACAGGTTTCCCCAGATCTGCTGTTTTGACGGTATACTCGGTGATGAAGGATTTTTTCTCACCTGCTTTTAATGCAGCCCATTTCATTTCCTTACCTGTTAGGTCATCTCTTGCCACCACATCGCTGAGAGACGTATCGCCAGTGTTGTTTACCCAGATGGTGTAGCCGATGACATCGCCTGTGCTGGCCTCGGTCAGGTTAGCTGTCTTTTTCACCTCGATGTTGGGATTTGTAGGTGGTTTTTCTCCCGTCAGGTCAGAGATCAGGGGACCTCCGGCACCACATTTTATAGTCGAGATGCCGTCTATTGGACTGATGTGCCCGAGCCAATAGGTGGCCAGATGTTTGGGCTTTACTGCGTAGATGCCGTAATATGCGTCCCTGTTAAGGGTGATCTCGGGGGTCAAGCCCTCAGAATTTGTGATATATTTATCAAAGCCTACGGTAACCGTCGCCCCCCGCGACGGCGTGCCGCTGAGGATTCCCAATATACGGTCTCTTCTGTGATCTTGACTCTGAAGGACTCGCCCTTGGCGACAGATGCAGGCGTAGCATCGTCCACCCTGGATCTTCGCCGAGTAGCTGTCCGAGTTGGGACCGATCCACTGGTCGATCTCCCCCTCGTGGATGTGCCAGTTGCTGGCGCCCCATTCCGAGAACTTGCCATCGATCCAAAAGGATGGCCCCCAGCCGGGCTCTCCAACGCCAGCCAGCCGATCGATGAATATGCCAAGGCCTCCACCCCAGTCGGTATACTCGTAGCTTGCGCCACTCTGCTGAATGGCGTCCCAACTGGTGGGGTTCACGCCGACCACGTCTACTGTCTTGTTGAAGACTAGGGCGCCATCGTTGAAGACCATCAGCTGCATCAACACGATATCTGGCGATTCTGTCTCTACGGTCACTGTACTGGAGTTCTCATGAGATTTGCCTTCGGGATCCTTGCCGCGGACGGTGACTCTGTTGACTACAGGTTTCCCCAGATCTGCTGTTTTGACGGTATACTCGGTGATGAAGGATTTTTTCTCACCTGCTTTTAATGCAGCCCATTTCATTTCCTTACCTGTTAGGTCATCTCTTGCCACCACATCGCTGAGAGACGTATCGCCAGTGTTGTTTACCCAGATGGTGTAGCCGATGACATCGCCTGTGCTGGCCTCGGTCAGGTTAGCTGTCTTTTTCACCTCGATGTTGGGATTTGTAGGTGGTTTTTCTCCCGTCAGGTCAGAGATCAGGGGACCTCCGGCACCACATTTTATAGTCGAGATGCCGTCTATTGGACTGATGTGCCCGAGCCAATAGGTGGCCAGATGTTTGGGCTTAACTGCGTAGATGCCGTAATATGCGTCCCTGTTAAGGGTGATCTCGGGGGTCAAGCCCTCAGAATTTGTGATATATTTATCAAAGCCTACGGTAACCGTCGCCCCCCGCGACGGCGTGCCGGCAGGGATTCCCCAATATACGGTCTCTTCTGTGATCTTGACTCTGAAGGACTCGCCCTTGGCGACAGATGCAGGCGTAGCATCGTCCACCCGCAGGATCTTCGCCGAGTAGCTGTCCGAGTTGGGACCGATCCACTGGTCGATCTCCCCCTCGTGGATGTGCCAGTTGCTGGCGCCCCATTCCGAGGACTTGCCATCGATCCAAAAGGATGGCCCCCAGCCGGGCTCTCCAACGCCAGCCAGCCGATCGATGAATATGCCAAGGCCTCCACCCCAGTCGGTATACTCGTAGCTTGCGCCACTCTGCTGAATGGCATCCCAACTGGTGGGGTTCACGCCGACCACGTCTACTGTCTTGTTGAAGACTAGGGCGCCATCGTTGAAGACCATCAGCTGCATCAACACGATATCTGGCGATTCTGTCTCTACGGTCACTGTACTGGAGTTCTCATGAGATTTGCCTTCCGGATCTTTGCCGCTGGCGGTGACTTTGTTGATAATAGGTTTGCCAAGATCTGCCGCTTTGACGGTGTAGGTGGTGGTGAAAGAATGATTCTTTCCTGGATCCAGGGATCCAATGTCCTCCTTAAGTTTGGTGAGGCTGTCATCGGCAACGATATCTCTGAGGATTGTATTGCCGGTGTTGTTCACCCAGATGGTATAAAGGATAATACTTCCAGCCTTGTCGACCTCAGTGACGTTTGCCGTTTTGTTGACTGCAATATTGGGATTATATACAGTGTCTACAGATTCGGTGTCGAATCCCTGGTAAACTACGCCATCGTAGGTGCCTCTGGCAGTGACATTGTTAACTATGGGCTTGCCGATATCAACCCTTTTGACTGTGTATTCTGTAGTGAAAGTGTGGTTCTTGCCCGGGTCAAGGAACCCGATGTACTCCTGGTGCTTTGTGAGGTTATCATCAGCAACGACATCGCTGAGAGTTCTATTGCCAGTATTGTTCACCCGGATGGTATAAAGGATAGTATCGCCGGGCAAGGCCAGCGAAACGTTTGCAGTCTTGTGGACGCTGATCACTGGACTTGGGGGAGCTAATCTCGCTGTAGGTAGCCATCCCCCGGTCAGAGAAATTAGGCCAAAGGCGGTGTACCCGGATATGAGAGGGCCAGGAGCATCAGGTTTGAGCCAGATCGAGCCGTTCGGCTGCTGGCAGCTAAGCAGGAAATTTACCGGATTTGCATCACCGATTCGCCAAGGCTCTTCGACCGGCCTCTGACCCATAGCAAGTATGGCCATGACAGCAAGCCCGGTCGAGGGAGAGCAGGACCCGTCCGGAGATGATAAGCAACCTGAGAAACCGCCGTCGTCTTTCTGGACCGATCCAAGCCATGTCAGGGCCTTTTTCATCCACGTAGCGTTTACATCCTCGCCTGAACCGATCAGAGCGCAGAGCACAAGCCCTGTGGTATCAGTATCAGGTAGGGAAGAGTTTTTACCCCATCCGCCCGAGTCAAACTGTCTGCTCTTAAGATCCCTGACATAGGTTCTGGCCTCAATCGATTCGAGCTCTCTGACTGCAATCAATCCGAGTAGGGCGTATGCTTCTTCTGATGGATCGATCTCGGTCAACTGTCTTGAGCGATACTTGAGTATATCAACATAGCCCGATTCTGCGAAATCGTGAGGATTGCCGCCCGCGGCGACAACGCCCATCAAGTACCGGCCCAGGTCGCCTGTACTGACGTTGCTGGCAGGGGGTCTCTTATCGATGAGATAGTCGAGAATTGTCTTGCCATCCCTGATGGCCAGGTTGATATCGCTGGTCTGGGCCAGCGCCATGGCAACATCAGCGGTTACGAGAAGGGCGCTAGAATTTCCCGGAATCTCGCCGAACCCACCGTCTGGATTCTGGCAGGAGAGCAGGTAATTCACAGAGGATCTGATCCGGGGGTCGTCATCGTACAGCGGGAAATCGGCCCCAACAGCGCTGGAAGCTGTGAGCAAAAAGATCAGAGATAGGGTCCGCGTGACAAGTACCAGGAACGGTCTCATCGATTATTCGTCTCCATAACCTGTTTTTCTCGCATGTATAAGCCGGAACCGTGCTCACGGGTGGAGAGCTCGGTGCCAGGATCTCCCAAGAGGACCCCGCTCTTGCAGTCCCTAAAGACCATATCGCCGGCTTCACTGAGGATGTAATCGACAGCTGGAGCTGCGCCCTGGACCCGGATATCCCCGTTTGCCTGCACGAGCTTTACTGTCATCGGAAATAATATAACAAGCAAAATATCGCACAAACTGATGGCCAAAGGTCTTATTCTCTCAGCCAATCCTATAATATTTATAGCTAGTCCTGTTCGCGAAGAATAAGCACCTGTAGCCGCGATAACTGCGTTATATGAGGCTGAGGAACTTATTGTACCGGGGCCGGTGTCAGGCCCGCATGCTCCCCATACATTCCAGTTCGTCAGGTTACTCCATTCTACAGGCATCGATTCCATGCAGCCTTACCCTCCATAAAGCTAAGCGGTGAATTCAAGGCTAATCCATAACACTTGTATAAAGCCATCTAAATTTGACAAGATTACTCGAAATAGGCCAAATATAATTGTTTCGGTTAATCTCACTCCGTGTGTAGTCCCGTCGGGACAACACATGATCTTCCCAGGACCAAAAGCCTTAAGCAAAATCAAATTTCGCTAAGTAAAGTGTAATGAAATAGTGGGTCTGGTCTGCTATTCCGTGCGTCCATTCAAGCCCAAGGCGGAGGGCGGCAGCGAAGCTGACTCCGCCCTGGATCTCCCTGTATTGATAGAGGATTCTTCTCAGAAGAGATATTAAAATTCCTTGATAAATTGGAGATATCATGCTTAATTCCTGCAAGAAGAAATAGCCGCTGCTACTATGAGGAACGCATTCATCTTAATGAACATTTTCGCTATCATAAGCGATTGATAAGATGCGGATGCAAGAAGCTGGGAACTAACCTCTATCTCTTCGAGGATCAAGTCCTAATGCTTGAAGAGCGCGATGCCCTCTATGATAAACTGGATGCAGGCAAAATCACGAAGGTGGAACTTCACGAGGAGATGAAAAAATCAGGGCACATTCTCATTTTATCTAACCGAAAGATGAAAGAGCAAGAAGCCTATGTATTCGCCGACTCAATTTTGACCCCCCTATTTAAGGAAACGCCAGTTCGTTTTTGACCCCCCCCAAAAGGAAAGCCTTCCCTCTCCAAGTACTCTGAGAGGTGGGCGGTAAGGTGAAAACGATGGCAGATGTACGTAGAATCGTAGACCTGTACGAACTCCATAAGTCCTACAAAAAGTAGCCCGCGAACTGAACATATCCCGGAACACTGTGAAAAAGTATCTTCATCAGGTCAAAGATGTGCAAGAAGGATTGGCGGAGGAGATCATTCCCAAAACCGAAAGATCGTTCAACCCTCTCGCGTTCTCACTGATCTTGTCCGTCAGAAGATACATCAATATCTTGAGTCAAACATGGGATGCCCCAAAAACAACGACTCACGGCAAAAAGAATCTGGGAGCTTCTCGTCCAGGATGGTCATAAAATAGGTTATACCACGGTCAAGGACGAAGTTGTCCGCTGGAAACGCACTAATGCACCCCGAGAGGTGTTTATCTTGCAGGAGCCGCGCATTGGTCAGCGTGCAGAATTCGATTGGGGCGAAGTCACACTCAATATCGCCGGAGTATGGCAGAAATTCTACCTTGCGGTCTTCGTCTTGCCCTTCTCGCTCTATCGATTTGCTCGCCTCTATAACAGATCAACCCGTCTGGAAGTGATCCAGGCCCACATCGAATTCTTCCGCGAGATCGGCTCAGTTCCCGAGGCGATATTCTATGACAGAATGGCTGCTGTATACGATTCTCGAAAGCAGCAGTTCAATGATAAATTTCTTGGAATTCTCTATGCATTTCGGTTTTCAGCCCTGTGTCTGCAATCCAGCTTCACCTAACGAGAAAGGGACAGACGAAGAAAGTGTAGGCTATGTCCGGCGTGCCACTTTCAGCGAAAGGAGTTCATTTGCATCCATAAATGAGGCTGCTGAATGGCTAAAAATGCGCCTTGGCGAGATAAACGGCCATCCTGTCTATCGTCGATCCGATGTGCCGGTCAGGGCCTTGATCAAGAGCGAGCCTTGATGCATCCATTGCCAACACTCGAATTTGAAAACTGCGAACTGAAACGTGCAACTATTTCGCGGTATTCATTGGTAAAATTTGACGGGAACTTCTACTTAATTCCGGATACATACCGTCCTCGATATATTACACTGAAGATGTTGGTGGATAGGATCGAGTTCCTTGATGGAAACGATATCATTGCAGTTCATCGTCGATTGGCTGGGAATCAGAAGTATTCGCTTGATATCGCTCATTACATCAAGACTTTTCATCGCAAACCGGGTGCGCTCCCAAATTCCAGAGTTTTAGCTCAGGCAGATGAACTGATTCGGGATGCTTTCAATCGCTATTATGCGAATGATCCAAAAATTTCTGCCTATTCTTGACCTGATAAAAGACCTCCCCTGAAAAATTTTCAACCGCTCTTGCGATCCTAAAAGAACAGAACATCCATCCGACCAGCGATAGCATTCGGTTTTTGCTTCATCAAACCAATGCTCTGATGGTTGAGCCCTTTGACATCGAGGGTGGTTTCGAGGTCCTGGAGCCGGATCTCACCATATTCGATCAGTTTATGGAGGGATAGACTGTGGAACCGAATCTTGCAGATCTATGTAAACAGTTGCGACTGAGCGGAGTCTACAACTACGTCCTGGACTATCAGCCTGATAATGAGGATATGCTGCGGTTTCTGACTTCAGCATTGCAGTCCGAACTCGACAAGAGACATCTGAACCGCCAGATGAGAGCGCTTCGGCAAGCCGGCTTTCCGACAAAAAGAGGTTCGAGGGATCTATTGATGGATGATTTGCCGCAAGATGGGCGAGAGGCTATTCCTGAACTAAAAGCGCTTGCGTTTCTTAAAGAAAGGAGGAATGTTATTCTCATCGGAAATTCAGGAACCGGCAAGACTCATATGGCTATTGCGGTAGGGATCAGAGCATGCGAGGAGAACTATCGAGTTGTATTTCGCTCCGCAGCAGCATTGGTCAATGAGATGATCGAAGCGAGAAAGATAACAGGCTCTCAATTTATATCAAACAGTTTAAAAAGGTTGATCTCCTCATAATTGATGAGCTTGGGTACGTAACATTTGATCTCGCTGCTGCTGAATTGCTATTTCAGTTGCTTGCAGCACGATATGAGACTATGAGTACTATCATTACCTCGAACCTGGGATTTTCAGATTGGGTGAAGGTATTCCATGACAGGACTCTAACCGCAGCAATTCTGGATAGGATTACCCACCACGCGCTGATACTGAACATGAACGGAGAGAGTTTCCGCAGAAAGTAGCGAGACGTGAACTTTATACTCTATGAGTTAGGTTAGTCGTCTAAGGGGGTCAAAATCGGATCGGCGCGGGGGGTCAAATTTGGACCGGCGGATACAAGCCTACGAACTATTTAAGAGAAGAGAAAGTGTTGAGAAGATGTTTGACATCTATAAATCAACGTTATCAGCTGATAGGCTATATTTGCATGATGATGAAAGCGTCTTTGGACATGTGTTTATAGCATTTTTATCTCTTTATGCCTACTGCACACTCGAATTGCTCTTGAAAAAGGCTGGAGCAAATAAAAAAATGACACCTGGTGACTTACTCTTTTAGTTCAGCAAAGTATATCATATTGATTTTGGAGAACGTGGAAAAATAATGGAAGTTCCTAAGAAAATTAGAGATTGAAGCTAAACTTGGGCTAAACATATTCCCCGCATAGTCGGAGTTAAGGTTAAAGCTTGTGGTCATTGGCATAAATTTCAGATGCTGATCTTGCTCAGGGTCCTCATCCCTCCTGCCAGAAACGCTGCAAAGAAGATCAGGAGTATGAGCAAAGATACCCAAGGCAGGGGCTGATCCAGGGCGGCAGCTCGCAGGAATAGGCTGGAGTGGGTAAGCGGCAGAGCATAGAGGGCATACTTCAGCCCGGCTGGAACCTGGGAGAGAGAGAAGAAGGTTCCGCCCAGAAAGGTCATGGGAATCAAGATCAAGCTTGCGAAGGTGCCCATGTCCTCATGAGACCTTGCCAGCAGAGCGGCCAGAACTCCCAGAAAGGCGAATGTAAAGCAGGTCAAAAGAAGGCCTACCAGGAAAAGCGGACCGATGTGAATGGATGGTGCGATGAGCATGGCTACGGCGAGGAATGCAAAGGAGCTCAATAAGCCTCTCACTACCCCGATCATCGCCTTTCCGATGAGTATGGAGGATAGCCCAATCGGGGCCATGAGGCACTCATCAAAGCTTTTGTAGTAGAGACGATCGACATTTAGCCTTGTGCTTGCGCCGTTGAAGCTGGTGGTCATGGCGGTGAGGGCGATGATGCCCGGTATCACGAACTCTAGATAGCTTGTTCCATTGAGATTTATGCCCCGTCCAAGCCCCCAGCCAAATGCCACCAGATAGAGCAGGGGGCTGATAAGAGTGGTGATCAGGTATCTGGACCAGCGCCGCTTCAGGGTTACTAGGTCCGCCCAGAGTATATTACAAGAATCCATATTAACTCTCCAAGACCTTCTGACCGGTCAGTTCAACAAAGACATCCTCCAGATTCGACTCACGCATAGCTAATTTATTGCTCCCCGGCAGTCCCTGAATGAACTGGGCAGCGAACGACCTATCGGGGAAATATCTATACTGGGTGCCGTTTCCGTTAGTTTGCATCTCGACTGCGATCATTCCCAGCTTCTGGCGAAGACTTAAGGGAGAACCAATGGCGATCATTTTTCCTTTATGAAGGATGCCCACCCTTTCGCATAAGGCCTCAGCCTCCTCAATATAATGTGTAGTGAGGAAGACTGTGGTGCCGTCTGAGTTCATCTTGCGAATGAGATCCCAGACCCTCCGGCGGGTCTGAGCGTCCAGGCCCACAGTCGGCTCATCCAGAAATAGCAGCTTCGGCCTGTGAATCAGAGCCCTGGCAATCATGGCTCTCCTCTTCATGCCACCCGAGACATCATCTATGAGATAGTCTGCGTGCTCGGACAGCTCCACATAATCGAGCAGTTCAGCTATCCTTTTCGTTCTCTCTATTTTGGACAGATGATGAAGCCTTGCATGAAGCTCCAGGTTCTCAGCGATTGTCAGGTCTTTGTTCAAGCTCAGATGCTGTTGAACTATGCCGAACTCCGACTTCACCTTAAAGGAATCCTTGACTACATCAAAGCCGTTGATGAGCGCCTTCCCGGAGGTGGGTTTGGTGAGCGTAGTGAGGATTCGGATGGTGGTGGTTTTTCCGGCACCATTCGGCCCCAGGAATCCGAAAAGCTCTCCCCGATCGACCTGAAGGCTTTGGATATCGACTACCCTTTTTCCGGAGTATTCCTTGGCTAGATTCGATATTTCTATCATCTTGATCACAGTGCCCAAAAGATCAGGCGTTGGCCTCCAAGAGCAGCCTGTGCTCACCATCCACTATGCTGTAAAGCGACTCAGAACTCAGATCTGATATCGGATAATATTTCCCGCCGGTCATCTCTGCGATCTCCCGGCAGTAGCCGAGCCTCATGTCCATGAAGGATGAATCCACCACCTCGGTATCTATGACAATGGTGTGAATTCCGAGCTGCTTTGTCCTTTCCGAGATCTCCATTAGCTCATCTTTGATCTTTCCGCTCATTCCCACATTGGCCCTGCCATCGGATACGAGGACCATCATGGGCTTTGTCTCTGCATCCTTTTTCATCTCGCCCTGCAAAATCTGCAATCCGCGAGAAAGCCCTGCAGAAAGCGGCGTCTTGCCGCCTGTGGGGAGCTCCTTTAGCCTGCTTAAAGCCAGATCCACGCTGGAGCAGGGAGGAAGTATCAGTTCTGCCTCCTTTCCCCTAAAGGCCACCATTCCAACTCTGTCCCTCTTCTGATATGAGTCCAAGAGCAAGGAGAGGACTGCTCCCTTGGCACTCTCCATCCTCATCATGGCTCCCATTGAGCCGCTGGCATCCACCACAAAAAGAAGCACTGCTGAGGTCTTCCTCACCCTCTCCTTCTCCCTGATGTCCTCGCTTTTGATCTTAATGGCATAGGGTCCTGATCTGGCCTTTTGATATGGAGCTGCAGCACGAATGGTGGCATCAATGGCAATGTCCTTTCCCTCTTTAGGCATCCTTTGGCGCAGATATCTTCCGGAGTTCTGCAGTGCAAGGGTGTTTATCCTTCTTCCGCTGGTCTTTCTGCGGGGGATTTTATCCCTCTTTCGAGGCATATTGATCTGCCGCACATCTATCGACGCTCCGATCTTGAAGATCTGCTCTTGCGGTGATGCAGCTTGAGACTGATTTTGGTCCTGCTGATCATCGGGCTTCTGAGACTGTTCCTGTCTTTTCTGCGGGGGAGGATTCTTGGGCTGTTGCTCTTGCTTTTGTTGCTGCTGCTGCTTTTCCATGGACTTTTCTAGCTTATCTTTGTTAAGAGTCGGTGGCTCAAAGGGCCGGCTCCTCATCCTGTGAGCAAGCGCCAGCTCCATGGCCTTCTTTGCGTCCTCCTGGTTTACCTCCATTCTTCCTTCAAAGGCAGCTATGGTCTTTGCCGTTCTGGAGATCACTATCTCTGCCCTGTGCGTCTTTACCCCCAGATCGATGCAGGTAGAGGCTATAGTTCTCAGAAGATCATCGCTCATAGTCACCTGGCTGAGGATTTCCTTGGCAGCAGAGATCTTGACCTTCAGCTCATCCTGATGGATCTGCTGCTCCTTAGCAAAGCCCTCCGGATCGGCATCAAACCTCTCGGCAGTCTTTACGATCAGCACTCTTTGATCTACATCTTCAATGCCGACGACATCTACCTGTAGCCCGAATCGGTCCAGCAGTTGCGGTCTTAGCTCTCCCTCCTCGGGGTTCATGGTTCCTACCAGGATAAACCTGGATGGATGAGCAACTGACACCCCTTCCCGTTCCACGATGTTCACCCCCATGGCGGCTGAGTCCAGCAGCACATCTGCCACATGGTCGTCCAGGAGGTTAACCTCGTCTATGTACAGTACCCCTCTGTTGGCAGCAGCCAGGATGCCCGGCTCCAGGGCCCGTATTCCCTCCTTGATTGCCCTCTCAATGTTCAATGATCCCAAAACCCGATCCTCAGTTGCCCCCAGGGGAAGGTCGATCACCGGAGTCTTGCGTAATACCTCCTTTACCTGGCCTTTCAGGCTCTTATCAAAGCACAGATCACACATCTCCTCTGGATTTCTGGGGTTACAGTTGAAGGGGCAGTTCTCCACAACTAAAATATCTTCCAGAAGGTCGGCCAGGGCACGCACTGCGGTTGATTTGGCGGTGCCTTTATCTCCTCTTATCAGCACTCCGCCTATGCGTGGATTTATTGCATTTAGAACTAATGCAAACTTCATGTCGTCCTGGCCCACGATAGATGTAAAAGGAATTGTCCTTCTCTTGATGTGATGCATTTTTCCCCCTAAGCTACGCCTTCGCTGAGAGACTTCAAAGGAATTATGTACGGCCGGTTAAGGTTGTTCATTACGATGGCCTCGACTCCATATACCTCCCGAATGTTCGCTGCGTTCAAAAGATAGGCAGGTTCACCTGCGGCATAGATCCTTCCGTCCTTGAGGATCGCCAGCTTGTCCGCGAAGGTCGAAGCCAGATTCAGATCGTGCAATGCCATGATCGCAGAGATCTTCTTCTCTTTGACCAGGGATGCTATCGTCTCCATAACCTCCAGTTGGTGTTTCATGTCCAGACTTGAGGTGGGCTCATCCAGCAGCAGCACCTCCGGTTCCTGGGCCAGGGCCCTGGCTATCAAGACCTTCTGCTTCTGACCCCCGGATAGCTGGGAGAAGTCCCTCATGGCCAGATTTTCCAGATGCAAAAGCCCCAGGATATCTGCTACCTTATCGAGATCGGAGTCTGATACGCGCCAGCTTATATGCGGCCTCCTGCCCATGAGAACTGTATCAAAAACGGTAGTGGCCAGAGGAGTCGAGCTGGACTGAGGAACATACCCCAGGCGTTTGGCAAGCTCAGTTCTGCTCACAGTATCGATATCTTTGCCGTCTATCAGAATGCTTCCTTTAGGCTTGAGTATTTTATCTATGCACTTGATCAGGGTTGTCTTGCCCGAGCCGTTTGGGCCGACCAGCCCCAGCACTTCTGAATCCTCGACCACCAGATTGAGGCCGTCCAGGATCATGGAGCCATTGTAGCCGAATGTCAGGCTCTTTATAGTGATATTTACCAAAACACCTTCCTCCTTTTCATGAAGAGATAAATGAAGAACGGGACTCCCAAAAATGATGTCATTATGCCCACAGGAAGTATTACCGGTGCGAGGATCGTCCTGGCAAGGGTGTCTGAACCCAAAAGAAGCAGAGCACCCACCAGGGCCGAGCCCGGCAGAAGAAACCGGTGGCCCCAGACGATGGTATTTGCATATGACGTTGATTCAAAGCAGTCGGGAAGAAATCTGGCCATGATGGCAACATAGACCTCTTTTATGCTGAGATCTGCAGAACCGAGGGTGACGGCCATGCTCGCCAGCAATGCGGTCCCCAGCACGAGGATCAGGAAGAAGAGCGCCCTCTTGCCCATATAGCTCTGGTATTCGCCCATCACCTCAGTCTTTGATAGAGACATAGGCCTCCAGAACGATGCCCAAGCAAATCAAAACCCAGGATTTGTTCTCTATCATCCATTCTTCCCTTAGTAAATTGAATTGAAATTAATTCAAATTAAATTGTATTTAAGCGTTTCGGGAAATTTCGAAAAACCTGACCGACTCGATACCACAACTGCTTATGTACAACGATAGTCAGGTTGATCTAGTCGTTGACAGCAAGGTTTTACGGCGAATTATTAATGATTTGGGCGCATCGCTGCTGGTTACGTTGAACAGGATGCAGCTGCTGAAGAACGCTACTGACGGCAGATCCAAATACCTGTGCATGCATAAACCCCTTCGATGTCCTGATCGCCGGAATCGCGAGGCGAACGAGGCTGAGGCACTGATCACAATAAAGAGCAGAGGGTGAAATGGCGGAATACGGTGAATGGAACCGAGAGGGCGCGAGCCTCAGCGACGTGACGGCAAAGAAGGAATATGGCGTGGACCGGGAGTTCATAATCAGGGGAATCAACGCAGGAAAGCTTGAGTTCTGCGAGGAAAGCATCTATGGAAATCCTTATATCAAGGTCTTGAGACGCCAGCTCGAGGAGTGCATCGGCGAAGAGCTAGGGAAAGAGTACCTGAACAAGGCCAAGAACATGACCGAACTCCGAAAGATCAAGAAAGAGATCGCTGAGGTCGAGTGTAGGTTGGCCTCGCTTAAGCTGGAAGAGACAGCGCTTGAGAGATTGCTGGAAAAATAGGGAGAGAGGAAGAGGCCCTTCGCCAGTGGTGCTCGATAAGGAGTATGACTGCAGCTACTCAGTACTGCTCTGGGTCTTTGGCAAGCTGATGGTGGTGGGAGGGATCTTCGAGGATGATCTGGCGTACCTCATAAATACCATCTTGACAGCGCATTCGATGGCCAAGTTCGATTCAGGAGCACAATGGGCCAGGCAAGGCCCGCCGCAAAGCCAGCGATCCCGGCAGGTCCGGCATTTCTGAGGGTCCTGCACAGTTCTTCGTGCCCGAACCATTCGCTCGATCAGCCCCTTTGGGAAATCCGGCTCCTCGATATTGCCCAGTCGAAGCTCCGGACGGAGCATGGAGGGACAGACAAAGGCCTCGCCGCCGGGCATTACAACAACGGACCGGCACGCATCAAAGTAGCAGTGATGAAGCCTCTCTCTTCCTTCTTCTATAGTATTGCGCATTCTCTCCAGTTCCCTGAATCGCACCAGGCTTCCGCCCATTTGGGCCAGGCCTTCTGCACGCTCTATGGCTGCCTCAATGCCTCTGGAAGCAACGGCGGCATCGGGCTGCATCGAGTTATCGCCCCGGCCCGCTTGTCTCAGGAAGTCGATTGCGATTCCCTCAATGTTGCCAAGGTAGCTGCACAGCTCCACGAGCCCCGCAAGAGCCCCAACATTGGCCCTGGAGAGAACACAGGTCGCGCCGACCCGAATTCCTGCTCTTCTAAGGGCCATAATTCCATTCAGTGCAGATTTGGTAGAGCCGCCACGTCCGCTGGAAAAAGGCCGGATACGATCGTTCACTGATGGAGGGCCATCCAGGCTCACGCCTATTCCGATTTTAAGATCATTCAGCCTTCCGGCAACATCGGAAGTGATGAGGGTAGCGTTGGTCTGAACCTGGCAGGGAACGTGCAGGCCCAGCTCACTGAGATAATCCATAGCATTCTCTATGAGATCAAGATTGAGAAGCGGCTCGCCGCCTGTGAACTGGATCTTAAAGCCATCGAAGCATTCCGCCATCACGTCGATGGCCCGCCTGGCAGTGACCCAGCCCATCGAGGCGCTCGACTCGCCGCCGCGGGCATAGCAGTAGCGGCAGCGAAGGTTGCAGTCACTTGTTACGGATAAAGCCAGAAGGCCGGGGCTTTCCTTGGGCATTTTACCAGTTTTAGTCCTTAGCTTCCCGAACTTGCATCGGTTTGTGGTTGATCATCCTCGATCCACCCCTCGATATCCAGATAGATGTCCCGAAGCTCCTCCTTCATCTCGTCAGACGCCTGCCACATCCCCCTCTCCACTGCCTCAAGCAGCCGCTCGGCGATGTTCTGCAGAGCATGGGGGTTCACTTTTTTCAGCCACTCCTGCATATCCCTATCCAGAGCATACTTGTTCGCCAGCTCCTCGTACATCCAGTCCTCCAGGACCTCGGCAGTGGCATCCCAGCCGAAGGCGATGTCCACCATCCTGGATATATCGCCAGCGCCCTTGTAACCATGACGCTTCATGCTCTCGATCCATTTGGGGTTGAGGATGCGGGCCCGAAAGATGTGCTTGGTCTCCTCAACAGTGCTCCTGGTCTTCACCCGATCCGGATCTGAGCTGTCGCCGCAGTACGAACGAGGAAGCTCGCCTTTCAGGGCCTTGACTGCGGCGATCATCCCGCCATGATAGGAGTAGAAATCATCGCCGTCCAGCATATCGTACTCCCGGGTGTCCTCGTTCTTGACCGTCAGGTCGAGACGGCTGAGGCGCCTTCGAAACTCATCTGGAACGGTCACTCCGAAGTTTTTGCGGCCGTAGGCATAACCGCCCCACTTTACGTAGATCTCGGCCAGGTCTTTCTCATCCTTCCAGTTCTTGGAGTCGATGGCATCTGAGACTCCAGCGCCGTAGGCTCCGGGACGGCAGCCGAATATGCGGTAGCTGGCCAGAGTCTTGGCCTGCTTTTCATCGATTCCAGCGGCCATCTTCTCGGAAATGTCTGCAGATACATGCTTTGCCAGGAAGTTCTGCTCCGGCAGCTCCTTCTGCTCTGCCACCAGCTCTACTGCTCTATCAACAAGATGCACGATATTTGGAAATGCATCCCTGAAAAAACCGCTGATGCGCAGCATAACATCTATTCGAGGACGCTGCAGCTCTTCTATGGGAATGAGCTCAATACCTGTTACTCTGCCGCTCCTCTCCTCCCAGACCGGCCGAACGCCCATGAGGTAGAGGACCTCGGCAATGTCGTCTCCCTTGGTCCGCATGGTGGGACTGCCCCAGATAACCATTCCCAGGGATTCCGGATAGCAGCCCTCGTCCTCCAGGTAGCGCTCAAGCAGGGCTTCTGCCTGGGCGACGCCCACCTTCCAGGCCGCCTGGGAGGGGATGGCCTGGGGATCGACGGAGTAAAAGTTTCTTCCCGTGGGCAATATGTCCGCCATTCCCCGAGTGGGAGCCCCGGAGGGTCCGGGGGGCACGAACTCTCCTCTGCAGGCGGCCAGTGTGTTGGTCAGCTCGTCAGTCGTGGAAGCTATATTGGGCAGAAGAGTCGTGCTGATATACTGCAAGACCGCCTCAACATCAGAGTCTCTCCGGTCCATAGCCTCTGATAAAACCGCCGGGATAAGATCAGCAGAATACCCCACATCGCCGAACTTTTTCATTATCTGGAGTGAAAGCTCATGAACCTCCTCGATAATATGGCCCCCGCTTCTTGTGCCATCCAATAGCTTTCCTCTGCAGCGAAGCAGATGATCGTAATCAAATCCTTGCGAGCGGACTAATGCCTCTCTCAATGACGGCACTAGGCCGTTCTTCAACCTGGTGAGTGCCACCAGGAACTCCTCCAGCCTCGATCCCTCGGGCGGCTGGCCAAAGATGTGCAGACCGTCCCTGATCTGTGTGTCTGCTATCTCATGCAGATATTCATGCAGCTTCTCAAGAAAATTGTCAAAATCCCCGAAAGCGGCTTTTTCATCCACCTCCAGGTCGTGATCCAGCTTTGCCTCGCAGACCTTCTCCCAGATCATGTTCCTCTGAACTGGCAGCTTTGCCGGATCCTCGGATGCTATATGGGTATAATCGCGGAGCATCACCTCAAGCT
The DNA here is from genome assembly GCF_016706325.1 of Methanothrix sp. Classification (NCBI taxonomy): domain Archaea; kingdom Methanobacteriati; phylum Methanobacteriota; class Methanomicrobia; order Methanotrichales; family Methanotrichaceae; genus Methanothrix; species Methanothrix sp. Next base: position 81,165 of record NZ_JADJJX010000001.1, on the reverse strand, counting down.
CTGCCATCTCGTCATAGATGTCGGAGTTGTGCATCACAGGAATGAGATGGTCGATGATGCAGCAGTAGCTCCTCCTCTTGGCCTGAGTACCCTCACCTGGGTTGTTTATGATATAGGGATAGATGTTGGGCAGGTCGGATATGGCAATGTCAGGGAAGCATGATTCCGAAAGGCCGGCGGACTTACCGGGGAGCCATTCCAGTGAACCGTGCTTGCCGATGTGCATGACGACATCGGCCCGAAAGATGTCCCGGATCCAGCGATAGTATGCATAATAGTGGTGCGGTATGGGAAGGTCCGGGCTGTGGTAGATTGCAGCTGGGTCCTCCAAGAATCCCCGCGGGGGCTGCAGTCCAATAAATATATTGCCATTGCTGATTCCGGGAATTATTAGTCTTCCCTGATGGGCGAAGAGCTCACCTGGGGGCTCACCCCAGGATTTGAGCATCTTCTCCTGTACATCATTGGGAAGCTCCTCAAACCATTTTGCGTACTGCTCCCCGCTGACCAGGTCGATCGCCTTCTGGGCCATCGCCTCCGGGCTCGACCAGCGTCTGTCGTTTGTAACCCTGGAGATCATGCTCTCGATCAGGATTTGGCCGCTTTCAGGCAGGCTCTCGAGCATGTATCCTTGTCTCTCGAGGTAACAGAGGATGTTGTATACAGATACCGGCGAATCGAGCCCGAAGGCGGTGCCTATCCGGTCGTTTCTGGGAGGATAGTTGTGGAAGATTATTGCCACCTTCTTTTCCGAATTGGGAATATGCCGCAGCCTGGCCCAATTAATGCTCAGGCGCACAATCTTGTTTACGCGCTCGGGCAGAGGCTCAAACCTGATGATTCTAGCTCCTGTCAGCGGATCTACATCAGCTCTATCTCTCGCTGCCACGGGAACAGTAATGAGCATGCCGTCAAACTCAGGCATGACGATTCCCATGGAGATGTCCATGGGGCTCAAACCCTGCATTGACTCTTTCCACTCTGCAGGAGTGTTGTAGGTCACTATAGCCTTCAGGACAGGTACATTCAGCCTCTTTATGAACCACTCATCGGATCTGGCGAACTTCTCCGCCTCGCTACTGTCTGATCCCTCCCAGGGCTTGATGGCCAGAGAAAACATGAGGGTGCTTATCAGAACATCTATTATGGGCCGTCCATCACGCATGAAGAGGTTTTCTACCACCCACTCTGCTCCCTTGGTTCCTCGTTCGACATCCTTGAGGGCGTAAAGGAAGACAGGAACGACATTTGCACCCTGCCCCTCGATCTCCCTGATCAGCCTGTCGATGAAGATAGTATTCTCCGACCGCCAGAGGCTCTGATAGAACCATAGGCCCACCGTCGGCTGTCCGGCCACATATTTTCTCTTAAGATAATCATCCAGGGTTGGGACATAATCGAAATCTGGATGATAGATTCCCTCCCAGATGGGGCGCACAGGATCAGAAAACTCATAATCTGCTCCTGCAAAGCGGTTGGCGAGGTAGAGGAGGAGATGGTAGTAGTTTTCCCGTCCACCATAGTCCAGGTATTGAGATATTTTATGGTAGGTGTCGTCGTCGACAGTTGACAGCTTCATGAGCTCGATCTCAGGCTCATCTGAGGCAGATTGTGCATAGATGAAGGCATTGCTATCCTGTAGTTTTGGGATCAGCTGGTCAAAGCAGGAAAGGCTCTTCTTCCCGCCGTGAAGATTGAAGATAACCAGGTGACAGCTCCTGGCAAACCGCGCGAACTTCTCCAATTGAGCGGCGTCCTTAAGATCTTCGCCGGATCTGACCGCCACCTCCGCAACCTCTTCTTTCTGCCTGATCAACTCCTTTAGCGCAGATACCAGGGGGAAGACGTCGCTTGCTTCCTGGGTAGTGACATAGGCAATCCTGAGTTTTTTCGTAATAATCCATCCCGTTTTTTTATTCATCGGTCAAGCTTTCTCATAACGAAACATTTTTTTATTTAGAGCTAGCTGAGTTGATTTAATAAAGCTTTCGAGAGGACCTCGATGGTTTTTGCGAGGATAGGATCAGATGAGATCGAAAAATGCTGGGGACATCAACGAAATGCCTGCTGGAGAGCTGAAGGTCGCTCTCATTCACGCATCTATTTCCTGGAAGGACAAAGATAAAAATATGGCTAAGCTATTGGCTCTCAACGAGGAGGCAGCGCAGAAGGGCTCCCGCATCATTTTAAATACAGAGCTTGCCACCACAGGCTACGCCTTTGAGAGCAGAAGGGAGATCGCCCCCTTTGCAGAGAGCATTCCCGGGCCGACTACCATCGCCTTTGGACGGATTGCGGAGAAGTATGGATGCTATATCTGCATCGGTATGGCTGAGCGCGACCTGAAAACCGGCATACTTTATAACTCAGCGGCACTTCTCGGGCCGAAGGGCGATGTTGTAGCCAGGCATCGCAAGCTATCTCCGGCCTTCAAGGAGAATCTGTGGTCTGCAAAGGGCAATCTCCCCGTCCCCATAGTCCAGACAGAGTTCGGCTCGCTCAGTATATTGATCTGCGCTGACACCTACTTTTATAGACCTGCGAGGATCGCCGCCCTGATGGGAGCTGAGATTCTTCTGGTCCCGGCCAACTGGCCTCCCACTCATCACAATCCTGAGAAATTTTGGCGGGCGAGGGCTCTCGAAAACGGCATTTATATCCTGGCCTGCAACAGGACTGGAAAGGATAAGGTCATGGAGTGTGATCTTGCGCAATCCTTCATCTTAGATCCTCAGGGCCAAGCTGTGGTTCAGTTCAGTTCTCCTGAGGATACCATTATCTATGGCAATCTGCAGCCAAACACGGTCACGCCGGAGAACTCATTGAGTGCTAGAAGACCTCAATGCTATGGAAACATATCTTTGGATCCATACACGCACATAGGCATTGAGATGCTTCTTGGATTGCCCAAGGCAGCTGAATTTTCAGCCGCAACACTGCAGTTCTGCTCTGAGCCTCTGGATATAAATTCCAATCTGAAAAGAGCGCTCAAGCTCATAGACGATGCCGTGGCCAGGAATTCAGGCGATGGGCATGCAATCAACCTTCTCGTCCTGCCCGAGCTCATCACATCCGGCCCGCTTATCAGCCGGGAAGAGGCGGATCTCTGCTCTGATGAGATCCCGGGGAGGATCACCGACCTTTTTGCCAAAAAGGCGCAGGAAAAAGATCTCTTCATAGTCTTTGGCATGGCTGAGAGGAGCGAAGAAGGGCTCTACAACAGCTCTGTCCTGGTTGGCCCGGAGGGAGTTGTGGGCAGGTACAGAGCAGTCCATCTCTCCTTGCGTGACATGAGCTGGGCCCTCCCAGGCAAGGACGGTTTTGAGGCCTTTGACCTCCCCTTTGCCAGGGTCGGAATGCTTATCGGACGCGATCTAATGTTCCCGGAGGCTTCTGACTCTCTGGCAAAGCTCGGCACCGATATGCTCTGTGTGCCTGTCCTCTGGGAGGATGCCAGCACCAGGTTCATCTGGGAGGCAAGGCTGGGAGAGCAGATGCATATGGCCATCGCCAATCAATGGGGGAACTTCGGTCGGAGTCAGGGCTCTTGGGGAGAGCCTGCTGTGCAGCTACTCCCGCTATCCGGAAAGGGTCTCCAGGCTGCAATCTCCACCGGAAGGCGATGCCATCAATGTGGTGAGGTTCGGGACGAAAGAGTCCAGAGAGAAGAGGTTCCTGGAGAATATAGACTACGATATCCTTCTGGATTTGTCACACAAAGGGGGCTATGAATGAAACTTGCTAAGTTTTATGATGGAGTTGAGCTGCACAGGGAGGAGAAGATGGTCTATGCGCGCTTGGTTGCCCCACACCGGGTTCTTTCCACCTGCCGCAGCTGTTCGGGAGGACTGCATGACGACCTGCAGTATATCTACAATCATCAGTCCTGCGAGCCTGCGGGAGGGCACATGAATAGCAGGATGCACATATTGGCGGTGGATCGTCCTGAGGAGTACAAGAGAGAGGTAGCCAGCAGCCACAACCTTCCATTCCAAAAATGTGCAACGCTTGGAACTGCAGCCAATATGAACAATGCAGCGATCTGCCATGAGCGATTTCAAGATCTGGAGGTTGTGACTGTTTGCACCGGCGGCGTGGAGGGAAATGCAGGTCGGGCAGGAGATCCCGCCTCCTACTACGAGCCACAGGAAGAGAGTGCAGATGAGCGGGCTGAGAAGGGTGGCGGCCTGGAGCCAGGAACTATAAATGCCATGATATTCATCAATCGAGAGCTTCTTCCCGGGGCTATGGTCACCGCAGTCCTCACTGCCACCGAGGCCAAGACTGCAGCCCTTCAGGAGCTGGAGATCCCTTCCCGGTATTCTGAGGGCCTTGCCACAGGCACCGGAACAGATCAGATTGCAGTGGCTTCCCGGCTGGGGGGGAGAGCAATAGCATTTGCCGGCAAGCACTCGAAAGTAGGGGAGCTCATCGGTCGCACCATGCATGACGCAGTCTTAAGGACGCTCTCCCTTCAAAACGGCCTGACGCCCGCCGGCCAGTCTTCCTCACTGGCTCATCTGGAGCGGTTCAGAATCGATGAGCAGGAGATGTGCCAGGGAATTGGGAAGTTCCTTTCTAAAGATGACGCCGATCTGTTTAAGAAAAGTTTTTCAAATATCATCAAGGATCCTATAACTGTTGCTGCTGTTGCTGCTCTGGTCCATCTGAGGGATAAGTTTGTATGGGGCATTCTCCCGAAAAGCTGCACGGCGGAGATAATGGTACTCTACGGGGCACAGATCTCCGCCGCCGTCTCGGGCAAGAGCCAGCGCATAAACGATTATATGCAGATGCTCTCCTCATTGCAAAAGTCCCTGGACAAGCAGTTCTTTCTGGAGTTCGTATATCAGGCATTCGCCCTCGGCTTTTCCGAGAAGTGGGCCGATCCAAAAAGCGAGGGGTGCGGAGGGGCGGGATGCGGAGATGAAGAGGCTGCGATCACTCAATAGCGGCATCTCACCGCCTCCATTTTTGCGGCAAATCCTTTTATCTTAAGCCTCACGGATAGACCCACATCTCCTGCGGCCCTCCGCCGAAAAACTTTTCCAATAGCTCCTGGTGCACTGCCTCAGGATCGATATCCTTGAAGAGATCGGGATGGAACCATTTGGCCAGGTAGAGCTCTCCTATTATTGAGCCTATCCCGTAAGTTACAAAAGATGCCATAGTATGAACCCGACCATCCTTTATGGCCGTAACGTCTGCCAATTCTGGTCGGGAGAGTATTTCATTCCGTGTCCGCACCATGATTTCGGTCAGATTCTCATCGGTCTGGGCAGAAACAGAACGTACGATTACATCTGGATCTATCTCCACCAGCCATTCAGGATCCACTGTGGGATACTTAACCTTCTGATCGGCCACAATATTTATGCCTCCCACTGCAACGGATAGATTGTCGAAGTTCGTTCCCTTACCCATACTATAATACGGCTTGGACCACTCAAAGAAGACTAAAGGCTTATCCGTCTCCTCAAGACCAGCAACGTGCTCATCGATCATGCTCTGATATTGATTGATGAAACTGATGATCTCATTGGCTCGATCTTCCTTCTCCAGTAATATTCCTAAATCTTCCACTACAGTAACCACCGTTTTTGGGTCCAGAGATGAATATACCAGAACAGGTATACCTGCATCTTCCATTTCTTTGCGGTTGTCACTGGTGAGCATACCGTCAGCAACCACCAGATCAGGCTTGATTTTAACGATGGCTTCCAGATCCGGTTTATGGGAGCTTTTAGCAACCACTGCCACATCCATAAGAGGCGCTGGATAGTTTGAATAAGAGCAGCGTCCTATGATTCTATCCCCGCCCCCAAGAGCGTAGATGAGCTCCGAATTGTATGAGCCCATGGAGACAATCGTTTCCACAGGCATTGTTACATTGACCGATTGACCATCGTCATCGAGGATGGTTACTATCTTTTCATTCAACCCTTCCGTTGCATCCTCACATGCTCCTGGGAATCCCACAAAAATAAGGGCTATCAAGAGAATGCCCAAAACTCTGCCAGTCATTTGTCTCAACTCCTTTAAATCCATCTTCTGTCCTACGGATAGACGGACTTCTCCGCCATCTGTTCACCAAAAAACTTCAAGAGAAACTCTCTGTGCACCGCCTCAGGATCGATATCTTCGAAGAGGTCGGGATGGAACCATTTGGCAAGGTAGAGGTCTCCCACCACAGAGCTAATGCCCCATGCCACGGGATTGCCAAGAATATACACCTGGTCATTCTTGACCGCCTTTACATCGACCAGCTCAGGCCGGGAGATAATTTCGTTATGAATTTCCTTCATCTTGTCGGTTAAGTTCTCATCAGCAGTGTTAGTGGCGTAGCTAAAGATGATGTCGGGATCCCTCTCCACAACCCATTCTGGGTCTACAGTTGGATAATCCACAGGCTGATCGGCAGCGATGTTTATGCCACCGGCAGCAACTGTGAGATTGTGGAATGTAGTTGCTGAAGCCATTGTGCTATATGGGTATCCTATCTCTATGCCCGCAGACTCTATCTTCCTGCGATCTTCTTCCGAGAGCATGCTGTCTGCAATCACCAGATCAGGATCGATCTTATGGATCAGCTCGACATTTGGGCTGCGGGAACTCCGAGCAACTACAGGCACGCCTTCCAATGACGAAGGATAGAAGGAATATGAGTCGCGCCCAACTATCTTATCACCAGAGCCCAACGCATAGATGATCTCAGATGCGCGTGATGTGATCGAGACTATCTTTTCCACCGGAAGCGATACATCGACCAGCTCTCCAGTTCCATCTACTATGGTAACAATATCCTCTGTCTCCTGTCCCTCACATGCCCCCAATAATGAAAAAAATATAAGGATCTGGAGAACGCCACCTAAAAGGTTGCCGTTCATTTTTTAACTCCCGATTGTAATGCTTCGATCTCAGGATAGGCCCATGCCCCTTCCAGATCAAGTCCATAAAATTCTCGGAGCATCTCTTTTTCCACCGCGGCTGGATCAATGTCCTGGAACAGCTCAGGATGGAGCCATTTTGCCAGATAAAGCAGATATCCAATCATTCTGGGCCCTCTTCTGATGGATAGATGACTTATGTAGATCCGTCTGTTCTTGACGGCATTGATTTCTTTCAGCTCCGGCCGCGCTAGAATCTCCTCCCTTTTTGCTTGCAGTGTCTCTTTTGTCGTTGGAGACGATGAAGAGACCTGAGAGATGATCACATCCGGATTATGCCTGATCACCCATTCATCACTCACAGCAAGCCTGCCAAGCTCCTTTGTGCCGGCGATATTGACCCCGCCGACAAGAGTTATACCCTCATCCGCAGCAGTGCTGGCTTTGGTGATATAATTCTTAAAAGCGCACTCGTTATAGACCAGGGGCTTGTTCTCGATATTCAGGCTGCCGGTCCTATCTTGAATAATCTTTGCATATCTCTCTAAAAATTCTATAAGTTCTTTCGCTCGATTTTCAGCAGCCATTATTCTGCCCAGGGTGTTAATGTTGCTTATTAGAGCCTCCAGCTCGCAGCCCTTTTCGATTACGACCACAGGTATGCCCGCAGACTCAATCATGCTAAATTCCTCCGGGGGGACACGCCTGCCGGTTATCACTATATCAGGTCTGAGATCCAAGACCATCTCTCCGCTGATGGTCTTTCTAATGCTGCTGCCAACTGCCGGCTTCTCACCCAGGCCAGGAGGAAAGCTGGAATGGTCATCCCGCCCCACAATCCTATCCATTCGGCCGAGGATGCAGATGAGCTCCGAGGCGATAGGTGTCAGGGTGACCACTCGACCGGGTGGACAGGGTATCTCTTCTCTCTCTTCGCCTTCTGCTAGTATTATTTTATTTGTCATTTTACCACCTTGTCCTCCTCAATCATCTCCTCGATCTCCAGATACACATCTCTCAAGTTCTCCTGTGCCGGAGGCTTTTTCTTCCTCTTCTTTATCACGAAACTTGACTAAACACAAGCAAACTTGATTTAATAATCTTTCGGTTTAGCTGGTCAGGGGAAAAATGCTCTCTCCGGGAGGCCCAAATAGCTCTGTCAGAGGAATGACTTCAAGGGCCTGGAAGAAACCTCGGTCGGTGAAGTAGAAAACCAGAAACGTCATGCAGATGCAGGACAGAGCTATCTAAAAAATACGTGCTTGTCGTCTGAAAGCCTTGACGATTGCAGAACCCTTAAGTAAAAAGGAATGCCGTTGAAAATTGCACAGAGAAACACTTCACAGTCTGTGAAGCTCCGTCTTTTTAAATCCTGCCACAATCCCATTTACAGCCACAGTCGAGCCTAAGACGGGAAAAATTCAATTAACATACTTATCCTACCAACAGTTTTATCTATCGAAATGAAATATAGCAAATGATATTGGGTTATAACAAATTAAATTGATGATGTGCAATACTCCGCGTACCTGCCCTTGCCAAGAAATTGCTTCTCGAAATTGTATGCGGCGTGGCTGGTCGCTGATCAAAGGGTGGCAAAAGTGAATAGAATACCTTGTGCACGGCAGATACCTGCGCCGCCTGCGATTGGATCTGCTAGAGCATCTCATTGCAGTGACGCTGGAGCTGTAATAGCGAGAAATCCGGACATTTGAGTGATTTAATGGAAGAAGCTAGTTTGAGCATATCTAGAGGGGCTGAGGATGATAATTCTCGGCAAAATAGTGACTATAGTGACCTGGAGCTCAATCTTCTGGCAGATAGGAGCTTTCTGGACATTCATGGCTGCCCATCGAGGTTGGCTCACTACCACGGAATCGATTGCAAGCTATCCGGTTCGGTCTATGTCGTCTCGGAGATCGAGAGAGCTATTCCCCTGATACACGGCGTTAGAGGATGTGCCTTTCACCAGCGTCTGAGCCCACGCAAGCTCTATTCTCCAGTCTATGATATGGCCTGCACCAACCTAATGGAGGAGGACGTCATTTATGGAGGAGAAGAGAAGCTGAGACGGGGCATATATGATACCTATAAGCGATATAATCCCGATCTTATAGTCGTTCTTCCCACCTGCATATCTGGGCTGATGGGAGAGGATGTGCATAGCGTTGTTGAAGATATCAAAGACGAGGTCCCCTGCGAGCTGGTCATTGTCACCTCGGAGGGCTTTGCCCATCGAGACCACGATTCCATCGACTCCATAATGCAGTATGTAGCTACTTCATGGAAGAACACATCCCAGCAATTTGATTTCCGGGGCTGCGGTCAGGTGGATATGCTGGCAGCTCTGGCCGAGCAGCTGATGGAGGAGCAAGATGTAATCGAGAACTCGGTTAACCTGGAATCGAATGGCAGGAATACCTTTGGTTTCAACCTTGAGCTGCAAGAGGTCGGAAGCATTTTAGGTAAGATGGGGATCACCCTAAATACGGTCTTTCCCACCACGACCGTCAAGAGAATAAAGCAGGCACCCGCCGCCCGGCTTAACATAGCAAGGTCCCGTACAGATAAATGGGCCGCCTATATGAAGGATGAATTTGGGACCGATCACATAAAGAGCTGGCCCCATAACTCTGGAATAGAAGGCATGGCAAGATTCTTAATGGATATAGGCACCAGGATGGGCCTGGATGGCGAGGCGGAAGCGGTGATCGATGAAGAAAAAAAGAGAGCTGAAAAAGAGCTGGTAAAAATCAGACATGCTCTCATGGGATACAGCTTTGCCATCGTCTCCCAGAGCTTGATATTCAATCCCCACCGGGCGCGGGTCTACATAGATGATCTGATGATTCCTATTAAATGTATCTGCATTGATTCTCTAGTGCTCAACCGGCTAAAAGTCTCTCAGGAGACGAGAGATATGATGATAAAGAATATGTACAGCATATTCGATGAAATGAACCTGGACTTTCAGATTACAACCGATCCATCTGCTCAGGAGACATATAAAATATCCAAGGAGGTTGACCACGTATTAGGCGAGTTCATCACCTCCCACGTTTACGAGAGGAATGCTGAGATCCCCGTATTGGACATCACCATGTTCAGCAATATGCTCTACAGGACCAGCTTCAACGTTATCATCGAGCTGGGCCGGTATCTGACGCGGAGGATAAACAGGCCTCAGATAAGGGATAGACATCTCATTGTCTCCCGGCTGAAGTACAACTCTCCCTATTACCCCCTGCTAGATGATCCCAGAATCTCATCCTCTGTGAGCATGTGGCAGGAGATATGGAGGGCAAACTCCAGAGGAGGCTGCTAGAATGGATGGGGGGAGATTCTTAGGAGCCTTTCGGGCCTGCTCGGGAATAACCGACGCTGTGGTGCTTAACCACGTCCCGGTTGGATGCAACTGGGGGGCGGGGATGTTCAATTCCATCTCTCAGCAGGCAGATATCAGACATGCCTGTACTGTTGTGCATGAGCGGGAGATAGTCTTTGGAGGGGAAGAGGCTTTGAAGAGGGCCCTGGAGCTAGCAGACAAGACCTGCAGCACACCCTTATTGGTGGTCATATCTGGAGACGTCCCTTCCATAATTGGGGATGATGTTCAGTCGGTGATCGATTCTCTCTCGCTGAGAAAGGATGTGCTGTGGCTTGAGGCTGCAGGCTATAAGGGCTCCATGAGAGATGGCTACGAGGACGCCCTGGTAAAGCTCGAATCGCTGATGAAGGAATGCGAAATAAAGAGGCGCTCAGTCAACCTGATCGGCCTTTGCCCTGATGACTTCAAGGTTCATGCCGATCTGAATGAGATAAGAAGAAACATAGAAGCCCTGGATATCAGCGTGAACAGCACTATATCTATGTGCAGCCTCGAAGAGTTTTGTACTGCTCCCGCAGCGGAATTGAACCTCGTGATGGGTCAGGGAGTAGATCTGGCAAAGAAAATGAAGGATGATTTTGGCACACCCTACATAGAGCTCGATTACCCCTATGGCCTTGAAGGATCCAGTAAGTTTCTGGAGGCATTATCCGGCCGCCTGGGCGTGGAGTATTGTGAGGAAAAGTTCATCGATCTCGAGCCATTTAAGCGGACGTATCTCCATCAGCATGAAATCTATGGAACAGGTGTGTCGGTTACCGGCGATTTTCGCTGCCATTCGATGTCTGATTTCCTGGAAAGAGAGCTGGGCTTCGAGATTGAGGTGAAGTGCTCTTATGACCAGTGCAGCTCATTTGAAGATGATGTAAGAAGATCCAATACCATGATGCTATTTGGTAGCAGCTTTGAGCGCGGCCTGGCCAGAGAGCTTGCAATTCCTCTCATGAGGTTCGTCTACCCGGTATTTGACCAGGTCTGCATGTACGACTATGCTCCTTATGCCGGACTGAGAGGGACGGTCTTTCTGACCGAGAGCATAATCAATACCTTAATGGGATTCGATAAAAGACCTAGATACTCGGCTTAACAGGAGATGATCTCACAATGAGAAAGTTCTGCGTATACGGCAAGGGCGGGATTGGAAAGTCCACAATGGTATCAAACATAGCGGCAGCTTTAGCCGAGGATGGGAAGCGCGTAATGGTCATAGGATGCGATCCCAAAGCGGATTCGACCCGCAGCCTGATCGGAAAAAGGATTCCGACCATTTTAGACGCCTTTCGCGAAAAGGGCCCCGGCCGGATGAAACTGGAAGATATCGTTTTTGTCGGATTTAAGGGCGTATATTGCGCCGAGTCCGGCGGGCCTGAACCTGGTATTGGCTGCGCTGGCCGTGGGGTTATCACTGCTGCCGAGATGCTGACCCGCCTTGGTGCCTTTAAAGACCTTGATCTTGATGTACTGATATACGATGTTTTGGGAGATGTAGTCTGCGGCGGTTTTGCCATGCCTTTGAGAAACGGTCTGGTTGACGATGTCTACATCGTCACGACCTGCGACTCCATGTCCATCTACGCCGCCAACAACATTTGCAAAGGAATCAAGCGCTTTGCGGAGAGGGGTGATGTCTTCTTGGGCGGCATAATCTACAATGGAAGGAGCGTCGTAGACGAGCCGTCTATAATCGACGGATTTGCCGCGAGGCTGGGGACTCAGGTCGTGGGAAGAATGCCCATGAACGATCTAATTCCGAGATCTGAAATTCACCATAAGACGGTAATAGAATACACTCCAGACTCGGAAATTGCAGAGATATTCAAGAGGATCGGCAGAAACATACTCGAAAACCGTAAAACAACTGTTCCAAAACCGTTATCCGACGAGGAGCTAAACGAGATCAATAGAGAGGTCGAGGATCTATTCAGAGAGAAAACCCTGACTCAGCTCTCCACCTGAGGCTTATTGAATTTAAAAATGCCATAGTAAATGTATGACATTTTAGAATAAAAGGAAAAAGGAGGTATGAATATAAAGTTTTATGAGCTATTATACATATTTATCATCTCGTTCATGGCTGCTACCGCAATGGGCGTCCCGCCGCGCGTTCCCACAACTGATATGGATGGTGCATCAAGGCACCTGAGATGTTCCTTGCTTATTGCCGCATTAACAAAGCCGACGGGCGTTCCAATTACAAGTGCTGGCATAACATCTCCAGAGACTATAAGGTCGCAGAGAGTCAGAAGTGCTGATGGCGCATTGCCTATCAGCACTATGCTTTCAGATAGCTCTTCTTTAAATGCCAAAACGCCTGCTGAAGCTCTGGTTATGCCTTTGCTTTCGGCCAGCTCATCTCCTCTTCCAATCATGACTCTAATGGAGGATTGATGGCCTTTTTTGAGCACACCTTCTTTCACCATGTTGATATCCACAAATATCCTGGCCTTTGCATCCAATGCTTTGAGTCCTGCATTTACCGGGTCCTTTACAAACCTGAGGATCTCAGCCACATTGGGATCTCCCGTAGCTATGGCACATCTCTGTCTAACTCTGTCCTCTGGAGTCGAGTTCCCCACTATCTCTGAGATGATCTTTCTGCTCCTTCTGCTTATGTCCATCGCCTCACGAGTAGTGGCACTTATATCGGAATAGTTCTCATCCATCTGCTCCGCCTCAATCTCTTTTCAATTCAGCGGCTGCGCTCAATAACCAGGTCGATTTAACCATATTTGGTTTAAGTCTAGTTGGTTTGATTTAATAACCTTTCGGTGAACAATAAGTGGGATCAATCATAGACCAGAAATGATGAGTCAAGGGTGCGTGAGAGGCAAAGTTCCGCTGCCTGGAGAGTGAATCGCACCTTTAGTGATGCAGTTCGTTCACTACTCAGCAGGATATGCCGCCATCGATTCCCTCTATGGTTCTCAGACCATAACGGAAGAGCAGGCATTAATAACGCTTTTTAGTTGCAAAATTTTATTTATTACTATTCTAGAAAATAATTAACCTATACTTTATATACAAGTAAACTTGTTTTACTGCAAATTTGTCTTATAAAGGAGGATGAGCAATTGCGAAAAAACATAGTCTTGATGCTGGTATTCCTCAGTCTTCTCATAACGGCAGGAAGTGCTGAGAATATCACAATTGTTGACTCCACCGGACGCTCTGTGAGTGTAGATGTGCCGGTGCAAAAGGTGGTATCGCTGGGGACTGGTGTGGCAGAGTACCTTTATGCGCTGGACGGCAGAGAGATCCTGGTGGGAAGAGACTCGTATTCTCATTTCCCTCCGGCTTTGGAAGAGGTACCTATTGCTGGAAAGAGCTCCCATTCCCCTGACCTGGAGCTGATAGTCTCGCTTAATCCGGACCTGGTGATCGCCGATACAATGCTCACCAACGATGATTTGAAGGAGCTTGAAGGCGCAGAAATCCCCGTTATGCTCGAGTCTATCGTGGATCCGGCCAAAGACTTGGGAGTAATGGAAAAGCTGGGGACAATAATGGGGAAAGAAGAGCGTGCCCAGGAAATCACCGGTTTCATCGAAGGCTATCAGGATCTGATCAAAGAACGCACTGCCGATCTGAAGCCAGAGGATAAGCCCAAGGTCTTCTTCGAATGGGCTGGAAAGCCGTACTACACGGTTTCAAGCGGCAATCCCTCTGATACATTGATCCGGCTCGCAGGTGGGGATAATATTGCAAAAGGTCTGGGCAACAGCACTCATTCGTATCCCACCGTCAGCCCGGAGTGGGTGGTGGAGACCGATCCGGATGTGATAATCCAGCAGAGGTCCAGCGACAAGACATTCACAGAGGATGAGCTGAAAACGCTGAGAGATGAGATCATCGCTCGCTCTGAGCTTGCTGATGTGAAAGCGGTCAAAGAGGGCCGGGTTTACCTGATCTCTGGAGAGATCAGATATGGGGTACGCTCTGTCATCTGCCAGCTTTACATGGCCAAGATGTTCTATCCCGAGAGGTTTCGGGATATAGATCCAGAGGCGGTCCACCAGGAGCTTGCAGAGAAGTTCTACGGTCTGAGTCAACTGGATGGGGTATATATCTATCCCACCGGCTCAGCCAGCTGATTCATATTTTTTTAATATTTGAAGATAATTGAGGCAGATATGAAAGAGATAGTAAGCATAACAGTGGCAGCAGTATATCTTCTGCTATTAATAACGGCAGCATCTGCAGCCGAGTCTGACTTCGTCCTGGGAATTTACGGAAATGCAAATATGGATCAGACCATAGACGAAAGCGATATCGTCTATGTGGAGGAAATCATCAGCGGAGCTAGGGAATCGACGGATTTGGCCGATGCTAATTACGACGGCAATGTGAATGAGCTTGATTTAGATCAGATAAAAAAGATAATTGCAGGGACGGAAGAGAACCTGACGATAGTGGATAGCTACAAAAGAGTAGCTACTATTAAAAAGCCTGTACGGCGAATTGTTTCCATATCGATATACAACAATGAGGCATTGAGGATGTTCGGCGAGCTTGACAAGGTAGTTGCCATCGAAGATAGCACCAAGAAAAAGGACGTGTTCTTCCCTCAAGGCGCCGAAATGCCATCAATCGGAGGTTATCCTCCAAATCCGGAGGCGATATTCAAATATCAACCCGATCTGCTATTGGGCGCAACCTCATGGACAAAGGAACTCTATGATAAGCTACCTGGCAACACCTCCGTGGTAGGCCTCGATTTCACCTCAAAAACACCTTATTCCTTCGCAGAGGAGACTACAAAGCTCGGCTATATCTTGAACCGCAGAGATGAGGCAAAGGATTACCTGGAAAACTTCCAATACAAGTATATCGACGCTATAACGGCCAAAACGGCAAGACTCTCCGATGAGGAGAAGCCCAGAGTATATGTGGAGTCCTCATTCGGCAATTACAAAGCATACGGCGGCAATGGTTCAGGCGCTCAGACCTATCTCGAGATGGCCGGTGGAATTAACATATTTGAGGACTCGCCTCTCTACTTCGAGGCTGATCCTGAGGCAGTAGTAACTAGCAATCCGGACATCATCTTTAAGCAACTGAGAAACGATGTAGGATACCCAGCCAATGACTTCTCAGTCATGAGCGAGGCTAGAGAAGAAATCCTGAACCGGCCTGAGCTTGCCGATGTGAACGCTGTCAAAGAAGGCAGGGTCTACATCATTGACGAAGGGCTCTCCTACGGCTTCAGTTATCAGATAGCAGTGGCGTACATGGCAAAGTGGCTACATCCAGAATTATTTGATGAACTAGACCCTCAGGCAATGCACCAGGAGTTCATCGATAAATACTGTCCAGGCCTGAGCTTCAATGTGTACAAGAACGGGACCTTCATCTACCCGCCACAGGCGGAAAATCATGCTGTCGCCTGAGAGCTAAATATTGGTAGGCACCCGCATACAGCAAACTGGCAAATGAGGCGACAAAACCATGTCGCCTCACATCTCAGGTCAATGTCAGGTCAAATAGCTCGTACTTCAATCCTTCAGACTCCAGGCGTTCCAGGATACCGGGGATCTGCTCGTCCACACTGACGACGACTGAGCTAATACCGTGATAGGCGGCCTCTATCACAGCCTGCTTCGCACCGAAGATCACATCTGGCTCTCTCTTTATCTTTCTAAGGGCCACAAGAGCCTCGATGCCTAAGGAGCCGACCATCTCATAGCCTGAGACCCTCTCTCTCAGAAGATCGAGATCGACATTTCTGGATCCCCCTATCTGGATTCGCGGCACCTTGCATACGATTATCCGTCCTTCCTCAAGACTTATCAGGCCTTTGAGATCAGATACTCCAATATCCTCACCCGCAGAAGCATCTGAGATGGTTATGCCTTTAGCTTCTATGTCGTCTTTTTTATTCGCATAGAGGAGCCCATCCCGCATCTCCAGGGATACCTTTTCACCCTTAATGAGGTCTGATTCTGCCAATGCACTCCAGACAGAGACATGGCTGATAATGTCCTCCATAACCGCTCGAGCATATTGTTTTAGCTCAGCTGCGCTCTCGAGCAACCACTCCACACCTTCCTTGGTAATTCTGTATCGCATGCGTCCGTCTGTAGTAACCAGGCCTTCTGCCACGAGCTCCTTGATGTATTCCGAGATGGCCTGTGGGGTCAGGTCAAGTCTATCTGCTACCTCCTTCTGGCGCAGATTGGGCTGGTGGGCAGCTATCTCTACCAGGATCTGAAAGCGAGAGCTTTCTCGCTTGCTTTTAAGTACGTTGATCATCGGCAATCCTCATTATGATTTTAATGACCATGGGATCGGTAACGGCTGAGCACGCTCTCGAGATCTTCTCTCTTTACCGGTTTGCACATATAATCATCCATTCCTGCCTGGAAGCACATCTCACGATCCTCTTCCTGGTTGCAGCCTGTAACGGCGATGATTTTTATGCTTCGATCGTGCCAGCGATGGCGTATGGCTTTGGTTGCCTCAAGGCCATCCATCTTGGGCATCTGTATGTCCATTAAAATCACATCATAGGACCGGGTTTCCAGGGCATGAAGAACATCAAGCCCATCATTGGCGACGTCTGCATAGAGTCCCATGTACTTGAGCATTCTCAGCATCAACTCCTGGCTGCAAGGGTTGTCTTCCGCAAGCAATATGCGCACGGTATTGTAGGATCCTTCCTTCGCGAACACTTTTAAGGCCACCTACTGTGAATCTTCAGGCAACTTTTCTCCTCTGCCATCTCATGCCTCCTAAGTTGTCCATTCCAGCTTATAAGTGGGAAATGGAAGTGGGTGCCAAACTGCAGTCAGCACCCATCTCCGGATTTGAATAGGGGTGTGCATTTTGTTATCCACTAATTTTGATTTAATACAAATTTACTTTACTTAAAGATTGTGGTATGCTACTCCTGAAAGCGACCAGATCTGTTATCAATGGGGAACTGTATCCAAAGAGGAATAGCAGTAGCGAAGCATCCAAGCGCCGCCACATGAAAATGGTTCCAAGCTAAGCTGACTCAAACCCAAGTTGAATGCGCATGCCCTTTATCCCCCAAGCAAGCATCGGAGTATTACTATAAAGTGAAACGGCGGCGACGCACCCCACCGCCCGGCAGACGGGGCATCCGAGGCGTCGCCGCATAAAGATAATACTACTCGGATCTGATTTAATCCCTAAGTTAGATACGGATGCCCTTTATCCCCGATGCAAGCATCGGGATATTGCGATAAAAATCAAGCCGGATTTATCAAGTGCACCTTCCATAAATCAATTTTTTAATCAGAAAAGTATATATCTCATTGAGGAAGCAATAGACCTGAGGTGAGACATATGCTGGACAAGTTTGTATCAGAGCGCCTATTCGATAAGACGATAGAGGTATACTTTGGAACCGGAAAGTCAGACAGGCTCAAAGGCAAAGTTGTGGATAGCGCCGATGGGGTCTTGGTCCTTGAAAATGCCGGAAGAAGAGACTACATAAACGTAGACAGGGTACTGGCTGCGTGGGAGGTAGATTGAGGTCTAAAGGACCACTGGTTTATTTATTTGTATGTGTTTAGCTCCACTGAATAGTTCGATTGATGCTGGTTTCATCTCATGATGAGCATGAGGTAAATAACCTATCCCAGATGGAAAACGATGATAATAACTGGTCTTGTCCGAAATCTACTATTGAGAATTGGTTGCGCAGGATGCTGCTGAATGGGCTCAATGATATCGATTATGATGAGCTAAACACATACATTTGTTTTAATATTGCATTCTTTATCCTCACATTATTTGACAACCTTCATCTCCTATATGATACGGTTGCGTGCCAGGTACCGCTAAAGCTTCTCATCCTGCAGTTCATATGGATCTGCCAGGCGATTCAGAAGTTCCTTTTCGTAGATATCGGGATCTATAAAAGTCCGGCCAATGATCGGGACGCCTTCATTCCGTTGCTTATCTGGATCTGGACAGTTCACAAGCTCCCTTTCTTTAGTTATTGCATACAGTGCAAAGGTATCAGGATCTTCAAAGGTCCGGCCGACGATCGGGATGTCCTCAAAGGGATCAGATCGCATCAGTGTCAAAGGCACCTTATTTTTGAGAGAATAGGTGTACCGTACTTCTAGCAGATTTTCTTGCCAATGCATACCAGGAGGACGAGATGTGCTATATGCTATAGCAACTGACCAACATTTTTCATTCACATCGAGGTATACCGTAGGGATAAGGAAACGATAGTCTTTTCCAATCATCACTTCATCTTCAAACTTTTTCACTGCTTGACGAGTTGCCGGCTTCGGATCAAACCCACAAAATTTTGGCATCACTTCACCCTCATTTCCTGATATACTATAGCCCTGAGATCTCCAGTCTCCGGAAGGACGCAGTTCTCAGTTTACTTGCCATCTGATCTAGATGCGCTACTTGCCCGCTGATCCTACGGTCTTTGCCGTCTGAAGCATAGAATCAACCGGATATCCCATTGCCCGGGAGAAACTGAACAGCTCCACAGCGAGCTTTGTGAATTCCTGGCCCAGCGACTGCACGAGCAGGGGCTGCGCACCGCTGGAGAGATCCATCTCGATCTCTATGTCGCCCTCCAGTATGACCCCCTCCAGGCTCTGAACTTCATAATTGGACAACGTCTCGTTCAAGTCTTTCATTTTTATGGAACTTCTCTCATCTGCCATCTTATGCCCTCCTTAGCTGTCCATTCCAGCTTATAAGTGGGAGATGGAAGTGGGCGCCAAACCGCAGTTTGCTCCCACCTCCTGATCTGAATGGACGCGTGGATTCCTTGGTCCACTAAATTTGATTTAATACAAATTAGTTTTACTTAAAACTTGCGGTCGAAAGATTTTTTAAATTTTATAAAAATTGATGTGGAGTCAGGACCCTCTCCACAAGAGCACCCTCAGGGACGGGGGTAAACAAATATCAAATCGGGAAATTCCATGCCCATAAAATCGGTCATATATTCTTCGTAGGCTTCTGTCGGATCTGCAGCAAAATCCGGGTGGAGTAGCTTGACCCAGTAAAGATAGCCAACCACGCTGTCCAGCCCCGTCATCAACTCGTTGCTGATCAGGTATACCCGTTTGCTTTTCACTGCATCTATGCTCTCCCAGCCATCGCGATTCAAGACCTCTGCAACTATTGCCTCCGGCTCATCGGTGCCATTCCAGCCCCAGTCCACCTCTGAGCTGTAGACGTACTTCATCACCACCTCTGGGTTCTCGGTGATGATCCACTCGCTATCCACATGAGGATAGGCTTCTGATAGATTGGCCGCAATGTTCCTGCCGCCGGCAAGTTCAAGCACCAGGCTTCCCTTTGCACCCTCTCCATATGTCCCAACATCATTTAGACCCTTAAAGCCCGTCTCCAAAAAGACGCTGGGCCTCTCATCCCGGCTCAAATTGTTCACATATTCATCTATCTGCCTTTCATATCCGGAGCGCCATTGAATATATCGATCCTCTGCCCCATTCGTGCCCAAAATGTAGCTGAGCTTGACCAGTTCTTCTGTCACGAAATTCGGATCTGTGAACTCCAGGGCGACTACGGGTATTCCTGTAGGATCGAGATTCTCCTCCGCTTCGGATATTGGCGGCCATTTTTCGTAGCTGATGACCAGATCAGGGTCAAGGGAGATGACCGCCTCATAGTCCTCTATCTTCCAGCCGCCAACGGATGGCCGATCGGCGAGATCGGGAAAGAAGTAGATCTTCTCATGGATGGTATTGGAGACCCCGACGATCTTGTCTGTAGCCTTTAAAACCTTGAAGGCCTCAGCAGCAAGGCCGCTGGGAACGATGATTCTTTCCACAGGCATATCGATTGACACCGTCCGGTTGGCGGTATCTTTCAAGATGAGCTTCTCTTCTTTGCCTGCTATGATATCCTCAATCTGCGCGATATCCTCCTGGTCGATACTGCCATCGTTGTTGGCATCGGCCAGCTCGTTGTACTCCTCTGTGCCGTTGATGATCCCTTGAATAAAATCGATATCCAACTGATCTATGGTATCATCCAGGTTTGCATTGCCGTAGATCTTCAAGGTGAAATCAAATCCACCTGCCAGGATTGGCAGTGAGCACAGCATCAACCATGCCAATAGCATCCTTATGCGTGTCTTACTAAGCATTTCGATCACCATTTTTTGATTAAAGGAAAGATTAATTGATTTAAGTCTTTCTCAACCGGACAAGGAGCATTTGATTCATTGCCACCCAGTATGACGCATTGGCCCAAGATTTATATACAACTTAATTTGTCTAAAAGTCAATTAAGTTGACTAAATAGGAGGTAGTGACGTTGAGAAAAAAGGCTTTGCAGATCCTGATCTCTCTTTTATTGGTCATCGAGAACCTGGGAAGGGCTCTTGGAAAAGAGGAGCGCGCTTCTGAGCTGGCGGGCCAGCTGAAAGGTTATCATGATCTTATAAAAGAGAGAACCTTGGGCATAAATTCGGAGGAGAGACCAACCGTGTTCTTCGAGTGGCTGGGAAAGCCGTATCATTCGGCATCCAACGGCACATCCTATGACAACTTCATCGACTTTGCCGGCGGAGTCAACATCGCAGCCAATGAATCGGTCGATTATCCCAATGTCAGCCCGGAATGGGTGATAGAGAAAGATCCGGATGTCATACTTCACATTCTGGGAAGCTCGAAGGACTATACAGAGGAGGAGCTAGAGCAGTGGAGGGATGAGATCATATCTCGGCCGGAGCTGCAGAATTCAAGGGCGGTCAAAGAGGGACGGGTCTATGTTTTAAGCGGTACGGTGGCCACGGGAATCCGCTCTGCGATCGGCGAGCTTTACCTGGCCAAGTGGTTCTATCCAGAATTATTCGATGACATAGATCCGGGTGCCGAGCATGAGAAGCTCATACAGGAGTTCTACAACATGAAGCTGGAGGGAGGATACGCTTATCCCTCCGATGCCTGAGCTAGCAATGGTAGCATGAAAACAATGCGTGGTGGAATTAATGAGGACAGCCTTTCTGGTTATTATCTGTATCGGCCTCCTTTCCATTACTGGAAGCGGAGAAATGGTCACAGTAGTCGATTTTACCGGACACTCTGTGAGCGTGGATGCGCCGATAAAAAGCATCGTCTCTCTCGCAGGAGGAGCTTCAGAGATCATTTGTGCTCTGGACGAGGGAGCAAGCCTGGTGGGACGTTCGACCAACTCCGACTTTCCTCCCTATCTGGCCAAGGTTGAAGGGGTGGGGAAGAGTTCCCATTCGCCCGATATTGAGCTGATATTGGAGCTGGACCCTGATCTGGTAGTTGCCGACACAATGATCTCCGACGGGGATAAGAAGATCCTGGAGGATGCGGGAATACCGGTAATGGAGGAGAAATTCATAGATCCCTCCAGGACGATCCTGATTATGGAGAACCTGGGCCAGGTTTTAGGAAAAGAAAAGCGAGCTCAAGAGCTTGTAGAATTTATCAAGAATTACCAGGATAAAATCCAGGACCAAGTTGCTGCTCTGCCGGAAAAGGACGTCCCAAGAGTCTTCTTCGAGTGGTATGGAACGCCCTATCATACCGTTTCATCCAGCGGTTCTTATCATAATTTCATAACATTTGCCGGAGGATTGAATGTTGCCGCTGACCTGGGAAATGAATCGAATTCGTATCCTGACGTGAGCCCCGAGTGGGTAGTACAGATCGACCCAGATATAATCCTTCAGTCGGAGCCCGGCACCAAAAACTACACTGAGGATGAGCTGGCCCAGTTGAGGGATGAGATAATGAGCCGGCCGGAGCTGCAGAGCGTAAAGGCGGTAGAAGACGGAAGGGTCTTTGTGATGAGCGGCAAGATCACATCGGGAATACGGGCGATAGTTGGTGAGCTTTATCTAGCTAAATGGCTTCATCCCCAACAGTTCGAAGATGTGGACCCTGATTCTGTGCACCGGGAGCTCATAGATAAGTTCTATGGCCTTGATCTAGAGGGGGCTTATGCCTTTCCCTCATCTTCCTTATTAGATATGGAGATCAAATAAGAACAACCACACTGTTGATCGTCCTTGCTCTTCTTCTAGCCCCTGCCTTAGCAGAGGAAGAAGAGATGGTCACGATTACGGACGAAGACGGCCGGAATGTGGCCGTGCCCCTGGACCCCAATAGCATTATATGCCTCTCCCCAGGAGCATCTGAGGTGATCTATGCTCTGGGAGAATCGGATCGAATGATTGCCGTCACAGAGGACTGCGACATGCCTCCCACTCTGCTGGAAAAAGAGCATATAGGAAAGTCCGGTGGCGATGCGGATATCGAAAAAATAATCGAGCTGAACCCCGATCTGGTGATTGGCAAAACTGGGGCTCTGTTCCCTGAGGATATGAAGCAGAAGCTGACAGACTATGGGATTCCAGTGCTGCGGTATCGGCTACTGCATATCGATGCTTTGATCCCCATGATCAGGGATCTGGGACGAGTTCTGGAAAAGAAGGATGAAGCCCTGGAAATGGCCGACAGGATTTCCGGATACTATGATACCGTTTTTTGACCGAACTGAGACGATTCCCGATGAGGACAGGCCTGAGGTATATTTCATGTCAATGGGCCACTTCGATTGGACGGCTAATAGGGATTCAACGGGGAATATCAGAGTTGTCGAGGCCGGGGGCAGGAATATCGCTGCAGATCTGCCGACCAAGGTGCCTCATGTGGACATGGAATGGGTGATCGAGCAAAATCCAGAGATAATAGTCTACTCCATGTCACAGGAGCAGTACAATGCGACTACGCCTACAATTGAGGAGATGGAGGCCAAAAGAGATGAAATTATGTCTCTGCCCGGATTTGAAGACATCGATGCCGTCAAGACAGGAAGGGTCTATATAACAGATATAAAGATGGCAAGCGGTCTCAAAGGAACTGTGTATGGACCAAACCAGCCGGGCGCCAAACCATCCACAATACCTTACGAAGATGCAGAGGTTAAGCTGACTGAGTATTCAACGATATAAGATTCCGAGATTAATTAAGTTTTTTTTATTTTTATGTATCATCTTCAATTTCCCCTTCTATCTTCAGATATGCAACTCTGAGCTTCTCTTTCTCCTCATCGGTCGCCTTCCAGTATCCCCTGTTCTCGGCCTCGATGAGTCGTTCCACCAGATGTGCGGCCGCGAATCTGTTGTTCTCCGTAATCCTCTCCCGAGTCATATCGTCAAAAATATAACGCTCAGCAACTGATGCCCAGATCCAGTTGTCCACGATGTGAGTAGTTGCAGCTAAACCCAGGGCATTTTCTACCCGTTTGGCGATCTGCTGCGCTCCGTGATGATCATGCTCCAGCATGCCGTTTATCCATTTGGGATTGAGAAGCCTGGTCCTTATGCCCCTGTTAACAGAGCTTTTTAGATCTTCAGTGCGGATGGCCTCGCCGGTGGTGTCGGAGATGAGCATCTGGGGTCTCACTCCGCACGTCCTCCTCACGGCATTGGACAGCCCGCCGAAGTACTCGAAATAGTGGTCCAGATCGATTATCTCTCGATCATGAGAGTCCCTCACCTGAGAGACGAGCTTGACCCTGGCTAGATTGTCGCGGTATAGAGAATCGACCTTGCATGCATGCAGATCCCTGGCATAGAGGTGATTTACAGACTGGATGAAGACCTCTGCCAGTTCGTCTTCTGTTCTCCATACCGAATCCTCGATCAGCGGTAGGATGCGCGTGCCGTATTCCCCTGCCTGCGGACCGAATATTCGACCGTTGGCCATCTTCCTTTTCGTTTTTGGATCAAGTCCACTCTCCTTCAGGTGCTCAAGGTTTTCCATTGAGTGCTTTCTGATGTAGTTGAACTCCAGCGGCTCATCAAGACCAGCAACAAGGTCGAAAGCCTGATCCAAGAGCTCTATGAGATTGGGGAACATATCCCTAAAAAATCCACATATGTTCACCAGACAGTCGATTCTCGGCCTGCCCAAAGCTTCCAGCGGAACCACATATAACTTTGGCGACCAGGTCCCTCTGCTTCTCTCGATCCTCACGCCCAGATAGCTGAGTATCTGTCCAACCGTCTCCCCACCGGTTTTGGTCGTCTCAAATCCCCAGAGCACTGTTCCAATGCTCTCTGGATAGCAGCCGTTCCTCTCCAGGTGCTCGGACAAGGTATTCCTGGCAATCTCTTCACCTCGCTTAAATGCATTCTCTGTGGGAATTCTTGTGGGGTCAAACTGCGTGAGGTTTCTTCCGGTTGGTAGGATCTCTGGAGAGCGGATAATGTCTCCGCCATCTCCCTGCTCTATAAACTCACCCCGAAGGCCGCAAATGAAGTTGTCGATCTCAACCTCGTTATCAGAGTAGCTTTCCAAAAGCATTATGCCGTATCTCAGGGCTTCTCTCAGCTCAGACCTTCTTTCAGATGAAAGAGCGCTTTCCTCGACCGCCTCATCCAGCGATCTTTCCAGACAGCATTCCACTATACTCGTGCATCTTCTGTCCATCTCTGCAAGCTGAGAGGCATGAGAGGGCCTATCCATTAAGGCAGAGTCGTAATCCAGACCATTCTCCTCTGCCAAAATACGATTTATCGACTTGATGTCTCCTCGATCGTATCTAAGAACAAATTCCAAGAAACGCTTCAGATCTTCCTTTTCATATCCCTCCCCCAAAACATGCAGGCCTTTCGGAATTATCCTTCTTTTCATCTCATAAAGCTCGTCATGGATGCGATCTATATCGGTCTCCTCGAGGTGAAGCTCCTGTGCAACTGCCATTATCCGTTCCTTGATTCGAGAGCATGATTCTGGGTTCTGAACTTCTGCCTCTCCATGCTCGTCTATTAGGTTTTGTAGCAGAACATAATCCTCATACAGGTCAGAAGATGTGAAGGGAGGATTGTTGTGGCTGATAATAGTGGCGTAGAGCCTTCTTTTGGCCACAACTGCTTCTGAAGTATTTGTCACATGGTAGAAGTAAAAGTGAGGCATGTCTCCCATCAGAAGGTCCGGGAAGCATGAGGCACTCATTCCCACCTCCTTTCCTTTTGTGAATTCGGCCAGGCCGTGAGTCCCAACGTGCACGATTGCATCTGCCCTCCAGACAGTCTCCAACCAGCGGTAAAAGGCGATATACTGATGATGAGGCGGCTTTGTCTTATCATGAGACGCTCCAGATAGATCCTGCCCCTTCAAGGGCGGCCTCGCGGGCTGAATCCCCAGGAATACATTTCCCAGCTCGATGCCGGGAATGAGGATCTTCTCTCCCGAGGTCATCACAGTGCCAGGAACATCACCCCATGCCGTGGTAACCTCGTCCTGCATTTTCTCTGGCAAAGAATAGAAGTAGTTTCTATATGCCTCCGCACTAAGATAAAAGCTATTCTTGATGATTTTTTCAGCGCAAAACCACTGGCCTGTGTTTGCAATCGCCAGGTCTTCAAAGAGATCGTGTAGCTTTCCTTCCGGCACATAGACAGAGAATCCTTCATCTTTCATCCTCTTCAAGAGGCTCTTTATGCTCTTGAACACGTCCAGATAAGATGCCCCGCCCAGGTTGCCTTCCCCCGGTGGATAGCTGTAGATGATCAGAGCCACACGCTTTTCTTCATTGGGTTTAGTCTTGAGCTCAATTCTCTTCTGAATTCGGGAGCGTATGCGAATTAATCTGTCAGGTATCGTGACCACCTCCTGAACAGGAGGGCTGCTACCCTGTATCACACCTACCCCGCAGCAAGGGATTGGCTCGATGCTTCCATCCAGTTCCGGCCAGATGACCGATATTATAGCCTCCATGGGATTCAGGCCAGTTGGAGATCTCATCCAATCCACTACCTCTCTCCTGTGCATAGATGCTGGGGTGTAGAGGGGGGCATTAATCTCCTTCAGCAGATCTCTGGTCAGCTGGTGGTTTCCGCCCAGCGGGCCACCGTTCAGGCGGAACATGGTTAGATTTACAATAGCATCAGTTATCGGCTGGCCATCTCTAAAAAAGTATCTCCTCATTGCCTTTAAATTGTTGATGCCGTCGGAATAAACGGGTATGATGTTCATGTCCTCAAAGGATGAGGCGAGTACCTCTATTGCTGATCTGCACTGGTCAAAATATCTCCCGCCGTAAAAGAGGAAACCGATCGTGGGGAGCCGATGGTTAAACCCGAATGCTTCCAGGTACTCTTCAAGGTCTTCGAAGTAGCCGTGCCGGGGATGATATATGCCGAAGTCTGGCCTCTCCGCCGGGTCACCTGCAGGAGGAAGTGATACGCCCAGGTAATCTCTCAGAAGAAGGATCAGAAGATTTTTGTAGTTTTCCCGGCCACCGAATTTCCAGTATTTTGTAAATTTTATGTAGTTTGCTGCATCCTTTATCGGCCCCACAGGCATGACCCTCCCTCCAGCCTGCACCATTTTTAAGGCCATCTCCATCATCCTCCGGCCTTTATCTATCTTCTTCCGAAGGGCGTCGGGGTCCTCATCAACAGGCTGCCCCTTCATCTCCATGCCGGCCATCCTCTCGGCCAGCCATGCTCCATGAAAAGACCCAAGCCTGGTGATCTGCATCATCTCCTGAAAGGCCCGGCCCATGGGGACAACCAGGCTGACGGCAGTATTTCTCTCGCCTTTGAGACTGCTGGATATGATTTCAATCGACCGGCCTCCTGCGCCCATGAGGTCCACTAAAACAGCATCAGCAGACTTGAGCTCTTCTGCGATCTCATCCGATGAAATCTCTTCATTGTCTATTTGGTTTGGATAATAGATCCTGAGATCAAGCTCCAGCTCAAACTCCTCATTCAGTTCTTGAGATGCTTTGATGAGGCTTGTGATGAGAATAGGTGAAATAATGACAATCTTCATGTGAAATCCTCAAAAGTCTGCTTTCAAACGTAATAAACATATCCGTAGAAGTCTTTCCTGTCTGGGAAAGAGATCGCGTCGTGCGGGCACTTTATCTCGCAGCCGCTGCATAGCATCACGCATTCATACGGGCTTGAAACGGTTATCTTGTTCTTGTCATCCTCTGAAAAGACGCCTTTAGGACAGAACTCCAGACAAATTTTGCAGTTCTTGCATTTATGGTGATCGATGGTTGGATACCACTCGATTCGTTCTCTTGGAACAGTGAAGCGGCGCCTCTGTTTTGCCTCTTCCATTATCTTTCTGCGTTTATCATCATCGTCTCCTGCCAGCAGCATCTTGAACATAACCTGGACCTTTAGCTGCAGCGGCATTGTGGCCATCATTGCCTGGCCCATCCTCCTCATGGCTTTTTTGTTCTCTGTTTCATACATGCCAGATACCCATTATATTTTAAAAGTTCTATCTATGTGGGGGTTGTCAGTCCTTCTGCTCAAGCTGATTGACTCATGGGGTAGGCCCAGGGCTCATGCCAGTTCAGATGGTAGAAATCCCGCAGCATTTCCTCATGTACGGCCGCTGGATCAACGTCTGTGAAACGATCCGGATAAAACCAGCTGGCCAAATATAGGAGGCCCACAATTCCTCGTGGTCCACTGAGTGTACCGATATCTATCACGTGGACCCGTCCGCTTTTCACAGCGTCAATTCTGTCAAAACCAGGAAGAGCAGCGATCTCATCCCTCTTGGCTGCCATCTCTTCGATTCTGGGGAACGTAGCCCGGTATTGATCCGGGCGTATGGAGTAGACGATCACCTCAGGATTCTTATCGATTATCCACTCAGCATCGACTGCAGGGACGATGCCTGTAAGATTTCTCCCGATGTTATATCCACCTGCCATCTCGATTCGCTTGTTTCCCGTGCTATCTGAGCCGGCAGTCTGGTAGAAGTCTCCCATTGACATGAAATAGACCTTCGGCCTGTCCTCTGAGGAAATGTCTGCAATTCGTTCGTTAATCAGATTTTGATATCGTTTTATAAAATCCTTAAGCTCATCTGCTTCCCTCTCTCGGTTCAGGATCAGGCTCAAATCCTCGATCATGGGCAGGATGGTGTCCACATAGAGAGCGTTGTAGTGCAAGACCGGGATGCCAGCGCTTTTCAGACTTCTTTCGGTTTCGGCTGAAATGGGAGGCACACCAGAGATCACCAGACCTGCTCCTGTGGCCAGGATGGATTCTGCATCCACCTCTCCGGCTATGCTTCCAAGGCTGGGTATTTTTTCCAGTTCAGGGGGTATTGTACAGGTTTCAGTTCTTCCAACAATCAGATGGGATGCGTTCAGGGTGTAAACAGTTTCAGCGGATGCAGTCGAAAGGCAACGACCCGGGGATTCAAAGGAACGCTTACTGTTATGCCAGCTTCGTCTGTGATGTCAATGCCCACCGGAACACCCCCAGCAGGCGCCAGAAATATAAACAAAAATATATATAATAATATCTTAAATCTGTTAGTATGTATATAAGGTTCATTAATAGCGATCTTTACCAAAATTCCTTCCTCCTTTTCATGAACAGATAGAGAAAGAATGGCACTCCCATGTAGGCGGTCATGATCCCCACCGGCAGTATGACTGGAGCCATGATCGTCCTGGCCATGGTGTCCGCACCCAACAGCAGTAAGGCACCGAAAAGACCCGATGCCGGAAGCAGGAATCTGTGGTCGCCCGACACGACCATCCTGGTGATATGAGGTGCAACCAGGCCGATGAAGCCGATGGTGCCGGTAAAGCAGATCACACTGGCGGTGATCAGAGCAGCCAGCATCATTCCCGAGACCCTGACCAGCTCTACATTGACCCCCAGGCTCTCAGCTGTCTCGTCTCCCGCTCCCAGAGCATTGATGTCCCAGGAGAGCCTCATCAAAATCAAAGAGCAGAGTACAGTCACCAGGGCGATTATACCAACCTTGTCCCAGGATGAGCGACCAAGGCTGCCCATCATCCAGAAGACCACTTCATGAACCTGCTCTGAATGGCCCACATACTGCAGAGACGAGGTCATGGCACTGAAGAGGTACATGATGGCGATGCCTGCCAGAACCATTGTCTCCGGGCTTACTCCTCGATATTTTGCCAGGCCGTAGACGCCCAGCGAAGCTATTATGGTGAAGACAAAAGCGTTGCCAACGATCAGATACTCGCCACCGATGAACCCTGCACCGAGAATTATGGCCAGTGATGCTCCAAAGGAGGCAGCTGAAGCGATTCCCAGAGTGAAGGGGCTGGCCAGAGGGTTCTTTAGAATGCCCTGCATGGCTGCTCCTGCAATGGCCAGCCCCATTCCGGCAAAAATGGCCAGGATCACCCGGTGTAGCCTCAGCTTCCAGACAATGGTATCCAAGAAGTCTGTGGTTACAAAGTGGTCAGGAAAGAACCTGGCCAGTATGCAGGAGTAAACCTGTGTCGGGGTGATATGAGCCGAGCCAAGGGTCACCGCCACTCCTGTCAGGAGGATTATTCCCAGCAGGGAGAGCAGCAAGGCCAGAACCTTGCGTTTCACGAATTGAGAGTACTCATCCTTTAGATTCAATTCCGGTGCTGCTATTCCAGTTTGCAGTCTCTCCACAGAAATTCACCACATTAAAAAGTGCAATGAGCTCACCCTGCCCCTCAAACAGCAGATTGCTGGTTTGGCTTGCCGGGTGTGGGTGCAGTGCTGTTGCTCCATTCTCCTCCATCCGGAATCCTGGCAAAGGAGACATCTTCTACCGTGGAATTGTATGCTTTCTCGTCCACCAAGTTCCCGAACGGATCATAAAGCCTTATGGTGTCCCCATCGTTTCCTTGAAACACGCCGCTCTTGGAGGCGAATATGACCAGGAAATCCCCGGCAGCGATCACAGTCCCATTGGGAAAGACATATTCTCCAGGATTTGATCTGAATACAGTATCCCGAAGGACATATCCGCTTATATCCAGGGATTCATTCCCAGAATTATAAAGCTCTATGAATTCATCATCCATACCGCTAACCACTCCATTGCCATTCCAATCCGAGGCTGGATTGGCCAGCATCTCGTTGATCAGCACATCGGCACCGGCCAGATTTACGGCCATGAGCACCGTTATCGACATCAGTATTCTTCTCAATTTCATCTCTCCTTAAAATAATAATATTACATCCCTTTATCGAATTTGCCGAAGGCTTCTCTTGTGTGTTGGATGAGTATCTGGACAATGCCGTCGTTCTCACCCATCCCCAATAGATTGGAGTCGATCGCGAATCCTTCCTCTTCCAGCATGCTCTTCCAGGATTCCGGCTCATCTCCTGCAAGGTCATTCAGGGCATGATCACCTGCCACGAGCATGAATGGGATCAGCCGGACCTTTCTGACCCCCGATCTCTTCAGGTTGGCGAGCACCTCATCGTAGCCCGGATACCCCTCAACAGTGCCCAGGAAGACATTCTCATGGTCCTCTGCCAGGATGGCTGCCATCTGATAGTAGGCGCTATTTGCCGGGTGCTCAGTCCCGTGTCCCATGAAGACCACTGCCATCTGGCCGGCATCTCTGGGGCTGGAATGGACAGTTCTCTCCACACCAGTGGTATTCTGATCGAACTGCCGGGCCAAGGCAGCAGATACAGCTCGATAATCATCGATCGCCCCGAGGAGAGGGGCGCCCAGCTCCAGATTTCTGAAAGAGAATTTTCCTTTTATTCCTTTAATCTCATTTACGATATTGGCCAGATCATGGAACTCATCTCCCGGTATCACATGCAACGACTGAACAACAACATCGACATGCCCCTTATCATGGAGATGAGAGAGGGCAGTGAGGGGATTGTCTATGGTGACATCATCCCTCTCCTGCAGCTTGCGCCGGATATGCTCAGAGGTGAAAGCCATTCTGATCTCTGCACCGGGAAACTGCTCCCGGTAGATCCTCTCTGCGTTCTCATATGCCGCCTGAGCCTCAGGATAGCTGGTGCCGAATGCCACCAGCAATATCGCCGGATCCTCCCTGGCCGGCCGGTCCATTGCACCCTGGGAGGGAGATAGGAATTCGATGGCGAGCAATGCTGCCAGCCCTGGCATTGATCTTCTCATTGAACCACCTAATCAAATTAATTTTACTTAAGGCAAAAGGGTTGGTTTATAGGATAAAAACATTGCGCTGAATCGATCAGACAGATCAACCTCTATGGGCACAATCAAAGGGATGCTGCCCATTCAAAGGGCATGCCCCTCCTTCGCTCTTCCATCAGATCGATCCATTCTCCTGCGGCAGGCCCAGAAGATGCTGGAACAGGAGATAGGGATCCGGCCGGTCCTGGCAGACGACCAAAAAATTATTAAAATCAAAAACTATTAAAATCAAAAATTATTAAAATCAAAAACTATTAAAATTAAAAACTGTTAAAATTAAAAACTATTAAAATTAAAAAATTGTTAGAAACACAAAAACCGGACTGCAATAAATGAGAGGGCGTTTGAGCCTGATCAGGCTCAGGGCTGCAGATTCTCGATCTGAGCGCGCACTGCTTTCAGCTCTTCCTCCAGATTCCTGGCTACTGCCTCCAGATAATCTCTCTTTTCCTCTGGAGTAGGCTGGCGGAAGGGCTCATCTGGAATATACCCAAATCCTCTGCCATAGCCCCTGCCATAGCCCATGCCGAAACCTGCTGCCCGGCGGCACCAGGGATTATAATATCCTGCTGCTCTATTCCCGCGAGGGCCCGTCCACCAGGGCCCCGTACAATCTCCCCATGGCATACCTATTACACCTCATTTTTTCATTTTACTTTTTACATATTTATATGGACTTACACCGGAAGGCATACCGGCCTTGCAATGCCAGCAGAGCCTTCTGTCCGGTTAATAGTAGCTTATGAGAAAAAGTATTTAAACCTTTCTGTGGTACGAGGTTGAGACATACCCCCTTGCATAACAAAAAAGCATGTCTCCCTGTAGAGGAAGAAGGAGAGGAAGGCGCTGGATATCAAAGGTCCCCTCTGTGCGAAGCCTCTTGCCCGAGGACTGCCCCAGAGTGGAGGGCGTCTCCATCATCTGGAGGAGGCATCTGCCCGCCCGGTCATGATCTCCCCTGCGGTCTGGCCGGTGACCGCCCAGTGAAGCTTGCTCTGGACGATCTTGGAGAGCTCCGTGGTGCTCTCCTCTTGGGAGTCGCAGTCGATGGAGAGGCGCGGATCTCATGGATGCTCTCCAGCTCCAATGAGCCGGCATTGTTGAACCTTTTGTCCATTTGGAGGGGCTCGCGCCACCAGCCTCTTTTATGTCCAGAAGCAATAGTCTCCTCTTGAGGGGAAAGAATGTCATCGATGAGAATTCTATCCTGGAATGTGAATGGCCTGAGAGCCATCTATAAGAAGGGCTTTGTGGACTGGCTTATCAAAGACCGTCCCGATGTGCTCTGCCTGCAGGAGATCAAGGCGGCAGCAGATCAGATGCCTGCAGAGCTCAAAGAGCTTCCTGGCTACTTTGCTTATTTCAGCCCGGGCACAAGAAAAGGACGGGATGGTGTGGCACTGTTCACCAGGACTGAACCTTTGAGTCTGGAGTGCTCACTGGGCTTTGAGGGCCTCGATGATGAGCAAAGGGCTATCATCGCCGACTATGGGGATTTTCTCCTCTTCAATGTCTACTTCCCCAATGGCAAGGCCTCAAAGGAGAGGTTGAGCTATAAGATGAGGTTCTATGAGCTGTTTCTCGATCTCATGGAGAGGCTTTTGGCCGAGGGCAGGAATATTGTGATCTGTGGCGATGTCAACACAGCTCATAAGGAGATAGATCTCGCCCGGCCCAAAGCGAATGAGAAGGTCTCCGGATTTCTCCCTGAGGAGAGGGTCTGGATCGACCGGTTGCTGGAGCACGGCTTTCTGGACACCTTCAGAATCTTCCATTCAGAGGGAGGCAGATACTCCTTCTGGGATACTAAAACCAGGGCTCGCGAACGCAATGTAGGCTGGAGGATCGACTACTTCTTCGTCACTGAGGGCATGCGGGATCGGGTGAAATCGGCTTTCATCCTCGATGATGTCTACGGCTCTGACCACTGCCCGGTGGGAATAGAGATCGAGATTGAAGACGAGACCGAAGACGAGACCGGAATCGAAATCGCTGTCCAGAATTGAATTTCGAGGAAAAGGGTTTTATTGGTTGTTGCCGATAGACTTCTAGGCTATATTAAAGGAGGGATAATGATTTGAGGATCACCAGGCAGATTCCCTGGTTCCTGATTGCATCCATTCTGATCTCTTTGGCAGCTCTCGCTCTGGCTAATCTTCTTGCTCCACCCCTGAAGGAGGCGGGCTCATATCTGGCTTTGGCTCTGGTGGTGCTCATCCCGGGCTACCTTGCAGTCCTCTTCCTCTTCCCCTCTGGAGGCGACCTTGATTTGAGCAGACGCCTTCTTCTCTCCCTGGGGGCATCTGTGCTTTTCGCGGGGCTCATAAGCCTGATTCTCTATCTAACCCCGCGAGGGCTGCAGCCGGCATCATTATCCACCATTCTCTCCCTTCTTATCCTACCGCTTGCTGCAGTATCCTATCTCCGCTGGCGCGCACTGCCCCGCAGCAGAAGGTTCATCATCGGCGCCAGGAGGGGTTATCGCAGCCGCAGGCCAGCCGGCGGCATCCTCTCAGGTCTTATCCCCCGCCGGAGCCCCTTTCCTATCGCCCTGGCTGCAATCCTGATTTTGGCCGGCCTCTCCCTGGCCATCTATCATTATCATCCCGGGTTGAGCCTCGTCTCCTCTCAGGAGAGGTATACCCTATTGGAGGTCTCCTGGCCGGAGAGCGAGATTGCCGGTTCACTTCAAGGACAGGAGGAGCGGGACGGGCAGTACAGTACGATCACCGCCGGCAGGGAGCTGGAGGCCAGGGCGAGGATCGAGAACCATGAGGGCGCTCCAGCCAACTACTCCCTCCGGCTGCTCTTCGGCAACTCCACCATCTTCGTCAAAGGGCTGCATCTGGCGGATAATGAGAGCTGGGATAGCATGCTGGGCTTTGTTCTCGAGGGGGAGCCCGGACGGAAGGAGCTCGCTCTCCTCCTCTTCAAGGATACAGAGAGCACGAGCCCTTACAAGTCCGAGCACATCCTGATCGATCTGATCGATGATCAGCCCATAAATCAGGATTCAGTGGAGAGCAGCATCAATGAGTCAACAGAAGACTCTACAGGCTTGCCGGTCTCATTTGAGGAGAGGACAAAGGTCACCGTCCTCAGCGCAGGAGGCGGTGGCAGCTCTGCATCCCAGGTCAGCGAATCAGCACCCACCTCTTCCACCAAACCGCCGTCCAAATCCATAAAAAAGGTGAGGGGGAAGGAGGAGACAGAGAGGGAGGTGGCGAAGGAGGAGGTGACGGAGGAGGAGGTGACGGAGAAGGAGGTGACAGAGAGGGTGGAGACAGAAAAACAGCAGGTGAAAGAGACTGCAGAATTGCTGCCACCTGCGGATGATGCCCTTCAGGCGGCTGAACCTGAGATGACCGGGGCCCCCATAGCGAGCGGCAGCAGCGAGGCAAGGACCCGATCTGAGGCTGGACCGGACCCAGCTTCTGCAGCCGTCTCATCTGATAATCCGCCGTCATTGTCTGTTCCTGCACCAGCGACAGACGGGAAGGCCAGCCCCATGCTGGTGGCCTCTCCCGCAGCCGATCAGCCGGCACAGGACGATCTCATCTCAGCCCAGCCGGCACAGGACGATCTCATCTCAGTCCGGCAGGCAGAGGAGGATGCCATCTCCAACCGGCCGCCGATCTTATACAGCCTCCTGCCAGACAGGCCCAGCCCGCAGAGACAGGGCGCGTCGATCATCTGGAGGGCAGAGGCAGAAGATCCGGACGGCGACAGAATCCTCTATCGCTTCCTTTTAAATGGCACTGAGAAGAGAAAATGGTCCCGGTCCAGCAGCTGGAGCTGGCCCACTCGATATCTAGAGGCGGGCGAGTATACCATCACCGTACAGGTTATGGACGGTCTTCACTCGCCTTCTGACTCTTATGACAGCTCTCTGGATGCCACCATGACCATCCTGGAACAAAACCAGCCTCCCATTCTGAAGGACCTGGAGGCGGACCCGAAGAGCCCCCGCTCCCAGGGATCTCTGATCACCTGGACCGCCAGAGCAATAGATCCGGAGCAGGATGAGCTATCCTATCGCTTTCTCCTCGATGGGCGGGAGGTCTCAGGCTGGTCGCCCTCAGACTCCTGGATATGGAACAGCTCCGGGATAGCGGCGGGAGATCATGAGATCACAGTTCAGATAATAGACGGCTCTCATGCCAGCCAGGGCTCTTTTGACGGAGAATTGAGCCGCCCTTACACCCTGATGGAATCAAAGATGCTCTCGGGGACAGAATCAGCCGCAGAATCATCTGCTGCGCCTCCAGAAAGCTCAGTTGAGGAGGCCTCAAAGTCCGCGGGTGCTCTAGCAACTCAATCCTCTATTGCATCCCTCAATCAGATCCCGGTGCTCACGGGACTCGAGCCGGATGCAATCAGCCCGATGAAGATGGGCGCGATCGTAAACTGGACTGCCCATGCCACCGATCCCGGCGGAGACCAGCTATGCTATAAATTCCTCCTCGATGATCAGGATGTGACCGGCTGGTCCTCTTCCCCTCTCTGGAGCTGGAACACATCCGATGCCCATCCCGGCAGCCATAAGATCACCGTCCAGGTCAGAGATGGCAGTTGTACCCAGGAAGGCTCTTTCGATGCCTCAATGGATGCGGCATTCACCCTGGAGGAGATCAATCAGCCCCCCATCCTTCTGAGCCTTGAACCGGACCTTCCCAGCCCTCAGGTCCAAGGGGAGATCATCACCTGGAAGGCAGAGGCTACTGATCCGGATAATGATCCTGTCTTTTACAAGTTCCAGCTTGGAGGCAAGGATATGGTCCGGTGGTCGGAATCAAATAGCTGGAGCTGGTCCACCCGGGGCCTGGCCGCCGGTGATTACCTGATAACCGTCCTAGTGAGGGATGGCCATCATGAATCCGAGTATTCATTTGATAGCTCTTTAGAGAGAAGCTTCAGACTCAATACCGCCATTGATCAGCAGATAGAAGATCTGATGCTCCAGAGAAGCTCTAAAGCCACGGATAATGCTGATTTTCGTTCCTCTGATATCCGGGTGGTGGTGGCTGATCCAGAGGTATGATGAGTGTAAGACCCCTGAGGCTTGATGGTTACAGAGTCCCTGAGGCTAGGTGGGTGCAGAGTCCCTGAGGCTGGATGGCATTAGATTTAAGTCCATTATCCCTCCAATACCTTCTCCTATCCATGAGGATCCTTCAGGTATCTCCTTATTTTCCACCCCATCTGGGTGGGGTTGAGTATCATGTGAAAGAGCTGGCCGACGGCCTGAGCAGGAGAGGCCACCAGGTGACTGTGGCTTCATCATGCGGAAGCTGGAATAATGATTTTATCCTCATTCCCAGCATAGATCTCTTTTATGTTCCCGTTCCTGTAAAACGGCCCAGCATCGAGGCGGACATATATCACAGCCATGTGCCCAGCCCCCTCTTCGCCTTCATGCTCCGGGACTCATCTCCCCATGTTATCACCTATCATAACGATGTGGTGATCCCAGGGAACCTGAATGGATACAACCTCCCCCGCTCCATTGGAGCGGCGGTGGAGGGGATAAACCGGGGGATCATCCGGCCAATCCTTGATCGGGCGAAGATCATCATATCCACCACAAGAAGCTATGCTGAAACCTCTCCCGTTCTTAAAGACTACATTCATAAGACCAGGATCGTGCCCAATGCTGTTGATATCTCCCTCTATCCTCGCGTCCAGAAGAAGAGAGGATATGTCCTTTATGCCGGCAGGCTGCTGCACTATAAAGGAATTGAGAGCCTGATTCATGCTATGAAGGAGGTGCAGAAGAGGGCCGATCTCGAGCTGGTTCTGGTGGGCGATGGCTATGACCGTCACCGTCTGGAGAGACTGGCTACAAAACTCGCTGTCAGGGCCAGGTTCACCGGCCGGCTGGATCGGGCCAGCTTCATCGAAGCCCTCTCTCATGCTGAGCTCCTGGTCCTGCCCACCCAGAACCGCCTGGAGGCCTTTGGCATCGTCCTCATCGAGGCCATGGCCTGCGAGACTCCCGTCCTGGCCTTCAATACCCCGGGGGTGGCTGAGATAGCAGAGGAGGGAGGAATGGTCTATTCCAGTCCGGAAGAGCTGAGCGATATGATACTGGAGCTGCACAGAAGCCCTGATCTGAGGA
The DNA here is from genome assembly GCF_016706325.1 of Methanothrix sp. Classification (NCBI taxonomy): domain Archaea; kingdom Methanobacteriati; phylum Methanobacteriota; class Methanomicrobia; order Methanotrichales; family Methanotrichaceae; genus Methanothrix; species Methanothrix sp. Next base: position 43,824 of record NZ_JADJJX010000001.1, on the reverse strand, counting down.
GGAGTCTGGGCCGGAAGGGAAGGGTGGCTGTGGAGGAGAAGTACTCCTGGACGCAAGCCCTGGATCTGGTGGAGTCGGTCTACAGAGAGGTGGCCTATGAGAGCTCGGGTCAATAAGTATTTACAGAATAGATCTTTAGCAATCAATTGATGAATGAGAGACTGAAGGCCACATCATTTGCCATCCTGATGAGCCTCGTCTCCATCGTCCTCATCATCCATTATACTGGTGCCGATATAAGCTGGGAGGTGATCTCGAGGGTCAGTGGGGGGTTCATGATCCTGGCGGTCGCCCTTCATGTCCTCTCCTGGATGATCTACTCCCTCCGGCTCAAGCTGCTGGCATCAATGGCCGGCCACCCAATAGACTTCTCCCTCTCCTTTCGATGCACTCTGGCCTCGAGTTTCCTGGCCGCCATCACTCCATCTTCTGCCGGAGGAGAGCCCCTGCGCGTCAAGATCCTGGCAGATGACGGCATGAGCTACGGGGGTGCTACAGCGGTGGTGATAAGCGAGAGGCTGCTTGACAGCATATTCTTCCTGACCTCACTGGCGGTATTTCTCATGATCTCCGGCTTTTTCGCTGACTTCGGCCTGAAGGTGGGCGCTATCTTCCTTCTCTTTCTGCTGCTTTTCCTGGCATTTCTCAGGCAACTCATCATCCGACCGAGAAGGATTGCCCGTATGATGGAGTGGATTAAGAAGAAGACCGGGAACAGAGGGGTCGTCCTCTCCCTGGAGCGGGAGATCTGGCTGTTTCGGGATGCTGGAATTCAGCTTGTTAAAGAGACAATGCGCTGCTTGCCGGTCCTGGGGATGATGACGGCGATCATCTGGTTGAGCGATTTTCTGGTCCCCTCAGCTCTATTGGCGGGCATGGCCCATGACTCCAGCATCCTTCTCTCGGTGACAGCTCAGAACATCCTGGCGATAGTGGGCCTCCTTCCACTGACCCCCGGGGCCAGCGGAATAGCAGAGCTGGGAATGAGCTACCTTTATTCCGCCTTTGTCTCCCCTGCCCTGCTGCTGCCTTTGATCGTCCTGTGGCGTCTGATCACCTACTTCTTGAACATCGTGGTGGGCGCAGCCTTCGCCGGGGCCAGCATCAATGGAATAATAAAAAAATAAAAAAGCTGTGGCCTGCAGACCATCCTCTGGCCTGCAGTGGATAGATCTAGCTTCTGCTCAGGATATAACCTATGATCCTGCCATAGGCGGGCCTTGCCACCAGCGTTCCCAGGGCCACACCGATGATGATGATCAGGGCGAATCCAGTCAGGGCACCGAATCCCATGTAGAGCAACGGAAGCATGGCCACGACTGTGGTCGCTGCTGCGCCCAGGATGATGGCAAAGGCGCGGGAAAGGCGGCCCAGATAGACCTTGCTGGTGGTCACGGCCGTCGCTTTGCCAATGCCTGCCTTCTCTGCCGCCTCTGCCGCCCTCTCTTTAATGCTTCTCTCAGATGAGGCAGGTGCGGCCTCTCCACCCTTGATCACCTCATCGGTGATGATGACCAGTTGATCGACGCCCGTCCCTATCACCATGATGATGCCGGCCAGGCTGGCCAGATCAAGCTGCCATTTGGCCAGGGACCAGACGCCCAGCATGATCGCCACCTCGCTCAGCGAGGTGAAGAGCATGGGCAGCACTATCCTCCTCTCCCGGTAGCGGTAGTATATCATGGCAGCAACAGCAAGAAGGGCGATCAAGCCGGCTATCACCATCTGGATCTTGAACCGTTTGCCCAGAGCGGCTGATACCTGGCCCGATCCCACAATATCCACATTGACCGGCAGGGCGCCCTCCTGCAGGTGAATCTGGAGCTTCTTAGCCTCCTGGGAGCCTTGCTCCCCTGCGCCCACCCGTGCCTCCAGCCCTCGCGATGGTGCCTTCTGCAGGGTGCTTGCCAGCTCCGGGGAGAGGGGGGCGCTGAAGACAGGCTCCTTGTCCAGGTACATGGTTATGTGGTGTGCCTCCGGGTTCTTGACAGCGCCGGTGTCTATCGCTGCCTTCTGGAAGGCTGCTGCCCCTCCCTCGGAGAGGGTGAAGGGCACTCCCCACTGGCCGCTCCGATCGCCCCTTGGGATGTCCACGGACTCCACTGCATCTCCATAAAGGACATGCATGCTCTGGTTCTCCTCGGTCTGGATCCTGATCTCGAACTTGCCGGGCTTGCCCACTACATCCTGAGCCGAGGCCACATCCATTCCCGCCAGATCGATGAGGATGTACTTGTTGTCCATCATCCTCACTCTGATGTCCTGCAGCCCCAGACGGTTGAGCTTGGAGTCCAGGACCCTCTTCGTATCCTCCACAGTCTCAGGTGTGAGCCCTTCAGCGAAGGTATCCTCGCCTGTGGGCACCTTCCCGCCCACTGGGGCGAGGAGGGCATCAAGGGATTCCCTGGTGACATCGGTCCTGATCTCATAAATGACGGGGGCGAATTGCACAATCTTGACGTCAGCGTCAAGGCCCTTTTGCAGATAATTGATTATTATCGTCTCGGGAGAGGCAGGTATGGTGACCTTGGTGGCGTTGAGAAGCGGTGCCATCTCAGCGTTCATATACCCCAGGCTGCTCGGAAGGGCTGGATCGACGCTGCCCGGAACGGTCACAATATAGCTGTCACCGCGCCTCTCCACGGAGTTGGTGGCAAACTGATACTGGAGAATGCTCCCAGGATTGGCATCCACCTGGGCCATGGCCCCCTGCAGTTTGAGCTGAAGATAAGATCCGCCCTGCAGGTCCAGGCCATACTTGAGGCCAAAGGCCCCTATGCAGATCAAGGCCGCCGCCAGGAATAAAGCGAACAGCACAACTCTCTTGTCCCTGCTGAGGTCTTCTATCAGGCTCATCTCCTCTGCCCCCTTGCTGCCTTGCGAGGCCGGCCTAAATACCATCTCAGCCCCTGGGCATTAGTGATCCAGGTATTGAATACATCTGCCGCCAGGCCGAAGATGAGCACTGTCGACATATCTGCTATCACATCCATTCTGCTGAATGAGGGCAGTAGCAGATGGAGGAAATTGGAGACGATTATGAGAGCGATCACCGCCGAGATCGTGGTTGCGGCCATGGTCAGGCCGGTGCCCATTGCCCCCTTTATCTTCTCATCCACTGTCCCTTTGCGTTTCAAGACCCTCATGGTGAGCAGAATATCAGTATCAACCGAGTAGCCGATGAGCATTAGCAATGCCGCCACCGTCCCCAAGGAGAGCTGGACTCCTGTCAGGTTCATTGATGCCGCCGCTGTCAGGATATCAGCCAGAGCGCAGAGCACCACCAGCAATGAGACAACGACCTGCCTGAATAATATGAAGACCACTATCGCCATGAACAAAAATGAGAGGGGCAGATATTTCACCACCTGCGCCTGAAGGTTCTGGCTGTATATGGGTCCCATATGTCTGATCTCGGCATCGTCTCCGTATCTGTCCACGATCTGCTGGGCAAGCGCCGTGTATTCCTCGTCGCTCATGGGGCCGAACTGAATCATATATCGGCTGCCCACATCTCTCACACCGGCCAGCGGGTATTTATCATACTCTCCGGCTACGGCATCTTCTGAATCGGTAGCTGGCACTGTGACCAGTGTGCCTCCTGTGAACTCTATCCCCAGATTTACGGGCGATCCCGTATTGAGATAGGTTACCCCCAAGCTGATCAATGCTAATATAATGACTGCTATGGGAATCAGCATCATCTGCTTGGGCGGGTACTTGGAAATGATATCGTCCAGTTCCATATAATTCTCCTCGAAATCGATCTGATCAACCAACTGCTAGGCATCTTTGGCTCTGATTGCATCTGCAATCTTCATTGGGATATCCGATCCTTGTTGAGATATGCAATCGTTGTTGTGATATCCGATCGTTATTGGGATATGCAATCCCTATTGGCTGGCATCAACTGACCTATCGATTGACATCTTTCAGTCTTTTTTCAGAATATTTCCCTCTATTTACGGCTTGCTATCCGACCTTCTCCCATTTCTCCAGGTTTACCACCTGAGATAGCGTCTTTCCCCGGCGGATCTCCTCAAAGAGCCTGTCTTCAGTCTTCTCCACCTCTTTCGCCCTTCTCGCGATCTCATAGGCCCTCTCTTTGGGAATCACCACCACACCGCTATCATCGCCCACGATATAATCGCCGGGCCGGACAGTCTGGCCGCCACAGACTATCTCCGAGTTTATCTCCCCCATGCCTTTGGGGTCCCCGGCATTGGGAACCACATCAGAGGAGAAGAGTGGATAGTCCATTGGCCTTATCTCCTGCAGGTCCCGCACTGCGCCATCAACGACAACTCCCTCCACCCCCTTGATCTTGCAGCTCAGTGTGGCCAATCCACCCCAGGGAGCGATGTTATTGCTTCCATTATAGATCACCAGGACGTCGCCTGGGCCTGCCAGATCGATGGCTTCAACCGGTTTTGCCCAGTCTCCAGCAAATGTCTGCACTGTGATCGCCCGGCCCACGATCTTCTTTCCCGGGATCAGGGGGTGAATCCCCCGCATGGCTCCCTTGCGGTGCATGGCATCGGAGATATTGGATGAGGATACACTGCGCAGCAAAGAGACGATCTCCTCATCCAGGCTCATCTTAGGGGTGGTGCTTGCCTGGGCATTGTCGATGGATTCGCGAATCCTCCGCGCAGATTCAGTCACATTTGCGCTGCGCACGATGCTTCCTCCTACGATGACTATGTCCGCTCCGCTGGCCACGGCATCGGCAGCAGAGGCAGCATCCATACCCCCTGCAGCGGCAACAGGGGTCTTCACCTCTTCGACGATCTGCTTAAGAAAATCGATTGTGTCCTTGCCGGTCATCTGCTGGTCTATTCCCACATGAACGCAGATGTAGTCCACTCCCAGCGCTTCCAGCTCACGGGAGCGGCCAACTGGATCGGGTACAGTGAGAAGATCCATCATTATCTGCACCCCATACTTGCGCGCCGCCCGCAGGGCATCCTCGACGGTGGAGTTGTCGGATGCTGCCAGCAGTGCCACAATATCCGCCCCCGCCTTGGCTGCCATCTCCACCTCCATGGCGCCGGTGTCCACGGTCTTCATATCTGCTACGATCTTCGTCCCGGGAAGGGCTCTTTTCATCTCGCGCACAGAGTCCATGCCCTCGCTCTTGATGAGAGGGGTGCCGGCCTCGATCCAGTCTGCTCCACCCAGTACGGCCTCTTTGGCTATCTGAATCGATCTGTCCAACTCCAGAAGATCCATTGCCACCTGTAGAATGGGTTTAATACCAAATCACCACCACAACATAACAAGCTTTAGCAAAAGGATGCATGGTATATAAAATGAAGCTGGCAGAGATTTCTGAGATAGAGCTCGAAGACGGTCCCTTTCCGCCCCACAGCCTTGGCTTTGTCAAGCTGCATGGAAATGGCAATGATTTCATCCTCATAGATGAGATCTCAAGGGAGCTTGTGGCTGAGAGCGCCAAGAGGAGAATTGCTATCGCATGCTGCCGTCGCAGCTTTGGCATAGGAGCAGATGGAGTTCTGTTTCTGACAGGCAGCCAGCGAGCAGACCTGGGCATGAGGCTGTTTCAGCCGGACGGTTCAGAGGCGGAGATGTGCGGCAATGGCATACGCTGTCTTGCCAAGTATGCCTGGGAGACGGGCTATGTGGGCCAATCCTTCGATGTAGAGACACTGGCGGGCATAATCCCAGTCCAGGTTCGGGAGAGGGATGGGGGCTTTTGGGCCAGGGTGGATATGGGAGTGCCCCGGTTCGATAGACCCTCCATTCCTGCCTGCGGCAGCGGCGATCTGATAAATGAGACGATAGGAGATTATGCCATCTCGGCGGTCAATACCGGCGTTCCCCATGCCGTTATCTTTGTGGAAGACCTGGATATTGATATCGATGATGCTGCTCCGCCAATCAGACACTGCACTCTCTTTCCTGAGGGGGCGAATGTCAACTTCGTCCGGGCAGGGTCATCATTGCAGGTCAGGACCTTCGAGCGGGGGGTGGAGGGGGAGACCTTCTCCTGTGGAACGGGAGCTGTGGCCTCAGCCAGTATTGCCCGCAGGCTGGGGCTGCTCGGGGATGAGATTCTGGTGGAGACTAAGGGAGGGCCGCTGATCATAACATTTGCCGGGGATAAGGCATTTATGGAAGGGCCAGCGGTAACTGTATATTCCGCTGAGATGGACGAAGAGTACTGGTGGAGCCTGTTTGCGGAGATGTGATAAGATTATAGCGACGAGAGGCTGGATGGCGGCAGGGCTATCTTGGTTGATGGTACTGTTTATCCTCCTGGTACCAGTCAATGCAGAGCATTACACAATGCAGATCGGCAGCAAGAGCAATCCCAATGCCCATCTCTTCTCCTATGACCAGAAGTTCCGCCAGAACACCCTGGTCAATAACATTCCGCTGCTGACCCGGGCGAATGTGGAGTTCACCGATGCCACCCGCCTCTCGACAAAGATGGATCTGCGAACGGAGGCCAATCTCACTGAGATCACAATCGATGCTGATTTCATCGGCATAGGGCGTTTAGGTTATCTGGTCTTGGACCCTGAGAGCGGCGATGTCAGGCACGAGCAATCGCGGATCAACCACCTCTTTGCGGGCAACTTCAGCATCGAGGAGCAGATACTGGTAGCAAAGGATCATATGAGAGAGTGCGGATACGGCTCATTGCCCTGCACCTAGGATGCCTATTTTTATATCATTTTTGCCGGAGAGCTGCTCTGAGATGATGCTGTCCATCATCTGCAGGAATTCCTCTTTTGCCTTCTGAGGAATGGTCGCTCCGGCAGCGACATTATGGCCCCCTCCCATCCCACCCACAGCCCGGGCGGAGAGGGAGAGGGCAGAGGCCAGATCCAGGCCGGAGCGAACCAGATCCTGGGTTCCCCGGGCGGATACCTTGAGATCTCCCTCCTCGTTCTGGGCAAAGGCCAGGATGGGCCGGTTGCGGTCCGCCATCTGGAAGCTCATTCCGGCTACAATCCCGATGATCGTGTCCAGGATGGCATCTCCAGCATCGAAGTACTGGATGCTCTTCAATGGGGTGATCCCCCTCTCGGCGACCAGCTTCAGTCCGGCTACCAGGTTCTGGCGATGCTGTCCCAGGAGGGCGCGGGCCTGATCGAGGGCCTTCTCTCTATCCCCCATACTGACCTTCAGACCGACACTGGCATGGCCGTAACGGGCGGTGGCATTCAGGAGGGTCGAATACTCAGAGGCATCTTTGAGCTCAGTTCCCTCCCGCTCCTTCAGCAGGATGTAGACCTCGCCGATCAGCCGCTCCAGCCTGGTATTGGAGATGCCGCTGCGCATCCCTTTCTGAATGATGGCCGTGACCACTGCAGCCTTCTCCTCCTGGCTGAGATCTATCCAGCGCCGCCATCTCTCCCCGCCCAGACGGATTCCAATCTCTTTAAGGAAATCAATGCATGCGTCCTCTTTGCCTGAGAGTCCGGGCAGATAAGGGTCCTGGGAGTACTCTAGCATCTTATAGACCGGGCGGGTCTGCCTGCCGAAGAGCTTGATGTCTCTGCAGTAGTCTATCACCCCCGCTCTTGAGCCTATATCCAGGATGTGGCGGTTCAGGCCGATGAGCTGGCCGCTGGCCATATCCTGCAGATCGCCCACTGCTCCCACCACTGCCAGTGCCGCCAGATCGTCATTGGCCCCGGGGTCGGATGCCAGGGCCCTGGCCAGAAGAAATGAGCTGCCGCTGCCGCTGAGCTGGTTTGCTCCATCTGCTCCCACCAGATGGGGATTGATGTGGGCCAGGGGCTGTGATGAGCAGTCCTGTGGCTTATGATGGTCGGCCACAATTGCATCCAGCCTCCTATCTGAGATCTCCTGGATCATCCCGCTGCCAAGGTCTGTGAATATGACCAGGTCAGCTCCCTGGTCGGCGACCTCATCCAGTGCGACCTCATCCAGTTGCCGGAAGAAGAGGGGCTTGTACTCGATATTCCTTCTCTTCAGGGCAGTGCAGATGATGGCAGCAGCAGTCAGACCATCAGCATCCACATGGGAGACGACTGAGATCTCCTTATGCTTGCAGATCAGATCTCCGCAGCCTTTACAGAGCAGATTCAGCTCGTCGAACCTCCTCATGCTCCTGGCTTCTGCCCCTCCCGCCATATCTATTACAATTTTAAGGAATATTTATAAATCTTTGGCCTGGGGCGAAGATGATTCTATGGGCCAATTTTTGCATCGATGGAATCTATCTTTCCTGACCAGGGCATTCCCAGAAGCCTGAAGCTTCCCGGTCTTCTCTCCATCCTGGGGTATCTATTGATGAGGGTTTCATTGGATGGCTTGGCTTTGGTGAAGAGGAGCTGATTCAAAATGGTGACATTCTGGGAGTGGTTGGATTGAAAGAGATACCTGTTCACAACCTCTCCTGTGCCGTGAACCTCTCCTATGGCTTTTGTGCTCTCCGCCGAGCCTATATCGAAGTCGGTCATGACTGTGCCCGTTCCAGCAACGTTGTGGCTGTACTCTATAACATTCAAGGCCATAGCCTCCCCCAGTACCCAGATCATCATGGCCATGAGAATTAACCGGGGGACTTTTTCTGCTATCATGTCTCAAGCCTCTGTTTTTCCCTTTTCTTATTTAAGAGCAGCGAAGGGGGCTTGTCATCATGCCGGTCACGCTGCTGGATGTGTATGCTAAGATCTGTAAGCGAAGTTTACAAAGACGATACATGCAAAGATGATGTAAGCAAGGATGATACATGCAAGGATGATACATGCAAAGATGATACATGCAAGGATGATACATGCAAAGATGATGTATGCAAGGATGATATATGTAAAGATGTGAAGATGATGTATGCAAAGATGGTATATATGCGGAGAATATAGAGAAGATCATCTTATGTGGAGACAATGCACCGGATCGGATATTCATGACTTCGCCCTTCAGTCAGCTTGATATAGCACCTACAGCCGCCCGGCTGCTGGGGGTAGATCTGCCTGCCAGTGATGGTCAGCCAATCGACCTGGTGGAGGGGTGGGGCTGCAGGAATGCCGCCATCATAATAGTGGACAGCCTGGGGTACGATCTGATGCTCTATCTGCTGCCTCGGATGAAGAATACAGCCCGGCTTATCGATGATGGGCTTCTTCTCCAAGCCAGAGCAGTCTCCAATCACACCACCCCTGCTATAGCCAGCATTCTGAGCGGGCTGCTGCCTGAGCACCACCAGATCTTCGATAAGGAGGGGGCGAAGAGCTCAAGCATTCCCAGCCTGCCGGAGATAGCCAGCGCTGCCGGCCTGAAGTCAGCAGTGATAATGGAGAGCAATGGTGCAGAGGTCTATGAGGGCCTGATCGAGATCATCCATGGAATATCTGACCGCATCCCTCCGGAGGAGTTCGACCAGAAGGCCTGCCAGATGACCGTTCAATCCCTGCGAGAGAACCCCAGACTTCTAGTCTCCTATTTCATTGGGATCGATAAAAGCGTTCACCTGGGACGGGAGTGGGCTGGCATTCGCAATGCGGCATTGAATATCGATCGTTTCCTGGGAGAGATTGCAGAAGAGGCAGATGAGAAGACCCTTTTGATGATCTGCGGAGATCATCCCATTCATGCCGGGCCCTTGAAGAGGAGCTTTGAGCCACTCCGTGTTGCTCTCATCCTGGCCAGAGGAAGGAGAAAAAGAGGGCAGATTGATGAAAACGGGCCGTGATTCCATAATTCAACTCCGATATGCATAGCTCCGATATGTACAGCACCGATATGCATAGCTCCGATATGCATAGCTCCGATATGCACAGCTCCGGTATGTACAGCTCAGATATGTGTGGCCTGATATGCATAGCCAAGATATGTGTAGCTCAGGTACGATAGGTTTAAATGCCGTAAGCGAATAGATGAGTCCGATGGACGAGAATATCTCCGAGGTTTTTCAGTTGATTGCTGAAGATGAGCGAAGACGCAGGTATCTCAAGGAGGTTGGCGACTGGTTGATAGATGAATATTTCGAGCCCCATCAGGCATCATAAACCTTTTTAAATTCCTTGGCTGCGGTCTGCAATCGGCCACCCAACTCAATCCCTGAAAATTCTGCGCGCCTTTCATCTCATCGGATTTTGGTGTGGCGGTGACGATCTCAATATCTCATCTACGCCCCCGATTCTGCATGCTCTGCGCGCACGACCAAACCAAATTTTTTGCCATGATTGCAGTGTGAATAGATCATCTCTCAAAAATTTCGGCATTAGGAGGCCTTTGTGAAACGATTTCACAGCTGAAAAACTCCGCCGCGCAAAAAAATCAGCTTTACTGATAGCGTATCGTCCTAATAGTAGTCGCCTGAACTTCCTTTTCACAATACATTTTGCCCGGATTTAACCGTCAAATGGCTTTTGTGTGAAATACTATTCAGACTACTATTAGAGCTTTATTTGCTTAAATAAACCAAAATACTTGTTTTAAGCTATTAACTACAACTATCGACTATTAGAAAGTTTTATATACCACAAAAATAAGGTTAATATTGTGCCAGAAAGGCCAGACAACCTGTCCAAATACATCGGGACGGGGCGGATGGAGGGGTTATTCGTCTGAGGGGATGGATGAACCTTAAAAGCATATCTGGGAAGTGAGGAGCGCGTATGGTGAATATGCCCTGAGCGTAGGGTCCGTCTGTTCCGCCATAAACATTGTGGTGGAACTCCCGGTTCCTGGCGGCAAGTTCACCACAGTCCGACTATAACGTGCACCAAGAAGGGATGGCATCGGGAGTAGCAATGAAGGGGATATCGATGATCTGGGAATGGTCTTTCGATGGTTGGTCTAGACGCTTCACAACCAATTCACTTCCTATAGATAATGGCACAAGGGGTAGCATGAAGGAGTGCATACAGAGTCCTGGTTCGATCATCTGTCTAAACGACTGTTCATAGCCGGGAAGGGACGGCCTGTGAATGGGTTGAAGATGATCCTCTGCCTGGATAAGACCAAGGCGCTCATTGCTGGAAAGGGACGGCAATGAGAATCTGGAGGCAGAGCCGGGATTGTGGCGCATCAGTAGTGACAGGCAGCGTATGCCAACAAAAAAGACATAGCCTGGTTTTAAGGGAGACCGGGTCTATTGCTCAGCCTGCCTGCCTGTTGAACAAAGGGGATGGCACGAGAGGAAATCAGAGATCGGATCCAGCGATGATGGATTTGCGGAGGGGAGGATGATGAGAGGGCAGATCAAGCTATTTACACTGCAGATGGACCTGGAAAGAGGCAATCAATTGGGACTCTCCAGGATGATGAACGGGAAGTTCGACCTCGAAGGGTCTCCTGTATCCGGCAGGGGCATATCCCTTCCAAATCTGGCATTGATATCTGGAAGATGATATGGCGGATGTTATGCTGGAGGGGAGCGGGAGGAGAGGATGAGGATCCGGATTGAGATCGAGGATGGCGGACTTAAATCATCATATGAATTCGAGTCGCAGAATATGGATAAAGAGGCTTTGAGGGAGAAGATCATAGGCTTTCTCTCCGCTTCCAGCATCTTCGAAGGCAAGGAGGAACGGGCTGCAATAGCGCATATACCCGATTACAGCAGCGGTGGCACCCTCATGAACCGCCTGGAGAAGTTCATCAAATATGAATTTTCCAATACCTGGTTTAACTCTCAGGAGCTGAGAGAGAGGTATGAGACGATAGCCGATGACATAAAGCTCAGCACAGTCTCCACGTACCTGTCCAGAATGAATCGCGATGGTCTGCTGGAAAGGAGAGGGAACAGAAACAATCGCCAGTATAGACTGATAGAGCCAGTCGAGCAGGAGATGCTGCCAAATCACAATTATCAGCGACAGAATGGCTATGAAAAGAGAAGAGCAGAGGGCAGATGAGATGGCCTGGCCGGAAGGGCATCAATGGCTTTCCCACCTCCAAGTCTCCATTGTTATTCCGGCCTCTCTGCTCTAAACCTCAGGCCAGTTCTCCTCGCCTTTGCAACTTGTCATGAAGATTATTTAAAATCATTGGCCAGAATATGCCTTCTTGCTATGAAAACGATATTATAATCACTATCCTGCAACCATTACATCCTTCGGATGCGATTCCCTCATCAGCCCTCTAAAAAAAGAATCATGCTGTCTTGTGCCATTGTGGTGGCTCAAGGATGCCTATTTCGGCACAAAGACAAAAAAGATACAAAAAAGGAGAATGCATCCCCGGGATCAGAATGAGCAGCAATCAGAACAGGCAGCAATCAGAACAGGCAGCAATCAGAACAGGCAGCAATCAGAACAGGCAGCAATCAGAACAGGCAGCAATCAGAACAGGCAGCAATCAGAACAGGCAGCAATCAGAACAGGCAGCAATCAGAACAGGCAGCAATCAGAACAGGCAGCAATCAGAACAGGCAGCAATCAGAACAGGCAGCAATCAGAACAGGCAGCAATCAGAACAGGCAGCAATCAGAACAGGCAGCAACCAGAACAGGCAGCGATCAGAATGAGAAATGAAATAGAGCCGATGAGCTTGAAAAGGCCTTAGTCCTTATTGGAGGGATGGAATGAATTTGAACCTATCGCTTATCCTTGTTTTTTTGGCTATGATCGCAGCAGTCGCTTCTCCTTCTCCGGACAGAGGATCAATAACAGATGGCCTGACCATGATTCATGACATTCAGGGAGATGGGCTATCAAGCCCGCTGGAGGGAAAAGAGGTCTTGATAGAGGCTACTGTCACTGGTATATTTCAAGGATCGGATAGACTGGAAGGATTCTTCGTCCAGGAAGAGGACTGTGATATAGACGATAATATCCTGACCTCGGAAGGCCTCTTCATCTACGATCCCGGGCGGCTGGGAGAGAAGGAGGGCATCTCTATAGGGGATACAGTCCTGGCCAGGGGGGATATCGAGGAGTATCATGGCCTGACTCAGATGAGGCTGAAAGAGATAAAAAAGTCTGACCGGGGCGGGAAAGAGAGTGCATTGACCGCCCATGAGCTCATTTTGCCTCTGGCGCAGGACTCAGTGAGACTGTGTCCGGAGATGGAGCGATATGAAGGAATGCTCCTGATGCTCCCGCAGGATCTTGTCATAACCGATATTGGGAACCTCTCCCGGTACGGAGAGCTGAGCCTGTCTCCTCACTCCCGGCTGCCTATCCCCACCAACGTGGCCCAGCCCGGGGCCCCCGCAGCAGGGATTCAGGAGTTGAACCGGCGCAGCATTATAATCCTCGATGACGGCAGCGGCCGAAGGTATCCCGAATCTTATCCCTTCCCGAAGACCGTCCGCTGCGGAGATACCATCCGGGGAATTACGGGGATAATGAGCTACAGCTACGGGAACTATAAGATAGAGCCCTTGAACATCTCTGAAATCATCATATCCAATCCCCGGCCGGAAAACCCCGAGCCTGTAGGGGGCAGGTTGAGGATCGCCAGTCTGAATCTGGAGAACTATTTCAATGGCGACGGGCTTGGAGGCGGCTTTCCGGCGGCAAGAGGAGCCAGATCAAAAAGCGAGTTCCAGATGCAGAGAGCTAAGATCCTGCAGGCCATAGCGGATATGAAGGTGGATGTGATCGGGCTCATTGAGATCGAGAACGATGGCTACGGGAACAGCAGTGCCATCAGCGACCTGAATGATGGACTGAATGCCCTCGATGATGGGGCGGGCATGCAGAATTATGAGTTCATTGATCCGGGACTGCCAAAGCTGGGCGGCGACCTGATATCAGTGGGATTCATCTACAACAGAACTAAGATAAGACCAACAGGCAGAGCGGCAACAACCCCGAAGGGGGCCTCTCTCTCAGGCAACCGCCAGCCTCTTGCCCAGACCTTCGAGGAGATCAGCTCTCAGGAGAGGTTCACCCTGGTGGTCATCCATCTGAAGTCCAAGAAACCTACCAGAGAGGGAGCACGGGCAGAGGGAGATAATGCAGACCGCGGAGATGGCCAGGGGTACTGGAATGCTGACCGCACAGAGGCAGCCAATGAGCTGATCCGCTGGCTCTCATCCGACCCCACAGGAAGCCATGATCCCGATTACCTGATCCTGGGGGATATGAACTCATACCGGAACGAGGACCCCATCAAGGCCTTCAGGAATGCTGGATATGTGGACCTGATAGCCTCCCGCCACCCTGCCGAGTCCTACTCGTATGTATACGAGGGCCAGTGGGGGGAGCTGGATCATCTCCTGGCAAGCCCCAGCCTGGCTGAACAGGTAACCGGTGCCACCATCTGGCATATAAATGCCGATGAACCACCAGAGCGCGGCTACAGTGGCATCTGGAGCAGCCCGGATAAATATCGCTGCTCTGACCACGATCCACTGATTGCAGGAATAAGCCTTGGGAATAGCAGCTTATGATCAGCTGCCCCCATCCTTATCTTTGGCAGCCAGAGATCCGCTGCCCCGCGCCCTCAGGATCAGAGCAGCATTGGTCTGCCAGATGGTCCCAAAGACAATGAGGCAGAAGCTCAATGCATCTTTTCTTCCCCCTCTGAAGCCCTCCCGCTTGATGGCTGCTGCCTTCTTTAGAAGCTCCAGCTTCTGCTCGCTTGATAGGCCAAGGCTCTTCTCCAGCAGAAAGCGCACCCTGTCCAGGACAGCGTTCTCGAATTGCGATGCTTCAGCAAAGCTCTTCATCTTCTCATCAGAGGATGGAATCATACTCCTCTGGTAGATGTTCGCTGACTCCACCTCATAAAAGAGGGCCTTGACCGCCAGGCCGGTTGCCTTCTGGGGCAGGATCACCGCCAGGATAATGGAGGCGAAAGCAATGCTCTGGGGCACCATGATCGCTTTCAGCTTCTCCCACCAGGTGAAACGGGGGTTGATCTCTGGACGGATATCCCGGCCGAAGAGGATCTTCCCTTCATGCTTTATCTTGTAGAGAAGGGTGAGCTGGCTGGCTACGAGAATGGCGCCCGGCAATAGATCTGGGCGCTTGATCAATCCTTTCCCCCAATCGATATCGTCCGGTCCGAACACCTCGAAGGGCTTGTAGAGCCTGGCCTGCTTCTCTAAAAACTTGATTGAACCTTCCAGGATGCCCTCGCTCGATCCGGTTGAGAGCACCTTGCCAAATTGCATGCCATGCCTCTCATCCAGCTGCCAGAAGAGGGATTCAGCGAACCTCTCCACCCTGCGAACCCCTGCACTGCTCTTGGTCTGGATGATGAGATCCACATCGCTCTTTCCCAGGATGAACTCTCCCCGGGCTGCGCTTCCGAACAAAAGGATAAAATCGATATCTTCGCCCATCGATCTGCTCAGTCCGGAGACGAACTCCTCTAAGAATAGCTCTGCCTTCTCCTGGTCAGCGGTCTTTATCTTTTTTTCTGTTTTTATTTTGGCCTCTGTCTTTGGATTGTCCATCATCTCTCATCGACTATTGGCGGCAAAGACTCAAAAAGCTTGGCATTTATATCGAATCTCTCCTGGCCTTTGCAGGCCGGCGGCAGTGGTCGATAACAGCCTCTGTTCACATCTGCGAGAGAAGGGATTGCTTCTGACTCATCCCCCCTCCAGAGCCCTCGATACTGCCTCTGCTCCCTCCAGCCCACTCCTCCATCTCCGCCCTGCCAATCGGGGTGATCCGGCCGTCTTCCAGGAGGCAGACTCTATCTCCGATGCTGGCCATGTCCCTCAGATCATGGCTGACAATGATGCTGGGCACATTGCAGCTCTGAATCCTCTCCCGCAGCTCCCTTCTCATCACCGCCTGCTTTCGAATGTCCAGGGCTGAGAGCGGCTCGTCCAGCAGGAGGAGAGACGGCCCGATGATCAGCGCCCTCGCCAGGGCAACGCGCTGCTTCTGTCCGCCGGAGATCTTGGCCGCCTTTGCCCTCCGGATCTCCCACAGTCCCGCCTCCTGCAGGTGATCCCTGACCAGCAGATCTATCCTCTCCTCCGAGAGCTTACGAGTGCGCAGGCCGAAGGCCACATTATCATAAATGCTCATGTGGGGAAAGAGGGCATAGCTTTGGAAGACATATCCGACATTCCTTGCCTCTGGAGACAGGTTCACCCCGGCAAAGGAGTCGTAAAGCGCCCTGCCATCCAGCAGAATCCTTCCCTGGTCGGGAGTGACCAGCCCGGCGACAAGGTTCAGAAGCGTCGTCTTCCCACTGCCGTTGTCCCCCACCAGCATCAAGATCTCTCCTCTGGAAACAGACAGCTTCACATCGAGATCGAGGTCACGAAGCCTCTTGCTGACATCAATCTCTAGCATCTGCTGCACATCCTCCGGGCGAGTATCCCCACCAGGGCGATGATCAGGAAGGAGATGACCACCAGTATCTGGGAGATACATAAAGCGACGCCCAAATCCCCCTGCATGGCGGTGTAGATGGCCAGGGGCATGGTCTGCGTCCTCCCCTGGAAGTTTCCGGCGAACATGATGGTTGCCCCGAACTCGCCCAAGGAGCGGGCAAAGGCGGTGATCGCCCCGGAGATCATGCCATTCATGGCCAGGGGCAGGATCACATAGATGAAGGTGTAGAGCCGGGAGGCTCCCAGGGTGCGGGCGGCATTCTCCAGGGCCAGATCCACGTCCTCGAAGCTCGTCTTTGCCTGGCGGATATAAAAGGGGCTGGAGACAAAGACCTGGGCCATGATCACCGCCAGGGTGGTGAAGGCGATGGAGATCCCGAAGGTGTTCAGGTACTGCCCCAGTACGCCCATCCGGCCGAACGCCATCAGCAAAGCAATGCCTGCCACTGCCGGGGGCATGATCACTGGAAGATGGGTTATTGCGTCCACGACCCCTTTGCCTGGATAGTGATAGCGGGCGCTGATGTAGGCTATGGGCGTTCCCATTATCACCACCATCATCGTGGTCAGAGCAGAGGTCATCATGCTCAGCCGCAGGGCATCTTTGACCATGGGGTCGCCCAAGGAGCGCAAGGTTGCATCCAGGGGGCTCTTAAGAAACAGGGAGGCCACAGGCAAGGCTATGAACATCAAAGTCAGACAGATGACCATTGCCAGGCCTGCCTTGAGAATCCAGTGCCATCTCCCGGGATTTGGGGCTGGCTGCCCAGTGTATTTGTATTCTCTTGCCGCCATCTTTTTCTGTTTATCCGCCTCTTATTCTATTGTCCTCTTGCCCTCTTGCTCTCGCGCCCTCTTGTACTCTTATCCTATCGCTCTCATGCCCTCTTGCTCTCTTGCAGCTCATTCAGGGGTATAAACCCGTAATTTTTTAGTATGTTCTGCCCCTCCTGTGCCATCACCAGATCTATGAATCTTCTGGCCTCTTCCGGTCTTCGGGATTGGTTCAGCATTCCCAGGGGGAACAATCCCAGCACATTGTACTCGTCCGGAACTGCTATCCTTGTGACCTGGCCCCTCATCTTGGGGCTGACATCGGATATAAAGGCAAAGCCCGCATCTGCTTCTCCTAAAGCTATTTTAGAGACGATGCGGTTGACTGTGGTCTCCTCTGAGACTACATTGGCCAGCACGGCATCCCGATAAGCAGAACCATATTTTGGATCATCCGCCATCTTGTTCAGAACCTGCCGGGCATAATCTCCCGCCGGCAGATCACTGGTCCCGATGAGGATCTTCAATCCAGGCTCCATCAGATCAGACAGAACGGTGATATTGGCAGGGTTGTAATTGGGGACGATTACTGCCATCTTATTTCCGGCGAAGATCTGCACAGTGCTGTTATCCATATAGCCTTCCGCCTTCAGAGCATTCATGTGCTTGAGGTTTGCAGAGACCAGGACATCGGCATAGGCTCCCTGCTCAATCTGGGCCCGGAGGGCGGGCACGCCATCGAAATTAAACGCAATGCTTGAATTGCTCCGGCTCTCGTATATCTCTCCGATCTCGCTGAAAGCGCCTGTAAGTCCAGCGCCGCAGAAGACGACCAGATCTTTCTGCTCTTCGGCACAGGCGCAGGAGAGCAGAGCGATCAGGGCCAAAAAAAGAGAGACTCCTGACCTTCTCGTTATCAGTCCGCTGCTCTTTTGAGCATTCATCTGCTTATTATTGACTGGGGCGAATAGCTCAGTACAGGCGCCATTCTCAATCTGGATGCGCAGAGCCGGGGGGCCATCGATGAAGTCGGCCAGCTCTCTTCGTTCTTCGGCCAAACCGGCCAATGTGGCCGGAAGAAGAACGGCCATCGGGTATGAAATCGCTCTATTTGTGGTCATGGAATGCAATCCTCCAATTGCTGCTCATCTGGGGTTTACGTAAATGATATTGCTTACTATTATTTCATTATGTAAACGCTCTGCGCCATTTGCGTTTATCCTAATAACCCTTGCGTTGAGTTGAATATCACAGCCTCAGATGGAGAACGCTGCCCGCCGGCTGATATGGAGTGAACCCCTCCGATGGACAATAAACAGCCCTAAAAAATGCATTCCGTGATATGCGGCAAGATAGCGATTATCTAACCACTATCATAATATCATAACAATTTGGATTAGCGGATACAGATAACAACTGCTGCTTGCCAGCACTGTAACCCCAGGCTTATCCATAGCAGACATGAAAAGCCAAAAATATCACCATTTGAGCAGCTCTCTGGCAGCAGAGAGCTCTTCCAGGCTCATCTGCCCGGGGGCGGTGCTCTCTATAACATAAGCATAGGCCAGAGCGGAGCCATATAATGGAGCCACCGCCCGCAGATGCCTGCCCAGTTCTCCCATCGCGACGAGAGATACGGGCATATCCGCAGACAGCAGAAACCCCAGAAGATCCAGGCCGTCCTTCAGGCTCCCGGGAGTCACGGCGATCTTGGCGATGGCGGCACCGGCCGCTCTCATCCTCTCCAATAGGAGAGCAATCTCATCGATCTTCGGCATTCCCTGGAAGTCATGGTAAGAGAGTATCGCCGGCCGGCTGACCCGGGATATAATCTCCCCTCTTCCCTCTGCCTGAAGTTCGATGTCTATGAAATCGGCATATTCCGAGGCCTGAGCCAGGATCTCCATCCTCTCTCTCTCCGATCCCAGAAACCTTCCTCCCTCTGCCCGGAGGCGGTTGGTGGCGATGATCGGCTTTCCGGTGGCCTGTCGAATGGCCCTTGCCGCCGGGAGAGGATCCCGGATAAGATCCAGCCGCAGCTCTATCATATCGGCTTTGGATGCCAGCCTGATGTCCTCAGTTGCCCCCTCCCCCAGAACGGCAACGATCTGCGGCCTGTTCATCTCCGGCTCATCTCTCCACAATGCTCTCCTCTATCTTCATGCCGAAGTGACGGGCCGCCTCCTCCAGATGGACCAGCACCTCATCCCCGGCCTTGAGTTCAGTCACCGGCTTGGTCCTGCCATCGCTGCTCACCAGCTTTATGGTCTCTGCATTCTGCAGAAGAGTGCTAATCAGCACCCCATCCGCCTCCGCCTCGATGAGGATCATGGGCCTCTTCTCGATCTTCGCCCGCCCGACGATGGCGCTCCTGGTGAGGCCATCCTTGTTCACTATGCTGACCTCATCCCCCGACTTGAGCTCAGAGAGGTAACGGGTCTTATCCCCCACCCGGATATAGGCATGAACGGCACCGGCGTTCACCCGGAAGGGGCGGGCAGCGACATAGGGACTGTCCTCGGACTCGCTATGAACCAGAAAGAAGCCCTTTGCCTGGGAGCCGATGAGCATTCCCTCGCCCGGGACCATCATGCTGGCAGAGTCGACGCAGACCCGGTCGCCCATACCCACAGCTTTGACTGAGGTCACCCTGGCGGATATGAGATCCAGGCGGCCTTTCTCTGACTGCTCTGCCGCATTCATAACCCTCTTGATCTCAGAGAGGTCGGAGCTCTCCAGGAGGACCCCATCCGCCCCCTGCTCCAGGGTGGCCAGGGCCAGCTTCGCCTCATCTGAGCTCTTAACCCCGCTGATGATCTTGACAGAGGAGCCCTGCAGGCCGGCGATCATATTCTCCAGGGGAATGACCTTCCAGTCAGTGCCGATCACCAGGAGATAATCGACATGCTTTCCCATCTCCACTGCGAACTGTTCATACTTCTTGCCGGCGATGACCACATAGGCGGCTTTGCTCCCGGATACGGTCTTGGCCAGGGCATAGTCCATGGAGCTGTTCAGGTCCTTGGGCAGAGGCACCGATCCATCCCCCTCGCCATGCCTGCCGATCACCAGGATATCCTCAGCCCCCCTCTCAGCACCAAAGCACGCCACACGGATCTTTCCCAGCTCTCTTACCCTCTCGATGTTCTCCCGGTCCACAATAACACAGTCGAATCCCGATTCAAGGGCGGTGGTCATCTGCGGTTTGATCTCCTCCCATGATCCTTTGGCCATGAGCCACTTCTCTTTCATATGCCAATCTTTAACATACCATTACAAATCTCTTTTGCAGACCACATAGCACACAGGATACACAAGAGTTATACGCCTGGGATAGCAATGAATGATAGAATGGAAAACCGCCTGATCTACTATCCAGTGGGCATGCTTATCATGCTCATCTTTGCATTCTTGATCGTTGTAGTGGTGAGCTTTCTCTTCCTGAACCTGGCAAAGACGGCCTTCATCAAGATCGGTTTCTCCTGGAGCCAGGCTCTCTTTGTGCTCCTGGCATCTCTGGTGGGGTCGAGCATCAACATCCCCCTGACCAACCTGCGATGCAGTGCCACTATGGTGGAGGATAGATACATCCGGGCCTTTGGAGTAACCTACCGCGTCCCAGTGGCCGGCAGCTGCAATACCCTTCTGGCCATAAATGTGGGGGGAGCCCTGATTCCGATGTTTATCTCCTTCGCCCTGATCTATCGCTTCCCTCAGTCGCTCTATTATGCCCTTGCCGGGATCGCTATAGTGGCCATCGTCACCAACCGGGTGGCAAAGCCGGTCCGGGGGCTGGGGATTGCAACTCCCGCCTTGATCCCACCCCTTTGTGCCGCCCTGGCGGCGATCCTGATGGTCTACGGTCTGGGCGCTCCACATGATCTTATCTTCCTCATCGCTTATGCGGCAGGAACCCTGGGAACTCTTCTCGGGGCAGACATCCTCAACCTGGGAAAGATCAGGGACATGGGCGCTCCAGTGGCCAGCATCGGCGGTGCTGGAACCTTCGATGGCGTCTTCCTCAGCGGCCTTATTGCTGTGCTCCTGCTGTGAGGATAGATTAAATTGAGAGTCGATAGATAATTAGCACGGGAATACACATAAAGAGGGCGGAAAAAGGTGACGAAAAGAGAGACGGAGGGAAGGATGGAGAGAGAAGCGGGAAGAGGGGCAGAACAGAGAGGGAGGGGGAGAGGATGAGCTTCAGGGGCTATCTGGAGGATCTGGAGAGGGCCGGCCTGATCGCTCATGTCCATGAGCCGGTCTCTCCTGTTCAGGAGGTCACAGAACGCTCCTGGGGCAGAGGCCCGGTTCTATTTCATGATGTATCCAGCCACAAGTGCTGCCTGAACATCCTTGGGACGCGGGAGCTCCTGGCCCGAGCCCTGGGCGTCCCCCCCCGGGATATGGTCGCCCATCTATCCCGGATCGGCTGCCAGGGGCCAGTGCGAGAGGTGGAGTGGTCCTCTTTTCTGGAGAATGTCTCCCCGCCGGATCTGGGCCGCCTGCCGGTATTGACCCACTTTCCCGGGGACGGAGGCCCCTATATCACCTCCGGGGTGGTGATAAGCAGCTTTGGTGGGAGGATCAATGCCTGTGTTCACCGCCTGATGCTCCTGGAAAAAGATCGACTGGCGGCAAGGCTGGTTCCGGGAAGGCATACCCATCAGCTCTATGAGGCCGCCTTAGCCAGGGGCGGGGAGGTTGCAGTGGCTGTGGCCATAGGAGTGGATCCTCTGGTACTGCTGGCTGCCTCCACCCGTGTCCCGCCCCAGATGGAGTTTGGATATGCTGCTGCTCTGCGGGGCTCCCCTGTAGAGCTGGTCCCTCTGGAGAACGGGGTGCTCGTCCCCCATGCAGAGATCGTTCTGGAGGGATACATCACTGCTGAAAGAGCTGCAGAGGGGCCTTTCGTGGATATCACCGGTACTCGTGACCTGATCAGGCAGGAGCCGGTCATCAGGCTGACCAGGATGATGATGCGCACCGATCCCATCTATCACGGCCTTCTCCCGGCGGGAGGAGAGCACAAGATGTTGATGGGGATACCCTATGAGCCCCTCATTTATCAGGCGGTCTCCAGGGTGGCTAAGGTGAGAGATGTCATGCTTACTGAAGGCGGCTGCTGCTACTTCCATGCCGTGGTGCAGATCGAGAAGGAGAAGGAGGAGGATGGGAAAAGGGCTATCGATGCGGCAATCAAGGCCCATGGATCCTTGAAGCATGTTCTGGTGGTGGACTCGGACATCAATATTCGCGATCCGCAGGACCTGGAGTACGCCCTGGCCACCCGGATGCGCGGCGATGAGGATATCGTCCTCTATCCCAATGTGCGCGGCAGCACCCTTGACCCCAGGAGCAATGAGGGCATGACCACCAAGGTGGGCGTGGATGCCACCGCCAAGCTGGACCGGCTCTGGAAGTTCCAGAGGGTGACCCCAGCCGGTCAGGGCTGAGAGGGGCCGGAGGAGTGGCTAGAGGGGAGAGGGACGGGATGGGGGCTGAGGGGAGGTGAGAGGAGGTGAGAGGTTCAGAGGAGGCGGGATCGCCCTGGCGCAGCCGTTTGCATCCCTCCAGGCCTTCTTCTCCCTCCTCTCCACTCAGATCTCCAGATAGAGGCGGATGCTATAGATCACACCGATTCCCAGGATTATGGCCAGGGTTAAAGCAATTATCTGGAATAAGAGCTCATTCATCTCTCATCAACCTCTATCCGGTGAAGGCCTGGCACCGGCTGGCAGGCAGGCGCATCCCCTCCAGTGGATCTGCCTCTTCCCCCGCAGGTCCCAGCACCTGGGCCGATTTCACACCGGTGATTATGGCCATCAGCCTCACCCTGCCCCTCAGCTCCGGCCTTATCCGCGCCCCCCAGATGACATTCGCCTCCGGATCGAGATCCTGGGTGAGGTTGCTGGCGATGGCTGCCGCCTCTTTCAGCGTCATATCCGGTCCGCCGCTGATATGCAGCAGACAGCCTTTTGCCCCTCTGAGATCCACATCTAAAAGGGGGTTTTTCAGAGCAGAGCGAACGATCATCTCCGGGCTTTTTTTCATGCTCCCTCCGCCCACCAGCATATAGCTCGCTCCCCCGGTGTTCATGATGGTGTGCACATCGGCATAGTCCAGATTGATGAGCGAGGGGCAGGTCAATGTCTCGCAGATGCCCTGAATGATCTCGCCGGCCAGGCCATCGACAAGGGAGAAGGCCTCCTGGAAGGGGAGGTGGGGAGCAGACTGCAGCAGGCGGTTGTTGTCCATCACTATAGAGGTATTGGCATAATTGCGCAGGTCCTCCAGCCCCTCCTCAGCGATGAAGATCCTCTTTCTCTCCACGTGAAACGGGGTGGTGACCATGGCTATCACCAGGGCACCCTGCTGGCGGGCGATTCTGGCCAGCACAGGTGCTGCGCCGGTGCCTGTGCCTCCGCCCATTCCCGCCAGGACGAAGACCAGGTCTGCGCCGCGCAATAGATCCTCCAGCTCTGTTCTGGCGCTCTCCGCCGCCCTTCTTCCCACCTTGGGATCCCCTCCAGCTCCCATCCCCCGGGTGAGCTTTTTGCCGATCAGCATCTTACAGTCTGCGGAGATGCTCTCCAGGTGCTGCCGGTCGGTGTTTATGGCAATGCACCTTGCCCCGTCAAAGCCCATTCTCTTAAGCCTGCTGATAGTGTTTCCCCCTGCGCCGCCGCAGCCTATCACCAGTATCCTGGGGCTGCCCAGGCCGTCAGCCGATTTTGAAAAATCCACAGTATCCCCTAGATCAAGTTCCATCCCTATCCCTTCATTGCTTTCTCTGAATCAATTAGTGATATATGTTAATAATAATTGCGATCGACAATAGATAAGAATGATCCCGTCCATAATGGATGCAGATGACTGAGCTGCCGGCGGAGGGGGATCAGTTGAAGGGGGATCAGTTGAAGTGGGATCAGTTGAAGTGGGATCAGGCGGAGGGATCAGGCGGAGGGGATCAGACGGAGGGGATCAGGCGGAGGGATCAGACGGAGGGGATCAGGCGGAGGGGATCAGACGGAGGGATCAGGCGGAGGGGATCAGATGAAAGGGGATCTGGCGGAAGGATCAGATGAAGGGGGATCAGTTGGAGAAGGATCTGGCGAAGGGAGATCCGGCGGAGAGGGATCTGGCAGAATTCATCGCCAAACACTACTCCGGCCGGGTGGCGGAGGTGGGGGTGGGCCATCGCCCCCATCTCGCCCGAATGCTCTTGGATTTGGGCCTGGACCCCATCCTCACCGATAGGGAGGAGAGGCTCTTGGATGGGATGCGGGTGGAGAAGGATGACATCTTCGCCCCCCGCTGGGAGATCTACCAGGGGGCAGCTCTGATCTACTCCATCCGCCCTCCTCTGGAGATGCAGCTGGCCATAGGTGAGCTGGCAGCGGCTTTGGGCGCAGACATCATCCTCCGCCCCCTGCAGGATGAGGTGGCTGATCTGCCCGGCTTTAAGAGGAGGCTGGTGAATTCCGGGAGGGCGAGCTTTTATCTATTCAGAATGAAGGACTAGGGTTGAACTTGGCCCATGCCCAGAGGATCATTCAGCAAATAGAGTGTGGGCCCGCAGGTTGTGCTATGGCAGAAGGAAATTCTAACTCCGAATGGCTGTCTGAGGTTTGCCGGAAATTAGATGAGATCAAAGAGAGGGCTCTGAACGATCCCATTCGCGCAGGCAGGGTTTTAGATGATGCCCTCCGGGCGCTCGGGGGCATTCAAGAGGAGGCATCCCATCAGCTGGCAGAGCATCATCCTTTGGAGATAAAGGGATCTCCCAATCAGATTGCAAGGGATGATCACTACAGCACTCTCATCGAGACTGCATTTGAGAGCATCGCCATTGCTGTGGATGGCATAATAGTGGAGGCCCACGAGGCCTTTGCCCTGGCCAACGGCTATGAGCACTCTGAGCTGATCGGCTCGCATGTGACCAAATTCCTCATCCCCGAGGAGTATGATGCTGCTTTTGAGGCTCTGAGGAGCAACGACGAGCGCATCAGTGAGTTCTCTGCCCTTAAAAAGGATGGATCGACATTCTCCGTCGAGACGCACGGTCGGATCATAGAACGGGATGGCCTCCCTCTTCGCGTGACGGTGATAAGGGATATCACTGAACGAAAGCAGGCGGAGGAGGAGCTGAGGGAGAGCCGGAGGAGGTATCAGACGCTGATTGAGACCACCAGCGACTTTCTCTGGGAGACCGACTCTCAGGGGAGATACACCTACTGCAGCCCCCAGGCGGAGAGGCTGTGGGGCATCAAGCCGGAGGAGATGATTGGCAAGTTCATCTTCGATCTCATTCCTGCCCGGGAGAACCAGGGTGCAAGAGAGACCTTCTCCCATCTGCTGGCATCACCTGGAGCGTTCTCGGGAATGGAGGTGAGAGCACAGGACGGCCAGGGGCGCCAGATCTTCATGGAGATCAGCGGCGTTCCGTTCTTCGATGACTGCGGCAGGCTGCTTGGATTCAGGGGAATCTCCAGGGATTTCACTGAGCGCAAGAAGGCGGATATGGAGCTGCGCCGGTCGAGGGATGAGCTGGAGCTGAGGGTACAGGAGAGGACGGCCGATCTGCTGAGGGCCAAAGAGGATGCAGAAGCAGCAGTCGAGGCCAAGGCCACCTTCCTGGCGAGCATGTCTCACGAGCTGAGAACGCCCATGAATGCAGTGATCGGCTTCTCCAGCCTTCTCCTGGAAGAGGATCTATCGGGCGAACAGAGGGACTTTATAGAGAGGATCAGGACCAGCGGAGAGAGCCTGCTCGCCCTTATCAATGATATCCTGGATTTCTCCAAGATGGAGAAGAGGAGGATGAGCATCAATCTCAATCCTCTCACCATCAGCAGTCTGCTCTCGGAGTCCATGGAGATGGTGGCGGTGGAAGCTGATAAGAAGGGGCTGAGGCTGAGCCAGACCATAGGCCATGCAACCCCCGAGGTCATAATCGGGGATAATGGCAGGCTGCGGCAGATCCTGATCAACCTCCTCTCCAATGCCGTCAAGTTCACAGATGCTGGAGAGGTATCGGTATCTGTCTTCTCTGAGCCGGTCGAAGGACAGCCCTTGAAGCATAGATTCTCCTTTGCAGTCAAAGATACCGGGATTGGCATACCATCTGAGAAGATGGGGATGCTCTTTTTGCCCTTCAGCCGGCTGGACAGCACTATGAGCAGCAGATATGAGGGGAGCGGTCTGGGCCTGGCCATCAGCAAGAGCTTGGTGGAGCTGATGGGAGGCAGGATCTGGGCGGAGAGCACTCCGGGAAGGGGTTCGGTCTTCTGCTTCACAGTGGATTGCGAGATTGTCCCAGATTCAAAGCACAGAGCAGCATCCACTGCCAGGGCACCGGATGGCCCGGTGGAGGCAGCAGAATACTCCCCCTTGAGGATTCTGGTGGCAGAGGACAACCCCTCCAACCAGAAGGTCATGGTGGAGATGCTCAAGAGGATGGGCTACCGGCCGGATGCTGTGGCCGATGGCAGGGAGGTGATAGATTTGCTGGAACGGCGGCCCTATGACATAGTATTCATGGATGTGAGGATGCCTGAGATGGACGGCTTGCAGGCTACAGAGGAGATAAGAAGGCGCTGGCTGGCCAAAGGGCCCAGGATCATAGCCACCACAGCATATGCATTACCCGGGGACAGAGAAAAATGTCTTGAGGCCGGGATGGACGACTATATATCAAAGCCGGTGCAGAAAGGGGAGATCGCCCAGATCTTGAAGAGGCATGGCCATCTGAGAAGGGATGCTGAAGAGATGCTGAGAAGAGATGCTGAAAAGATGCTGAAGAGATGCTGAAGAGATGCTGAAGAGATGCTGAAGAGATGCTGAAGAGATGCTGAAGAGATGCTGAGAAGAGATGCTGAAAAGATGCTGAAGAGGGATTGAATTGATGCTAGATCAGGATCGATTCCAATTATCATCTTTATGCCTTTCATCCAGGCGCCTGCTGGCCTAATTTGTATAAGTCTGCTCGCTCCAGAATATGTCATTTCCCTTGCTGTCATCTATATCCTGGCTATCGAATATCACTAAGGAAAATATGATGCTCTCTCCTATTATCTCCGGCAGGATATCGTATCCATCCTCGATCTGCTCCAGGACATCCCCCAGCATATCCAGGCCGTGTTCAACCTCAAAGGCCCGAATCTCCTCCTGGGTGATCCCCTGCTCTTCTGCTGTCAATTGCATCAGCCCCTCCATAGCATCTCTCTTTACACAGGCCATCAGATAGACTCTGAAGCCGCCGATATCATCCTCGATCAGATCGATCTGAAGCCAGATTTGCCATGGGTCATTTGATAGCTTCACCCTTTTATTGCTCTTCAATTTCTCTATCAGAGCACGGGAGAGGGGGATCTCTCTTGCTGCCTCATGCATAATGGAGAAGAGAGGGGCATACTCAGAGGCAACACGCTCCACCATCTCCAGCCATAGCTCATAGCTGATATCGTACATTGCTCAGTGCTTCCTGGTCCGATTTATTTGATTCTCACCGATGGTTTTTGAATCACCGGCCTTTAAATCACTGCTTATTTCTCCACCTGATCCATGGCCTTCTGTCTGCATCGCCTTCACAGCCATCTCTCCCTCAGCGCCACCCGGCCCACCCATAAAACGATGACCAGATAGGTTGCCATCCAGGCATATCCTGCTCCCAGGATGCCGAACCTGCTCACCAGAGCATAGCTCAATCCAAGGAGGAGAAAGCACCTGACGGCATTGAGCTTCAGGATGCTCTCCACCCTCATCCTCACATTCTGGATGGGGATGAATAATGAATAGCAGGCCACTGGAAAGCTGGAGAGGGCGATGATTCTCAGAAGGCCGAAGGCTTCTATGTACTCCCCTTTGAGCAGCCCCAGAAGGAAGTCGCCGAAGAAAAATAGCACCAATACAGCAGGGAGCATGATCATCAGGCTTGCCCCCCCTGCTCGCAGGGCGCTTCTTCTGAGCCCACTGCCATGGCTTCCCTCTACAAAAAGAGAGGTTCCAAATGAGCTGGGAATGATAAGCACCAAGGTGCCCAGGGCGAAGGCGATATAGTATTTTGCCGCCTCGGCCTCATCAAGCAGGCTGAGCACCAATATGGGCATGATAAGGGTAGGTGCGGCATAAAGAAGGCTGGAGAGGTAGTTCAAAGAGGAGAAGCGAAAGGAGCTGCGGATGAACTCCCCGTCCACCCGCCTTCTGATCGGAGATATCGCCATATGAATCTTCGCCAGGCAGAGGATGGCAGCGGCCAGATAACCCAGGCCTATGGCAGCGAAGATCCCCAAGGTGCCCAGGAGGGTGAGAGGGAAGAGGACGGGGATCCGAATTGCCTGTATGAGGCTTTGCAGGAGGAAGAGATCGGCCTTTCTATCCGCCACGAAGACATATCCGCCCATTACAGCTATTGAGTTCAGGAGAGCTATCAGAATGAAGGCCAGGGAGTACCCAGGCTCCTGCCATAGAGTCATGGCCGGGGTCAGAACCCTGGCCAGCAGGATGTAGATCCCGCCGACGAGGATTGAGGCCCCGGCGGTAACAATAAGGCTGGTGCTTATGACCTTTCCTTTGTCCTCCAGAGGCAGGAAACGGATTACGGATGAGTCAAAGCCCAAAGCTGCGAAGAGCACGACGAGGGCAAGAGAGGAGATGAGGGCTGTTGCCAGGCCCACCTCCTGCACTGTATAGAGGCGGGCGGCGATGATCCAGAAGAGGAAGCCACAAGCAGCACTTATGATGTTGGAGAAGGCCATGAAAAAGGAGGTTCTATACAGACTGTCTCTGGCCATTCCTGCAATCGTTCTGCAGCTCAGATAACGGAGTGGATTGAGGCTCATGACTGGATTCCAGGCCATTGACGGGCATCATCGGCCAGATCTGGGATATTCTGTATCACTGATCAGCTATCTGATCGAGATATATAAATATATTCATGCAATGGCCGTGCAAGGACAAAGCCGGATATTGGGAAATTATTCATAACGCAAATCAAAAAATTAAAAA
Source organism: Methanothrix sp. (assembly GCF_016706325.1). Taxonomy (NCBI): domain Archaea; kingdom Methanobacteriati; phylum Methanobacteriota; class Methanomicrobia; order Methanotrichales; family Methanotrichaceae; genus Methanothrix; species Methanothrix sp. Next base: position 14,789 of record NZ_JADJJX010000001.1, on the reverse strand, counting down.
GTTATTTATATGGGATTTATCGGTAGATAATATAATCCAGGGGATGGCAAGTATGCCTGCTGGTCCCTTCAACTGGCAGGATCGGAAAGGAAGAAGTGTGATGCGGGAGGAGTCTGCTGATGGGCTGGGCTGAGGGCGGAGTTTAGCGGGGGTCGGTTTATGCATGGCTTTGAGTTCTGTATGGTATCGGGTTATGCATGGCTTTGAGTTCTGTATGGTATCGGGTTATGCATGGCTTTGAGTTCTGTTTGGGGTTGAGCTATGCATTGTTCACTTGCGCCCCGCCAGGAGAAGGTTGATGACGGTACAGATCGGTGTAAATATAATTGCATTAGGAGGACTATCAAATGGGATCATTCTCAGAGAAATCGGGAGCAGAAGATTTAAACAATATTATATATTCTGCCATTGTATCTATTCAGGGAAATAAGATCGTCGCCAAAGATGTCGAAGGGCATGAAATCACCAGTGGTGTGGCTGGGACTGATGACTCGCGTGTATTGACGGAGGCCATAGACTCCGTCCCCAATAATGGCAATGTCCTGATCTCCGGCGGGGAGTACAAACTCAGTGCAGATACTTTATTTTATCTGGATGATGGGGATACAAATCCATTCTGGGTCTGCATCCCAATACTGGAGGGCAAGAACGTCCATATCTTCGGTTATGGGGCCGGTATAACTGTGCTGAAATTGAAGCCGAACCAGTTCTATCTCGACCATCCCGTAGCGATGATCCTCAATCGGGCAACTGGTTCTGTTGATCCGGGATTCACGGCCTTCACTGTTGCCAATATGACCCTGGATGGCAACAGGGACGATCAGGGTCAATGGTACAAGGATGGGGCATCGCTGATATTGACCGGCAGCGCCAGGTCCGGGGGCAAGTACTACAACCTCGAGTTCAGGAACTCATATGGGACGGGCTTGTATCTGGGAAACAACGGGGGCGGATCGGAGTCGTACTCCTCCATCACCAATGTCGTTGCCAGAAATTGCAGCCTGGAGGGCATACTCCTTGATACTGCTCAGCACACTGTGGTCTCTGATTGTGTCTTTGAATATTGCAAAACCGGCCTCACAGTGCACGGGAATGACGATTATCAAACCCGAGGTAAGGATCATATTGTCATAAAGGACCTCTCTTGCATCGCCTCTCCTCTCACCATCTGGTGCATAAACGATCTGGAGATGTCCGGGGTAAATATGGATTGCATTGCAAGCCCGAATGCATATGGCCTATTGATCCATAGCTCGACTGGCATCCATATCAAGGAGTCCATCTTCAAATCAGACCGGAAGAAAGCCAGCTCCTATGGGGGGGCATCCTATATTGATGCCGATTCCGATGGCCCTACAGCAATAACCCTGGAGAACTGCATCCTGGATGGCTTTTATGCATTGCATGTGCTGGGATCGGCGACGGCAACTATGCGCGGCGGGGCGCTAAATGCCTCATATGCCTGTGCCTATCTCCGGGGCATCGAGCCCAGCACAGCCAGCGCAACCCTTATCGGAACGGTATTCATCCCTGCCAGGCATACAATAGACTGCGCCCCGGGCACGACCCTAAACCTCCTCTACTGTTACTCCTCCGCCGTCGGGTCGATGATTCTAGAGGGAAAGCTGAACCACCAGGGTTCACATGGATTTGGATTTCCAAATGTCTGAATTAGAGCCAATTCAGTCTCCTGAGGAGAGATGAGCCTCAAATTCACCGGGGCTCATACGAAAAGAGGCAGACATCTTAAGGATGGCCTGGCCCCGGCAGTGATTTTTGCCATTTAGCAGGCTCTGCTGCATGTCAGGCCATCTGAGAGAAGAAGATTTTAAGCCAGGCCTCCAGGAATATGGCCTTCCATAGATTTCGTGCATGATTTTTATTTCTATACACATGCCCATTTATCTGCTGGCGCAGCTTTCTCACATCGATGTACTCTCTGCAGAGGGGTTCATCCTCCAAGAACCAATCCTCCAAGAGCCTCTGGAAACCCTCCCTCCTCAGCCAGTCAGCTTCCGGGGTTTCATATCCGATCTTATCCCTTCTTTCCAGGATCTCAAGGGGCACGATGCCGGTCATTGCATCCCTTAGCAGCGCCTTGGTCTTTCCCTCTCTGATTATGTACTCATCAGGCAACCCGGAAACGAACTCAATTATCCTGTAATCGAGGAAAGGGACACGTGACTCAGTCTGATTTCCCATCGAATTTCTGTCTTCCCACTTCAGTAGCTGCTCTAGCCGGTACAGCAGATGAAATTGCAGTGACTGGCCCAGGGATCTGCAATTTGAAAAATTCCTGAAGTATTCTGTGGGGGCAATGGAGTCGCTCCTCAACTCTCTGGAGAGGAGTGATTGGTGCAAAAAAATATTTTTCCTTAGTATATATGGTAGCATGAGGTATAATGAGAACTGGATGCCAATCTGATAATTTCTCCCCTTGATTAAATTAAGGCATTCGGAAGCAAGCCTCTTAAACTTAAAAGTCTTTAATAAATCGACTAGATAAAAACCCAGAAAATAGTGATATCCAGCCAGGAGCTCATCCGCCCCCTGGCCGTCCAGCACCACAGTGACCCCATTGCCCTTGGCCAGCTCCTGCACGCAATTTTGAGCATAGATGGAGGCTGATGGAAAAGGCTCGGCGATCAATTTGACAATCCTTAATAAATCCTTCTGCAGCCTCTCCGGTGTGGGCTGGGTCCTGTAATTTTCCATGCCCGTCCTCTCTGCTACAATTGATATATATTTTGATTCATCTCTTTCGAAGCCTTCGTATACTGCAGAGAAGGTCTTTATCTTCATGCTCTTGTCTATCAGACAGGCTATAGTCGATGAATCAATTCCCCCGCTCAGGCATGTGCCCACTGGAACATCACTGATCAGCCTGATATTCACACTATCCTCGATCAAATCCTTGAATGTGGATATCGCCTCTTCATATGTTCCAGCAAATTTTTCTTCATATTCTATATTATACCATTCCTTTATATCCAATTCACATTGCGTGAGATCGAAGGTGGCATAGCATCCTCTGGGGATCTTCATTATCCCCTCAAAGAATGTCTCCTCAGTATGATCGGTTATATTATACAGCAAGAAATCCTTTATTATTTTTTTGTTTGGTGCTGTATTGATTTTGTGCTCCAGCAGTGGCGGTATCTCTGAGGAGAATAAAAATTTTTTATGATCTCTGTCAAAATGATAGTACAGTGGTTTGATTCCCACATGGTCTCTTGCTAAAAAAAGCCTCTTGTTTGCGGAATCGTATATAACGAAGGCGAACATTCCATTGAACCTCTCCAGACATCCTTCCTTCCACTGAATGAAGGAATACAATACCACCTCTGTATCTGTCTTTGATTTGAATGAATATCCCAGTGATTCAAGCTCTTCTCGCAGCAACCTGTAATTGTAAACCTCACCATTGTATATTATATAAAATCTTCTCTGATCGTCAGACATCGGTTGATGGCCGTTTTTGGACAGGTCGATGATGGAGAGGCGCAGGTGGCCCAGTGAGACCTCTTCATCGGCATAGACCCCTTCATCATCCGGACCTCTGTGTCTCAGACTGGAGTTCATCCTCTCAATTAAATATTCGTCCTTCCAATTAAAACCATTGATACCACACATAGTAGTCCTCGAAATAATCACTTCATGTATTAAAATTTGTTAGGGTCTGCATCATATGCCTCAAATGCCGCCGGGCAGCCAGGCAGACTCCCTCTTCCATAACCCAATGCCCAGATCAGCTACATATATCTCTTATAGATCTCCATGAGATTCTCTTTTTGCTTATTCCATTCATAATCCAGTGCATGATTGAGGATGGCATCTCTATTCCATTCCCTATTCAGTGCCTCAAAGATCCTATTGCATAAGTCTGTGCTATCATTGCTCTGGCATATGAGGCCATATTCATTGGAGGTTATTATTTCTGAGACCCCGCCCACATTTGTGCTGATAAAAGGTATGCCGCAGCCCAGGGCCTCAAACATCACTGTGGGATTCCCCTCATTCAGGCTTGCGAGGACGAATATGTCACAGGCATTTATCCACAATGGCAGCTCCTCCCTGGGTTTCCTTCCGACCAGCCATACCACCTTTTCCAGGCCGCACCTTTTTATCTCCTTCTGCAGCTCATTTCTGAGATTTCCCTCTCCCAGGATTATGCATAAAATATCTTTCGCTCTGCCCTCCAGCTCATCGATGGCATGGATGAGGTTCATGTGCCCCTTGACCTTAACCAGGCTTCCTATGGATAGGATTATCCTCTTGTTCAGGGGCAGATCCAATCTCCTTCTGCATGCCTCCCGGTCACGGGGATAGAAGCGTTTGCTATCGTATCCTGTTGGCAAGACCTCCACTGGCCTTTTCACCTCCAGCCTCTTTGCACATTCGGCCAGACTACCGCTGACGGTTATTATGCAGTCCGAGTCGTTCAATATGCACCTGATCCTCTCTTTCCAGGCAGGGCTCTTGAATGGCAGATCATACAGATCATATCCATATCCTGAGACTATCAGCGGTACCTGAAGCCTCTCTTTGAGCCGGGCGCCTACATAGCCGGAGGTCCAGAGGAAGTGAGAATGAATCAGGTCCGGCTGCAGCTTCCTCTCCTCAACTATCTTTAAAATTTTTTGGTAGTGCCTCTGGCCTAACTGGCTGTATTGGCGATCAATGGGAATGAAAAAGGCCGGCACTGCCATGACTGATACATTCTCCGGCTTGCCGGAATACTCTATCAGCGATCTCTTGGTAAAGAGGCTCAATTCATGAATGGGCAGGTAATTGGATATTTCCGTTATCGGATTATGGTACACGAAGACATCAATGGAATTAAAATTGCTTGATATGGACTCTATCTGATCTTTGACAAAATAATTATATGCTGGGGTTATAGCCAGGAGATTATTTTTTTCGGGCATTTCACACCTCAATTCCTAAAATCAGATTTTTATATATTTTTTAATGTTTATTAATAGGTTATTTTTAGACTCGAAATTCCCGATAGCCTTTGAATCCTCCATCCTCCCGATGGTCTTTAAATCCTCCATCATCCCGATGGCCTTGAATCCTCCATCCTCCCGATAGCCTTTGAATCCTCCATCCTCCCGATGGTCTTTAAATCCTCTATCAGCTTCAAATTGAGCTGATCGATATCTCTGATTAGATGGATCTTATTTTGCTTCTCTAATTCCAAAGCCAGATCCAGTTTATTCTCATACTTGCATTCATTGAACTCCTTTAGCCTTGGAACTACGACTGTGATCTTCTTATTGAGAAGGCAGTTGAGAATCGAGCCCGCCCCATCATGGGTGATCACTATGCGGGATTGTCTGATCAGGCTTAAGATCTCCTCATAGCTGGCAAAATCAAATGATTCAGCATTTTCTGGGCAGTAACTTGTACATCCTTTTTGCATAATCATCTTTTCGTCCGTCTCTCCGGCGATGAGATCGCATTTTTTTATGAGCCTATCAAATCCCTGATTATGCATGCCTACAGTGACGAAGATCATATTATTGCCCCTTCATAAACCGCTTTTTTCCATACTTAGAGAGCAATTGGGGCCATTGGACTAGGAAGTGATCAGCCACAGGATACACAATCCTGCCTGTAAGCGAGGGATTGCTCACCCTCGCCCAGCTCTCGATGAAGATGCTCTTGGCGGCGAAGAGCTTTCCAATGTAAAGCGCGGGAATGGCAATTTCAGATCCATTGCTGACTATGAGGTCGGGCCTGTATTCCCTGAAGGCCCTGAGAAAGAGAATGGCTGCCGAGAGCATCTTCAATGGATTATATCCAATATTCTCCATCAGATATTTTTTTTGCTCCAGCTCCCTTGTTCTCTTGGAGTCATAGGTGATTACAATGATATCGTTTCCTTTAAATGCATCCATTAGATATAACATCTGAGTGAGGTGTCCCCCATGAGAGCAGACGATGGCTATCTTCATGGATTCCCCACCATCATCTGCAAGCCTTCATCTATGCTGATGAGGGGCCTCCAGTCGAGTGTGGCTCTTGCCTTTGCTGTGTCTGCATAGCAATCCATTATCTCGTTCTTCCGCCTCTCTCCCTCATAGGCCACTTTGATATTCGATCCATATATTGAGATGATCTTCTCTATTATCTCCTTCACGCTATAGCTCTTTCCATATCCAATATTAAATATATCAAAGTCGCCCTGGTATTCGCCTCCTTTGATATATGCATCCACCATATCTGTTATGTGAACGAAATCCCTTTTCGGCTCGGGATCCCTCACCACGACCTCTCCCGGCAGAGCTCCAGCATGTTTAAAGTGCCGAGGACATTTGTCTCATAGGTGGCATGGGGGCTCTCATAGGATGAGTTCACAGCCGTCCTCGCTGCCAGATGATATACGATATCAATATCCTCCAGCTCTCTTCTCCTTCCCCTGATCAGATCCTTGTCTCTTATGTCAACCCTCTTTCCATTTTGATCCTTCAGCGACACCATCGATGAATTCAGCCTCTTAAGAGCATGGAGCAGATGCCTGCCGGCAAAGCCCTCCTCTCCTGTGATCAATATCGTCTTCTCGCTAAGTCCCATCGATGCTGACCCCTAGCTCTCTGTATATATTCTCTGTATCTTCATTGGCCTTTTCATAATCATCCGGCCGTCCTATGTCCAGCCAGTATCCTTCATGGATATAGCCGTTCACCGTCTCTCCATCAGCAAGCAGCCTCTTCATCAGGTCAGGGATATCCAGATATGAGTTAGCAGGTATATATTCCAGTATGCTCTCATGGAATGCATAAACTCCCATGCTCACCAGATAATCGATCCTGGGCTTCTCTGTATAGCCTCTCAGCCTCCGGTCAGAGTCCAGCTCAATCACTCCAAAATCGATATCAACATGCCTTTGATTGAGGGCTATGGTTGCCTTGGAGCCGGTCCTCTTGTGAAATGCCAGGAACTCAGAAAAATCCAGGCTGGTCAGGACATCCCCGTTCATCACCAGAAAATCATCCTTCAGCCTATTTTTTAATAATCCCAGCCCTCCTGCCGTCCCAAGCTTCTTCTCCTCCCTTGAGTAGTCTATCTTCAGTCCGTATTTGCTGCCATCATTGAAGAAGGCCATTATCAATTCCGCCAGGTGGCCGACTGCCAGGGTGATCTCATCAAAGCCCCTGGCCTTCAGCTGCCTGATAATTATCTCCAGGATTGGGGACTCTCCAATGGGCATGAGGGGTTTGGGAAAGACAGTGGTATAGGGCTTCAGCCTGGTGCCCAGCCCCTGGCAAGGATCACAGCTTTCATCTCTTCTCCTAGCATCTCACTAATTTGACCAGCCCTTATTCTCTCTCATCCAGTCTATCGTCTCCTGCAGCCCCTCCTCCAGTGAGACCTCCGGCTCCCAATCAAGCAATCTCTTGGCCTTTGCATTATCGCACCATAATCTCTGTACCTCGCTTTTCAGAGGCCTGACCCGGGAGGGGTCCTGGATTATGCTTATTCTCTTATTCAAGAGGATTGCGATCTTCTCTGCCAGCTCTCCCATGGATACCTCAAAATTAGATCCGATATTGATGACCTCTCCAATTGAGCTGCCCGACTCCGCTACCTTGATGAATCCATCTACAGTATCCTTGACATAGGTATAGTCCCGCGTCGGAGACAGGGATCCCAGCAGTATCTTCTCATTCTCTATGGCCTGGGTGATTATCGTCGGTATTATCGCCCTTGCAGACTGCCTCGGTCCATAGGTGTTGAAGGGCCTGATCGTTGCCACAGGCAGGTCAAAGGAGCAGTAGAAGCTCTCTGCTATTTTATCTGCTCCGATCTTGCTGGCAGAGTAGGGGGACTGACCCTGAAGGGGATGCTTCTCATCGATAGGCACATATAATGCTGTGCCATATACCTCGCTGGAAGATGTATGGACAACTTTCTCCACCCCCTGATCCCTTGCCGCAGTTAAAATATTTAAAGTGCTCAAAATATTATTCTCGATTGTATCCCTGGGCCTATTATATGAGTAAGGGATTGAGATCAATGAACCCAGGTGGAATATGATATCCACATCTTTGACTGCACTGGATACAGCATCAAAATCCATAAGATCCCCAGAGACGACCTGCAGTGAATCGAGCCTATGTTGAGGGATTATCTCCAGCAATCCCCAATCATTCCTGGAGTTATATCTCACAAAGCCGGTGACATCAGCACCCAAATCCACAAGACGTTCGATCAGATGGCTTCCTATAAAGCCCCCTGCCCCTGTTACCAATACCTTTTTCTTGCTCCAGTGATCATTCATTCTATAGCCTCTGGTAATTTATTATCCAAGCCGCCAGTTCCAGTCCCCATTTTCAAGCCGATATTTATAGTCTGTGCGAATTCCTCTGAGGTCGGCAGTCTGCAGCTCATATCATGATATTATAGTCGTCGCTCTCTTTGATAGAGCCATATGTTTTTCTTCATCGCGCCCTCATATAAATAAGGATTTTTTCCGAATCTAAAATTTTGGATATCCTTTTATTACAATCCAGTACTCCACTGAAGTGCCTCCAGGGTTCAATCTGTATCCAGTTGACTATATCTATGACATTCAAATTTTCATTTATTATAAAATAATTATTTGTATTATATTTACTTCTATTCAAAAGGAAGGCCACATCATTCTCATCGAGGGTCTGAAAGTCCTGAGTTCTGAATGACATTAGATAGAAGTTCTTTGTAAGTTCATCTCCCCTTATCAGTTCTCCGCTACTCTCCTCTCTGATCCATGATAGCGGGAGATTTAAGTAACTAAATTTATCTACATCCTTATTGGAGAGCTCCCCGTTATATATCATGAAGTGATAGACAGGATTCAGGGCCAATAGAATGATTACGCCAACAGCCGCCCATCTCCTGAAAGATCCTCCATTCCTGAATATCCAGGCTATGCTGAAGATGGCGGGGTAGTAAAGAAACCAATCTCCACATGCCCGATCATCAGGCGAATGAATGCCCAGATCACCATGGATGAGAGTATTGATAGTATAAATATGGGCTCTATTCTATGTCTCATCTCAGGCAATGAGATAAAAATAAATTAGAAATAAAATGAGGAAGGCGAGGAGAATGCCATATTTAATATAACCGTATAGGGTTATGCCCTGCGGATAATGAAGATATATCTTTTAGAATATTATCCTGGATGCTGGTAGCAAAGTAGGATAACAGGAATTTATCCAGCACAGATGTTGTGAAAGAGTCGGTCGATTTTAATGCATGAATAAAATTATTATAAACAAATTCAGTGAGTCCCAGCTCAACAATGGTCAATAAAATCAACAATTTGATAGATTGCTCCGACCTGCAATCGAGATTGGCTCTGAATGGATGCCTCGGTTTATTGATTATTATCAGATATATTACAAATGATGATAAAAATAACAAAAAGGTGAAGATGACATCATATGATGTAAATACCAGGGATATACCGATTATCACTGCCATCAGGTGATGCTGCCAGACTGATCTGTTCTTTTCAGAAAACATCAGAAGAAATAGTATCAATAAAGCAAAATATAATATACTTCCCTATGCCATGCAGCCAGAAGAAGATCCTCTGGGTCCCGGCATACCCTGTCGTCAACTCGGTGAGCGATGCCAGGCCTGCCAGAAAATAGCTATCGGAGAGCTTCAACATCAATAAAAAGAAGAGCGTTGCATAGGGGATGAGCTGAAGCGGCGAAAATAATAGAAAGCTGCAATCCTTTCCCAGCATCAGTGCCAGTTGAGAGCCCAATATGTGAAAGGTGGGAACGGTATTTCTATAAGCATCCAGCAGAAATCCTCTTTTATCGTCTCATCCACTGCACTTATTTGAAGGTGCAAAGGCATCTATCGAACTGTTAAAATGCAATAGAATATAAATGTATGATGCAATAGCAGCAATAAAGTATATCCTCTTCACATCAATCAACTGGACTATGGAGCAGTCGATCTGATATCTGTAGCAGTCTGCTCTCTATCCTCTTCTGATATGACATTCTCATTGCCTTCAATAATGCATAATTCCAAATATATATTGTATTACAAAGGCCTATGAAAAGGACATCCAGCCTGTATCTGGTCAACTGGTCATCAGGAATCTTATCATATAATGAGCTGATCAGCAGATGAGAATTTCCCTTAACTGGTGTTATCTCGCCGGTCAGTCCATGCAACATTGCCAGGAGCTTATTATATAAATACTCTGCACCCTGCCTTGAGGCAAAGCCAAAGGTCAGCAACTCCGTAATCAATAGTGAAGGAACAAGCATCAGCAGGCAATTGGTGGATAGATATTTTCTCAATATCGTATATCTTCCCTTCTACAGATGATAGAATTTTTGGGCGTCATTTTTAATATATAGTCGCCTGACCACAGATGAAGGTATGTACAGGATTTTGAATCCATTGAGATTGGCCCTCCAGGAAAAATCGGCATCCTCATTATACATAAAAAAACTTTTATCAAAACCGCCCAGGCTTATATAGTGCTCCCGCCTGATGGCAAATGAGCATCCAGAGAAGCCGCTGATATGCTCTTGGCAAGATTGCGTGCTTGATGTATCACCCAATCCTCTGGTAAAAGAGAGGCCGGAAAAGTGATTTATCGCTCCACAGGTATTGATAACCTCGCCATTATAGGTCAGGATTTTTGGTGTGGTGATGATTTTGTCCCCACTTTTTAAGGGCTTGATGAGCTCCTGCAGCCATCGCCCCTCCACTATGGTATCTGGATTGAGCACCACGATGTATTCGCCATTTGCATGTTTAACCCCCTCATTATTCCCTGCCCCGTAGCCGACATTCTCCCTGCTCTCAATCAATCTGACATTGGGGTATTTCTCTCTTAAGATACGACAACTGTCATCGGTAGAATTATTATCGATGGCAATGATCTCATGAGGGTAATTCTGTGCCATGATGGAATCAATGCATGCTTCAAGATAATAACTGCTATTGTAAAGAACTATTATTATACTGGCTAATCCATTCATATGCCCTGCATACCTCCTCGCAGCGCTCTTATCGGAGCTGGTTTCAAGCCTTTCCCTCCCTTCTCAATCCTCCCTGTGCAATCAGCTCCCTCTTGAACTCATGCATAACCATTGATAAGATATGAAGAATGATCCCTGTCAAGGCCATAAAGGATCCGAACAGGGTGAGCAGGATCATGATCATGGTCGGGCCATACTGCATGCCGCCGCCGTGAACGAAGGATCTGAGGAACTCCAGGGCCATCAGTATGCCCGCCCCTGCCATAAGAGAGCCGGGAACGGTGAAGCAGATGAGCGGCTTTCTCAACTGCATGTCCTGAGAACATTAACCAGGACTCTAACCCCGTGGGCTACCGGGTTCTCTGAGGAGCCATTCACATCGTAGCGCACCCCGATCTCCACCTCCTGGATGCGCAGGCCTGCGGCAGCAGCATCGGCCAGCATCTCGCTCTCTAGGGCCAGCCCCTTCTGATTGAAACGGAATATGCCCTGGTCCGCCGGCAAAAGCTCGAAATCCGCTCTGAGTATCCGGTTATCGAGAGGCCGCTGCAATATTCGTGGCCACATCCAGCACTCTTTGACCTATTCGCCGGTATACGGGCGTATCCTTCTTATTTCCATTGAGATAGCGGCTGCCGTTAACCATATCCGCCTCTCCCTGCAGGATGGGATTCACGAGGCGAGGATGTCGGCTGGATCATGCTGCCCATCGGTGTCTATGGTGACAATGACTGCATCGCCATTGAGGGAGGAGAAGCCCGTCTTGGAGAGCTGCTCCCTTTCCAAGGTTGACCTTTATGGCGTAGCACCTGAGCCCCTGCCAGGGCGGCAACCTCTGCGGTACGGTCCAGGCTGCCGTCATCTATCACAATAACCCGGTCTGCGTATTTGAGCGTGCGCAGGACAATGCTACTCTTGATATCTCCTCATTGTAGGCCGGCAATATAGCTGTGATCTCCCCACCAAACTCTCCACCCCACTCCTGCTATGCATTAATAAAATGGATCAATCCTGGATTGTGATTCGCCCAATGAGTCCTGCAGTCCTTTAGCAGCATAGTCAGTTGGAATACAGCAGGGTACAAAGGCATATAAAAACGCTTTGGATTACCATTTTCCAGGGCCTGATTTACAATGCCAGCGCCTCATATCATTCATCAATTCAGCCACCGGCCTGGCCGTCTGCAGGGATGCATATAGTGGTAACTGATACGAAAATAGGCCTGGCGTATCGATGCGATCTCTCTTGCATGTGATTGATCTCTTCGGAAACGCCTTTGTGCCTTGGTTTTATTATTTTCATGCCTTATGGGTGCCCGGTCAGGTATGACGGTTTCAATATGCCAGAGCGAAAGCACGACCAACCTTCTTTAAAAGGGTTCTGGAATCATAGGTACGTATTATATCATCAGGGCACCTGATTTGGGATCTGTTCTCTTCCGTCGCGCATAGAATGAAGGAGGGTGAAATTTTTTATTGATATACAATTATAAATATTTGTTGCATGAACCCGCCTGCCTTCCTCTGGGCTCAATATCACTGGTCTATGCAGCCATGCCCCATTGGCCCTGAAGGGGAGAGAGGCCCCGGGAGACGGCAGGCATTATCCCAGGGCGGACCAAAAACTCTCTGCAGCATATCGATCTCATCGATCAACATCGATCAACATCGATCAACATCGATCAAAATCGATCAACATCGATCAACATCGATTAACATCGATCAACATCGGTTAACATCGATCTCATCGATCTCATCAAACTGGTATTCCTCCCAAGACCTCTCCCCCAGCAGAACCTCGAACTCGGGCGGGGTGAGAATGGGAATTCTGTATTTGGCAGCATCATCCAGCGCCACCCGTGGGCAGGCGGTGGAGACTGCGGCCTTCACCCCTAAATTGAGCAGCAGCTCCGGCTCGATATTGTCGATATAGACCAGATACATATTCCGGCCATGAGCCTTGCCCAGAGCCATCATCCTCTCTGCAAGCTCCACTCTCCTCTGACCGGGCTTCTTAGAGACGAGGACGGCAAATTCCTTGACCTCCGAGGCTTTAGAGATGGCTCTGAAACGCCTCCTGAGCATGGGATCGGGATCGATCTCGGAGACCTCGCCTGAGACCGGATCTGCTGCTATCACCCTCTTTCCTGTGGCCAGGGCGATTCCCAGGGGATGAAACTGGCCTGTGCCGATGAACAGAAACTCCTCTATGGGATCATCCACAGGACTGTCTCCAAGGAGGGTCCGGGCAGTGATATAGCAGCACCCCAGTACCTGGCCGGGATACCTGATCCTTCCTGATGCTGGGCCCACATGCCCTCTATTCCGTGCTCCGGCCAAAGCCTGCAAAGCAGAATCCAGCCTGTGGATATGCTGAACGGTGCTGGCGACGCCCACATGCCTTGACCTGAGCTGGGCGACCGCCTTCTCTGCCACCTCTCCAAGATCCTCATTCATTCTCGCCTCCAGGAAGACGACCCTCCGGCTCCTCTCCCAGGCCTGCATGACCCAGATGGAAGAGCAGCTCCACCTCCTGGCAGAGCCTCATGTCCACGTCGCAGGCCCCGTAGCAGGGGTCTGCGGAGATGAGCACCTCTGCTCCCGTCTCCTCTGCGATCCGGGAGGCGGCCTTGGGCAGAGCCCTCTTCAGCCCCTCAGGAGCCTGCAGGCCCACCCTCCTGGCTTGAGACCTCTTGATCAGCTCGATCGCCCTCTTTAGATCCAGCCCGTATCCCAGCTCGCTGTCACCTCCGATCGCGATCGCTCCGCTAGAACCAGCGATCGAGGGTGCTCTGTCCACTTCTGTAGACCTCCTCCAGCCTTCTGGCGGTCTTCCCCCCTTTCGTGGTCGAAGTCCCTCTCCTCCACCAAAAAGGATGCGATCTCATCCACTCTGGGCCTTCTCAGGCGATCTCATACTGTCTGTGACCGGGGCGAGAGGAAGAATTCCCTGATCTCCCCAGCTCAGCCATGCTCTCCCTCCCTTTCCAGGGAGGATGCTCTCCAAATCTCCCTCTCCGGATGAGCTTCAGAGCGGTCTTGGGCCCCACCCTCTCCAGGCCGGCATTGTAGTCGGTGCCGCACATAATGCCGATCTCCACCAGTTGCTTATGGGTTATTCCAAGATTGGCCAGCCCCTCCTTCAGATCGATCACCTCCGGCTGCACATCCACGAAGACATTTTTCTTAGGCAGCTTCCTCTTGCCGGTGATGGCAGGGTTGCGCACCACCAGGGGGCGCCGAAGAGGAGGGAGTCTAGTCCTGGCTGCCGGCATAATCCACATCGCCCCGGGCGGCCATATAAGCGGCCTGGGCCTCTCCCTCGGAAGGAGCTTTGATGACCGGCAGCCCCATGGCCTGGATGAGCCTTCTCCCGTCATCGATTACCTCGAATTGATCCTGAGGCGGCCTGAGCATATTTGAATCCATCCTCTCCTGACTGAGCCTCCTCCCAGGCTGAGGCCGCTTTATCCCTGCCCTCCGATCCCAAGCCAGAGTCTGTGCCTTGAAGCTTAGGGCTCGCCATCGAAGACGAATGCCAGCTTCACCCCGGCCTCAATCAGGTTGGCGGTGCGGTACAGCGGCCTGCAGTAGATGAGAGGTCACATTTCCTTGGCGGTCCATGAGAGGGGTGCCGTCCTCTGCCGGATGATGATAAGAACTGATAGAGGGTATTGAAGGCATCTATTGCTACCCACCGGCCGGAGAGATCACGGATCTCTATCTTCTTCTATCCAGCAGCTCCCCAAATCAACGCCCATGATTCTCACATATCAATGCTCTA